>JAXMDB010000009.1:0-260425 GCA_046348995.1 Hyphomicrobiaceae bacterium
CCGTGCTGGAGCGTCTCGGCGCTGGGCCAGCGGTCGCGTGGGCGCGCCGGCATGCCAAGCAGCTCGGACTGGCGAGCGGGTTGCCGAAACAGCGACGCGGGCCCTACGCGGCGGAGCGCGCCCATCCCTTAGGACTCACGGCCAAGGAGGTTCAGGTGCTCGGACTGATCGCCAAAGGGTTGAGCAATCAGGCGATTGCGCAAAAGCTCAATCGCTCCGAGCGCACCGTCGAGCATCACGTCTCGGCGGTTCTCGCCAAGCTCAACGCGCGCACCCGCATGGAAGTGCTGCTGCGCCTGCACAGTGAGCCGTGGCTGCTACCCGATACGGCGTGAGGAGTGAAATCTAGGTACTCGAGGGATGAAAATTGGGTACCCGGACCGATGCGGAGAAGTTAGGCGGGCCGTAGCGTCTAGCCATGCCGGCGCGCCCCCAAGCGCCCAGCGGCGGGCTGGTACCGGTCCTCCTCCGACAGCGGTGCCAGCCTCCCCTCTTCGCAAGCAGTGAAGGATCACCCCCATGGCACTCAGGCGCGGCACGAGCCTACGCGACACCCTCGTCGGCACGTCGGGCAATGACACGTTGCTCGGTCTCGGCGGCAACGACACGCTGACAGGAAAATCCGGCAACGACCTTCTGGACGGCGGCAAAGGGGCCGACCGGATGGCCGGTGGCCTCGGCAACGACACCTACATCGTCGACAACACGCGCGACCGGGTGATCGAGAGCGCGGGGCAGGGCACCGATACGGTGAAGTCGTCCGTGACGTTCATCGCAGGCGCAGAGGTCGAGAACCTGACCCTGACCGGCAGCAAAGCCATCAACGGCACGCTCAGCAGCGCGCTCAACGAGATCGGGAACGTCCTCACCGGCAACGGCAATGCGAATGTGCTCACGGGCGGCCTCGGGCACGACGTCTTGGCTGGGGGTCTCGGTGCGGACACCTTGCTAGGTGGCGAGGGGAACGACACGTTGATCCCAGGTGCCGGTAACGGCGTGGCGGACACCATCAACGGCGGAAACGGGTTTGACACGGTGGACTACCGTGATGCCACCATCGGTGTGTATGTCGACATCCAAAGCAATGGACGTGGCGGTGGTGCGATAAACCACACGATCACCGGCGTCGAAAGCATCGTCGGATCGGCGTTTCACGATGTGCTTGTCGCATCGAACGTCAACGCCGGCGGTAATCCCTTCGCATACGGCGCTGGCGGGAACGACGACGTCTATGCGTCCACGTTCAGCTACGACCGGATCCGCGGCGACGACGGATTCGACGTGCTATTCGGCGACAGCGGCTCGACCGACGATTTCTGGCTTCAGTACGACCGCGGCATGGACTACGTGAAAGGCTACCGCGCGGGCGGTCTGGATGATCACATCTTCATCGACCATACCGAGTTCAATCTGTCGACGACGCCGGGCAATTTCATTAACGCGGCTGACTTCGACACGAACGTCTTCGCCAGCAGACCCGAATTCTCGGGCAGCTTTAAGCTACTCTTCGACACGGATACCTACACGTTGTGGGCCGACAAGGACGCTGGTGGCGACGCGTTCGCACCGGTACCGATCGCGATGTTCGATCCTGGCTCCCAGGTCAACGCCGGCAATATCTTCGTCTTCTGAGATAGGCGCATGCAGATCGACGGGCACGCCCCCTCAACTTGCCCGTCCTCGGGCTGGCACCGGTCCTCCTCCGGCAGCGGTGCCAGCTCCTTTTTCCCGGCGGCAGCAAAGGATCGGCGCCGAACGTCCGCCGATGGATTTTCGCGAGCCCTTCGCCTAACCCCCAAGCTCCTCCCTGAGCATCTCGAGCGTCAGCCACTCCTCCTCCATCGCCGCGTGACGCTCGCGGGCGTCGGCGAGGCTCGCGGCGATCTCCTTGGCGGCCTTGGCGTCGCGGAAGATGACAGGATCGGCGAGCTTGGCCTCTAGGCCTGCGATCTCGGCCTCGACGGCGGCGATCTTGGCCGGCAGCTGCTCGAGCGCATGTTTCTCCTTGAAGGAGAGCTTGCGCTTTTGCGCCGCCGCCTGCGGCTTCTCGGTTGCGGATTTCTCCTTCGGGGCGGACACCCGCGCCTGTGCCTCGACGCCGCGGCCACGCTGGGCGACCATGTCTGAATAGCCGCCGGCATACTCGACCCAGCGGCCTTCGCCCTCGGAGGCGATGACGGAGGTCGCGACGCGATCGAGGAAGTCGCGGTCGTGGCTGACGACGAGCACCGTGCCGGGATAGTCGGCGAGCATCTCCTCGAGGAGGTCGAGGGTTTCGAGATCGAGATCGTTCGTCGGCTCGTCGAGCACGAGCAGGTTGGAGGCTTGAGAGAGTGCGCGAGCCAGCAGCAGGCGTCCGCGCTCGCCACCCGAAAGCGCCCGCGTCGGCGAGCGCGCCTGCTCGGGCTGGAACAGGAAGTCCTTCAAGTAGCTCGCGACATGCACGCGCCGGTCGCCGAGCTTCACCGTATCGCCGCTGCCACCGGTGAGCACATAGGCGACGGTCGCCTCCGGATCGAGCGCGGCGCGGTGCTGATCGAGCGTCACCATCTGCACGTTGGCGCCGGTGCGGATGTCGCCCGCGTCGGGGAGAAGCGCGCCCGTCAACATCTTCAGCAGCGTCGTCTTGCCAGCGCCGTTCGGGCCGACGATACCGATCCGGTCGCCACGGCCGACTCGCGTCGAGAAGGGCTGCACGATCACGCGATCGCCGAAGCTCTTGGTGATGCCGGTTGCCTCGATGACGAGCTTGCCCGAGGCGTCCGTTTCCACCGTCGTGAACCGGACGTCGCCGGCGCGCGTGCGGGCGTCGCGGCGCTCCTGGCGCATGGCGTCGAGCCGGCGCTTGCGGCCCTCGTTGCGGCGCCGGCGCGCGGTGACGCCGCCGTAGTGCATCCAGTCGATCTCGCGGGCGATCTTGCGATCGAGCTTGTGGGCTTCGGCCGCTTCCTCCTCGATGAGCTTGTCGCGCCAGGCCTCGAAGTCCTTGAAGCCGCGATCGAGCGCGCGCGTGCGGCCGAGGTCGAGCCAGACGGTGCGGCGCGAGAGGTTTTCGAGAAACCGGCGGTCGTGGCTGATGAGGACGAGGGCAGCGCGGGTTTGTTTCAGCGCGGCTTCTAGCCATTCGATGGCGGGAAGATCCAGATGGTTCGTCGGCTCGTCGAGCAGCAAAAGGTCGGGATCGGCGGCCAGCACCTGGGCGAGCGCCGCCCGCTTCATCTCGCCGCCCGAGAGCCGGCCCGTCTCCTCCGCGCCCGTGAGACCGAGCGACATGAGCGCTTCTTCCGCCCGGTACGTCTCGCGCTCGTCGAGGCCGGCGCGGGCGAAGTCGAGCACGGTCTCAAAGGCGGAAAGATCCGGCTCCTGGGCGAGATAGCGGATGCGGGTTCCCGACTGCACGGTGCGCTCGCCCCGGTCGGCCTCGATGAGACCAGCCGCGATCTTGAGCAGCGTCGACTTGCCCGAGCCGTTGCGGCCGACGAGACACAACCGGTCGCCCGAGAAAATCTCGAGGTCGGCCGCCTCGAGCAGCGGCGTGCCGCCGAAGGAGAGCTGGATGTTGCGCAAGGAAAGGAACGGCGGGGGCATGGGACTTCGGTCTGGTGTGTTGCGTGTGGTGGCTGGCGTGCGTCTAGGCTCAGAACTCCGAGCTCTACGCGCTGCCGTCAGGCGGCCTGGCAGTCATCGGGGACTTCAAACGACGGCCAATCGGGTGTTCAGCCAGTCGGTCACGAGCATGCACCCGGGCGCATGCGTGATGCAGAATTCCGGCCGCGCGGTCTCTATGGCAGCTTGCGACGTCACCCCGCAAGCCCAGAACACCGGCACCTCTCCCGCCTCCAATGGGACGGCATCGCCGAAGTCGGGGCGAGCGATATCGCCGATGCCGATCGCCGCAGGATCGCCGAAATGGATGGGGGCCCCATGCACTTGCGGATACCGCGAGGTGATCTGAATGGCACGAATGGCATCCTGCGGACGGAAGGGGCGCATGGTCACCACCAATTTCGCGCCGAACCGTCCTGCCGATGCCGTGGGAAGGGAAGTTCGATACATCGGGCAATTGCGGCCGAGCGAGATGTGCCGGACATCCAGACCGTCGGCCAGCAGGGCCTCCTCGAACGAGAACGAGCAGCCGAGGACGAAAACCACCAGGTCATCACGCCAGATGTCACGGATATCCGTCGGCTCGCCGATCAACTGGCCAGCCTGAAACACGCGATAGCGGGGGATGTCGCTCCGGACATCCAAGTCTTCCCCAAGCGTGGAGAGCCGGTAGTCGCCGATCTCGCCTCGCACCAGCAGCGGGCATGGCTTCGGATTGCGCTGACAGTAGAGCAGAAAGTCGTCCGCGAGCTTGGACGGCAACATGACGACGTTGCCCTGGACAAAGCCTTTCGCGTGACCGGTCGAATGTCCGTCGTAGAGGCCGGCGCGCGCGCGCAGTCTGAAGTCCTGGGCAGCGCTCATTTCCTATGTCCTCGTTGACGGCTCTTCGGACCAGGCCGGGCAAGTCTTAGCGGGCCCCGGAACATCGCAATCTTAGCCCGCTTCCGCGGCTAGCCGCAATGCGCGGACCGGGCAGCCCTATATGTCTTTGAGGGAAGGGACGGGCAGGCATGTCCGGATTTGCGCCGGCCTTGAAGCTGAGCCTGCCGGTCAGAAACCGCGCACGGAAAATTAAAATCCGTACAGCAATGGGAACACTCCCTCAAAACGTCGCCTGTAGAGTGCGAGCCGGTGGATGGCGTTTAGGCGTAGCGAGGCGCGTATGTTCAATAATTTCACGACCTGCTTCTTCCCGGACTGCGTTACGGCCTACGGGCTCGGCATGGCGACCATCGTGCTCGGCGCGACGCTGATCGCGATGGGTCAGCGCCGCGCGGTCCAGCGCGCGCTCGACCGCCGCGATGCGATCATCAAGGATTTGCAGTCGCGGGACTAGGCGGACGGCAGCTTGACGGACGAGGCGTTGGGGCCGACCCTGCGGCCGTTACGCCCGCCAGGAGCTTGGCCCATGCAGGATCGCGCGCCCGTCAATGCCAACCGCTGGCAACGCTTCGCCGACTGGGACGAGCGGCCGTTGCGGCAGGATTGCTTCTCGGCTGAGGACCCGCTCAACGGCTTCGCCGCCTTCAAGAGCCCGAAGGATCCGGCGCCGGGCCTCGTGATCGAGGGCGGACGCATCGCCTCGATGGACGGGGTCGCGGCTCAAGACTTCGACATGATCGACACCTTCATCGCCCGCTATCACCTCGATCTTGACGTGGCCGAGGAAGCGATGGCGATCCCATCGCAGTTGCTTGCCCGCAAGCTCGTCGACATGAGCGTGCCGCGCACCGAGCTCACGCGCCTCGCGCACGGCCTCACCCCCGCCAAGCTCGCCGAGGTGGTGGCGCATCTCTCCGCCATCGAGATTGCCTTCGCCTATTCCAAGATGCGGGCGCGCAAGACGCCCGGCAATCAGAGCCACGTCACGAACGCGAAGGACGATCCCCTCCAACTCGCGGCCGATGCGGCAACGGCGGTGGCGTTCGGGTTCGACGAGATCGAGACGACGCAGCGGGTCGCCCGCAACGCCTGGTCGAATGCGGTCGCCTGCGCGGTGGGGGCGGCCGTCGGGCGCTGGGGCACGCTGTTCCAGTGCTCGTCGGAAGAAGCGGAGGAACTGCAGATCGGCATGGCGGGGTTCTCGTCCTACGCCGAGACCGTCTCCGTCTACGGCACCGAGAAGGCTTTCATCGACGGTGATGACACGCCGTGGTCGAAGGCGTTCCTGTCGGCGGCCTACGCCTCGCGCGGCATCAAGATGCGCTGCACGTCGGGCGCCGGGTCCGAGCTGCTCATGGGTTTTCACGCCCAGCGATCGCTGCTCTATCTCGAAGCCCGCTGCCTCTGCCTGCAACGGGCGATGGGCGTGCAGGGAACCCAGAACGGCGGCATCGACGGCGCGCCGATCGCCTGCACGGTGCCGGGCGGCACGCGCGAGCTGCTGGCCGAGAACCTCATCGCCGTCTGGCTCGATCTCGAATGCGCATCCGGGAACGACTCGCGCACGAGCGCATCCGAAATTCGCGTCGGCGCCAAGATCACGCCGCTGCTGCTGGCCGGCTCCGATCTCATCTGCTCGGGCTTCGGCTCGATCCTCGCCTACGACAATTCCTTCAACGCCTCGCTCCTGAACGGCGAGGAGATGGAGGACTATCTCGTCCTGCAACGCGACTTCGAGGCGGACGGCGGGTTGACGCCGGTCGAGGAGGCCCGCGTGCTCGAATTGCGCAAGCGCGCGGTGGCGGCGATCTCGGCCGTGCTCGACGAGCTCGATCTCGCACATCCGACGGACGCGATGGCTGCGAGCGTCGTCGCGGCCTCCGGCTCCGACGACACGCGGAGCTTCACGCCGGGCGATGCGACGGCGATCTCGGAGGCCATCAAGGCGCGTGGCATCACCGTCGTCGACGTCATCAAGGCGCTCGCGGTGCGCGGCTTTCGCGAGGAGGCGGAGCATCTGCTCGCGATGGTGCGCCTGCGGGTCTCGGGCGACTATCTGCAGACCTCCTCTCTCGTGCGCAACGGCCGCGTGCTGAGCGCTGTCAACGATCCGAACGACTACACGGGGCCGGGCTCCGGCTATCGCCTGAGCGAGGCGCGCAAGCGCGAGATCGCGGGCATCCGCGACGTCGTCGATCGCGAGCAGGTGCTGCGGGCGGAGAACGCCTATCGCGCGGAAGAGCAGGCGCGGATCAGCTACAGGACGATGGGCGCGGCAACGGCCGGCACGGACGCCCGGGAGGTCGTCATCGGCGTTTCGCCAGCCTTCGGGCTGAAGCTGTTCCGCACGCTTGGCGGTCATCCCTTGTCCAGCGTGCTGCGGGAGATCGTCACCGGTATCGAGGAGGGCGGGGGCATCGCGCGGATCGTGCGCATGCGGCACACGGCCGATACATCTTTTCTGGGGCTGAGCGCCGCCGGCCTCGCGGGCTCCGGCGTCGGCATCGGCATCCAGGCGAAGGGTACGGCGGTCATCCATCAGAAGAACCGGCTGCCGCATCACAATTTGGAGCTGTTCTCGAACGCGCCCGTGACGGGCCTCGCGCACTATCGCGGCCTCGGCCGCAACGCGGCGGCGCACGCACGCGACGACATTCCCGAGCCGGTCGTCGTCCCCTATCGCGGCGAAGCCAACGGCGCCCGCTTCCACGCCTGGATCGCCTACATCTACGCCATCGAGACGGAGATGACGGTGGATGGCGCGAGCCCGGAGGAGGTGGGGGTGGATTTTCGCGGCTGATACAGTCAGTCTCGTCCGGCCGGGTTCGAGCCCCCGCTGATGTGGCGGAGCGGAACAGGGAGAAGTACCATGGACGCAGTGCGCCGCCTCGCCTCGATCGGCCTGAGCCTCGTGGCGCTTGCCGGCCTTCTCGCCCTCGGGCCCGCTCCCGCCCGCGCCGACACGGTCTTCACCTCCGTTCCGACCCAGTACATCGCGGCGCTCGCCGCGCCCGATGCCAAGAGCGGTACAGGAGCCGAGAACTGGGGCATTTGGCGCATCGATGGTCGAGGGCTGCAACAAGCAGGACTACGCCGTGCTCTTCATCATCGGCATCGAGGCAGAACAGACGCAATAAGCCGCGCCATGCGCGCAGGAGGCTCACAATGCCAGCACGTCTTCGCGAGGTCGCCGGTGCGATCGACATGAGCCCTAGCGAGGTGGACATGTACATCCACCGCGTGACCGGCGAGATCGTGATGGTGGAGGACAGCGTTCTCGCCGCCATCCGGAAGAAGAAAACGCCGCGGCCGTCCGCTCTGCCAGAGGAGTCGGTTGAAGATGCGCGGCGGGTCGCGGCGGAGAAAGACGCGTTCGTCCAACTCCCGGCACAACAGAGCTATGACGGCTATCGGCTGATGGAGGACTTCTGCGGCACCGTCGAGGACGCCCGTATCCGCGAGCGGCTCGAGGATGCCATTCGTGGCAAGGGGGCATTCCGCCGCTTCAAGGACATGGTGCGGCGGACCGGTGTCGAGCAGGACTGGTACGCCTTTCGCAACGCAGCGATCCTGGAGGTTGCCCGCGCGTTTCTCGAGGAGCACGAGATCCCCTACGAGGCCTGAGGCTCCCGAGAGTCCTCACGCCGTATGAAAGTGGAAGTTCGACGTGTCGGACTCGAGCATCACCGACATGAACGAGACATGCCGCGCCCGGGCGAGCGCCCACACCGTCGCCTCCACCATATCGCGATTGTCGACCCAGCTCTTGGCATCGCGCGGCGCGTTCCAGGCTTCGGCATCGAGCGGCGAGAGGTCCTTGAGATAGGGCGGATAGAGCGCGGTGATGCGGATTCTCGTCCCGCGCAACTCCTGCCTGAGGCCGTCGGTGAAGCCGGCCTGGCCGTATTTCGAGGCGGCCATCGCGATCGAGGCTGTCTGCAGCGGCACATGCGTCATGCCGGTGACGGAGACCAGGTTGACGATGTCGGCGGCGGGGGACTTTCGGAGCAGCGGCAAGAGCCCACGCGTCAGCAGCAAGGTGCCGGTGACGTTGGCCGTGATGAGGGCTGCGATCTTTTCGGGTGGGGCGCTCTCCATCGGCCCGGCGAGCCAGGTCGCGCCGTTGTTGATCAGAATGTCGAGTGGGCGCGCCTCGGCGCAGCGGCGATCGGCGAGCTGTGTGACAGCCGCGATATCGGCAAGATCGAGCGGCACGGTCTCGGGCGCCGTGCCGGTGCGGTCCCGAATGACGGCGGCAACCTTCTCCAGCGCTTCGGGCTTGCGTGCCGCGAGCGTCAGCTCGGCGCCCATATCGGCCAGGATCACAGCATAGGCCGCACCGAGCCCGCGCCCGGCCCCCGTGATGAGCACGCGTTTGCCTTGGACCGGGTTCTGCATGGGCTCGCGCTCCTTGAACTTGCTGCCGGGCGACGATAGGCCATCCGCGCCCGGCGGGCGAGGCGATGTGCGGGGTCGAGAAAATTGTTAGAGACGATGTCGGTGTGAGGCCCGACACTTCGTCCTTGCTTCGGCCGCATGCCGCTGCAAGGCTATACGGGCAGGGCGTGCAGCACAGTTTCTACGCAACCCCGGAGCCCCCCATGACCACCGTCCGCCTCCTCGTCGGCACCAAGAAGGGCCTGTTCGTCCTGACCTCCGATGGCGCGCGCAAATCCTGGAGCGTCGACGGCCCGCACTTCGGCGGCTGGCAGGTCTATCACGCGAAGGGCTCGCCCGCCGATCCGAACCGCGTCTGGGCCGCCCAGAGCACAGACTGGTTCGGCCAGCTCATCCAGCGCTCCGAGGACGGCGGCAAGACCTGGGCGCCGGTCGGCAACGAGTTCCAATACGAGGGCACGCCCGGCCCGCATCTCTGGTACGATGGCACGCCACATCCGTGGGAGTTCAAGCGCGTCTGGCACCTGGAGCCGTCGCTGGATGATCCCGACACCGTTTACGCCGGCGCCGAGGACGCCGCCCTCTTCAAGTCGACCGACGGCGGCACGTCCTGGAAAGAGCTGCCCGGCTTGCGCGGTCATGGCGGCGGGCAGTACTGGCAGCCGGGCGCCGGCGGCCTGTGCCTCCACACCATCATCCTCAACGCCAAGCGGCCGGAGCGCATCGTCGTCGCCGTCTCGGCGGCCGGGGCCTTCCGCACGGACGATGCTGGCGTCACCTGGAAGCCGATCAACGAGGGCCTCGTCTCGCCCTATGAGCTGCCGCATCCGGAAGCCCATGTCGGCCATTGCGTGCATCACATCGCGGCGCATCCGACGCGGCCAGATACGCTCTTCATGCAGAAGCACTGGGACGTCTGCCGCAGCGACGACGGCGGCGAGGTCTGGCGCGAGGTCTCGGGCAATCTGCCCTCCGACTTCGGCTTCGTCGTCGACGTCCACGCGCACGAGCCCGAGACGATCTACGTCATCCCGATCAAGTCGGACAGCGAGCACTATCCCCCAGACGGGAAGCTGCGCGTCTATCGCAGCCGCTCGGGCGGCAACGAATGGGAGGCGCTGACGAAGGGCCTGCCGCAGGAGAACTGCTACGTGAACGTGCTGCGCGATGCGATGTCGGTCGATACGCTCGATCCCTGCGGGCTCTATTTCGGGACGACCGGCGGCCAGGTCTACGGCTCGGCCGATGACGGAGACACCTGGACGGCGATCGTGCATGATCTGCCGGCGGTGACGAGCGTCGAGGTGCAGGCGATCAAATGAGCGCGGCGCACGTGAGAGTCGTGCTGCCGTTTCATCTGCGGCGGCTTGCAGGCAGCGACGGCGAGGTGATCGTCGCGGTTGCTGGCGCCGTCACGGCGGCGAGCGTGCTCGAGGCGCTGGAAGAGGTGCTACCGGTGCTCAAGGGCACGATCCGCGAGCATGGCAGCCTCAAGCGCCGCGCTTTCGTGCGCTTCTTCGCCTGTGGCCGCGACCTCTCGCACGAGCCGGCCGATGCGCCGCTGCCCGACGCGGTCGCGACCGGCGCCGAGCCGTTCCGGATCGTGGGGGCGATGTCGGGCGGGTGAGGGTTAGACTGGGGTCAGACCCTGCGGGTCTGACCCCCAGGGCGCAGTGAAGGCAATGCGATCGGATTTCCTCCACGTCAGGTCGCATACCAGCTGTTGCGCATGCCCTCTCAATACCGTCATCCGGGCGAAGGCCGGGACCTGCGGACCTCGCGGTCGTTCGTCGGTCTCGCCCGGTCAGACGACATCGCCCGCGACCAAGCCGCTCGATTGCAGTCCGGCAAGCATCCCATTAGCTTACGCCCGCAAATCAAACGGCGGACGAGGGGAACGGCATGCGGCGGGTGATGGGGTTTCTGGCGGTGCTCATAGCGCTTGCGCTCTCGGGCGTGGCGTTCGCCGACGACAAACGGGCGCCGGAAAGCCTCGCCGAGCTCAAGCTCTCTTACGCGCCGCTCGTCAAGCAGACGGCGCCGGCCGTCGTCAACGTCTACGTCACGCGCCGGGTTAAGCGCTTCGTCTCGCCGTTCCAGGACCCGTTCTTCCGCCAGTTCTTCGGCGACGACCTGGGCGTGCCGCGCGAGCGGCTCGAGAATTCGCTCGGCTCCGGCGTCATCGTCTCGGCCGATGGGCTCGTCGTCACCAACGCGCACGTCATCAAGGGCTCGGGCGAGGCCGAGATCCGCATCGCGCTCGCCGACAAGCGCGAGATCGACGCCAAGGTCATCCTGATGGACGAGCGCGCCGACTTGGCCGTGCTCAAGATCGACGCGCGCGAGACGTTTCCCTACCTCGAGATGGTCGACAGCGACAAGATCGAGGTCGGCGACATCGTGCTCGCCATCGGCAATCCGTTCGGCGTCGGGCAGACGGTGACGACGGGCATCGTTTCCGCGCTCGCCCGCACCGCCGTCGGCAACTCGGACACGCAGTACTTCATCCAGACGGACGCGGCGATCAATCCGGGCAACTCCGGCGGCGCGCTCGTCGACATGTCGGGCAAGCTCGTCGGCATCAACACGGCGATCTTCTCGCGCTCAGGCGGCTCGCAGGGCGTGGGCTTTGCGATCCCTGCCAATATGGTGAAGCCGTTCGTCGAGAGCGCCGTGACGGGCCGCGCGTTGAAGCGGCCGTGGCTCGGCGCCAAGCTCGAGCCGGTGACGCGCGAGATCGCCGATGCGCTGGGGCTGCCGCGCGTGACGGGCGCCTTCGTTGCGAAGGTCTACGACGAGGGGCCGGCAAAGGATGCCGGGCTCCAGGAGAAGGACGTCATCGTCGGCATTGACGCGCACGAGGTCGAGGACCCGCGCGCGCTCACCTATCGCATGGGGACGCTCGGCGTCGGCGCGTCGGCGAAGCTCAGGGTGCTGCGCGGCGGCGCCGAGCAGACCGTCGACATCGCGCTGGCCGAGGCGCCGAGCTTCGATCAGACCGCGCAGCGCGAGCTCTCGGGCGCTCACCCCTTCGACGGCACGCGTGTGGCGTTGCTCTCACCCGCGCTCGCCGAGGAGATCGGCTTGGATGATCTGGCCGGCGTCGTCATCACCGCGATCCGCTCGGGCTCGATCGCGCAAGGGCTTGGCCTACGCCCCGGCGACGTGATCGTGCGCGTCGGCGGCAGCCGCATCGACAGCCTCGACGAGCTGTCGGGAGCGATCGACCAGCCGCGCAGCCTCTGGCGGGTGGAGATCAGGCGGGGGAACCGCATACTGAAGCTGGTGGTGCCGGGGTAGGAACACGTCCGTCATCCTCACGCCGCGAGCGCAAGCGCCGAGCGAGCGTGGGGATCCAGCGGTAGGCTTCGGCCGACGGCCGTCGACAACGTGCCTTCGGCACAGTCTCTCTCCTGGATCCCCATCCGGCGCTCGCTGTTGCTCGCTTGGATGAGGATGACGAGGTGGCCCTCACTCATCCGCCGGCTTCTTGTGCGGGTGCTTCCTATGCACGGCACGGGGATCGAGCTCGGGGGCGCCGAGGCTGGTGGAGGTCATCGGCGTGACCGGCGTCGGCACGTAGTCGCCTTGCTGCTCGGCGGAGGGCGCGGGGCGCAGCGCCATGCGCAGCGCCGTAAAGACCGCGAGCGCGCCCTGGCATAGCGCCAGGTAACAGAAGAGACTCGTCGTCCCGGCTTGGTCCATGATATAGCCAGCCGCGAGCGGGCCGATGGTGGCGCCCGCCGCCCAGATGAAGAGCAGGCCAGCACTCGCCGCCACGAACTGATCCTTGGCGATGTAGTCGTTGGTCTGGCCGATGCCCAACGCATAGAGGGGCGCCATCAGCGCGCTCAAAAGCACGAGCATCGCGAGCAGGGTCTCGAAGCTCTCGATGGGCAGCACGATGAGCGCGAAGGCGAGCGCGGCCGACGCGGCGGAAGAGGCGAGAATGAGTGGCCGCCGTCCGATGTGATCGGAGAGCCAGCCGATCGGGAACTGCATCGCAAAGCCCGCGACGGTCGCGCCAGTCAAGATCCAGGCGAGCTGATTGTTGGAGAGCCCGGCGCCGGTCGCGTAGGAGGGGACGAGGCCGTAGTAGGCGGAGGAGCCGAGCCCCACCACGAAGCACGTCGTGACGCCGGTCGGCGAGGCGGCGAAGAGTTTCACGAGCGGCAGGTGCTCCCGCTCCTCGATGTCGGGGTTGGAGACGACCGTCAGCGACATGGGCACGAGCGCGGTAATGAGCATGCCCGTCACGACGGTGAACAGCACGGCGGCGCCGAACGTCTCCTGATAGTTGAGCGCCAGCGGCCCCAGCCCGCTCGCCGCCCACGACGCCGCCATGTAGACGCCGAAGATCGTGCCGCGATTGGTCTCCGTCGCCTTGTCGTTGAGCCAGCTCTCGACGATGACGGAGAGGCCGGCCAGCGCATAGCCGACGACCGCGTGCAGGCCGACCCAGATGATCGGTTTCGCAATGACGATGTGGGCCGCCGCGGCATTCGCCGCCACCGCCGCGAACACCGTGAAGGCGCGCGCGTGGCCGACGCGATCGATGATGCGGTGGCACGTCATCGTGCCGAGCAGGAAGGCCAGGTGATAGGCCGAGTTGACGCTGCCGATCAGGAACGCCGGCACGTCCTGGCGCGCGAGCAGCGTGTAGACGAGCGGCGACAGGATGCCGAGCCCCGCCTCCATGAAGAGCACGGCAAGGAGAACCATGAAGACGGGTTTGAGCCCGTCGCGGAACGTCAGTGTCGTGTCTTCGCTGTGCATGCGTCGCAGTATCGGCGACGCGAGGGCGCTGCGGCAAGCGTCAACGAGGCATCAGCGAGGCGACGAGGGGAGCGTCGATGGTATAGTTCTCGAGGTTCCTCTAGGTGTGAAAAGGTTCCGTCGACAGTAGAGCGGCCCCTACTGAGGTCGCCGCCAACATTTGCGTTGACACAATGTTCGTTGTGCATAATTGTAGATTGCGGTTGCGTATGGTATTGCGAAGAAGGCAAGCATCTTCAACGGTGGCGGCGAGCGGGTCTTAGTTATGTCTATTCAGGAAAAGGCAATAGAGGCGGTTATAAGTTTCCACAAGGCAACCGGAGAGGAAATTGAGAACGCGCATGCTATTGATACGTGCAGGTCGTTCTGCAATGGAAAACTTGTAACAATCGAATTTTCAATTGAAGAAAAAGGAAAGATCGAAGACTTGGTGAATTATGTCTATGTCGTGAATGACGATTATCGCGTGTATATGAACGACGAAGATTTGATTAGTGCGTTGAAAGGGGAGAAGGGCGGATTCTTTGCCTCCCTCTCATCGTCCGAGCACTTGGCGGGGATTATGGCGCTCTTGATTGTGGTGGCGCTGGTAGCGCTTACCGTCGCGGCCTATGTTAACGGCGACGTAGAGTCAAAGAAGGTGTTGAGCCAGACGCTTGCAAGCGGCTTTGCTTTGGTCCTTGGATTTTATTTCGGAAAGTCGACTGCTTAGCGCAAAGCAGGCGTAGAAATAGAGAATCCTTAGGTCAACTCTTTCGTTTTGTAAATGTGACAGGCGTAGAATTGAAAATTCATGCTTCATATGCGATATGCGACCATATTCGCCTACATCCGATCCTTCAACCGATAGTACGCCATGCCCAGCGCCAGCATTTGGGAGCCCAGCCATTGGCTGGTCGGCACGCGATAGCGTTTGGCGCGCGCGTAGAGCTCGAGGCGCTCAGGTCTACCGCCGATCGCGTCGGCCACGATCTCGGCCATGATGTGGCTCGTGTTGACGCCGTGGCCGGAGTAGCCCTGCAGGTAGAGCACGTTCCTGGCGAGCCGCCCGATCAAGGGAATGCGGCTGATGACGATGCCGATGAGGCCGCCCCACTCGTAGTCGATCTTCGTGCCTGCGAGCTCCGGGTAGATCGCGGCGAGCTTGGGCTGGAGCGCGCCCGAGATGCTTTTGGGATCGCGGTTGGCGTATTGGCACAAGCCGCCGAACAAGAGACGCCGGTCGGCCGACAGGCGGAAATAGTCGAGCACCATCCGCGTGTCGGCGACAGCGAGGCGCTCCGGATTGATGCGCGCGGCCGTGGCTTCGGAGAGCGGCTCGGTGGCGATCACGAAGGAGCCGGCCGGAAACAGCAGGCCGCCGAGCGCCTTCTGCTCGAGATGGTGGTAGGCGTTGCCCGCGAGCACGACCCACTGGCAGCGCACCTGGCCCTTGTCTGTCTTTACGACCGGACTGTCGCCATGGGTGATGCCGGTCGCCTTCGAGGCCTCGAAAATCTTGACGCCGATCGAGGCCGCGCCGCGCGCTTCGCCGAGCACCAGGTTGAGCGGATGCAGATGCGCGTTGCGGCGGTCGATGAGGCCGCCGGCATAGGCGTCGGTGCCGAGCAGCGCACGCACGCGCTCGCGCCCGACCACCTCGAGACCGGCGCCCTGGCCGGCCTGGGTCATCTCCTCGGCGAAGGCCTCGAGGCCCGCCATGTGCTTGTCTTTCGCCGCCGCCTCGATGAAGCCGCGACGGTGGTCGCAGGCGATGGCGAAGCGCTTGATGTGCCCCTCGACGATGTCGTTGCCGCGGTACCAGAGCTCGGCGACGAGCCGGCGGCCTTCCGCGCCGAATTGCTTGATGAAACGCTCGGACCCGGGCAGTCCGCCAAGAAGCTGGCCGCCGTTGCGCCCCGAGGCACCCCATCCGATCCGGTGGGCTTCGAGCAGCACGACGCGGGCGCCGCGGTCGGCCATCTGGATGGCAGTGGCCAATCCCGAGAAACCACCGCCGATGACGCAGACGTCGGCCTCGACATCGCCCTCGAGCACCGGATAGCTCGTGCGGTCGTTCACGGTCGCAGCGTAATAGGACCGCGGATGGGGCTCGGCGACGGACATGAGGCTTCCCGGCTTATTTTGTGATCACATAGCAGGGGTCTGGTCTCCGATCAACCTGAGCGGCGGGCCTGGACCGCCGGAAAATCACTGTCTAAGGTGGGTTTAGCGAATGCCGCTCTGAGATTTGCGAGCGGCCGGGACCTGATCACAAAGCAAGGGGGACGCGATGGCGCGCGCCGGCAAGGGCAAGGCTCAAGTCGAATGGCAGGACGTGAAGGGCGGCGCTTGGCAGCCGACCTTCAGCGGCATCTCGACCTTCCTGCGCCGCCCACACACGCAGGACCTGAAAGGCGTCGACATCGCGGTTTCCGGCGTGCCCTTCGATAACGCCACCACCGATCGGCCCGGCACCCGCTTCGGACCGCGCGCGATCCGCGCCGCGAGCCCAGGGCTTGCCGAGCTCAAGTCGTTCCCGTGGGGTTTCGATCCCTTCGAGACCGTCAACGTCGTCGACTATGGCGATTGCGTCGTGAACCACCATATGCCGGATTCGGTTGTGCCCTCCATCGAGGCGCACGCCGACAAGATCCTCGCGTCCGGCGCCATGATGGTGACGATGGGCGGCGACCACTTCATCACCTATCCGCTGCTCAAGGCGCATGCGCGCAAGTTCGGCAAGGTGGCGCTGCTTCAGTTCGATTCCCATTGCGATACCTGGGTCGACTGGACGGAAGGCGCGACGAGCTTCAACCACGGCTCGATGTTCCTGCGCGCGGCCAAGGAGGGCGTCGTCGATCTCGACCGCTCGATCCAGGTCGGATTGCGCACCGCCAACGACGAGGCGCACGGATTCGAGATCCTCAACGCGCCCTGGGTGCTGCGCAACGGCGTCGATGCAACTCTTGCCGCCATCAAGACGCGCGTCGGGAGCGGCCCGGTCTATGTGTCCTTCGACATCGACTTTCTCGATCCGGCGTTCGCCCCCGGCACCGGCACGCCGGTCTGCGGCGGCCCGTCGAGCTGGCAAGCGCTCGAGCTCATCCGGGGGCTCGGCAGTCTCAACATCGTCGGCATGGATCTCGTCGAGGTGTCGCCGCCCTACGATCACGGCGAGGTGACGGCCCTTGCCGGCGCCACCATCCTGCACGACATCATCTGTCTCGTCGCCGAGAAGAAGGGCGCCAAGCGCCACCCGCTCGGCAAGATGTGATAGAAGAGGCCATGACTCAACGCGACGGACATCGGATGCTGATCGGAATTCTCGAGACGGGCCGCCCGCCCGAGGTGCTGAAAGATCGCCACCAGACTTATCCCGGCATGTTCGAGACGCTGCTCGCGCAAGCGAACCCGGAGCTCACCTTCCGCGCTTTCGCGGCGATCGACGGGGAGGTGCCGGACAATCCGCATCTGTGCGACGGCTGGCTCATCACCGGCTCGCGCCACGGCGTCTACGAGAAGCTGCCGTGGATGCTGAAGCTCGAGCAGCTCATCCGCGATTGCGTGGCAGCAAAGGTGCCGGTCGTCGGCATCTGCTTCGGCCATCAGATCATGGCGGAGGCGCTGGGCGGCAAGGTCGAGAAATCGTCGAAGGGCTGGGGTCTAGGCCTGCACAACTACGAGGTCACGCAGCGTCCAGAATGGATGGCGGATGCGCCGGGGACGGTGACGATCCCGGCCGTTCATCAAGACCAGGTGGTGGTGAAGCCGCCGGGCGCCGAGGTGCTCGCCTGCTCGGAATTCTGCGAGTACGCGGCGCTCGCCTACGACGACGTGGGGGTGAGCTTTCAAGGGCACCCCGAGTTCAGCGAGGACTATCAGCGCGACCTGCTCGAGTTCCGCTTCAAGGGCCTTGCGCCCGATGAGGTGATCGCCAAGGCCCGCCAATCCTTCGAGGCGCGGACGAGCGACTCCGGCAAGGCCGCCCGCTGGCTCGGCCGGTTCTTCTTGAGCCACGCAAAGGGTCGCGCGGCGGCCTAGGGTGGGGGGTGCCGTTGCGGCTTGCCGGACCCGCACCGTCCCACCACGACACACCCCTTAACCCCTCGTCAACGAAGGGGATTTATCTTCGAGGATCGGAACAAGGCCGGACGTGCCGCAAGGGGCGTCCTGGCATCAGTGAAGGTCCGTCTCGTCATGGCCGATGCGTCTCTCGCCGAGCTGCCGCTGCAAGTCGCCCTCGCGCTGTCGATGGCCAGCTCCACGACCGGGGCCGACTACGACTATCTCTTGAAGACAGCGCAACGCGAAAGCGGCTTCCAGGCGGAGGCCAAGGCGCCGACGTCGAGCGCCACGGGCCTTTTCCAGTTCATCGAGGAGACCTGGATCCGCACGGTGAAGGAGGAGGGCGACCAATATGGGTTGGGCGAGTATACCAAGCTCATCGCCAAGACCGACAGCGGCCGCTATTACGTCCCCGACGCCAACGATCGGGAACGCATCCTGGCACTTCGCAAGGATCCGCACATCGCCGCCATGATGGCCGGCGCCTTCGCGCGCCGCAACGAGCGCCTGCTCACGGCTGCGATCGGCCGCGAGCCGACCTCGGGCGAGCTGTACATCGCGCATTTTCTCGGCGCCCAGGATGCCGCGCGGCTGATCCTGATCCGCGACCGCCAGCAGGCACTGAGCGCGCCCGATCTGTTTCCCAAGGCCGCGAACGCCAACCGCACGATCTTCTATCGCGACGGCAAGGCGCGCAGTGTCGGCGAGGTCTACAATCTGCTGATTGCGCGTCACGAGCGTGCGCGGGCGATCGCGCCGGCCGAGACGGTGGCGGACACCGGCGGCACGGTCATCGGCAATTGGGATGCGACGATGCCGACGATCTATTCGAAGTCGGAGCTGTTCCCGCTGCTCGGCATTCCCTTCACGGCGAGCCGCCGCTCGGGCGATGGCGTCGGTGCCGTCGAGACGGCATCGCTCGAGAGCGCGCCGGCCGAGGACGCTGCGGCCTGGGGGGCCGAGATCGATGCGGCCGAAAGTGCTGCGCTGCCGGTGCAACCCGTAAAGCGCAAGGTGGCGCCTGTGCTTGCCAAACCGGTGCTCGCCAACGCATCGCTGCCGTCGAGCTCTTCCACTGGCATGATGGGCTTCGGCCTGCGTGGCAGCGTCGAGGAGACCGCGCACGCGCAAGTTGCAAGCGGGACGACGGTCACAGAGGTCAAGGCCAAGCCGAAGACCATCCGGGTGTCGAAGAACTAAGGCGAGCCTATCCCCCGAACTGCTCCGACAGAATGCGCTCGTCCAGCGCGTGGCCGGGGTCGAACATCATGTAGAGCCGGATACGGGTGTCCTCGCGGATGTCGACGGTGTCGACGAAGCGGACCTCGTCGTGATCGGCAACGGCGGAAACCGGTCGCTTCTCGGCTTCCAGCACCTCGATCCTGATTTCGGCGCGATCGGGGAGCAGCGCGCCGCGCCAGCGCCTCGGGCGGAACGGGCTGATCGGCGTCAGCGCCAGGAGCTTCGCGTTGATCGGCAGCAGCGGACCGTGGGCGGAGAGATTGTAGGCGGTCGATCCGGCAGGCGTCGAGACGAGCACGCCGTCGCCGATCAGCTCCTCCATGCGCACCGTGCCGTCCACCGAAATGCGCAACTTCGCCGACTGGTGCGTCTGGCGGAACAGCGACACCTCGTTGATGGCGAGCGCCTTGTGCTCTTTCCCCTGAACGTCGCGCGCCAGCATGCGCAACGGATGTATGGTGTTGATCTCGGCCGCCGCCAGCCGCTCGATCAGCGCGTCCTCGCGATACTCGTTCATGAGGAAGCCGACCGAGCCGCGGTTCATCCCGTAGATCGGCTTCTTGGAGCGCATGTGCCGGTGCAGCGTCTGCAACATCAAGCCGTCGCCGCCGAGCGCCACGATCGCGTCGGCCTCGTCCTCGGGCACCTCGCCATAGCGAACCCGAAGCCTCGCGCGCGCCTCCTGCGCTTCGGGCGTCTGGCTCGCGGCATAGGCGATGCGACGCAAGCTTAAGCGGGTGGGCGACATGAGGCGGTCCTGGGACTTCCGATCGGGCCCGCGAGCCTGGACCAGCCAAGCTCGGCCGGCAAGGGGACTTAGCCGGTACGGTGACCATCGGCTTTAGCCACGTTCGAGACAAGCCGGCATTGCCAGGGCGGGACGGGTCCGGCATGTAGGATGCTTCGGCTCAAAGCTCAGGCGGCAGCCCAACCCATGTCGGATAGGACGACCAAGGCCCCGCGCTTGGGCGATGACTTGGGAGCCGCGCTCCCGCCGGCTGGCGCCACCGCCGTGCTGCGCGACCTGTCGAGCGGGCTCATCTCGGCGCTGATCACGATCGCCTATTGCATCTCGTTCGCCGCCCTCCTGTTCCAGGGCGAGCTGCAGTCGGGGCTGTCGCTCGGCTTGGCGGCGCTGCTCGTCGGCGCGGCGATCGCAGGGCTGATCGTGGCGCTGACGACCGGACTGCCGCCGGCGTCGGCCGGGCCCGACACGCCGGCCATCGCCGTCATGAGCGTGCTCGCGACGTCGGTCGCCACCCGGATCGGTGCCAGCGGCGGCAGCATCGACGAGGCCATCGACCACGTCCTCCTCGCCGTGACGCTATCGACCCTGATGACGGGGCTCGTGCTCTATGCCATCGGCGCGCTGCGGCTCGGCCAGCTCTTGCGCTTCGTCCCCTATCCGGTGATCGGCGGGTTTCTCGCCGCCTCCGGCTGGCTGCTCATCACCGGCGCCATCGAGGCGGTCACGCATATCGACCTCACGCTGGCGACGCTGAGCGCGACGTTCATTGTGGACAACGCTGGACAGCTGCTGACGATGGCGGCCTTTGCCGGGCTGCTGATCCTCGTCCGGCAGGTGACGGACAGCTACTTCGCGCTGCCGCTCGCGCTGCTCGGCGGCGCCATCGGGCTCAACGTGGCCCTGCCCTATCTCACGGGGCCGGGCCTCTCGCACTGGTATCTGGCGGATGAAGGTGTGCTCGATCTGTGGTGGCCGGCCTCGCTGGTGGCGGGCGGCGGCATCGACTGGAGCGTGTTCTTGCGCTCGGTGCCCGAGATCGGCGCGGTGGCGGGCGTTACGGCGATCGCGCTGCTGCTCGACGTATCGAGCCTCGAAGTCTCGCGCGCGAAAGCCGCGGACATCGATCGGGAGTTCCGTCTGAACGGGCTCGCCAACCTGCTGGCGGGCGGGCTCGGGGGTGTGGCGAGCAACCTGTCGCTGCAGTCGAGCGTGCTCATCGAGGAGGCGGGGGGCGTAACACGGCTCGCCGGTGTATTCGCCGGGCTCGCGATCGCGGCCGTCATCGTCTCCGGCGTCGACGTCGCGAGCCTGGTGCCGGTGCCGTTGCTCGGCGGGCTGCTCGCGTTTCTCGGTGTCGTCATGCTCGTGCAGACGTTCTTGAGCGCGCCGACGCAGCGCTCGGCGACCGAGCTCCTGCTCGCGCTCGCGATCATGCTGGTGATCCTGTGGTTCGGCTATCTCGTCGGCGTGGTGCTCGGCATCATCGGCGCCTGCCTCATGTTCGCGTTCTCCTATAGCCGCATCGGCGTCATCCGCCGGCATCTGACGCGCGCCGAGTTCCAGTCGCACTTGGAGCGCAGCGCCGAGGAGAAGGCGCTGCTCGCCTCCGAGGGGAGCCGCATCCACCTCTTCTGGCTTTCGGGGTTCGTGTTCTTCGGCTCCTCCAACGCCGTGTTCGAGGAGATCAGGCGCGCCATCGATGCGCAGAAGGGCTCGCCTGTCCGCATGATCGTTCTCGATCTTGCGGGCGTTACCGGCTTCGACACGTCGGCGATCCTGAGCCTCGTCAAGCTCAGCAACTATTGCCGCGAGCATGGCGTCGATCTGGTGCTCGCCGCGCCCACGCCACGCGTCGAGGCGTCTCTCGTGAGCTCGCCGCTCTCGACGCCGCCCGAGCGCATTCGTCTCTTTCCGACGCGCAACGAGGCGCTCGAGTGGTGCGAGGACACGATCCTCGACGAGCGGGCGCTGGGCGTTCGCAACCGCGCCGACTTCGAGGCCTGGATCGCCAAAGCCTTCGATGCGCCCGACGCGGCCGAGCGCATCGTCGCCTATTTCGATCGCCGCGAGATCGCCGCCGGCACCACGCTCTATGCGCAAGGCGCCGAGCCCGACACCATCGAGCTCGTCGCCGCCGGCCGCCTCGCCATCACGATCGCGGAGGAGGGCGGGCGCACGGTGCGCATCCGCTCGATGGCCGGGCAGACGGTCGTCGGCGAGATGGGCTTCTTCCGCGAGCTGCCGCGCGCCGCCATGGTCGTCGCCGAGGCCGATGTCGTGCTCTACACGCTGACGCGCGCCAACATGCAGCGCATGATCAAGGCCGAGCCCGAGCTCGCCTTCGCATTCTTGACGTTCATCATCCGCATCCTCGCCGACCGCGTCGAGTTCGCCAACCGCGAGATCTCGGCGCTGCTGTAGAGGGCTAAGACCGCCGTGGCTCGGCGGTCGTCCATCGCAACACCGCATAGCCCATGAGTGCCGATAGGATCGAGCCGGCGAGCACGCCCAAGCGCACCTGATCGGCGAGCGCCGGGTCGTCGAAGGCGAGCGTGCCGATGAACAGGCTCATCGTGAAGCCGATGCCGGCGAGCACGGCAACGCCGTAGAGCTGCGCCCAGCTGACGCCGGACGGCAGCGCCGCGACTTTGAGCGCCGTCGCGAGCCAGGAGAACAGCAGCACACCTACCTGCTTGCCGGCGAACAGGCCGATTGCAACGCCGAGCGTCAACGGCGAGGCGAGATCGTCGAGCGTCAGATTGCCGAGCGCGACGCCGGCATTGGCGAAGGCGAACAGCGGCAGAACCGCGAACGTCGACCAAGGGGCAAGCTCGTGCTCGAGGCGGCGCAGTGGCGAATGGCGGTCATCGCCGTCCGCGCCCTTGAGCGGGATCGCCATGGCGACGATGACGCCGGCGAGCGTCGCGTGCACGCCCGATTTGAGCACCGCGATCCACATGACGACGCCGACGAGGATATAGGGTGCGATCCGCGTCACGCCGCGCAGGTTGAGCGCCGCGAGCGCGCCGCCCGCGACGGCGGCGATGCCGAGCGAAACCAGCGACAGCGTCTCGGTGTAGACCGTCGCGATGACGAGGATGGCGCCGAGATCGTCGATGATGGCGAGCGCCAGCAGGAACACGTGGAGCGCCACGGGCACGCGCTTGCCGAGCAGCGCCAGCACGCCCAAGGCAAAGGCGATGTCGGTCGCCATCGGAATCGCCCAGCCGCGCTGGAAGGCCGCGATATCGCGGTTGATGAATAGGAAGAGCACCGCCGGCACGACCATGCCGCCGACGGCCGCGAACAGCGGCAGCGATGCCTTGCGGAAGCTCGAGAGCTCACCCGCCAGAACCGCTTGCTTGATCTCGAGGCCGACGAGCAGGAAGAACACCGCCATCAGCCCGTCGTTGATCCACAGCACCAGCGGCTTGTCGAGCTTGAGCGGCCCGATCCGCACGACGCCCCGCAGCTCCCGGAACGCATCGTAGAGGAAGGCGCCGGGCGAGTTGTCGAGGAGGAGGGCCAAGGCCGCCGCCAGCATCAGCACAATGCCACCGCTCATCTCGTGGGCCATCAGCTCGGAGAGCCGCTGGCCGACCTTGGCGAGCCGCGTCTCAGGGCGCGGCTTGGGGCTCGTCTGCTGCATGGGGCCTCGGTCAAATGTTTAACGGCCGGCGACTCGGAGGAGTGTATCGCGCCGGTTACCAAACGAAACCCGGCAAAACCGTGTCGCTCATCGGCCGTTCATGTGGCAACCGCAACATCGGGCACGAGAAAGTTATCCCCATGGCCCGGGCTCGTGCGACACTCGCGGGTGGCCTTCCGGCCATAAAGGACACAAGTGCTTGCACGCCCGGCGCGGGCTTGCTCTAGATAGAGTGAACGACAGATGCGCGTGGGAGAGACCATGAACCGGCCGCTCGACCTGGGGACGCCCGACCTTTCCCATTGGCGCCGGCTCCTGCGCGGATTGACGCTCGGCCTCGCCTTGGCCGTCGGAGTGGGATTGGGGAGCCCTGTGCGCGCCGAGGAGACCGGCGATAGCCAGCAGGTCGAGGACACCCAGGGGCAGGACGCGCAGGATATCCAGGATTCGCAGGACACTCAGGACTCGCAAGACACCCAGGACGCCCAAGCGGCCGACAACACGGACGGCGCGCAAGCGAAGTCCGGCTCGCTCCTCGATCCGGGCCAGGTCGTCATCACCGGCTTCTCGAGCTCGATGCTTTCGGACAGCGAGACGGCGGCCGACAACGATGCCACCAAGGTCGACGAGACCTTCATCAATGTCGATGGCGCGGTCGCGCGCGTCGTCGACGTCTCGGGCGTCGCGCCCGGCAACGCGGTTCGTGACAATCCCAGTGCCGCCGCCTTCGAGGTGACCGCGCGCGAGATCGGCCAGGTGTTCGGCATCACGCTCGACAACGCGACGAACCCCGGCACCGGCAAGCCAGCGCCCAATATCTACCTGGCCGCGACCTCCGCCTACGGCCTGCACATCGTCGTGCCCGATCGCGACGGCGACGGCTGGCCCGAGCGCGTGACGACCGGCGATCCCGAAGCCGAGTGGATGGAAGGCCTGTTCGGCACGACGAAGGACGGCGGGCCGGGCACGATTTGGAAGATCGACGGCGTCACCGGCGAGATTTCCAAGTTCGCCGACATCACCGACAAGGGCGAGCCCAACGCCGGTGCCGGTCTCGGCAACCTGACCTACGATGCCGAGCACGACCTCATCTACGTGTCCGATCTCGACACTGGCGATATCTATCGCCTCAACATGAAGGGCGAGATCCTCGACAGCTACGACCACGGCGTCGCCGGCCGCGAGGTCGAGAAGATGCCGCCCTTCGAGGACGATCCCAACGACCGCGCCGATATCACCTCGCCACAGTTCAAGTCGGACGACCCGACGACCTGGGGCTATGCGCAGCCACCGCGCCGGGTGTGGGGCGTCAAGGCCTTCGGCGGGCGGCTCTACTACGCCGTCGCCGAGGGCCCCGAGATCTGGTCGATCGCGCTCGGCGCCGACGGCGAGTTCGACGCCCCGCGCCGCGAGCTGGCGTTGCCCACCGACGTCGAGCCCTACGAGATCGCGGATATCTCCTTCACCGCCGACGGCGTCATGATCCTGGCGCAGCGGCCGCCGGTGACGGGCAGCTACGACTACGTGACGACGGTCGCGACCGGCCCGGCGCGAGTGCTGCGCTACAAGCCCGGCCCGTCGGACGAGGAGCGCTGGGTGCCGGTGCCGGAGGAGTACGCCATCGGCGAGCGCGGCGAGCATCGCAACACCTCGGGCGGCGTGGCCTTGGGCTACGCCTTCAAGGAGGGCGGCGGCCTCGACTACGATCGCTGCGAGCAGACGCTGTGGACCACGGGCGAGAGCCTGCTGCAGGAGCAGACGCGCGCCATCAAGGTCGAGAAGGTGCCGGGCTTCGCCACCAGCGCCGTCGACGGCCTGCAGGGCAACGGCATTAACGAGGTCCGTCCCGAGTACGAGCCGCCGCAGGATGCGCGCTACGTCGACTACGACGGCACCTATGTCGACAACGGCTCGCGCGGACATCTGGGCGACGTCGAGGTGCCCTACACCTGCGCCGGGCAAGCCGCCGAGCCGTGGCGGCCGGAGTACGAGGTCGCCTACTGGGACGAGTCCGAGGACGAGGGGCACGCCCAATCCACGCTCGATCTCTCGGTCGACAAGCAGGCGGTCGGCACCTGCAAACCCGGCGGCCTCTGTCGCTGGGAGGTCACGTTCGCGAACTCGGGCGAGGCCGTCTACTACGGCCCGGCGGTGTTGACCGATACGCTGTCGACGCCTGCCATGACGCTCGTCAGCGCCGGCCCCAGCCCCTGGGGCTGCGCGCAGTATGGCGCGACGCTCAACTGTCATCGTCCGGCGATCTATCTGAAGCCAGGCCGGCACCTGACGCTGTCTTTGACGTTCCGTCTCGCCTCCAGCTACGACAAGCCGACGGTTCGCAATTGCGCGCGCACCAATTGGCTCGGCAGCGACGACACGAAGGACGTCATTCGCGCCGTGCAGATGGAGCTGGCGCTGCGCGGCTACTACGCGGGCGAGGTCGACGGCGCGGCCGGTCCGCAGACGGTCGATGCCATCGAGGCGTTCGAGGCCGATGCGGGGCTCACCGTCTCCGGCAACGTCTCGCGCGAGCTCGTGCTCGCCTTGTTCGGCAAGGGCGCGTGGCGCTCGGGCGATGCCGATCCCGACAACGACGAGGGCTGTGCCGAGCACGCCGTCGACGGCGCCTACAAGCCGAAGAAGATCTACGAGCCCAAGCTCGTCAGCGCCGCGCCCTATATTCCGCCCGTCTACTATCCCAAGCCCTTCCTCTGCGAGCCGGGCTATTTCAAGCGTGGGACGAGCTGCATCCGCATTTGCCCGCCCGGCACCTATCGCAACGGCAACCGCTGCATCTACGAGGAGCCGGCGGTGCTCGTCTGCACCGGCGGCAAGGTGCCGACGCAGGATGGCGACTGCGTCTGTCCGGCCGGCGCGCGCGAGGTCTTCAACGGCTACCGTACGCGGTGCGTGTGGCCCGAGCACATCCGCTGCTACGGCGGGCGTGTCGTCGATGGCGACTGCTACTGCCCCGAGGGCACGGAGTCTGTGAAGAGCGGCCGGCATTCCTATCTCTGCATGCCGATCCGTGACGAGGTCTGCATCGACGGCACCTGGCGCGGTGGCCGGTGCGACTGCCCGCTCAACCGCTATCTCGTCAAGATCGACCGCGACACCTACCAATGCGTCCGCCGCTCCAAGGAGCCGGTGTGCTACGGCGGCTTCGCAGACGAGGGCCGCTGCTATTGCCCGGACCACACCGATCCGGTGCGACTGGCGCCCGGCGTCTTCCAATGCGCCCGCAAGGACAACGATCGCCTCACCTGCATCGGCGGCTACGCCAGCCACGGCGATTGCTACTGCTATCGCGACAATTTCCAGCCGGTGAAGCTCGGGCGGCGCATCTACGAATGCCGCCGTCAGGGCGGCTACGGCGACGATCTCACCTGCATCGATGGCCGCAACGTCGGTGGCTCGTGCGACTGCCGGGGCGACGATCGACTGGTGAAACTCTCCAACCGCATCTATCGCTGCGAAAGCGGCGGGGGTGGCGGCGGCATCACCTGCCGGGGCGGCGATGTCGTCGACGGCAAATGCCGGTGTCCGTCTGGAACGTACCGCACCTCGACCGGCGACCGGTCCTATGTCTGCTCGAAGGACAACAGCACCTACATCCGCTGCGTGAACGGCGACGTCCGCAACGGGAAATGCGTTTGCGCGGACAACGACGTCCGGGTTCAAACCGGCCCCAACGCCTATCGCTGCAAGCCGCGTGACGTCACGACCGCGCTCACCTGCCGCGGCGGCGACATCCAGAACGGCCGCTGCATTTGTCCGGCGCGCTACCGCGCCGTCATCGTCGCCAAGAACACCTATCAATGCGTCAACCGCGACGGCGACACCCTCGGTTCCAGCACCGGAGGGAACCGCGAGTCCGGGCAGAGCAAGCTCGTGTGCATCGGGGGCACGGCCTCCGGCAACACCTGCATCTGTCCGGCCGGAACCCGGCGCGATCAGACGGGAAGCGCGAGCTATCGCTGTCTGCCGAAGAAGGGCCAGTCGCAGCCTTCGGGCGACGGCGGCACGGCCGATGTCGTCTGCCGCGGCGGGACGCCGAACGGGAAATTCTGCGCCTGCCCGGCGGGAAGCCGTGCGGTCGTCGTCGCCAAGAACGTCTATCAGTGCCAGACGAAGGACGGCACGCCCGTCGGCGGCGGCAGTGGTGACAGCAACACCAAGTCCAAGGTCGTCTGCCTCGGCGGCAGCGTCGAGAACGGCGCCTGCGCGTGCCCGGACAATACGCGGCGCGTGACGCTTCCGGGCAAGGACCGGTTCCGTTGCTTGCCCAAGCAAGGTGGCGGCGACAACGCGCAGCAGCCGGCCAAGATCACTTGCGTGGGCGGCGACGTGCAGGGCAAGCGGTGCGTGTGCGGCAGCGGCGATCGCGTCGATCAGACGGGTCCGAATGCCTATCGCTGCGTGCCCAAGGCTGGTGACGGCAACGCACAGCAGGGCGGCAACAAGGAGAGCGGTGCGGCCAAGATCGTCTGCCTAGGCGGCACGGCGGTCGGCGCCAAGTGCATCTGCGCCGACGGGGACCGGGTCCAGCAGCTGGGGCCGCGCCGCTTCCAGTGCTCGCCTGCCGGCAATGCGCAGAAGAAGCAGAATAAGGACCAGCAACAGCAGGACCAGCAGGCCAAGAAAGAGCAGCTCAAGAAGCTTCAGCAGCAACAGAAGCAGAATAAGGAGCAGCAGCAACAGGACCAGCAGGCCAAGAAGGAGCAGCTGAAGAAGCTCCAGCAGCAACAGCAGCAGGACCAGAAGCAGCAACAGCAGCTGAAAAAGAAGCAGCAGCAGCTCGAGCAGCAGCAGCAGGTCAAGAAGCAGCAGCAGCTGAAGAAGCTACAGCAGCAGGACCAACAGCAGCAGATCAAGAACAAGGAGCAGCAGCAGGATCTGCAAGCCAAGAAGCTGCAGCTGAAGAAGCTTCAGCAGCAGCAACAGCAGCAGGACCAACAGCAACAGCAGCAGCTGAAGAAGCAGCAACAGCAGCAACTCAAGAAGCTTCAGCAGCAGCAACAGAAAAAGCAGCAGCAGGGCGGCAACGCCAACAAGGGCGGCTCAGTTCGCTGCATCGGCGGATCGGTCGTCGGCGGCGGCTGTCAGTGCGCGCAAGGCAAGCGCATGGTTCAGGCTGGCGCCAACGTCTTCCGCTGCGTCAAGGACAATTGAGCTGTCCGGCGCGTCGCCGCTCGTGCCGGCGACGCGTCGCGATAGGCGGCAAGGCCCAGGCCCCAGACGAGGGCGAGCAGCAGGAAGACGTGCCGCCAGTGGTCGGTGTCGACGATGAAGCCTTCGAGCACCTGCCCCGTCAGCGATGCGACCGCGGCGATGACGAAGCTCTGGTAGGGCACGCGCACGAACACGGCCGATAGCCCGAACGCCAGCGAGAGCGCGATAGCGAGCGCATAGAGCGCGCCGCCGAGCCAGCCCGCGTTGAGGAACATGCTCAGATAGACGTTGTGCACGTCCTCGTGGTGATAGTGCGCGCTGAATTCGAGCGCGCCGATGCCGAGCGGGTGCTCGAGCACGAGTCCCTTGGCCTTCTCCTGTCCGGCGAACCGTCCTTGCGGCCCGACGTCGTAGTCCTGGGAGAGCGACGCGCGCTGGCTCATCAGCTCCTTGACCGCATCGAGCTGCAAGGCTGCGACGACGATGACGCCCGCGCCGACGACGCCGAACACCCCGAGCAGCACGAGGCGGAGCTGCCGCCGCGTCGCCTTCGCGGTCACGAAGCTCAAATAGCCGAACACGGCGAGGCTGACCGCGGCGTTGAACCAGGCGCCGCGCGAGAACGAGAGCAGGGCCGCGAGCGTCACGAGGCCCGCGACGCCCAAGGGCACGAGCGATCGCAAGCCCGGCCGGTCGAGCCAAAGCCGCATGGCGAAGACGATGGCCGGCGCCAGGAATGCGCCGAGCACGTTCGGATCCTTGAAGGTGCCGCGGGCGCGGCCGAACAGCGTCAGCGTCTCGGTCATGGACGGTACGAGATCGAAATACCCGACGAGCGCGGCAAGCGACGCGACGGTGGCCGCGACGAGATAGGCATTCATCATCAGCCGCGCGTGCGCTTCAGGGTTCTGCCGGACGAAGCCCGCGAGCACGATCGAGGCGATCGAGAGGTAGAGCGTGATGAAGGCATGCAGCGCCGAGCGGCGCATGTCGAAGGCGGCGGTCGAGGCGAGAAATCCGCCGGCGCCGACGAGCAGCCAGAGACCCATGATGAGCAGCAGCGCCGGCGTCAATCGCGCGAGCCCGACGGTGGGCAGCAGCACGATCAGGCCCATCATCAGCAGCTCGAAGGGCGCGGGCTCCGAGAATACGACGGCGGAGGAGGCGACCGCCATCCAAACGAGAGCGAGCGCGGTCTTGTGGACCGCGCTCCTCTTGGATGCCGGCGTTCGGCTCGGCGTGGACGCAATACCTACCACAATGGAGCCTCTGCCGCCGGCCATCGAAGGCCATCAATAGGCGTTGTCTGCTTTCAAAAGTGCAAACGGCGTCGCAAGCAAGATGTAGAGATCGAGGAACACCGACCAGTTCTCGATGTAGTAGAGGTCGTGCTCGACGCGTTTCTGAATTTTCTCCGCGGTGTCGGTCTCCCCGCGCCAGCCGTTGATCTGCGCCCAGCCGGTCAATCCGGGCTTCACGCGATGGCGGGCGTAGTAGCCGTCGACGACGTCCTGGTAGAGCGCGTCACCGGCCTTGGCCTGCAGGGCATGCGGACGCGGACCGACGAGGGAGAGCGTGCCGGCGAGCACGTTGAAGAGCTGCGGGAGCTCATCCAGGCTCGACTTGCGGATGAAGCGGCCGACTCGGGTGACGCGCGGATCGCCCTTAGTTACGAGCTTGGCCGCGTTCGCATCGGTCTTGTCGGTGTACATCGAGCGGAATTTCCAGACCTCGACGAGCTCGTTGTTGAAACCGTAGCGGCGCTGCTTGAAGAGCACCGGGCCCTTGCTGTCGAGCTTGATGGCCAGCGCGACGAGCGCCATGACGGGGGCGAGCGCCACCAGTGCCAGCGTGCCGATCACCCTGTCGAACAGCCACTTCTGCACGTGATCCCAATCGGCGATCGGCCGGTCGGCGACATCGATGAAGGCGAGGCCGCCGATGTAGGAGTAGGCACGCGGACGGAAGTGCAGCTTGGAGGTATGCGCCGACAGTCGGATGTCGACGGGCAGCACCCACAGCTTCTTGAAGACCTGCAGCAGCCGGCTCTCGGCATAGAGCGGCAGCGAAACGATGAGGAGGTCGATGCGTGCGCGCCGGCTGAGCTCGATGAGCTCGTCGAGATTGCCGAGCATCGGGATGCCGGCCGCGCTCGCGCCGACGCGATCGGCGCCGCGATCATCGAAGATGCCGCAGATCTCAATATCGCTCTCGGGCTCGCGCTCGAGTGCTGCGATGAGATCGGCCGCCGGCTCACCGCCGCCGACGATGACGGCGCGGCGCTGCAGGCGCCCGGCCTTGTGCCAATGGCGCACGGCGATGGAGAGCACGGCCCGGGAGGCAATGAGCCCGGCGCCGCCCGCGACGTACCACAGCAAGAGCCAGCCACGGGAGAACTCCGCACCCATCTTGAGCATGAAAGCGGTTGCGATGAGAAGCTCGACGACGACAGTCCACCCGAGCCAAAGGCGCGCGAGAGGACGCCACAGGCTCGTGAAGACGGCGGGCCTATAGAGCCCAATCGCCGATAGCACGATGCTCGTTGCGGCACTGCCCGCGAGGATCGCGGTCATGTACTGCCAGAGGTAATGCTGCCCGACCTCGTCGACGTAGAGAACGAAGCTCAGCGTGCCGATCAGCGCGACCGTGACGAGCTCGGCCAGCCGGACGAAACCGGCGAGCACGCCGGGAGAGATAAGCGCTAGGCGATCGCCGAGGCTGATGCCGGGAGCAGCAGCCGGTGCGATCGGTGCGTGATACGTGGTATCGGTCATGGGTCGCCCCGCAGGCTTGAATTGTTAAGCCGCCTCGGAGCAGAAACCGTGCCAGTAAGAAAGGTTAACCGGTGCGACCGAGTTGCCTGGCATCCGCGCCATCGAGCCGCTGGCGATAGAGATCGAGGACCGCCCGGCTCATCCGGTCGACGGTGAAGCGGCGCTCGACGCTATCGCGGAGGCTGAGGGCAGCGGCAGCGAACGCGCTTGGATTGGAACGATACGCGTCGATCTGGCCGCGCAGCGCGGCGCTGTCCCCGGCTGGCACAAGCCGGTCGGAGGCCTCGGCGTAAATCTCCGGGATGCCGCCGACGCGGGTGGCGATCATCGGCAGGCCGGCGGCCGCCGCTTCCAGCACGATATAGGGGAAGGATTCTGCGCGGGAGGGCACGACGAGGCAGCGGCCGAGCCGGAACGCCTCGCGCGCGGGCATGGCGCCGGGGAAGGTCACGTGCGCGTCGAGACCGAGATCACGCGCCTGGGCCTTGAACGCCTCCGCGTCGGGGCCGGCGCCGACGATCACGGCGCGTGGGCGATCGGGATCGGGGATCGCGGCGATGGCCTCGAACAGCACGTCGACGCCCTTGAGATGCCGGAGCTCGCCGATGAACAGGAGATCGGCCGCGTCGGGCGCAGGGGTGACCGTCGCAAACTCATCCGGCTTCAAGCCGTTGGGGATGACACGCGTCTCGCAGGCTGGCTCGCCGATCTTGGCGCGATACGCTGATTGCGAGAACGCGCTCTCGAAGACGATGGCGTCGGTGAGGGACGAGATCGCGCGCTCGGCGCCGAGCAGCACGCGCCCCTTCATGCTCTTGGGGTCGAAGTGCAGCACACCGCCGTGGGGCGTGTAGACGCAGACGAGGCGGCGGCCCGAGCGGCGCAGCCGAGCAGCGGCGAGACGCGCATAGAGCCCGCCTTTCGCGCCATGGCCATGCAACACGTCAAGGTCGAGACGCTTGGCGATCGTGGCGACGGCTTGCGTGGCGGCGATGTCGCCGATCCCTGGATTGCGGCTCATTGGAATGAGATGCAGTCCGAGCGCGAGCTTAGGCCGGATCGCCTCGAGCCTGGCGGTCGTCAGCGCGTCGCTGGCGCGCGAGTCGGCGAGGATGCCGACCTCATGACCGAGCGCGGCCTGCGCCTCGGCCAGGTCGAGCACGTGACGGAACAACCCGCCGACGGGTGCTCTCAGGCACTGCAGAATGCGAAGCGGCGCGGACATGGGGCCTCTAGAAGAACCGCTCGCCGACGCGAACCGTGTCGCCAGGCTGCACCTGATCCAAGGCCATGACCTCGATCTCCTCCGTGGCACCGCCGGCCTTGCGGGTGATCTTGAAGCCGTGCTGATCGGCGCGCGGCGTGAAGCCACCGGCAACCGCGACCGCCGTCTCGACCGTCATGCCGGGCTGGAAGGCGAACTGGCCCGCGTTGCGCACCTCGCCGATGATGTTGAAGGGGCGATAGGTCACGACCTCGACCGCGACCTCGGGGTTGCGCACATAGTCGCGGCCGAGCAGCTCGGTGATGCTGGCGGCAAGATCGTAGGTCGTCAGCCCTTGCGCCTTGACGGTGCCGATCAGCGGCATGGCGATGAAGCCTGCGCCGTCGACGGGATAGGTGCGGGTGAGATTGGGCTGGCCGTAGACGAAGACGCGGATGCGATCGCCGGAATCGAGGAGATAGGTCGCCTGCCCATTGGCCGCCATGCTGACCGAGCCCGTGGCAGAGGTGAGCTGAACGTAGTCCTCGGCTTGCGGATCGCTGACGATGTCCGCGGCCATCGGCGTCTCGGGCTCGGCCGACATCGGATCCTGCGGCAGCAGCGGATCTTCGGCCGGCTTCTCGGCCGGCGCGGCAGCGATCGCGGGTGAGGATTGGATATGGACGGATTTCGACGACGACGCACAGCCGGCGAGCGCGATCGAGCATACGGAGGCAAGGAGCAAAGCACGCAGAACCATGACGCGACATCCTTGGACGAACAAACGCAACTTGGCTCGATCCTAGGCTGCGCCCGGTTAACAATCGGCTACCGCCCGTCTCCGAACGAAGCGGCGCCGGGGCCGGATTAACACTTTGGTTACCTCGCTGTTGCGTAATGACACGGCGGGGCGTGGCAGGGTCAGCCACGTCTTCCGTTGACGGAGCAGAGTGTGCAGGCCTCGCCGGACGATATCGACATTGCCGTGCTCTGGCAGGCGGTGAAGCGCAACCGGCTACGCCTTGTTGCGGCTGCGCTCGCGGCTGGCGCGATCACCTATGCCGTGCTCGCCTCGATGTCGCCGCTCTATCGCTCCTCCGCGCAGATCATCCTGTCGCGCGATGCGTCGATCTATTCGCGCCCGCGCGCCGAGCAGCAGCCCTCGGCGGAATCGCTCAAGATCGACCAGGACGAGATCTCGAGCCAGGTCGAGGTCGTGCAGTCGGCCGATGCGTTGCAGAAGGTCATAACCGATCTGCAGCTCGCCAAGCGGCCGGAGTTCAACTCGGCCCTGCGGAGCGCCGGCCCGATCACGGGCGTCCTCCGCATGCTCGGCCTCGTCGATGCCGACCGTAAGCAGCCGGAGCAGGAGCGCGTGTTCAACGCGTTCCGCCAGAGCCTCGTCGTCTATCCGGTGGCGAAATCACACGTCATCGCCATCGACGTCACCTCGACCGATGCCAAGCTCGCCGCGCAAATCGCCAATGCGGTCGCCGCCGCCTACATCGAGAGCAACCGCCTCGAGCAACTGCGCCGCGACAGCGATGCGACGAGCTGGATCGGCAGCCGGATCGACGAGCTGAAGACGGATGCGGCCGCAGCCGACTCTGCGCTCGAGAAATTCCGCGCGCAGGCGGGGCTGCTCGCGGGCCAGAACAATGTCACGCTCAACACCCAGCAGCTCTCCGAGCTCAACACCCAACTGACGCAGCTCCGGTCCCAGCGGTCGGAGGCGGAAACGCGCGCCAAGGCAGTGCGCGCCATGCTCTCGGACGGCGACATCGAGTCCTCGCCCGACGTGCTCAAGTCGCCGATCATCCAACGCCTGCTCGAGCAGAAGGTCGCGGCCGAGCGCGAGGTCGCCGAGCTGTCGGCGACGCTGCTCGCCAAGCATCCGCGCATGCTGCAGGTGTCGAGCAAGCTTGCGAAGCTCAAGTCGGAGATCCGCCGCGAGGTCGTGAAGATCGTCAAGAGCCTGGAGAAGGAAGCCGAGATCGCGGCGGCGCGGGTCGCCTCGGTCGAGACCAGCATCGCCGAGATGACCGCCAAGGCGGAGCAGTCGAGCGACTCGCAGGCTAAGCTCAGCGGCCTCGAGCGCGCGGCCAAATCCAAGCGCGAGCTCTATGAGGCCTATCTCGATCGCTACAACGAGGCGGTGACGCGCGATCAGCGGTCGGTGCCGGCCTACGCGCGCCAGATCGCCGAAGCGAAGCCGTCGAGCATTCCGGAGTTCCCCAAGAAGCTTCCGAGCGCGCTGCTCGCCATGGTGGGAATGGGGCTGGCCGGCCTCGGGCTTGTCGTGACCCGCGAGCTCATGCGCGCCGCACGCAGTGGCCGTCGCCTCGGCGAAGCCGTCGAGGCGCCGGTGCGCCGGGCTCCCATGCCACAACCCGGCCGTGCCCGCGCGCCGCTCGAGGCCCCGGCCGTCACCGTCGAAAGTAGCCTCGGCGACATCGCCCAAAGTCTCGCGCGGCGGGGGCTATCGGGCAGCGGCCAGCGCACGCTCGTGACCGCTCCCGCCGGCCGCTCGGATACGGCCCGCACCGCGCTCCGCATTGCCGAGGCGCTGTCCAAGTCCGGACGCTCGGTGCTCGTTGTCGATGCGGGTTCCGATCTGCCGGGGCTGGCCCATGCGGCCTCGATCGGCAACGTGCCGGGATGGCGCGAGGTGCTGGCCGGCGAGTCGAGCTTTGAGGACGTGCTGGCGACGACCGAAGGCAGCTCCGTGCATCTCATCCCGGCCGGTGGCCGCGCGATCCTCGCCGCGACCCCCGAGACGAGCGAGCGCATGCAACTCTGTCTCGAGGCGCTCTCCGAGATCTATGAGCAGGTGCTCGTCGTTGCCTCGCCGTCGCGCGCCAAGCCGCTGCTGCCTTGGCTGCATGCCGCCATCGAAATCTCGGAGGACGAGGACAGCGGGCTCAGCGACACGCTCGCCGCAGCCGGCCTCGACGTCATCCGGTATCACCCGAAGCTTCCAGGCGCCGGACGCGTGCGCTCGAAGCTTCCCGGCGGTGCCAGCCTGTCGTCCTGAGACAGCCTAACGTCCCGACGCCCGGAGCAGCTTGCGCGCCTGCTGCGCCGCTTGCCAGAGGCGGCGATTGCTCTTGATGAAGCGTTTGGCGAGCGCGCCGCCGGATGCCGCCAGCGTCACGGCATAGCCGCCGATCGAGAGCGGCATGTAGACATCGACGAGCGGCACGGGGGAGGGCTGCCAAATGGCTTTGTGCTGCCCCTCGCCGGCACCGAGGTCATAAGCCGACATACCGTCGGCGCTCGCCTGCTCCATCAGGAGCTGCATCAGCGTGAGCCCCGGCGACAGCTTCAGAATCTCGGGCGCCATGTCGCCGAGCGAGAGCGTCAGCAGATGCCGGCAGGTGTCATAGGATATGCTCGTCGCGGTCGCGAGCACCTCGCCGTGCGCGTGGAGCGCACTGCACTCGAGCAACGCAGGCGTTCCCTCGCGCTCGGTGGCCAGATCCCGGTAGAAGGCGGCGATGCCCGGCGCCTCGAAGGGATTGGCGATGCCGCGCTCGGCGAACTGTTGCTTCTTCTGCGCGAGGAAGACGTCGAGCAGGGCGAGGCGACGTTCCGTGCTGGTGGCGCCTTCGAACCTGAACCCCGGGAGGTCCTCGAGCCGCCGCGTGCTCCGTTTGAGCTTGCCGCGCGTCGCCTTCGAGAGCGTGCCGGCCAAACTCTCGGGCTGGCCCGGCGTCAGGGCGACCAGATGGCTACGATTGGCGGACGGTATCGCCTCTAGTCCGGCGAACGGATTGGCAGCACCGCCCCAGCCGGCGGGTTGGTTTCGCAATTGCACCGCGGACAAGCCGATGACCTCGGTCCGGACGAGGGCGAGGATCGCTTTGAGCCCGTCGGGCGTCAGGGTCTGAGCGACACCCGGCGCGTAGAGGCCCATGGCGTAGGTCGCATGCGCCTGCCCGAGCCAGCCGAGCACGGTCGCGCCCTGGACGGTTTGCGTCGCCATCGGCAGCAGGAATTGCGGCGCGCCGTCGGCGGTGCTGCCGGCCACGATCAGGGACTGCTCGCCGCGGGCCGGCGCGACGTGGGCCTCCCAGGCCTTGAGCCAGCGATACGACTGAAAGGCGGTCCCCGCGCCGGTCGCCTCGAGGCGCCGCCAGAGCGGCTCGGCCTCATCGAGCTTGCGAAAGATCTGCAGGTGGTGCGGCATCTGCGAAAGGGCCCCGCTCAAACGCGCGTTAACGCTTACCGCCATTCTCGGGGGATGCCCGCGCTGTCTCCCCTTGTCTCGCACGGAGCTTGCAAAGTCGTGGACGCTGAGGGGTCTCGGCTCGGACTATCGACACATATCGGTGCATTGGTTAACGAAAGTGCACGGGTGAGTCTGCCGATGGGGTAGGTTTCGGGAGTTCCGGGCCTGGTAGCCGAAGCTCAAGCGGAACGACAGGACGGGCGATGACGACCAGTCGAGCCACGAAGCTCATCAAGGCCAGCCTTGCGACGCTCTTCTATACGGGCGGCCACAGGGTCATGGCGCCGTTCACGCAGGGCGTCGGCGTCATCTTCACGCTGCATCACGTCTCGCCGGAGCCCCGCCGTGCGTTCGAGCCCAACCGGATCCTCAGGATCACACCCGAGTTCCTCGACCGCGCGATCTCGGTCGTGCTCGATTCCGGCTTCGACATCGTCTCCCTCGACGACGCCCATTTCCGCCTGACCGAAGGCCAGTTCGAGCGCCCCTTCGCCTGCTTCACCTTCGACGACGGCTATCGCGACAACCTCGTGCACGCCTATCCGATCTTCAAGCGCCGCAACCTGCCGATGGCCATCTACGTGCCGAGCGCGTTTGCCGACGGCGAGGGCGATCTGTGGTGGCTGACGCTGCAAACGCTCATCGACAGCGTCGATCAGCTCTCGGTCAAGATGAATGGCACGTCGCGCGAATTCGACTGTGCGACGTCGATCGCCAAGGAGGCGGCGTTCGACGAGATCTACTGGTGGCTGCGCAACCTCGACGAGCACGAGGCGCGTGGCATCGTGCACGAGCTTTGCCGGGGCGCCGGCGTCGACTGGCGCGAGCACGGGCGGGCGTTGCCGATGAGCTGGGACGAGCTGCGTCGCATCGCTGCCGATCCGCTCGTCACCATCGGCTCGCACACGCGCCAGCACTACGCCTTGGCGAAACTGACGGAAGCCGAGGCCTGCCAGGAGATCGAGATCGGGACGCACCGCATCGAGCAGGAGCTCGGCCGGCGGCCGGCGCATCTGTGCTATCCCTACGGCTCGCCCTGCGCGGCGGGAGCGCGCGAGTTCCGCTTGGCCAAGGAGCTCGGCTACAAGACCGCGGTGACGACGCGCAAGGGGCTGATCTACTCGGGCCACGGCGAGCATCTGACGGCGCTGCCGCGGGTTTCGCTCAACGGCGACTATCAGGACGAGCGCTACTTGCGGGTGTTTCTGACCGGGGCGCCGTTCGCGGTCTGGAACGGGTTCCGCCGCATCAAGGTCGCCTGAGGCGTCTCACCGCCCCTTGTCGCCCGGCCGCTCCTTGACCATCCAGCTGATCAGTATGGCGCCGAGCGGCACCCAGACGAGGGCGGCGAAGATGTATCCCGCCGCCTGCAGCAGCCAGTGCCGTCCCGGCAACACCTCGGCCGTCACCGACATCGCCACGAGCACGTAGACGATGAAGAAGACGAGCAGGATGATGGTGCCGATGAGCTTGCGCGTGCTGGGCGTCATGCGCCTGACCTAGTGCGGGTTCAATCCATCCGTCGTCGAGAACCCGCCCTAGGTTGTTTGTATCGAGCACGTTCTTTCGGCGAACCGGAGGCCACTTCGCCTGAACGTGCTCTAGGCGCTCACAGCCGGGTGCGCAAGTCCCGCGTCGCCGCGCCCTTCCGGCGCATTGTCCGGACGCTCCGCCGGTTGTAGGCGATGGCGATGTCCACCGCCCCCCAGGCCGCGAGCGACGCGGCAGCTCCGTCGCGCCGTCCGGTTCGCCTCTGGTTGTTCGCCATCGCCGGTCTCGTGCTCTTGATGGCGGTGGTCGGCGCGGCGACGCGTCTGACCGACTCCGGCCTCTCGATCACCGAGTGGCGGCCGCTGCTCGGCGCCATCCCGCCGTTGACGGAGGCGGATTGGCTGGCGGCGTTCGAGAAGTACAAGGCGATCCCCGAGTACAGCATCGTCAACAACGGCATGACGCTGGACGACTTCAAGCCGATCTACTGGTGGGAGTGGAGCCATCGCTTTCTCGGCCGCACGATCGGTGTCGTCTTCGCGGTGCCGTTCCTGATCTTTCTCGTCCGCGGCCGGATCGACCGGGCGCTTGGCGTCAGGCTCGGCGGGTTGCTCGCGCTCGGCGGGCTCCAGGGCTTCGTCGGCTGGTACATGGTGCAGTCGGGCCTCGTCGACCGCGTCGACGTCAGCCAATACCGGCTCGCGCTGCATCTTTCGATCGCGGCGGCGATCTTCGCCTGGACGGTGTGGATGGCGCTCGGGATCGGGGCGGCGCAGGTCACGGGCGCAACCGCCGGATGGCGATGGTCGGCGCGCGGGCTCGTGGCGCTCCTGTTCCTGCAGATCGCCGCCGGCGCCTTCGTCGCCGGTCTCGACGCCGGCCTGGCCTACAACACCTGGCCGACGATGGACGGTGCGTTCGTGCCCGATGGGCTCGGCGTCATGACGCCCGGCTACCTCAATCTGTTCGAGAACGCGCTGACGGTACAGTTCGACCATCGCCTGCTCGCCTACGCGATCGCGCTCTGGGTGGCGATCCAGGCCGTGGCGGCGCTACGTGCCGAGCCGTCGCCGTGGCGGGCGTCGGCTTTTGTTCTCCTCGCCGCCGTCCTCGCCCAGATCGGGCTCGGCATCTGGACGCTGCTCACCCAAGTCCCGATCGGCCTGGGCTTAGCCCATCAGGCGGGCGCGTTCGTGCTGCTGGGGCTCGCCGTGTGGCATGCGAGGCGGGTGGGGTAGGTCTCTACCCAATCCTGATTTCTCGTGGATGCTGACGTTCGTCAGCATGACGGGGGGGAGGGACTGGGCAAAGGCCCACGGTCAGTTGGTGCTGCGAATGAGAGACTTGCGATCCACGACACATCCCTCATCACCGTCATGGTCGCGGACGCGACCATCCACGGGGAGAGCGATGGGTGCGAAGCCCGCCCCTCAGGCAAGCTCGCGCTCGCAAGCAGCAGAGACGGACGTGGAACTCAGGCGAAGGCAAAGCTGAGCTGAACCGGGGCCTTGGGTGTACGCCTGCGGGACGCTTTGCGTTTCGGCGGCTCAGGCTCGTTGCGCGGCACGCCGGCCATGGCTATCCAGCTCCGCGTATCAAAACCTAGGTCGAGCAACATTTTTTCCATGACGTCGACCGCGTGGTCGCGGTCGCTCTCCGACATGACGGTTCGGCCGGCCTTGCGCATGCGCCGTTTCGCGGCGTCCAATCCCGCGTCGCGCGCAAATGGCAATGCTTCGGTGTATGACTTGACCCGCACGAGTCACCCTCCTGATCTGGGGAGCAAGCACACCTTGCGTTCCTCTGGTCAAGTGGCGACGATAGGCGCGGCGGAGGCGCGCTATGATCTGCGAGCGGCAATCGCCGCAACCGATGGGTTAGCTTCGTCGAGCGCTGTTTCGGGAGAAGCGGATGACCGTTTGCATTGCCGCCGTCTGCAACATGGGGCAGGCGGATGGGACCTTCGTTGTTGCTGCATCGGATCGCATGATCACTATAGGTGATATCGAGTACGAGCCGGAACAGTCGAAAGCCGTGGAGTTGGGCTCGTCAACGATAGGCCTGTTTGCCGGCGAGATGGAGGTTCATGCTGCCGTCATCCCCAAGGCCAGAGAACGCATCGCGGATATCGTCAGCGAGCGAGACCCTCAAAGGCTCACCGTCGAGGAAATTGCGCAAGCATATGCACTGGAGTTCGCCTACTACCGCAGGGTCTTGGCTGAACGAGAGGTGCTAATTCCTAGGGGTCTGGACTTCGATCGATGGGCCCGGATGCAATCGACTCTGCCGCACTATCAGGTGCAAGAAATCGACGCGAGGTTGACCACACGTCAACTAAATGCCAGCGCAATAATCGCAGGACTCGATCACACGGGGCCTCACATCTACAAGGTTCGCGACCCTGGCGTAGCAGAGTCATTTGATACACCGTATTTCGCTTGTATCGGGACCGGTAGCGACATCGCAACTACGCAGTTCATGCTTGCCAAGTTCGAGAAGCGCTGGCCCCTCGCCAGTGCTCTTTGGCTGACGTTCTCTGCAAAGGCGCGAGCTGAGGTGGCCGGCGGCGTCGGGCCTCAAACTGATCTGATCGTGGTCGGACCCAACAAGATTGTCTTCGTCGGAGCCGACCAAAAAGACCAACTCTACCGGATGTTCAATGATGTCACCAAGAAAGAACGTGCTGCTCAGGATGAGGCAGTTGCAAACTTAACTGAGTATCTCGGTCAAACCCCGCACGACCCGACGCAGCAGGCCAATCAGCAGGCGACGCCGGATGACCCTGTCACCTCAAAAGAGGATAGTGCCTCGCCTGCTGTTTCTGCTTTCGCGAGACCAGTTTCGCGTTTGAGACGGAAGCGGAGCGACCAAGCGCCTTGATAAGGTCAGCCTTTTAGATTGAGGCGTCTACTTCACGAGCAAGCGCCTCCAATATTATCTTTAGCTCCGCGCTGCTCAGCCGGTGCGCCTTTCTTCGTGGCAAGGGGCTCCTGCATCTATCTGTAGGTCAGCCTCTCACACTTCGACCTCTAACCCTCACATCACCCCCATCGCCTTGAGACTCTCGTGCCCATCGCGCCCGATGATGATGTGGTCGTGGACGATGATGCCGAGGCTCTTCGCCGACGTCACGATCTGCTTCGTCATGTCGATGTCGGCGCGGGACGGTTTCGGATCGCCAGAAGGGTGATTGTGCACCAGGATGATGGCGGTCGACGACAGCTCCAGCGCGCGCTTGACGACCTCGCGCACATAGACCGGCGTGTGATCGACCGTGCCGCGCTGCTGCACCTCATCGGCGATCAACCGGTTGCGCTTGTCGAGGAACAGGATGCGGAACTCCTCGCGCGCGGCAAAGGCCATCGCGGCGCGGCAGTAGCCGATGACGTCGTCCCAGGAGCCGAGCACCTGACGGTTGATGACCTGGCCCTTGGCGAGCCGCAGCGCCGCCGCCTTGATCAGCACGAGCTCCGCGATCACCGCCTCGCCGACGCCTGAAATCTCGCCGAGTTGCTCGGGCGGCGCGCTGATCACCTCGGCGAAGGTGCCGAAGCGCTTGATGAGCGCCTTGGCGAGCGGCTTCGTATCGCGGCGGGGGATGGCGCGGAACAGCACGAGCTCGAGCAGCTCGTAATCCTGCATGGCGTCGGCGCCACCCTTGAGGAAGCGTTGCCTCAGGCGCTGCCGGTGGCCGAGATGATCGGGGGCATCGGCGTCGTCCTTGAACCCCTCGGCCATGGCTGGCTTGCCTACCCGCGCGCCACCAATGGACAGTCGAGGCCCTTGGGCGAGAAGGTGAACACCTCGACGCCGGTCTCGGTGACGCCGACCGAGTGCTCGAACTGCGCCGACAGCGAGCGGTCGCGGGTGACCGCCGTCCAGCCGTCGGGCAGCACTTTCACGCCGGGCTTGCCCAGATTGATCATGGGCTCGATCGTGAAGATCATGCCGGGCTTCAAGGGCGCGCCTTCGCCGGCATGGCCGTAGTGCAAAATGTTCGGACGGTCGTGGAAGACGTCGCCTAGCCCATGGCCGCAGAAATCGCGCACGATCGAGCAGCGCTCGCCCTCGGCATAGACCTGGATCGCTTCGCCGATGTGGCCGGTCGTGTTGCCGGGCTTCGTCGCCGCGATCCCTCGCTGCAGCGCTTCATAGGTGACGAGGATCAGCCGCTCGGCGCGCCGCGAGATCTCGCCCACCGCATACATGCGCGATGAATCGCCGTGCCAGCCGTCGAGGATCAGCGTCACGTCGATGTTGAGGATGTCACCTTCCTTGAGGGGGCGTGGTCCGGGAATGCCGTGGCAGACGACGTGGTTGAGCGAGGTGCAGATCGACTTGGGATAGCCGCGATAGTTGAGCGGCGCCGGGATCGCGCCGTGATCCATGGCGAAGGTGAAGATGAGGTCGTCGAGCGCTTCAGTCGAAACGCCGGGCTTCACCACGTCGACGAGGAGGTCGAGCGCTTGGGCCGTCAGCTGCCCAGCCTTGCGCATGCCGGCGAAGGCCTCGGGGCCGTATAGACGGATCTTGTTGCTGTCGCGGACTTCCGCGCGAACGTCGAGATTGTGCATGGGCGCAATATGGTCGCTTTGGCCGCTTCGGGCAATGGTTGTGCGTCAGCGCTTCGCCTTGGGTTTCGCTGGCTTCACCGGCTTCCCCACATCGATCGGCAGGGCGCGCGCGACGCGGATTTCCTCAGGGGTGATCTCGCAGGCGAGACACAGCATCTCGACCCCTTTCTTGCGCGCCTTGTCGAAGGCGTCGGCATAGGCGGGATCGATATCGCGGGCGATGGCGAGGCGCTCGCAGTCGCCGCGTTGGACGAGGTAGACCATCGCCGCCCGGTGCCCGGCCTTCACCATGTCGGAGAGCTCGGCCAGGTGCTTCATGCCGCGCTCGGTCACGCAGTCGGGGAACTCGGCGAGCCCGCTCGCGCGGGCCAAGTGCACGTTCTTGACCTCGACGTAGCAGCACCCCGAACCGGGCGTTTCGAGCAGCAGATCGATGCGGCTGTTCTTGCCGTATCTGACCTCGCGGCGCATCGTCGCGAACCCAGTGAGCTCGGGGACGAGGCCCGCCTCGATGGCGTCCGCGACGAGCCGGTTCGGATGCCCCGTGTTGATGCCGACGAGCGCCGGCCCCTTGCCGAGGTCGGCCTCGATGATCTCCCAGGTATGGGGATACTTGCGGGTCGGACTGTCGGAGACAGAAAGCCAAACCGTGCTGCCGGGGCTCGTGAGCCCGAGCATGGAGCCGGTGTTGGGACAGGTCGCCGTGATCGTCTCGCCGGTTGCAAGGCGCACGTCCGCCAGGAAACGCTTGTAGCGCTGGACCAGGGTGCCGCGGAGGAGGGGGCTAAGAAACTTCATGGGCCGGAAGGTAGGAGCGGCCGACGGCGCGCGCAAGCGCCGCCTCGGTTTTCATTCCCGGCTGGTGCAACTAGACTAGGGGCGAGCAAGGAGCATGCATATGACAGAGGCAGCAGCGGGGGTGGTCACGGCGGGGCTGCTCGTCATCGGCGACGAGATCCTGTCGGGGCGCACCAAGGACAAGAACATCGGCTTCATCGCCGAGCACCTGACGATGATCGGCATCCAGCTGCGCGAGGTCCGTGTCGTCCCCGACGTCGAGGAGCGGATCGTGTCCGCGCTCAACGCCATGCGCGGCGGCTACGATTACGTCTTCACGACCGGCGGCATCGGCCCGACCCACGACGACATCACGGCGGATGCGATCGCCAAGGCCTTCGGCGTCGGCATCGACATCGATCCGCGGGCCGTCGCGATCATGAAGCCGCACTACGATGCGCTGGGATTGGAAATGACGCCGGCGCGGCTCCGGATGGCGCGGCTGCCGTTCGGCGCCGAGATCGTCGAGAACAAGGTCTCGAAGGCGCCGGGCTTCCGCATGGACAACGTCATCGTCATGGCGGGCGTGCCCAACATCATGCAGGCGATGCTGATCTCGGTGACGCCGGACCTGCGGGTCGGCCGGCCGATGCGCTCGGTGACGCTCAAGGTCCGTCGACCGGAGAGCGACATCGCCGAGCCGTTGCGGCTTGCGCAGGAAGCCAATGCCGCCGTGCCGATGGGGAGCTATCCGTTCACCGAGAATGGCCGCTGGGGCACCAATCTCGTGCTCCGCTCGGCCGACGACGGCGAGCTCAAACGCGCCGAGACCGATCTGCTCGGGCGGCTGGGTGCCCTCGGCATCGAGCCGGAGTCGATGAGCTAGCGTGGCACCGGGGGACGACATGACGATCGAAGGCCGGCGCCCATGCTGAGCCCTGCCGAGAGCTTGGGCCTGGCCGGAGCGGCCCTCGACGCCCGCGCGCGACGGGCGGCCAGCCACATATCCGATGCGGCGTTGCGGCGGATCGCCGATAGCCTGCGTGCCGATGCGCTCGACAACGGCATGATCTACGAGCGCAACGCCGTCGCCGAGCCGATCCGCGTCATGCTGCGGCCGCTGCTCGCGATGCCCGAGCAGCTCAGCTACGTCAATCACGTCTGTCTCACGCTCATCAAGGCGCTGAAGCGCTTGCCGTCGCTCTACCTGGAGCACGACGCCTGCCGGCGCATCCTGGCGCTGACGCCCGCCGAGGACGCCTGGCTTCGCGAGGCCTGGTCGCCGGTTCACGCGCGCCTCAACCCGGTCTACGGCCGTCTCGATGCCGTGTGCGACTTCGCCGGAGCGGCGTGGCGCGACTCGCTCCAGTTCCTCGAGCCCAATCTCAACGGCATCGGCGGCATCCACTACACGCCCGTCGCCGAGCAACTCGTTCTGCGCGATATCGTGCCGGCGCTGCAGGCGCATGATCCCGAGCTCGCCATCGAGCTGCCCTACGACCAGCGCGAGGAGTTCGTGCAGCTGCTGATCGACCACACGAAGGCGGTCGGTAGATCGAGCTGCCAGGTCTGCTTCGTGGAGCCGAAATACGTGCACGAGGGGCCGAGCGAGCAGGCGGCGCTGATCGAGTTCCTCGCGCGCCGGAACGGGATCGCGGCGACCCATGCCGATCCGCGCGAGCTCACCGTGCGCGGGGACGAGGTCTTCCATGGCGACGCGCGCATCGATGTCGCCTACCGCGACTACGAGGTCCGCGATCTCATCGCGCTCGAGGCGGAGCTCGGCCGCCGCCTCGAGGGCATGCGCATGCTGTTCAAGCAGAACCGGGTGATCTCCTCGCTCGGAGGCGACTTCGACCAAAAAAGTTGCTGGGAGATCCTGACCGACCCTGCAATCGCCGAGACGCTGTTTCAGCAGGAGGAGTGCCGCCTGTTCCGCCGGCACGTGCTCTGGACGCGGGTGGTGAGCGCGCGGCGCACGACGCTGCCGCAGGATCGCGAGGGCGATCTGTTGACCTATGCCCGCGACCATCGCGAGCAACTCGTCCTGAAGCCGAGTCGCGCCTACGGCGGCACCGGCGTCATGCTCGGCGCGGCCGTCAGCCAAGGCGCGTGGGAGACGCAGCTCGAAGCGGCGCTCGCCCAGTCGGAGGATCCCGAGCAGGCGTGGGTCGTCCAGGCCGCGACCCGCTTGCCGGTGCACGAGTTCCCGGTGATCGACGAGACCGGACACATGTTCTCCGAGCCGTTCTACACGGTCATGGGTTTCGCCCCGTCGGAGAACGGCCTCGGAACGCTCTGTCGCGTCTCGCAGAAGCAAGTCGTCAATGTCGCCCAGCACGGCGGGCTTGCGGCCCTTCTCATCGCCAATCCGCCGCGCGAGCTGCGGATCGCCAAGCGTCCGCACGAGCGCGGCGCGGCGGCGCTGTCCGCCCTTCGGGCAAAGATCGCGGAAATCATCCAGTACGACCAGATCAACGCCCTGCTCGGCTGGGACGAGGAGACGATGCTGCCACGCGGCGGGCGGCAGGAGCGGGGGCGGCAGCTCGCGCTGCTCGAGGGTGCGCGTCATGCCTTGCTGCAATCGGATGCGCTCGGCGACCTGATCGGCGAGGCGGAGCTGGCCTGCCAAGCGGACCCGGTCTGGACGCGCGAGCTCGTGCTGCTGCGGCGGCTGCGACGCCAGGCGCTCCACGTCGACGGCTCGCTCGTCGAGGCCTTTGCCGAGGCGCGGTCACGGGCGCTCGGGGCCTGGGAGGAAGCCAGGGAGCGGAACGACTTCGCGGGCTTTTCAGGCCCCTTCGAGAGCCTCCTGGCCCTCGTTCGTGAGCGGGCACAGGCGTCGAGCGGCGGCGGTGATCCCTACGACGCGCTCCTCGACGAGTTCGAGCCCGGCATGCGGCGCGCGCGACTCGATCCCGTGCTCGCGTCCCTCAAGGACGGCCTCGTCCCGCTCGTCGCGATTGCCGAGGACCGTCGTCGGTCGCGCAACGTGGCCACCCCCACCGCCGCGACGTTCGCGCGCGAAGGGCAACGGGCCCTGTGCAAACGCATCCTGGATGCCATGCGGTTCGACTTCGAGCGCGGCCGGCTCGACGAATCCACCCACCCCTTCACGCTGATGGCGGGCAGCAGCGACGTGCGCATGACGATCCGCATCGAGGAGCAGAGCCCGGCGCCGGCGGTGCTGGCGACGCTGCACGAGGGCGGGCACGGCCTCTATGACCAGGGGCTCGACAAGAGCCTCGGCGGCTGGCTCGCCGGCGAGGCCGCCGGCATGGGCGTGCACGAGTCGCAGGCGCGGCTCTGGGAGAACCACGTCGGTCGGAGCCGGGAGTTCTGGCAGCATCTGGCGCCGGACCTCAAAGAGCTCTTCCCCGAGGCCATGCGCACGACCGGCGCCGCCTCGATCGCCCGCGCCGTCAATCATGTCCAGGCGGGGCTCAACCGGGTCGGGGCCGACGAGCTGACCTATCATCTGCACATCATCGTCCGCTACGAGTTGGAGCAGGCGCTCGTCGCGGGCGAGCTCAGCGTCGCCGAGCTGCCCGCCGCCTGGAACGCGCGCTACGCCGCGCTTCTCGGCGTCAGGCCGGACAGCGACCGCGAGGGCGTGCTGCAGGATGTGCATTGGGCGCTCGGCATGCTCGGCTATTTCCCGAGCTACACCATCGGCAGCCTGTATGCGGCTGAGCTCGCCGACGCGTACGATCGCGAGCACGATTTGGCCGACGAGGTGGCCCGCGGCGATCTCGCGTCGCTCGGCCGCTGGCTCAGGCAGAGCATCCACGAGCAGGGACACCTCAAGTTCGGCGACGAGATCGTCGCGTCGGTGACCGGCAGGCCCCTCGACACGGCCGCGTTCTTCCGCCGGGCCGAGAAGATCGCCCGCATGGAGTGACAATCTTTCGGATCAGGCCTTGAACGCGTCCTTGAACGTCTTCGTCACCTGGCGGCTGCCGTCGAGCAGGAACTGCATGTCGAGGCCGTGCGTGAACAGGCTGAAGCCGAGCTCGCGATAGGGCGCGATATAGCTCGTCGAGGCGACGTCGATCGCCAGGGCGAAACCGTGCTTCTTGGCCGCCGCCGCCATGCGTTTGTAGATGGCGATGAGCTCGGGGTGGAGCTTGCCGGGCTCGAGGCCCATCGATAGGCAGAGGTCGTAGGGGCCGACGAAAAGAGCCGCGATCCCGGGGAGGGCCGCGATCTCGTCGAGCGCAGCGACGCCTTCCTTTGTCTCGATTTGCAGCACGAGCGGTATGGACTCGTTGGCCTCGGCGAGGTAGCGGGCTTCGTCCTGATAGTAGTTCGAGGCCCGCCAGGGCCCGGCCCCGCGACGTCCGAGCGGCGGATACTTCGCGGCGTCGATGGCGGCCTTCGCTTCCGCCGCCGAGTTCACCATCGGCACCATGACCCCGGAGACGCCGGCATCGAGCGCGCCCTTGATGAGGTCGGTCACGTTCGTGCGCACGCGATAGAGCGTCGGCATCTGGAAGCGATCGATCGCGGGCAGAACGGAAAGGAGGGCGTCGGGGGGCATCGGTCCGTGCTCGCCGTCGACGAGCAGGAAGTCGGCGCCCGACTGGGCGATCGTCTCGGCGACGACCGGATGCGGGATCTGCAACCACACGCCGATCATCGGTTTGCGGGACTTGAGCTTCTTGGCGAATTCCGGACGCATCGGACCGATCCCCTTGTTTCTCCTGAAGCAGGGGGCATCGTGGCGCAGACTGCACGCGGGGGCAATGGGCCTAGCCGTCGAGCCGCTGCCCGAGCCGTCCGGCGATATCCTGGATGAACTGCCAGGCGACGCGGCCCGAGCGCGCGCCGCGCGTCACCGCCCATTCGAGCGCTTGCTTCTCGAGCTGCGGCGCCGGCATCTTCAACCCGAAGTGGGTGGCATAGCCACGGACCATGTCGAGGTAGGCCGTCTGGCTGCAGTTGTGGAATCCGAGCCAGAGGCCGAAGCGGTCCGACAGCGACACCTTCTCCTCGACCGCCTCGGAGGGGTTGATGGCCGTCGAGCGCTCGTTCTCGATGATGTCGCGGGGCATCAGGTGGCGGCGGTTGGACGTCGCATAAAACAGCACGTTGTGCGGCCGGCCTTCGATACCGCCCTCGAGCACGGCTTTGAGAGATTTGTAGGCTGTGTCCTCCGCGTCGAAGGAGAGGTCGTCGCAGAAGACGATGTAGCGGTGCAGGCTCTTCTTCAGATAGGCGAGGCAGGCGGGCAAGCTGCCGATGTCCTCGCGGTGAATCTCGATGAGCTTCAGATCGACGCCCGAGGCGAGCCGGCCGCGCCGCTCCCTGAGCTTGGCTCGCACCTCGGCGTGGACGGCCTTGACGAGCGAGCTCTTGCCCATGCCGCGCGCGCCCCACAGCAGGGCGTTGTTGGCGGGCATGCCCATCGCGAACCGCTCGGTGTTGGCGAGCAGCGTCTCGCGCGTCTGGTCGATGCCTTGCAACAGGCCGAGCGGCACCCGGTTGATCCGCTCGACCGGCTGGAAGGTTTCGCTTGGCGCCTGCCAGACGAAGGCCTCCGCGACGTCGAACTGGGGCGGCCGGGGTTTGGGCGGTGCGATCCGCTCGAGCGCGGCGGCGATCGTTTCGAGCGTCTCGATCAGGGCCTTGTCGTGGGCCATAGGGGTCTCCGGGCGGGCCACGGGCGTGGCCGGCAGCAGGGGCGCCGATTCGGGGCGTGATGCATATGGAGCGCGGTTCTATACCCGATGGCCGGAACGCCGTCACCTGAGCCCGGGCGCAGCCTAAAATCGAGCTTGGCGCGGTTGCATTGGGAGAGGAGGCGACTATATTCCGCCCGTCCCACGGAAGCGGCGCCCGAGACGGCGCTCTCAAGCGCTCCCCCCGTCACGCCCGAAAGGCCGTTCATGCTGATCACGCCCGCCTATGCCCAGACGGCCGCTCCGACCGGCTCTGGCTTCGACCTGACCATGCTGCTGCCTTTGGTCGCGATGTTCGCGATCATGTACTTTCTCATCATCCGGCCGCAGCAGCAGCGCATGAAGACCCACAAGGAGATGATCGCCAACGTGCGCCGCGGCGATACGGTCGTGACCTCGGGCGGTCTCATCGGCAAGGTGACGCGGGTCGTCGACGACAACGAGGTGCAGGTGGAGCTGTCCGACAACGTGCGCGTGCGCGTCGTCAAAAGCATGCTCGCCGAGGTGCGCACGAAGGGCGAGCCGGCGAAGGACGAGAAGTAGGCCGGGCGCCGCAGGCGCCGACCACGAGCGAGAGGCACGAAGCCGAACCATGCTCCATATTTCCCCCTGGAAGACGGTCGCCATCGTGGCCGTGACGCTGCTTTCCCTGATCTACACGCTGCCGAACTTCCTGCCGGCAGGCTCGCTCGACGGCTTCCCGAGCTGGTGGCCGAAAAAGCCTTTCGCGCTCGGGCTCGATCTGCAAGGCGGCTCGCATCTGCTGCTCCAGGCGGATCTGGAGAGCCGTGACGAGGTCGACAAGGCGACGGGCCAGAAGAAGCACGTCAAGGGCTTGAAGGAGGAGTGGCGGGATCAGATCGAGGCGGACATCCGCAAGCGCTTGCGCGACGCCAAGATCGGCTACTCGGGCCTCGGCGTCTCGGGCGAGTCGGTCAAGGTCCGCATCACCAAGCCGGAGGACCTCGACCGGGCCAAGACCGAGCTCGCAGGCATGGCGCAGCCGCTCACCGGCGGCATGGTCTCGGGCATTACCGGCACCGCCGCCAAGGATCTCGAGATCGTGGCCGCCGCCGACGGAACCATCACGATCACGCCGACGCCGCAGGCGCTGACCGCCCGCGTCAACAACGGCATGTCCTCCCTCATCAGCGTTCTCGGCCAGCGCATCAATGCGCTCGGCACGACCGAGCCGACGATCATCCGCCAAGGCGCCGACCGGATCGTCGTGCAGGTGCCGGGGCTCGAAAATCCGGAGCTGCTGAAAGAGCTCATCGGTAAGACAGCCAAGCTCAGCTTCCATGAGGTCGACCAGTCCAAGACCGTCGCTGACGCCGAGGCGACCGGCGTTCCGCCGGGGTCCTCGATCTTTCCGATGGTGCGGGATGGCGGCGACGCCAACGCGCCGCAGTCCAAGATCCTGATCAAGACGGCCGCGGTCGTCAGCGGCGAAGACCTCGTCGATTCTCAGCCGAGCTTCGACGGGCAGACCCACGAGCCCGTCGTCTCCTTCCGCTTCAACACCTCGGGCGCCCGCCGCTTCGGTAAATATACCCAGGAGAATGTCGGCCGGCCGTTCGCGATCGTGCTCGACGATACGGTCATTTCTGCGCCCGTGATCCGCGATGCCATTCTCGGCGGCTCCGGACAGATCAGCGGCAACTTCTCGGTTCAGGAAGCCAACAGCCTCTCGATCCAGCTCCGCTCGGGCGCATTGCCCGTCTCGCTCAAGGTGGTCGAGGAGCGGTCGGTCGGTCCGAGCCTCGGCCGGGATTCGATCAGCCAGGGCCTCGTCGCCGGCGTGATCGGCTCGCTCGGCACGGCGGCGCTGACGATGCTCATCTATGGTCTGTTCGGCGCCTTCGCGACGATCGGCCTCATCCTGCACGGCCTCCTCGTCGCCGCCATCATGAGCGGCATGCAGGCGACGCTGACGCTGCCCGGCATCGCCGGCATCGTGCTCACCATCGGCATGGGCGTCGACGCCAACGTGCTGATCTACGAGCGCATCAAGGAGGAGCTCAGAAGCGGCAAATCGCCGATCTCGGCCATCGAGGCAGGCTTCAACCGCGCCATGGTCACGATCGCCGACAGCCAGCTCACCGCGCTCGCCGCCGCCCTCGTCATGTTCTGGCTGGGCTCGGGTCCGATCCGCGGCTTCGCCGTGACGCTGTCGATCGGTGTCGTCACCTCGGTGTTCACGGCCGTGACCGCCGTCCGCCTCATCATCTCGTTGTGGCTGCGCCGCGCCCGCGCCAAGCAGCGCCACATCGAAGTGCCGGTCTGACAAGGGAGAAGCGACGTGGTCTGGAAGGGTTACGACTTCATCCCGCACGGCACGAAGATCGACTTCATGCGCTACAAGGGGCTGTGTCTCACGGCCTCGCTCCTCATGATGGTCGGCTCGGTCATTCTGGCGTTCTACCCTGGGCTCACTTTCGGCATCGATTTCAAGGGCGGCACGCTCATCGAGATCGGCTCCAAGACCGGCCCGGCCGACGTCGCCGACATCCGCTCGAAGCTGATGACCTTGGGTCTCGGCACGCCACAGGTGCAGGAGTTCGGCAAGCCCGAGGACGTGCTGATCCGCATCGAGGCGCAGCCCGGTGGTGAGGATGCGCAGAACGAGGTCGTCAACAAGGTCAAGCAGGCGCTCGGCGACGGCGTCGAGTATCGCCGCACCGAGGTCGTCGGCCCGGCCGTCTCCGAAGAGTTGAGAACGACAGGCATCATCTCGGTGCTCGTCTCGATCCTCGCCATCTGCGCCTATGTCTGGTTCCGCTTCGAATGGCAGTTCGCGGCCGGCGTCGTCATCGCGCTGTTGCACGACGTGCTGCTGACGGTCGGCATGTTCGTGATCACGAAGATGGAGTTCGATCTGTCGGTCGTCGCGGCGCTGTTGACGATCGTCGGCTACTCGGTGACGGACTCCGTCGTGATCGCCGACCGCATCCGCGAGAATTTGCGCAAGTACAAGAAGATGCCGATGGACGCGCTGCTCAATCAGTCCATCAACGAGACCCTGTCACGGACCATCCTGACCAGCGGCAGCGTGATCTTCGTGCTGGCCTGCCTCGTGATCCTCGGCGGTCCGGTGATCCGCGCCTTCACCCTCGCCATGCTGTTCGGCATCGTGATCGGCACCTACTCGTCGATCTTCGTCGCCGCACCGGTGCTCGACTACTTCCATGTGAAGCGCGATTGGATGGCGCGCGACAAGGCCAAGGGGCAATCGAAGCCCGCCGTGTGACGCACAAGCCCGGGAGGGCTTCGAGCGATGAGCCGCCCCGAGCCGCGCTACGACGGGTTCTATCCCGGCCGGGCGCCGATCGACAGCTACGGCAACGGCGGCTTCCGCTTCGCCGGCATGAGCCACAAGGGCGGCCTGTTGCTGCTGCCCGGCGGGATCAAGGCCTGGGCCGTCGCGGAGCCGGGCGATGTCACGCTTGAGACCTTGGCGCCGCTCCTAGCCGAGCGCGACGGGATCGAGGTGTTCCTCTACGGCAGCGGTGCGGTCCAGGTGTTTCCGCCGCGAGAGCTGCGCGAGGCGCTGGCCGAGCGGGGTCTGCATATCGAGACCATGACCACCGGCGCTGCCGCTCGCACCTACAACCTGCTGCTGGCCGAGAGCCGCGCCGTCGCCGCCGCCCTGTTGCCCGTCGCTTAGTTTATTGGTTTGTCGTGCTTCCTTGCGGTAAACCGCGCCGCACGTTTCCTGAAAGCCCTGTGAGGAGGCCTCGCCATGGATTGGATCACGTCTACTCCCGCCCGCGCCTTCTGGAGCGGCGTCGCGCTCGTGCTCGTGGTCGCCCTCATCTGGCTCGCCGCCTGGGGCGACGAGTATCGCAACGTCTATCTGCCCGGCATCGGCTTCGTGCTCGTCCGCATCGTGCACGTCCTCGCCGCCATGATCTGGGTGGGCCTCATCTGGTACGTCAACTTCGCCCAGCTGGTCGCGGTCGAGGCGCTGGATGATGTGGGCCGCGTGGCCGTGCGCAAGGAGATCGCGCCGCGCGTCGCCTTCTGGTTCCGCCATATGGCGACGCTGACCGTGCTGTCGGGCATCGTGCTCATCTTCTTCACCGAGCATATGAGCTTCGAGGGGATCGGCCGGCCGAAGGGGGCGTTGCTGCTCGTGTCCATGCTGCTCGGCGTGGTCATGCTCGGCTTCGTGCATGCGGTCGTCTGGCCGGGCATGCAGGTGATCTTGGGTTTGCGGCCAGGCGACGCCGCCGCCAAGCAGGCCGCCCGCAAGCGCGTGAAGACGTTTGCGCGGCTCAATCTCGTGCTGGCGATCCCCACGAGCGCGGCCATGATCGGCGCCGCCCATCTCTACTGAACCGATGGCGCTCGACACCGAAACGCTCGCCCTCGTTCGCGCGCACGAGCCCGATCGCTATCTCGCCGCCCTCGCAGCGCCCGCGGAGGTGCGCGACGATCTCCTGGCGCTCGCCGCCTTCGCCGCCGAGGTCCGGCGTGTGCCCAAGCTCGCGCGCGATCCGCTCGTCGGCGAGATCCGCCTTACGTGGTGGCGTGAGGCGATCGAGGCGCTGGCGAATGGTGCGCGCACCGGCAACCCGATCGCCGATGCTTTGGCGCCCGCGCTCGCCCGCGGCGCGTTCTCCGCGCCCCGCCTCACCGGCTTCCTCGACGCCCTGGCCTTCGATCTCTCCCCGGTCGCGTTCGTCGATGCCGAGGCGCGGGCAATCTATCTCGGCAAAACGGAAGGCGCGCTGTTTCGCTTAGGCCTCGCCCGGCTCGGGTTGGGCGATCCACCCGATGCGCTCATCGGACTCGCCTCCCGGGCCTACGGTCTCGCCCGGGCGGCGCTCGATCTTCAAGGCCCGGCGCCGCTCGTCACGGCGGCGGATCTCGCCGCGACGGGCACGCGGCTCGCCGACCTGTCGCTCCCCGAGGGCGAGCAGGCGCGCGAGGCGATCGCGGGTCACTTTCGCGCGGAGATCAGCGAGATGCAGACAGTGCTGCGTCCACAGCTGGCGGCCGTCGCCGCCGAGCATCGGCCGGCCCTCCTACCGCTCGTGATGGCACCCTCCTATGCCGGCTGGGCCATGCGGGGATCGACCCCGCCGTCCGCGCCGCTTCGCCGCGTCTGGCGCATCTGGCGGGCCCATCGGACCGGCCGGCTTGGGGATTAAGCTCGGAAATGACGTAATCGCATCACGATTGCCCCCTATGAGGCGGCCGACGCCAGGGAAATCATCGCATGCCGACGTATCGTCTGCTTCTGCTCGCCCTCTTAACGCTGCTGCTCGCCGGCCAAAGCGCCGGTGCGGCTGAAATCCAATGGCGGCTCGAGAATCCGTTCCGTCTGTTCTCCGATCCGCGGCTCACCGAGCGCCATCGCCAGCTCTACGAGAAGCTCAGCGATGCCGAGCGATTGCAGCCTATTCTCAGCATCGAGCGGCGTCTGGCGTCGCACGATGGCCGCGGTTGGGCGCGCCAGGCCTATGGCAAGACCTGCTGGAGCGGCCGGGACAACGCCTACTCCGCCTGCGGCAGCGCTAACGACTACGTCTTCCCCAAGAGCCACCGCGTGATCGTCTCGACCGACGACATCGCCGTGCTCGCTCGCACCTGCGCCTGGACGATGACGCCCAAGGGCGGACGCGGCGCCGGCAAGCCGCAGCGCCTGCGCGGCCCCTGCCACGAGCCTCAGATGTTCGACATCCCCTATCCGGCCGGGGCCGAGGTCGCCGTGTTCGTCGACGGCGCGCTGGCCGGCCGCACCGACATCCGGGTCGAGGATCTCTTCATCGTCGGCTTCGGCGACAGCTTCGCTTCGGGCGAGGGCAACCCGGATGTCCCCGTCACCTTCACCGACGATCGCGACATCAGCTACGGCAAGAGCCCCGACGGCATCGAGCTGCAGGGTTATCCGACTCGTCCGGGCAACTGGGACAAGATCGGCGACAGCGAATTCTTGAACAACGGTCCCAAATGGTGGAACGCGCCTTGCCACCGCTCGCTCTACAACCATCAAGTGCGCGCCGCCTTGCAACTCGCCATCGAGGCGCCGCAGCGCGCCGTGACCTTCGTGAGCTTCGCCTGCGCCGGGGCCGAGATCACGACGGGCTTGATGCTCGAATACAAAGGAACGGAGTGGGCGACCGATCCCCCCGACCGGCCGCAAGTGTCGTCCGCCGCGCGCACGCAATGCGGCAGCACGCGAGCGGAAGAGAAGAAATACCAATTCACCTATTCGCTCAACGGCAAGGTGCCGGCGCTGCAGGACCTTTTCATCATCACCTGCGACCGGACCAAAGCGCGCAAGATCGATCTCGTCATGCTCTCGATCGGCGGCAATGACGTCGGCTTCTCCCGTCTCGTCGCCAACGCGATGCTCGACGACGCCGGCACGCTGCGCGATCTCGGCGGCTGGATGGGCCGCGTGCACGGAGGCAAGGAAGCGGAGGCGGCGCTGCCCGAGCTCGTCTATCGCTACAAAGCCCTGGCGCGTGCCTTTCGGGCGAATTTGCACATCTCCGATCGCGAGATGGATCGCGTGCTGCTGACGTCCTATCCGGTCATGTCGCTGCTCGAGGACGGCCGCAACGTCTGTCCGAACGGGCGTGAGGGCATGACGGTGTACCCGGAGTTCCATTTGAGCCGCGACAAGTCGGCAGAGGGTGAGAAGGCCGCGTTGAAGCTCTACAAAGCCGAGCAGGACGCCGCGTCGGCCAACGGCTGGACTTTCGTCGACAGCCACCGGCGCGCGTTCGCCGGCCACGGCGTCTGCATCGGCGCGAGCTTCCCGGGCAGCGATCCTGCCGACGATCTGCGGTTTCCCCGTCGCGTCAACGGCGAGTGGGTGCCGTTCGCGCCGACCGAGTACGAACCCTATGCGCCGCGGCGGCGCTGGTTCCGCACGCCCAACGACGCCTATCTGACGGGCCACTTCCACATCGGAACCACCGTGGCGAAGCGCGTGTTGCGCCTGTCGAGCGTGTCGTGGTTCCAGCTCGTGCTCGCCGCGACCTATTCCGGCGCCTTCCACCCGACGGCCGAAGGTCAGGCCGTCATCGCCGATGCCGTGGCTTCGAAGGCCCGCGACGTCCTTGCGAAGTACGGGGAGTAGGCGATCAGCGGCCGAGCAGACGGTCCACAAAGGCCGGCACGATCTCCGTTGCGCGGCCGTGGATCGCCTCGTCGAACAGGCTCGCGCCTTCCGAGGGCTCGAGGTTGAGCTCGACGGTTCGGGCCTGCGCCCGGCGTGCCAAGCCGACCAGCCCCGCCGCCGGATAGACGGTGCCGCTCGTGCCGATCGAGACGAAGAGATCGGTCGAGCCGACGAGCGCGCCGATCTGCTCGAGATCGTAGGGCGTCTCGCCGAACCAGACGACGTCCGGGCGCAGCCGGCCTGTCGCGTCGCAGGACGGACAGACGGAGGCGAGCGTCATCTCCTCGCGCCATGGCGGGCGGGCGCCGCAATCGGTGCAGCGAGCCTTGTAGACCTCGCCGTGCATGTGGATGAGGCGCTGGGTGCCCGCCCGCTCGTGCAGCTCGTCGACGTTCTGGGTCACGACCCAGACCTCACCCGGATGCTCCTGCTCCAGCCGGGCGAGGGCCAAGTGCGCCGCGTTCGGATGCACTTCCGCGTGCTTGCCGCGACGCATGTTGTAGAAGGCGAGCACCCGCTCGGGATCGCGCTGGAAGCCCTCCGGGGTCGCGACGTCCCGATAGTCGACCTTGGCCCACAATCCGTCCTTGTCGCGGAAGGTCGAGAGGCCGGATTCAGCCGAGATGCCGGAGCCGGTCAGGATGACGATGCGACGCTCGCTCATTGGTATGCGCTACCGCCTGGCCTTCGCCTCGGTGTGGCGCTTGAAGTTGTCGAGGATCGCCTGCCATCCGCCGCGCTGTTGCTCGACCGGATGCGTCGTCTCGGGATCGAAGGTCACGCGGACGCGGACGCCTTGCGGCGTCTCGTCGAAGTCGACGTTGGCCGTGCGGTCTCCGAAGGCGTAGCCGATCCGCTTGTTGGGCACGACCTCGGTATAGGTGCCGGCGAAGTCGAAGCCGAAGCTGCCGTCCTTGGCCTCCATGCGGGAGGAGAACGCCCCGCCAGGTCTCAAGTCGACACTGGCCTTCGTCGTGTGCCAGTCCTCCGACGCCGCGTTCCACTGCATGATGTCGTCCGGAGTCGTATAGCGCCGCCAGACGTCGGCGATCGGTGCGGCGATGGTGGTCTCGACGGTGATGGTCATGGCATGATCTCTCTCTCATCGCCCCCGACCGCATATAGGTATCCTGGAGCCCCTATGAAGACCATCGTCAGCTGGAGCTCGGGCAAGGATTCCGCCTGGGCGCTCCACACACTCAGGCAGACACCCGGCATCGAGGTCGTGGGACTGCTGACCACGCTCGATGGCACGCGCCAGCGCGTGGGCATGCACGGCACGCGGCGCGAGATCGTCGAGGCGCAGGCAATGGCTGCCGGACTGCCCGTCGAGGTGCTCGAGCTGCCGGGTCCCTCGGTGCCCAATGCCGAGTACGAGACGATCATGGCCGGCTTCGTCGCCCGCGCACTCGCCCGCGGCGTCGAGGCCGTGGCCTTCGGCGATCTCTATCTCGAGGACATTCGCGCCTATCGTGAGAGCCGGCTCGCGGGCACCGGCCTTAAGCCGCTGTTCCCTCTGTGGGGCCGCGACACGGCCACGCTCGCCCGCGAGATGATCGCGTCCGGTCTCGATGCGCGCGTCGTCGCCATCGATCTCGGCCATGTGCCGCGCGCGCTGGCTGGGACCCCTTTCGATGCCGCGTTTCTCGCCGCGCTCCCGGCCGGCACCGACCCGTGTGCGGAGAAGGGAGAGTTCCACACTGTGGTCGTCGGCGGGCCGATGTTTGCAACGCCGTTCGACGCGGTCGTCGGCCCCGTCACGGAGGAGGGCGGCTACGCCTTCGCAGATCTCAGGCTCAGAAGGTCTTAGGCGGTCTTCGCGAGCTCGGCCGAGAGCAGGGCCGCGTCCGCCTTGATGCGCTCCATGTCGCCCATCCGGCCGGCCGGCCCGAGGGGGACGTTCTCCCAACAGGGCAGCACATGATAGTGCAGGTGGAAGACCGTCTGGCCGGCGGCCGCCTCGTTGTACTGCTCGATCTTGACGCCGGGCGCGCCGAACGCCGCCATCGCGGCGCGCGCGACCGTCTGCACGGTGACGAGACAAGCGGCGAGCTGGGCAGGGGAGGCGTCGAGCCCGTTGCGGCAAGCGGTCTTGGGGATCACGAGAGCGTGACCGCGCGACCTCGGCATGATGTCCATGAACGCAAATGTCTCGGAATTTTCGTAGATTTTGAACGATGGGATCTCGCCCCGGAGAACCTTGGCGAAAACGTTGCCTGGATCGTAGGTCATGCGAATTCTCACGAAAATTGCCGGAATTTCGGACGGACACGGAAAGGCAGCCGAGACCATTCCTTTATACTCCCCGCTAAGACCCGCCTGCTAGTCTCTCGCTCGGGTGTGGAGCGGCGATCATGGGCATTGGCAAACACGGCAAGAACGGCAAGCTCGGCTACAGCTTCGCCACCTATCTGCTTTTGGCGTCCTTCGTGCTGGTCATCGGGCGCTACCAGGGTTGGTATCAAGTCCGGCCCGACTACAGCGTCGATCTGTCGGTCAACACCATGTTCGATCGCGCGTATGATGCGAGCCTCGTCTGCCCCGAGCAGAAGGGCGTCAGAGTCGTCCGCATCTCGGCGGCGACCGTCGAGGCCGCGCGTGACATCATCGGCCGCGACCTGCCCCTGTGCAAGATTCGCAGCGTCACCCGCCATCGCAGCGCAAGCATCTGAATTTGCGGACAAGTTGCGCTGGATGGCGACCTCGCCAGACCCTCGTGTTTGACAGGGGAGACCTGATCGACCATGTTCTGGCCGCCGTTACAGCTCGGCCTGACACCTTCGATCGGCGTGCGAGTTAAGCCCCGATCCCCCATTTTCACTCATGTGACAGAGAAGAGACGCGGGCAGCATGCGGGTCGTCATCGTCGAAAGCGCCGCCAAGGCTAAGACCATCAACAAGTACCTGGGCTCCGGCTACAAGGTGCTCGCCTCCTTCGGGCATGTGCGCGACCTGCCGCCCAAGGACGGCTCTGTGCTGCCCGATCAGGATTTTCAGATGTCCTGGGAGGTCGACGGCAAAGCGCAGAAGATCATTTCGGAGATCGCCCGCGCCGTGAAAGGCGCCGACAAGCTGATCCTCGCCACCGACCCCGATCGCGAGGGGGAGGCCATCTCCTGGCACATCCTCGACATCCTCAACACCAAGAAGGTGCTCAAAGGCGTCGGCGTCGAGCGCGTCGCTTTCAACGCCATCACCAAGCAGGCGATCACGGAGGCGATGAAGCATCCGCGCCAGATCGACGAGCCGCTGGTGGATGCCTATCTCGCGCGCCGCGCGCTCGACTATCTCGTCGGCTTCACGCTCTCGCCGGTGCTCTGGCGCAAGCTGCCGGGCGCGAAGTCCGCTGGCCGCGTCCAGTCGGTGGCGCTGCGCCTGATCTGCGACCGCGAGGAGGAGATCGAGCGCTTCAAGACCGACGAGTATTGGACGATCGAGGCGACGTTCGACACGGCCAAGCACGAGGAGTTCAGTGCGCGCCTGCATGCGATCGGCGGCACGGCTCTGAAGAAGCTCGACATCAAGGACGAGGCGAGCGCGAAGGCGATCAAGGCCGCCGTCGAGAAGCAATCGTTCAAGGTCGCGTCCGTCGACAAGAAGGCGACGAAGCGCAATCCCTATGCGCCCTTTGCGACCTCGACCATGCAGATGGACGCCTCCCGCAAGCTCGGCTTCTCGGCCAAGCAGACCATGCAGGTGGCTCAGCGCCTCTACGAGGGCGTCGAGATCGGGGGCGAGACGGTTGGACTCATCACCTATATGCGAACCGACGGCGTCACCATTATACCCGAGGCCGTCAAAGCCATCCGCGGGCTCATCGCGCGCGAGTTCTCGCAGCGCTACGTCGCCCCCTTCATTCGCGAGTACAAGACGAAGGCCAAGAACGCGCAAGAAGCCCACGAGGCCATCCGTCCGACCGAAGTTTCACGGCTGCCCAAGGACGTGGCGCGCTATCTCCCCAAGGATCAAGCCGCCCTCTACGACCTGATCTGGAAACGCACGGTCGCAAGCCAGATGGCGTCGGCCGAGGTCGACCAGACGACGGCCGATATCGACGTCAAAGGCCGCGACGGCAAGGGCTACACCTTCCGCGCGACCGGCTCGGTCATCACCTTCGACGGCTTCCTCAAGGTCTACGACGAGGGCCGTGATGACCGGGTGCGCACGATCGAGAAGGGCAAGGACGATCGCGAGGCTCATACCTCCGACGAGGCCGACGATACGCGCCGCCTGCCGCCGCTCGCGCAGGGCGATCAGGTTCGCGATAAGGCGATCGAGCCCGAGCAGCACTTCACGCAGCCGCCGCCGCGCTACTCGGAGGCGACGCTCGTCAAGCGTCTGGAGGAGCTTGGCATCGGCCGGCCCTCGACCTTCGCCTCGACGCTCGCCGTGCTGCAGGAGCGCGACTACGTCAAGACCGATAAGAAGCGCTTGGTGCCCGAGGACAAGGGCCGCCTCGTCACGGCGTTCCTCAAGGGCTTCTTCAAGCGCTACGTCGAGTACGATTTCACAGCGGATCTGGAAGAGAAGCTCGATCTCATCTCGGACGGCAAGCTCGAATGGAAGGACGTGCTCCGGGAGTTCTGGAAGCAGTTCATGGGCGCCGTCGAAGAGACGAAGGAGCTGCGCGTCACGGATGTGCTCGAAGCGCTCAACGAGCAGCTCGGGCCGCACATCTTCCCCGACAAGGGCGACGGCGGGGATCCGCGCGCCTGTCCGACCTGTGGCGCCGGCCGCCTCTCGCTCAAGACCGGCAAGTTCGGCGCCTTCATCGGCTGCTCGAACTATCCCGAGTGCCGCTATACCCGACAGCTCGTCGTGCCCGAGGGCGAGGACGCCTCCGCGACGCCGCCCGAGGGCCGCAACCTCGGCAAGGATCCGGCGACCGGTCTCGACGTGCTGCAGAAGACTGGCCGCTTCGGTCCCTATCTGCAACTCGGCGAAGCGGTCGAAGGCGAGAAGCCGAAGCGCTCGACGATCCCGAAAGGGTTCGATCCGGCGACCATCGATCTCGAGCAGGCGCTGAAGCTGCTCAACCTTCCCCGCCGCGTCGGCGAGCATCCGGAAACCGGCAAGCCGATCGTCGCGGGCCTCGGCCGCTATGGGCCCTTCATCGAGCACGACGGCACCTACGCCAATCTCGCGAGCGCCCAAGAGTTGTTCGAGATCGGTCTCAACCGCGCCGTGACGCTGATCGCCGAGAAGAAGGAAGGCAAGGGCCGCGGCCGCCCTCAGGCCGAGGTGCTGAAGGCGCTCGGCGATCACCCGAGCGAGGGCGGCAAGATCGAGGTGCTGTCGGGCCGCTACGGGCCCTACATCAAGCACGGCAAGGTCAATGCGACGCTGCCCAAGGGCGTCGAGCCCAAGGACGTGACGGTCGAGCAAGCGGTGCAGCTCATCGCCGAGCGCGCCGCCAAGGGACCGCCGGCCAAGAAGGGTCGCTTCGGCAAGGCCAAGGCGGCGAAAGATGACGGAGCCGCCAAGCCCGCGAAGGCGAAGGCCAAGCCGAAAAAGGCCAAGGTGACGGCGGACGAGGATTGAGCTTCACTCTCGACGCTCTCGCCTTGCACGAACGTCCGATGAGCCGGCCTTCTCCTTTGGGGAGAAGGTGGCCTGAAGGGCCGGATGAGGGGTTGAGCAGCCCGAGACATCTCGTCGAAGATCGACCCCTCTCCCCCCTGTCGGGACCCTCTCCCCATGGGCGAGGGCCGAAGACAGTGAACTTGCCTGGAAACAACGCGTTGGGCTGATCTCACGATCGCACATGCGCCTGATGCAAGCGCACCCCCACCTATGTTCGCCTAAGGGTTTAGCTTGGCGCTAAACCCAAGGCGAACAGTCCTCCCCCATACGAAGGGGGAGGAGATTTCGCCTCAGCGTCGAGGATTGCTCTGTACAATCGAGCGCCGGCGTTGTTCCCCAGCCGCGCTTACTCATGATACGCAAGCGTTCGGCGATCATTCGCTCTCCGGCGAGGCAACGTGCCCAAGCAGCCCAAGAAACCCAAAGAGAGCCCCAAGCGTCCGGGCCTGCCGTCCAAGGCCGAGGTCGCGGCGTTTCTCGAGACCGCCGAGGGCAAGGTCGGAAAGCGCGAGATCGCCCGCGCCTTCAACATCAAGGGCAACGACAAGATCGGGCTGAAGGCGCTGCTCAAGGAGATGTCGGAGGAGGGGAGCGTCTCGCGCGGCCGCAAGCATCTCCGCCGCACGGGCACGCTGCCGCCCGTCACCGTCATCGAGGTTGCGGGTCACGACGCCGACGGCGAGCTCTACGGTCTTCCCGTCGATTGGGAGAGCGAGGAGGGCGCCGCCCCTAAGGTGCTCATTGCCCACGACGGTCCGCGCCACGAGCGCATCGGTCCGGCCGGCGCAGGCGATCGTCTCCTCTGCAAGCTCGAGCCGATTGCCGAGGACGAGGTCTATCGCTATCGCGCGCGGCCGATCAAGAAGCTCGCCCGCGAGCAGACGCGGCTGCTCGGCATCTACCGTATGGGCGATCGCGGCGGCACCATTCTCCCCGTCGATCGCAAGCAGATGCGGGAGTGGCGGGTCGAGACCGGCGATACGGGCGGCGCCACCGACGGCGAGCTCGTGCGTTTCGACATCGCGCGGCGTGGGCGTGGCGGCTTGCCCGTCGCGCGCGTCGTCGAGCGGCTCGGCAATCCGGCGGACGAGCGCAAGATCAGCCTCATCGCCGTGCACGCACACGGCATTCCCGATGTCTTTCCGGCCCGCGTTCTGGAGGAGGTCGAGCGGCTGCCGGACCTGGCGAAGGGCAAGCGCGAGGATCTGACGACGATCCCGCTCCTGACCATCGATCCGATCGATGCCCGCGACCACGACGATGCTGTCTACGCCGAGCCGGATGCGGACCCTAAGAATGCCGGCGGGTTCGTCGTCTATGTCGCGATCGCCGATGTCGCGCACTATGTGCGCCCCGGCACGGCGCTCGATCGCGAGGCGTTGAAGCGCGGCAACTCGGTCTACTTCCCCGATCGCGTCGTGCCCATGCTGCCGGAGCGGATCTCGAACGACCTCTGCTCGTTGCGCGAAAAGGAAATGCGCCCGTGCCTCGCCGTGCGCATGGTGTTCGACGCGCAGGGGCAGAAGCGGTCGCACACATTCATGCGGGCGCTCATGCGCTCGGCGGCCAAGCTCGCCTACGAGGAGGCGCAGGCCGCCATCGACGGCCGGCCGAACGACAAGACCGGGCCGCTGCTTGAGCCGGTGCTGAAGCCCTTGTGGGCCGCCTATGCGGCGCTGTGCAAGGCGCGCGATGCCCGCAGCCCCCTCGATCTCGATCTGCCTGAGCGCAAGATCCTCGTCGGTGCCGACGGTCGCATCGCGAAAATCTACACGCCGGAGCGCTTGGCGGCGCATCGGTTGATCGAAGAATTCATGATCCAGGCGAACGTCGCCGCTGCCGAAACGCTAGAGCAGAAACGCACGCCGCTCATCTATCGCGTCCATGACGAGCCCTCTCGCGAGAAGCTCGAAGGCCTGCGCACGTTCCTGGCGACCCTCGACATTCCGCTTGCCAAAGGCCAGGTGCTCAGGCCCGAGCAGTTCAACCGCATTCTCGCCGAGACGCGCGGGCTCGACGTCTCCGAGCTCGTCAGCGAGGTGGTCCTGCGCTCGCAGAGTCAGGCCGTCTACGCGCCGGCCAATCTCGGACATTTCGGTCTCAATCTTCTGCGCTACGCCCACTTCACCTCGCCGATCCGCCGCTACGCCGACTTGATCGTGCATCGCGCGCTCATCCGGGCGCTGGGGCTGGGCGAGGGCGGGCTCGAGCCTTACGAGATCGAGCGGCTCGAGGAGATCGCGACCGAGATCAGTCAGGCCGAGCGGCGCGCGATGGCGGCCGAGCGCGAGACGGCGGACCGGCTCATCGCAACCTATCTCGCGGGCCAGATCGGCAAGAGCTTCCCCGCGCGCGTGTCGGGCGTCACGAAGAGCGGCCTGTTCATTCGGCTGGACGACACCGGGGCCGACGGCTTCATCGCTATCTCCACTCTCGGCAGCGAATACTTCCGGTTCGACGAGGATGCGCGCGCCCTTGTCGGCGAGCGATCAGGACAGGGGTTCCGGCTCGGCGACCGGGTCGAGGCGCGGCTCGTCGAGGCGGTCCCGTCCGCAGGTGCGCTCCGCTTCGAGATGCTGAGCGCGCCGCAGCGCCGATCCGGCGGCTCGAATTTGCGCCAGCTCGGCAAGCGCGGCGTCCGGCGCCAACGCGGGCGGCGCTAGCGGCGTCCGCCGATCGCTCGTTGCGGCTCGATACAATCTGCCAGCGTCGACCGATCGAGATCGGCCATGAAGGCGTCGCGGGCCTTCGCCAGACGGGCGCGCAGGCGGCAGCGCGGGAGAAACGTGCACGGCGAGCTTTCGTCGCGGAAACACTCCACCAGCGCCTGCGGCGCCTCGAGACGCCGAACCACCTCGCCGAGACCGATCCCGGCCGCAGGTCGCGCGAGCTTCAGGCCACCGCCGCCACCGCGCCTCGTCGACACGAATCCCGCCTCCGCCAGCGCCTGCACGACCTTGTTCAAGTGATGCCGCGAGATGGCGAGCTCCTTGGCGAGCGCCTCGGTCGTAAAGGTGCGATCGGGCTCCGCCGCCAGTCGCATCAAGGCACGCAAACCGAAATCCGTGAACATGGTGAGGCGCATGGTCGCTCGTCTCTGCCGTGGACTTGCTGCGGAGCGCCGCAGATGCGAATACGTATCTGAAATACCTATTCGAGGACCGAGCCCATGGCAACCACGGCGGAGATGCGGCGCGCCTACGCGGGTCCGGCCATTTTGAGCTATGGCTTCCGCCCGTTCTTCCTGGGCGGGGGCGCCTGGGCCGTGGTCGCGGCGGCCCTTTGGCTGCCGGTCTTCTACGGCGAGATCACGCTGCCGACCGGGCTGTCCCCGCTCGAATGGCACGTGCACGAGCTCATCTTCGGCTACGTGCCGGCGGTGATCGCGGGCTTCCTGCTGACGGCGGTGCCGAATTGGACCGGACGGCTGCCCGTCATTGGGACGCCGCTGCTGGTCCTGGTCTCGATCTGGATTGCCGGCCGGGTGAGCATGCTGGTCTCCGGCACGATCGGGCTGCCGCTCGCCGCCGTGATCGACCTGGCCTTCCTGGCGACTTTCCTCCTCGTCATCGCCCGCGAGATCGTGGCGAGCGGCAACACGCGCAATCTTAAAGTGCTCGTGGGCGTCGGGCTTCTGCTCGTCGCCAATGTGCTGTTCCATCTGCAGGCGCTGCTCGGGATCGGCGACGGTCATGGGCTGAGGCTCGGCATCTCCGCGGCGCTCGTGCTGATCATGCTGATCGGTGGCCGCATCATCCCGAGCTTCACGCGCAACTGGCTCGTGAAACAAGCGCCAGGACGGCTGCCGGATCCGTTCGGCCGGCTGGACATAGTAGCGGTGGCGGTCTCGGCGATTGCGCTCGCCGCGTGGGTCGTCGCGCCGGCTTGGATCGGCACGGCGGCCGCCGCTGTCGTCGCGGGCCTGGCCAACGGTGTGCGGCTGTCGCGCTGGGCCGGCGCGCGCACGGCAGCCGAGCCCCTCGTGCTCATCCTGCACGTGGGTTTCGCCTTCGTGCCCTTGGGCTTCCTGCTCGTTGCGGCATCGATCCTGTGGCCGCAGACGCTTTTGCCGTCGGGTGCCCTGCACGCCTGGACGATTGGTGCCATCGGCCTGATGACGCTCGCGGTCATGACGCGCGCGAGTCTCGGCCACACGGGCCTTCCGCTCACGGCGACGCGTCCGATACAACTCATCTATGCGTGTGTGCTGCTCTCCGCTCTCGCGCGCATTGCGGCTGCCTTCGATCTCGGCCGGGATGGCATGCTGCATGCCTCCGCAGGTCTCTGGGTGCTGGGCTTCGTCGTCTTCTGTGCCGTCTACGCGCCGCTGCTCGCAAGGCGTGGGGCATGAGCAGCTCTGGGCGTTTCGAGATCTATCTCGCCTGGTCCGAGCGCGTGCTCACGGTCGAGCCCGGGCAAAGCGCGCTGCAAGCTCTCATCGACGCCGGCGTGCCGATCGAGCAAGGCTGCGGCACGGGGACGTGCGGCACCTGCGCGACGGAGTATGTCGAGGGCGACGTCGTGCACAAGGACGGGATCCTCTCCCTCGAGGACCGCAAACGCTACTTCTGCCCCTGCGTGTCGGTGGCCCGCACGCGCGTCGTGCTCGCGCTGTAGCGGTCGTCCGTACAGATAGACCCGACCGCCGGGATGGCGATCGGGTCCAATGCTGCGATCATCTATGGGAGCGCGCGCTCAGCTCAAATTGCCTTCCGGCCACCGCGAGCGCGGCGGCGAGGACCTGTCCTCTCCGAGCCCATCGTCGGACGACGCGTTGTCGGTGTCGTCTTCCATCATGCCCGAGACGTCCGCCGTCGCACCGGTGCCGGCGGGCATCGAGCCGCGATAGGCTTGGCTCATGTCGCGGTTCTCGCCGCTGATCGGGTGCTCGTCGTCGCCGACGACGCCGCGCACCGCGTGCTCCTCGACGCGGGAGGTCGGCAGCGCGCCACCGATCGCCGCGCCGATGGCGAGGGCCACGGCACCGACCGCCAGCGGGTAGCGCTCCATGAGATCGGCCGCGGTCTGCTGGGCGCTGCGCGTGGCGCGATGGGTCGCGTGCATCGCGTCCGACGCCGTGTGACCGAAGTCCTGGGCGGCGTGACGGACACCGGAGGCGGCAGAGCTGAACGCATCTTGTGCCGAGCTCACCGTCGAGCTTACGCCCTCGGCCGCCGACTGCGCGACGCCACCCACCGTATCGATGGTGTCGTGCACGCGCTCACGGGCGGAGCGGGCCATCGCGCCGAGTGTGGAGGAGCCGTCACGCTCCGCATCGTAGGAGCGACCGCTCGTATCGGCGTCGACGCCGACGTCGGCATAGACGCTCTCGGAGCTTGCAGCAGGATAGGCGTCACGATAGCCGCCATAGGCGCCTGAGCTCGACTCGCCATACCGATAATCGCCTTGGCGCGAGCTGCCGGGCGATTGAGCGCTACGGCCGAACATCATCCACGCCAAACCGGCGCCGATCAGCGTCAGCGCCAACGGGTTTTCCTGCACCTGCCGGGACAGGGTCGACATCGATCGCGACATCACTTGAGCGCCTCCATCGGGAAAAACCTGGGAGCGAAGCTCGTTCAACAGCTCGCTCGTCGTCATCTTGTGCTTCAACGCATCGATCGTCTCGCCCAGATCCGAGCGGGCGCGCTCGACATCGCGCTGGGCAGCGGTGGTCTCGTCGGTCATTGCGCCTTCTCCCTCACCATGTTCGCTGTCTTGCGCAACTCGCGCAGCGACTTGCGCGGCGTCAGACTGGTTTTGCCCGAGCCGTGCAGCACGAGGCCCGCGCCTACGGCCGCCGCAACCGCGCCGACGAGAAGCGCCGACCAGCCGGTATCCATGCCGGCGTTCGCAAGCGCCACGACGAGCGCTTGGAGCAGGATGACGAGTGCCGCGACGAGAAATACGCCGCCGGCCACCATGCTGCCGATGGCGGTCTCGAAATGCTCGGCCTTCTCGTTGAGCTCGGCGCGGAGCAGATCCGCCTCGCTCTTCATGAGACGCACGACTTCGGTGCCGAGCTGGGGAATGAGCTCAGTGATGGATCGGTTCTTGTCGCTCATTTGAGACCCTCGTTGCTCGAGCGAACGTTTGAGGCGAGATCGGCGGACACATCGGCGACCGCACTCTTGACCTCGGAGACGGCGCTCTTGACCTTGTCGGTGAACGGCTGGGTGACCAAGCTCGGTGCGGCCTTGGCGACGCGCGAAAGCGCCATGCCGAGAAGCATTGCGCCGCCGACGAACGCAGCTGGGTGTTTCCGGGCAAGATCGGACACGTCGCCGACCATGTCGCCGAGGCTCTTCTGCTCGACGGTGCGCGAGAAGTCGGCGAGGCTCGAGCCCATGCCTTCGGCGTAGCGCGCGGCGCTGTGCTGCCCGCGCTGATCGAGATGCCGGGCGGCGCTATCGATCACGTCAGCGAAATCGTTGACGAGCGATGCCACGACCGTCTTCTGCGCGTTCGCCGTGCCCTCGAGCTCGGAACGAACACGTCCGGCCGTTTCCTTCGCCTGCCGCCCGAGGTCGTCGGCGGCATCGGCGAGATTGGCCTGCGGACCATTCCCCAACTGGCCCTCGTCCTGACCTAGAGTGTTCTGTGATTGTGGCATTGTGGATGACCCGATCTGTTGGCCGGTCACGCGATGCCGGCTGCGCTTCACGAAAAGACCTCGGAGACCCGCGGCGACGCGGCACTCAGCCTCGACGCGCCACGGCCGAGTTGCTCGTGGGGGACAACGGCTCAGGCGCGCCCGCGTTCCCAACGCTGCGCTCGAAAAAGCTCATGACTTACGCAGGTTGCGTGGGGTCTCAACGGCGCTTGCGGCGTCGTCCGTAAAGCTCGAGCCGGTGATGGACGAGATCGAAGCCGAGCTCGGCGGCGATCTCCGCCTGCAGCTTCTCGATGCGCTCGGAGCGGAATTCCGTCACCTCGCCCGTCTCGATATCGATCATGTGGTCGTGGTGGACCGCACTGGCGGTCTCGAAGCGGGCAGGTGCGTTCTCGAACGTATGGCGCTGGATGACGCCCTGAGCCTCGAGGGCCGCGAGCGTCCGGTAGACGGTCGACAGCGACAGCCGGCCGTCGACCGCTTGGCCCCGGCGATGGAGCTCGTTGGCGTCGGGGTGATCGGCGGCATCGGCCAGCACCTGGAGTAGGGCGGTGCGCTGCCGCGTCATGCGGACGCCGTGCGCGCGAAGGGCTCGCTCCATCTCGGCGGCGCGCTGGTGCTTGGTCGGCATACGCGAGCCCGTACCCCAGTTGCTTCGCATTTGCAACTGGAACCGCAGGGCTGCCGCGTCAGGGCCGCGCTTGACCTTGGCCCAGCGGAAATGTCAAACCCCGCCGTATGTCCATTCAGGTTGTCTCGCCCGCCGAACGGCCGCTGTTGCGCGCCATGAGCCGCGGGTTCCTCGGACGCTGCCCCGAATGCGGCCGCGGGCACATCTTTCGCGCCTTCCTCAAGGTCGCCGACCGCTGTCCCGACTGCGGGACCGAGCTGCACCATCATCGCGCCGACGATGCGCCGCCCTATTTCGTGATCCTGATCGTCGGGCACGTGATCGTGCCGCTCGTGCTCGCGCTCGAGGTCGCCATGCATCCGCCCCTGTGGGTGCACATGGCGCTTTGGATTCCGCTCACCCTTGCGCTGGCCATGCTGCTGTTGCCCCGCATCAAGGGCGCGATCGTCGGCCTGCAATGGGCCTTCCGCATGCACGGGTTCTCGGACGGCGGTATTGCCGATCACCTCGCGAGGGCGGGCGAGCCCGCCGCGGAGCCCGACGCATGACGGCCGCCTTCTCGAGTGCACGCAAGCCCGCGCCTGATCGGCCGGTGCGCCCGGTCGATGCCGGCAGCCTCGTCATCGTCGATACGTCCAAAGGCGAGCCGCGCATCCTGTTCGGCCGTCGCCGCCCCGACTTGAAGTTCGCACCCGGCAAATACGTGTTTCCCGGCGGCCGGGTCGATGCCGCCGATACGTTGCTCGCCCGGACGGAGCGGCTGCCCGGCATCGAGACGCAGAAGCTGCTCGTCGACATGAAACGTTGGCCGAGCCGGGCCCGCGCGGTGGCCCTGGCGCTGGCCGCCGTTCGCGAGACGTACGAGGAGACCGGCCTCATCATCGGCACGCCGTTGGCGAAGGGGCGAGGTCCGGGGGCTTGGCAGGCGTTCTTCGATACGGGCTACCGGCCGGATATCTCGGGTCTCGTCATGATGGCGCGCGCGATCACGCCGGCCTCGAGCCCGCGCCGCTTCGATGCGCGGTTCTTTCTCGTGTCGGCCGATGCCGTCAGCCACAGCGTCGACGAGCGCGACCACGAGTTCGGCGATCTCGTCTGGGCGACCTTCGCGGAAGCCCGTGCGCTCGAGTTGCATTCGATGACGCGGGCGATCGTCGACGATATCGAGGATCTCTTGGCGATCCCGCCCAGCGAGAGGGCCGCCCGGCCGGTGCCCTATTACTACGAGTATCAGAGAACCTTCATCGAGGTGCGCGCTCTGCCTTGACTTCGAGAGTCGGCGGGATAGATTGCGCTCCAATTCAGCGCCGCGTTCGAGCGGCAACCCAGTTTTCCTAGAGCTAGAGACGCACACGCTATGGCGAAGGCCACGACCCTCAAGATCAAATTGCTGAGCACGGCCGGCACCGGCTTCTTCTACGTCACGAAGAAGAACCCGCGCACGAAGACCGAGAAGCTCGTGATGAAGAAGTACGATCCCGTCGCGCGCAAGCACGTGGATTTCAAGGAAGCCAAGATCAAGTAGCGCGCCCGGCCGTTATGGCCGGCTTCGACGCTTGGATTGTTGGCTTGATGATCCGTTCGAGTGGGGGTTGGCCGGTCCGCAGCCGTTCGGCAGCGGGGTAAGTCCGTAGGCTACGGACCGGCCGACGAGCCGCGATCAAAGAGGGCGTTGATCTTGCGACCCGTATCTCGCGCTCAGCGGTTCCGCTGAGAATTCCGTATCCAGCAGCCCTCGCGGCAACTGGAATGCACCAAATCCGACCCTTGGTCAAGCCGCCCGCTCGGCGAGCAGTCCGCTGCAGGGTTCGATCTTCTGCGACCATAAGCCAAGAAACGGTATTGGCCTCAGGTACATCCGAGAATATCGTTAACGTCGGATCGTGACCAATTCACGGCAGAGGTTGAGAATAGCTCTTCCCGGACGAGGGGAAGTCTGCCGGCCTTTCGCAACGTCCCGATGACACGAGCCGGCGCAGCTGTTGAATACCTGCCTGCCAGAGCCTGCGCCTAGGCCGCGTCGGCCACGACCCGGTTGCGGCCCTCGCGCTTGGCCACATAGAGGGCCTGATCGGCCCGCTTGAAGATCGCCTCGGCCGTGTCGTCGGCCTTTTCGAGGGAAGCCACGCCGACGCTCGCCGTGACCTTGAGGCCCGGTCGCGTGTTGCCGATCTCGAACGTCTCCGTCGCTGCCTGGCCCCGGATGCGCTCGGCGACCTGGCAGGCCCGTTCCAGGTCCGTCTCGGGCATGATCACGACGAACTCCTCGCCGCCGAGCCGGCAGGCGAGGTCCATGCCGCGAACGCTCCGCTTCAGGCGGCGGGCGAACTCGCGCAGCACCACGTCGCCGATGTCGTGACCGTGGGTGTCGTTGACGCGCTTGAAATGGTCGATGTCGGCCACCAGCACCGAGAGCGCGCGGCCCTTCTGGAGGGCTTCCGACACCAGCCGCTTCAGATGCGTCTCCATGTAGCGCCGGTTGTGCAGGCCGGTGAGCGCGTCGGTGATCGCCTGCTCGACGCTCTGCTCGAGGCTTGCGCGCAGGAAGTCCGCGTAGCGCTTGCGCTTGATCTGCGTGCGGATGCGGGCGAGCATCTCGTTGCGATCGACGGGGCGCTTCAGGTAGTCGTTGACGCCCATGTCGAGGGCGCGCATGAGGCGCGCCTCGCCGCCGTGATCGACGATGACGATGACGGGCAGGTTGCGGGTGCGCTCGAGCGAACGGATCTGCGAGCAGAGTCTGAGCCCATCGGCGCCGTCGAGATCGAGGCTGACGAGGGCGACATCGTGCGGGTTCTCGGCGAGCTGGATGAGCGCCTGGTTGGGGTCGGCGACAAGGGAAGCCTGATGATCCTTCGACAGGCTCTCGATCAGCCGCTGCGCTGAGCGGACCGCGCTGTCGATGAGCATGACGCGGCCCCGGCCGGCGTCGGCCTCGGCGGCTTGGGTCGCCGTGTCGAGAATGCCGAGCTCCTGGCGGGTCGCCGCTCGCATCCGCATCTCGTCGTTGAGCACCTTGAGCCGCACGAGATTGCGTACCCGCGTGATGAGCGCGATCTCGTCGACGGGCTTGGTCAGGAAATCGTCGGCGCCCGATTCCAGGCCCTGCACACGGTCGGCCGATTGATCGAGCGCGGTCACCATGATGACGGGGATGTGCTGGGTGGCGACGTTGGACTTCAGACGTCGGCAGACCTCGAACCCGTCCATGCCCGGCATCATGACGTCGAGCAGCACGATGTCGGCGAGCCCGCGATTGCAGATGTCGATGGCATCGGGACCGTTGGAGGCCGTGATGACGTCGAAATATTCGGCCGTGAGGCGTGCTTCGAGCAGCTTCACGTTCGCAAGGATATCGTCGACGACGAGGATGCGGGCAGTCATGACATCAATTTCCTGACGCGAGTGCTCATGGCGTCCCGATGAACTGCTTCACGATCGCGACGAAGCCGGGGACTGATATAGGTTTGGAGATGTAGGCCTCGCATCCGCCCTGGCGGATCCGCTCCTCATCGCCCTTCATGGCGTAGGCGGTGACGGCGATGACGGGAATGTCCCTCAGATCGTCGTCCTCCTTGATCCACTTCGTGACCTCGAGGCCGGAGACCTCGGGAAGCTGGATGTCCATGAGGATGAGTTGCGGGCGATGCGTGCGCGCGAGCGCCAGCGCTTCCATGCCGTTGCGCGTTTGCAGCGTGCGATAGCCGTGCGCCTCGAGGAGGTCGCGGAAGAGCTTCATATTGAGCTCGTTATCCTCGACGATCAGCACGGTCTTGGTCATCGTTGCGGTCGCCACCGTCCTGCGAGAGCCGGTGCTTCTCTCTGCGAGTGTGAGACTCATGCGAGCTCCCGAGGTTCACGTCCACGGCCGCACTTGAGATGCACCGAATCGGCCGCAGACGTTGCTACTGGAGCTTACGTCAGGAGCAGTAACCAATTATTTAAGATCAGAGGTCATGGCCGTTTGCAAAGGGCATCGGCCGAGCGCTGCGGCGAGAGGGAAACATCAATGATCCCAAAGCGTAAGTCGTTGACGAAAGAGGCAGCCGAGGCCCTGGCCATCCAAGCCTTCGCCTTCCTCGCCGAGGAGCCCGAGCGGCTCGGCCGCTTCCTCTCTTTGACCGGCCTGGGGCCGCAGGACCTGCGCGCGGGCCTTGGTCAGCCCGAGATGCTGGCGGCCGTCGTCGGCTATTTGCGGGGCGACGAATCCTTGCTGCTCGTCTTCTCGGCCGAGGCGGGGATAGCGCCAGAGCAGATGATCGAGGCCGAGCGGCTGCTCGGCGGGACACCCTCGGGATGAGGCGTCAGCCGCCACACGTCTTCTGGTCGAGGAACTCGATCTTCGAGAGCCGTCCATCGAGGCGAAGGGTCCCGTAGTCGATCTTGACCGAGCGAATGACGCCGTTGGGGTAGAGGCGGAAGGACATCTCGTGCTCGGGCGTGCCTTCGCCGCCGCCTGTGGTAGATGGGAAATAGGCAACCGTCATCGGCCAGGAAGGCTGATGTTGCAGCCGCTCGGTATTCGCGACGCCGGCGAGCTCGCTCTCGTCCCCGATAGCCGGCTTGCCGATCGCCGTGCCGGTCGTGAAGACCTTCTGCCCGAGCTCCGAGCCGTCGAAGACGCCGACGTCGACTCGATGCTCGCCCCGCTTGGCTGCCGCCAACAGCGTCGCCGTATGCTGGAGCGGAAACAGGACGGGGCCGGGGAAGGTGGCCTTGGCCGCCGCAGGCTTGGAGAGCTTGACCTCGATGCCGCCGGCCGCATCCCGGGTGGCGGTGCCGGTGGCCGCCTCCTTGGTCTCCTGGTTCTCCAGGTTCTCGATGTCGAACTTGAAGGACTTGCTCTCGGCATCTTCCCAGGTGGTCGAGCGTAGATCGCTGAGCGTCGTCGTGCCTTCCCGGTCGGTGATGCTCATGACGAAACGCAACGTTTGCGCATAACCTTCGCAGGGCGAGCCCGTGAACTCGAAGACGAGCCGGCCTTTGACGTCGCTGACGCCGGCCGAGGATTTGGCGTCGCCGAGCGTGATATCGTAGACGGCCCGATGCGGGGTCATCTCCGCGATCTCGGGCAGCACCAGGGCCGGCGCCGGCGTCGTCAACAAGACCAGGAGGGCGGCGAGCATAGTCGCCTTGAAGCTCTGCATCGAATGTCCTGTGGGTCGGTTCGCGGCGGTCATCTCACGCCATGGTGACGCGTTTGTGGTGAAGCCGCAACGTGCGCGGCCTCGCTGTGGTTGCCAGGGCCTGCTCTCCGTCTCTAGATGGCGGGCGGAACCGACAGCGGAGCGCGTGGCATGCCGAGACTGACTTGGCCCCTGGGGCCGATCGCCCATCGCGGGCTGCATCGGGCGGAGCGGGGTATCGTTGAGAACACGCTGTCGGCGGTGACGGCAGCCATGGAGCGGGGCTACGCCGTCGAGGTCGATCTGCAACCGGCCAAGGGCGAGTCTCCGGTCGTCTTCCACGACGACGCGCTCGACCGCCTGATCGACGTCAAAGGCCTCGTCAAGCACTACACGGCGGCCGAGCTGGCGAAGCTGCCTTACAAGGCGACGCGCGATCGGATTTTCACGCTCGATGAGCTGCTCGAGACGGTGGCCGGCCGGGTCCCGCTCGTCGTCGAGGTCAAGACGCCGTTCGAGACGCCAGGCCTCTATGAGGATTTCATTGCGAAAAGCTGCGGCGGCTATAAGGGTCCGCTCGCCCTCATGTCCTTCGACCACAAGAGCCTCGTCTATCTGAGGCGCTTGCTTCCCCAGGCACCGCTCGGGCTCCTGTCCTATCGCTGGGATGACGATTGGATGCCCGCGATGTCGCATTGGGAGAAGATGAAGCTCAGGAACCTCTGGTACCGGCGCGCCGTGCAGGCCGACTTCGTCGCCTACGACATCGATGATTTGCCGGCGGGACCGCCACTCAGGGCGCGCCGGCGCGGTTTGCCGCTGTTGACCTGGACCGTCACGACGCCGGCCCAGCGCGAGCGGGCCGCCAAGTATGCCGATGCCATCATCTTCGAGGGCTACGATCCGTGACGGATCGCGCGGGCCCGCACAGAGAGGCGATTCCCGTCGAAACCGTCGCCAGCATCGGCGAGATTGCGGCGGCGGACTGGGACCGGCTCGCCAATCCTGACCCGCGTACCTACAACCCGACTCTCCGCCACGCTTTCTTCCGCGCGCTCGAAGAGTCGGGCTCGATCGTGCCCGACGCCGGTTGGCTGCCCCGCCACCTCGTCGCCCGCGACGGCGCCGGTGCCATCCGCGCGGTGATGCCGCTCTATCTCAAGGGCCATTCCTACGGCGAGTACGTCTTCGACCAGGGGTGGGCGGACGCCTACGAGCGGCATGGGCTCGATTACTATCCCAAGCTGCTCGCTGCCGTGCCGGTAACGCCGGTGCCGGGCCGGCGCACCCTCGTGGCTGACGCTGCCGTCGATCAGATTTACGGCGACGCGCTGGCCACTGCGGTCGTCGAGCTGGCACGCCGCGAGACGCTGTCATCGGTCCACGCGACCTTTCTCGAGGCGGCCGAGGCCGAGCGTCTCGAGGCGGCGGGCTGGCTGATCCGCCTTGGCCAGCAGTATCACTGGGAAAACCAGGGCTATGCGCAGTTCGACGATTTCCTCGCGACGCTCGCCTCACGCAAGCGCAAAGGCCTGAAGCGGGAGCGCCGGGACGCGCTCGCCGGCGGCATCACGATCGAGTGGCTCCGTGGCCGCGAGATCACGGAGGCGCACTGGGACGTGTTTTTCGCCTTCTACATGGATACCGGCAGCCGCAAGTGGGGCTCGCCCTATCTCAACCGGACGTTCTTCAGCCTGCTCGGCGAGCTGATGGGCGAGGACGTTCTGCTCGTGCTCTGCCGGCGCGCCGGCCGGACCATCGCCGGAGCCCTCAATCTGATCGGCGGGGACGCGCTCTACGGCCGTTATTGGGGCTGCATCGAGCAGCATCCCTTCCTGCATTTCGAGACCTGCTACTATCAAGCGATCGACTTTGCGATCGCCAACAAGCTCGCCCGGGTCGAGGCGGGTGCGGGGGGCGAGCACAAGCTCGTGCGCGGCTATCTCCCCGTCCCGACCTACTCGGCCCATTGGATCGCCGATCGGCGATTTCGCGCCGCGATCAAGGGCTTCGTCGAGCGTGAGCGTCGTGCGGTCGAGCACGAGACGGAGCTGCTGATCGATCTTGGGCCGTACCGTAAGGGGGGCTGAGAGCAGCCGGTCACGGCTCCTGCATCATCGCCGGCAAGCTGCCCATGGGACCCATGCCGCGCCGCATCAAGGCGCGGCGCAGGGGCGGCAGACGATTGATGATGTGCAAGCCCCCACCCCGGAGCAGCTGGAGCGGCGGCAAGGTGGAGGTCAGGCTGCGGTCGAGCGCATCCACCATGAGTGTGCGGAAGACCACATCCCGGCCGCGATCGCTGGAGTAAGCCTCGAGCACGCTCTGGGCGCCGGGATCGCCCGCGCCGTGATCGGCGATAGCCTCGATGAGGCTGGCCACATCGCGAAAACCCAGGTTCAACCCCTGTGCACCGATCGGCGGGAAGGCGTGCAAGGCCTCGCCGACGAGCGCAATGCGATTGCGCCCGGCGGGCGAGGCGACGAGCCCGTCGAGAACGAAGATTTGCCGTGGGCCGAGAGCGGAAATCCGCCCGAGCAGCCCCTGCAGCCGGTGATGCAGCTCGGCCGTGAAGGCTGCCTCGTCGAGTGCTTTCAGCCGCTCCGCCTCGGCTGGCCGCTCGACCCAGACGATGCTCGAGGCCAAGCCCGGAAGGGGGACCGTCGTGAGTGGGCCCGCGGGGCGATGCAACTCGGTCGAGACGAAATCGTGCGGTCTCGAATGCGACACCGAGACGACGAGCGCCGTTTGCCCATAGCTCCAGCGACGGGTCGCGAAACGGCCAAGCTCGCGGCAGACGGATTGCCGGCCATCGGCACCGATGAGCAGGCGGGTGTGTAGCACGCGTCCGTCGGCCAGGTGCACCGTGACGCTGTCGGCCGCACCCTCCACGGACTGAACAGGAGAGGGAAATTGCTCCACGCGATCTGAATGTTCGGCGAGACGGCTCACAAGCGCCTTGACGAGAACGGCATGCGGTATGTTGTACCCGAAGGCCGGGTAGCCGACCTCGGTGGCGTGAAACTGCGCGTCGGGAGCACGCAGCAGGCGGCCGGTATCGTCGACGAGGTCGATGCGGCGCAACGGCGCCACATCCGACCCGGGCAACGGCCAGATGCCGAGCCGCTCGAGAAAGCGCAGCGTCGGCTGGAAGAGGGCGAATGTGCGGGCGTCGAGTGGCGTTTCGCGCGCAGAGGCGGGCGGACCGACGAGGCCCACACGGACGCCACGTGCGGCCAGGGCGATGGCCGTCGCAAGGCCAGCAGGGCCCGTTCCAGCAACCAGGCAATCCCAAGGTTCGGTTTGATGCGCCATGGTTCCTTTTTTACGCCCGCACTGGGGGAGAGGCGAGAGACGGGTCGCCGCGCCCCCACGTGTTCCGCTGATTCCGGAAGAACTTTTCGCGACCTGCGGTGGAGAGGCTGTGGATGAAGAGGCGCTTGAGGGGTTTTGGCACGGCTTTCGAGCCCTGTTCGGCCTATTGTTGCCGACTTGCCCGGTCTGGCGTCGATGCCGTAAGCTCCTGTTAAGAAACGCGATATTTTCACGCTTTCGCCATCTCTCTAAACAGACCGTAAACAAATTCGTTGCTGTCGTGCCACATAAGTCCCATTTCCCGGACACCTTTCGGCACAGCCGCTAGACTTGCCCTCCCCAACTGCCCTAAGGGTGGACTCACGAAGTCGAGTCGTGTCCGCAACTGTTCGGTGTTCGAGGCCAGTGCCTCCAACCCGCTTCTCGTCCCCGCGGCACGGACTTTTCCCTACTCCAGTATCCGTTGTGTCGACTGCGTTGCGTCCGGTGATCGGTGACGGTGCTTTGCGCCTGATCAGATTTCCAGACGAGCGGGCGCATAGGCGCTCATCAACATCGAAGATCTTCGAAACGAACTGAAGTGGAGATGGAAATGATTGGGGGACTGATGAAGACGACCAGTCGCTTCGCCATCGCCGCTGCGGCCAGCTTCTTGGTGGGTGGTTTTGCGCTGACCCCTGCGAAGGCGGCTGACCTTGGCGGCGACTGCTGTGCGGATCTCGAGGAGAGAGTCGCGGAGCTCGAGGCTACGACGGTCCGTAAGGGCAACAGGAAAGTGTCGGTGACCCTTTACGGTTGGGTCAACGCCGGCCTGACCTGGTACGACAACGGCGAAGAGTCCGACGCTTATGTCGTCGACACCGACACGGCTTCTTCCCGCATCGGCGTTCGGGGTTCGGGTCAGATCCGTCCCGGTCTCGAGGCTGGATACAAGATCGAGCTCAAGGCGGCTGGTGATGATCTCAGCGGCACGTTTGAGGACGACAACGACGACGGTGCCGGCGGTAAAGCGTCTGTCGACAACGTCCGCGTCCGGCATGCCAGCTGGTACTTGAAGCATGATCAGCTCGGCACGTTGACCGTCGGTCAGACGGACAATGCGACGAACGGCATCGAGAGCATCGATCTTTCGGGCGCTGCGAGCTGGATCAGCTACAATGGCGCGCAGGACTGGAACTTCTCGTACGCCATCATCGATGATAGCCCGCTCCCGAATTTGATTTGGGGTCAGGTGCTTGACGACTTCGACACAGGTCGTGGCAGCAATATCCGCTACGACTCGCCAGCCTTCGCGGGCTTCACCTTCTCCTCTTCGTGGGGTGAAGATGACCGCTGGGGTGTCGCTCTGCGCTACACGGGTGACTGGAATGGCCTGAGCGTGCAGGCTGGCGTCGGTTACGACAACAATACCGATGAGCAGGGGCCTGATGGCGAAGTCGAGACCTTCTTGGCCTCGGCGACGTTCTACCATGCCTCGTCCGGCCTGTTCGGTGTCGTCAGCTACGGCCAGCAGGACCACAACATCGTCGGTATCGACGATGCCACCAACTGGTACGGCAAGCTTGGTATCCGCCGGAACTTCTTCGGCTACGGCGAGACCGCCCTCTACGGCGAGTACACGCATAGCGAAGACGTGACGCCCGGCACGTCTGCTGATCAGTGGGGCCTCGGTGTCGGTCAGGACATCGATGCTATCGGCGGCACGATGTATCTCGGCTACCGTAACTCGTCGGCGGATCTGGGACCTGGCATCACGGCGGAGGATCACAATCAGATCCTGACCGGCATGGTCCTTCCCTTCTGATCTGACACGACAATCGAACGGAAAGGGGCGCCTTCGGGCGCCCCTTTTCATTTGGGCTCGCCGATGCGATCGCTGTATTTGAAGGCGGAATTGGCCGGACTGACCCCGTCGTGGTGTTCTTGCGCCACATCCTTTGGCTCACGCGGGCACTAATGGGGCTGTGGATTGGGCTTCATTGGACTTGTTGCGGCCCTGCCACAAAGTGAGTCGAAAGCTGTGCTGGCGCTGGGATCAGGGTTTACGCGCTCATCCCCATCCGTTTAATGGACACAGCCTGACGCGACGTTCTCCAGTGGCTCGCAGTCGGGGCCCGTCTTTGAGGGACGGGAGTTCAAGTCAGCGGCCGTCGCCGCTGGAGTTGGGCGTCAGGTAGTAACTGGTGGAGTGGAGATGGAAATGATTGGGGGACTGAAGAGGACGACCAGTCACTTTGCCATCGCCGCTTTGGCCAGCGTTTTGGTGGGTGGCGTTTTCGCGTCCCCTTCTAAGGCTGCTGACCTTGGTGGCGACTGCTGTGCGGATCTCGAGGAGCGCGTTGCTGAGCTCGAGGCGACCACAGTGCGCAAGGGCAACCGGAATGTGAGCGTCACGCTCTACGGTTGGGTCAACGCCGGCATCACTTGGTTCGACAACGGCGAAGAGTCGGACGCGTATGTCGTCGACACGGATACGGCATCGAGCCGCATCGGCGTCAAGGGCTCGGGCAAGATCAAGCCAGGTTGGGAAGCCGGCTATCGCTTGGAGATCAAGGCCGCTGGCGACGATCTCTCGGGCACGGCTGAGAACGATCTCGATGACGGCACGGGCGCCTATAGCTCGACCGACTCGAACTCGAGCCTGGATGGCGTGCGTCTCCGTCAGGCCAATTGGTACATCAAGTCCGACCAGCTCGGTAAGGTGACCGTCGGTCAGCAGGACAGCGCGGCAAACGGCATCGAGTCGATCGACCTTTCGGGTGCGGCGAGCTGGATCAGCTACAACGGCGCGCAGGACTGGAACTTCTCCTACGCGATCATCGGCGCCGGTGGTGCTTCGACCGGTCTGATCTGGGCCAACGTTCTCGATGATTTCGATCGTGGCCGTGGCAGCTACATCCGCTATGACACCCCGGCCATCGCAGGCTTCACGGCCTCCGTGTCGTGGGGTGAGGATGACCGGTGGGCTGGCGCTCTCCGCTACTCGCAGGACTGGAATGGTCTCGCGGTCGAGGCGGGCATCGGTTACGAGAACAACACCGATGAGCTCGGCCCCGGTGGTGAGGTCGAGACCTATCTGGCCTCGTTGTCTCTGTACCACTCGGCAACCGGCCTGTTCGGTGTCGTGAGCTACGGCGAGCAGGACGTGAACGTTGTCGGTATCGACAATGCCACGAACTGGTATGGCAAGATCGGCTGGAGGAAGAACATCTCCGGCATGGGTGAGACCGCGATCTACGGCGAGTACACCAAGAGCGAGGACGTGACGCCGGGTACGTCGGCTGATCAGTGGGGCGCTGGCGTCGGCCAGGACATCGACGCTGTCGGTGGCACGCTCTACCTCGGCTATCGTCACTCCGAGGCCGATCTCGGCCCTGGCATCACGACCCAAGCCAACGATCAGGTTCTCGGCGGCATGGTTCTGCCCTTCTGATCTGACGCAAACAAGCACAGGTTCCGAAAGGGGCGCTCCGGCGCCCCTTTCTCTTTGTGCCATCGCGATTTATGACGTCGGCTGCATCTCGACCCGGATGTGGACAACGTGTGGAGAACGTGCGTCGTGCAGGACCCTGTCCGGGGCGAGGGTGACGCAGCGCTACAACACAGTGATTCTGTTTTGAGTGTTGTGCGCGCAATCTGTTGCGACGTAGCCACGTTTGCAGCTGCGCAGACGCGTTTCACAACGTACAATCAATAGGTTAGACAATTCCGCCGACTTGTTGCGTGGCGCGTCGCGATGGCGCATTGTGCGTCTGCTGCGGAGCGCGGGTTGTTGCGATGATCGGGTCTAGAACCATTGTCGGTATGTTGGCGTTGCTGCTGATGGTCGTCAGCGCGCACGCGTTTCAGGAGACCGCGCCGGGGCAAACTCCGGTGCCGACATCCGCGACGTCCGCTTCGGGGGACGAGTCCGGCTTGGGTCTCGCGGATGAGGAGGGAGCCACCACTCCCAGCTCGGTCGCCAGCGGCGGACCTAACCTCAATTTCGGGCTCGAGCTCCTCTACGGCGGCAAAGCCTCGCCGAGTGCCGTGCCGGACGATGATCCGGTCGGGCTCCGCTTGCGCCATACATTCTGATGGTCACCGGCTGATCTGCGCTCACGGTCGCTGACCGCGCGGGACGCGCGCCTCTGCAATAGCCGGCGGTCACCCACTGCTTTCGCTACGGTGCCGCCTGCCGTTCACATCGGTGAGCGGCACGGCGGTCGCGCGTGCCGAGCATGCATTGCCGAAGAGGGGCGCCGAGACCTGCGTACCGTCGGGTGGGCAAGCCGGCGCTCAAATAGGCGATCGCGACGCTCGTGCCCGGCCGATGTGCGGACCCGCTGGCGGGAATCTGGCTGGCGGCGATCGCTGGGGTGAGCCCACTCACCATCTCGTCGCGCGTGCCGGCCAGCATGCGTGCTGCAGTCCTGACACGGGTCTTGGTGCCGCGGTGCAACAGCTACGGTTTCGGCCCGCACCAATGATTCTGATCATCCAGGTGCGGGCGCGCAATCGGGTCAGGGGGTAGACAGCAATGCCGGGATCATTCCCGCGCGGCGGCCCGCGTGCGTCGAGCCGTCCTATTCATACCGCTCTCGCACCAGACGCTGCGATTCCCAAGACCATCGGCGGTGTCGTTGGACCGCTGCCGCATCACCCGCCGATGAAGCCCGATCACCCGATGACGACGAGGGCGCCGATGCGGCTGTCGCGGACGATGGCGATGGCGCGATCGATCGTCATGCCGTTGGCCTGTGCGGTTGCGAGCGGATGAACAGCGCGGCGCATCTCGACGATCGGCCGGCGGCCGCCGTCCTGCAGGTGGACGCGGCAGGCGAGCCCGCTCGCATCCGGAAAGCCCGGTACGGCGTTGGCGATCTCGCCCTCGAAGGGGCCGAGATGGCTGTTCTTCGCCGCGTCGAAATTCTGGAAATAGGTCTTGAAGTCGTCGCCCCCGACCTCGGCCCAGACGCCGAAGCCGAAATGATCGTCGTACCCCGCGATCGGCAGCTGCATCACGGCTCGCAGGAAGAAGCGGCTCTCGTCGATGACGCAGAGATCGGAGCCGAGCCGTGCCCGCGATGCGCGCTCAGCCTCCGGCAGTCGCGCGTAAGGGTGAGGCGAGGAGAAGGTGAGCTCGGGCAAACCCTGATGGAGCTTCGAGCACGATCCGCAGCGATAGCGGATGCTCGGTGGCTTGCGCCAAACGGTCTCGGCGGCGGGGAGCGTCATGGACGGCCTCAAGCAAGCGTGCGACTCAGCCATCTTGACGTCGAAGGTGTGAATGAGACGTTACCGGATGTGCTGTTCCGGTACGTTCATAGGGAGGTGTCGATGAGGCAAGGTCATGGCGCAAGTCGAGCGGGTTCAGGCCGGGTTCATGTCGCGGCTGCCATAAGTGCGGCCGACGGGGGGCAAACGCCGTCACCACGAAGGGCTGATCCCATGCTGCGTAAGTATCCGGAATCCGTGCTTCTGATCGTCGTCGCCGTGCTGCTGTTCCTGATGGGAGCGATGAACGGGGCGAAGGCCGATTGCTTCGAAGGCATCGGCTGCACCGACAGCGACTATTTCTCCCGCAACGAACTCAAGACTCTGAGCTGCCAGAACCTCTGGCACGTCCGCAATCGCATCTACGACGAGAACGGATATTGCTTCAAGACGAAGAGGGGCCGCGCGAACTTCTCGAACGCGGGATGCAAGTACTGGAACCAGGCCGCCGTGCCACTCAATGCCTACGAGCGCAAGAACGTTCAGACGATCCGCAGCGTCGAGCGGTGGAAGGGCTGCGACTGAGCGGGCTTTGAGCGGTGCAAGCGGTGCGTGCTAGCGTGAGGGCATGATCCTCAGTCACGCTCACCGCTTCATCTACATCAAGACCTACAAGACCGCCTCGACCTCGATCGAGGCGGCATTGTCGGAAGTCTGCGGACCCGACGACGTCATCACGGAAGCGAGCGAGCAGCTGCGGGGCGCGCGCAAGCAGCGGGCGGCGCAGAACTATCGGCTCGATCATCCTGCGGTCCCGAAGCGCGCGCTCTGGAAAAAGCTGCTCGGCCGCCCGGAACGCTACTATCACCCCTCCATCGGCTACTACGAGCACATGCCGGCCTGGCGCGTCCGCACGTATGTCGGCGAGGACATTTGGCGCCGCTACTACAAGTTTTCCTTCGAGCGCAATCCGTGGGACCGGCAGGTCTCCTGGTATCACTACAAGACGAAGAGCAAGACCGACAAACCGTCCTTCGATGCCTTCAACCGCGATCGCAAACGCGCCTATGTCGAGAACTTCGACCTCTACACCGAGGACGGCAAGATCACGCTCGACTTCGTCGGCCGCTACGAGGATCTCGACGCCGGATTCGCCAAGGTGCTTTCCGCGATCGGTCTTAAGGGACGTGTGACGCTCCCGCGCACGAACGTCTCCAAGGTCAAGGAAGTCGACTATCGCAGCTTCTACACGGCCGAGAGCCAGGCGATAATCGGCAGCTGGTACCAGCGCGAGATCGCGCATTTCGGGTACGAGTTCTGACGGTTCTCGCGGACGCGTTTGCCCGTAGGGCGGGTTGAGCCCGTCAGGGCGAAGCCCGTCCTGGTGGGCACAGTGCGCCGTCCGCCCACCCCGTAACCGTGTGTCGCCGTGCCGCTTTCCGGCGGGCGTCCGCTCGACCATAGTCCTCGCATGGACACGATCGATACCTTTCAACGCCTCGCCGTGGCGCTTGCCATCGGCACGCTCGTCGGCGTCGAGCGCGGGTGGAGCGAGCGCGAGGAAGGGGAGGGGGAGCGCGCGGCGGGCTTGCGCACGCATGCGCTGCTCGGACTGCTCGGGGGCGTCTGGGGTGCGCTCGTCGCGGGAAGCGGCCCCGGCGGCCTCATCGCGCTGGCGCTCGCCTTCACTGTCGTTGCGGCGGCCTTCACGATCTTCCGTTTGCGCGAGGTGACGCGGGAGGGCCGCTACGGCGCCACGACCCTCGTCGGCGGATTGCTCGTGTTCTCGCTCGGCGCCTTCGCGGTGCTTGGCAACATGGCGGCGGCAGCCGCTGGTGGTGTCGCCGCGACCGCCCTGCTCGCCTTGAAGGGCGCTCTGCACGGCTGGCTGCAACGGCTGACCTGGGCCGAGCTGCGCGCGACGCTCCTGCTGCTCGCCATGAGCGTCATTCTCTTGCCGATCCTGCCCGATCGCGGCCTCGGCCCCTACGCTGCGCTCAATCCACGTCAGCTCTGGCTGATGACGATCATGCTCGCGGCGGTCGCCTTCGTCGGCTACATCGCCGTCAAGGTCGCGGGCGAGCGTCGCGGCATCGCCTTGACTGGCATCGCCGGCGGCCTCGTCTCCTCGACGGCGGTGACGGTGACGTTGTCGCGCCTCGCCCGCGAGAATCCGGTGCTGAGCCGTGTCTGCCTCTCCGGCATGGCGCTCTCGAGTGGCACGATGGTCCTGCGCGTGCTCGCCATCGTCGCGCTGCTCAACAGCGCGCTGCTCGCGTGGCTTGCGGCTCCGCTGGCTGCGGCGAGTGTGACACTCTGGGCCTCGGGTTTCTTCTTCATGAGCCACGAGCCGGAGGATAAAGGCGGCGCCACGCCCTTGAAGCTCGGCAATCCGTTCGAGCTCATGACCGTGCTGCAGTTTGGCGCCATGCTCGCCGTCATCGTCTTCGTCGCCAAGGTGCTGGCGGCGACCGTCGGGCCGCAAGCGGTTTTGGCGCTCGCCGCAGTGTCGGGCATCGCCGACGTCGACGCCATTACGCTCTCGATGACGGAGTTGGCGCGAGGCGATCTCGGACCGGCGGTGGCCTCGCTCGCGATCCTCGTGGCCCTGGCCGTCAATACCGTCACGAAGGTGCTCTACGCCTGGATCGGGGGCGGCCGGCCGATCGGACTGCGCTTCGCGCTCATCTCCGGCTTGACGCTTGGCGCCGGTACGCTCGCCTTCGTCCTCGGGCAGAGCCTGGGCGGCGTCCGTCCCGGGCTCTGACGCCGGTTAGGCTTTTGGTAAGGGGGGAGGATTACCGTCGCGCCCAGACGATTTGCTGTTTGGAGCCGGGCATGGGCGAGCTGAACCTCAATCTGGATGAGCTCTTGGGCGCTGGCGCCGTGAGAGCCGAGGACGTCCTCAAGCTTCGCCGGAGCTTCTATCCCGACGGCCACATCAGCCCCGCCGAGGCGGAGGCGCTGTTCACCATCAACCGGGCCTGCCCCGAGCAGGACGCCGAGTGGTCCGACTTCTTCTGCGAGGTCATGACGGATTTCGTCGTGCAGCAGGCGCTACCCCAAGGCTACGTCACGGCCGAGAATGCTGACTGGCTCATCGATCGCATCTCCGAGGACGGCGTCGTCCAGACGATGACGGAGCTCGAGGCGCTCATCCGCATCCTCGATTCCGCGCGTTGGGCGCCGGAGAAGCTCGTCCGCTTCGCGCTCGAGCAGGTGAAGCACGCCGTCGTCGAGGGCACCGGCCCGTTGCGGGCGGGAACCCATCTCGAGCCCGGCCGCATCAGCGAGGGGGAGACGGCGCTCGTCCGCCGGATCCTCTATGCGATGGGTGGCGAGGGCAATATCGGCATCACGCGCGCCGAGGCCGAGGTGCTTTTCGACATCAACGATGCGACGGCGGGGGGGACGGACGATCCGGCGTGGTCGGACCTGTTCGTCAAGGCGATCGCCAATTACCTCATGTCCGCGTCCGGCTACGCGGTGCCGAGCCGCGAGGAGGCGTTGCATCAGGAGGAGTGGCTCGAGGAGCGCGGCGAGCTCACCTTGGGCAGCATGCTCTCCAATCTCGCGAGCGGCGGTTTCGCGAAGATGTTCTCCGCCTACAAGGAGCAGTCCTGGGAGGAGCAGGCGCTGGAGCGCATCGAGCAGCAGCGCATCGCGATGATCACGTCGGAAGCGGTGACGGAGCCCGAAGCCTCTTGGCTCGCCGAGCGCATCAACCGCGATGGCGATCTGCACGAGAACGAGAAGGCACTCGTCGCGTTCTTGAAGCAAACGAGCCCGCACTTGCACGAGAGCCTGCAGCCGCTGCTCGATCGCGCGGCTTAAGTCACTTCCTCGTCCTCGTCCTCGTCGATCTCGAAGAACGGCGCCGGTTTGCCGATCGTCGAGAAGCCCGGCGCGAAGACGCTCATCCGGCGTGTGATGCCGCGCAGCTTGTGTTTGCCGAGATCCCTCCATTCGTGCTCGACGGCGTCCGCGAAGGCTTTCGTCACCAGCACCGGCTCGCCGAGGGATTTCGTCAGGCCGTCGAGCCGCACCACCTCGTTGACGGCCGAGCCGAACACCGAGAAGGAGAGCCGTGATGGGATGCCGACGTTGCCGTAGGTGACCTCGCCCAGATGCAGGCCGACGCCGAACTCGAGAGGCGATTTCGACGCCATGCCGCGGATCGCATTCGTCTCGTGGATGCGCGAGCCGGCGAGCGAGGCCGCCATCAGCGCCTTGTCGCAGACGATGCGCGGCGTCTGGCCTTTGTCGTCGACGGGGAAGATGGCGAGGATGGCGTCGCCGATGAAGCTCAGGATCTGACCGCCGCATTGGGTGACGGCGCCCCCCGTCGCATCGAAGAACGTGTTGAGCGTCTCGATGAACTCCTCGCGCGTCATCGTGTCGGCCATGACGGTCGAGCGGCGCAGATCCGCATACCAGATCGCAGCCTTGATGGTCTCGGCATCGCCGCGCTTGATGCGGCCCTTGAGCACGCGCTTGCCCGCATGCTTACCCAGATAGGTCTTCACCAGGTTGCGCATCAGCTGGTTCTTGATCGCCATCTTCGTGGCGACGGCGAGCGTGCGCTGCACCTGGAGGAGCACCTCGATGTCCTCGTCGGAAAAGCCCGCGCCGTGATCGGTGGCCCAGGACCCCAGCATGCCGTTGCCGCGTCCGGGCTCGAACTCGACGGTGAAGGCCAGGTAATCGGTGACGCCCTCCTGGCGCAGATCGTCGAGGATCGGGAACGTGTAGTGGTGCTGGTCGGCGTCCAGATGGATGCGCAGCGTCGCGAGGCCGCGCTGGATCATGTGATAGTGCGGACTCTTGGCAAAGCCGGGATTGATCCCCTTGGGCACGTGCGGGTAGTCGGCGATCGACGAGCCCTCGCCCCGCATCCAGGTGATGCCGATCGCCGAGTGGAGTGGATGCAACACGGAGAAGGCGAAATAGCCGCGGATGAGCGGTAGACCCGCCGCCTGTAGGCGCTCGCAACACCCGTAGACGATGGGGGCGAGATCGGCATCGTCGAGGGCCTGCTCGAGCAGCCAATCGTGCAGCTCCCGCAGCATCGCCGGCGCCACGTTGTGGCGGCGCGGCGGCGGCACGACGCTCGCCCGGTCAACCTTCTCTTGCATCTCGTGTCCTGTACGCCCCTGGTCTAAGATAGGGTCATATCGTGATTTGCCAAGTTTACGCGAGCGGGGCGCCGGTCTAGAAAGGCCCCCCGATGGAGAGCCCGGGGGTTCAGGGCTCGGGGAGATTCCCAAGCATGTTCAAGAAGATCCTGATCGCCAATCGCGGTGAGATCGCCTGCCGCATCATCAAGACGGCGCGCCGGATGGGGATCAAGACGGTGGCCGTCTTCTCCGATGCCGACCGCGATGCGCTGCACGTCGAGATGGCGGACGAGAAGGTCGCCATCGGGCCGGCGGCGGCGGCCGAAAGCTACCTCGTGATCGACAAGATCGTCGCGGCCTGCAAGGCGACCGGCGCCGAAGCCGTGCATCCAGGCTACGGCTTCCTGTCGGAGCGCGAGGCCTTCCCGGTGGCGCTCGAAAAGGCCGGCATCGTCTTCATCGGTCCCAACCCCAAGGCGATCGCCGCCATGGGCGACAAGATCGAGAGCAAGAAGGCGGCGGCCAAGGCAAAGGTCTCGACCGTGCCGGGCTATCTCGGCGAGATCGAGAGCGCGCGGGAAGCCGTCACGATCGCCAAGGAGATCGGCTATCCGGTGATGATCAAGGCCTCCGCCGGCGGCGGCGGCAAGGGCATGCGCATCGCCTATTCCGATAAGGAGTGCGAGGAGGGGTTCGGCCTTGCGCGCTCGGAAGCCAAGGCGAGCTTCGGCGACGACCGCGTCTTCATCGAGAAGTTCATCGTCAACCCGCGCCACATCGAGATCCAGGTGCTGGGCGACAAGCACGGCAACGTCATCTATTTGGGCGAGCGCGAGTGCTCGATCCAGCGCCGGAACCAGAAGGTCATCGAGGAGGCGCCCTCGCCGCTGTTGGACGAGAAGACGCGCCGCGCCATGGGCGAGCAAGCGGTCGCGCTGTCGAAGGCCGTCGGCTACGATTCCGCCGGCACGGTGGAGTTCGTCGCGGGCCAGGACAAGAGCTTCTTCTTCCTCGAGATGAACACGCGGCTGCAGGTCGAGCATCCGGTGACGGAGCTCGTGACCGGCATCGATCTCGTCGAGCAGATGATCCGCGTCGCCGCTGGCGAGAAGCTCGGGCTCAAGCAGTCGGACGTGAAACTCAAGGGCTGGGCGGTCGAGAGCCGCATCTATGCCGAGGACCCGTTCCGCAACTTCCTGCCCTCGATCGGCCGGCTCGTGCGCTATCGCCCGCCGGCCGAGACGGTCGCGGGAGGCATCACGGTACGCAACGACACCGGCGTCTACGAGGGCGGCGAAATCTCGATGTACTACGACCCGATGATCGCCAAGCTCGTCACCCACGCGCCGGCCCGCGAGGCCGCGATCGAGGCGCAGTCGGAGGCGCTCGACGCCTTCGCCATCGACGGCATCCAACACAATATCCCGTTCTTGGCGGCGCTCATGCAGCATCCGCGCTGGCGCAAGGGGGATCTGTCGACGGGCTTCATCAAGGAGGAGTTCCCGGACGGCTTCAAGACGCCGGAGCCCAAGGGGCGCATCCGCGATACCATCGTGGCGGTGGCCGCCACGATCGATCATCTCTCGAATGCGCGGCGCCGGCACATCACGCATCAGATGCACGGGCCGAACGTGAAGTTTTCGGAAGCCCGCATCATCACGATCGGCGATGCGGTCGAGCGCTTGCGGGTCGAGGGCGAGACGTCGGGCCCGATCTCGATCGCCTTCTTGGACGAGGCGGGCGGCGTCCGCCGGCAGATCGCGACGCTTTCAGATTGGTGGCCGGGCGAGACCGTGTGGACGGGCGAGGTCGGCGGCGAGACGGTGTCGGTGCAGGTGCGGCCGGTGCTCAACGGCGTGAGCCTCTCCTTCCGCGGTCACGCCGCGGTCGTGCACGTGCTGACGCCGCGGGAGGCCGAGCTCGCCAAGCTCATGCCGGTGAAAGTCGCGCCCGATACCTCGAAGCTTCTGCTCTGTCCGATGCCGGGTCTCGTCAAGGCGGTGCACGTCGCCGTCGGGCAGGAGATCAAGGCCGGCGATACGCTCTGTATCGTCGAAGCGATGAAGATGGAGAACGTGCTGCGCGCCGAGCGCGACGGCACGGTGAAGGAAATCCGCGCCAAGCCCGGCGACAGCCTCGCGGTGGATGCGGTGATCATGACGTTCGGGTGATCGGAGCGGCGGGCGGCAGGCCGACCGTGATACGGCATGGCGCCCGCTTCCTCTCCCCGTAGCGAAGCGTACGGGGAGAGGATCGAGGTGAGGGGCGGAGGCACGCGCAGAAGCGACCCAAGTCACTTCCGCCGTTGCGCGCGAGGCGCGCGAAAACTCTTGTCCCGCACGTCCACGCGGCCGGCATATCGTCTGGGGCTGCCCCTCACCCTGCCCTCTCCCCATGTGCACATCGTGCCCATGGGGAGAGGCAGTTTATCGCTGGCGCCATACCGCGTGACGGGCGACCTGCCGGTCGTCCCTACGATTTGCGCCCGCCTCCGGGCGATCTCAATCCCAAGCTCTCGGCCAATTCCTTCGGCAGCTGGTCGGCGATGATCTTGCGGCCGACCTCCTCGACCTCGCCCTCGGGCAGGTTGCCGAGTTGGAACGGGCCGTAGGAAATCCGGATCAGCCGGTTGACGTCGAGGCCTAAGTGATTGAGCACGCGCCTCACCTCCCGGTTCTTGCCCTCGCGGATGCCGATGGTGAGCCAGCAGTTGGCGCCCTTGACGCTGTCGAGCGTCGCCTCCATCCCGCCATAGCGAACGCCTTCGACCTCGATCCCCTTGGCGAGCCGGTTGAGGTCGTCCTGCGTGATGCGGCCCTTCGCCCGCACCCGGTAGCGGCGAAGCCATCCGGTGGCGGGAAGCTCGAGATGGCGCGCGAGAGCGCCCGAGGTCGTCAGCAGGATCAAGCCCTCGGTGTTGAAGTCGAGGCGCCCGACCGACACGACGCGCGGCAGATGAGAGGGCAAGCCCTCGAACAGCGTCGGACGGCCCTCCGGATCCTTGTGCGTGGTGACCCGTCCGCGCGGCTTGTGGTGCTTCCACATCCGCACCTCGGAGGCCCCCGTGATCGGATTGCCGTCGACGACGACCGCATCGCCGGGGGAAACGACGACGGCCGGCGTCGTCAGCGTCTTGCCGTTGACGCTGACCCTCCCGGCCTCGATCCAGCGCTCGGCCTCGCGGCGCGAGCACAGGCCCGCCGCCGCCATGACCTTGGCGATCCGCGCCGGCGCGTCGGGCGACGCCGTGTCCTTCGCTTGACCTGATGCCCGTCTCGCCATCTGAATGCGTCCGTTTCTCGTGCCGATGTTTCGCAACCTAGACCGGAAAACCATGCCGCGTGCAACGCCCGATCCCATGGACCTCGCCCTCGAGGAGGCCGCAGCCGCTGCGGCCCGGGGAGAGGTGCCGGTGGGCGCCGTGGTTACCAGCGCCGGCGGAGCGGTGCTCGCCCGCGCCGGCAACCGGACGCGCGAGCTCTCCGATCCGACGGCGCATGCCGAGATGCTCGCGATCCGGGAGGCGTGCCGCGTGCTCAAGGCCGAGCGGCTGACGGACTGCGATCTCTGGGTGACGCTCGAGCCCTGCGGCATGTGCGCGGCGGCGATCTCGTTCGCCCGTGTCCGCCGCCTGTACTACGCGGCCGAGGACCCTAAAGGGGGTGGCGTCGCGCACGGTCCGCGCTTTTTTGCCCAGCCGACCTGCCACCACCGTCCCGAGGTCGTCGACGGCTTGCGGGAAAGCGAGGCCGCCGGACTGCTCAAAGCGTTCTTCGCCGAGCGGCGATAGAGCCGTAGGGGCGACCGTCCGGTCGCCCGCCTCCCAACCAGTTACGGCTTTCGAAGAGGGCGACCTGCCGGTCGCCCCTACGGGCACTCGCCTAGACTGGGCCTAGGCCACCTTCTCCAGATGCGCCGCGAGCCTGCGCTTCGTCTCCTCCTTCGTCGGCTCGGCGGCGGCGAGGATGTCCTTGATCTTGAAGAAGTCGAGCACCGCGAACCGCGCCACATCCGGCCGGATGAGAATATCGGGCGCGGCGTGGAAGAGCTTCTGCTCGACGATCGAGTGCAGCGTGATCTGCGCGGCACCGACCCAGGTCTCGATCGAGGAGGGGACCTTGCCGGTCGGCCGCCGGCCCTTGCCGCCGGTCAGGTCGACGGCGAGCGTCACGTCGACCTGGGGCGCGATGATGTCGAAGGGCGTGGGGTTGATGAAGCCGCCGTCGATCAGGATGCGCCCCTCGAGTGCGACGGGTTTGAGCAGCGCGGGCAGCGCCGCGCTGGCGGCAATCGCGGGAATGAGAGACCCGCGGTCGTAGATGACCTGCTCTTGCGCGTAGAAGTCGGTCGCGACGGCGATGAAGGGCAGCCGCAGCTCCTCGATCGTTCGCGGCAGGCTCTCGGGCATGAGGATGTCGAGCAGCGTCTCGCCGTTGACGATCGCCGGAGTGAGCGGATTCCAGAGCGCCATGAGATTGCCGGGCGAGCTTGCGGTGAGACGCCGCATGAACTCGGTGCGTTTGGCGAACAGCTCCAAGGCGAATTGGCGCATCTCGCCGCCACTCATGCCGGAGGCGTAGATCGCGCCGCAGATCGCGCCGATCGAGGTGCCGGCAATGAGGGTCGGCGTGACGCCCAGCTCGTCGAGCGCCTCGAGCACCGGGATATGGCCGAAACCGCGTGCGGCTCCGCCGCCGAGTGCCAAGCCCACGCGCGGGGTACCGTGCCGGTGCGAAGGCGTGGGGGAGGTGCGTTTCGACATCGCTCAACTCGCGAAGAAGGACTGCAGATGCGCCAAGGTTTCTTCGGGCGCTTCCTCGGCAAGAAAGTGGCCGCACGGGACAACCGAGCCGGTGATGCCCGGTGCGAGCTGGCGCCAGAGGTCGAGAGGGTTGCTCGCACCCTTGCCGGCGTAGTCGCTACCCCACAGCGTCAAGCACGGACTGTCGATCGTGCGCCGGGCGGCGAGATCGGCCTCGTCGAGCTCACGGTCGATCGTGGCGCCGGCGCGGTAGTCCTCGCAGACGGCGCGGACGCGGGCTGGATCGCAGAGCAGCGCGCGGTAGGCGGCGAGGGCTGCCGGATCGAAATGGCGGAGCGTCTTGTCGCGCGTCCAGCTCGCGAGCGTCCAGTCGACATACATCTCCGGTGCCCCGGCGATGAGCGTCTCGGGCATCGGATGCGGCTGGGCGAGGAACGGCCAGTGGTAGGTCTTGATGGCCGATTGCCAGGTCATTTCGCTCCACACCATGGCGGTGGGGATGATGTCCAGGAACGCGGCGCGCGTGATCGCGTACGGATAGTCGAGGGCCGCGCGATAGGCGACCCGGGCGCCGCGGTCGTGTCCGCAAATGGCGAAGCGCTCATGGCCCAGCGCGCGCATGAGGCCCACGGCATCGTTTGCCATCGTGCGCTTGGCATAGGCGAGGTGGCGGGCATCGGCGGCAGGAATCGAGTTTTGACCGTAGCCGCGCAAGTCGGCAACCACGACAGTCATGCGCGCGGCGAGGCGCGGGGCGATCTTGTGCCAGCACTGATGTGTCTGCGGGTAGCCGTGGAGAAGCAGGAGGGGCGGGCCGGAGCCACCGATGCGCGCGAACACGTCTACCCCATCGAGGGCGATGCGGCGGGTGGCGAAGCCGGGAAAAAGCTCGGTCATGCCCCCAGTCTAGAGGGCAGATGCGGCGCCGTCATGACCCCGTGCGAGTAAAGACGGGCGAAGGCCACCCGCGCGTGCGGGTGGCCAGGCGGGTCTTACTGCTTGCACTCGGCCGCAGCCTTCATGGCAGCGTCGGCCTCTTCCTGCGTGGCATACGCCGCCGTGCCGATCATCATCATGGTCGTCCCGTCCGGCTTCGTCTCGGTGACCGAGCACTTCTTGTCCGAAGCGCTCTGCGCCACGTAGTACTCGGCCGAAAATGCCGGGCCGCTCAGGATCACCAGTGCGACCGATGCCAACATAAGCTTGCTAACCATAGCCCGTTCTCCACTCGCCGTTCGACATTGCACAGCTCGGACGAGCTGTCCGGCCGTAACGCACATGACCAAGGTCGCGTTCCCCTATGCTATGAGGTCGAACGGGGCGGGTGGTGGTCGAAGGGAATAGGCTGATGGCAAGCCGGCTGCAATTGCGGGTGCTGCGCACCATCCTCGATGCGATCGAGACGCTGGCTCGCGAGATGTGGCCGCTGTTCCGAATTTACGTCGTGCCGTGGCTCGGCTGGACGCTGGCGCTCCTCGCAATCAACCGGGTCTGGCTTCTCTACGGCGGCATTGCGCTATCGCCCGATCTCGTGATGGCCATGCTCTTTGCGCCGTTCGGGGCCGCGATCGCGGTCACGGCCTTGCGTTGGATGATGCAACCTCGCGACGAGTTCCGCTGGTGGCGGCTTGATCAGACTTGGCTGTGGACGACGGCGCTCTTTGCGCTCATCGGCGTCGTCAATTTCGGCATCACCCAGGCGTCGTATAGTTTTGCGATGGCCAATGCCGACACCGTCATCGCGGGCACGCAGGCGGACAGCACGCCTGGGCAGCGGCTGGCGTGGATCGTTGTCGGGCTCCTGCCGGGCTGGATCGCGACGCTGCTCGCCTTTTTGGTGCTGATGCCGCAGGTGGCCGTGATCGTTGAAACTGGCTCCCCATCGCTCAAGCGTGAATGGGAGCTGATGCGGCTCGCGCCGTGGTCGATCCTCGGGGTCGCCGTGCTCATCGGCATCTGCCGTCTCGGTCTGAGCTTCGGCTATGCGAGCGTGGTGTACCGGCTCTACACGTCGGACGGGCCGTTTGCCGGTGACGTCTACGGCTGGACGTACGATGTGATCGCAGGGCTATGGCACGCGCTCATCGCCCTCCCGGCGCAATTCCTCACCGACGCCCTGGCGCTCGTTGCATTGGCGCGGGTGTACAAGGCACTTGCGGGGTATGCGGATCGAAGGGGATCGGCTACGATGCCGCGTGCGAAATTGGAGAACTCACGATAGGGCACCCGGCAGGAGGAGTCATCGTGCTCTCGGCGCGGTTCGTTGCAGCGATCTTCGCAGTGCTCGTCGTTGCCGCCAGCGCGTTCGCTCAGGCCAGCGAAGCACTCTCGATCGAGGAATTCACGACGCGCGTTGCGAAGCGACTGGTCTTCAAACGCCCGGACGTGCTGGTCAAGGTCGAGCCACCGTCGACGATCTCTGTGACGGTGCCCGATGGTCTGGAGTACCGGATCTTTACCGACAACACCTATCAGCTCTATGTCGACGAAGACCGCGATGTGGCTCAGTCCATCGACACTTTGGTATCGTTCGCTATCGAGAACTTCACGCGGAGCGAGACCATCGACACGTCTCGCGTCTACCCGGTCATCAAGACCTGGAGCTGGCTCCACGAGATGATCGAGGGGCTTGAGGTACCGTCCGGCGAGCCCTGGAAGTGGGGTGTCTACTCGCAGGGGCTGTTCGACGAGCTTGCGCTCGCCTTCGTCGAAGACTCCGCAGCCGGGCTCAAATATTTGACGACGAATGATGTCGTTGAGTCGTTTGGTACACCGGCGGAGGCGAAGCGGATCGCCTTCGCAAATTTGCGACGGCTACTGCCTGAGCTTTCGATCGAAAGCGAGCAGAACATACTGAGAGTCCGAGTGGACGAAACGTATGACACCAGCATCCTGCTTCTGGATGAGGTGTGGTTGGACGAACGTCTCAGGGTCGCCGGAGACATCGTTCTCGCTCTCCCGGCGCGAGGAGAGTTGCTGGTCGGGGGATCAAGGGACTCAAAAGCGATAGCAGCGTTGCGAAGAGCTGCTGAAACGATTGGCCGGGAGCATCCCTATCGCCTCTCCACGCACTTGTTCGTTCGGCGAGACGGCCGCTGGGCGCTCTTCGAGGAGTGAGCCGCCAGCTGTCTACCTCAGCTCCCCCAGCACCTCGCTGCCCGGCGACGTCACCGGCTCGTCCGAATTGCCCGTATGGCCGTAGCCGTTCCAGACGGCAAATCCCAGCCGGCGCAGCATCTCGGGCGGTGTTCGCGCCATGACCTCGGGTCTGAGCCCCCGCGTATAGTTCTCGAGCTGGCGGAACTGCGGGCCGTTGCCGACGGTGGTGATGCCGTAGCGAGGCTTGTTGGTCTTGTTGGCGAAGGCGCCGTGCCATAGCCGCGCATCGAACGCAAAGGCGGTGCCGGCGGGGCCGCAGGCCGCGACCGAGGGCACCTTGTGCGGCACCGACGGGTCAGGCTGGCGGCCGGAGAGATGGCTCCTCGGCACGACGCGCGTCGCCCCCATCTCCTCGGTGAAGTCCGACACCATCCACATGACGTTGGCGCAGGCGATCGGCGCGATCGGCGACTTGGACGGCGTCGGATCGAGTGAGCCGTTTTTCAGTCGGCGTCGCTCGGAGGGGCGCTCCGGGGTGACGCCCGGCACTTGCGGCGCGGGCATCCACCACTGGTCGGTGTGCAGCGGCATGACGCCGGCACCCGGATGCTGGATCTGCGCATCGGCACAGGAGATCACATACTCGGGCCCGATCAGATGCTCGATCAGCGGCATCGCGATCGGATGCTTGATGAGCTCGAAGAAGATATCGCCCTTGTTGAGCAGCATGCCGACCCACTGATTCACGGGGTCCATGTTGGCCGGGTTCTTGTTGTTGTGCATCGTGCGCTCGGCGGCGGCCTGCGCGAACAGGCGCTTCTGCACCGCTTCGAGCGTCTTGCCCTCGAGCGCCCGCTCGATCACGCAATAGCCGTAGGTCTCGAGGTCGGACTTGAGGCGTGTCATGTCCCGCGTCGGCTTCGGCAGCTCCTCGGCGCGCCAGGGCGTGAGATCGTTCATCGGATGGCCTCCTCGACGAGAGCATGGGATGCCTCGACTAGACGGCGAGATTGCCCGTCGCGCAATCGCCGGCACGGCAAGGCAGCTGTGCGATGCTCACGCCGCCGGGATGCGGCGGCCCGCCTCGTCGAGCAGCACGACGTCCTCGGGCCGCACCGTGAGCGTCACGGCGTCGCCTTCCTTGAGGATGCGGTCGCCGGCCATGGCGATGACCTGGATGAGGCTGCGGCCGGCGGCGACTTGATAGCCGACCGTGCCGCCGAGATAGGAGATCGCCGCGATCTTGCCGGCGATACGTCCGTCGCCTGCGGCTCCGCTGCCGCCTTCGACGGCGATGCGCTGGGCACGCACGACGGCGGTCACCTTTTGCCCGTCGGTCGCGGACTTGGCCGGCGTCAGCAAGGCCGGGCCATCCTCGAGCGCGATCCTGACGTGCGATCCGTCGCGCCCCGCGATGCGGCCGGCGAGCAAGTTCGATTGGCCGAGGAAACGCGCGACGAACTCGGTCGCCGGCCAGCGATAGACCTCTTCCGGCGTGCCAGCCTGCTCGACGACGCCATGGTTCATGACGATGACGCGGTCGGACATGGCGAGCGCCTCTTCCTGATCGTGTGTCACGAAGATGGTCGTGATGCCGACCTCGCGCTGGATGGCCTTGAGCTCGATGCGCATCTCCTCGCGCAGATTGGCGTCGAGGGCGGAGAGCGGCTCGTCGAGCAACAGCACGTCCGGCTCGATGACGATAGCGCGGGCGAGCGCAATACGCTGCTGCTGGCCGCCCGACATCTCGGAGGGAAGCTTCTTCTCGACGCCCGGCAACCGCACCATCTCGAGCGCGCGGGCGACCTTGCCCGCGATCACGTCCTTGGCGACGCCGCGATATTTGAGGCCGAAGGCAATGTTGTCGTGCACCGTCTTGTGCGGAAACAGCGCATAATTCTGAAACACGAGCCCGATGTTGCGCTTGTGGATCGGGATGTCGTTGACGCGGCGGCCCATGATGCGGATGTCGCCTGCCGTCGGATCGACGAGGCCGGCGATCGAGCGCAGGATCGTCGTCTTGCCGCAGCCCGACGGCCCGAGCAGCGTGACGAAGCTCCCTTTGTCGATCGACAAGCTCACATTGTCGACGGCGACGAAGCGGCCGTAGGCCAGGGTGACGGCGTTGAGCTCGACGGCGGTTTCGGGCATGGGCGTGCTGCGCGGGTTCGTTGCGTTGTTTTTCTTACCCCCGTGAGGGTGAAGGCCAAGCGCCTTGGACTTGGGTACAAAGCGCTCAAGTCCTTAGGCGCTTGGGATGGGGGGATAGATGCGAAAACGTATGCATCTTCGTTTCGCCCCCCACCCCGACCCTCCCCCTCAAGGGGGGAGGGAGAGCATCTCGGCTCGTCGAATGCGCCGGCTCAACCGCCCTTCGAGATGCGGTCCCACTCCTTCGTCCACTCGTCCGTATGGCCGGCCCAATAGTTCGGATCGGCGAAGGTCAAGGACTTCATCTCGCCCGTCGGATCGAAGGCCGGGAGCTTCTCGATCTTCTCGGTGAGCTTCACCTTCTTGGGATCGAGGGACGGCGGATAGTTCTGGCCTTCCGCCACCGCGATCGCCGTCGCCGGATCGAGCATGAAGTTGATGAGCTCCTCGCACTCGGCCATCGGCGAGCCCTTGAGGACGAGCATGTCCTCCATCCAGGCGTAGCTGCCCGGCGGGTCGAGATAGGCGATCGGCGCGCCCTGCTGCTGCAGCGCGGCGACGCGGCCCGACCAGGCTTCAGTGACGACGATCTCTTCCTTGGCGAGCAGGTCCATGAGCTCGGCGCCCGACGACCAGTACTTCTTGGTCATGTCGCGGGCTTCGCGGATCTTCGCCCAGATCGCCTCCATATCCTTGGCGTCGTTCGGGTTCTGACCCGTCTGCAGCGCCGCGTACCAGACGCGCGTGACCATGTCGCCGTAAGCGCCGATCTTGCCGGCATACTCCTTGTCGACGAGCATTTGGGCGCCCTTTTGCGCCGCGACCTCGGGCGTGATGACCTTCGTATTGTAGGCGATGCCGGTCGTGCCGTAGTCGTAGGGCACGCAAGAGAGCTTCGGCGTCATCTTGCGGAAGGGCTCGATCATGGCGGTCATGACGTTCGCCATGTTGGGGATGTTGGCCTCGTTGATCTCCGAGACCCAGCCGCCGTCGATGTACTTCTTGTAGTACTCGACGCCCGAGGAATGGATGACGTGAAAGTCGCCGGGGTTCGACGCCTTGATCTTCGTCAGCACGACGTTCTCGTCGTCGAACGAGCCCTGGACGATCTTGCGGCCGGTCTTGGCCGTGTAGGGCTCGAAGGCGTATTTGGCGATCGCCTCCTGGACGACGCCGCCCCAACCGTCGAAGCGGACCTCTTTGACGTCGGCGAGCGCCGGCCCGATCCAGCGGGCCGACAAGCCGAGCGAAGCTGCGGCCGCGGCGCTGAGCCCCAGGAACGTGCGGCGATCGAGGCCGCCGTTGGCCTTGCGCTCGAGCAGCCGCTCCAGGCGTTTCGTCTGCGACATCTTCATGTGGTTTCCTCCGTTGGAACGTATCTTGGGCCTTCAGGTGGCTTGCCGCATCATAGCACGGGCGAGCAATCCGCCTAGGAGCGGCAAACCGACCGTAATCAGGATCATCAGCGTGCCGAGCGCATTGACCTCGGGCGTGATCGACACCTTCAGCATCGACAGGATCTCGGTCGGCATGGTCTCGACGCCGGGCGGGCGCCAGAACACGCTTGCGGTCACGTTGTCGAAGGAGATGGTGAACGCGAGCAAGAGGCCGGCGAACACCGCCGGCATGATGAGCGGCAGGGTGATCTCGCGGAAGGCCTGCAGGCGATTGGCGCCGAGCGAGAGTGCGGCCTCCTCATAGACGCGCTTGACGCCGATGAGGCGGGCTTGGACCACGAGCACCACGTAGGGCAGCGACAACAGGATATGTCCGGCGAGCAGCAGGCCGAAATTGGCCGTCATGCCGGCGGAACGGTTGGCGAGCAGCAGGCCGACGCCGAGCACGGTCTCGGGCACCAGCACCGGGCCGACGATCAGCGCGTTGACCCATTCCTTGCCGGGGAACTCGTAGCGCACGAGCGCGAGCGCCGCCATGATGCCGAGCGCGGTGCAGATGACCGCCGTTAAGGCCCCGATCCAGAGCGAGGTCTGGAAGGCCCGCATCACGGCCTCGTTGTGGAAGAGCCGGTCGTACCACTGCAGCGAGAAGCCGGTCATCGGGAAGGACCCGAATCGGCTCTCGTTGAAGGAGAGGATGACGACGACGAGGATCGGCGCGAACATGAAGACGTAGACGAGCACGGTCATCGCCGCGATCAGGCGCGAGCCCCAGTTGGATTTGGTCGCGGTCATCGGCTGAGCCCCTTGAAGATGGTCGAGAGGCCCATGTAGCGGGTGTAGAAAATCGATACCGCACCCAGCAGCACCAGCAGCACGAGCGACAGCGTCGTGCCGAACGGCCAGTTGAGCTCCTTCATGATGGCGTCGAAGATGATGTTGCCGAACAGGCTGTCGGAGCGGCCGCCGAGAATCTGCGGCGTCACGTAGCTGCCGGCCGCCAGCACGAAGCTCAAGAGCAGACCGGCGCCGAGGCCGGGCAGCGACAACGGCAGCGTCACCTCGCGGAAGGCCTGCCACTCGGTGCAGCCGAGCGAGCGCGCGGCCGAGATCAAATTGCGGTCGATACCTTCGAGCGTGACGTAGACGTTCAAAATCATGTAGGGCAGCAAGAAGTGGATGAGCCCCATGATCACCGACCCCTCGTTGTAGAGGAGCGGCAACGGCTCGCTGATGATGCCGAGACCCATGAGGCTCGCGTTGATCGCGCCTTTTTCACCCAGGATGTGGATCCAGGAGAAGGTGCGGATCGTGAAGGAGATCCAGAACGGCACGATCAAGAGCAGCAGCAGCAGCCACTTGTGCTTGAACTCCGTCATGGCGATGAAGTAGGCCGGCGGATAGCCCATGACGGCGCACAAGAGCGCCGTGATGATCGAGACGCGCACCGTCTTCCACAGGAAGCCGTGATAGAAGCTGTCGGTGAAGAACTCGTGCCAGTTGGCGAGCGTCAGGTCCGAGGTTTCGACGCCGGCCGTTTGGAACGTGTAGAAGCTGTACACGCCCATGATGAAGATCGGCACGACCATCAGCACGACGAGTGCCGTCAGCGTCGGCGCGAGCAGAATCCAAGGCCGGCGGCGCTCGGCGGCGGAGAGGGCCATGTCGGCCATGCCAAGAATCTCCGGTTGGCGGTTTGTCGGCGCTACTCTGCGGCCTTGCGCTTGGCCGGGGCAAGCTCGAACAGCCGTCCGCGATTAGGAAGCTTCCGCATGTCGCCCGCGGCCCGCATCATGCCCCAGGTCATGGCCTGGTTGGAGGTGACGACCGGCTTGCCGATCTTGGCCTCGACGGCGGCGACGACCTTGTTCGTGACGAGCCCGGTGCAGGAGATGAAGAGCGCCTCCGCATCCTTGTGGCTGCCGACGGAGCTCCCCGACTCGATCAGGCTTTCGGCCGAGACGCGGTTCATGTCGGGGTCGCCATTGAGGAAGTAGCTCGCGCGCGTCACGGCCTCGATGCCGTTCTGCTTGAAGTAGCCCTCGATGAGACCGCAGGGGCCGGACTGATACGGTGCCATGAGCGCTATTTTGCGGGTGCCGAGGAGTTGGAGCGCTTCGGCGGCGGCATCGACCGGGTTGATCACCGGCACGCCGGGCCGCACCGCGTTGATCCGCTTCGTCAGCGTCTCCGTGCCGACCGCGACCGATCCGGAGGTGCACCCGAAGCCGATGGCATCCAGACGGCCCCACGGCATCAGGGTCTTGGCGACCTCGGTGATGTGGCTGCCGAGGGCGGCCAGCGTCTCGTTCGTCGCCGTCTCCGCCATCGGAATGCGCACGCCGAACATCTCGAGCCCGTCATCGTCGGGGAGGAAGGCGCGGACGTCGCCTTCGCAGGCGCGATCGGTGGTAAGGCCGATGAAGCCGTAGCTCCACGACGCGCCCGGCCCGCCGCCGAACTTCGCTTCGAGCTTTTGCCAGCCGCCGGTCGATGCCGTCATGGATGCCTCCCTGATGTTTTGGTGGAGGCTAGCGGAGGGCGGGGGACGTGGCAACGCAGGCCCGGCAAGGCTGGCCCTCAAACCAGGATGACATCGGCCGCCGAGAACGTGCCGGAGAAGCCCTGGAGGACGGCGAGGTCTTCGGTGACGAGCGGCTGCTGGTGTTGGGAGAGTGTGTTGGTTGCGGTATCGAAATGCAGTTTCGCCGTGATGTCAGGACCAGCGCCGACCGTCAGGATGCCCGCTACCGAATCTCCTGGCGACAACCCCCACTGCGAGGCGACGAGGCGGATCAGATCCCGCCCGTCCTCGAAGTCGGTGATGGTGTCGGTGCCGCCGGCGGTCAGGAGATCGAAGAGGAAGTGATCGACGTTGTGAAAGCCCGTCGCCTCCTCCCCGGTCAGCGTGTCGTTGCCGCCTCGGCCCTCGATGATGTCGATGTCGGTCACGGTCGGGCCCGACGCGCCTTGGAGATGGTTGTTAAGGTCATTGCCCGTCATGATCACCGAGAGACTGGACTGGATGCCATCGGCAAGGAGGAAATCGTTGATGCCGTTGAACGAGAACCCGCCCACCTGACCCGACGTATCGACGACAGTGCCGGCGTCGAGGTCGATGACGAGGTGGTTGGGTGGCGCGATCGCGATGTTGAGCTCGACGAGCCTGATGGTGTCGAGGCCTTCGCGGCCGGAAACAAAGTGCGACTCAGCGAGGCTCATCTCGAAGGTGTCGTCGTACGCTGTGCCGATGATGCGCTCGATGCTCGTATAGGTGTCGCCACCGGGTCCGGCATAGCCGGATAGGGCAGTGTAGGTGATCGTTACACCTGACGTCTCGAAGGCATAGCTCACCGTGTCGGTGCCGTCGCCGCCGATGAAGTGATCCGCGCCGCCGCCGCCGATAAAGGCGTCGTTGCCGCCCCCGCCATCGAGCGTATTGGCCGCGCTGTTGCCGAACAGGGTGTTGCTTTCGGCGTTGCCGGTTCCATTGATGGCGCCGCTGCCCGTGAGGACCAGAGCTTCCAATCCCGCACTGAGGGTGTAGGTCGCTTTGGCATAGACCCGATCGGCACCCGACGTATCGCGTACGACGTCCAGAGTGCTGTCGACATAGTAGGTATCGTCGCCGGCGCCTCCCTTCATGAGGTCGCGGCCCGCGCCGCCGTCGAGGCGGTCGTTCCCGGTCCCGCCGTCGAGCGTGTCGGTTCCGGCTTGACCGAGCAGCCGATCATTGCCTGCCCCGCCGAACAGCTTGTCGTTGCCGGTGCCGCCTTTCAGCGTGTCATTGCCGCCGTTGCCGTAGAGGTCGTCGTTGCCACCGAGGCCGAGAATCGTCTCGGCGATGCTCTTGCCCCGAAGGACGTCGCGCTTGGATGTTCCGCGCAGGGTCGGCATGGGTGAAGGCTCCGTCAGCGATACAGATGATCCGCATCATGCACGCCGCCGGTGCCGCCGCATCATCAATCTGAAGGATGCGGACTGGTTTCCGCGGTTATCCTTGCAGCGGGAAATGGCATCGGGTGATGCGCCCCGGCAGAACCTCACGCGTCTCGGGCCGCTCGGTCTTGCATCTCGCCCCGGCCTTCGGACAGCGCGTATGGAACTCGCAGCCCGAGGGACGGCGGGCGAGGCTCGGCACCTCGCCGACGAGCGGGGCCTCTGTGCGCCGCCGCGTCGGATCGGGGATCGGCTGGGCGGCGATGAGGCCGGCGGCGTAGGGGTGCAAGGGACCCGCGAAGATCGCCTCCGCCGGCCCCTGCTCGACGAAGCGTCCCATGTACATGATCGCCACCCGGTCGGCGACGTGGCGCACGACGGCGAGGTTGTGCGTGATGATGAGGTAGGTGAGCCCGAGTGTCTGCTGCAACTCGGAGAGCAGGTTGAGGATCTCGCCCTGCACGGATACGTCGAGGCCGGCCGTCGGCTCGTCCGCGATGATGAGCTTCGGGTTGAGCGCGATCGCGCGGGCGACCCCGACGCGCCGCGCCTGGCCGCCTGAGAGCTGGTGGGGATAGCGGCCGGCGAAATCGTGCGGCAGGCCGACGAGATCGAGCAGGCGGCGGACCTCGGCGTCGCGATCGCGGTCCTTGAGACCGTGGATCACGAAGGGCTCGGCGATCAGCGCCTTCACCGTGCGGCGCGGGCTCAAGCTCGAGATCGGATCCTGGAACATCATCGCGACGTCGCGGTGGTAGGCGCGGTCGCCGGTCTTGGCGCTGGCGAACGGATCGGCGCCCTCGAAGCGGATCGCGCCGCCGGCGATCGGCGTCAGTCCGACGATCGCGCGGCCGAGCGTCGACTTGCCCGAGCCGCTCTCGCCGACGAGCGCGAGCGTCGTGCCCCTGTCGAGCGTGAACGACACATCGAGCACGGCATCCAGATGGCGGCTCGGCAGCTGTAGTAGTGCGGCCTTGACCGGCCCGGCCGTGGTGTAGCGGACATGCAAGTGCTCGACGGCGAGGAGGGGCGCGGCGGTCATGGCGTCCTCGCCAGCAAATGACAGCGCGCGCTGTGGCCCGGCTCCGTCGTCACGTCGGGTGGCCGTGTAGTGCGGCAGGCATCGATGGCAACCGGGCAGCGGGGCTGGAACACGCACCCCGCCGGCGGATGCCTGAGGTTAGGCACATCTCCCTCGATGACGGGAAGCGTGCGCGTCGCGGTCGAGATGCGGGCCGGATCGCAGGCGAGGAGGGCCTTCGTGTACGGGTGTTGCGGGCGCGCGAAGATGTCGTAGACGCTGCCGTCCTCGACCACCTCGCCCGCGTAGAGCACGACCACCCGATCGCAGAGCTCGGCCACCGCGCCGAGGTTGTGCGAGATGAAGAGGATAGTGCTGCCGGTCTCCTTCTGCAGTTGGCGCAGCAGATGCAGGATCTGCGCCTCCATCGTCACGTCGAGCGCGGTCGTCACCTCGTCGGCGATGAGGATCTCGGGTCTGAGGAGCAGGCTCATGGCGATCGAAACGCGCTGGCGCATGCCGCCCGAGAACTCGTGCGGATAGCGGCCGAGCTGGCGCTCCGGATCGGGGATGCCGACCTGGGTCAGCACGGCGAGCGATCGCGCGCGCTTGGCGGCGGCCTGGCCCGGCTCCCGGTGCTGGATGTCGGCCATCTGCTGGCCGATCGTGCGCACGGGGTTGAGCGAGGTCATCGGGTCCTGGAAGACCATCGAGATGCGCTGCCCCCGCAGGTCCCGCATCTCCGTCTCGCCGGCGGAGAGAAGATCGCGCCCGTCGAAAACGATGCGCCCCCCGGCGACGACGGCGTTGGCCGCCATCAAGCGCATGATAGCGAGCGCCAGCGTCGACTTCCCCGAGCCGCTCTCCCCGACGATGCCGACGATCGCGCCCTTGGGAACGGCGATCGAGATGTTGCGGAGCGCATGCACGGGGCCGGCCAGCGTGCGGAAATCGAGACGCAAATCCTCGATCGACAGGATCGGGGTCGCGGGCGTCGGAGCAGGGGCCACGGCGGCACTCATACGACGCGCCTCAGCTTGGGATCGATGAGGTCGCGCAGCGCTTCGCCGAGGAACGTGAAGCCGAGCGTCGTGACGATGAGGGGCAGACCGCCGCAGAAGACGATCCAGGGGGCCTCGCGGATCAGCTGAAAGCCGTCGAGGATCGTGCGGCCCCAGGAGGGGGCCGGCGGTGGGATGCCCATGCCGAGCAGCGTCAATCCCGCCTCCAGTGCGATGACGGAGGGGATGTCCATGCTGGCGATGATGAAGAGCGGGCCGATGACGTTGGGAAGAATATGCACGCCGATGATGCGCAGCGGCGAGGCGCCGAGGCTGCGGACGGCATCGATATACTCGGACGTCTTGCGCGACAGCGTCGCCGTTCGCGTCAACCGCGCATAGCCCGGCGTCTGGATGACGATGACGACGAGCATGAGCGTCGTGAGACTGGGCCCGAGCAGCACGGCGACGAGCAGCCCCAGGATGACCGTCGGGAACGAGTAGAGGCTGTCGAAGACGAGCACGAGCAGATTGTCCAGCCAGCGCGGCGCGTAGCCGGCGACAAGGCCGAGCCCCAGGCCGAGCACGAGCGCGATGCCGATCGTAGTGATGCCCACCTCGAGTGCGATGCGGGTGCCGAGAATGATGCGGCTGAAGATGTCGCGGCCGAGCTGATCGGTGCCCATCCAGTGCACCCAATTGGGCGATTGGAACTTGTCGGGAATGGTGATCTTCAGCGGATCGAACGGCGTGATCCAAGGCGCGAAGATGCCGACGAGAATGATCGCCGTGACGATGCCGAGACCGATGATGCCGAGCGGGTCTTGCCCGATGCGGCGCGCGAAGAGACCGAGACCGCTCGGCGCCACCGGTGCGGTGAGGATTTCAGAGCTTGGCACGGGCGCGCGGGTCCAGCCAGACGATGAGGAGGTCGGCGATCAGCATGGCGATCGTGAAGAGGAGGACGGTGACGAGCACGGCGCCTTGCACCACCGGCACGTTGCGAATGTTGGCCGCATCGACGATGAGCTTGCCGATGCCGGGACGCGCGAACAGGAACTCGATGAAGACCGCGCTCGACAGCAGCGCGCCGAACGCCAGCGCCAGCAGCGTGATCGTCGGCAGAATGGCGATCCGCAAGGCATAGGCGCGGATGATCTTGAGCTCCGGCAGGCCGAAGGCCCGCGCCGTGCGCACATGGTTCTCGCTCATCACCTCGAGCATGGACGCCCGCACGATCCGCGACAGATACCCGACCCACCCCAAGCCCAGCGCGAAGCTCGGCATGACGAGGTGCAGCGCCTGGTCGCCCCAGTCGCCGGGCTCGCCAGCGCCGATGAAGGGAAGCCAGCCGAGCTCGATGGAGAACAAGAGGATCAGGTAGACGGCGACGACGAAGGAGGGGATCGAGATCGTGCCGACGCTGATGACGCCGGTGATCTTGTCGACGAGCGAGTTTCGCCGGATGGCCGAGTAGCAGCCGAGTGGAATGCCGATCAAGGCCGACCAGCCGAGGCCGATGGCGATGAGGAGCAGCGTATAGGGCAGGTTGTCCCAGATGATCGTCAGGATCGGCCGGTTGCTCCAGAAATCCACGCCGAGATTGCCGTGCAGGATGCGCGCGAAGAAGACGCCGAGCTGCTCGGGTACCGATTTGTCGAGCATCATCTCTTGCGTGATGCGCGCCTTCATTTCGGCACTCGCCCGCGAGCCCAGCATGATCGTCGCCGGGTCGCCCGGCACGAGCTTTAGCGCCGTGAACAGCATCACCATCGAGGTGACGCAGATCAGGGCGGCGAGGCCGATGCGCTGGAGGACGTAGAGGAGCATGAGCCTTTGTGTCGATCGTCGAAGCCGTCCGGACGTCGCGGTTGACAGCACTTCCCCCCGTGAGGGGGAAGGCCAAGCGCCTTGGATTTAGACGCGTGAGCGGCTAAGTCCTTAGGCGCTTGGGATGGGGGGAGAGAGGCAATCGCAGAATGCTTTGCTTTCGACCCCCCACCCTAGCCCTCCCCCTCAAGGGGGGAGGGGAACAACCAGCATCACGCGCTGGGCAGATCGTGTGAAGCACTACCCCTTCTTGAACCGCTCGATCAGGAACTCGCTGCCCGGATCGTAGTCGGGCTTCAAGCCCTCCTTGTAGATCACGTTGACCGGATCGTGCGTGATCCAGACATACGCCCCGGTGTCCTCCATGATCTCCTGCATGCGGAGGTAGATGTCTTTCCGCTTGGCCTCGTCCTGCTCGGCGAGCCCCTTGGCCCAGAGATCCTCGAACTCGGGATCGCTCCAGCGCTCCCAGTTCCACACGCCGACCTGGCTCTTGATGAACCACTGCAGACCGTCGGACGGATCGGGCGAGGTGCGGTAGCGCATCCACCACATCTCGATCGTCTTCCAATCCTCGCCCTTGCTCTCGAGGCCCAGATTCCAGAACGGGCCGGAATCGGTCGGCGTAATCGTGAGCTTGATGCCGACATCGGCCAAGTTGGCCTGCACGACCTGCGCGGCTGTCAGCCGGTAGGACTCGTTCAGCGTCTTGAGCTCGAGCTCGAGATTGCTGACGCCCGCCTCCGCGAGCAGTGCCTTGGCCTCGTCGGGCTTGTAGCTGTACTTGGATTCGGTCCGATGGCCGTTGACGCCGACCGGCGTGATGCCGTGCGCCTTCTCGGCCGTGCCGCCATAAGCAGCGGCCAGCACTGAGTCGACGTCGATCGCCCGCTGGATGGCCTTACGGACACGGATGTCCTTGAGCTTGGGGTTCTCGGTGTTGAGCCCGATCCAGGTGAAGAACGGTCCGGGCAAAGTCTCGAGCTTCGAGCCGGCGGGAAGCGCGCCTTTGTAGCGTGCGGCCGTATCGGGAAGCACGCCGGTGATGTCGACCTCGCCCGCCTCGAAGGCGAGCTCGGCGGCCTTGGCGTCCTCGATGTTGATGAATTGGATCTCGTCGTAGACGCCGGGCGTGCCCTTCCAGTCGGGGTTCTTCTTGAAGACCAGCTTCTGCTTGGGCGTCCATTCGGCGATCAGGTAGGGGCCGAGATAGGCCGGCAGCTCGGTCGTGAACTTCTGATCTTTCAGCTTCTCGACGACGGCCTTCGGCACGATCGAGCCGGTCTCGGCCGAGATGCCCATGAGGAAGGCCGCCGCGAACGGCGTCTTCTGCACGATGACGCCGGAATACTTGTCCTTGACCTCGACATGGTCGGTGGCCGGGAAGCGGCCGGCCCAATCGGATTTGAGGATGCGCTCGATCGAGTATTTGACGTCGTCGGCGGTGAGCTCGCCCGCGCCGCCGCTCCACATCAAGCCTTCCTTCAGCTTGAAGGAGATGTGCGTCGGATCATCCTGTTTGACGCTTTCGACGACCTCGGAGGGCACCCAGCCCCAGGTGCCGTCCTCTTTCCGCACGGGCTCGGCGAGCCGCGGCAGGCAGGCGTAGCAGGCGGTCGTCTCGGCGCCGCCCACCATGTAGCCCGGATCGAGCACCTGGATGTCCGCCTCCATGCGGACCTTCAGGACGCCATTGACGTCGGCGAGGACCTGCTCGGGCTTGATCCCGAGGGCGGCGAGGGCTGCGAGGCCCGAGGCGCTTTGCAGAAGCGTGCGGCGACTGACGGTCATGCGACCCATGCGTAGTCCTCCAGGGTTCAACGTTTCCTCGTCCGGCGGCTTGGCGCCGCCTGTCGTCTCTTGTGTCGCGGGGCAGTCTAGCGACGGGCGCGGCGGCCGTGAAGCCGCTTTCGCCTTCCGATAGTGCGCCTACACGCCATTGCGCTTGAACGACCGTTTGAAAGTGCGTTCGGCGAAAGGTTTGCCGCCATCCCAGGTGCGATGCCAGCCCTCGAGGTGGAAGTGGGTCTTGTCGGAGGTCATGACGATCTCGCTCTCGGCGCGGGCGTCCCAGCTTCCCCGCTTGAAATGCGTCGAGCAATGGACGCGGGACCGCCCGGAGGAGGGGTCGTCGCGGATGACGCTGAACTCCTTCGTCTTGGTCAGGCTCACCGCCGTGCCGATGTCGTCGATCACATAGGTGCCGTCGTTGCGGGCGTGGCGGAAGGTCGTGCGCTCGGTGGCGATGTCGGTGTGGATCTCGCGCGTCTCGCCACCTGGATCCTTGATGGTGATCGGCGCCGAGGGGGCATGCAGCGGCGGCTCGAAGCGTACTTTCGGCAGCCCCTTGTCGGAGGCGAGCACGGGCAGCTCCAGCATGGAGCCGCTGCCGTCGACGGTGACGGTCGTCATCTCCGGATCGGGCCAGGTCATCGGAAAGTAGCTCGTCGAGACGGCGATCCGGAGGCGATGGCCCGCCGGCACCGTCTGCGCGATCTCGTCGAGCTCGACCGTGACGTCGTAGCTCTGCCCCTTCTTCAAGGGCTTCGGCTTCTCGTGGCCCTCGCGATGCGACAGGTTCAGAAGACCGTAAGTGATGCGCTCGACCGCGCCATCCGGGTGGATCGTGTTGAGCCGCACACAGATGTGGGCCTGCGGCTTGTCGGCGGAGACGCGCAGGCGCACGACCGGTCCGCCGACGATGGTGATCGGCTCATCCAGCACCGGCCCGTCCCAGCACAGCGAGCCTGCGTCGTCGCTCCGCTGGTCGAGGGCGAGCTCGGGCGCGATTTTGCCGAGCCCGTAGGCGCACCACTCACCGGAAGCGAGGCCGGTCGTCAGCGGCGAGCAGACCGTGCGCAGATCACTGTTCTTGCGCGACGCCGTGCGCGTCAGCTCGGCACCCGACAGATAGTGCTTCTGCATCTTCACATTCGGGCTCGGCCATTGATCGAAGCCGATCCAGCGGCCGGGCCGCTCGTCGTGATGGGGCTTCGGCCGGATGCTGTCTTGCGCATAGACCCGCAGCGCCGGATCGTTCTCGGCGCCATTCTCGATGCCCTTGAGCCAGCGATCCCAGAAGCGCTTCGTCTCCTGCAGGAAGCCGATGGCGGGGCCCGGCACACCCTGATGCGGATACTTGTGGCCCCAGGGACCGGCGATGCCCTTGGAGGGATGCCCCAAGCCCTCGACGCAGCGGAACACGGCCGTCGTGTAGCCGTCCGCCCAGCCGGAGGCGTTGAGCACGGGGATGTCGATCTTGGAGTAGTCCTCGATCACCGAGCCGTGCTTCCAGAACGCATCGCGCGTCTGGTGCTCCATCCAGGTCGCGACCGGGTTCTCCATGTTGTCGATGCGGTGCTTCCACATCCGGCGCCAAGTGCGATCGCCGACGATCTCGGGATCGGGCGGCAGGCCCAAGAGCTGGAAGAAGTAGCCGCCCCAATCCATCGTGTCGTTGAGCAGGCAGCCGCCCATGAAATGCACGTCGTCGTGGTAGCGGTCGACCGTCGAGCACAGGGACACGACGGCCTTGAGGGCGGGCGGCCGGCGGGCCGCGACCTGCAAGCCGTTGAAGCCGCCCCATGAGATGCCGATCATGCCGACGGCGCCGGTACACCACTCCTGCTTGGCGAGCCAGGCGATGATCTCGAGCGCGTCGTCCTGCTCGCGCTTGACATACTCGTCCTCGACGAGGCCCTCGCTGTCGCCTGACCCTGAGATGTCGACGCGCGCCGAGCCGTAGCCGTTGGCGGCGTACCAATAGTGGGTGTCGTCGTCGCGCACGCGCGTTCCGTCGCGCCGGCGGTAGGGGATGTATTCGAGGATCGCCGGCACGGGCCGCGCCGCGCTATCGCGTGGCAGCAGCAATCGCGCCGCGAGCTTGCGCCCGTCCTGCATCGGAATCCACGCGATCTCGACGTTCTCGACGGCCGCACGGTAGTCGACCTCGCCCGCCTTGCTCTTGGACTTCATCGTTTCCTCGGCTTGATCTTGTCTGGTGATCCTTGGCCCGAGACGAGGCAATCAGCGCCTCCGCCAAGTGTCAATCGAGAGCCGCGGAGGGCAGCCATGTATTTGCCAGGAAAGCACTATGCGCGAAGGCTGAGACCGCCCCCCGAGCCTGTGTCCTCATTGCGACACTTCCCTCGGCCGATGGGCTATCCCTGCTTACGCCCGGGTTGGCGCCGTCCTATACTCCGGCCCGCCTGCCTCTCGGTTAGGGCAAGGCTTACGCGTTGGGGTCGTCGAGAGAGGCACATGGCAGACAAGCTCGAGTTCGCTGCGCTGTGGCGCAATCATCCTCTGAACAATGCGCAACAGGCGCCCTGCCGCGTTCCTAAGGACTCGCCGTCCGGACTGCTGCGCGGCACGCCGGCCTATCATAACCAGTGCGCCATCCGCATGGGCGTCTGCCTGCACGGGGCGGGCGTCACGATCGGCCAGATGGGCCGGGTCGCGACCTGCGAGTTCCATCCCAAGGAAGAGATGCACTGCCTCAACGCCCAGCAGACGGCGGACGCCATCGGCCGTCTGAACCTGCCCGGAATGAAGCCCGTCGAGAAGATCATCGGGCCCGACGTCGCCAACTTCTACGACAAGATGTTCGGCCGCCGCGGCATCGTCTTCTTCAAGGACTATTGGAGCCGTACCGTCGAGGTGAGCGGGCCCAACGGCATGGAGTCGGTCAAGGAGAAGGCCCCGACCGGCGATCATATCGACGTCTGGAACGGCTACCGGACGTCGGCCGCCTGGCTCATGGAGTGGTTCTCCTGGCTCGGCTACTATCACACCTACGGCGCCGCCCGCGAAATCTGGTTCTGGGAGGTCGAATGAGAGTTTTCTTCGGTGTGATCGGCGCCGTCATCGGCGTCAGCCTCGGCATCTGGTTCTTAGGCGAGCTGGTCGGCACCTGGATCGTCGGTCAGCAATCGCTGCAGAGCCCCGACGACGCGGCCTCGGCCGATGCGCTGGGCTATCTCGTGACGGTGTTCCTGTCGCTCGTCACCGGCTGGTTCATCGGCTGGGGGTTCGGCGGCCTGTTTTCCAAGCCGGAGCGCTGAGGACGAATGTGAGGCTGCTTCTCCTCACGGCCTTGGGCGGTGGATTGGGCGCTACGCTCCGCCATCTGGTTAACGCGGCGGGCCTGCGCTTCCTCGGTCCGAGCTTCCCCTGGTGGACGCTCGCCATCAACGTGTCCGGCTCGCTGCTGATGGGCGCGCTCGCCGCGCTCTTGATGGCGCGGCCGGCGTCCAGCGATGGCTTGCGCGCTTTCCTTGCGACCGGCATCCTCGGCGGCTATACGACCTTCTCGGCGTTCTCGCTCGATTTCGCGAGCCTCGTCGAGAGACGGTCGATCGGCAGCGCCATGCTATATGTGGGTGGCTCCGTCGGCCTATCGCTCGCCGCTGTCTTCTTGGGTCTCTGGCTCGGGCGGCAGTGGACGGCGGCCTGACGCCACCCGCACCGAGGACTTTGCTTTGGACGGACGAAAGAGACAGGGCCGCGGCCGCGGCTCGAGCGCGCGTAGCGAGCGCACGCGACACGAGAGGCCCGGCCGGCCGAGGCCGCATCGGGTATCTCGTCCGGAGCCTGCGGCGGCGCCAAAGCCCGTGAAGCGCGCAACGGCAGAGCCCGCCGGTCAACAGTCCCTCGGCGTGCAGAAGGCGACGGTGACTGCCGACGAGACCGGTATGCGCATCGACCGGTTTCTGGAGGTGCGGTTTCCGAAGCTCGCCTATGCCCGCATTCAGCGCCTCATCCGCAAAGGCGAGCTCAGAGTCGACGGCAAGCGCGTCAAGTCGGACACGCGGCTCGAGGCCGGGCAGACCGTCCGCATTCCGCCGCTTCGCATCGAGGCGCCGCCGACCGCCGATGCCGTCCGCGAGGGCAAGACGCGGGCGACGCTCAAATCGATGACGCTGTACGAGGACGACGACGTTCTGGTGCTGGACAAGCCGATGGGGCTCGCCGTGCAGGGCGGCTCGGGGACGACGCGGCATGTCGACGGGTTGCTCGCCGAGGCGGGACTGATCGACGGGCAGCGCATGCGGCTCGTGCACCGGCTCGACAAGGACACCTCCGGCTGCCTCGTCATCGCCAAGACGCGCTTCGCCGCCGAGCAGCTCGGCCGGACGTTCCGCACCCGCTCGGCGCGCAAGATCTATTGGGCGATCGTCGCCGGCGTGCCGCGGGTCTACCAAGGCCGCATCTCGACCTTTCTCGCCCGCGACACGAAGGCGGAGGCCGCCGGCGAAGCCAAGATGCGCATCGCCGAGCACGGCGAGGAGGGGGCGAGCCACGCGCTCACCTACTACGCCGTCGTCGAGAAGGCGGCGCGGATCGCCGCCTGGGTGTCGCTGAAGCCCGTGACCGGGCGTACGCATCAATTGCGGGTCCACATGGCCCATCTCGGCCATCCCATACTCGGCGACGAGAAGTACTTCGACCGCAACGACTGGGAGATGCCGCCGGGTCTGCAGAACAAGCTGCATCTCTTGGCGCGGCGCATCGTGTTCCCGCATCCGCGCACCGGCAAGCCCGTCGATGTGACGGCGCCGTTGCCCAAGCACATGGCGCAGAGCTTCGCCGTGCTCGGCTTCGATCTCGATCGTGTCGATCCGATCGAGGATGCGCCGGAGGAGTGAGCGGCGCGGTCGTGTTGGCAGAGACGCGGACCCGAGGGGGGCGCGGAGCACTGCGGAACCCTTTCGTCAGGCGCACGCCGTGAGCGTGCCTTTCGTAGGGCGGACTGAGCCTTCGCGAAGTCCGCCGCCGCATCGTCGCTGCGCGATACGGCGGGCTTCGCCTACGGCTCAACCCGCCCTACGGCCTTGATCCACACGGCGCGAGAGTGACGAGGTGGCGAGGGGTAGCGATATGCCTTGTGGCATCTTCTCACCCTGCATGCTTCCCGTACGCTTGCGCACCGGGGAGAAGAGCGCCGATGCGCATCTCGAACGAAAGGTCAGCCGTGACATTGGGCGAGCTGCCGCTCGCCCCTACGGCACGGTGGATTTGGCGAGTCCGTAGGGGCGACCGGCAGGTCGCCCATTGTGGCAATGATCTCCTTTGTGGCTTCCCCTCACCCTTCCCTCTCCCCGTACGATTCGCTACAGGGAGAGGAGGATGGAGCGGTGCTCTCCTTGTGTCAGGGACGCACGCCGCCTCCGCCGGAGGGGCGACCGGCGGTCGCCCCTCTTCGTTCCTCCATCGCGGCGCCAAGAGGGGCGAGCGCCGCTCGCCCCTACGGGATAGCGCCGTGTTCACCATATCCAAGATAATCGAAGCCAAAGTTATCCCCGCTCCCAAGCACGGCCTCATACTCACCTCAGCCCTGCCGCCAAGGGACCGGAACGAGCGCTGGTGAGACGGTGGCAGGGAGCGTCGTGGGTGCCGGACATAAGCTATCCGGCGCTGACCTGCCGCTTGCGATGGGGAGAACCTGACGCAGGCTACTCTCGCGGCGGATGTCCGCGAGCGGTTCTCGGCAACGAGGGCCACGGCGGCAAGCGAAGCCCACGATGACGGCGGAGTGGTTCCGGCCACATCCGACTGACACTAGACATGGGCCGGCCACTCCGTCCCCTTGGACTTTTCCCATACTCTCGGGTCGGTTCGACCGCGGAGAGGGCGGAGCGTTGGCTGTGAAAGAAGGGAATAGGGAGTTGTTTTGGTGCAGACAGCCAGCGAACTCGGGGGTCCCTATTCGCAACTCCCCATTCTCTACTCCCTCACCATCGGCCGCCTCTGGCCGTCCGTCCCGTCAAAATGCTATGCGATCCGCCATGCAACTCATCCTGTTCGATTGCGACGGCACGCTCGTCGATAGTCAGGCCTTGATCCAGGCCGCCATGACCGGAGCGTTTCGCACCTTGGGGCTGGCGCCGCCGGAGCGTGCGCGCACGCTGTCGGTCGTCGGCTTGTCGCTGCCCGAGGCGATGGCGCGGATGCTGCCGGAGGCGAGCCCGGCGACGCATCTGGCGGCGGCCGAGGCCTACAAGACAGACGCCATCGCGCTCAGGGACGATGCCGCTTACGCGGAGCCCTTCTTCTCGGGCGCCCGGGAGACGATCGTGGCGCTGGCCAACAAACCCGGCGTCCGGCTCGGGCTCGCGACCGGCAAGTCGCGCCGGGGCGTCGACCGGCTGATCGCCCACGCCGGCCTCGAGGGTGTCTTCACGGCCATCGAGACCGCCGACAGCGCGCCGTCCAAGCCGCATCCGGGGATGATCCTGCAAGCCATGCTGACGGCCGGCGTCGAGGCTGCCGCCACGACCATGATCGGCGATACGACGTTCGATCTCGACATGGCGCGCAGCGCCGGCGTCCGGGGCATCGGCGTCGCTTGGGGCTATCATCCGGTGTCCGCCCTTCGCGCGTCGGGCGCCCACCACATCGTCCAAACCTTTGCCGAGCTCGACGATTTGCTCGGCCCGAGGACCACACCATGAGCGACACGAGCGACGAAGAGCTCGGACCCATGCAACGGGCCCAGCGCCAGATGCGGCCCGAGCTGCCGCGGCGGTTCTACACGGAGGCCACCGTTGCTCGCGAGGCGACCGGCTATGCCGTTCGGCTCGACGGCAAATCGGTTCGCACGCCGGGCAAGCGACCACTCGTGCTACCGGCAGCAGCGCTCGCCGAGGCGATCGCCGGCGAATGGCGGGCCCAGGGCGAGCGGATCGATCCGGCGACCATGCCGATGACCCGCCTCGCCAACACCGTCCTCGATGCCGTCGTCGAGCGGATGGCCGAGGTGCGCGCCGATGCGCTCAAATACGGCGGCAGCGATCTCCTCTGCTATCGCGCGAGCCATCCGGCCGAGCTCGTCGAGCAGCAGGCGAAGCTGTGGACGCCGCTGCTCGACTGGGCGGCAACGGCGCTCGGTGCCCGCCTCGAGGCCGTCGAGGGGATCAGTCATCACGCGCAGCCAAAGGCGGCGCTGGCCGCCATCGATCGCGCGCTCGAGGCGCTCGATCCCTTCGCGCTCGCGGGCGTGCACGAGCTGACGACGTTGAGCGGGTCGGTGATCCTTGCGCTCGCCGTTGCGCATGGTGCGGTCACGGCCGAGCAGGCCTGGTCGGCGGCCCATGTCGACGAGGATTGGCAGGTCCGGCAGTGGGGCGAGGATTTCGAGGCGGCCGAGCGGCGCAAGCGGCGGCAGGCCGATTTCGAAGCGGCGTCGTCGCTCGTCAGGCTCGCGCGCGCCTGACCCCCTGCGCCCATTTTTCCGACCGCATCGCTATCGGGCGTCGTCTATAAGCGCCACTGAACAGAAGGGGGAGAAGAACAAATGGCCGAAGGTGCTGCACCGAAAGCATTTCCCGTATCCTGGGATCAGTTCCACCGCGACGCGCGCGCGCTCGCCTGGCGCTTGGCGGACAAGGGGCCGGGGGGCGAGCCCTTTCAGGCGATCGTGTGCATCACGCGCGGCGGCCTCGTGCCGGCAGCGATCGTCGCCCGCGAGCTCGGGCTTCGCATGATCGAGACGATCTGCATCGCGAGCTACCACGACTACAAGAGTCAGGGCGAGCTCATGGTGCTGAAGGAGATCGCACCGGCTGTCGCCTCAGTCGGCAACGGCCGGGGCCGCGGCATCCTCGTCGTCGACGACCTGACGGACACCGGCAAAACGGCGAAGATCGTGCGCGATCTCTTGCCGGAGGCCCACTTCGCCGCCGTTTACGCCAAGCCCCAGGGCGCGCCGCTGATCGACACCTTCGTCACGGAAGTGTCCCAGGACACCTGGATCTACTTCCCCTGGGACATGGGCCTCGCCTACCAGGAGCCGATCGCCAAGGGAACGGCGGGGTAGAGTGCTCACCACACAAAGGCATAACAGCGCCCCTTGCTTCCCGGCGGATGGCTCAGGCGATCAGCACGAAATCGAAAGCCAGAAAGTTGGACATCGTGCCGGCGCCGAAATCGGCGATCAGAACGGGAAGGACGCCGCCAGCACCGTCCTTGTCGTACCAGAGCGTGTCAGCGTTGGTATCGTTATAGATCACATGCGTGCCAGCGGCGCCGGACGAGTTGGTGGGTACCGCAGCGGCGGTGAAGAAGTTCGTGCCGCCAACGAGTGCCGTAATGCCGAATTCGCTCGTGCTCAGGACGATCTTGTCGAGGTCGGCGAACTCGAAATTGAAGATGCGGTCGGGCGCATCCTTGTGCAGGACGACTTTGTCCTGGACGGCGTCGCTTCCGCAATCGACCTGATCCATTCCGGCCCCACCGTCGATGTAGTCAAGTCCTCCGGCCCCGCCGATGACATCGTTTCCAGTGCCGCCGAACATGCGGTCGTTGCCGCCGTTCGAGTAGATCGTGTCGTCGCCGCCCAGCCCCATGATCGTGTTGTCGCCGGCATTGCCGTAGAGCCCCTGCGTGCCGACGGCACCACCGCCGTCGTCGAAGTTCGAGCCCATGATGTTCTCGATGCTCGAGAATGTGTCGCCCGTGGCATCGCCGGCATTGCCGAGATTGTTCAAGAGGTCCATGCCGACGCCAGACGCCGCATGCTCGTAGGAGACCCAGTCGGTCCCGGCGCCGCCCAGATGCTTGTCGGCGCCCTTGCCGCCTTCCAGAATGTCGTTGCCGTCACCACCCGTCAGCGTGTCGTTGCCGGCTTCGCCCAACAGCTTATCCTTGCCGGCATCGCCGAACAGCTTGTCGTTGCCCGTGCCGCCGAGCAGCTGATCGTTGCCGCGGCCCCCGCGCAACGTGTCGTCGTTGCCGAGACCGAGAATGACGTCGCCGGCCGTCGTGCCGACGATCGAGTTCTTCGAGCTGTTTCCGACGATGCGCGCCATGACAGGCCTCCAGTTTCGACCAATGTCAGATGGCTGACTGTATGTGATGCGCATTGAGCAGACAAGGTTACGATTGCAATTCGCAGCGGCTGGTTACCGGCAGGGCAGGAATGCGCGGACGCCGCTGGGCTTGCCTTCGCCAATCGCTAATCTCGACCACCGAGCCAACCTTTGGAGCCCCTCCATGTCCACCGCCAACGACCAAGCCGTCTGGATCTACAACGAGACCATCAAGCTGTTCGGCTCCGTTCCCGAGCCGGGCTTCGAGACGAAGGGCGAGATGGAGCGGGTCTGGGGGCGCAACTGGGGCATCGACAACGACGTCGGGCAAATTCGCGTCGTGCTCATGCATCGGCCGGGCAACGAGATGAACGTCGTCGATCCCAAGAAGCGGATCGACAGCATCGGCTCGTTCGGCGACATCGAGGCCGGCTGGTACTTCCAGTCGGACACCATCCCGCCCGTCAAGGAGATGCAGGCCCAGCACGACGCGTATGCGGCGCTGCTCCGCAAGGAAGGCTGCGAGGTGGTCTATGTCGAGGGCGACGTCGGCAACCGGTTGAAGAGCTGCTACACGCGCGATCCGCTGATCGCGGTCAAGGGCGGGGCGATCGTGCTGCGCATGGCACCCCGCGCCCGCCGCGGCGAGGAGCTCAACATCACCCGCACGCTCGCCAAGATCGGCATGCCGATCCTGCGCACTCTCAACGGCACGGCGATGCTCGAAGGCGGCGGCTTTGCCTGGATCAACCAGAGGACAGCCGTCGTGTGCCGCTCGATCCGTTGCAACGACGAGGGCATCCAGCAGGTCCGCGAGGTGCTGGAGAAGCAGGATGTGGAGCTTCTGGTCGTCGACATGACGGGCTATCAGATCCACATCGACGGCGCGTTCCTGATGATTGATCGCGACCTCGCCATCGTCGATCCGAGCCAGCTGCCGTTCTGGTTCCTCGAGAAGCTCAAGGCGCTGAGGGTTCGCACGATCGAGATCACACCGGCGGACAGTAGCTGGATCATCAACAGCCTCGCCGTGCGCCCCGGCCGCCTCATCATGTCGGGCGGCGGGTCGAACCGGACGATGGATGCGATCGTCAAGGCCGGCGTCGAGGTGCTGCCGATGCCGTATGAGGCCGTACAACTCAACGGCGGCGGCCTGCACTGCTCGACGACGCCACTGATAAGGGATTCGATTTGGTAGGTGATTTCGTACTGTTGGGCCCTTTGGCCATTCGATCCTGATGAGGGGTCTGTGCCTCGCTCCACCCCTCTCCCGCCTGTCGGCACCCTCTCCCCAAAAGGAGAGGGCCGAAAGAGGGGAGAGAACGATCGTGCGTCGAGCATTTCTCTCGTTAGAGCCGGCCTTCTCCTTTGGGGAGAAGGTGGCCGAAGGCCGGATGAGGGGTTGAGCAGTCCACCGCCCTCACCCCGCCGCCGTCAGCACCTGCAGCCGGCTCAGCTGCGCGTACACGCCGTCGCGGGCGACGAGGGCGGCGTGCGGACCGGTCTCGACGATGCGGCCGTCCTCCATGACGCAGATCATGTCGGCGTCCTGGATGGTCGAGAGGCGGTGGGCGATGACGAGCGTCGTGCGATCCTTCGAGAAGCGCGCCAGCGCCTCCTGCACGAGGCGCTCCGATTGCGTGTCGAGCGCGCTCGTCGCCTCGTCGAGCAACAGGATCGGGGCGTCCTTGAGGATCGCCCTCGCGAGCGCGATGCGCTGACGCTGGCCGCCCGAGAGGCGCATGCCGCGGTCGCCGATGATCGTGTCGAACCCGTTCGGCAGCTCGCCGATGAAGTCGAGCGCGGCGGCGGCCTCGGCGGCGGCAATCACCTCGGTTTCGCTCGCGCCGAGCCGTCCGAGCAGGATGTTGGCGCGCACCGTGTCGTTGAAGAGCGTGATGTCCTGGCTGACGATCGAGATGGAGTCGCGCAGGCTCGCGATGGTGACGCCGCGAATGTCCTGCCCGTCGATCAGGATGCGGCCGCGCTGCGGCTCGAAGAAGCGCGGCACGAGATTGAGGACGGTGGTCTTGCCAGCGCCGGACCGGCCGACGAGGGCGACCGTCGTGCCGCCAGCGACATCGAGCGTCACGTCGCGGACGGCAGGCTCATCATCTTCGTACGCGAAGGTGACGTCGTCGAACCGGATCTCGCCGCGCCCGATCTTGAGCGGCTGGGCACCTGGCACGTCGACGATCGCCGGCTTCTCGTCCAAGAGCTCGAACACGCGCTGCACGGCGGCGAGGCCCTCCTGCAGCTTCGCATTCAGATTGCCGAAGGCGCGCATGGGCTGGGCGGCGAGGGCGAGGGCCGTGAGGAACCCCATGAAGTCGCCGACCGTCGAGATGCCGGACGCGATGCGGTAGCCGGCGAGCGCCAGCACACCCGCAATCGCAAGCCCGCCGAGGACCTCGAGCAGCGGATCCATCGCGGCGCGGCTCCTGACCGCCTTCATCCGCAGCCGGAACACCTCGTCAAAGCTCTGGTTCGTGCGCTTGGCAGCGTAGCCTTCCAAGCGGAAGCTCTTGATGAGGCGGACGCTCGACAGGCTCTCGGTGAGGCTCGAGGTCATGCCGCCGAGCTCCGATTGCGTGCGTTTGGCAACGCGGCGGAGCTTCTGGCCGATGCGCATGATCGGCCAGGCGGCGACGGGATAGACGCACAGCACGATGAGGGCGAGCTGCCAGTCGAGCCACAGCATGGTGCCGACGACGGCTGCGACCGACAGCACGTCGCGAAAAGAGGTGTTGAGGAGGGCCAGCGCCGCAGTCTGAATGGCACCGATGTCGTTCGTCAACCGCGAGACCAGATGGCCGGGGGTCTCGCGCGCGAGCCGGGCAAAGTCGGCCCGCAGCAGATGCGCGTAGATCGCCTTCTGCATGCCCACCGTCATGCTGTAGACGGTCCGGCTCGAGATCACGGTCTGCAGAAACGAGAACAGGCTGCGGATGAAGGTGACGGCGACGATGGCCACCACGATGACCCACAGCAGATCGAGCTTGCCCGGTCCGAGCGAGTTGAACGCGAACTTGATGATGAGGGGATAGGCACCCGACGAGGCGGCGATGACGGCGGTCAGGAGCGAGGAGACGACCAGCTCTTTCCATTGCCCGCGCACCCAGTCGCGCCAGGTGCGCTTCAACAGCGACCAGCTGCGCTCGTCGAGCTTGGGGATGGTGCCCGTGGGGCTTTGGATCGGCGTCTCGGCCAAGGTGCAATCTCTCGCATGGGCCCGCCGCATCGAATCAGCGCCCGGTTTGACGGTCCGACCCTAGCCGGTCTCAAGCGCCCTTGCGCCGCGACGTCAAGCCCGGGGCGAGGGGATCGATGAGCTCGTGCAGGTCGACGATGAAGTAGCGCATCAGAGCATTGTCGACGGTACGTTGGGCCGAGCCCTTCCACGCGGCCTCGGCCTCCGCCCGCGAGCCGTAGATGCCGACGATGTCGAGCCCCTCCACATCGCGGAACTGGACGCCGGCGAGGCTCGACAACTCGCCGCCGAACACGAGGTGGAGATGCTGTCTTGCTTTGGGCTTCGCCCGGCTCGCCATCTCGCCCGCTCCCTGGCTGAAAGTGTTCTCGTCCTGACCGGATCGATACGGGCCTTCGGGGCTCGTTAACCGCTGTCTTAAGCATGGGCCAACGGAGTTTGTCTATCATCGGCAACTCCAAGACGGTCGGCTCCTCGAGAGTCGGCAGACAGGCGTCAGCGGGGACCTGCTCCGGAGCCAACCGGAGCGGCCCCGATCGCACTGTCTTAGAGCTGCTGCCACAGACTGTCGGTGAGGATCGCCGCAAAGAGCAGCGCCCCGTAGCCGTGGTTCGACCGGAACCGGGCGAGGCAATTGCTCCCGTTCTCCGTGTCGAGCGTCGCGATCTGCCAGGCCAAATGCGCGAGCGCCAGGAGCATTCCGGTGAGAAACACGGGGCCGGCTCCGGCCGTGCCGCCGGCCAGAGTCTGCAGCAGCCAAGCCCCGCCGTAGAGCCCGATCAGCCACGGCTTTGTTTGCGCGCCGAACCTGAGGGCCGTCGAGCGCATGCCGATGAGCGCGTCGTCCTCCTTGTCCTGGTGGGCGTAGATGGTGTCGTAGCCGATGATCCAGAGGATGGTGCCCGCATAGAGGAGGAGGGCCGGCAGATCGAGCCGGCCAAAAGCGGCGGCCCAGCCCATGAGCGCGCCCCATCCGAAGGCCAACCCCAGCACCGCCTGAGGCCAGCTCGTGATCCGCTTCATCAAGGGATAGACGGCGACGACGCCGAGCGAGGCGATGCCGAGGCCGATCGAGAAGGCGTTGAATTGCAGCAGGACGACAAGTCCGGTCAACGCCAGCGCCACCATGAAGCCGAGCGCGGCCTTCGCCGAAACCCGGCCCGAGGGGAGGGGACGGGACCGTGTCCGCTCCACCTCGGCGTCGATCTTGCGGTCGAGAAAGTCGTTCCACACGCAGCCGGCGCCGCGCATGACGTGGGCGCCGATCAGAAACAGCCCTAGGTGCCAAAGGTTCGGATAGGGCTGTCCCGTATGGATCGCAGCCAGCGCTGCCGACCACCAACAGGGCCACATGAGGAGCCAGCCGCCGATCGGCCGGTCGGCGCGGGCGAGCTGCAAGTAGGGCCGGAGGCTCGACGGCGCATAGCGGTCGACCCAGTTGCCGCGCGGCGCATCGGCGACGGTGCCGGACGTGTGAGCCATGGCCTCCACCCAATCAATCGATGCCGGGACTCTTGCCCGCGTCGCCCCTCCCGTTCAAGAGTGCTCGGCAACGTCAATCTGGGTAAACGCGCGTGGCACGAGATCTGATCCGGCTGTACGTCGAGGCGCCGCTTAAGGTTGGCGGTGGCTTCGACGTGGCCGAGGAGCAGGCGGGCTATCTCCTCAAGGTGATGCGCTTAGGGAGCGGGGACGACCTTCTCGTGTTCAATGGCCGGGACGGCGAGTACCGGGCGCGGATCGCGGAGGCCGGCAAGCGGCGCTGCCGTGTCGAGGCTGTCGAGCTCGCTCGGGCACAAGCGCAGGGACCGGACATCGACTATCTGTTCGCGCCACTGAAGCGGTCCCGCCTCGACTACATGGTGCAGAAGGCAACCGAGCTCGGCGTCCGCCGGCTGCGTCCGGTCACCACCGAGCACACCCAGGTCGAACGCATCAACCTCGAGCGGATGCGGGCGAATGCCATCGAGGCGGCCGAGCAGTGCGGCGTGCTGTGGGTGCCGGATATCCTGGAGCCGGCCGGCTTGGATGCCGTGCTCGGTGGCTGGGAACCCGGCCGCCGCCTCGTTTTCGCGGATGAGGCCGCCGCCCAGACAAGTCCGATCACGGCGCTGTCAGCGCTGACGCCAGGCCCGCTCGCCGTGCTCGTCGGCCCGGAGGGCGGGTTCTCGCCCGACGAGCGCAAGCGGCTCCTCGGCCTGCCCTTCGTCACCCCGATTTCGCTCGGGCCGCGCATCATGCGGGCCGATACGGCGGCGGTGGCCGTGCTCACCCTTGTCAACGCCGTCCTCGGCGACTGGCGTTGAGCTTATCGGCGATGCCCCTTGAGTTGCGCGGCCGGGCCGGACATAAGGGCTTGCAAAAGCATGAAGAGGTGCCATGTCGACCCGCCAGGACGGACCCAAGAGCCCGCCCATCTCGTCCCGCGAGGAGCTCGTCGGCTATTTCGAAGCGGGCTCGAAGCCGGCCGCGCAATGGCGCATCGGCACTGAGCACGAGAAGTTCGGCTTCGATGTCGCGACGCTCGCCCCGCTGCCCTACACGGGCCCGAAGGGCATTCGCGCCATTCTCGAAGGCTTGATCAAGCGCTATGGCCACGTGGCGGTCATGGAGGGCGACAACATCATTGCGCTGGGATCGCCGCCCGGCATCGACCAGGGCACCGTGTCGCTCGAGCCGGGCGGACAGCTCGAGCTCTCCGGCGCCCCGCTCTACACGCTGCACGAGACGGCCGCCGAGATCGATCGCCATATCGAGCAGGTGAAGGTGGTCGGAGCCGAGCTTGGCGTCGGCTTCCTCGGCCTCGGTTTCTCGCCGATCTGGAGTCGCGCCGAGACGCCGGTGATGCCGAAAGGCCGCTACAAGATCATGACGGCCTACATGCCCAAGGTCGGCAAGCTCGGCCTCGACATGATGTACCGCTCCTCGACCGTCCAGGTGAACCTCGACTTCTCGAGCGAGGCGGACATGGTGAAGAAGCTGCGGGTCGGCTTGGCCCTGCAGCCGGTCGTCGCCGCGCTCTGCGCCAACTCGCCGTTCACCGAGGGCAGGCCGAACGGCTTTCAAACCTTCCGCAGCGAGATCTGGCGCGACACCGATCCCGGCCGCACCGGCATGCTGCCGTTCGCCTTCGAGCCGGGCATGGGTTTCGAGCGCTACGTCGACTACGTGCTCGACGTGCCGATGTACTTCGTGTTCCGCAATGGTGGCTATGTCGATGCCTCCGGCCAGTCGTTCCGCGACTTCCTGAAGGGCAAGCTGCCGGCGCTGCCCGGCGAGCTGCCGGACATGGCCGACTGGGCCGATCACATCTCGACGGCTTTCCCGGAGGTCCGCCTGAAGCGCTTCCTCGAGATGCGGGGCGCCGACGCGGGTGGCCGCGACCGGATCGTCGAGGTGCCGGCGGTGTGGGTCGGTCTGCTGTACGACCAGAGCGCGCTCGACGCGGCTTGGGACCTCGTCAAGGATTGGACGGCCGAGGAGCGGCAGGCGTTGCGCGATGCGGTTCCGCGCACGGCGCTCGCGACTCCGTTCCGCAAGGGCTCGGTCCAGGATATCGCCCGCAAGGTCGTTGCGATCGCGGAGGATGGATTGCGCCGGCGGGCGCGGGCGTCAGGCGCCGCAGCCGACGAGAGCGCCTACCTCGCAGGCCTTCGCACGATCGCCGAGAGCGGCCTCACGGATGCCGGGCGGCTGCTCGCCCACTACGACGGCGACTGGGCCGGCGATGTCCGGCAGGTATTCCGCACGAACAGGTTCTGAGCGGGTCTCAGGCCCGTGCCGCGTGGCCGCTGCCTGTGAGCCGGCCGACCAGCCCATCGAGAGTCCGCGTCAGGCCGCCGGACGGCTTTTGCGGCTCGTTCAGCTCCTTGAGCAGCGGCGCGAACGGTTCTGCCACGTGCTCGGCGAAGCGATCGCCGCGGTGACGCGCAAGGATCCGGCGCATCGGCTTATCGGCCGCCCGGCCGAGGGCTCCCATCATCAGCGCCGCGATCCACGGCAGCGCGCGCATGAGCGTCTCGCGCGGAAGACCGCTCGCGGCGGCCGCCTTGTCGAGCGCGGCGATGCTGAGGGGGGCCGAGGCAATCCATTCGGAAACGAGGCGATAGCCGCGATCGCGCATCCGGCTGTCGGTGAAGCTCGCCGTCGCGCCGAGGAGGCGGTTGAACCCATCGCGGCTCAAGCTCTCGAGCAGCAGAAAGCCGCCGCCCGGACGCGCGAGCCAGCTCTCGAGCGAGGGCCGCAAGGCCCGCATGAGGTGGAATACGGTTTCAGCGGCGCGCGTCTCGTCGATCTGCAGGCGCCGTCCGAAATTGTAAAAGCACCGTCCGCCCTGCGCGGCGGAAACGATATCGTAGAGACCCATCGCAGCGCCCTCGACACGGATACAAAACAGAAGCGCTCAAATCGGAGATAATCACTTTCCCGTATCGAGAGCAAGTAGAATGCCGCACACGTCGTATGAGTGCGAGGCCGATGATCGCAGGATCGCGTCACGCGCCGCCGATCGTGTTGCAATGCCATAATCTTTGATGTCTGATGCGGCCTCGACGAAGGGGTACGGCGTCTGCGCCGGGACGAGGGGATGAGATGTTGAGCCTCACGAAACTCGCACGCTGCGTCGCCGGGTGGGCGCTCGCGGTCTTCATCGCCATGACGCCTCTGCCGGCCTCGGCGGTCGAGGAGGGGCAGATCCGGCTCGGGTCGGACTACGAAATCTTCCAGACCGGCGGGAACGACTACAAGGCCTGTGAACGCGCGTGCAACGACGACGCACGATGCAAGGCCTGGACCTTCTTGACCAACCTCGGACAATGCCGCTTGAAGCACTCCGAGGCGCCGAAGTTCGACAACACGTGCTGCGTCTCGGACGTCAAGCGCGAGAAGCCCAAGGACCGGCGCGCGGACGACGTGTTGTGCTCGGACTACGCGGTCGGTGCCTTGAACGACAACAACGCCAATCTCTCAAACCGTTGCGGCTACCGCGGGCCCCTCTGGTCGGCGAGCTTCAGCGACGTGTTCAACCGCTGCCTCGACATCTCGCCCGATAAGCGCACACGGGAAGCCGAGCAACGCTCCGAGGCGCTCGACGATTGCCGCAAGCTCGCGAGCCGCTCCGAAAAGCTCGAATGCGACACGGTCGCCAAGCTCGCGCTCGTGCAGGCCAAGACCCAGGCCGACAACAAATGCGGTTTCAATGCCGCCGCCTGGCATTCGGACGAGGCGAAGTACGTGAAAGTCTGTGCCGCCGCCGATCGCTCGCTGCGCTGGGACTTCCTGTTCCGGCGCGAGACGAAGCTCGCTGGCTGCCTTGCGCGGGGCGGCGGCCAAGCCGACCGCGACTGCGACGCCTATGCGTCGCTCAGCGTGACGCAGTTCCGCCGGGCTCAACAGATGCGCTGCGGCGGCAGCTTCTCGGGTCTGTTCTGGCATGCCAATGCCGACGACCACTACGAGTGGTGCCGGAAAGCGCCCAAGGGGGAGCGCGAGCGCTGGGTCCAACGTCGCAAAGAGCAGCTCGAGGGCTGCGAGACCGAGCGCCGCAAGGGCCTGAAGTTCATTCTCAAGTTCTGAGGCACATGCGTGGCCTGTCGCGCCGTCGAAATCGAGCGTGAGGCCTGCAGCCCGGTCGGACCCGGGTCAGGGAGGGAGGACGCCAGATGAGGCTGTGGATGGGACTGGCCGTGCTGCTGTCGGCCTTCGGGCTCGTAAGTCCGCCGGCGCTGGCGCAGGCCGACATGCAGCAGGATGTCATGATCCAGCGCGGGGACTACGACAGCTTCAAGATTCCGGGCTCGCGTGGACCAGCCGCGTGCGCCGAGGCGTGCGGCCGTGATCCGCGCTGCAAGGCGTGGACCTACATCAAGTCCGTCGAGCAATGCCGTCTCAAGTACGAGACCGGCATCGCCGTCGAGAACAAGTGCTGCGTCTCCGGCATCAAGAGCGACAAGCCGTCCGCCGACAGCAGGCAGGCGTTCTGCGCCGACTATGCGAGCCAGGCTGTCGATGCCAACGACGCCAATCTTTCCCAGGATTGCCGCCTGACGGGACCGCGGTGGTCGGCCGACTATCGCACCCACTATACGTGGTGCATGCGCGTGGAGCGCAGCGAGGCGGTCGCCGAGGGCGAGCTGCGCTCAGCCGAGGTGCTGCGCTGTCAACAGCGGGCGAGCCGGTCGAAGTCGCCGCTGTGCGATCACTATGCGCGCATGGCCTCCGTCATGATCCGCGCGGGCGACGCCGGCAATTGCGGCTTCGAGGCGGGAAAGAACAATCGCTGGCTGGATGACGCTGCCGCGCAACGCCGCCAGTGCGAAGCGGCGCCGCAGCGCGTGCCCGAGACGGAATTCGCGGCCCGCCAGCGCCAGCTCGCCACGTGTTTCGAGCGCGCGGGCAAGGAGGAGGAGGCGTGCGTCGCCTATGCCGACGGAGCAGTCGAGCAATACCAGAAAGCGGTCGATGCGCAGTGCGAGTTCGCCGAGTCCCGCTCCTGGACCAGCTCCAAGGCCCGCCACTATGTCTGGTGCCTCGACGCCTCCGCCAAGGATCGTGAGGACGAAAGCTTCAAACGCGACGACGAGCTCGCCGAATGCCGCCGGCAGGCATCGCTGCGCAAGGCGTGCGGTCAATATGCCGAGACGGCCGTCGAGCAGGCGTCACTCAACGAGAACGAGCGCTGCGGGCTGCGCGGCATCGCCTGGAGCAAGTACAAGGACGACCACATTGCGTTCTGCATGCAGGAAGGCGAGCGCGCCGCCCGCAAGCAGGAGGACAAGCGTCAGAGCGACCTCGAGAGCTGCATCGCCGACAACAGCGCGCGCAATGCCGACTGCGAGCGCTATGCGGACAATGCCGTGAAGCTCGCGCGCGTCAATCAGGACAAGAATTGCGGCAATCGCGATCGGGACATGTGGAGCACCAACAGCCGCGAGCACTATGATTTCTGCATGCGCGCGAAACCCGCGATCCGCCAGGAGATCCAGCAGCAGCGCCGCAAAGCCATCCAGAGCTGCTCGCTGTTCCGCGGCTTCAGGATCGAGATCACGTTCTGAAGCTGTCGGGCGAGCGGCCTCGACGCCGCTCGCGACCAGCCCGGGGCCGGTCTCAGGGCAGGCTGTCGATCGCCTTGGGGAACCCATCGAGCGAGACCGGGATCCCGATTCCGGCTTCCTTCGTCTGGAAGACGATGAACCACGCGGTCTTACCTGCCTTGAACTTGGCGATCAGATCCTTGTCGAGCGTCACCTGCGCCACGCATCCGACGACCTGGCAGCGCACGAACGGGGCATGACCGACCTTGTCGTCGTCGATCTGAAGCCCGAGACCCGGCGGCAGTAGCACACCCAACGGCGCGAACACGCGCAGCACCTTCTCGCCCTCGGCGCTCTTCTGGAACTGGACCGACAGGCCGATGTTGGGATTGCTTTCCGACGTCACATCCTGCACGAGCGCACACAGATCGCTCTTGGCGCCCTCGGGGCGCTTGCACACGAGCTGCCAATCGCCGTGCTGGGCCTTGACGGCCGATGGGTCCTGGGCGGCGGTCGCGTCGTCCCCGGCGAGGGCGGGCCCCGTTGCGCCGCACAAGCCCAATACACCGAGCAAGGCTGCAAGCCTCAGCCAGGGACGCAAGCCCCCCCAATCGCATGTCATGCTCGCAGACCTCATAGGCTCAAATCGGATGGACGACAGAAGCCTCAATGTGCTCGGCGAGCAATAGGGCGAGAATAGGGAGCTGTGCATGACGGACACGGCCGCCTGCTCATGACGTCTCGCGAAGTTTTGCCGCAGGGGTCAAGCCTTGTGACGCGCCCGGCCTTGGTGTTCCCTCCGCGGCTTGACGATCTCCGCCGTGAGCGAGCGTAGCCGGAATGCGGGCGAATGGGGCGCGCCCAGGTCTATCCATCAACTATGCTAACATGGCATACGAATCGGCGAAAAAGGGCCGTCCGGGGGCCTTTGCCTCGCTGAGGACAGTGCCGCATTGGGGCAAAGAGAGACGATGACGGGAAGACAGCTGGCGAAGGCGACGTGGCGGGCAGTGAGTGGCGCGGCGTGGTCCGCGACGGCGGTGACCCTCGGATTGACGCTTGCGCCGAGCGCGGCGCTCGCGGCGACCGGCATGGCCACGGACTACGAGATCGGGCTGCAGCCGGCCGCGACCGACATCGCCGATCAGATCCATAGCTTCCACAATGGCCTGTTCCTGCTCATAACCGCGATCACGTTGCTCGTCCTCGGGCTGCTCATCTACGTGATGCTGCGCTTCAACAGCCGCGCCAATCCGACGCCCTCGCATACCCATCACAACACGCTGATCGAGGTGATCTGGACGGTGGCGCCGATCCTGATCCTGGTCTTCGTGGCGATCCCCTCGTTCCGTCTGCTCTACGCCCAGTATGATCTGCCCAAGCCCGATCTGACGGTCAAAGCCGTGGGCAATCAGTGGTTCTGGTCCTACGAGTATGCCGATCAGGAGGGCGTCGCGTTCGACAGCTTCATGTTGAGCGATGCGGATATCGAGAAACGGAAGGCGGGCGGCGAATTGCTGCCCCGCTTGCTCGCCGTCGACAACGAGGTGGTCGTTCCCGTCAATGCCGTGGTCCACGTCATCCTGACCTCCAAGGACGTGATCCACAACTGGACCGTGCAATCGTTCGGCTCGAAGGTCGACGCGGTGCCCGGCCGGGTGACGTCGACCTGGTTCAAGGCGCGTGAGAAGGGCGTCTATTACGGCCAGTGCTCGGAGCTCTGCGGCAAGGACCATGCCTTCATGCCGATCGCGGTTCGCGTGGTCGACAAGGCCGTGTTCGACCAATGGGTGGCGCTGCGCAAAGCCGGCGGCGGTGACGTCGACGACAAGGCGCGCGCGCTCATCAAGAGCGCGGCTGCCGCCGATCTGGCCACGGGCAAAGTGGCGTCGGCCGAATAGGACGATCGCAACAGCCGCGGACGCGCGGCGGGGAACTCGATTTGAGGCCGGCACAGCCGGCAGCAGCTGAGGTAACGGACAATGGCGACGCACGCGCATGCCGACGACAGTCACCACACGCCCTATGGGCTGACGCGGTGGCTCTACTCGACCAATCACAAGGACATCGGCACGATGTACTTGTTCTTCGCGGTGTTCGCGGGGCTGATTGGCGGCTTCCTCTCCATCATGATGCGCATGGAGCTGCAGGAGCCGGGCATGCAGGTGTTCTCCGACCCGCACATCTTCAACGTCTTCGTCACCGGCCATGGTCTCATCATGGTGTTCTTCATGGTGATGCCGGCGATGATCGGCGGGTTCGGCAACTGGTTCGTACCGTTGATGATCGGCGCGCCGGACATGGCCTTCCCGCGCATGAACAACATCTCCTTCTGGCTGCTTCCGGCCTCGCTGGGCCTCCTCGTGCTGTCGATGTTCGTCGAAGGCCCGGCGGGAGCTAACGGTGTCGGCGCCGGTTGGACGGTGTATGCTCCGCTCTCGACCTCCGGCCATCCGGGACCGGCCGTCGATTTCGCCATCCTCTCGCTTCACATCGCCGGCGCCTCGTCGATCCTCGGCGCCATCAACTTCATTACGACGATCTTCAACATGCGCGCGCCGGGCATGACCCTGCACAAGATGCCGCTGTTCGTCTGGTCGGTGCTGGTGACGGCGTTCCTGCTGCTCCTGTCGCTGCCCGTGCTCGCCGGCGCCATCACCATGCTGCTGACGGACCGCAACTTCGGCACCACCTTCTTCGATCCGGCCGGCGGCGGCGACCCGCTGCTCTACCAGCATCTGTTCTGGTTCTTCGGCCATCCCGAAGTGTACATTCTGATCCTGCCCGGCTTCGGCATGATCAGCCACATCATCTCGACCTTCTCCAAGAAGCCGGTGTTCGGCTATCTCGGCATGGCCTACGCGATGGTGGCCATCGGTGGCGTCGGGTTCATCGTCTGGGCCCATCACATGTACACATCGGGTATGTCGGTAAATGCCCAAGCCTACTTCGTCGCCGCGACGATGGTCATCGCGGTGCCGACGGGCGTGAAGATCTTCTCCTGGATCGCGACGATGTGGGGTGGCTCGATCGAGTTCAAGCCGCCGATGATTTGGGCGATCGGCTTTATCTTCCTGTTCACGGTCGGTGGCGTCACCGGCGTCGTGCTCGCCAACGCCGGTATGGACCGCGCGGTGCACGACACCTACTACGTCGTGGCCCACTTCCACTACGTGCTGTCGCTCGGCGCGGTGTTCGCGATCTTCGCCGGCTTCTACTACTGGTTCCCGAAAATGTCGGGCTACACCTACTCGCACGCGCTCGCGAACCTGCACTTCTGGCTGATGTTCATCGGTGCGAACCTGACGTTCTTCCCGCAGCACTTCCTCGGCCTCGCCGGCATGCCGCGCCGCTATGCGGACTACCCGGATGCCTACGCCGGCTGGAACTATGTCTCATCTATCGGCTCCTACATTTCGGTCGTCGGCGTGGCCGTATTCCTCCTCTGCATCGCCATGGCGTTCGCCCGCAAGCAGAAGGCCGGGGACAATCCGTGGGGCGTCGGTGCGACGACACTCGAATGGACCCTGCCGTCGCCGCCCGCTTTCCATTCCTTCGAGAAGCTGCCGCGGATCAGCTGAGGCACAGGGGTACGCGTTCCGATGACCGACGTCAGGGCCGATATCGATCGACGTGCCGCCGCGCAGGCCGGTCTATCGGATGCGAGCGACTTCTTCGCTCTGTTGAAGCCGCGCGTGATGGCTCTGGTCGTCTTCACAGCATTGACCGGCATGGTGGCGGCACCGGGACATATTCATCCGGTGCTCGCCTTCGTGGCCCTGTTGTCGATCACGGTCGGAGCGGGGGCGTCCGGCGCCCTCAACATGTGGTACGACGCCGACATCGACGCGCGGATGCAGCGGACGGCGGCCCGCCCCGTGCCGAGGGGACGGATCTCCGCCGACGAGGCCCTGGCGTTCGGCGGCTTCCTGTCTCTGTTTTCGGTGATGACCCTCGGCCTGGCCGTTGGCTGGGTGCCTGCTGGCATGCTCGCGGCGACGATCGGGTTCTACCTCTTTATCTACACGATGTGGCTCAAGCGCCGGACACCGCAGAACATCGTCATCGGCGGCGCCGCTGGCGCCTTCCCGCCGATGATCGGCTGGGCCGCCGTCACCGGCAGCGTCAGCTTGGACTCCTTTCTGCTGTTCCTGATCATCTTCATGTGGACGCCGCCGCATTTCTGGGCGTTGGCGCTCTACCGCTGCAGAGATTATGAGCGCGTCGGCGTGCCCATGCTGCCCGTCGTTGCCGGGTTCGCGGCGACGCGGCGTCAGATCCTCATCTATAGTTTCGCCCTCGTGGCGGCGACGCTCGCGCCCTATCTCACAGGCTTGGGCGGCCTCGCCTATCTCGCGGTTGCGGCGGTGGCTGGAGCACGGCTGCTGTGGCTCGCCTACGATGTTTGGCGGCGCGCCGATGCGGAGGGCAGCGACCAGCGCGCGAAGCGGCTGTTCACGTTCTCGATCCTGTACCTGTTCGTGATCTTCGCCACGCTGCTCGCAGAGCACGTCGTGTCGCGGCTCTGGTGACGGGATGGCAGCGGACACCGAGCGCGAGGAGCACGAGAAGGCGATCAAGCGGCAACAACGCCGGCGCTCGATTGCCATCGCGCTCGGACTACTCGGTCTCGTCGTTCTGTTCTACGTCATGACGATCGTTCGCCTCGGCGGAACGCCGTGACGGATGCAAGGCTGAAACATATGGACGGCACGACGCACACAGAGACGTTGACGCGGCGCCACGCCCGCGTCGGCCTCGTGCTGTCGCTCGTGGCGGCCGGCATGTTGGGCCTCGCGTTCGCCGCCGTGCCGCTCTACCGGCTGATGTGCCAGGTCACCGGCTACGCCGGCACCGTGCAACGGGCGAAAGCCGGATCGACGAGCGTCTCCGACCGCGTCGTGACGATCCGCTTCGACGCCAATGTCGCCAACGGGCTCAGCTGGCAATTCCAGCCTGAAAAGAAGACGATCGACGTGAAGCTCGGTGAGAATACGCTCGCCTTTTTCCGGGCGACGAACACGGCGAGCACGCCGCTCTCCGGCGTCGCCACGTTCAACGTGACGCCCGAGATCGCCGGCGGCTACTTCAGCAAGGTGCAGTGCTTCTGCTTCGACCAGCAGACGCTGAAAGCCGGTGAAACCGTCGAGATGCCGGTGAGCTTCTTCGTCGACCCCGCACTGCTTGACGAGCCGGGCGGGGCCGATATCAACGAGATCACGCTTTCCTACACATTCTACCCGTCCGAGGCGCCTGCGGCGCCCGGAGGGTCTTAGTCAGAAGGGGACCGAGGTGTTGCCCGAGGGGGGCCACGCCTCTGAACGGAGACCGGACATGGCCGAGGCGCACGCAAAATATCACGATTATCATCTCGTCGATCCGAGCCCCTGGCCGTTGACGGGGTCGCTGTCCGCCTTCGCCATGGCGGTCGGGGCGATCGCCTGGATGAAGACCGCGGCCGGTGGTGTCGCCATCGGCAACCTCGTCCTGTCTGGGCCGTATCTCTTCTATGCTGGCCTGCTTGGCGTCCTGCTGACCATGTTCCTGTGGTGGCGCGATGTCATTCGCGAAGCTCACAAGGGTGACCATACGCCCGTCGTGCAGCTTCACTTCCGCTACGGCATGCTGCTGTTCATCGCCTCCGAGGTGATGTTCTTCGTCGCCTGGTTCTGGGGTTACTTCGACGCCGCCCTGTTCACCGGTCAGGTCGACATGGTCGACCGCACGACATTGACCGGCGGCGTCTGGCCGCCCGTGCCGTCGGCGAACTTCAGCCACACCTTCGATCCGTGGGGTCTGCCGCTCGTCAACACGCTGATCCTGTTGACGTCGGGTGCCACCGTCACCTGGGCCCACCATTCGCTCCTCGAGAATAACCGCTCGGGCCTGATCTGGGGCCTCGTTCTCACCGTCCTGCTCGGGCTCACCTTCACGACGCTGCAGGCCGTCGAGTATGCCCATGCCGGGTTCACGTTCGCCGGCCACATCTACGGCTCGACGTTCTTCATGGCGACGGGTTTCCACGGCGCGCATGTGATCATCGGCACGTTGTTCTTGCTCGTCTGCTTGTTCCGGGCACTCGGAGGCGACTTCACGCCCAAGCAGCACTTCGGCTTCGAGGCCGCCGCTTGGTATTGGCACTTCGTCGACGTCGTCTGGCTGTTCCTGTTCGCCTGCATCTACGTCTGGGGTGCAGGCTCGGGTGGCGAGGCCGCCGCAGCCGTCCACTAACGTCGAACGACGAATACGCGAGCGGCGGCGGGCGAGAAGCTCAGCCGCCGCTTTGCATTTGAGGAGCGTGGAAAACATGTCGGAGTGGACGGGCGCGACGGCAGGTGGGTCGAGTTTTGGCGGACGCTGTCCGCGGTGCGGCCAAGGCAAGCTGTTCCAGGGCTATTTGAAGGTCCGTCCGCGGTGCGAGCATTGCGGGCTCGACTACGCCTTCGCCGATTCAGGTGACGGTCCGGCCGTGTTCATCATCCTGCTGGTCGGCTTCATCGTCGTCGGCGGCGCGCTCGCCGTCGAGGTGCTCTACGCGCCGCCCCTGTGGGTGCACATGCTGTTGTGGATTCCGCTGACCTTTCTACTCGCGCTCGGCGCGCTGCGGCCGCTCAAGTCGCTGATGATCTCGCTGCAGTACCATCGTCAGGCGCGCGAAGGCCGGCTGTCGTGACAGAGGCTACCGAGGTCGACACAACGCGGAAGCCCATATGGGGTGTCCTTCTCGCCGCCGCGATCGGCTGTGTGATGCTCGTCGGGCTCGGGACCTGGCAGCTTCAGCGGCTCCACTGGAAGGAGGGCCTGATCGCCCGGATCGAGGCGCGGACGAAAGCTTCGCCTATCGATCTCGCGGCGGCCGTGCGGCAGTGGCAGGAAACGGGCGATGTCGAGTATCTCCACGTCCGTGCGCAAGGACGCTTCGAAGGGCAGGACAACTTCTATTTCATCGCCGGTGATGCCGGAGCCGGCTATCACGTCTACACCCCGCTCCGCACAGCTACAGGCGACGTCCTCATCGTCAACCGCGGCTTCATTGCCGATACGCGCCTGCCGGCCGAGGGACAGAGCTACAGCCGGCCAGCGGGCGAGGTCACCGTCACGGGTCTGGTCCGGGCCAGTGAAGCGCTCACGTGGTTCTCAGGGGCGGCTCCCCACCCCGGTGCGACGAGGCCCTGGCTCACGCGAGACCTTAAGGGCATGGCCGACCGCACAGGGCTCGCCGGCCTCACCGACGGTGGTAAGCTCGTGCCGTTCTTCCTCGATCTCGACCGCACCGGCGCGTCGAGCGATCCACAAGGGGGAACGACCCGCCTCGAGATCCCGAACCGTCATCTCGAGTACGCCCTGACCTGGTACGGCTTGGCCGTCACATTGGTCGTCATGACAGGGCTGTTCATCGCCTCACGACGCCGGCAAATCTGATCGCCGGTCGGCTTGCCCGAGACCGGCAGCGGCCCTACGGTGAGGGCGATTTTTCGATCCCGACAGGAGCATGCCGTTGCGCTATGTGAGCACACGCGGGGAAGCGCCCGAGCTCGATTTCGAGGGCGTGCTGCTGGCTGGGCTCGCCCGTGACGGCGGGCTCTATGTGCCGGCCGTCTGGCCCCGGCTCGATCACGCGGAGCTGCGGGCGCTGGCGGGACGACCCTACGCGGAGGTCGCCGCCTATGTGCTGCACCCGTTCATGGCCGATTGGATCGGCCGCGACGAGCTCGCGCGTATCACTCGAGAAGCCTATGCAACCTTCCGGCATGCCGCCGTCGCGCCGCTCGTGCAGGTGAAGCCAGGTCTGTTCCTGCTCGAGCTCTTCCATGGTCCGACCTTCGCCTTCAAGGACGTGGCCATGCAGGTGCTGTCGCGCCTGATGCAGCGGGCGCTCAAGCGGAGCGGCAAGCGGGTCACGATCGTCGGGGCGACCTCGGGCGACACCGGAAGTGCCGCCATCGAAGCCTTCCGCGGCCTCGACAACGTCGACATCTTCATCCTGCATCCCAAGGGCCGGACGAGCGAGGTGCAGCGCCGGCAGATGACGACCGTGCTCGACGCGAGCGTGCACAACATCGCGCTCGAGGGATCGTTCGACGACTGCCAGGCGATTGTCAAGGCGCTGTTCTCCGATCATGCGCTCAGCGACCGGCTCAATCTCTCGGGCGTCAACTCGATCAACTGGGGCCGCATCGTCGCGCAGGCGGTCTACTACGTGACGGCGGCGGTAGCGTTGGGCGCGCCGTCCCGCCCCGTGAGCTTCGCCGTGCCGACGGGCAACTTCGGCGACGTCTATGCGGGCTATGTCGCCAAGCGCATGGGTCTGCCGATCGACCGGCTGATCGTCGCGACCAACACCAACGATATTCTGGCGCGAACGCACGAGACCGGCCGCTATGAGCCCAAGGCGATGGTGCCGACGCAGAGCCCGAGCATGGATATCCAGGTCGCGAGCAACTTCGAGCGCCTGCTGTTCGATCTCGCCGGCCGTAGTGCCGATCGCGTGCGCGGGCAGATGCGGTCGCTCGCGCAGTCGGGTGGGTTCGAGCTGACGGCGGCGGAGCTTTCGGGCTTGCGGCGCGAGATCGATGCCGGCCGGTTGGACGAGGCAGGCACGGCCCGCGTCATGACCGGGACCTACCGGGCGACCGGCGAGGTGCTCGACCCGCATACGGCGGTCGGCATCGGCGTCGCCGAGAGCCTCGCTGAGAACATCCACTCTCCGATCGTCGCGCTCGCCACCGCGCATCCGGCCAAATTTCCCGACGCCGTCAAAGCCGCGCTCGGCCGGGCGCCGGACGCCCCTGAGCGTTTGGTCCAAGTTCTCAAAGCCGAGGAGCGGTACAAGGTTCTGCCCAACGACGTGGCCAAGATCGCCGCTTTCGTCAGCGAGCGCTCGCGCGCCGGGCGGGACCCAGCATGACGGTCGAGGTCACGCGCCTCGGCAACGGCCTCACCGTGATGACGGATCCGATGCCGCATCTGGAGACGCTGTCGCTCGGCATCTATGTGGCGTCGGGATCGCGCCACGAGCGAACGCCGGCGGAGCACGGGATCTCGCATCTCCTCGAGCACATGGCGTTCAAAGGCACGGCCCGCCGCACCGCTCAGGCGATCGCGGAAGAGATCGAGGCGGCCGGCGGCGAGACCAATGCCGCGACCGGCGTCGAGGTGACGGCCTACTACGCGCGCATGCTGAAAGGCGATGCGCCGCTCGCCCTCGACGTGCTGGCCGACATCCTGCTCAATCCGCTGTTCACCGCCGCCGACCTCGCGGTGGAGAAGGACGTCATCACGCAGGAAATCCGCGCGGCCCACGATCAGCCCGAGGACATCGTACTCGATCTGTTCGAGGAGACGGCCTTCCCCGATCAGCCCCTCGGACGCGCGATCCTCGGCACCGAGAAGAGCGTCGCGGCGATCTCGAGCGAGGCGCTGCGCCACCACTTGGCAACCCACTACCGTCCGTCGAGCCTCGTGCTGACGGGCGCGGGTGCGATCGAGCACGACGACCTCGTTCGCCACGCTGAAGCCCAATTCGGTGGTCTCAATCCCGGCACAAGGCCGGATCCCGTCGCGGCGGCCTATAGAGGGGGGATCGGCAGCTATGACGGCGCTTTCGAGCAGACACATGTGGTGCTCGGGCTGCCGGCGCCGTCCTATCTCGAGCCCGACTTCATCACGACCCAGATCCTCGCCGGTGTCCTCGGTGGCGGCGCCTCGTCGAGACTGTTTCAGGAGGCGCGCGAAACGCGCGGGCTCTGCTACAGCATCTATGCCTTCGCCAGCGGTTTCGCTGATGCGGGGCTCCTCGGCATCCACGCGTCCACCGGACCCGAGCAAGTCGGCGAGCTCAGGGATATCATGGTGAGGGAGCTCTCGGACATCGCCACGAAGGGCCCGACCGAAGCCGAGCTCCGCCGCGTCAAGGCGCAGCTTAAGGCCGGGCTGCTGATGGCGCTCGAAAGCTCGGGGGCGCGCGCCGACCAGATCGCGCGGCAGATGCTCGCCTTCGGCCGGCCCATCGGCCTCGCCGAGATGACCGAGCGGATCGAGGCCGTCACCGTGGCCGCGGTTCGCGATCGGGCGCAGTCGAGCCTCGCCGGGGCACCGACCTGGGCCGAGGTCGGACCGGGCGCTAAGCGCGGCGGTGCGGAGATGGCGAACCTCTTCCACAAGCACGGCATGGCGTAGGAGGCTGTAGATGGCGTTCTTGAGGTCGGTTGGCCAGGAGACAGGGCCGGTTTTGGAGAGCCGCCGCCTGGTCCTGCGCACGCCCATCTCGGGCGACTACGTACCGTGGGCCGAGCTCAGGGCATTGAGCCGGGATCGCCTCGTCCCCTGGGAGCCCGCCTGGTCGAGGGACGAGCTGACCCGCAGCGCCTTCCGCCGGCGGCTGCGGCACTACCAACGCGATCTCAGGGACGAGACGGGCTATGCCTTCTTCGTCTTCCGTCGCGAGGATCAGCGGCTCGTGGGCGGCTTGTCGCTTTCCAACATCCGCCGCGGTGTTACGCTCGCGGTGACACTCGGCTACTGGATGGGGCTACCTTTCCACAATCGCGGCTACATGTCCGAGGCTGTGGACACAGTTCTGCCGTTCGTATTCGGAACCCTGTGGCTACATCGAATCGAGGCAGCCTGCCTGCCGTCGAACCAGTCGTCGATCCGCGTGCTCGAGAAGTGTGGCTTCGAGCGCGAAGGTTTGGCGCGGCGCTACTTGCGCATCAACGGGGTCTGGCAGGACCATTATCTGTATGCGGCGCTCGCAGAGGATCTGCGGCGCTGACGGTTGCGGCCCTGGCCGCTGGGGGATTGAGGCACGTGCAGGCGAGGCGTCCAGGCAATGGGCTCTGGGGACGTATTGTCCTCGGCTGGCGCGCGGCCGCGCTCTTTGCCTGTCTGGCGCTCGCGCTCCTCGCGCCCAGTTCCGCCTGGGCGCTTGAGCCCATCGTCATCGGTCCCGATCAGGACCGTATCGACATCACCAATCAGGGTGACTTCTACGAGGGCCGCGGCGACCGGCTGCAGGTCGAGACGGCGCCGGGGCCGAACGATGTTGCCGGCCGCATGGAGGTCAAGGCGCAGACGCCGGGCACCAATCCCGGATGGCTGGTCTTTGCCTTGCGCAATCCCTCGGACCGGGCAATCGAGCGCTGGCTGACGGCCGAGCGCTATACGCTCGTCGGCTCCGGGTTGGTGTTGCCGGATCTCGACCAGGCCCGCGTCACGACCGTGACGCCCTCGCTCGGCTTCGTGCCGGAGCAGGTGCCCAACGATCAGGTCGACCTCTTCCGCATCACCCTCGAGCCCGGCGAGACGGTCACCTATGTCGTCGAGCTCGCGTCCGACGACATTCCGCAGCTCTACCTGTGGAAGTCGAGCGTCTACGAGAAGCGGCTCCGCGACCGCACGCTGTTCAACGGCATCATGCTCGGCATCACGGTCGTCGTGGCTCTGTTCATGACGGCGATCTACGCCGTCAATCACCGGCTGATCTTTCCCGTCACGGCGATGGTGGCCTGGTCGGTGCTCGCCTACCTCTGCATCGACTTCGGCTTCTGGCACAAACTGTTCCAACTCTCGCCGGAGGACAACGCGCTCTACCGAGCGGCGGCGGAGGCGTCGATCATCGCGAGCTTGGTCGCCTTCCTCTATACGTTCTTGAGGCTCGGGAGTTGGCCCGGCTGGTTCCGCGCATTCTTCGGGCTCTGGTTGCTTGCTCAGATCGGCTTGGTGCTCGGGGCAGCCCTCGACCCCAAGCTCGCGGCGACGTTCGCACGCGGCTCGTTCGTGGTGTTCGGCGCCATCGGCTCGCTGCTCGTCCTGTTCCAGACGCTGCGCTTCAACGATCGTGGCCTGAGCCTTGCCCCGGCCTGGATTCTGTTTCTGGTCTGGCTGCTCGGCGCGGCACTGGCGATCAACGGCAAGCTCAACAACGATTTGGCGGTCGCCGCCCTCGTCGGCGGGCTCGTGCTCATCGTGTTGATGTTGAGCTATGCAGCCACTCAGTATGCCTTCCGCATGCCCGATCACGCCTACGCGGCGCCGGGCGGCGACCCGCAGATGCGCGCGATGGCCGTCGATGCCGCGGGTGCGGCGACCTGGGAGTGGAACTCGCGGCGCGACGAGATTGCGACCTCGCCGCTCGTCGAGGAGGTTCTCGGCCTCTCGCCCGGGCAGCTCTCCTGCCGGACGGACGATTGGCTGGCGCATCTCAACACCGGCGACCGCGAGCGCTTCAAGCTCATGCTGCAGTCGATCCAGGAGCGCAACGGCGGCCACCTGCAGACCGAATTCCGCATGCGCCGGCCGGACGGCAGCGACCGCTGGTTCGAGCTTCGCGCCGAGAGCATCGTCCAGGTCGATCAACGCTCGCTGCGCTGCATCGGTCTCATGCGCGACATCACCGCCGCCAAGCGCGCGCACCAGAACCTCGTCCACGATGCCGTGCACGACTATCTGACGGGGCTTCCCAACCGGCAGCTGTTCCTCGACCGGCTCGGCATGGGGCTCATCCGGGCACGGACGGAGAACGGCCCGAAGCCCACCGTCGTCTTCATCGACATCGACCGCTTCAAGAACGTCAACAACGACTACGGCATCATCGCCGGCGACAGTTTGCTCAAGACGCTGGCGCGGCGGCTGCAGCGGCATCTTGAGCCGCAGGATACGCTCGCGCGGCTCGGTGGCGATCAGTTCGTCATGCTCGTCTCGACCGACAAGCCGGCGCAGGAGATCTCGATGCTCGCCGAGCGCGTGCGACGATCGCTACGCGCGCCGATCAAATTCCAGGGCAAGGACATCGTGCTGACGGGCTCGATCGGGCACGCGACGTTCGCCGGCGAAGCAGTGCTCGACGCCGAGGAGCTGCTGCGTCAGGCGGAGCAGGCGATGTATACCGCCAAGCGCGCCGGCGCCGATCGCGTGGAAGCCTACAAGCCGGGCAGCAGACCCGCGCCCACCCAGCGCGTCGTGCTCGAGAGCGAGCTCAGGCGCGCCATCGAGCGGCGGCAGATCGCGCTCCTTTATCAGCCGATCTTCCGCCTCGTGAACCAGGAGCTGGTCGGTTTCGAGGCACTGATGCGCTGGCAGCATCCCCGGATGGGCGAGCTCAAGCCTCTCGACTTCCTCGCCGTCGCCCAGGAGGCTGGGCTCGGCGTCGAGCTCGGGCGCTCCGTGCTCGACCGCGCGGTGCGCGAGGCCGCGCGCTGGCAGAAGGAGTTGCCGCGCCCCGAGGAGCCGCTGTTCGTCAGCGTCAACATCTCGAGCCGCGAGCTGTTCAGTCCAGACTTCGTGCAAGAGCTGCGCAATCTGCTCGGGCGAGAGTCGGTGCCGCGTGGCACGCTGAAGCTCGAGGTCACCGAGCAGCTCGTCATGGAAAATCCGGAGCAGGCGGCCGAGCTGCTCGAATGGTTGCAAAAGGCCGGCGCCAGCATCGCCATCGACGACTTCGGTACGGGATACTCCGCACTTTCCTATCTCTCACGATTCAGCTTCGACACGATCAAGATCGACCGCTCGTTCCTGCAAGATCTGAAATCCGGCGGCGAGGCTGCGGTCGTCATCCGCTCGATCGTCAGCCTCGCACACGGTCTCGGCCGCACCATCATAGCCGAAGGCGTCGAGACCGAGGACGATTTGGCCTTCCTGAAGTCGATCGGCTGCGAGCTCGGGCAGGGCTTTCTCCTGAGCGAGCCGCTGACCGAGAAGCAAGTCTCCGAGGTGTTGAAGGCCATGCGCGCCGACGAGCAGCGCGGCGGCCGTGGCGGTCTGATCGGCCGCATGCTCGGCACCGTCATCAGCCGCCGCGAGGACGAGGCGGAGGAGGTCGTGCTGACGGAGCCTGTGAAGACACCGGCGTCGTCTCCGCGCGCATCCGAGCCGACGCGAGGACACGGCGCACCGCCGCAGGGCGCGATGCGCACCATGCCCAACGGCGCGCCGCCGCAGCCGATGCGGCCAGTCCCCAATGGGCCGCCGTCGATGCGCGTCGTGCCGCCGGGGGACTCCGGCGGACTGCCCCCCCGCATGCCCGTTCAGCCAAGCTCGATGCCGACCGGCCGCGCGCCTCAGCCGCAGCCTGGCGCGGGCGTGCCGCCGACGAGCCGGCCGCCGGGCGCGAACCTCGATCGGCGGGCCGATGGACCGCCCGGTCCGTCCGGTGCGCCGACCGATCTCCCACCCGGCTTGGCGGAGCTGAGACGGCCATCGATCCCCGCCGCTGGTCCGCCGTCGACACCGCTCGCCGCGGCATTGTCCGAGGCTTTGCCCTCGCTCGATCCGGAGCTCGAGCAACGGATCCGCAGCATCTTCCGGGACACGGCGGTCGGCGGCGGCGAGCCCCCGAGCGACGGTGCCCTGCCGCGCACGGCGTCCGCGAACAAGGACAAGAGCTGAGCGCGTCGCGGCGTGAGGCGCGCCGCTCAGGCGTGGCCCGAATCGCTCACGAGATGCGACGGGTGCACACCGATCTTGAGCAACGCCTGCTCGTACTTCTGATCCAAGTCGAGATCGAACACGATCTCGGGATCGGACGCCACATGCAGCCAGCCGTTGGCTTGGATCTCTCCCTCGAGCTGGCCTGCGGCCCATCCCGAGTAGCCGAGCGCCAGGATCGCCTGCTTCGGCCCCTTGCCGGTGGCGATGGCGCGCAGAATGTCCATCGTCGCGGTCAGGCACATGTGCTTGCCGATGCTGAGCGTCGAGTCCTTCACGAAGTAGTCGGACGAATGCAGCACGAAGCCACGGCCGCCATCGACCGGGCCGCCCACATGCACGACCATTCTGTCGAGTCGCTCTTCGGTCGTCTCGTCGGTTTGCTCGGGCAGGATATCGAGCTGGCCCAGGAGGTCGGCGAAGCCGATATTCTTGGCACGCTGATTGATGATCAGGCCCATGGCGCCGTCGCTCGAATGCGCACACATGAAGATGACAGAGCGATGGAAGCGCTTGTCGGTCATCGTCGGCATGGCGATCAGCAGCTGCCCATCGAGATACGGGCTGTCGGCGACCTTGGCTAAACGTTTTGTGGGCATGGGGTGAGACTAACCGCATGATCGGGGCGCTGTGAAGCCCGAGTCTGTTTCTTGAAGCCGATGCGGCTCACCGAGGATTGACTTCACGCGGCCGTTGGCGTTCGACAACATTGCGTGACGTCAAGAACGGGAGCGGATGCCGATGGCCTCACTGTCCAACATTGTCAGATCGGCCGGGGCCGGGGTTGTCGCCATGATGCTCGCCATACTAGCGCCGGCACGGCCGGCCCTGGCCGACGCGACGTGGACTGTGGCCAGCGACTGGGTCAAGCACAACGGCTCGAGCATTCGGCTGATCGGTGCCGAGCTCAAGGACGAGGACGGCAAGGCGCAGCTCGTAGCCGGCATCGAGATTACGCTCGACGACGGCTGGAAGACCTATTGGCGGTCGCCGGGCGACTCGGGTGGCATTCCGCCGACGTTCGATTGGGATCAATCGACCGGCATCGCCAAGGCTCAGCTCCGCTATCCCGCGCCGAGCCGCTACGAGGACCCTGAAGGAGTCTCCGCCGGCTACAAGCATCGCGTCGTGTTTCCGATCGAGATCACAGCTGAGGCCGGCGCCACGCCCGAGCTCAAGCTCGGCGCGTTCTACGGCATCTGCCGGGAGATCTGCGTGCCAGCGGAAGCGGAGCTGGCACTCGCCCTGAAGCCAGCCGCCAGCGCCGACCCTGGCGTCGCCAAGGGGCTGGAAGACGCGCTCGCAGCCGTGCCACGGGCGCTCCCGGACGGTGCGCTCCCGTCCATCGAGAAAGTGACGGCGACGGCCAAGGGGGAGGGGGATCTGCTCTCTGTCGAGGCGCGATTCGATCCGTCGGCCAAGGAGCGCGCTCTCTTCGTCGAATCTTCGGATGGGGCCTATTTGCCGATCCCGAGCGCACCCGAGGACCTCGGCGAGGGCAGGGCCCGGTTCGAGGTCAAGCTCAAAGGGCAGGAGATGGCCGCCATCAGGGGGCAAACGCTCGTCCTGACCCTCGTCAGCGACAAGGGACACGCAGAGGTCAAGCGCAAGGCCGAGTAGGGCAATCAGCCGGCGATCTCGGGCGGTCCGGTGCCGGGTACGCTCGCGTCCTCGCCATCCTCGTCGTCGTCCTCGGCGACCGGGATTACGTAGGCGCCGCCGAGCCAGCGGGCGAGATCGACATCGGCGCAGCGCTTCGAGCAGAAGGGCCAAACGCCCTCTGCGGCGGGTGCCGAGCAGATCGGGCACGTCCCTCCGCGTTTGGCCGGTGTCGGGTTGGCCGGGCGATCCGAGATGTCAGTCTGCTTCGCCATCGCCGAGCTTCAGCCAGTTGAAATAGATCGGCATGCCTTGGTCGGCGAGCAGGCTCACCGTCTCGAACAAGGGCAGGCCGACGACATTCGTGTACGAGCCGGTGATCTTCTGCACGAACGATGCGGCGACGCCCTGGATGGCATAGCCGCCGGCCTTGCCGCGCCACTCGCGCGAGGCGACATACGCATCGATCTCCTCGCGCGACAGGTGCTTGAAACGCACGCGCGTGGTGACCAGTTTCTTCCGCACCGTGCCGTCGGGCAGAATGATGTGCACGGCGGTATGCACCTTGTGCTGTCGGCCCGAGAGCAGCCGCAGCATGGCGACCGCCTCCTCGACGAACTGCGGCTTGACCAGAATGCGCCGCCCATAGGCGACGACAGTGTCGGCAGCCAGGATGAAGGCATCCGCGAGCTCGGGGTGATTCTCGATCTGCTTCTTGGCGGTCTCGGCCTTCTCGCGGGCGACGCGCTTGGCGTAGGCGTCGGGCCTCTCGCCCTTCTCCGGCGTCTCGTCGATCGAGGCGGGGCGCATGGCATCGGGCTCGATGCCGACCTGAGCCAGCAATGCAAGCCGCCGCGGGCTCGCACTGGCGAGCACGAGCTTGGGCTTCAAGGCCGCACGGCGGCCGACAGGCTTCGTCCGGGCACGCCGCTGCCTCAATGAGGCGAGCCTCCCGAACGGCCTATTTGAAGCGGTAGGTGATCCGTCCTTTGGTAAGGTCATACGGGGTCATCTCGACCTGAACCTTGTCGCCGACGAGCACGCGGATACGGTTCTTGCGCATCTTGCCCGCTGTGTGGGCAATGATCTCGTGCCCGTTCTCGAGCTTGACGCGAAAGGTCGCGTTGGGCAGCAGCTCGGAGACGACGCCCGGAAACTCAAGAAGCTCTTCTTTCGCCATGAACCCTCACAGGTGGAACCGGGCCGGAGAATGGGCGGCCGGCTCCGCAAAATCAAGCCGCGCCATGACGATTTCGCCTATTGTCACGGGCCATTCCGTCACACGCTCGGGCCGCCGGCCAAACCGAAGCGGCGGCGGATGCGCTGAAAAAGCTGGTCGCGGAGCGCGCGATAGGCGTCGAGCACCTGGGCGCGCGAGCCTTGCGTCAGGCTCGGGTCGATGGTCGGCCAGTACTCGACCTCGACCGCCATGGTGCGGGTCAGCTCGAGCGCCTGGTGATGGGCTTCCGGCGACAGCGAGACGATGACGTCGAAGGATGTGTCGTTCAGATCGCGAATGGCTAGCGGCGTATGCGTGCTGACGTCGATGCCGATCTCCTCCATGACTTCCGCGATGAAGGGATCGGGCTCTCCTGCCCGGACGCCAGCCGAGGTGACATAGACGCGATGCCCGGCCAGGTGTGCGAGAATGGCCGCGGCCATGGGCGAGCGAATGGCGTTCATGGTGCAGGCGAAGAGCACGGCGCCTGGCAGCTCCTGCGCCTCCCCCTCCGCCATGCCTAGTCCCCCTTGCGTGCCACCGGGCGTCAGCCCTTCCAATGCAGCGCGCAGATGAGCGTAAACAGCCGTCGTGCAGTGGCGAAATCGACGGCGATCTTGCCCTTGAGGCGCTCCTGCAGGAGCTTGCTGCCTTCGTCGTGCAGTCCGCGGCGGCCCATGTCGATGGCCTCGATGCGGCTGACGGGGGCGGTCTTGATGGCCTGGAAGTAGGATTCGCAGATGAAGAAGTAGTCCTTGACGATGCGCCGGAACGGCGACAGCGACAGAAGATGAGTCGCGATCCCCGGCTGCTCCTCGGTGCCGACGCTGAAGACGAGACGATCCTCGGCCATCGACAGATGCAGCGTGTAGGGCCCGCCGTCGCGACCTTCGAGCATGAAGCTGTTCGCCTCGAGCAGATCGTAGATCGCAACCTCGCGCTCGTGCTCGATGTCGACGCTGCCGCGGCCGAGCGAGGCGTCATCGATCTTGATGTCGATCAGACGCGCCGCTGAAAGGGGGGGTGCCTCGTCGCTCATCGCGGAGGGTCAATTCCGGCTCGACGCATCGTCGGCCGGATGTGTGGGCTGCTTGCGGGTCCGCCAGGTGGGGCCCAGGTCCTTGAGCTCCGCCTCGATGCATTCGACCTCGAGCTGGATCGCAGCCCCACCGGCGAATACGAGCGTCACTTGGCCGGCCGGCGCCTCGCCGCCTTCGAACTGGATGGCGAGAAGCTCGAGCACGTCGCGCTTGGCCTCGAGGCGGATGCCGTGCACGCGCGCCTTCGAAACCCGCTCGAAGCGCAGTGCCGTTTGCCGCCGCTCGTTCGAGCGCACCGTGCCGTTCCCGAGAGCCTTCTCCCAGTCGAAGCGGTGCAGCAGCGCGACGAACCGCTTCTCCTTGGGCAAATAGGCCAGATCGCCGACCTTGGCCACGGCGTCCTGGGTATGGGCCGAGATGATGTCGAGATCGTCCTTGTCCAGGGCGATGAGCTTCAGGAGTTTGGCCGGATCTGACATAAGGGTTTGCAGCGCCTGCTTAAGAATGCCTTCGGGGCCCGTCCCCTGATACTGGCTCGGACCTTGCGGCGCAACCATTCTTGCCCCTTTCGGTTGCCATCCTTCGGACTTACCCGCACTGTTGCCTCCGTTCCCGGAGGACCCCACCACATGCAAGCGACCCTGAGAGTGATCGTTCTGGCCGGCCTGATCCTCGGCGCGGCGGCGGCTGCGGCAGACGAGGGGACCAAGAACTTCGTGCTCTCGATCGACGGCCAGGAGGTCGGCATCGATCTGGGAGAGAGCATCGAGGTGACCGGCACGAGCGGGCAGAAGATGAAGGTGAGCCTGAAGCGTGCCGAGCAGGTCACCTTCCACGGGGCCATGTTGAGCTTCACCCACCGGGGCGACCTGACGGTGTCCTCGACGACGCTCGACAAGGACATCACCCAGCACCTGCTCGCCTCGGCCAACGGGACGGTGATCATCGTCCAAGAATATACCGGGCTCGATCCGACCTCGCTGTTGGAGCTGATGCTGACGACCATCACCGAGGAGCCGGTTGCGGCGGGCGGCAAGCTCACGAAAGTGGCGACCGAGCGAGACGTCTCAGGACGCAAGATCAAAGGCCTCAAGGGCGAGGTCGTCAGCGGCAGCGACAAGACCCACGTCGAGGCGTACACGTTGGGCACGACGGGCAAGGGGCTCGTCATCATCACCCAGCTGTCCGACGACAATCGCGACGTCGATCAGGCGCTGCTGGACGGGTTCTGGAAGAGCTTGCAGATCAAGCTTTAGGTCGATCGGGGCCGGGATAGTCGCCGAGCCCGGCCGGCCGGACGAGGAGCCATGTCAGCGATGCGTGGACGAGGCCTGCGACGGCGACGGCAGGCAGGCTCGCGGTGGTCCAAACGAACATGGGTGCCGTGGCGAAGGTCAGCGGGTTCAGGATCGCCAGATAGGCGCCGCAGCCCGCCGCGAGCGCCAAAGCGGCCGCCGGATTGAGCCCGTGCCAGAAATGGTAGGGCGTGCCTGACCCCCGATCATAGATCCCCGTCAGCGACAAGCGCTGCCGCCGCAACAGCAGATAGTCGGCGATTTGGACGCCGCAGATCGGGCCGAAGGCGAGACCGATGAAGGCGAGGAAGGTCGTGAAGTGGGCTTTGACGGCATCGGCAAACGTGGTGCTGAGGATCAGGAGGGGAATGAGGCTCGCCAAGATCAACGCATTCCAGCCGATGCGCCCGACGCCAGGCACCTGCTTCAACCCAAGCGCCGCCGCATAGGCGCCGGCGAGCACGGTGCCGAAGTTGGAGAGCGCGACCAGGGTCAATGCGATCGCGCCGTAGGCCGGTCCGCCGAAGGTCGCAAGCCAGCCCGACGCATCCGTCGTCCCTAGCGCGAGCTGCGAGGCGAGCCCGATGATGCTGAGGAGCGGCAGCGTCAGGCCCAAGCCCAGCATCGAGGGCAGGATGGCGCGCGAGGGGCGGTCGGTGTGGCGCACGATGGCGCCGAGATAGGCCCACCACGAGAGACTGGTCGCGATGGAGATCTCGATGCCCACGGCATAGTTCCACCAGAGATCGGGCGAAGCGAGGATCGGCTTCGCCTTGGCGATGGCTTCGCTGTGCTCGCCGACGAGCAGCCAGATCAGCCACACGCCGACACCGGCAATGAGAAGCACGAGCGACCGGCAGACCCGCTCGATGCCAGCGGCACCGAAGCGCAGCACCGGATAGCAGAGGACGCAAGCAAGCGCGGTCGCGATCGGGACGATGGCGGCTCCCGTCGCGGTGCGGAGGCCCGCAAGCTCGGCGAGCTTGGCGATGTTGTCCCCGAAGAAGACGAGCAGGGTCGCGTTCCAGCCGAGTATAGACAGGTACTGCGGGATGATGACGAGCACGACACCTCGGGTGCCGAATTGCGGCACCGCGCCCGCGACAGAGTCGATGCCGTATCGCGTCGCCATCGGCACGACGGCCAGCGTCACGATCCCCATGCCGATCAGGCCGCCGGCAAGCATGGCGGCTGTCCCCATCGGCAGGTCGAGATACAACCCGATCGCCCCACCGATGATGAAGAACCAGGGCGCGGCCGCCGTGACGGTCAGAACGATCAGCAGGCGAGCTCCCGACCAGCCCCGCTCGGAGGGAAGCAGCGGCCAGCTCGCATCGGGCAAGCCTGCCGTCACGATAAGCCCCAGCCGACAAGCAGAATCACGACAGGTGCCGCGATCGCCGTTGCTGCGAGCACAAGCCAGTCGCGCCGATCCGGGGGGCGATCGGACGTTGCGGCGTGCGCGGCCTCGACAAGGCGTATTTTGAGCGCGTCGGGTAGACTGTCGGTCATGGTCCCCGGCCTCGAACCGTCGTTTCGGGCGAGACATTGCGCTCAGCTCACGTCATACGCAACGAGCACCGTGCGGAAGCCGGCGCTAACTGCGGCTGCGCGTCTCTAGAGCCGCCGCGACCGCAACGGCGAGCCAGCCTGCGATCATGGTTGAGCCCCCGATTGGTGCCGCCATCGGAAACAGTCTGTTTCCCGTGAAGGCGCGCAACGCGATATCGCCCGCAAACAGGGTCGCGCCGAGCAGCAAGAGCGTCCCGGCAATGGTCCATGCGCGTGACACGCCGGGACGAGCGCCCCATGCCGAGACGGCAAGCGCGGCGGCCGCATGCAGCACGAGCATTTGCGCGGCCATCGCCAGTGCCGGATCAGGCAGAGCATGTGATGCGACGGCCGCGAGCGCGACGCCCGCGGCGCCGAGAAGGCCAGCACTAAGCGCGATGAGCCGGCTCGCCTCTGCGCTCATGGGGTGCCTCACGCCAGCTTGACGATCTGCTTGCCGAAGTTGCGGCCCGAGAGCAGTCCGATGAACGCGTCTGGTGCCGACTCGAGACCTTCCGAGACCGTCTCGCGCACTTTCAAAGCGCCCGTGTCGGCGAGGTCGCTGAGCTCTTTAAGGGCCTTGGGCCAGTAGCCCATGTCGTCAGAGACGATGAAGCCCTGGATGAGCGCGCGCGTGATGAGGATCACCCGCATATCGGGAAGCGGTGTCGGCGCGCCATTGTAGGAGGCGATGAGGCCGCAGATCGCGACGCGGGCGAAGTCGTTCAAGCGAGCGATACACTGCTGGAACGGAACGCCGCCGACATTTTCGAACAAGCCATCGATGCGGTTCGGCACGGCGGCGTGGAGCTGCTCGGCGAAGTCCGGCGCGCGATGGTCGATGCACGCCGCGTAGCCGAGCTCGGCGACGGCGTAAGCGCATTTCTCAGGACCGCCGGCAATGCCGACGGTGCGCGCACCGGCGCGGCGCGCGAGCTGGCCGACGACGCTGCCGACCGCCCCGGTCGCGGCCGACACGACGATCGTCTCGCCCGCCTTCGGCGTGATGATGTCATTGAGGCCGTGCCACGCGGTGACGCCCGGCATGCCGACGGCGCCGAGGTAGTAGGAGAGGGGGAACGAGCGGCGCGCGAGCTTCGTAAGCTCGGCGCCGTCGGTGAGCGAATAGAGTTGCCAGCCGCCGCGGCCGAGCACGGCATCACCGGCCTTGAAGCGCGCGTTCCGGGACTCGACGACCTCGCCGACCGTGCCGCCTTGCATGACGGCGTCGAGTGCCTGTGGCTCGGCGTAGTTGCGTCCGGCGTTCATGCGGCCGCGCATATAGGGATCGACCGACAGGAAGAGGTGGCGCACGAGCACCTGCCCCTCGCTGGGCGCATTCACCTCTTGCTCGATCAGACGAAAATTGTCCGGCGTCGGCATGGCTGTCGGGCGCGAGGCAAGGACGAGGGCACGGTTCTTCGGCATGGGACTACCTCTTTGCGGCAGCGACATCCTCGGCGCTTCGGCCGACGACGCGGGTGTAGGTCGCCGGATCGGTCGCGCCCTCGCTGACGATGGCTGCGACCCGCGACGTCTGATCGAGGCCGATGGTCCGGCGCAAGTTCGGATCGAGCGCGACGGCGACGAGCCCGGCGATGGCAGCGCAGCCGGATTCGCCGGCGACGATCGGCTGGTCGCCGCCGGTGCCATCAGCCAGGAGCCGCATGGCCGCGGGGGCGGCATCATCCGGCAGCGTCACCACGTCGTCGACGGCGGCATGCATGATCGGCCAGGCGAGTGGAGAGACCTCGCCTGCCGCAAGACACGCCATGAAGGTGTCGACGTCTCCTGGAACGGGCGTCGGCTTGCCTGCGGCGATCGAGCGGAAGATGCAATCGGCGCGGTCGGGCTCGACGGCGATGACTCGCGGGCGTTTTGCCCCGAACGTCTCCCACAGATGTCCAGCGACCGCGGCCGCGAGCCCGCCGACCCCGCCCTGCACGAAGACATGCGTCGGCACGCGGCCACGGAGCTGACCGATCATCTCCTCGACCATCACCGTGTAGCCCTGCACGACGAGCGTCGGGATCTCGGTGCGACCGCCGCCCGAGTTCGTGTCGGCCACGAGCACCCAGCCGTTTGTCTCGCAATCGACGGCGCACTGGCGAACGCTGTCGTCGTAGCTGCCGGGGACGCGGACGATCTCGGCGCCGTAGCGGGCGATTGCTGCCTCGCGGTCCTGGCTCACATGACTGTGCAGATAGATCTTGGAGCGGCAGCCGAACATCTCAGCGCCCCAAGCGACGGAGCGGCCGTGATTGCCGTCGGTTGCGGCGGCGACGGTCACTTTCTGCAAACGGTCGCGATGCGCGCCCTTGATGAGCTCGGCCGCCGAGGGACGCGGCAGGTGAGCGGCCTCGACATGGGCCTGGAGCGCGCGGAGCACGGCATAAGCCCCGCCCAGCGCTTTGAAGCTCTTAAGGCCAAAGCGATGCCCTTCATCCTTGGCGTCGAGACTCGCGATCCCGAGCGCCTTGGCGAGACCGGGCAAGGCGACAAGCGGTGTCGGCGCATAGCCCGTCCAGGTCGAGATCTCGGCGCGGGCCGTTTCAAAGGCAGCGCGGCTGAGCAGGGGACGAAGGGCCGGATCGTAGGGGCCGTGCTGGGCGGCGGCGTTGGCGACATAGCGAGCAGCAAAGCGTTCGATCGGCACGGACCGCACCTCTAGGTGAGCTTCATCTTGAAGAGGAGAATGGTGCCCAGGGGCGGAATCGAACCACCGACACTGCGATTTTCAGTCGCATGCTCTACCAACTGAGCTACCTGGGCAACCACGGCCGCATGGGCCGTTCTTGGTGAGGGATCGGCTTATAGGGGATTGGACGGGTCCTGTCGAGCGGCTTGGCCGGGCAAGGTAGTCACGGGGTTGGAGGCTCTGACGACGCGCGATAGAAGGGATAGCCTCGAACCCCACCCAACCTCAACGGAGCCCCCCATGCCCATCACCGTCGGCCAGAAATTACCTGACGCCACGTTCAAGATCATGACGGACGGCAAGCCGGCGGAGGTATCGGTCAAGGACTACTTCGCGGGCAAGACCGTCGCCCTCTTTGCCGTGCCCGGCGCCTATACGCCGACCTGCCACAACAAGCACGTGCCGAGCTTCCTCGCCGATGGCGACAAGCTCAAGAAGGCCGGCGTCGACACCATCGCCTGCACCTCGGTCAACGACATCTTCGTGCTCGACCAGTGGGCCAAGGATACCGGCGCCCATGGCAAGATCGCATTCCTGGCCGACGGCAGCGCGGAGTTTGCGCGCGCGATCGGCATGGAGCTCGATCTGGGCGGCTTCGGCCTCGGCGTTCGCTCGAAACGCTATGCGATGCTCGTGAAAGACGGCGTCGTCAAAGCCCTCAACGTCGAGGAGAACGCCGGCGAGTGCACCATCTCCGCCGCCCCGGCCCTTCTCAAGGCGCTCTAGGGGCGTGCCTCACAGAAAGTTCACGGCCTCCTCCGACGTCATCCTCGCTGCCTCCCGGGTGCGCGATTGGATCGTGGAGGAGGGCGTGCACGTGGCCGATCTCGGCGGCTTTCTCGATCAGCTGTGCGAGCGCATCCGGACCGGCGGCGTCGCCATCGAGCGGGCGACGCTCGGTTTCGAGGTGCTGCACGCCGAGCGCATCCGGATGTCGCGAGAGTGGCAGCTCGGGCGGGCGCAGACTGAGCGGACGCTGCCGCTCGGTATGGAAGCGCGCTACGACAGCAGCCCCTTCGCGCTCGCCTATCGCACCAACGATTGGGTCGTGCTCGATCTCGGTTCGACCGGCGACGAGCAGTTTCCGGTTGTGCGCGACCTCAAGAGCATGGGGTTCACCGGCTACGTCGCCATTCCCGTGCCCTTCACCGACGGTAGCGAAAACTCGGTATCCTTTGCGACGCGGCAGGCACGCGGGTTCGGGGAAGCCGATCTCGCCTTCCTCGCCCGCGTCGTGCCGGTGCTCGCGGTCGCCCTCGAGATTCGCCGCACGCGCATGCAGATGGACGATCTGCTCCGGACCTACGTCGGCGAGGAGCCCAAGCGCCTCGTTCTCTCCGGCAACGTGCATCGCAGCGATGTCATTCGTATCTCGGCTGCGATCATGTTCTCCGACATTCGGGGCTTTACGAGCCTGTCGACCCGCCTCAACGACGAGGAGAGCGTCGCGCTTCTCAATGCCTATTTCGACTGCTTCGTGCCCGAGATCGAGGCGCGCGGCGGCGAGGTGCTCAAATATGTCGGCGACGGCATCCTCGCGATCTTCCGGGATCAGGAGGCGGCGACCGCCAAAGCCGCTGCTGCAACGCTCGCCGCCGCGCAAGCAGGCCTGTCACGGGCCGCTCAACTGAGTGCCGAAAAACGGCTCGGCCGCGCTCTCAAGGTCGGTGTCTCGCTGCATCACGGCACCGTCGCCTACGGCAACATCGGCTCGGGAAGCCGGCTCGACTTCACGGTCGTCGGCCGCGACGTCAACCTCACGAGCCGTATCCAGAAAGCCAACAAGCGCCTCGACGAGCCGCTGCTCATGTCGGAGCCGTTCGCCCGCCACATCGCGCCGATGCCGGTCGAGATCGGCAGCTTCAAACTGTCCGGCATCGCCGAGCCGCAGAAGCTCTACATCCCGCGCTAAGTGCTCAGGCTGCCGGCAGGCCGTTCTCGAAGCAATAGTACAGCGTCGGGAAGGAGCGGCGGAGCGCGACCGCCTCCTTGGCGACGCCCTCCGGCGCCTCGCCGCGCACGACCACGCGGGCGATGAGATCGGCGATCGCCGTCATCTCCTTTTCCTTCATGCCGAACCGCGTCACCTCGATGGTGCCCATCCGCAGACCACCCGGATAATCCCAATCCTCCGGCTTGTCGGTCGGCACGAGGTTCTTGTTGACGATGATGTTGGCACGCTCGAGCTTCTGGGCGTTCGCGAGACCGCGGCCGTATTGGCGGACGTCGGCAATCGCCTGCTGGGTGGTCGTAAAGCCCTTGTGCGCGCCGAGCATGGGAATGCCGCGCTCGTGCAACGCGCCGGCGAGCGCCTTCGCGTTCTTGACGATCTGTCCCATGTACGTCTCGCCGAAGGCGATCGCCTCTGCCGTCGCCAGCGCGAGCGCCGCTACACGATTGACCTGATGCGTCGCCGCCCAGATCGGGAACACGGCCGTCGTCACCGGCATCGTGATCTCAGGATCGTCCCAGACGATGATGCCCGACTGTGGTCCGGAGAACGTCTTACCGGCCGAGCCCGTCATGATGTCCGCGCCCTCGCGCAACGGATCCTGGAACTGGCCGCCGCCGATGAGGCCGAGCTGATGGGCGGCGTCGAAAAAGAACTTGCCGCCCCAGGCCGCGATCACGTCCTTCATGGCCCGCACCGGCTGCGGGAACAGTGTCATCGACAGGCCGAGTGCCACAAGTGGTGGCTTGGCTGCCTCCGCGACCGTCTTGAACCGGTCGACGTCGACGACGAGCTCGTGCGGGTCCATCGGGATGTCGACGACCTTGCGGCCCATGGCGCCGGCCGGACCGTCATTGCGGTTGGAGGAGTGCCCGCCGGTCGGCTGCGCCGCCGTCATGACGATGTCGCCGGGCTTCGAGAGCGCCGTGTAGACGACGGCATTTCCGATCATCGACGCGCACATGCGGTGGTCGGCGTAATTGCAGCGCCAGTACTGTTTCATGAGCTCGACGCACAGCGCTTCGACCTCGTCGATGTGCTTGGTGCCGGCGAACCAGCGATTGACCGGTCCGATATGGCCTTCGGCCGCGCGCGTGCCGATCTCGGCACCGAGGAGGGCCCGGACGCCTGGGCTGGTCGGCGCCTCGGGTGCGAGTAGATTGATACAGGTCTCGCCGCGGAACTCGGCATTTCGGCCGACGGCCGCTTTCACGAGCTCGCCCATCGCGCGCGCGTCCCCGGCGGCATCGAGCAGCTTGCGCGCCGCAGCCAGCGCATCGGCATCGTGCGCCTCGATGCGGTTCGAGCGGGCGTCGGGCTTGCGATCGGACATAGGTCAGTCTCCGGTGGTGAGGCCGGCGCGCTCCGTCAGAAGGCGCATGGGCTCGTGGGCAATGGTGTAGTGACGTTCGTTGTCCTTGAGGACGAAGCCGAGCCGGGCATAGAAGCGCTCGGCGTTCGCGTTGCCGCGCTCGACCTCGAGGCGGATGAAGCGCGCGCCTTCTCGCCACGCGCTCCGGGCCGCGGCCGCCAGCAGCCGCTCCCCAAGCTTATCGCCGCGCAGGCCCGGCCGCACGTAGAGATCGATGACGTGGAGACCACGCGCGCCATGCCAGGTCGAGAACATGAGAAGCGAGAGGCAATATCCCAACAGCTCGCCCTGACGCTCCGCGACGACGAGGCGGAGGAGGGGCGCGGGGCCGAACAAGTTCGCTCTCAGTGCGTCGCCGGTCACCTTGGGATGAACGCCCGGCGCCGTCGCGTGCGCAAGCTCGGTCGCCATCAAGGCGACATCGTCGCAATCGCCGGGAAGCGCCGCCCGGATGACGGGCGCCGATCCGTTCGGCGGCGAGAGCGTGCGGTCAAGGGACATGACTACCGGAGAAAGGGCGAAAAGGCATGCGGGGAGCACGCCCTTGTGCGTCAGCCCGCGTCCCTTGGCAAGGCCAGAGACGCGAGCTTCTCCGCCCGCTTACTGCGTGATGCGGAGCGCCGACAGCCGCGATCCGATCGCCTGGAAGGCTTGGGTCAGGTCGTCGACGGTGGTCGCGTCGTAGTAGTGCGAGGCGTCCGTGCTGCAGTCGTGAAGGGTCTGCTCGGCGATCGTCCGCTCGGCTTCCGTCAGCTCGTTGAGCGCAAAGCCCACCGTGTACACCTCGATGCCCGCATCGTGCATGTTCTCGCAGACATCGACCGCCCAATTCGAGACGGTCTGCTGATCCGCTCCCTTCCATCCGCGATAGGTGTTGAAGACGCCGTCGGTCATCAGCACGACAGCCTTCTTCAAATGCGGTACTCCGGACAGGGGGTCGGGTGCGAGCTCGGCATAGCTGCGCGGCGCGCTCGCACCTGAGAACACGCCGTTCCAGTTGGGCGACAGTGTGTACCAGCCGACGGCCGTGCCGAGCGCGCCTGCCGTCGAGCCGTAAGCCTCGAGGTCGTCGATGCGATCGGAGAGCACGTCCTTTTCGGAGGTCAGCGGCAGGAGCTGGCTATTCTGGGAAACGTCGGCGCAATAGCCGTCTTGCGTGTAGTCCCAGAAATACGACGGGTCACCTGGTGTCGTTCCCGTGTAGAGCGTGATCGGCGTGTCGGCGCTGTCATAGGACAGGGGGAAGCGATCGCCGCCATGGGCGTTGAGCCAGGTGCCGGCAGCTGGCGCCGCGTCGGTCGCGCCGTAGCTCTCGGGGTCGTTGTAGAATCGGTCGGTTATGCACGGCATGATCTTCCAATTGACGGCGTGCTTCGTTTCGGAAGCGTGGCAGGCCCAATTGCCGTCGTCCTCGCTGCCGCCGCTGCCCGACCAGTCCGTGCATTCCTCGTACCAACCCGTCCAAGTCGGATCGAGCCCGGTCATGGCTTGCATCAACGCGCTGCCGCCGCCGTCCGGGCCAACGCGCACACGCGTCGAGAAGGGAACGAGCGACACCCGCGTCGAGCGCTGGCTCTGGTCGCCCGTGACGACGGTATCGATGAGTTGGTGGGCGGCCCGCTTGAGGCCATCGAGCTTCGGGCTGGAATTGCAGGGTCCCACGCCATCCGCGCACATGGAGCCCGTGACGTCGAGAACGAGGGAGACCTCGATGTCGCCGGTGCCGACCATGACGCCCGACGATGCGGAGAGCGCGACATTTTCGTATCCGAGCACAGGAAGCAGGTAGGTCTTGGTGCTCGTCGTCGCTGAAACAGCAATGCCTGTATCTGTTTTCGTCACGGTGACATCGACAGTGCCAGGATCGAAAGTCGAATTGGCGGCTATGAAGGACTCGGCATAGGCCTTGAGCTCGGTTTCCTCGAGGTTGGACTTTCGGGCGGTGGCGAGCGCGGCCGCATCGACCGCATGTTGCAACTCGTCCCGAACCATCTGAGCACGGCCGTAGTCGACCGCCAAACCGGCGGCGGCGACAATCGGGATGAGCGACAGGGCGAACACCATCGCATATGCGCCGGAACGGTCGGCGGCGACGCGGCGCAAGAGGTCGGCTAATCGGAACCAAGTAGTATGCACGATGAGGCTCCCGGAGGTTGGGAAGCCTTCAGGAGTAGCGCAATCAGGTTTTCACTTTGGTAACGCGGTACACGTCGGACCGGCGTTAGGCATAATTTTATCGTAAGTTCGGAAGATCGGGACGGCAAAAGAGCATCTGCCGTCCCCGAATGGCACAAAGTCGAGCAGCATCATTCACTATTCCAGCGCATAGGTCATCGTGACGTTGACCTGCAGCGTCTGCTCGCCGGCCTCGATGGGGACGGGGGCGGCCTCGGCGGCAGCCGCCTGCCGCATCATCGGAATGGGCCCTGGATTGAAGGTCGCCTCCTCGATCTTGAGCACTTGCCCGAGTTTGGCGCCCGCGGCCGTCGCATAAAGGTCCGCCATCCGCTTGGCATTGGCGACGGCGGATTTGCGCGCATCATCCAGCCGCACATCCGCATCCGAGACCTCGAAACGGATCGAGTTGATCTGGTTGGAGCCCTCGCCGACGGCCTTGTCGAGGATCGCGCCGAGCTTGGCGATCTCGCTGACGCGGATGTTGACGACATTGGAGACCTGATAGCCGACGAGCTTGGGCGGCTTGCCGTCCTGCGGGTACTCGTAGCGCGGGCCGATCGAGAAATCGCTCGTCTGCACGTCCCGATCCTCCAAGCCCTCGGCTTTGAGCGTATCGATGACCTTGCGCATGGCGGCGGTGTTGGCATCGAGGGCGGCGCGGGCGGTCTTGGCCTCGCTCATCACGCCGAGGGCTATGAACACCCGGTCCGGCACCGCGGTCACCGAGCCCGAAGCGGAAATGGTGATCGTGCGCTGCATTGTCTTGGTCTCTTGGGCCGCGGCGGGGGTGACGGTGGGCGCCGCGACGGCCAGCCCGGCCACCAGGGCCATCGCGAGGGGGATCGATTTCAGCATGAGGTCTCCGTGGGGTCGTCCGTCGATGCGGCGACAGGTAGGAACCGATTGCGGCAACACGGTGCAAATTGAGCCCCGCCGTCCGCAATGACAAGCCGTTCATGCAGCGGGCTGCATTCCGTCCGGGCCCGGGCGCTGCTATAGGAGCGGGCTCGTGGGGCCCGTAGCTCAATGGTTAGAGCTGGCGGCTCATAACCGTCTGGTTGCAGGTTCGAATCCTGCCGGGCCCACCACTCCATCATGAAGAGATGATCTTGGCTCACGATGTCCAGGACTTGCTCGATCGGTTGAGCCGCTTCGGCGGCCGCACCGATGGCGGGGTCGACCGGCCTGCCTTCTCGCCGATTTACGAGGAGGCCGTCCGCTGGCTGACGGCCGAGATGCAGGCGCGCGGTCTCGCGGTGCGTCGCGATCAAGCCGGCAACGTCATCGGACGGCTGGGCCCTGCGGACGCGCCCGCCGTCGTCATCGGCTCGCACATCGACACCGTCCCTTCTGGGGGCCGCTTCGATGGAGCGCTTGGCGTGATGGCGGGCTTGGCGGTTGCCAAGCGCATGGCGCCGCGGATAGCTGAAGCGAAGCGGGCGCTCGAGGTCGTAGCGTTCGCCGACGAGGAGGGGACGTTCGGTTTGACGTTCGGCTCCCGCGCCATGACCGGCAGCCTCACGGCGGCGGAGCTCGCGGGCGCCCGCAATCGCACGGGCCTAAAACTGACCGAGGCGCTCCAGGCGATCGGTTGCGATCCGGCGCGGATCGGCGAGGCCCGGCGGAGCGGAGCTGAGATCGCCGCCTATCTCGAGCTGCACATCGAGCAGGGGCCGGTGCTCGAATCCGCCGGGCTCGACATCGGGGCCGTCGAGGCGATCGTCGGCATCGACATCGTCGAGATCGTCCTCGAGGGCGAAGCCAATCATTCCGGCACGACGCCGATGGAGGTGCGGCGCGACGCCCTCAAGGTGGCGGCGGAGGCCATGACGGCGTGCCATGCGGCGCGGCGGGGCGCGACGACGCTCAACTTCGGATCGCTGACCGTGGCGCCGGGGGCGATCAACATCGTGCCCGCACGCGTGACGCTCACCCAGGAGATCCGTTCCGCCGATGCTTCGGAGATTTTGGCTCTCAAACAACGCTGTGCCGAGATCTTCAAAGAGGCCTCGGTCCGCAGCGGCGTCACGTTGACGACGCGCCAAGTCAGCATCGATCCTCCGGCGCTCATGGATCCCGCGCTGGCTTCCATGGTCGAACGGCAGGCTGACCGGCTTGGCCTTACGCATCGCCGGATGCCCTCGGGTGCCGGTCATGATGCGCAATGCCTCGCAGAGCTCGCGCCGGCCGTCATGATCTTCGTGCCGAGCATCGGTGGCATCAGCCACAATCCGAAGGAGCTTTCCACGCCGGAGCAGTGCGCCAAGGGCTGCGACGTGCTCGCGGCCGTCGCCGAAACGCTGCTATTTGGCGCGTAGGCTGAGCCACTGGCCTCGGAACCTCGAAAACGACGCGACGTTACGCTCTCGAAAACATAGGAGCTTCGAGATGCAGACCCGCAACGACGACGACGGTCGGGACAAAGTCATGGATATCATCAAGGAGGTCGAGTTCGCGCAGATGGTGACGCATGGTCCCGGCGGCGTCATGCATTCCCGGCCGATGGTCGCGCGTGAAGCCGGCGACAACGGCGAAATCTGGTTCATGACGCGCGACGGCTCGCGCAAGGTCGACGAGATCGAGAGCGACCCTCGCGTGCTGCTCGTCTACTCGGACGGCAACGACCAGAACTATGTGTCGCTCGCCGGTCATGCGGAGATCGTTCGCGATCGCGCCAAGATCGCCGATCTGTGGAGCGAGCCGATGCGGGCGTGGTTCCCGGACGGCGCGGACGATCCCTCGATTGCGCTCGTGCGCGTCAGCCCGAGCGTCGCCGAATACTGGGACGCACCCTCGAGCACGTTCGTCCACGTCTACGGCTATGTGAAATCTGCGCTGACCGGCGAGCCGCCGCGCCTGGGCGAGATCGGCCACGTCGACATGAAGAGGTGACGACTAGGGGCTCGGCACGGTCTTGAGCTTGCGCATCAGGGCGAGAGTCGGAACCAGCACGGCGAACATCGCCGCGTAGGCGACGATGCCGCTCAAGGCGAGCGATGGCAGGTCGTGTAGCAGCATGACGTCGTTGCCGCCCGGAATCAGGGCTGCGGAGAGGCCCATGATGATCCCGCCCGCGAAGGATTGGACCGCTTGCCGATAGCCTCTGACGCGCAGGCGGAGCCGCCCACTGACCCATGACGCCGCGAACCCCCCGCCGAGCAACGCTACCGGCCCAATCAGGAGCGCCGCCGGAAAGTCCGGCGGTGCCCCGGCCGCCACCTGAGCGACGCGCCGCATGAGGGCAGGCCACGCCCATGCATCGGTAATCGAGAAGGCGAGGCCCGCCGCCGATCCCGTGATCAGCATGCTCATGATCGGACGCCACCGCGCCGCCTTGAGGAGCGACTTGAGGCCGTAGCGCGCGCGCTCGAGGCTGCTCGTCGTCTTGTGGAGAGCCGCCACGGCGATGATCGCTGCGCTGATCACGGCAGCGATCTGCGGCGCGCCGGATGTCGCCATGACGGCGGGCACTGGTTCTCCACGGAAGCTCGCGAGGTTGAAGCGAATGGCGAGATAGCCACCGAGGCAGATGCCCGGAAAGGTCGCGAGGAAGGCGATCCGGCCTTCGGAAATCCGTACGAGCGTGCCGAGGGCGCAAGCCCCGTTGACGAGCGCGCCGAGACCGTAGAAGGCGCCGCCGACGACGGGGGCCCAGGTGAGGGTGAAGCTCGACGCCGCCTTGAACGTCTCCGGATGCGCCCAGACGAGCGGCATCACGAGCGCCATCGCGATCGCGGCCCCGGCGATGAAGGAGGTCATCCGCGTCGGATCCCGGCGGCGTGCAAGCTGACGTGCGGCGACCACCGAGCAGTTCGTGCCGCGGTGAACCGAAAACCCGACGAGGAAGGCAAGCAGCGCAAGAAGACCCAGCATCAATCGGTTTATAGCTCAGCTGGGCGATAACGCCCAAGCCCAGCCTCCGACTTTCGTTACCTTCAGGCGCGTCCCATGACTCGCGTAACCGGGCTCTCGTGCACCTCGCGCAGAGCAGCAATAGCTCGCTCGTAGGGAAGCTTCAGAGCCTGGGCGATGTCGGCGATCCGGTTCTGCTCGGATTCGGCGGCGTCATTGTCGGCGATGAGCACGAGATACGTGGCCTTCATGATCATGGCCTTCGTTGCCGGCGACATGCGGCCTTCGATGCGGCCGAGCTCCTCGTAGATCGAGGTATCGCGATTGCCCATCGCAGCCGCCATCTCGCGGACCTTGGCGACCGGCAGAGGCATCCCCGTGATCGCCTCGTAGGCGCGCGAGATCGTCGTCACCTCGCGCTCGTCGAGATGACCATCGGCGGAGGCCATCGCCATCATCGAGCGCACCATGTAGGTGTCGAGCTCGCTCGAGCGGTTCGGCCGCACGACGGCGGGCGCGGTCGCAGTGTCGTCGAAGGAGACGATGGCCCGCTGAATGATGCCGTAGAGGAAGAGAATGAGGCCCGCGAGCATGACGGCCCAAGTGATGACGACGACGATGTCGCCGTACACGTAGGGGTCGAGCAGGATCATGCCGAGGAAACCGGCGAGGAAAACGGCGATGCCGACGAGGAGCTTGCCGAGCCCCAGGCCCGGCTTGCCGGCCTTGGCAGTTTCCTTGACCTGCTCGGCGTGCGCGCGGGCCGCGCCCAGCACGTCCCGGACATAGGCGTTGGCATCGAACGGCTTGGCGGGAGGCGTTCCGCCGCCGGCCATGCCGACACCCGGCACCGAGCCTGCAGCCGCCGTTGGGCGTACAAGCGCCGGATCGTCCGTGCTGTAGGTCGCGACGAACTGCTGGATGAGGCCGAACAGGAAGACGCCCGTGCCGATGATCATGATCACCCAGGCGACCACGGTCACGAAGTCGCCGTAGACGTAAGGGTCGAGCAGCAGAAGCGCCAAAGCTCCAAGCAGAAAGATACCGACGCCGAGCAGGATGCGCCCGAGACCCGTTCCAAACATCACAAATTCCTCAACCCCGGATCGCGCCCCCCGAGCGATCCCCACCCTATCGTCCGTCTACATTCCCGAGAAGCGGCCAAAAAGGCAAGCGGCATCTTGGCTTAGGTGCTAGCGCCAGGACCTCTGGCCGAGAGCGCGGGGGCCAGTCCTGCCACCCCGCCGGCGCCCTCTGGAACCTCCAGGCGGGCTCCGACGAAGGCTTCCCCGATCGGCTCCGCCCGGCCGCCCAGGTGCCCGGCGAGAAAGGCTTCGGCGATGGCGTAAAAGGAAATGCGGTTCTCGGGCACCGCAAAGCCGTGCCCCTCCTCGGGATAGAGGACATAGGTGACGGGGAGGCCTTTCGCCTGCATCGCCGAGACGATCTGATCCGCCTCCGCCTGCTTGACGCGCGGGTCGTTCGCGCCTTGGGCGATGAGGAGGGGCCTTTCGATACGGTCGGCCCGATGCAGCGGCGAGCGGTCCTTGAGAAGCGCACGTCCGGCTTCGGTACGCGGGTCGCCGACGGCGCGCGTGAGAGTTTCGAAGAAGGCCGCCCAATAGGGCGGGACGGTGGCGAGCAGGGTCTCCAAGTTGGACGGCCCGACGATATCGATCCCGCAGGCGAAGACGTTCGGCGTGAAGGTTAATCCGACGAGCGTCGCGTAGCCCCCATAGGACCCGCCGAAGATAGCGATCTTCTCAGCGTGCGCGATACCTTCCCGAACGGCCCACGCGACCGCATCGAGCAGGTCGTCGTGCATTTTGCCGGCCCACTCGCCGTCGCCCGCCGTAATGAAGGACTTCCCGAAGCCGGTCGAGGCGCGGAAATTCACCGAAAGCACCGCATACCCACGATCGGCGAGCCATTGGTGTTCCGGATCGTAGGCGTAGCCGTCGCGCGACCAGGGCCCGCCGTGGACGTTCAGCACCATCGGCAGCGGCTTTGCGGGCCGCGCCCCGGCTTCGGCGGCGGGCAGCGTCAGGTAGGACACGAGCTCGAGGCCATCGCGGGAGGGAATGACGACCGGATGCATCCGGGCGAGCGTCTCGCCGTCGAGCTCCGGGCGGCTCGCGAACAGGAAGTCGATGCGCTTCGCCTTGCGGTCGTAGAGATGGTACTGGCCGGGCTTCTCCGGACGGCCGGCGGTCAGGATCCACAAATCGTCGGTGCGGGTCCGGCTGACGATCTCGACCTCGGGATCGTAGGTGCTTTGGAGGTGTGCGAGCTCGGCGCCCATCGCATCCGACAGAGCGTGCCAATCGCTGGTGAGATGGTGCGTCTCGTAGGCCTCCGCCTCGTAGGTGACCGGGTGGATCATGAGCCGGCCGATATCGACCTTGTCGTGCTCCGCCAGCAGGCGCTGATCGAGGCTCGCCCAATCGACGGCGTAGAGCGCGGCCTTGTCGCGGCCGAGCGAGCTGGTGAGATAGAGCGTGCGCCCGTCCGCCGTGAAGCCGTCCACGCCGGTCGTCAGGTTGTCGGTGTGGGGGACGCGCAGCCACGCCACGGGCTTGCCATCGGCGACGCGATAGATGCTGCGTCCGCCATCGGGCTCGGGCTTTTCGAGAAGCTTCAGCCTCAAGTCGCGATCGAGCGTCATCCCGCCGTATTGGCCGGTGTTCTCGAAGGCGAGGGTGCGCTCGGCAGTGGCGATGTCGACGAGATAAAAATCGTGCCAGGCGGCGTCGCGGTCGTTCATGCCGATGGCGAGCGTGCCGGGCCGCGTCCAGGATTGCCCCATCCAATTGGCATGCACGCCGTCGTAAGGGGTGAGATCGCGGGTCGCGCCCGTCGCCGCGTTCGTCGCGTAGATGTGCCAGTTCTCGTCGCCGTCGCGATCTTGGACGTACAATAGATGCTGGGCGTCGACGGACCAGCCGTAGAAGCGAATGCCGCGCTTTCGGTCGGTCGTGATCGGCTTGGCGTCGGCGAGCCTGTCCCTCGGCGCCACCCAGACGTTCATGACACCCTCGACCGGCGCGAGCCAGGAGAGCGATCGGCCGTCGGGCGACAGGCGCACCATGGCGCGATCGGGATTGCCGAAGAGCTTGCGGCGGGGGATGGGGGGTCTGAGATCGGCCATCGTGTCCTCTCCAAGTCTCTACGTCGCGGTCGGCCCGCGGGCCCAAGCGTGCTAGGCTATGCTGCAACGCAGCTCAACCGCAAACGGACCCATGCGATCGCTCAAGGCGCTTCTCATCGCCGACGACAAGCCCGGCCATTATCATCTGGCTGAAGGCGTCATCGCGGCATTGTCCCGCCTGCGGCCGGTCGAGACGCATCGTCTGGAGGTGAGGCGGCATCGCGTGTTTCCGAACCGGATGCTGGCGGAGGCCTTCGCCTCGGGCGTGATGCCGGCATCCGCCGTGCTGAGGCTTGCCTACGGCGTTCGTGCCGAGAGCCTGCCGCAAGCCGACGTCGTCGTCTCGGCTGGCGGTGACACGATCGTGCCCAATGCCGCGGCGGCCCGCGTCCTCGGCTGCCCCAACATCTTCTGCGGCAGCCTGCGCCGCTTAGGCGTCGAGCACTTCGGGCTCGTCGTGTCCTCCTACCAAAGCCACGAGGCCCTGCCCAAGCACCTCGTCACCCTGAAGCCCAACGCGATGGATCCGGATGCCGCCGGGCGGCGAGCGCGAAAGGTGCTCCCTGCAAATGGGTATCCGCCGCTGATTGGTCTCCTCATCGGCGGCAACTCCGGTCTCTTCCGCTACACGAGCGAGGAGTGGACGGCGCTCGCGCGGACGATCTGCGATATCCACCGCGCGGGTGGCACGCGCTGGATCGTCTCGACGTCGCGGCGGACGCCAGCCGAGGTCGCGGACCGTTTCGTGACGCAAGCAACGAGCGATCCTGCAATCGCCCAAATGATCGACTACCGGACGGCGGGTCCCGGCTCGCTCGCGCGACTTTTCAGCGAGGCCGACGCCATTCTCGCAACCGAGGATTCCTCCACCATGATCTCGGAGGCCGTCTCCCAGCGACTGCCTGTCGTCGGCGTGTCGCCGGCGACGCATTCGTTCAAGAAAGACGAGGCGGAGTATCGGGCGCTCATGCTTGCCCGCGACTGGTGCCGGTTCGTGCCGCTGGCCGAGCTGACGCCGGAGCGGTTCCGCGCCGCGCTGGGTGAGATCCGTCCGATGACCGGAAACCATCTCGACGACCTCGCCACGGCGCTCGCCGAACGCCTGCCGGGTTTGGCCGCATGACGTCGAGCGCTTCTGATGCGCCCGATGCCGGCTTTCGGTTCCGGCGCTGGGCCGAGATGCTGGTGCTCTATCTCGGCCTGCCGCTCGCCATGGCGGCCGTCGTGCATCGCGGGCACGTGCCGCTGCTGCTCGCCCTCATGCCGGTGCTGGGGCTGATGGTCGTGCTGATGGTGGCCGACCGAAGTTTCTCGATGCGCGCGGCGCTCAATCGCGGCTTTAGCCTCCGCGAGCTCGGGCTGATCCTCGCGATGTTCGCCGTGTTGGGCGGAGGCCTCGCCTACTGGGTCTATGCCGTCGAACCAGCAAGCTTCCTCTCGTTCGTTCGAGCGAGGCCGAAAGTCTGGTTGTTCGTGATGCTCGCCTATCCGATCATGTCGGTGGTGACGCAGGAGATCATCTACCGGGTGTTCTACTTCCACCGGTACCGGACGCTGTTTGCCGGCAATCCGGCGCTCGGCATCGTCGTCAACAGTGTGCTCTTCTCGTTCGGCCATATCCTGTTCTGGAACTGGCCCTCGATCGTGCTGACCTTCTTCGGTAGCCTGATCTTCGCCTGGCGGTACTATCGGACGCAGTCGTTCTGGGCCGTCGCCATCGAGCACACGCTCTACGGCAATCTCGTCTTCACGATCGGGCTCGGCGGGTACTTCTTCACGGGCGTGAGCAATTTGTGAGGCGGTTGTTCGACTCACGCCCGTAGGGCGCAATAGGCTCCCACCTTTTGGGGGCCGTATTGCGCCGCATCCGACAAGGCATTCGTTTGAGCGGGCGGTGCCAGTTCAGGCGCCGTGCTCGTAGCCGGCGCAATACGCCCTAACGGGCTATTGCGCCCTACGTTTCGTCGATTGCCGGAGCCGAACAGCCGGGCATGCGTATCCAAAAGGCCGCGTAGAAGGCGATCCAGAGCGCGGCGAGCGGCAGCAGTGCGAGGCGCGGTCCGAGCCAGCGTAGGAGGAGCGGACGGAGGAGGGAGGCGAGGCCGGCGAGCAAGACAAACCGCATGAGGCGGACCGGCACACTCAAAAGTGCGAAGGCCAGGAGGGGCGTCCCGGCCTCGGCCGCACTTGCGGCGTAGAGCTTGTAGGGGATGCCTGAGAACGAGCCGTCGAGCATGAGCCACGGCCAGCTGGCGTCCTCCATCGCGGCCCGCACCTCAGCGACCATGTAGGTGGAGATCGCGGGCAGCGTCTCGAAAAGTGCGAGGGTGTCCGTCCCACCGGCCGTCACGAGATAGACGCCGATCCCGCCGACGGCTGCCGCGACAGAGGCGGCGAGGGCAGCGATCAGACCCGTGCGCCATCCACATCGCACCGCCGCGAACGTCAGGATCACATCCGGCACGACGAAGAACACCGTCGCCTCGGCGAAGCCCCAAAGGGCGGAGGCGGCGATCCAGCGGGCCGGACGAGCGTCACTCATGCATCATTCGCCGCGCTCTGCTGCGTCAGCCACTGCTCGAGCGGCTCGGCGAGGGATTCCAGCGGTTGGTAGCCGTTGGTGACAATGCCGTAGCCGGTCGAGGGATCGCCCGCGAGCAGCGCTGGGAAGCCACGAATGCCGGCATTCTGGCTCGTCGCGAAGCCCTCGCGCGTCGCGGCGCGCGCTTCGTCCGATGCGAGCGCGGCGGCAAACATCTCGGCCTCGAAGCCTTCCTCGACGGCGATCTCGGCGAGCACGTCCTCGTCCGTCACGTCGCGGTTCTCGGCGTAGAAGCCGCGCTGCACGGCCTTCAGCATATCGAGGCCGGAGCCGGGCCTGAGCGCCTGCGCGGTCACGACGGCGCGGCTCGCGGGCTCGGTGTCGTAGACGAACTCCGGCCGGTCGAAGAAGGCATAGTCGAACGGTTGCCCGGTGCGCGCCGCCACATGCTCCCAATGCTCGCGGATCATGCTGCGGTCTTTGTCGGGCATCGGCTCGGCCGTGTAGGGCCTGAGGCCTCCCATGAGCAGCGACACCGGCAGCCGCCCGCGAAACTGATCCTCGAGCGCGGTGATGACCGGTGAGAAGCCCCAGCACCAGGAGCACATGGGGTCGGCGATGTAGATGAGATGGGCCATGGTTCTATCTCGGCGATGGGTGCTCTCAAGGCAACCTTGCCATGCACCGGCGCGCTTGTCTCTCCCGCCCGGCGACCCCCATAGTCGCCGCCGGCACACCTAAGGAAGGAACCGCGGCATGGGCGATTTGAGCCATCGGAACGATCGCGAGGAGTTGGCGGCGGCGCTCCGCATGGCGGCGCGGCTCAACTGGCAAAGCGGCATCTGCAACCATTTCAGCTTGGCGGTCGACGCGAACAACTTCCTGGTCAATCCGGAAGGGCTCTTCTGGTCGGAGGTGCGGGCGTCGGACCTCCTGCTCGTCGACAAGGACGGCAAGGTCATCGAGGGCGACGGCGTCGTCGAGCCGACGGCCTTCTTCATCCACTACAACATCCACCGGATGGTCGGCACCGCGCGCTGCGTGCTGCATGCGCACCCTCGCTACGTGACGGCGCTCGTCTGCTCGGAGGGGGGTAAGCTCGAGATGAGCCACCAGGATGCGTTGCGCTTCTATGGGCGCGTCTCCTACGACGACGATTTCGGCGGCGCCGCCATCACCGACAACGAGGGCAAACGCATCGCCTCCGCCCTCGGCAATCGCTCGATCATGCTGATGGCGCATCACGGCGTCACCGTCGTCGGGCCGAACGTCGCCCGCGCCTACGACGATTTCTACTACCTCGAGAAGGCGGCCGAGTATCAGGTGACGGCGATGTCGATGGGCAAGCCCCTGCGCGTGCTGTCGGAGGAACAGTGCAAGCGGCTCGCACCGACCTTCGCGACGCCGGAGAATTTGGCGGTCGGCCACTTCCAAGCCGCACGCCGTCTGTTGGACCGCCAAGAGCCAGACTATCGGCATTGATCGACGAGGACCGCCATGAAGATCGGCAAGCTGCCCGGTTATGATCCTACTCCCGTTCTCGTCACGCCCGAACGCTCCTCGGAAGCCACCCTTGATGGCCTGCTCACGTGGGCCAAGGAGAACCGGGCAACGCTCGATCGAGAGTTGCAATCAGCCGGTGCCGTGCTCTTCCGCGGCTTCCAAGTCGACGGTCCGCAAGACCTCGCGAAAGCGAGCGCGGCGCTCGGCGGCCAACTTCAGAACTACGTCGGCGGTGACTCCCCACGCAGCCAAGTCGCCGACAAGGTCTATAACTCGACGGACTTCCCGCCACATCTGCCGATCGGCCTCCACAACGAGCTCTCGTACGGCGGCTGGTGGCCCTCCCGGATCTTCTTCCACTGCGTCACCGAGCCCCAGAAAGGCGGCGAGACGCCGATCGGCGACAGCCGCGAGATCTACAAACGCATGCCCACAAAGCTGCGCGATCGCTTCGAGCGCGAAGGCGTCTGCTACGTGCAGAACATGCGCGGCGGCGAGGGTCCGGGAAAATCCTGGCAGCAGACCTTCGAGACCGAGGACCGGAACGTCGTCGAAGCCTACGCCGCCAAGCACGGCATGGAGCTGCGCTGGACCGGCTACGGTCTTCGCACCAGCATCCGGCGCCAGGGCGTGCTCAAGCATCCGAAGGCCGGCACGATGGCTTGGTTCAACCAGGCCGAGCACTTCCACGCGGCCGCCGACCCTGCCCGCTTCTGGGATGCGGGCGCAGCCAACGACGACACCTTGCCCGCCCATTGCACCTACGGCGATGGTGGCGAGATCAGCAAAGGCGAGCTGGAAGCCATCATCGAGGTCCGCGACGCCTGCGAGGTCGCTTTCCCATGGAAGAAGGGCGACCTCACCATGCTCGACAACCTCTCCTGCGCGCACGGCCGCCGGCCGTTCGAAGGACCTCGAAAGATCCTCGTCTCCATGGCCTGAGCCGCGTCCCGAAACGGGGCCGGAGAGACATCTTCCCCGCCGTTAAGCGGCTCAGCAGACGTTGAGCCGCGCCCACTTCCCATTTTCCGTGCGGCCCACTACAACAGCGGCCAAATCATCCATTCTTCAAAGGATTTCGCGCCCCATGGCGAACCCGCAATTCGTCTACCACATGCACCGCCTGTCGAAGACCTATCCGGGCGGCAAGCAGGTGCTGAAAGACATCTCGCTGTCGTTCTACCCCGGCGCCAAGATCGGCGTCGTCGGCTTGAACGGCGCGGGCAAGTCGACGCTGCTCAAGATCATGGCGGGCGAGCAGACCGATTTCGTCGGCGAGGCGTGGGCGGCCGACGGCATCACCGTCGGCTATCTGGCGCAGGAGCCCGAGCTCGATGCGTCGATGGACGTGCTCGGCAACGCCATGCAGGGCGTCGCCGCCAAGAAGGCGCTCGTCGACCGCTACAACGAGATCGCCGCCAACTATTCCGACGAGACGGCCGACGAGATGGCCAAGCTTCAGGATCAAATCGACAGTCAGAACCTCTGGGACTTGGACAGCCAGGTCGAGCAAGCGTTGGATGCGCTGCGAGCGCCTGCCGGCGACTCCGATGTCACGAAGCTCTCGGGTGGTGAGCGGCGCCGCGTGGCGCTGACGCGGCTGCTGCTCTCCAAGCCCGATATTCTCCTACTGGACGAGCCCACCAACCATCTCGATGCCGAGAGCGTCGCCTGGCTCGAGCGCTATCTCGTCGAGTATCCGGGCTGCATCATGCTGGTCACCCACGACCGCTACTTCCTCGACAACATCACGAAGTGGACGCTCGAGCTCGATCGCGGCCAGGGGGTACCCTACGAGGGCAACTACTCGAGCTGGCTCGAGCAGAAGGCCAAGCGCCTCGAGGTCGAGAAGGGCCAGGAGGAGGCGAAGGCGCGAACCTTGAAGCGCGAGCTCGAATGGATCCGATCGTCGCCGAAAGCCCGCCAGGCGAAATCGAAGGCCCGTATCTCAGCTTATGAGCAGCTCGCCGCCGAAGCCGGTCGCGAGGAGGTCGGCAAGGCGACGATCACCATTCCGCCGGGGCCGCGCTTGGGCGATATGGTCGTGGAGGCGGAAGGCCTGCGCAAGGCGTTCGGCGATCGGCTGCTGATCGATGGGTTGAACTTCAAGCTACCACCCGGTGGCATCGTCGGCGTCATCGGTCCGAACGGCGCCGGCAAGACGACGCTGTTCCGCATGATCACCGGGCAGGAGGCTCCCGACGCCGGCACGCTGCGCGTCGGCGAGACGGTGAAGCTCGGCTACGTCGACCAGTCGCGCGACGATCTCGATCCGAAGAAGACCGTTTGGGAGGAGATCTCCGACGGCAAGGATCAGATTCCGCTGGGCAAGCGCGAGGTGCCGAGCCGCGCCTACGCCGGCTGGTTCAACTTCAAGGGACCCGATCAGCAGAAGAAGGTCGGCCAGCTCTCGGGCGGTGAGCGCAACCGGGTGCATCTCGCCAAGATGCTGAAGCAGGGCGCGAACCTGCTCCTCCTCGACGAGCCGACGAACGATCTCGATACGGAGACGCTATCGGCTTTGGAGTCGGCGCTGGAGGATTTTCCCGGCTGCGCCGTGGTGATCAGCCACGATCGCTTTTTCCTCGACCGCATCGCGACGCACATCCTGGCTTTCGAGGGCGACAGCCAGGTGACCTGGTTCGAAGGCAACTTCGCCGACTACGAGGAGGACAAGAAGCGCCGCCTGGGCGACGCGTCGGTCGAGCCGCACCGGATCAAGTTCAAGAGGTTCGAGAGGTAGGGGGACGCCAGCCGATAGGCGTTCGGTCCGGCGGCGTGCTAAGCTGGGTCGTCAGGAGAGGTCAGATGGAAGACGTCCCACTCACGCACGCCAAGGAGCATCTCGAGGAGCTGATCGCACGGGCGTCCCGCGGCGAGGACGTCCGAATCACAGATCCCAAGCTCGGAACGATGAAGCTGCAGCCAGTCGAGCGCCAACCGGATGTGTGTGCACCCCGCGTCACGGACACGATGGAGCCGTTCGTGCCATTGAAATCTAAACGCGTGGCAGGGCGACTCGCGGGCAAGATCGAGGTGCCTGCACGACTGATGGAGCCGATGTCGGAAGAGGAGTTGCGCGACTGGTATGGGGACGATGCGTGAGACTTCTGCTCGACACGCATGTCCTGTTCTGGTGGCTGGCGGAGAAGACGCGTTTATCTGCGGCGACGCTCGGCACCATCGAGGCCGTCGACAACGAGGTATTTGTCAGCGTTGCGAGTGCCTGGGAGATGTCGATAAAGTCAAGGCTCGGCAAGTGGCCGGAGGCGACCGCGTTGATATCCGACTTCGAGCGAAGGCTCGAGGAAGAGGCATTTCGCGAGCTACCGATCACCATCGCTCATGTCCGGGGCGCCGGGTCGATCGCGAGTACTCATCGCGACCCATTTGACCGGTTGTTGGTCACACAATCCAAGATCGAAGGGCTAACCCTCGTCACCGCCGATCCGAAGCTCACCGCCCTCGGGGCCGAGGTGTTGTGGTAATGTTCACCCTCCCCGAACTCCACTCCGCCCACGCCCTCGTCCAGACCGTTCTTCGCCCGACGGCGGAGATCGACTGGCCATTGCTCGCTGAAGCCACGGGCGCCGACGTCTGGGTCAAGCACGAGAACCATCTGCCGACGGGCGCCTTCAAGGTGCGCGGTGGGATCGTCTATGTGGACGAGATTGCGCACTCAGGCCGCCGGACCAACGGCCTCATCTCGGCAACGCGCGGCAATCACGGGCAGTCGATCGCGCTCGCGGCGACTCGCGCGGGCATCCCCGTCACGATTCTTGTGCCGCACGGCAACTCAGTCGAGAAGAACGCCGCGATGCGGGCCTACGGCGCTCGGCTGATCGAGCATGGTCAGGACTTCGACGAGGCTCGTGTCGAGGCGGCGCGACTTGCGCAAGCCGAAGGTCTCGACTTCGTGCCGTCGTTCCACCCGGCGCTCGTCAAAGGTGTCGCCACCTACGCGCTCGAGCTGTTCACGCGCGTCCCCGACATCGACACGGTCTATGCGCCGATCGGCATGGGCTCCGGCATCTGCGGGATCATCAAGACCCGCGATCTGCTCGGCTTGAAGACGAAGATCGTCGGCGTCGTCGCGGATCAAGCACCGGCCGTCGCGCTGTCCTTCGAGGCGAAGCGCCCCGTGCCGACGAATCGTGCCCCAACCTTCGCCGACGGCATGGCGACGCGCGACCCGCAGCAAGCGGCTCTCGACATCCTCCTTGGCGGCGCCGAGCGGATCGTGCGTGTCACTGAGGACGAGATCGCGGAGGCGATCCGGCTCGTGTATCGCGCCACCCACAACAGCGCCGAGGGCGCGGGAGCAGCGCCACTCGCCGCGCTGATGCAGGAGCGGGCGCGGATGGCCGGCAAGCGCGTCGCCGTCATCCTCTCGGGCGGCAACATCGATCGCGAGCGTTTCGTGCAGGTGCTCTCCGGCGAGACGCCAAGAGCGGCGTAAGCCTCTGAACTTTCAGCAATTGATCCGAGTCCGGAGTGTCAGAGTTGCTCAATGAGCACACTTGACAAATTTCCGACTCGCCCAAGTGAATTGTGTTGATATTGTGTTAATGTGTTGTGGGGCGTTGTTGAGTAAGTGGGGGTAGTTGCGATGTGTCTATCTCGGGTGGTGCGTAGTGGTTTTGCGGTTCTTCTTGTTGCTTCGTTTGGCTTTCTCGCCGCTGGGTGCGCAATTGTACAAGCCGAATTTTCGAACCGGGGCGGATACGTAGATCAGAAACTTGATGAATATTGGATCATTGCCGATACCAAGCAGATGCGAGTACTTCGTGCGTATGCGCTAGTTGGTTCACTACTAAGACTGTCTCGTGACAATTATTCTAAGGCCGAGAGGCAAGTTCTCATCAGGCACGTGAACGCAGCAATAGAGACTGCGAATGATGCATATATATGCGCCTATGCTCCGCCCGGGAGTTGTGTGTTTTTTGACGAGCGAATGAACGAATTGGAAGCGTCTGTACTGAGGATTGCAATTACGATTTTTTCCACAGAAGAGAACGAGAACCTTTTTGAGACGCTTACAAAGAACGCGTCCGAGTCAATTCCGCTTTTGAAAGCCGCGGATGGCATCTCAAAGATTGCCGATGGTATCATTGCAGGCGGCGATTTGGCCCTCAGCGCTGGCAAAGTAGTCACGTCGGTCATAGCGGTTGGAAAATCGGCATTCTCATACGGTCGCAGGCTTGGCCCGATCTACCGTGACACAATCGAACTGGACATGGTGACGACGCTTAGTTCACTTCAGGGGCACTGCAATGGCTGGACGGATGAGAAATACGTAGAAGCCCGAGCAATCGTTGTGCGATTTGTGCCGCAAGTCAACGGCGGCTTAGAGGGGGCGTGTGAGACGTATTCTCGTGGAGCGTTACTTTGGAATCGGGGAGCTGGCGCGTTGGAGTCCTGGAAGAGTTACTTGAGCGATGATGCATCGCGCTTTCGAGAGTACATCATTCCAACCGAAATCTCGTTCATCCAGGTATCAGATCTCATCTGGCGTGCTTGCGACCAAATGACAGACGACAAGAAGCTGAAGTCTGAATGCATGAACCTTAGCTTTGACGAGAATTCCAAGCGGTGGGTGGGCAAGCTCATACTAGGAGCGAAAGTCGTCGAATATCAAGACAAGCGACAGTCCAAGGCAGACGCGAGACTGTATGCACTCTCTCAGACTTCGACGACACCGGTCGTGCCGGAGTGAGTGGGCCGTGTGCAGTAGAGGAGTGCGCTCGGATGGTTTCTTGACCCAACCGTTTCGGCATTCGAGGAGTAGGCAGGGTCGTGGTCGAGGAAGCGGCGAAGACTCCGTGAGCATCAAATGGGTTCGCGACTTTGGGGCCGGTGATTGGTACTCTCCCGTGAGGTCAGCACGGGAGACGACCATGACCAGCCGAGCGCTCCGCTCTACCGCAGGCGAGACGAGAGACCTTCCTGACGTCCGCCCCGGCATGCGCCGCAAGGGCGTTGCGAGCCTCGTCGCGGTCGCGTCGGGCAAAGGCAAATGGGAGTTCCTGACGGCGCCAGTCGAGCGTCTAGAGCTTCAATTCGAGGGGATCGCTGGATCGCGCCATGTGGGCTTCACGCGGCCGTCAGATGTGCGCGCGCCCTATGTTCCGCGCAACACGCCGATCCGCAATACGCGGGCTGTCTCGATCGTTTCGAGCGAGGATATGGCAGTCGCGGCGGCCGCCCTCGATCTTAAGCGCATTGATCCGTGCTGGATCGGGGCGAACGTGGTCATCGACGGTATCGGCCGGCTGTCGTTCCTGCCGCGCGGAACGCATCTGATGTTCGAGGGCGGGGCGGTCCTCATCGTCGAGGATCAGAACCACCCATGCCGGATCGCGGGAAAACGCATTCAAGATCACGTGCCGGGACGCACCGACATCGAGCTCGGCTTTCCCAAGCTCGCCAAGGGGCGTCGCGGGCTCGTCGCATCGGTCGAGAAACCCGGCACGATTGTCGGCGGCGAGGCCGTCGAGGCGCTGATCCCCGATCAGTGGATCTACGACTGAGGCACGACCGCGTCCGGCACCGCGTCCGTCGAGGCATAGTAGGGTTTCACATCGAGGAGCGGCGTGCCGTCGAGGCAATCGATGGCGTCGACCGTGATCGTCCCGGCCGCATAATCGATCCTCACAACCTTCACGACGGCCAGCGCGATCGGATTGGGTCGCACCGGACTACGCAAAGCGAACACGCCTTTGGGGCGTGGCGCGTGGTGGGGGTGCTGGACGATCAAATCGCGGCGCCCCCGGTGCATCCAGTAGAGCAAGATGACGTGGCTCAAGCCCTCGAGGCCGGTGAGGCCATCGCGATACGCCGCATCGATCTCGACCGTCGCGGTCGCGCCGCTCTCGCGGGCTTGGCGCAGGTTCTTCGGGCACTGGCTGCGCTCGGTCCATGGCGAGTGGATACGGCCGATGAAGACGAGGCCGGCGTCGGTGGCGCGAACGGCAGGATCAAAGGGGAGTTGCTGCTCGCCGGCGCGGATGCCGTAGGGATCGCCCGTCTCGGCCGTCATCGGTATGCCTCTCGAGTGTTGCGCGCCGCGGCTTGACCCTCGAAATAGGGCGTTCTAGGAGGATCGTGGCTGCTTCCTCATAGTCATGCATGGTCGCATTTTCTATCGGTGAACCGGAAACCACTTCGCCGGAAAATGCTCCAGGGAGGCGATTGTAATGCGTTTGTTCGCAGCCCGTCGCGCTGCCCATGTCGCAGGGGAGGCGGGGCATCATGGCATGCTCAACCGTGAAGGCGGCGTGCTGACGGCGGTGGCGTCCGCCATCGCCCTGCTGTGTTCTCCTCCTACAGCGTCTACGAGACGAGCGTCCGGCGGCCCGATCTCAGGCTCTTCGTACCGCCGACCATCCAGTATTCCTCGCCCTACCAGAACAGCAATTTCGAGGTCTTCGTCGTGCCCGTGACGGTCGCCAATGTCGGCGCACGCTCAGGAGCCGTGCTCGCCTTCGACCTTGAGGTGAAGAATCCGCGGACAGGCGAGAAGAAGATGTTCTATGCCGCCGAGTTCGGCCGCTGGACGATGACGAATGCCCAGTCCGGCAATTTCGAGCACTTCGCGCCGCTTGCCATACCGGGCAAGTCGAGTGCCACCGCGAGCCTCATCTTCTATTCCCGGCTCGACGAGACCGTCATGCAGATCGCCGACGGAAAAAAGGGCGAGAACGAGCTGAAGCTGTCTGCGTCGGTGGCGGAGCCCGAGGACCTCGGCCCCATCGATAAGCTCTGGGCGGGGCCACCGGCGCCGCTCGCCTTCACGATGATCATGCCCGAGGTCGATCACCGGATCTTCGAGAACGGAACGTTGATGCTCTACAACGCAAGCTGGAAACCGTCGGGCGGCGACGCCCCCGCAGCCCAGCCTTGACATGAGAGGGGGCCGCTCCGGTTCTCCGGAACGGCCCCGCTCTTGTCGATGGTGCAGGCTCGGAACGGCCTGAGGTGGGTGGGGTGGAGCCTTTCGGCCGGTGGGCCGGGGGACGGCCAAGCGGCTGACGCCTCAGATCATGCCGAGCGCAATCGCAGCAATAAAGGCGAGGGAAAGGACCGTGGCGGCGAATTGGAGCCGCATCTTGAGTTCCATTTCAGCCTCCTCTCGTTGGCTGCATCAAGCCAGTCCATCTGGCACCAGCTCTAAACGCCATTAGACAGAGAAGGCTCCCGCTGCCAAGAGAAAAAAATGGCGCACTGCGGCAAAGATGTCAGCAAGGTGACGGAACCCCGGCATTCGGCATTGTGATTTCCGTTTTGCACCGCGAAAGTCGAATTCTGTCCAAAAGTCGCGAAGATGTGCGACGGCGCCACACGCGCGAGGTCTCTTCCAGAGCACATGCTGTGCTTAGGGCTTGTCCGCATTAACGACGATGATCTGGCTCAGCTTTGCGAGGTTGGGCGAGCTCTTCCACGCAAACTCTTCGCTAGTCTCGCAGAAGCTCGTTGATGCTGGTCTTCGACCGAGTCTTTTCATCGACCCGCTTGACGATGACGGCGCAGTAGAGGCTGGGGCCCGGCGTCCCGTCAGGGAGCGGCTTGCCGGGCAGTGAGCCCGAAACCACGACGGAATAGGGTGGCACCCGTCCCATGAACCGCTCGCCAGTCGCACGGTCGATGACGGTCGTGGAGGAGCCGATGAAGACGCCCATCGACACGACCGAGCCCTCGCCGATCACCACGCCCTCGACGACCTCCGAGCGGGCGCCGATGAAGCAGTTGTCCTCGATGATCGTTGGCCCGGCCTGCATGGGCTCGAGCACGCCGCCGATGCCGACGCCGCCCGACAAGTGCACGTTCTTGCCGATCTGGGCGCAGGATCCGACCGTCGCCCAGGTGTCGACCATTGTGCCCTTGTCGACGTAGGCGCCGAGGTTGACGAAGGAGGGCATCAGGACGACGCCGGGAGCGATATAGGCCGAGCGCCGAACGACGCAGCCGGGCACGGCCCGGAAGCCCGCCTCGCGAAAGCGGTTCTCGCCCCAGCCGTCGAACTTGGAGGGGACCTTGTCCCACCAGGTGGCGTCACCCGGCCCACCCTTGATCACCGCCATATCGTTCAGGCGGAACGACAGCAGCACGGCCTTCTTCAGCCACTGATTGACGTGCCAGCCGCCGTCGCGCTTCTCGGCGACGCGCGCCTCGCCCTTGTCGAGCATCGCGAGCGCGGTCTCGACGGCGTCGCGCACCTCGCCCTTCGTCTGTAGGGTGATCCCGTCGCGGGCCTCCCAGGCGGCGTCGATGGTCTTCTCGAGGGCGGCGTTCGACATGGGGATTTCTCGCGATCGGGTGAGGATCGTGAGTGTTTGGCTTCTGCAGCCAGGGCTGTCAACGGCGGCGGTCTCTGGTAGCCTCAGCAGACAGCCCAGGAGCGCCCCATGGTGAAGACCCTCAACGTCGCCTGTGTCCAGAACAACGCTTCGGGTCCGCAGTCCGATAACATCGCCAAAGCCATGGGGCTTGTGGCGAGAGCCGCGGGACAGGGTGCCGAGCTCATCGCGCTGCCTGAATACTACTCGGGCTTCGGCTCCAAGAACGGCGTCTTGGATCTGCCGGCGTTTCCCGAGGCCCGGCACGAAGGGTTGAGCGCGGCCCGAGAGGCTGCCCAGCGCCACAAGGTTTGGGTCCATCTGGGCTCGATCGCGGTCAAGCTGGATGACGGTCGCCTCGCCAATCGCGGCTTCATGATCGATCCCCACGGCACGATCACCGCCCGCTACGACAAGATCCATCTCTTCGACGTCGATTTGGGGCCCGGCAAGGTCTATCGCGAAAGCCAGGTGATCCGGCCGGGGAGCGAGGCTGTCGTCGCCCAGACGCCCTGGGGCGGCATCGGCATGACGATCTGCTACGATCTCCGCTTCGCGGCGCTCTATCGCACGCTCGCTCAGGCTGGCGCCTCGATCCTGACGGTGCCAGCCGCCTTCACGAAGCTCACCGGCGAGGCGCATTGGCACGTGCTCAATCGCGCCCGCGCCATCGAGCACGGTGCCTTCGTCATCGCGCCCTGCCAGCACGGGACCTTCCCGGGCGGCGGCGAGGCCTTCGGGCATTCGCTCATCATCGATCCGTGGGGCCGCGTGCTCGCGGATGGCGGCGAAGGCGAGGGGATCGCGATGGCGACGCTCGACCTCGAGGAGGCCACGCGCGCGCGTGGCCGCATCCCGGCGCTGACCCACGACCGTCCCTTCACGCTCGCAAAGCCCGCCGCTCAAGCCGCCGAGTAGGCGCCAAGCGAAAAGTGGCCGCTCGCCTCAGCTCCCGGCCGCTGAGACAGGGGGCGCCGCCGGGCTGCCTCGGCCGAAGATCAGGCGCTGATAGAGCATGCCGATGCCGATCAGCACCGCGCCGAGGCAGAGGAAGGAGAGCGCCCGCCATAGCCCCTCGACATCCGCCAAATCGAACACGGCGATCTTGATCGCGGCGAGCGCGACCAGAAGGCCGGACGCGATCCGCGCCTCTATGGCGCCACGCCAGAGCCCGTAGAGGAGGATGACCACGCCGAGCGCGAGCCACGCCACCGAATGAGCCCAGTGCTCGGCTTGCGAGGTCGGATTCCAGATCGAGATGTCGGGGCCTTGGAACGCCTGGCGGACGGTGAGCGAGACGTAGAGCAGGATCAGCACGAGTCCCGCCGAGGCGATGACGACAGCGAGCTGCACCGGTGGCATGGTCCGGATCTGACGCGCCGCAAACAGCGCCATCAGGCCAGGTAGCAAGTATCCGAGCAGCAAGGACGAGACGATCGGCCGTCCACCGACTTGATCGCCGCTGAACAGGGGATTGACCAGCACGCCGAGGCCGACGACCGCCGCGGCAAGGCCGAGACCACCGAGAACGCGCCCGCCGATCTGCCAGACCGGGCTCGCCCAAAGGCCGTCGAGCCGCACGATAGTCAGCATCAACCCGAGCGCGGCGACGACGTGCAGGCCGAGCTCGACGTGCGCTACGCGCGGCGCCAAGGGATCGCCGCCGTTCATGAGATGACGAATTTGGAAGAAGACCAGCAGCGTCGTGAACAGCAGCGCGAGCCCCTCGGTCAAGCGCAACGCGGCGTCCTCAGCCCCCGGTCGCAGCATGCGGGCCGAATGCCAGAAGGCGAGTGCCGGAATACCGTAGCCGACCAGCAGCCAATTCAAGATGGGCCATGTGCCGGCGCTCTCGCCCATGATGCGCGGGTCGTAGACGACGCGCGCAATCACGATGGCGCCGAGCGCGGTGATCGCGTAGCGGAGCAGCGGGATGTCGCGCACCGAGCACACCCAGGCCGTGCCCCAGGCGGCCAGCGCGAACGCGACCGTCAAATAGCCGCGCTCGAGATAGCTCGTCAGGCCGAGCGAGAGAGCCGCGAGTGCTGCAGCGGCGAAGGCTCCTGTTGCGAGCCGCGATCCTGGAAGATCGGCCGCCCCGTGCCGCTCGAACCGGCCGGCCGCCCAGGCGAGCAGCGCAGCGAGCCCGATACCGAAGGCGGCGAACGGAACCGAGGCGGCGAACTGCGTGATCCTGAGATAAGCGATGACGAAGATGACGAGCGGCGTCAGAGTCGCCGCTCCAGCGTACATCACCGCGACTTCGGGCCGGAATGCCGATCCGCGCCAGAGGCGAAGCGTCGCCGCGGTCGCGAGCCCCGCCGTCAGGACGCTCATCGTGACAAGGTAGGTCGAGATCGTGGAGGGCAAGCGGAACGTCTCCCGGAAGCCCGGCAGCAATCGGCTGGCGTCGGGACCGATGTCGAGGCCGGTCCAGATCATCGCAACTGCGACGACGATCAGTCCGGCGAGAGCGCTCGCGGTCGCTGCGGGGCTGCTCGCCCATGCACCGATCGTGAGGATCGCCATGGCGATCGCGGCCAGCGGCAGCCAGCCCGCGTGCTCGAACGGCAATGCCGAAAGCCCCGTAGCGACGAGGAGGGTCAGTCCAGCGAGCGCCATCGACGCGATGGGATCGATGAGCGCGCCCTCGTCGCGCGTTCCCAAGTGCGGCTCGACGGCCATGAACAGAACGGCGAGCGCGAGCTGCACCAGCGTATGGACGATGGCCGGCGTCTCGGCTTCGACGCCACCTCCGACGTACAGCAGAAATCCCCACACGATCGCGCCTGCGACGGCGACGGTGGCGAGCCATAGCCAACGCCGCGCCCGCGCCAGCATGTAAGCGGAGGCGGCGACGACAGCGAGAAAGAGGACGAGGGGCCCTGAGCTCGGAGTCGGCGAGACGACGAGAAGCGGCGTCGCATAGGACGCGGCGAGCCCGAGCCCTGCGAGCGCCGGTCCGTGCCGCAGCGCCGCAAGCATGGAGGCGAGGCCGGTTGCGCCGAGCAGCAGGAAGGCCGCACCCGGTCCGAGAAATCCGTAGAGCGCATGGGCCGCGTAGATCGTGCCGAACGCGACGACGATCGCGGCAGCCGTCAGCACGCCCGGAATGTAGGCCGAGGGCATGGCGACGCCGAGTTGCGGCTCGCGCCGTCGCGTCCACTCGCCCGCGAGTGCCAAGACCGCTGCGAGCAGGCCGCCGAGTGCGACGCGCACGCCCGGGCCGAGCAATCCGGCCTCGATCGTGTAGCGAACGAGGAAGATGCCGCCGAGCGCCAATGCCGCGCCGCCGACCCAGACAGCCCATTTGGTCCCGATCGCCTGCTCGACGCCACCATAGGCGGGTGCAGCGGGCGGGGGCGGAACGGACTCCGGCATCACGGGCGGCGGCGAAGGCACCTCGATCCTTGGGGGCGCGGGCGGCGGGGTCGCGGCGGGTTCGGACTGCTGGGGCGGTGGCGGTGCCGTGCGGATCGTGGCGGGCGGAGCGTCGCGCGCCTCTCGCCCGACCGCATCGAGCTTGCGCTCGACGTCGCCCAGCCGCTTCGACAACCGTTCGATCTCGCTGCTCAAACGGCCGAAATAGGCGAGGCCGCCAACCACAGCCACGATCATCATCAGCAAGACCAAAGCAGACACGCGATCGCCTCCCCAGCGTGCGCTGTCCCATCGACTCGGGGACGCCCGCCCGAGGCTACCACGGCACCGTGGAGGGGGCAGGGCTATTCGGGAAGGACGACCTCGACGGTGCGCGCCTGCCCGGCCTCGACCTCGAAGGCCTGGGCGTATTTCTGCCCGCCGCGCGTCGCCTCGACCGTATAGCGGCCGGGGGCGAGGATATGCGTCGGCAGCGCGCCGACGCTCTCTCGTACGAGCACGCCATCGGGCGTGAAGATTCGCCATTGCGTGTCGGCGAGCGCCTCGCCGCCCGACTGTCCCACGAGCTTGAGGGTCACGGTCGCCGCCAGATGCGTGATCGTGAGATCGGTCAGCTGCCCGGCCTCGATCGTGATGTCGCCTTGCACCGTTCCGTTGGCGTCGCCGTATGTGCTCTTGACGTGATAGATGCCCGCGTTGAGGCGCAGGATCGTTCCAGCCTTCACGCCGCTGACGATGAGGGCGCGGTTGTTCGACTGGTCGCGCTCGTCGGAGTAGATGTCGTTGATGAGCGCGCCCGCGGCGATCGGTTGTCCGCCGGCGGTCACGGCGTTGAGCCGCAGTCCGCCCGCGTTCAAGATGAAGAGCTCGCGCGCCGGACGCCCCTCGACGACTTTGACGCCCCGGGTCAGATAGGCCCGTCCGTAGGCGACGTTGACCAGGTAGTCGCCTGGTGCGAGCGGCATGCGCGGGGCGGCATCGTCCGAGCGCGCGATGAGCTTGTGCAACCCGTCGCTTCCGGGCTTGCGATCGTAGATCCGCCAGGTGAGGCCCGAGTCGATCTGTGGCCCAGGGTCCGCAAGCAAGGCGGAGAAGACGGTCGGGATCTTGCCATCGCCGGTCGGCTGGTTCAGCGGATCGTCGGCCGAGAGCGGCGCCGTCAACTGCCGGCTCTGACCACCGTCCAGAGCGTCCTCGCCACCGGCCACGCCTTCGGTGTAGCTGCTCGCGGCGATGTCGCCGGCGCCACCTTCCGTCTCGGCGTCGGTTGCCGAAGGCGTCTCCGCCGCTGCGGCCTGAGGTGCGGCCTTTCCGAGCACGGCCTCGAGTGCCGCAACGAGCTTGGCGGCGTTGCCGACCTCCATGAAGGTGCCACCCGAGACCTTGGTGATGCAGCGCAGCGCCTTCACGTCGTCGCTGGCGCCCCTGATGGCGATCACATCGATGCGGGTCTGCGTTTGCGCCTTGGCCTGGCGTGCGGCCTCGCACGGGTCCATGGCGCAGGCATCGGGGCCGCCGGTCACGAGCACCACGCGATCCGTCTCGCCGGAGGGGCCGAGTGCGACCGCCGCATCCGTCAAAGCCTGAGCAAGGGCAGCAGAACCCGCAGGCTGTAGCCCCTGCACCTGACGGGCGAGACGCGCCGACTTGAACGGTACGGGCGGTGACAGAAGCTGCACGTCGGCGCAGGCCTTGGCCTTCCGGCTGCCATAGGCGCTCAATCCCAGGTCGAGCCGCCCCTCGTAGTGCGGCAGGACAGCCCCGAGAGCGTTCTTCGCCGCCTCCATTTTCGTCTCGTTGCCCAGCGCGCCTTGCATGGCGAGGGACGAATCGAGCACGAGCATGATGCGGCCGCCCGACTGTGCCCATGCCTTGGGGGTAGCGCCCGCGAGCACCAGCAACGGCGCAAGCAGGCAGAATAATGCGTATCGTCGGAGCCGTCTCAAGCGACACTCTCTCGTTGGCGGCCGGGATTCGCGGGCCGGACGCGAGCAAGCATTCCCTTGCGGCATCATTCGGGCCTGACGCGGACGGTCTTCGTCTCGCCAGGTGCGACATTGAAGGGGGCCGACAGCGTTTTCGCGCCGACCTTGACCTCCACCACATAGTCGCCGGCGCTGAGCGGTACCTCGGGCGCCGGGTCGACCGAGGCCCAGACGGGCTTGCCGTCCGCGCTCTTGACGGTCCACTGCAGCAGCCGCTTCTTCACGCCGCCCTCGAAGCCGAAGCTCACGACACCGGCCTCGTGCTCGACCGTCACCGTCTCGCTGGTGCCCGCGCCGACCTCGAATTCCTTCTCGGCCCGGGCGTTGCCGTCACCATATAGGCTGGTCACGCGATAGCGGCCGAGCGGCAGAGTCGCGATGGCCTCGGGTCCGTTCAGCCGCGCGATCAGGCCTGTACCGGCCTCGATCCCGTCGATCGTGTAGCTTACGAGGCCGCCGATCGTCGCGGGGCTCCCGGCGATCCGGCTTTGCAGCGTGACGCGGCCGGAAGGGATCACGATCGCCTCGACGGTCGTCTCGCCGCCGCGCACCGTGACGTCGGAGGTGACGGAGGCGGCACCGCGCTCGGCCCGGACATGGTAGATGCCGGCCCTGAGCGTGAACGACGGCTCGGCTGCGGCCGATGTCGTGACCTCACGCCGGCCACCGTCGGCCTCGGGGTCGTCTTCCATGACCGAGAAGTAGACGTCATCGACGGGCGGCCCCTCAGCGGTGGCCCTCGCAGAGACGGTGAGCGTTCCGATGTCGAAGGCGATGTCGGCGGCCGCGTCGCGACCGGCCTCGACGGTGAGCGCGCGCTCGATACGCGCGAGACCCTGCTCGAAGACAGCGCGGTAGGTGCCGGACGCGAGCAGCATCGGCGGTGGGGAGCCGCGGCCGACGGCAACCGTCGCGAGTTGGGCGCCGGTTTGCGGGTCGGCGCGGTAGATGGCGTAGTAGGCGTCCTCGATCGTCGAGCCGCCCGCGCCCGCGATGAGGGCGATCCGCATCGTGCCTGCGTCGAGACTGAGCGAAGCCTCGGTCGGGCCCTCCGCGCCCACCTCGACGTCACGAAGCGCCTCGAGCCCCGAGGTCGCGACCTTCACCTGATAGCTGCCGGGCGCGACATCGAGCGAGGGATGGGCCGCCGACCCTGTATAGACAGCGGCGCCGTCGCGGCTGACGATCCAGGCGAGATTTTCGGTCACCTCGGCGCCGTCGGTCCCGAGCTTGAGCGACAGCCTGAGCCCTGGGGGACCGGTCTGCCCGGTCGTCTTCGTGTCGGTTGGAGGCTTGCCTGTCACGGCCAGGAAGATCCCGTCCAGGGCTGGGGCGAGATCGTCCGGCGACTTCACCTCGGCGATGGTTCCGTGGCTGATCTCGGCGAGGCATCGCGTCTTGCTCATGTCCTCCTCGGAGCTGCCGAGGATGACGACGTGCAGCTTGAGCGCCGGATCGGCGGCGACGAGGGCTGATGCCGCCGCGCACGCATCCTGCCGGCAGTTGTCGGCGCCGTCGGTGATGACGACGAGGTTGCCGCCCTGGCCGCTCGAGGCGAGCGCTTCGCCGGCCATTGTGATGGCGGAAGCCATCGGCGTCTTGCCGCGCGGGCTGAATTTCGCGATCCAGGCCTTTGCCGCAACCACATCGATCGGTCCGGGCGGGAAGGCGAGCTCGACATCGCGGCAATCGCCCTTGCGGCGGTGACCGTAGCCGGCGAGGCCCAAGTCGGCGCGCCCTTCGAGACGGTCGACGAGTCCGGTCAGCGCCTCTTGCGTCACCTCGATCTTCGGCCTGCCGCCGATCGGCCCCCACATCGAGCCCGAGCCGTCGAGGATGACGATGGTGCGTGGCCGCGGCTCCTCGGCCGAGGCCGGAGCCGTCCAGACCAGCGCCGCGAGGAGGAGGGCGGCGCCCGTCCACCACCGCCCGAGCCATCGTCCATCGCCGCTCAAGCTCATGCCCGATCCCGCCATGCTCGCCCCTTTGCGGCCGGCGTGACGGGCCGGCGCGCGTCTTGTATAGCCTGGAGCGTTGTCCGGCAGAACAGGGCGTAGAGAGGCTTTCGACATGACGAAGGACGCACTCGAGCTGTTGCTCACCCGCCGCTCCGTTTCCGCCAATCAAATGCGGCCTCCGGGGCCGTCGGCCGCCGACCTCGAGCGCATTCTGACCGCCGCCGCCCGCGTGCCCGACCACAAGAAGCTCGCGCCCTGGCGCTTCATCGTCTTCGAGGGCGAGGCGCGAGAGCGATTCGGTCAGGTGCTGGCCCAAGTCTGCGCGCGGGAGGAGAAGGACCCGCCGAGCACGATGCGTCTCGAGCTCGAGGCGAAGCGCCTGATGCGGGCGCCGACGGTCGTCGCCGTCATCTCGCGTGTGACACACAACCCGGCCGCGCCCGATTGGGAGCAGCAGCTGTCCGCTGGCGCGGTCTGCCAGAACATGACGCTTGCCGCCAATGCGCTGGGCTTCGCCACGAACTGGATCACCGAGTGGTATTCCTACAGCGCGGGCGTGCAGGCGGCGCTCGGCCTCGCCCGCAACGAGCGCATCGCGGGCTTCGTCTACATCGGCTCCGGCGACACCCCGCCCGATCGCGAGCGCCCGAGCCTCTCCGACATCGTCACGCGCTGGTAGCCGCCATGCACTACGACGCAGTGAAACGTGACCACGGCCTGCCCATCGATCCCTTCAAGGCGATCGTTATGCCGCGGCCGATCGGCTGGATCTCGACGATTTCGAAGGACGGCATCGCCAATCTCGCGCCCTACAGCTTCTTCAATGCGGTGTCCGACACGCCTCCCTACTTGATGTTCAGCTCGGGCGAGCGCAAGGACAGTCAGCGCAACATCGAGGAGACGGGTGACTTCGTCTGCTCGATCGTGTCGTGGGATCTGCGCGAGGCGATGAACGCGAGCTCGGCGACGGTTGGTCCGGAGGTCGACGAGTTCGCCCTCGCGGGCCTCGAGAAGGAGCCGTCTCGCTTCGTCAAGCCACCGCGAGTCAGAGGCGCACCGGCCGCACTCGAATGCCGCTATTGGAAGAGCGTCGAGCTGCCCGGCGGCCCGGAGGTCGGCACCCTCGTGATCGGCGCGGTCGTCGGGATCTACATCGACGATAAATTCATCAAGGACGGCCGCGTCGACAGCGGCGCCATGCGGCCGATCGCGCGCCTCGGCTATTCCGAATACACGGTGGCCGACACCGTCTTCCGCATGCGCCGGCCGTCGTAGCAACCTCACTCACGGTGCAGCCGCCGCCATTCGCCGCTCGCGCTCGCGCCGCTGCTCGCCGATCTTCGTGACGATCGAGGCCGAGATTACAGCGACCGAGACGATGCTGATCATGATGGTCGAGATGGCGTTGATCTCCGGCTTCACGCCGAGCCGGACATCCGAATAGATCTTCATCGGCAGAGTCGTCGCGTTCGGCCCGGTGGTGAAGCTCGAGATGACGAGATCGTCGAGCGACAGCGTGAACGCGAGCATCCAGGCCGAGATCACCGCCGGAAGGATGATCGGCAAGGTCACGACCAGGAACGTCTTCAACGGCGGGCAGCCGAGATCCAAGGCCGCCTCCTCGAGACTCTTGTCGAAGGTGACCAATCTCGACTGAATGACGACTGTCGCAAAGCACATGGTGAAGGTGATGTGGGCGAGGATGATCGTGTAGATGTTACGGTCCTTGTCGACGGCGACGAATAGGAGCAGCAGCGACAGGCCGAGGATGATCTCGGGCATGACGAGCGGGGCGTAGACCATGCCGTTGAACAGGGTCGAGCCTTTGTAGCGGCCATAGCGGGTCAGCACGATCGCGGCGAGCGTGCCGAGAACGGTCGCGACCGTCGCGCTCGCGAGGCCGACGCGGATGGTGACCCATGCCGCATTGAGCAGCTGCTCGTTCTGGAAGACCACCCCGTACCACTTGGTCGACCAGCCGGCCCAGACGGCGACGCTCTTGCCCGCGTTGAACGAGTAGATCACGAGCAGGATGATGGGAATGTAGAGGAAGGCGAAGCCCGCCGTCATCGAGACGATATTGAAAGGCGACAACCGTCTCATCGGACGCTCCCTTGCGTCTTCTGCTGCTGGTTCTGGAACAGCACGATCGGAATGACGAGGATCAGGAGCAGAACCACCGCAACCGCCGACGCCGCCGGCCAGTCACGGTTGTTGAAGAACTCCTCCCACATCACCTTGCCGATCATCAGCGTATCGGAGCCGCCGAGGAGATCTGGAATAACGAACTCGCCGACCGCCGGAATGAAAACGAGGAAGCAGCCCGCGATGACTCCCGGCAGCGATAGTGGGAAGGTGATTTGCCAGAAGGCCTTGAGGGGTGGGCAGCCCAAGTCGGATGCGGCCTCGAGCAAGGTATCGTCCATCTTCTCGAGCGCCGAGTAGAGCGGCAGTATCATGAACGGCAGGTAGGAGTAGACGATGCCGATGTAGACGGCAGTGTTCGTCTGCAGGATCACGAGCGGCTCGCTGATCAGACCGGTCGACATCAGGAACCGGTTGAGGAGGCCTTCGGTCGAGAGAATGCCGATCCAGGCGTAGACGCGGATGAGCTGGCTCGTCCAAAACGGCAGGATGACCGCCATGAGCAGCGTCGGCCGCCATTCGAGCGGAGCGCGCGCCATGCCGTAGGCGATCGGATAGCCGATCAGCAGCGTCAGCGCCGTCGAGACGAACGCGATCCAAAGGCTCGAGAAGTAAGAGGCGATGTAGATGTTGAAGTCGCCACTGTCACTTTCGGCGGGCTCCGCAGCCGGCTCGGGCGTTTCAGCCGTGCCCTCAGCGGAGCTGTCGCTGCCGGCCTCGCCGGAGCTCTGGTCCGTGGTGGCGGCGTCGTCGGTGGCAGCAGGCGTCTCGGCCTCCGGCTCCTCACTCGCGAACTCGTCGTCGAGCAGGCCGAAGACGCGCCGGTAGTTGTCGAGGGTCCACTCTTTGGTCTTCTCGAACGTTCCCGCGAAACCGTCGTTGGCGACATCGAACGATGGCGTATAGGGCGGTTGGGCAATCTCGGGCGTCGAGATCGAGATCTTGAAAACGATGAGGAAGGGGATGAGGAAGAAAATCAGCATCCACGTGTAGGGGATCCACACCGGAAGCCAGCGCATCGCGGGTTTGAAGTGCGTCCACAACGCTTGAATCAAAGGTGACATGGTGCCCTCCCCCTAGCGCGTCAGCAGCACGCTGGCATCGCGCGGCCAGGAGAGCCAGACCTTGTCCTCCCAGGTGATCGGGCGCTCGACGAGCCGGGTTACGTTCGCCACGAGCGTCCTGACGTTCTGACCGTTGGCGGCCTTCACGTGATAGATCGAGGCGTCGCCGAGATAGCCGATGTCATAGACGCTCCCGGGGAGCACGTTCACCCCAGGCTCCTTGGGAGCATCGAGCGAGATCCGAACCTTTTCCGGACGGACCGCGAGCCACGCCTGGCCGCCCTTGCTCACCTCCTGATCCGTCTCGACAAGGAGCGGTTGATCCAGTCCGCTCACGGCGACGCTGACGAGCTTCTTGGCGGCATCGACCGAGGCGACCCGCCCTTCGATGAGGTTGATGTCGCCGATGAAGTCCGCGACGTATTTCGAGTTCGGCTGCTCGTAGATCTCGGACGGCGTCGCCACCTGCACGAGCTTGCCGTGATCCATGACCGCGATACGGTCGGCAACCGTCATCGCCTCCTCCTGATCGTGGGTGACGATCAGGAATGTCAGGCCGACGTTCTGCTGGAGGTCCATGAGCTCGTACTGCGTCTCCTCGCGCAGCTTCTTGTCGAGGGCCGACAGCGGCTCGTCGAGCAGCAGCACCTTCGGCCGCTTGGCGAGCGCACGTGCAAGCGCCACGCGCTGCCGTTGGCCACCGGAGAGCTGATGCGGCTTGCGCTTGCCGAATTTCTCGAGGTTGACGAGTTTCAGCATCTCCTGCACCCGCGCCTCGATCTCCCCCTTGGGAAGACCATCCTGCTTGGGACCGAAGGCGATGTTCTGCTCGACCGTCATATGCGGGAAGAGCGCATAGGACTGGAACATCATGTTGACCGGACGCTGGTAGGGCGGCAGGCCGGCGATGTTGGCGCCGTTGAGCCTGACCTCGCCCGCGGTCGGGTTCTCGAAGCCGGCGAGCATGCGCATGAGCGTGGTCTTGCCGCAGCCGGAGGGGCCGAGAAGGGCGAAGAACTCGCGCTCGTAGATCCCGAGCGAGACGCCATCGACGGCGGTGAAGTCGCCGAACCTCTTGACGACGTTGTCGAACTCGATGAGCGGCTTGACTGCGCGATCTTCCCAAGGGGCGAACTTCCGGCGCACCGGTCCGAGCGTTTTCGTCGCCATCATGCGTCTCGCTGCGAATGGAGTGGGATTAGGAGGCAGGTAAGAAGAAAGCCCGGTTTACGGCCGGGCTTTCTCATCGTCGTCGCTATTTGCGCTTCATCTTCCGGAAGACCGAGGTCAGCGCTCGCTGTGTCTTCTGATCGTATGGCGTGTTGGTGAAGAGGCGCTTGAGAGTTTCAGGCCCTGGATAGATGCGCGTATCCTCCAGGATCTCCTTGTTCACGAACTTCTGCGACGCGAGATTGCCGTTGGCGTAGGCCACATAGTTGGTCGCCTTGGCGATGACCTCCGGCCGCATCAGGTAGTTGATGAACTGATGGGCCCCGTCCGGGTTGGGCGCGTCCGCCGGGATGGCGAAATTGTCGAACCACATCAGCGCGCCTTCCTTCGGGATCGAGAAGGAGATCTCGGTCTTCTTAGCTTCGTCCGTGATCGAGGCGTTCTTTTCTTCCGCGCGCGTCTTGGCTTGGATGACGTCACCCGACCAGCCGAGCACGAGGCAGACATCGCCATTCGCCAGAGCGTTGATATACTCGGACGAGTGGAACTTGCGCACGTAGGGGCGGACTTTCTTGAACTGATCGGCCGCCTTCTTGAAGTCGTCCGGGTTCTTGGAGTCGGGATTGGCTCCCAGATACGCGAGCGTCGCCGGCACGACCTCATCGGCCGCGTCGAGCATCATCACGCCGCAATCGGCGAAGTTCTTCACGACCTCGGGGTCGAACAGCATCGCCCAGCTGTCGAGGGGAGCGTTCGGCATCCGCTCTTTGATCTTCTTGACGTTGTAGCCGATGCCGCTCGTGCCCCACATGTAGTTGACGGCATACTCGTTGCCCGGATCGTACTTGCCGAGACGCTCCGTGATCTCGGGCCACATGTTGCCCAAGTTCGTCAGCTTCGACTTGTCGAGCTTCTGGAAGACGCCAGCCTTGATCTGGCGGGCGAGGAAGGCGCCGGTCGGCACGACGATATCGTAGCCGGTCTTGCCGGCGAGCAGCTTCGTCTCGAGAATCTCGTTGGAATCGAAGACGTCGTACTGGACCTTGATGCCGGTCTCTTTCGTGAAGTCGGCCAAGATCGACTCGTCGATGTAGTCCGACCAGTTGTAGACGTGGACGGTTTTCTCCTCGGCCGAGGCGGGCATCGCCGCCAGGCCGATCAGGGCAACCAGTCCTGCAAGCCCTCGCATCAGGTGCTTCAACTTCCGCACTCCTTCAAAACCCCGAACGGCGCGTGACGAGTTACCACGTTTCAGCATTCGTCACGCTCTTGTTACAGTGTGATCACATCTCTCTGGCAGTGACAAGGCGTGTTGGATTAGTTTGCACGCTGTGATGTTTGCGAAACGCGTGGTGGCGAGCTGTGGGTGATGTCGTCCAGGCCTTCGAGCGGGGAGCGGTCGAGGCGGCCGACATGCCGGCGCACGAGCGGGTCTACCAGGAGATCAGGGAGCGCATTCTCTACGGCGGGTTTCAGCCCGGCCGTCCCGTGACCTTGCGCGGCTTGGCGGAGTCGCTCGGCGTCAGCCCGATGCCGGTGCGCGAGGCCGTCCGCCGGTTGATCGCACTCGGCGCGCTCGAGTTGCACGACAACCGCCGCGTCTCGGTGCCCGCCATGACGGCACGCAAGTTCGACGAGATCGTCTTCGCGCGGCTGGCGCTCGAGCCCGAGCTCGCGGTGCGGGCGATGCCTCGGATCGGTGAGCGTGAGCTCGGCCAGATCGTCGCTATCGACGATGCCATCGAGGTCGCCATGCAGAACGGCGATCCCGAGGGCTATATGCGGTCCAACCACGCCTTCCACAGCGCCATCTACAACTTGGCGGCGAGCGAGACCCTCGGCGCGCTCGTCGACAGCGTCTGGCTGCAGTTCGGGCCGTTCATGCGGACCGTCTACGGGCGGGTCGGCACCTCGAGCCTCGAGGACCAGCATCAGCGCGCCATCGCGGCGTTGCGTGCCGGCGACGCGGAGAGCCTGCGCGCGGCCATCGCCGAGGACATCATGCAGGGCATGCGGTTCATCGGCGAGACGGCTTTCCGGCGCTGACCGCAGGTCCAGCGGTTTGACAAGATGCTTTTGTGATCACATTATGCCTCGACCATCGGTCTACCCGTGACGGGCGCTGCTCTTCCGCGTGACCCGACCAACCGACGTGCAAACGAGCTCTTCATGGCCCCCCGTACGACTGCCGCCGGCCCCAAGGCCCGCGTTCCCACCGACACGAGCGAGTTCGATATGGCGCCTCCCAAGACGCCGGAGGAGGTGCGCCGCTGGCTCAAGGGCCGCACCATCGACGAGGTCGAGTGCGCAGTGCCCGATATCGCGGGAGTGGCGCGCGGCAAGGCGATGCCGGCCTCCAAATTCGCCGAGCTCAAGGCGATGCACCTGCCGGTCTCGATCTTCTTCCAGGGCATCACCGGCGACTACGTCGATTTCGAGGGCGACCAGGACTACACCGAAGGCGACATGGTGCTCGTCCCGGACCTCGTCACCATGCGTGAGGCGCCGTGGGCCAAGAGCCCGACGGCTCAGGTCATCCACGATGTGCTCTGGCAAAACGGCAGCGAGGTCGAGTACGCGCCGCGCAACGTGCTGAAGCGGGTGCTCCGGCTCTACGATGCGGAAGGCTGGCAGCCGATCGTCGCGCCCGAGATCGAGTTCTATCTGACGAAGACCAATCCCGATCCCGACTATCCGCTCGAGCCGCCGGTTGGGCGGACGGGGCGCGCGGGCACCGCGCTGCAGAGCTATGCGCTCTCTGGTGTCGACGAGTATTCCGAGATCGTCGACGACCTCTACGATTTCGCGGAAGCCCAGAACTTGGAGATCGATACGATCATCCAGGAAGGCGGCACCTCGCAGCTCGAGATCAACCTCATCCACGGCGAGCCGCTGGGCCTGGCCGATCAAGTGTTCTACTTCAAGCGGACCCTGCGCGAGGCGGCGCTCCGGCACAACAACTACGCGACCTTCATGGCCAAGCCCATGGAGGACGAGCCGGGCAGCGCCATGCACATCCACCAGAGCGTCATCGACAAGAAGACGAAGCAGAACATCTTCTCCGACAAAGACGGCAAGCCGACGCCGCTGTTCTATGGCTTTCTCGGCGGCCAGCAGATGTTCCTGCCCAAAGCGACGTGCCTGTTGGCGCCTTATGTGAATTCCTATCGCCGGCTGGTGCCGTCAGGGTCGGCGCCCGTCAACGTCGAGTGGGGCTACGACAACCGCACGACCGGTTTGCGCGTGCCTGTTTCGCCGCCCGAGGCGCGCCGCGTCGAGAACCGGCTGCCCGGCGCGGACACGAACCCGTATCTCGTGCTCGCGGCTAGTCTCGCCTGCGGCTATCTCGGCATGAAACGAAACCTGAAGCCGCGCGATGCCATTAGCGGCAGCGCCTATTCGAGCACCGATCGCTTGCCGCAAGGCCTGCTCGACGCGGTGGCCGAGTTCCAGGAGTGCACGGATCTCTGCGAGGTGCTCGGCAGCGGCTTCTCGGCCCTCTATCGCCACATCAAGATCGCCGAGTTCGACAACTTCATGCGCGTCATCAGCCCGTGGGAGCGCGAGCATCTCTTGCTCAGCGTATAAGACGAGAGACCGAGTCCGGAGGAAACGATGAACTTTCTGGCCAACCTGCCGCCGACCGAGGAAATCCAAGCGACCGATGCGGCTCACCACATCCATCCTTTCACGGATTCCAAGCAGATCCGCGCTCAGAAGACGCGGGTGATCTCGCGCGCCGACGGCGTCTACGTCTACGAGGCCGACGGGCGCAAGCTGCTCGATGCGATGGCGGGGTTGTGGTGCGTCAACGTCGGCTACGGCCGCGAGCGCATCAACGACGCCGTGCGCCGTCAGATGAGCCAGCTCGCCTACTACAACATCTTCTTCCAATGCACGCATCCGGCCGCGACCGCGCTCGCCGAGAAGGTCGCCGAGCACACGCCGGGCGACCTCGACCACGTGTTCTTCACGAACTCAGGGTCGGAGAGCAACGAGACGATCATTCGGCTCGTGCGCCACTATTGGGCCTCGCAGGGCAAGCCGACGAAGACCAACATCATCTCTCGCAAGCTCGGCTATCACGGCTCCTCGATGGGCTCGGCGAGCTTAGGGGGAATGACCGGCATGCATCGCCAGGGCGGTCTGCCGATCCCCGGTATCCATCACATCGATCCGCCCTATTGGTTCGGCCACGAAGGCGACATGTCGCTCGAGGAGTTCTGCCACGAGCGTGTCCGCCAGCTCGAGCGCATGATCGATTGGCTGGGTGAGGACAATGTCGGCGCCTTCATCGGCGAGCCGATCATGGGCGCGGCCGGCGTGCTCGTGCCGCCGGACAACTACTGGAAGGAAGTGCGCCGCGTCTGCACCGAGCGCAACATCCTCATGGTCTCGGACGAGGTCATCTGCGGTTTCGGCCGCACCGGCAACTGGTTCGGCGCCGATCACTTCGGCGTCGTCCCCGACATCATGGCGATCGCCAAGGGCCTGTCGTCCGGCTACTTGCCGATCGGCGCGGTCGCACTGTCGAAGAAGGTCGCCGAAAACTTCATCGAGAAGGGCGGCGAGTTCTATCACGGCTACACCTATTCGGGGAACCCGGCGTGCTGCGCGGCGGCGCTCGAGAATATCGCCATCATGGAGGAGGAGAGGCTCGTCGAGGGCGCCAAGTCCGGCAAGGCCGCCAAGCGTCTCCAGAAGAAGTGGATGGCGCTCGGCGAGCATCCGCTCGTCGGTGAAGCGCGCATCGTCGGCATGATTGGTGCGCTCGAGCTCGTCCCCAACAAGAAGAGCCGCAAGCGGTTCGCGGAGGAAGGCAAGGTCGGCACGATCTGCCGCAACATCTCCGTCGACAACGGTCTCATCATGCGCGCCTGCTGGGACCGCATGGTGATCTCGCCCCCACTTTCGATCACCGAGAGCGAGGTCGACGAGTTGATCGCGAAGGCGTCGAAGACGCTCGACGATACGGCGGCGAAGCTCAAGAAGGATGGGTTGCTGTAAGCCGTCTCGCAAGGCAGAAACAAAGTACCGTAGGGGCGACCGGCAGGTCGCCCTTCTTCATTGCGGCGTTTATCGATTGAGGACGCACAGGTCATGACGCCGCCTCAGACCAAGCTGTCGGCGACCGTCGTCCTCGCCGCACTCCTCGCCATTGTGTTGTGGGGCGCTTCGCCCGTTGCGACGAAGCTCGGCGTCGCGGGCATGCCGCCGCTCGCGGTGGCGCTGCTGAGAACGCTCATCGGGGGCGCCGGGGCGCTCGTCCTCGCGCTCGCGATGCGTCTACCGCTCCCCGCCGCGGGAGCCCAGCGCCGGACGCTCGCGGTCTCGTCGTTCTCCGGCTTCATTGGTTTCCCGATCATGTTCTCGATCGGCATGGGCGAGACGACCTCGAACCACGCCTCGATCATTCTCGCCATGCTGCCGGTGTTGACGGGCGCCTTCGCCAACTTGGTCGAGCGGCGCTGGCCGTCGGGGCTGTGGTGGATCGGCTGCGCCATCGCCGTCGCGGGCGAGATGCTGCTCATTCTGTGGCGCACGCCGGCCGTGGCAGCGGTGACGGGCGGCCCGACGCTCTGGGGCGACGCCATGGTCGTCGCCTCGACCTTGTTCGGGGCATCGGGCTATGTCGCCGGCGCCCGCCTCAAGCAACTCGGCTACCCCTCGACCGCGACGACCTTCTGGGGCGCGGCCGGAGGAGCTCTCGTGCTGTCGCCGTCGCTCGTCTGGCTCATCGGCAGTCTCGATCTCGCGGCCGCCGCGCCGATGGCTTGGGCTGGCGTCCTCTACCTCGCCATCGCCGTCACCGTCATCGGCTACGTGCTCTGGTATTGGGCGCTCGGCAAAGGCGGTATCGCCCGCGTCGGCCTGATCCAATTCCTGCAACCGATATCGGGATTGCTGCTCGCGTCGGCCCTGCTCGGCGAGCAGCTGACGCTGCCGCTCGCCATCGCCGCCGTGCTGGTGCTGGCCGGCGTCTTCATCGCGGCGCGCGCGCGGTGAGGCGGATCAGCTCTCCTGCCCCGACGAGCTCGGCGTGCCGCGCGGCGGGCGTCGCATGAAGGCCGGGACATGGTCGCCCATGCCGACGACGCGCTCGCCCCGCTCCTGTTGCGGCTGCCGGCGTGGACGGTCCTCGCGCGCCGATTGGGGCTCGACGATCGATCCGCCGCTTTCGACGGCCGGCTCGCGACGGCGGCGCGGCTCGGAGCGCTCGCCCGGGCCACGATCCTCACGGGACCGGCCGCGACCTCCTCGACTGCGCTCACCGCGCGGACGATCACCGCGCTCGGAGCGCTCTCCGCGTTGCGGGCGATCGCTGCGCTCGGGACGCTCGACGCGCTCTGCTTGAGGCGCCGCCTCGATGCCGGGCCAGGCACCGACATCGGGCTGCGGAGCGGCCGCTGCGGGCATGTCGACGGGATCGGAGGCGGGAAGTGCCGCAACGGGCTCGGTGAGAGCTGAAGCTTCCATCGCGGGAGCGTGTTCAGCGTGCTCGCGCCGCGGCCGCCGCTCGCCGTCACGACCACCGCGTCCGCCACGCTCGCGCCGTCCATCCCGGCGATCGCCGCGACGGTCGTCGCGGCCGGCACCGGCTTCCGCCAACCGCTTGCGCTTGCCGGCTTTCGTGCCGGCATCCTCGGGCGGGGGATCGCCAGCCCATTCGACGGGCGCCTTCAGCATCTTCTCGATGTCGCGCAACGTACGCATGTCGTCGTCGGTGACGAGCGTCGCCGAGAAGCCCTGCCGTCCGGCGCGACCCGTGCGGCCGATACGGTGCACGTAATCCTCGGCGACGATCGGCACGTCGTAGTTGAAGACGTGGCTGACCTCGGGAATGTCGAGGCCTCGCGCGGCGACGTCGCTCGCCGCCAGCAGGCTGATCGTGCCGCTGCGAAAGGCGTCCAGCGTTTCCGTCCGGTTGCGCTGGTCCATGTCGCCGTGCAGGCAGCCGACGTTGAAGCCGTGCACGGACAGCGACTTGTAGACGATGTCGACGTCGCGCTTGCGGTTGCAGAAGATGATGGCGTTCTTGACCGGCTCCTCGCGGATCCAGTCGCGCAGCGCCGCACGTTTCTGCTTGGCGTCGGGGGAGGCGAAGCGGAAGCGCTGCGTGATGGTCGAAGCCGTCGTCGACTGCGGGGCCGCCTCGACACGCTCGGGCGAATTGAGGAACCGGGCGACGAGACGCTGAATCTCAGGCGGCATGGTCGCCGAGAAGAACAGCGTCTGGCGGCGGGGCGGTAGCAGCGAGCAGATTTTCTCGATGTCGGGAATGAAGCCCATGTCGAGCATGCGGTCGGCCTCGTCGATGACGAGGATCTCGACGCCCGTCATCAGGAGCCGGCCACGCTGAAAATGATCGAGCAGCCGGCCGGGCGTGGCGATGAGGACATCGACGCCGCGATCGAGCTTCTTGTTCTGGTCGTCGAACGAGACGCCACCGATGAGGAGGGCGACCGAAAGCTTGTGATTGACGCCATAGCGCTCGAAGCTGTCGGCGACCTGGGCCGCGAGCTCGCGCGTCGGCGCCAGGATCAACGAGCGTGGCATGCGGGCGCGCGCCCGGCCGGTCTCGAGGCGCGTCAGCATCGGCAACACGAACGAGGCCGTCTTGCCGGTGCCCGTCTGGGCGATGCCGAGGACGTCGCGGCCGGTTACGGCGATCGGGATCGCCTGGGCCTGGATCGGGGTGGGGGTGGTGTAGCCTGAGGCCTCGATGGCCGCGAGCACTTTGGCGCTGAGGCCCAGCTCGGAAAAGGTCATGTGGTCAGTTTCGTCTTTCTTGCTTCTGAAGAGAGTGCCTCACAATGGCGGGTGGGCTGCGATCGGTTTCGCGCACACGGGGGTCCCACCATCCGTGGCGGTGACCGGCACTCAGGAGCCTCTATACGCGCCCCGAGGCACGAATAGTTTACGAGCGCCTGCGGCAAAAGATCGCAACTCACGAACGAACGGAGCCGCAGCTGGCTGCGGCTCCGCACGGTAGCGTCGGCCTTGCGGGAAACATTCCCCCACTCAGGCGATGTCGAAGCGGTCGGCGTCCATGACCTTGGTCCAGGCCGCGACGAAGTCCTTGACGAACTTCTCGAGGGCGTCTGACGACGCATAGACCTCGGCCAGCGCCCTGAGCTGCGAGTGCGATCCAAACACGAGATCGACCCGAGTGGCCGTCCACTTGGTCTCTCCCGTCTTACGGTCGCGGCCTTCGTAGGCGTTGTCGCCGGCCGGCTTCCACTGGGTACCCATGTCGAGGAGGTTGACGAAGTAGTCGGTGGTGAGCGCGCCCGGACGCTTCGTGAACGCCCCATGGCAATTGCCGGCATTGGCGCCGAGCACGCGCAGGCCACCGACCAGCACCGTCATCTCCGGCGCGGTCAGCCTGAGCAGCTGCGCCTTGTCGACGAGGCTCTCCTCGGGCGACAGCCGCTGCTTGCCGCGCGTGTAGTTGCGGAAGCCGTCGGCGATCGGCTCGAGCGGCGCGAAGCTCTCGGCGTCTGTATCCTCCTGCGAGGCGTCCATGCGACCCGCCGTGAACGGCACCGTCACGCTGACGCCGGCATCCTTGGCGGCCTTTTCGACGGCCGCCGCACCTCCGAGCACGATGAGGTCGGCGAGCGAGACCTTCTTGCCCCCCTTGGCCTTGGCGTTGAACTCCTCCTGGATGGCGGTGAGCTTCTGCAAGGCCTTGGAGAGCTCGGCCGGCTCGTTGACCTCCCAGCTCTTTTGCGGTGCGAGGCGAATGCGGGCGCCATTGGCGCCGCCGCGCATGTCGGAGCCGCGGAAGGTCGAGGCCGAGGCCCAGGCGGTCAGCACGAGACGGGTGACCGAAAGGCCGGAGGCCAGGATCTTGGCTTTGAGCGCGGCGACATCCGCGTCATCGACGAGCGGATGATCGACGGCCGGAATGGGGTCCTGCCAGATCAGCTTCTCCTTCGGGACCAACGGTCCGAGGTAGCGGGCGACCGGGCCCATGTCGCGATGGGTCAGCTTGTACCAGGCGCGGGCGAAGGCGTCCGCGAACTGATCCGGGTTCTCGTAGAAGCGGCGGGAGATCTTCTCGTAGGCCGGGTCGAATCTCAGCGCCAGATCCGTCGTCAGCATCGAGGGCACGTGCCGCTTCGACTTGTCGTGCGCGTCGGGCACCGTATTGGCGCCGGCACCACCCTTCGGCCGCCACTGCTGGGCGCCCGCCGGGCTCTTCGTCAGCTCCCACTCGTAGCCGAACAGGTTCCAGAAGAAATTGCTGCTCCACTTCGTCGGCGTCGTCGTCCAGATCACCTCCAGACCGCTGGTGATGGTGTCGCCGCCTTTGCCGGAGCCGTGCTTGCTCGTCCAGCCGAGGCCTTGCTCCTCGAGGCTCGACCCCTCGGGCTCGGGCCCGACATTGGCGGTATCGCCTGCGCCATGCGTCTTGCCGAAGGTGTGACCGCCGGCGATGAGGGCAACTGTCTCCTCGTCGTTCATGGCCATGCGCGCGAACGTCTCGCGGATGTCGCGGGCGGCGGCGAGCGGATCGGGATTGCCGTTCGGACCTTCCGGATTGACGTAGATGAGGCCCATCTGCACGGCGCCGAGCGGATTGGCGAGATCGCGGTCACCCGAGTAGCGCTCGTCCGCGAGCCACTTGCCTTCCGGTCCCCAGTAGATCTCCTGCTCGGGCTCCCAGACATCCGCGCGGCCGCCGCCGAAGCCGAAGGTTTTGAAGCCCATCGATTCCAGCGCCACGTTGCCGGCAAGGATCATGAGATCGGCCCATGACAGCTTGCTGCCGTACTTCTTCTTGACGGGCCAGAGCAGCCGGCGCGCCTTGTCGAGGTTGGCGTTGTCGGGCCAGCTGTTCAGCGGCGCAAAGCGCTGTTGGCCGCGTCCGCCGCCGCCCCGTCCGTCGCCGATGCGATAGGTGCCGGCGCTGTGCCAGGCCATGCGGACCATGAAGGGCCCATAGTGGCCGAAGTCAGCCGGCCACCAGTCCTGCGAGTCCGTCATCAGCGCCGTCAGGTCTTTCACCACGGCGTTGAGGTCGAGGCTCTTGAACGCCTTGGCGTAGTCGAACGTCTCGCCCATCGGGTTGGAGAGGGCGGAGTGCTGATGGAGAACGCTGAGATCCAGCTGGTTCGGCCACCAATCCTTGTTCGACGGCCCGCGGGCGCCACCGGAAAACGGACACTTGCTGTCACTGGACATGAATTTCCCCGATCGATTTCAGCTTGATGCTATCGGTATACAGGCCAGAAAATGGCTTGAGAAGCGGCCGCAGACCTGATTTGCGCCGTGTCGCATGGGAGGGCCTGCCCGTGACGGGCTGCCCGATTGCTCCTCCGGGAGGAATTGTCTAAACCCAGCTCCAGCACAGCTGCTGCACACATGACGATTCCAAGGAGACGGGGATGAGCATCGACGCATCCAAAGGGCATCCGGCCATGGACTACCGGGCCCACCAGGACACCTATGCGGGTTTTCTTCGCTTTGCCCAGTTCTCCATCGGGTTTCTCGTCCTTCTGCTGATTTTCATGGCGATCTTCCTTCTCTAGCCCTCCCCTCTCCGGAGCCTCATGATCATGGTGACGATCGCGTGTGTTCGCGAGGCGTCTGGTGAACCTCGCACGGCGCTCTCGCCGGAAACGGTCAAGAAGCTCGCCGGCAAGGGCTGCCGGGTCGTCGTCGAAAGCGGCGCCGGGCTGACGGCGCGGTTTTCCGACGATGTCTATCGGCAGGCTGGCGCCGAGGTCGTGGCGACGGCGGCGGAGGCCCTGGCGGCGGCCGACATCCTTCTCAAGGTGCGGCGGCCGTCCGCAGCGGAGATCGCGGGACTGAATTCCGGCGCCATCGTCGCCGCGATGGTCGAACCCTATGGCGACCGGGCTGATCTCGATGCGATGGCGGCCAAGGGGCTGACGGTCTTCTCCATGGAGCTGATGCCGCGCATCTCGCGGGCGCAATCGATGGACGTGCTGTCGAGCCAGGCGAACCTCGCCGGCTACAAGGCCGTGGTCGATGCCGCCTCGATGTTCGAGATGGCGATGCCGATGATGATGACGGCGGCGGGCACGGTTCCGGCGGCGAAAGTCTTCATCATGGGTGTCGGCGTCGCCGGCCTGCAGGCGATCGCAACCGCGCGGCGTCTCGGCGCCATCGTCTCGGCGACCGACGTGCGTCCGGCGACCAAGGAGCAGGTGGCTTCCCTCGGCGCGAAATTCGTCGCCGTCGAGGACGACGAGTTCAAACAGGCGCAAACGGCTGCCGGCTACGCCAAGCCGATGTCGGCCGAGTACCAGAAGAAGCAGGCGGAGCTCGTCGCCAATCACATCAAGATCCAGGATATCGTGATCACGACGGCGCTCATTCCGGGCCGTCCGGCGCCGAAGCTGATCACCGCCGATATGGTGCGCTCGATGAAACCCGGCGCCGTCATCGTCGACCTCGCCGCCGAGCGCGGCGGCAACTGCGAGCTGACGAAGCCGGGCGAGACTGTCGACATCGGCGGCGTCCGCATCGTCGGGCCGATCAATCTTCCCGGCACCGTGCCGGTCAACGCCTCCAATCTCTATGCCAAGAACCTGCTCAACTTCCTCGATCCGCTGATCGAGAAGGGCGGGGCCGCGATGAAGATCGATTGGGAGGACGAGATCGTCAAAGGCACGCTCATCGCCCGCGACGGCAAGATCGTCCATCCGTCGCTACAACCGAAGGAGGCGGCCCAGTGAAGACGGCCTTGCGCGCTCTCACCGCTTTTGCCGTGCTGGCGTTGATGCCGGGCGCCGCCTTCGCCTCGGAAGGCGCTGGCGGCGTCGATCCCTTCATCTACGAATTCATGGTCTTCGTGATCGCGATCTTCGTCGGCTACTTCGTCGTCTGGAGCGTCACGCCCGCGCTACATACGCCGCTGATGAGCGTCACGAACGCGATCTCGTCCGTGATCGTCGTGGGCGCCTTGCTCGCGGTGGGCGTCAGCCTCGCGGCCTCGGGCTCGATCCTCGCCAAGCTGTTCGGCTTCCTCGCGCTGGTGATGGCGTCAGTCAACATTTTTGGAGGCTTCTTGGTCACGCAGCGCATGCTCGCGATGTACAAGAAGAAAGAGAAGTGACGCGAATGGCGAGTGGCGAATGGCGAGTGGGGGCGTGTGCTGACAGCCGGCAATTCGCATTTTGGCAAATGCCATTGGAAGGCGCGCTCGTTGATCCTGCATCGCTTTGCCTGATCTCTCCTGGCCTCACCCTTTCCATTCGCCATTCGCCACTCGCCATTCGCCCCTAGAGGCTCCACTCATGTCCGCCAATCTCGCCGCTCTGATCTACTTAGCCTCCGGCGTGCTGTTCATCCTGGCGCTGCGCGGCCTGTCGAGCCCGGCGACCTCGCGGCAGGGCAACCTGTTCGGCATGGTCGGCATGGCGCTGGCCATCGGCACCACGCTGACGCTGATCGGCGGCTCCGACAGCGTCTTCACCTGGATCCTGATCATCGCCGGCCTCGGCATCGGTGGCGGCATCGGCGCCTACACCGCCCGCACCATCCCGATGACGATGATGCCGGAGCTGGTTGCGGCGTTCCACTCGCTCGTCGGCCTCGCCGCCGTCTGCGTCGCGGCCGGCGCGCTCTATGCGCCCGACGCCTTCGGCATCAATGGCGTCGACGGCATCCGCGTCCAGTCGCTGATCGAGATGGCGCTCGGCGTCGGCATTGGCGCGATCACCTTCACGGGGTCCGTCATCGCCTTCGCGAAACTGTCAGGGCGGATGTCGGGCAAACCCATCCTGCTGCCGATGCGTCACCTGATCAATCTGGCGCTCGGGCTCTTCATCATCCTGCTCGTCTACTGGTTCTGCCAGTCGGGTGGCTCTGCCTGGTTGTTCTGGCTGATCGTGCTCGCGTCCCTCGCCTTCGGTGTGTTGCTCATCGTGCCCATCGGCGGCGCCGACATGCCGGTCGTCGTGTCGATGCTGAACTCGTATTCCGGCTGGGCTGCTGCCGGCATCGGCTTCACGCTCGGCAACGTCGCGCTCATCATCACGGGAGCGCTCGTCGGCTCGTCGGGTGCGATCCTCTCCTACATCATGTGCAAGGGCATGAACCGCGCCTTCCTGTCGGTGATCGCCGGCGGCTTCGGCGGCGAGACGGCAGGACCGTCCGGCGGCTCGGGCGAGCAGAAGCCCGCCAAGATCGGCGCGGCGGACGACGCGGCCTACATTCTCAAGAACGCGTCTCGGGTCATCATCGTGCCGGGCTACGGCATGGCGGTGGCGCAGGCCCAGCACGCGCTGCGCGAGATGGCCGACGGTCTCAAGAAGGCCGGTGTCGAGGTCAAATACGCGATCCATCCGGTGGCGGGGCGCATGCCCGGCCACATGAACGTGCTGCTGGCCGAAGCCAATGTCCCCTATGACGAGGTGTTCGAGCTCGAGGACATCAACTCCGAGTTCGCGCAGACCGACGCCGTCTACGTCATCGGCGCCAACGACGTCGTCAATCCGGCGGCGGAGGAGGACAAGTCCTCGCCGATCTACGGCATGCCGGTGCTGCAAGTTTGGAAGGCGGGCACCGTGCTCTTCAACAAGCGCTCGCTCGCCTCGGGCTACGCCGGCATCGACAATCCGGTCTTCTACCGCGACAACACCATCATGGTGCTCGGCGACGCCAAGAAGATGACGGAAGAGATCGCCAAGGCGCTGGCGCACTAAGGCGACGGGCGGCTTCCGGCTATTGCTGTCGACAGTCTCGAGATCACGCTCGAGCGCACGTGCCGTGCGCGTTGCGCTGCAGAATGCGTTCGAGGATCAGGGGCAGCACGACGGTAACGACGGCGGTGCCGTCGTTGGACCAGAGCGGTGCCCACTTTCACTCAGCGGCTGTTCCGGTGGCATGCGATGCAATCGGCATGCAAAAGGCCGTGAGCATGCACGCTCACGGCCTTGATCGGCAAAGGGCTCAGTGCGCGATGAGCCTACGAGTTGCACGGACGAAGGGCGACCGCACGGCGGCCAGGCCGCGCGCGTTCCAGTCTTCGATCGATGCCATCCTGAGGCCGAGCCGGCCGTAGCGGACGGCGTAGTAGCCGCTGCTCATGGTCACGACGGCGTCGGGATGGGCGGTGAGGACGTCCTGCGCCATGACGCCGACGAAGGTCCGGCCGGAGGGATCGAAGCTGTCGATGTAGCGGAAGCTGTAGAGCTTCGTGCCGTCATCGAGCGTCGCGAGCAGCTCGATGTCACGCTTCAGGCGGCGATCCGAGGCGGCGGCAGCCGCGCTCGCAAGGGGCGTGATGGTACAGGAGTTTCCATTGACCGCGAGTGTGAAGCCATCGGCATAGAGGCCGCCGAGGTAGGCGAAGGTGGCTGCTCCCACGAATGCTTCGGCCATCTCAAAAGTAATGTATGGAGCCTGAAGCGCTGGCAGGGTGAATGTCCCCGAGAAGGTTTCGGGGCTGTTGGCGAGCAGCTGTGCGAGCGTCTGCCCCGACGCATTAACGAGTGATGCCAAATTTACGCTCACGGGCGCTCCCGGAGTGGAGAAGTCTGTCGGCGTACCGAATATCGCGCCCTGCAGGATGGTCTGGTTGAAGGCGGGCATGGCCGGATCCCCGAAATCTGGCCAGATGAGCGGGATGGGGTTCGACGGTCCACCGCAGATAGTGGCGAGCGTGAAACCGGTTTGGGTGGCCGTGCGGCCGGTGACTTTGTCGACGACAGCCGTCTTGGTGGTCTGGGTCTTCAGACGTCTGACGCTGACGGGAAGATTGTTCCGGCGCACCGGCTGGAACAGATCCTTGCCGCCGCTGCTCACCTGCTGCGGCGCCGGATCGCTGTCCTTGAGCGAGCCGCCGGAGTAGCCCGTGTCGGCGCTGTGGGCCACCGGACCACCGAGCGGAATCGCCAGCCGCACGCCACCGTCCAATTGGCCGCCGCTATGGGCGTCGTCGCTGTAGCTCGCTGACAAGCTCAGCCGCACGTCGGGCGCCGTCGCGATCGGATAGAGGTCGAGCTCGAGCCGGCCGCGCCCGCCGATGACGTCGCCGCCGTCCTGTTTGAGGTTCATGTAGTCGTAGAGACCCGCGAAGGCCCGGAGCTCGCCCGGCCGCCGGCCCGCGTCGAAAGCCGGCAGCGCGAACCGCAAGCCGATCTCGGCGTCGAAGCCCGACGGAATCTGCTCCTCGTAGGTGTTGGTGACGGTGCGCGTGGTCGTGCGGCGATGCGAGACGACCTCGGTTGGTGTCGTCACGTCGTAGGTCGCGGTGGTCGTCGTCGACGGGAGTGTCTCGTCCCACGTGCTCGTGTCGTCGAAGGGCGCGAAGACGTTGGCACGGGCGATCACGCGCTCGCCGAAGTATTCGGCGCCGGCAATGAAGCGCTGGTAGGCTTGGCCGTACTCGGTCTCGAGCGTATCGGCACCGAGCCAGCCGCCGACGACCGCGCCGCTCTCGGAGAGCCGCTGGCGATAGCCGAAGTACGCGCCGACGTTGTAGACGCTGTCGCCCAGATCGTGGAAGCCGCCGCTGAACAATGTGCCGTCGGCGCCGAGATAGAGCAGCGCGCTCGAGCCGCGCAATGCCAGCGGCACGATCGTGCTGACCTCGCCCGCCCCGCCATCCTCGCTGACGAAGCCGCCGATCTCGATGCCCGGCCGGCTGTAGGTGTCGGATGCCGTCACGGGCTCCGTGGCCTCGGCCTCGCCAGCGCTCGCCGGCGGGATCGCCCAGATCGACAGGCCGGCCGCAACTCCAGCGAGCAATCGCGTGCGCCAGTTCTGCATTCCATCCCCCAAACGTCAGCTGGTCAGCCGCATGATCCGGTTCCCCCGCCCCGCGAGGGTTTCCAGAATCACGCTGTGAAGTGATTCGGCCGTATTCGGAATGTGTCAGAGCGGACGATCGTGCTACGTGGCAAATTTGAGTTGCCGAAATGCCATAGCCAGGGCGCACTGAGAAATGTCGTGGGGCTTGGGGGCCGTCAGCCGCCGCCGCTCTTCGCCTTCATCTGCCGCTGCATCTCCTCGCAGGGGTCGGGGCGGGAGACGGAGGGGGTGAACCAGACGATGTCGGCGGCCGGCTTGCCCTCTGCATCGAGGGGCACGAGGTCGGACGGGACCGTCGCCTCGGGATCGACCTCGATCAGCAGCACACTCGCGATGTCCTCGGCTTTGGCGCCCTGATCGATCAGCGCGTGCGGCACGCCGCGATCGCGCCGGGCATGTCCGTTGCCGGTGATGAGGACGGCGCGCGTGCCTTGGGCGGTGGCAGTCGACAGCTCACGGGCCATCGTCGCATCGCGCAGCCGCTGCGCCAGCGCCATGCCGGGAAGAAGATCTTCCGGCAGCATGTCACAATGGGATGTGGCGATCTCCGCGCGCAGCGCGTCATCCGCGGCCTCGGGCAACGGCCGATCGAGCCCCAGAGCTGTGACCTCGGACGCGTCCAGGCTCGCGAGGCCTCCTTTGACGATCGCGCGCGCCTTCGCCCGCTCGGCGTTGCCGGCAACGAGCGTGGCGCCGGCTTCCTTGGCGGCTTCCGCAATCGGCTGGTAGATCGTCCAGGCCGGCCAGCCGCGCTTCTCCCAATCGAGCGCTGCGCCCATCGCTTCAGGCTTCCAATCGCCCTTGCCTTGAAACGCATCGACGCCCGGCTTTTGGTCGACGTCGAGCATCTCGAACACGACGGCCTCGGGCATCAGCTTGGAGACGATCCAGGCCTGCAGCCGGTGATCGTCGGGATTGTCGTGAAACTCGCCGACGAGCACGAAGCGCTTCTGGGCCAAGGCCGCAACGAGCGCGTCCGGCGTCAATTCCTTCGCCGCGACGGGATCCCAGATGACGCCGGCGAGCCTATGGTCGGCGAACAACTCCGACGTGAACGGTTGCCATGGCGTCTGCCGCCAGTCGCCTGCTGCTGCACTGCCGACGGGCATCATCAATCCCAGGATCAACAGCCAAACACCGCGGACCCGGGATCGCTTCACGCCTAGTGCTCCGGCAGCTCGGGCATACCCTTGCGCGCCCGCATCAAGTTGACGAACCGGCGGAACAGATAGTGGCTGTCCTCGGGACCGGGCGAGGCCTCCGGGTGATACTGTACCGAGAAAACCGGCTTATCCTTGACGCGCAGGCCGCAGTTCGAGCCGTCGAACAGCGAGACATGGGTCTCCTCGACATCCTTCGGCAGGCTCGCCCGATCGACCGCGAAGCCGTGGTTCATGGAGGTGATCTCGACCTTGTCGGTCGTATGATCCATGACCGGATGGTTCGCGCCGTGATGGCCCTGATGCATTTTCATGGTGCGGCCACCGAGCGCGATGCCGAGCATCTGGTGGCCCAAGCAAATGCCGAACAGCGGCAGGCCGGAGGCGACGAGCTTCTTGATCTCGGGTACCGCATAGACACCGGTCGCCGCCGGGTCGCCGGGGCCGTTCGACAGGAAGATCCCATCGGGCTTGCGGGCGAGAATGTCGTCGGCGGACGCCGTCGCTGGCACGACCGTGACCTTGCAGCCGGCCGACACGAGGCAGCGCAGGATGTTGCGCTTGATGCCGTAGTCGACGGCGACGACCGAGAAGGGCCGGTCGCCGGCCTCGCCGTAGCCCGAGCCCCAGCGCCATTGCGCTTCGTCCCAGGCGTAGCTCTGGCCGGCGGTGACCTCTTTCGCCAGATCCATGCCGACGAGGCCCGGCCAGGCCTTGGCCTCAGCCTTCAGCGCCTCGACATCGAAGCGGCCATCGGGCGCATGCGCGATCACGGCGTTGGGCATGCCTTTGTCGCGGATGAGGGCCGTCAGTGCCCGCGTATCGATGCCCGCGAGCCCGACGATGCCGCGGGCCTTGAGCCAGGCGCCCAGCGTCTCGGCGGAGCGGTAGCTCGAGGGGCTCGTGATGTCGGCCTTGAGGACCGCGCCCCTGACCCCCGAGCGCGAGGCCAAGTTGGACGTCTCGGTGTCCTCGGCGTTGGTGCCGACGTTGCCGATATGAGGAAAGGTGAAGGTAATGATCTGGCCGGCGTAGGAGGGGTCCGTCAGGATCTCCTGATAGCCCGTCATCGCAGTGTTGAAGCAGACCTCTCCCACGGCCGAGCCGGTCGCGCCGAGCCCCATGCCCTCGATCACGGTGCCGTCGGCAAGCACCAGCAGGCCCGTCGTCAGTCGCGTGGGCCAGGCGGCGGCAGCCGTCGTCGCTGTCTTGGGCATTCCATGTCCTTCGGGCGTTGAGGCCCCCAGCGGGACCGGGGGGAAGCTAGGGGAGGGGATGCCTCGGGTCAACGCATGGTGTGCGGCGCTGGTTGTCGCGGACTTGCCAAAGCGCGCCCGAGAGCCGATCTCTGGAGAACCGAATCGGCGAGGAACAACCCATGCGCGAGAAGATCAACCAAGCCCTCAAAGCGGCGATGAAGGCCGGCGACAAGGCCAAAGTCTCGACGCTCCGGCTCATTACGTCGGCCATCAAGGACCGCGACCTCGGCATCAAAGGCGATGTGCCCACGGCCCCGATCGGCGATGTCGAGATCACCGAGGTGCTCGCCAAGATGGTGAAGCAGCGCCAGGAGAGCATCGCCATCTTCGAGCAGAACGCGCGGCAGGACCTCGCCGACAAGGAGAAGGCCGAGCTCGCGGTCATCCAATCGTTCTTGCCCCAGCAACTCGACGACGACGCCGTGGCCGACGCAATTGCCGCCGCCATCGCCGAGACCGGGGCTGCGAGCCCTAAGGACATGGGCAAGGTGATGGCCAAGCTCAAGGCCGACCACGCCGGCCGTATGGATTTCGCCAAGGCGAGCGGGCTCGTGAAGACGAAGCTGTCAGGCTAGGCCAGTTGGGCCGATATCGATGACGACGACCTCGGGCGGACGGCCGAAGCGGACGGGGATGACCGAGCAGCCGAGGCCGCCGGAGACGATGAGGTTCCGGCGGTCCTCGATGATGTGTCCGTAGACATACCGGCTGCCGTATTTCGACGGCACGATCGGCGTCCACCCGAACAAGTTGACCTGTCCGCCGTGGGTGTGCCCCGAGATCGTCAGCGCCACGCGATCGGGCACGCTCGGAAAGATGTCGGGCTCGTGGGCCAGCAAGATGACGGGCGCGTCGTCGGTGATCTTGGCGAGGGTCGCGGGGAGGTCGTCGACACCGCCGAGGTCGGGCGAGATGGGCCCGCGGAAGGCCCATTGATCGCCCAAGCCGGCAAGCCACACCTGCCGATCGCCTTTGGCGAGGCGGACCACGTCGTTCTCGTAGACGGGAATCGATGCGGCCTCGAGCGCGTGGCGCGTCCTGATCGGCCCGCGCCCCAAGCGCTGGGCGTCGTGATCCTCCCACCAGTCGTGGTTGCCGAGCACGGCATGCGCGCCGAGCGGCGCCTTCAACGCGGCGAGCGCCTTGGCGATGTCGGAAAGCGGGATCTTGCCGGTGTGAAACGGATGGCTCACCGAGTAGTCGCCAAGCAGCAGGATGACGTCGCCGCCCAAGCCGTTGGCCAGATCGACCAGGCCCTCGACGCGCGACAGCGACATGCTCGGATTGCCGGCATGGACATCGGCGACGACGACGGCGCGAAGGTGGAGCCCTGCTGGCCAGCGCGCGGGCTGCATCGCGTAGCGCGTCACGACACAGCGATAGATCGGCTCATAGGCGAGCGCGTAGCCACTCAAAGAAAAGAGCCCGCCGGCCATCCCGGCCAGGCCCTTCAACACCGTGCGTCGTGTCGGCATAGCGTCCCGCTCGAGAGTTTCGCGGGCCGCAACACGTCACCCGACCGTGGCCAAACGAGGGCGCCGTCCCTCAAGCGAGCACGATCAGCAGCACCCCGGTCGACGCCAGTGCGCCCGACCAGAGCAGATCGAAGTTGATCCAGCCGCTGCGGAGAATGGCGAGACCGGCACATTCGTAGACGGTCACAGCGGCGACGGCGATGACGGCGAGCATGGCGAGCGTATGGAGCCCGACGGCGAGGGTTGCCGTCGCGGCACTGTCACCGGCGATGCCGGTGCTCGTCAGACACAAGGGCATCAGCGCCGGCAGCAGCATCAGTCCGGCGCCGTGCGCCGTCGCCATCAGAAAAGACCAGACGACGAGGCCGAGCAATCCGGTCTGCATGCCGATGCGGACCCGGTGCCGATGTCCATAAAGCTGGTGATAGATCGCCCAGCCGATGAGGAGCCCGCCCGATAGCCGCGCAACGACAGTGGGATCGACCATCACGCCGAGCGCCACGACGGCGCCGGCGACCAGTCCAATCGAGATGGCATGCCCAAGCGCGATTGCCGGCAGCGCCGAGACCAGCGCGCCCCGGCTCTTGCGATGCAGCCCGAGCGCCACGGCGAAGAGCCAACCCATTGCGGGATTCAAGCCATGAAAGGCACCGAGGCCGGCAATGGTGACCCATGGCCAAACCTCGGCGCCCGTCACGGGAGGGACCCTCAGCTCTTCTCGGTCGTCGGATCGAAGATCCGGCGAATGGGGGTGATCTTGCTCGCCGGGAAGCCGCTGATCTCGGCGTGCTTCTTGATGACGTCCTCGTTCTCGGCGAGGTAGACGCAGAAGGTCTTGTCGGCGGCGACGAAGCTCTCGACCCATTGAATGTCGGGAGCAAGCTCAGCAAGCGCCGCATTCGATTTCGCGGAGGCCTGCTTGTACTGCTCGGACTCGAGCGAGCCGACCTTCGGGATCTCACGCTCGATGACGTAACGCTGCAGGGGCATTCGGACTCTCCTTCACGGTTACGGATAGCAATAGCTGTCGGACGAGCAGTCGCCGCCTTCGAGGCGGACCTGATGCGGCCGGTGCGACTTCGGCCACTCGACGAGGAAGCGCTCGTCGAAGGCCATGCCGCCGCCGGGCTCCGCATCGAGCTTCACCATCCAGCCCTCGACGCCGTCCGGATAGAACTGCGTGTCGATCGGGCCATAGAGCGAATTCGTGAAGTAGACGCGACGTCCATCGCGGCTGACCTCGACCATCTGCGGGCCGCCGTTGAGATGCTGGCCGGGCTTGGAGGGGTGCGCCTGACGGCTGACGATGCCGCCGATGCGGACCTTGCAGGTGAGCTTGGGGTGCATCGGATCGGAGACGTCGTATCGATGGAAGTCGCCGGTGCCCCAACACGAGACGTAGAGGAAGCGATCGTCCATCGACAGATCAATGTCGGTGACGAGCGGCGGCACGGCGCCGAAGCCCTTGAGCATGGGTGGGAGATCGTCCGCGCTCGCAGGCTCGGCCGGAATCTCGATGACCTTCGTCACAGCCCACTTGTTGCCGGTCTTGGCGCTCTCGTCGCGATGCCAGACCCAGATGGAGGAGGAGAGGTTTTCGAGACTGAGCACGCAGTTGACGAAGCCGTAGGCCTTCGTCGGATCGTGTGCGGGCCTGAGCTCGAAGACGAGCTGATGCTTGTCGCCGAAGTCGATCGTCTGCTGGTGCTTGCGCGTGTGCAGGTCCCAGAAATGCAGCCGGCGGCCGTATTTCGCGCTGAGCAGGATCTCGGGGACGAGCCCGTTCTCGAAGGTGTCGGGCGTGCCCCACTCGCTCGTCACCATCGTGTCGTGACCGAGATGCCACCAGGCATCGTAGCCGAGCTCTTGGGGGCCGCGATCGATCTCCCAGCGGCCGCGAATGTCGAAGGTCTCGTGGTCCATGAGGAAGATACCGCCCGGCGCCTTGCCTTCGGCATTGCCGAGCGCCGCGACGTAGATGCCCTCGGGCCCGCAATGCACCGTGTGGGGACGCGTGTAGCCGGCCCGCTCGGCGACCTCTTGGGGCTCGATCACCTTCGTGATCTTCGGCTTTCGCGGATTTTCCTTCGTGTCGATGATGTGGATGCGCGAGGATCTCAGACCCGGTACGACGAGGTAGCGCCGCTCGGTGTGGGCATGCGGCGCGTTCGGGCAGAGACACGACGAGCAGGCGTTCCAGCCGAAATGATGCAGCTCGTCGCCACGGTTGGGCATGGCGACCTCGTCGATGATCGCACCGTAGTGGCCGGATTTGGGATCGACATCGACGACGGCGAGCGCGTCGGGAACTTGAGCGGTCGGATCGAAAGCCGCGACGTAGGCGATCGTCTCGGGCGGCGCCTTCATCGCCATGCGGGGGGAGGGATAGAAACTTGGATCGGGTCTCCAGGTGGCCATGTCGAGCTCCTGTACCGGGGGCGGGAATTGAACTATTGTCGAAATGCGTCACGTGGGCCCGGAATGTGCCGTGCCGTGTCGAAATCGCGAATGTCCTGCCGGTCGCCCTTTCGCATCCAGCCAGCAAGCTCGGCGGGGTGCAGGGACGGTCACGATCATGACCGCAACTCCAGCATTTCGTCAATGCATGTTTGCGCTACGTTTGTATCGCCGATCGCCTACGGCAAAGCTTGAGGGTCGGGGTGACCGGTCAGCCGTCGGAGAAACCGCTTGGAGACCGAGCCGCGCACCGCAGCGTGCCGAGCTCTGAAAGATTGCCCGGAGCGCGGGCGAGATCGCGCGGCTCCCGCCCTCTCGAGAGATACGGAAAAGAGTTATCCCCGGATGCCGGGGCGCCCCTACACTTGCCCCAAGACCTCGATCGGCGGCTCACGGCGCCGAAAACGGGCGCCGCTGTTTGACATCGTCAATTAACGCAAGGCCGCCTCAGGCGATGGGCGGAGCCATGTCCGGCGCCGGGCCTGGCTCCGTCCGGGCGGTGCGTCAGCGTCGCCCTTTGCGGGCAACGATCTGGACTGGCGCACCCTCTGGCAGATCCTTGATCTGCTCATGGATCTGCCCCGTCAGATGGAGATAGACCTCGACATCGATGACTTCGACGTTCTCAATCTCGAACTTGCCGCCGAGGGTCGGGGGAATGACGTAGCCGAAGCATTGTTGCGGGCCAAGAATCTTGCCGGCTGCGACGCACTGATCGACAAGCGGGATAACGAGCCAATCGTCGGCGTTGCCGCTCTCATCGATCTTGACAGCGAAGTCTTCACGGTTCGCCGCGACCACCGCGATAGCTCCGCTGCTCGTATCGACGAAATGGACGACGCCGTCCGGCGTGACGATGACCAGCTCGGCGAACCGGTTGACGAGCCAGAGCGTGAAGGTCGGAGGAAGAAGCCAGCGCCAAGTCTCAAACGCGGACTGCCAATCGACGCCATCCTGCTCGATGAGGTAGTCGCGAATGTTCACGGCAAGCCGCTGCTCCGTGGACGAATCTACTCAGCTCACGCGCGACACGCAGAATTCCACCACGTCCAGCAAGGCCCGCTTGTGGGCGCTGTCGGGGAAGATTGCGAGCGCATCGGCGGCGATGGCGCCGTAGTGGCGGGCGCGCTCGATGGTGTCTTCGAGCGCCCGGTGCTTACGCATGAGCTCGATGGCCTGCTCGAGGTCGCCGTCCTGGATGTCGGACTTCTCCAGGGTCCGCCGCCAGAACTCGCGCTCCTTCTCCGAGCCGCGGCGATAGGAGAGCACGACGGGCAGCGTGATCTTGCCCTCGCGAAAATCGTCTCCGACCGACTTGCCGAGCTTCGTCTCGCTGCCGCCGTAGTCGAGCACGTCGTCGACGAGTTGGAACGAGATGCCGAGGTTGCGGCCGTAGCTCTTCAGCGCCGACTGCTCCTGCGCCGGCCGCTCGGCGATGGCGCCGCCGACCTCGGCGGCCGCCGAGAACAGCGCCGCCGTCTTGGCGTTGATGACCGCCAGATACTCGTCCTCGGTCGTCGCCGTGTTCTTGGCGGCGGCGAGCTGCATCACCTCGCCCTCGGCGATGACGGCGGCGGCGTTGGAGAGAATGCGCAGCGCCTTGAGCGAGCCGACATCCACCATCATGCGGAAAGCCTGGCCGAGCAGGAAGTCGCCGACGAGCACGCTCGCTTGGTTGCCCCACAGCAGCCGTGCGGTCGGCTTGCCGCGCCTGAGCGCGCTCTCGTCCACCACGTCGTCGTGTAGCAGGGTGGCGGTATGCATGAACTCGACGCTGACCGCGAGCACCACATGACCGTCGCCCGGATAGCCGCACATCTTCGCCGAGGCGAGCGTCAGCATGGGCCTGAGACGCTTGCCACCCGAATCGATCAGATGCCGGGCGAGATCGGGAATCATGCCGACCTCGGACTGCGCCTTTTCGAGGATGATGTGATTGACGCGCTCCATGTCCGCCTTCACGAGCTCGACGAGCGGCTCGATCGAGGCTTTCGGATCACGGGCTTCAGTCAACTGGACGACGACCCCCAAGGGACCTCCCGGCGGTGTGTTTTGGCCAAGCTTCGAGTATAGTCACCGTGGCCGCGCGAGAGGTCAAGCCAGATCGCCGCACGCAAAATCGGCCATCGATCGAGGATTTGCGAGTGCCCGGATGCGCGAGTTGCTCAGAACGAACGACGTCGTGCTGCTGAGCCTCGTGGAGGCGACGCTCCGTGGAGCGCAGATCGGCTGCTTCGTCGCGGACCGCAATGTCAGCGTCGTCGACGGCTCGATCGGCATCTTTCCGCGCCGCGTCCTCGTGGCCGACGAGGACTGGCCGGCGGCGCGAGAAGCATTGATCGCGGCCGGCGTCGATCCGTCAGACATCTCGGCAGCGCGCTGAGATGGCCGTGCTCGAGGTCACCGACGACGCGTTCCTGGGCGGCCGGCTGCAGCTCATGCAACCCAAGAAAGGCCATCGGGCCGGATTAGACGCCGTGCTGCTCGCGGCATCGGTCGAGGCCCCGTCGGAAGCTCGGGTGCTGGATGTGGGCGCTGGGTGCGGGATCGTCGGCCTGGCGCTCGCGGTGCGGCGCGGCGATGTGCGCGTCACCGGCCTCGAGATCGAGCCCGAGCTCGTCGAGTTGGCCCAAGAGAACGCCCGGCGCAATGGGCTCGGGGACCGGGTCCAGTTCGTCCAAGGCGATGTCGCGGCGCCAGCGGCGGAGCTGGAGGCGAGGGGGCTCGTCCCGGCAAGCTTCGATGTCGTGGTCTCGAACCCGCCGTATCTCGATCCCCAAACGAGCCGCGCCTCGCCGTTCCCGCTGCAAGCTCGGGCGTCGAGCATGGCGGAAGCCGGGCTCGACCGCTGGGGGCGCCTCTTCGCGGCCATGGCTCGAAACGACGGCAGGCTTTGGATGATCCACCGGGCGGATGCCCTGCGGACCATCCTCGATGCGCTGGATGGCCGGTTCGGCGCGCTGGCCGTGAGGCCGCTGCATCCTCGTGCCGATGCCCCGGCCACCCGGGTCGTCGTCTCCGGGGTCAAAGGCAGCCGGGCGCCATTGAGCCTACGGGCCGGCCTCATCCTGCACGATGCCGAGGGCCGGTTCCGGCCGGAGGTGGATCGGGCGCTAAGAAGTCCGCTCCCGCTCGAAGAGACGATCTGATTTGGCGTTCGACCGTGGTGCCCCTATCTGAGAGCAACCGACAAGCCCGTTGCTGCCCCGCAGCATCCAGGTCAAACTGACGAACGCTTCAAGGATGTCATCCCGCATGCGCCTCTTCCGCCGTGGCACCACCATCCCGGTCCTTCGCTTCACCGGCCCTATCGGCGTCGCAACGCCGTTGCGTCCCGGCTTGTCGATCGCCACGGCCGCCGGCGCCATCGAGCGCGCCTTCGCCGAGAAGAGCGCACCGGCAGTCGCCGTGGTCATCAACTCGCCCGGCGGTAGCCCGGTACAGTCACGCCTGATCGCAGACCGCATCCGCAAACTCTCCGAGGAAAAGACGAAGCCCGTCTACGTCTTCGCCGAGGACGTGATGGCGTCTGGCGGCTATCTGATGGCGCTGTGCGGCGAGGAGATCTACGCGGATGAAAGCTCCATCGTCGGCTCGATCGGCGTGATCACCTCGGGCTTCGGTCTCGACAAGGCGATCGAGAAGCTCGGCATCGAGCGGCGCGTCTATACGGCGGGCACGCAGAAAATGTCGCTCGACCCCTTCCAACCGGAAAAGGCGGACGATGTCGAACGGTTGAAGGCCCTGCAACGCGAGGTGCACGACGCCTTCATCGGTATGGTCAAGGAGCGCCGCGGCGCACGGCTCAAAGGCCCGGACGCGGAGCTCTTCAACGGCGCCTTCTGGTCGGGACGGCGCGCGCTCGAGCTCGGGCTCGTCGATGGCCTCTCCGATGTCCGCACGAAGATGCGGTCGCTCTACGGCGAGAAGGTGAAGCTCAAGCTCGTCAGCGGCGAGCGCGGCTGGCTCAGGCGCCGGCTCGGGCTATCGCACGGGGATGCATACGGTATCGGCGCTGATCCGAGTCTGGCGGAAGAGGCGCTATCGGCGATCGAGTCGCGGGCGCTGTGGGCGCGGTTGGGGTTCTGAGCTGAGGAGGGAGGGGGACATGAAACTCCTGGCCGGATGGGTTCTGGTGCTGATGGGGCTCGTGATCGCGGCGCCGGTGGCCCTCGCCGAATCCCGCATCGCCCTCGTCATCGGCAACGGCGCCTACCAGAACGCAGGCGCCCTCAAGAACCCGCCGAACGATGCGCGCCGGATGACGGAGGCTCTCACCAGAACCGGCTTCACGGTGATGTCCTACCAGGACCTCGACCAGGCCGGCATGAAGCGCGCCGTGCGCGACTTCGCCGAGAAGCTCGAGGCCGCGGGGCAAGACACCGTCGGTCTCGTGTTCTACGCCGGACACGGCATCCAGGTCGGTGGCGTCAACTACTTCATTCCGATCGATGCCCAGATCGAGAAGGAGGGGGACGTCGCCATCGAGAGCATCAGTGCCGACGATGTGATGGCCTCGCTCGAGAATGCGCGCAACCGCTTGAACATCATCATCCTCGACGCCTGCCGCAATAATCCGGTGGCGCGCTCGTTCCGCTCGGGAACGCGCGGGCTTGCTCGGCTCGACGCGCCGGTCGGCTCGATGGTGGCGTTCTCCACCGCCCCCGGCCAAGTCGCGGCCGATGGCGACGGCGACAACAGCCCGTACACGACGGCGCTCGTGGCAGCGCTCGCAGAGCCCTCGCTCAAGATCGAGGACGTCTTCAAGCGCGTGCGCCAAAGTGTTTACGCGAGCTCCGGCGGTCAGCAGGTGCCGTGGGAGAGCTCCTCGATCCTCGGCGACTTCTACTTCAGCGGCGGGCCGACGGCAGCCGATCCGATTCCGGGCGTTGCGGTGACGCCACCGGCCGATCCGGAAGTTCCCGCCGAAACTGAGAAGGAGCTGCGGGCCTTCGCGGAGAGTTACCTGAATTCAGCGAGCGAAGACCCCGCCGATCAATACACCGCCTACGCCGACACCATCGACTATTTCGACAAGGGCCAGATTTCCAAGTCTGCCCTCGTCGCCGATAAGATGGCCTATGCAGAAAAGTTTCCCGAGCAGAGCCATGTCATCGACGCCGGTTCAATCAAGACCTCTGCTGCCGGGGACGGAGGCTACACCATCACCTTTGGTTACTCCTTCACCGTCGAGAATGCTTCAGAGCGCATCGAGGGCACGGGCGAGACCGAGCTCGGCGTGAGGATCGTCAACGGCAAGATCATCATCGTTCGCGAGACGGGCCGGGTGCTGCAGAAAGAGGCGGCCCCGAAGGCCGCGGATTCATCGACCACCGGCATGCGGATCGCCACCGGCATCTGCTCCGACGACTCGACCGATTGGACGAAATACTGCGTCGACAGCGTGCTCGATGCGAGCGACGCTGGGGACTACGGACCCTGGAACCTGTTCGACGGCCAGGCCGATACCGCCTGGGTCGAGGGTGAGAAGGACGCGGGGGCCGGCCAGATCCTGACGGTCACGTTCGCGTCGGAGCGCACCGTCACCGGGCTCACGATCACGAATGGCTACAACAAGAGCCAACGCCTCTACGAGCGCAACAGCCGGCCAAAGACGCTCCGCTTGCACTTCTCGGGAGGTGATGAGCGCGACGTGACGGTCGCCGATCGCATGGGTGCGCAGAGCATCGCCATCGATCCACCGGCGCTGGCGCTGCTCGTGAGCGTCGAGATCCTCTCGGTCTATCCCGGCAGCAAATACAAGGATACGGCCATCAGCGAGCTCACGTTCAAGGCGTCGCCGTAATGCGCGACGTCTGGAGTGCCGCGATCGTCACATTTGTGCTGACCGCGCTTGTTCCGGCAGCACGAGCCGGAGGACTGCCCGACGGTCTCGTCGCGCTGCACGACATTGCGCCGACGATCGTGGAAGACATGCGGTATGCGGGCGCGCGCAACTTCACCGGCGCGCCGTTGCAGGGCTACGACGCCCCCCGCTGTCTGCTGCGCAAGCCTCTCGCCGAGGCGCTTGCCAAAGTGCAGGAGGCGCTCGTCAAGGACGGCCTGTCGCTCAAGGTGTACGATTGCTATCGGCCGCAGCGGGCGGTGCTGGCGATGCACGCCTGGGTGGGCGAGGAAAAGGCTGGCGACACCGCGAATCCGCATCTCCCCGAAGTGCGCCGCCGCGACCTGATCCGGAAGGGCTACATCGCCAAACGCTCCTCGCACGCCGACGGCACGGCCGTCGATCTGACCATCACCCGGATCAACGCGCCGGAGCCCGAAGCGCCTGCCGATCGGCCCTGCACGGCCGGCCCCGATGATGGTGCCGTCGACATGGGCACCGCCTTCGACTGCTTCGATCCCAAGAGCGCGACCGAGAGCGAGGCCGTCACCGACGCGCAGCATCAGTGGCGCCGCCGCCTCGCCCACGAGATGGGCCGGCAGGGATTTGAGAACTACAGACGGGAATGGTGGCACTTCACGCTGCCGGGCGTGCCCGGCGCGGGCCAGCCGATCGATGTGCCGATCCCGGCTGCTTCGCCGCCTTGAGAAGTCGCCGCCCTGCCGGTACACAGCAGGCAGAAGCGCGCCGGCTGACGTCCGGCGGCAGACGATGAGGCCCGGATGCAGGACAAACCCGCCAAGACGCCGAAGGGACATGCCGCCGGCCTCGACCCGAAGCGGTCCTTCCAGGATCTCATCCTGACGCTGCACCAGTACTGGGCGGCGCAGGGCTGCGTCATTCTTCAGCCCTACGACATGGAGGTCGGCGCCGGCACGTTCCACCCGGCGACGACGCTGCGCTCGCTCGGGCCCAAGCCCTGGAACGCCGCCTATGTTCAGCCCTCGCGGCGGCCGAAGGACGGGCGCTATGGCGAGAACCCGAACCGGCTGCAGCACTACTATCAGTATCAGGTCATCATGAAGCCGAGCCCGCCTGATTTTCAGGAGCTGTATCTCGGCTCGCTCGCGGCCATCGGCCTCGACCCGCTCGAGCACGACATCCGCTTCGTCGAGGACGATTGGGAGAGCCCGACGCTCGGCGCCTGGGGCCTCGGCTGGGAGGTCTGGTGCGACGGCATGGAGGTATCGCAGTTCACCTACTTCCAGCAGGTCGGCGGCTTCGATTGCGATCCGGTCTCGGGCGAGATCACCTATGGCCTCGAGCGGCTCGCGATGTACGTCCAGGGCGTCGATCGTGTGTACGATCTCAACTTCAACGGCCGCGACGACGACAAGAAGCTCACCTACGGCGACATCTTCCTGCAGGCCGAGCAGGAGTACTCGCGCTACAACTTCGAGCACGCCAACACGGAGATGCTGCTTCAGCACTTCAAGGATGCGGAAGCCGAGTGCAAGGCGCTGCTCGAGAAAGGTGCGGGAGCCGAGCGGCATCTGCTGGCGCTTCCGGCCTACGACCAGTGCATCAAGGCGAGTCACATCTTCAACTTGCTCGATGCCCGCGGCGTCATCTCGGTGACGGAGCGCCAGAGCTATATTCTGCGCGTGCGCGAGCTTGCCAAGGCATGCTGCGGGGCGTGGCTCAAGACGGAGGGGGGCGGGGGGTAACCCCCAAATTCGTCATCCTCGTCCAAGCGAGCAGCGCGAGCGCTGGACGGGGAGCCAGGGGAAACCCCGGCCGTAGGCCGACAAGGCTCCGTTGTTTCGCCCCGCTTACCCCACCGTCATTCCCGCGAAGGCGGGAACCTAGACGGGCCAGCTTGTTCGTCGACAGGCATCGCTCGGAGTCCTCAGCCCGTTTGATCGGCTGCGTAGGAGCTGGCCGTGACATACCGCCAAGTCGCACATGGCTCCGCGGCCGCCTGCGCGGCCGTGACGGAGTGGGAGTGACTGATGATCGTCACGCAGCCTGAACCGTCCTTCATCTCCCGCTCGCTACTTGGCCGTTACACGATGCTCCCGTTGCGCGATTGCGCGGTGGACCGCATATTTGGCGGGCGACGAAAGAAAAACACGAGAGGAAACACCCATGCTCCGCCCGCTCGCCGCCCTGGCAGCACTTGCCACACTGGCAGGCACCGCAGCCCCCGCCTCCGCCAAGGACATCTGCGGCTGGTATGCGATCGCCTACTGCACCGACAATGAGTCCGCCGCCTCCGATTTCGCCGGCAACGGCTGGGGCACGGTCATCGACACGAACGCGTATGTGGGCTTGCGCGCCGGACTCTTCTGCGTCGTCAGCGGCCCGCAGTCGAAATCCTCTGCCTGGCGCGACCGGGAAGCGGCCATCGCCAACGGCGTCGCCGCCGACGTCTACATCAAGAAGGCTTGCACGGACGAAGCCGGCATCGGGGATTAGCTCGGGTTCGCGGCATCAGGGTGATACGGTAAGCCCGCGCTAACCGAATCACCCTCAGCCTTCGCTCATGGCCACCGTCTTCCTCTCCTACAGCCACAAGGACGAGCACTTCCGCAAACAAGTGGCGGCGCATTTCGGCGTGATCGAAAAGCACCACGCCGTCCATGTCTGGACGGACCGGCGCCTGCAGGGCGGCGATCGCTGGCGGGAGGAGATCAAGCGCGTCATCGGCGAGGCCGATCTCGTCGTGCTGCTCGTCTCGCAGCATGCCCTGACCTCCGAGTTCATCCTGAACGAGGAGGTCGAGCCGGCCCTCAAGGCCGCCAAGCGCGTCTACCCAATCCTCGTGCGGGACTGCGATTGGCAGGGGGTGGACTGGCTCGCCAAACTTCAGGTGCGCCCCGAAGGGGCCGTCTCCCTCGCAGCGCTCCGGCCCGCCCAGCGCGACAAGGCGCTCGCCGCAATCTGCCGCGAAATCCGCGGGCTGCTTGGCCGTCCCGCCGCTTGACGCCGTCCCTGGCCTGGCCTACTGCCCGGCCCAAGGCATCATCCGGAGCGGTCCCATGAGCATCGCATTCACCTTTCCCGGCCAGGGCAGCCAGACGGTCGGCATGGGCAAGGCGCTGGCCGAGCGGTTTCCCGCCGCCAAAGCCGTGTTCGACGAGGTCGACCAGGCGCTGGGGCAAAAGCTCACCGACGTCATGTGGAACGGCCCGCAAGAGGCCCTGACACTGACCGAGAATGCGCAACCAGCGCTGATGGCCGTCTCGATGGCGGTGATGCGCGTGCTCGAGAGCGAGGGCGTCGATCTCGCCAAGCACGTCGCCTGCGTCGCCGGGCATTCCTTGGGCGAGTATTCGGCGCTGGCCGCCGCCGGCACGTTCTCGCTCGCCGATGCCGCCCGTCTGCTCAAGACCCGTGGCCAGGCCATGCAGAAAGCCGTGCCAGTGGGGCAGGGGGCGATGGCGGCGCTGCTCGGAGTCGGCCGGGAGATCGCCGAGAAAGTCGCGGCGGAAGCTTCCGCCGCCGGCGAGCCCTGCCAGGTCGCCAACGACAACGATCCGGCCCAGGTCGTCATCAGCGGCGCCAAGGCCGCGGTCGTCCGGGCGACCGAGATCGCCAAGGCGCATGGCTGCCGCCGCGCAGTGATGCTGGATGTCAGCGCGCCCTTCCATTCGGCGCTGATGCAACCTGCCGCCGACGCCATGGCCGAGGCCCTCAAGGCCGTGAGCCTCAAGGCCCCGAAAGTGCCGCTCTATGCCAACGTGCTCGCCGCCCCGCTGACCGATCCGCACGAGATTCGCGCGAGCCTCGTCCGGCAGGTGACGGGCACCGTCCGCTGGCGCGAGGGCATCACCGGCATGGCCGCTGCCGGCGTTACCGACGTTTACGAAGTCGGCGCTGGGCGGGTGCTGACCGGGCTCGTGCGACGTATCGTGCCCTCGCTTCAAGGCAAGTCTATTGGTACGCCCGAGGAAATCGCCGAGGCCGTGGCAGCCATCACCGGCGCCCCGAAGGTCTAATTCCGCAAAGGTTCATGACATGTTCGATTTGACCGGCAAGAGCGCGCTCGTCACCGGCGCGACAGGTGGGATCGGCGCGGAGATCGCCCGCGTGTTCCACAAGGCAGGCGCAACCGTCGCCATCTCGGGCCGCAAGGTCGAGGCGCTGGACGCGCTCGCCAAGGAGCTCGGCGAGCGGGTGCACGTCGTCCCCTGCGACCTTGCCGATCGCGCCGCCGTGGGCAAGCTCATCGACGAGACCGTGAAGGCGGTCGGCGGACGCTTGGACATCCTCGTCAACAATGCCGGCCTCACCAAGGACAACCTCTTCATGGTGATGAAGGACGAGCAGTGGGACGACGTTATCGCCGTCAACCTGACCTCGACCTTCATGCTCTGCCGGGCGGCAACCCGCCATATGATGCGCTCGAAGACCGGCTACGGCCGCATCATCAACATCGCCTCGGTATCGGGCGTGTTCGGCAATCCGGGGCAGGGCAACTACGCGGCGTCCAAGGCCGGCATGATCGGCATGACCAAGTCGCTCGCCCGCGAGGTCGCGTCGCGCGGAATTACGGCCAACTGCATCGCGCCGGGCTTCATCCAGACCGCCATGACCGAGGTCCTGAACGACAAGCAGAAGACCGACATCTCCGCCATGATCCCCTCGCAGAAGTTCGGCACGCCGCTCGATATCGCGGCCGGGGCCCTATATCTCGCCTCCCAAGAGGGCGGGTACGTGACCGGGCAGACGCTGCACATCAACGGTGGGATGGCCATGATTTGAGTGCCCGGCAGGGCGGCCAGGGCCCTGTAAACAAGGCGGGATTGGGCGTTGCCGCTCGCTAGTCAACCCCAATAAAGTATGTTACCAAGCGGCCACTTTGTGGGGGCGGAAGGGTTCGATCATCTCTTCCAAAACGAGTTTAGGACCGGTTGGTGTCGCGCGCGATGCGCCGTCGATAGGCCGCGCATGCGAACCTACGAAATCTCTAGGACAATAACGAGGCAAGGAAGAAACGATGAGCGACGTTGCTGACCGCGTGAAGAAGATCGTCGTGGAGCATCTGGGTGTCGAGGCCGACAAGGTGACCGAGGGCGCGAGCTTCATCGACGACCTGGGCGCCGACAGCCTTGACACGGTCGAGCTCGTCATGGCGTTCGAGGAAGAGTTCGGCTGCGAGATCCCCGACGATGCCGCCGAGACGATCCTGACGGTCGGCGACGCCGTGAAGTTTCTCGAGAAGAACGCGGCCTGAGACGCTACTCGGTGGCGTTCTCTGAGGTGTCGTGAGCTCAAGAGCCGGCAGGGTGTGGCATGCGGCGGGTCGTCATCACAGGGCTTGGGATGGTGTCGCCGCTGGCGAACGGCGTCGATGCGACCTGGAAGCGGTTGCTCGAAGGCCGTAACGCCGCCGGCCCCGTGACCAGCTTCGAGGTCTCCGACCTCTCCTGTCAGATCGCCTGCCGCGTTCCACGTGGCGACGGCTCCGACGGCACCTTCAATGCCGACGCCTGGATGGAGCCGAAGGAGCAACGTAAGGTCGACGACTTCATCGTCTATGCGGTGGCCGCCGCCGACCAGGCGATCGCCGATTCGGGCTGGAAGCCGGAAACGGAGGACGATCGCGAGCGCACGGGCGTCCTCATCGGCTCGGGGATCGGTGGCCTCGAAGGCATCGAGAAGACATCGCTCCTGCTCGCCGAGAAGGGCCCGCGCCGGGTTAGCCCGTTCTTCATTCCGGGCCGGCTGATCAATCTTGCCTCCGGCCACGTCTCGATCAAGCACGGCCTCAAGGGGCCCAATCACGCCGTCGTCACGGCTTGCTCGACGGGAGCGCACGCGATCGGCGACGCCGCGCGCATCGTCATGCTGGGCGATGCCGACGTCATGGTCGCCGGCGGCACCGAGAGCCCGATCTGCCGTTTGGCGCTTGCCGGTTTCGCCGCTTGCCGGGCGCTGTCGACCAACTTCAACCACGACCCCAAGCGGGCCTCGCGCCCCTACGACAAGGACCGCGACGGCTTCGTCATGGGCGAGGGGGCCGGCATCGTCGTCGTCGAGGAGCTCGAGCACGCCAAGCGCCGCGGCGCGCACATCTATGCCGAGATCATCGGCTACGGCATGTCGGGCGATGCCTATCACATCACGGCGCCCGCGGAGTCGGGCGACGGGGCCTATCGCTGCATGCGGGCGGCCGTACAACGCGCGCAGATCAACCCGAGCGATATCGACTACGTGAACGCCCATGGCACCTCGACGCCGATGGGCGACGAGATCGAGCTCAAGGCGGTCGAGCGGCTGTTCGGCAATGCGACGGGGAAGCTCTCGATGTCGTCGACGAAGTCGGCCATCGGCCATCTGCTCGGCGCCGCCGGGGCGGTGGAGGCGATCTTCTCGATCCTCGCCATCCGCGACAACGTCGTGCCGCCGACGCTCAATCTCGACAATCCGTCGGTCGAGACGGCGATCGACCTCGTGCCGCACACCGCCAAGAAGAAGCCGGTCGACATCGTGCTGTCGAACTCCTTCGGCTTCGGCGGCACGAACGCGTCGCTCATCATGCGGCGCTTCGCGGCGTGAGGCGGGATCGAACCGTAGACGGCCCTCGCGCGATCTTCTAACGGTTGTGAGCATTGACGGCCGAATCCGTGGCCGCGGCTGAGCGGAGCGGACGTCCCGGCTTTCGCCACAATTAACCCTACGGTGGCCTTTCGAGTCGGGGGGAGTGAGAGCCGGTATGCGGCATCAGCGAGGTTACGCCAATCAGGGACCCAGTCTCGGATTAGATCCGACGACCGGTCGCGACCCGAGGACGATGCCGCGCAGCCCGAGCGAGCTGCTCGAGCCCTCGCGCGCGCCCGGGCCCCCGCACCGCCGCCAGAAGAGCGCCCCGCGCCGGCTCGGCCGCACGGCCCGCGTGCTGAACGGGCTGCTAACGCTGCTTCTCGTCGCCATGCTTGCTGTCGGTGGCCTGTTCTACTTCGTCCGCGTCGTCTTCGACCGGCCGGGCCCCCTCGACCATTCGACGGTCATCGTCATCCCGAAGGGCTGGGGCCTCAACGAAATTTCCGGACGGCTCGAAAGCGAAGGCATCATCTCCGATCGCCGCGTCTTCATGGCGAGCGTGTACTGGTTCAGCGCCGGCAAGAAGCTGAAAGCCGGCGAGTACGAGGTGCGCAAGAGCGCCAGCATGCGGCAGGTGCTCGACACGCTCGTCGAGGGAAAATCGATCCTCTACAAGGTGTCGGTGCCCGAGGGCCTGACCAGCTACCAGATCGCGGACATCCTCAAGAACGATCCGAATCTCGTCGGCGAGGTGACGCAGATTCCCGCCGAGGGCACGATCCTGCCCGATACCTACCGCTATGCCCGCAATACGGATCGCCAGGACCTGCTTGGACGCATGCAAGCCGAGCAGGCGAAATTCCTCGAGGCGATCTGGGGGACGCGCGCGGCCAACCTGCCCTTCCAGAACATCGAGCAGGCCATCACCCTGGCCTCCATCGTCGAGAAGGAGACGAGCCGGCCCGACGAGCGTGACCGCATCGCCGGCGTGTTCATCAACCGCCTGCGCAAGGGCATGCGGCTGCAATCCGACCCGACGATCATCTATGGCGTGACGAAGGGCAAAGGCTACCTCGGCCGGCCGATCCTGCGCTCCGACATCGACGGCGAGACCACCTACAACACCTACAAGATCGACGGCCTGCCGCCGACACCGATCTGCAATCCTGGCCGTGCCGCCATCGAGGCGGTGCTCAATCCGGCCGATACGAAGGACGTCTACTTCGTCGCCGACGGGACGGGCGGACACGCCTTCGCCGAGACCATTCGTGATCATCAGAACAACGTCCGCAAGTGGCGTCAGATCGAAAAGAAGATGAAGGCTGAGGCCAAGGTCGCGGCGGCAGCGGAAACCGATGCGGCTGGAACCGGCGAGGCCGAAGTGTCGGCCGGACCCGGCGTGCTGGCCGAGCTCGACGGGGTCAACGTCGAGGATGCGGCGGCAGACGGCGGTGCTCCCGCGGCCGGCGATCCGACGGCAGCCTCTGCCGAGGCGGCAGAGGCGGCCTTAGCCGGTACGCCCGATCCCTCCATGCCGCTCCCCGTCCGCAAACCTTAAAGTCCCTGCTGCACGCGCCTGAGCTTGTTCGGCACGGCCGGCACCGGTAGAGTCGCGTCCTCGACAGGACCCGTCTCAACCATTCCCAGGCCAGCATGACGCTCAAGAGCATGACCGGTTTCGGCCGCGCCGATGGCGTCCGAGGCAGCGACGCGTGGCATTGGGAGGTGCGCAGCGTCAACGGCCGCAGCCTCGAGGTACGCTCGCGCGTACCGTCCGGCCTAGAGGCTCTCGAGCCGCGTATTCGCGAAATGTGCTCAGCCCGCCTCGGCCGCGGCAGCGTCAACGTCACACTCGCCTGGCAGCGCACGCAGGCCGCCACTGCCATTCGCCTGAACGAGGCGGCCCTCGCAGACGTCGCCAAGGCGCTCGAGGTCGCGGGCAAGCATGTCAAAGCCGCGCCGCCGACGCTCGACGGGATCCTGGGCCTCAAGGGCGTGCTCGAGGCCGTGGAGACGCCGGAAAGTGAAGCGGAGGGCGAGGCCAGGACTGCGGCCATGCTCGCCGGTCTCGGCCGGGCGCTGGACGAGCTCGTGGCCGCCCGCCAGCGCGAAGGTGCACGGCTCGCCAAGGTGCTCACCGAGCAGATCTCGGAGACGGCGCGTTTGGCCGAGCGTCTCGACGTGGCGCCCGAGCGAGCTCCCGAGCGCGCAATGGCGCGCCTCAAGGAAGCGATCGCACGGCTACGGCAAGCCTCCTCCGAGCTCGATCCCGAGCGCTTGCATCAAGAGGCGATGCTGATCGCGACCCGCGTCGACATCACCGAGGAGATCGCGCGGCTGAAATCGCATGTCGCCGAGGCGCAGACGTTGATCGCGGCGGCCGAGCCTGTCGGGCGGCGGCTCGACTTCCTCGCCCAGGAGCTCAATCGGGAGGCCAACACGATCTGCTCGAAGGCCAACGATACGGCGCTGACGCGGCTTGGACTCGATCTGAAGGTCGTCATCGATCAGCTCCGCGAGCAGGTGCAGAACATTGAATAGCTCCAACGAGATCCCGCGCCGCGGCTTGATGCTCGTGCTGTCCTCGCCGTCGGGCGCGGGCAAGACGACGCTATCGCGCCGGCTGCTCGGCGTCGATCCGGGCTTCACGATGTCGGTCTCGGTGACGACCCGCGCCATGCGGCCGGGCGAGCAAGACGGCATCGACTACCACTTCATCGATGCGGCCCGGTTCGACCAACTCATCGCCGAGAGCGCGCTGCTCGAGTGGGCGAACGTCTTCGGCAACAAGTACGGCACGCCGCGTGCGCCCGTGGAAGCCGCGCTGGCGGCGGGCCGCGACGTGCTCTTCGACATCGACTGGCAGGGGACACAGCAGATCCGGGCCCGGATGGGCGCCGATGTCGTCGGCATCTTCATCCTGCCGCCGAGCGCCAAGGCGCTCGAGGAGCGCCTGTTGAAGCGCGCCCAAGACAGCCGCGAGGTCGTCGCAAAGCGAATGGCGAAGGCCGCCGACGAGATCAGCCACTGGCAGGAGTACGATTTCGTCATCGTCAACGACGACATCGACCGGGCGTTCGCAACAATCCAGGCAATCGTCGCCTCCGAGCGCGTCCGCCGCACCCGCCGCGAGGCGGGCTTGCTCGATTTGGTGCAGCAGTTGAAGCGGGACTTGTAGATGGATGGGCACCTTCGATTGTCGACCGGCGTTGCCAGATTTGGCCGGCCCTCCCCTTTGGGGGGAGGGTGGCGCGAAGCGCCGGGAGAGGGGTGGAGCCAAGCACACACCCCACACAACTCCAGCATAACACCGTCCTGGATGAGGGCTTAGTGAAACACTCAACCCCTCTCCCGCCTGTCGGCACCCTCTCCCCAAGGGAGAGGGCCAACTCCGGAGAGGCCGTGGTTCCTGGGCGACGACATTGGACGGCAACGCGAGATAGCACATGGCTGACACTCCCTACGACGTCCTGATCATCGGCGGTGGGCCCGGCGGCTACGTCGCGGCGATCCGCTCGGCACAGCTTGGGCTGAAGACCGCGGTCGTCGAGCGTGAGCATCTGGGCGGCATCTGCCTCAACTGGGGCTGCATCCCGACCAAGGCGCTGCTGCGCTCGTCCGAGATCTACGGGCACATGAAGCACGCCGCCGACTACGGCCTCAAGGTCGAGGGCGCGATCGACTTCGATGCGGCAGCCGTCGTCAAACGCTCGCGCGGCGTCTCCGGCCAGCTCAACGCCGGCGTCGCGTTCCTCATGAAGAAGAACAAGATCGACGTCATCTGGGGCGAGGCGAAGATCGCCAAAGCCGGCGAGGTCATCGTCGCGGCTGCGACGAAGGCGCCGATGCAGCCGCAGCATCCCCAGCCCAAGGGCACGCTCGGGGCCGGCACCTACAAGGCCCGGCACATCATCGTCGCCACCGGCGCCCGGCCGCGCGTGCTGCCCGGTATCGAGCCCGACGGCAAGCTCATCTGGACCTATTTCGAGGCGATGGTGCCGCCCGCGATGCCGAAGTCGCTCATCGTCATGGGATCGGGCGCCATCGGCATCGAGTTCGCCTCGTTCTATCGCACGATGGGCGCCGAGGTGACGGTGGTCGAGCTGTTGCCGCAGATCCTCCCCGTCGAGGACGCGGAGATCGCGACGCTCGCGAGCCGCGCCTTCACGAAGCAAGGCATGAAGATCCTCACCGGCGCGAAGGTGACGAAGGTCGAGAAGAAGGCGGACGGCGTCACCGCCACGATCGACATCGGCGGCAAGACCGAGACGATCTCGGCCGAGCGGCTGATCTCGGCCGTCGGTGTTCAGGGCAATATCGAGGGGCTGGGTCTCGAGGCGCTCGGCGTCAAGAAGGATCGCGGCACTATCCTCACCGATGGGCTCGGACGCACGAACGTGCCGGGCGTCTACGCGATCGGTGACGTCGCCGGCCCGCCGATGCTCGCCCATAAGGCCGAGCACGAGGGCGTCGTCTGCGTCGAGGCGATCAAAGGGCAGGATGCGCATCCCCTCGACAAGCTCAAGATCCCCGGCTGCACCTATTGCCAGCCGCAGATCGCGAGCGTCGGCTTGACAGAAGCCAAAGCCAAGGCAGAGGGCCGCGAGGTCAAAGTCGGCCGCTTCCCCTTCCGCGCCAACGGCAAGGCGATCGCGCTGGGCGAGCCCGAAGGCCTCGTGAAGACGGTGTTCGATGCGAAGACCGGCCAGCTGCTCGGCGCGCATCTGATCGGCGCGGAAGTGACCGAGCTGATCCAGGGCTTCGTCGTCGCCATGCAGCTCGAGACCACCGAGGCCGAGCTCATGCATACGGTGTTCCCGCATCCGACACTGTCGGAGATGATGCACGAGAGCGTGCTCGATGCGTACGGACGAGCCATCCACACTTGAAACCGAAGCCGATCCACGCGACGGCGCGCTGGCGCCGGGGGTGGTCGGGCGGATAGAGCGCACGGGAGGAGCGATTGACCAGCAAGGGTTCAGGTATCCTCGGCATCGCAGCGTTGATCGGAGCACTCGCGATCGCCGCTCCGGCTGTCGGCGGCGGCGTCGATGAGCTACCGAAGAGCATCCAGGACGCGCTCTACAACCAGGACGCCATCGATCCGATGCAGCCGATCGGCGAGAGCGCCTATCGCGATTTTAAGGCCAAAAACCCGCCACCGTGGACGATCGGCTACGCGAGCTCGTATGCCGGCAACACCTGGCGCGCCGAGGTGATGAAGCGCCTGCAGGACGAGATCATTCCGAGGTGGCAGAAGCTCGGCCTCATCAAAGAGGTCAAGATCAAGCAGTCGAACCTGAGCGACGCGATGCAGAGCCAGCAGATGCGCGAGCTGGTCGATGAGGGCGTCGATGCGATCATCGTCTGCTGCTCGAACCCGACGGCGCTGAACCAGACCGTCGAATATGCCTATCAGAAAGGCGTGCCGGTAGTCTCCGGCATCGGCTATTTGACATCTCCGTACGCGGTGAATTCCTCGGCCAACCTCGCCGTCACGGGCAACATGATGGGCGAGTGGATGGCCAAGGAGATCGGTGGCAAGGGCAACGTCCTCGTCGTCGCGGGCATCCCCGGTGCGCCGGCGTCCGACACGCAGAGCTCCGGCGTGCTCAAGGCGCTCGAGAAGCACCCGGACATCACGATCGTCGGTCAGGTCGCCGGCATGTGGACGGACGAGGTCGCCCAGTCAGAGATCGGGAAATGGCTCGCGACCTACACAGGTGAGCTCAACGGCATCATCGTCCAATCGGGCTCCGAGATCGGTGCCGTGCGCGCCCTCAAACAGAGCGGCCGTCCGATGGTCCCGATCACGGTCGGTGGGGAGCTCGGTGCGCTGTGCACGTGGCGCAAGAGCCCGAAGTGGATTTCCGGCGCGATCCAGGCTTGGCCACCCGGCGACGACTTCGAGCTTGCCTGGAACATCATGATGCGGACGCTTCAAGGGCAGGGGCCCAAGGTGCAATCGATCCTGGTGACTCCTCGGATGATCGACTTCGCCACCCTGCAAACCACGCTCGGTGAGGATTGCGACGAGGCGTCGGGCGGCTGGCACAATGTCGGCGCGGAGACTTGGGCGAGCAAAGCCTATCTGGACGACTTCTTTCTGAAGCCCGCAGATCCCGAAGCCTTCAAACCTTGACCCGATGACGGACGGTCTCACACGCGCCGAGGCCGATCGGCCAACCGCTGTGACCCTGGAGCGGGTTCAGCTCATGTGGAATCGGGAACCCGCTCCAGGTCATTGGTTCTGAGCACGTTCTTCCGGCGAACCGGTTTCCACTTCGCCTGGACGTGCTTTAGGTCTCGTCGAGGATTGCGCCGACAGTGACCTCGTGCTTCTCACTTAGACGCGGCCTGCGGATACCCAACCGCGCCGCGCGGCAGGAGCCTCACCATGCGCGACACCGAGGACTACAAGGAGATTCGCGAGGGCGTTCGTAAGCTCTGCGAGCGCTTTCCCGGCGAGTATTGGCGCAAGCTGGATGCGGCGCGGGCCTATCCATCCGAATTCGTCGCGGCGCTGACGGAGGCCGGATACCTCGCTGCCCTCATCCCGGAGGAGTATGGCGGTGCCGGCTTGAGCCTCGGAGCGGCGGCGGCCGTGCTCGAGGAGGTGCAGCGCGCTGGCTGCAACGGCGCGGCCTGTCACGCGCAGATGTACGTCATGGGCACCGTGCTCCGCCACGGCAGCGAGGCGCAGAAGCGGACGTATCTTCCCGACATCGCCGCCGGCAAGACGCGACTGCAAGCCTTCGGCGTCACCGAGCCGACGAGCGGCACCGACACGTCCTCGATCCGGACCGTCGCACGCCGCGAAGGCGATCATTACGTCGTCAACGGCCAGAAAATCTGGACGAGCCGCGCCGAGTATTCGGATCTGATGCTTCTGCTCGCCCGCACGACGCCACGCGATCAGGTAGCCAAGCGCACCGATGGACTTTCGGTTTTCATCCTCGACATGCGCGCAGCCAAGGACAACGGCCTCACTATCCGGCCGATCCGCACGATGATGAATCACTCGACGACCGAGGTGTTCTTCGAGAACGTCCGAGTGCCAGCCGAAAATCTCGTGGGCGAGGAAGGGAAGGGCTTTCGCTACGTCCTCTCCGGCATGAACGCCGAGCGCATCTTGATCGCGGCCGAGTGCGTCGGCGACGCCAAGTGGCTGATCGAGAAGGCCACAACCTACGCCAAGGAGCGGCAGGTGTTCGGCCGGCCGATCGGCCAGAACCAGGGCATCCAGTTCCCCATCGCCCGCGCCTACGCCAACATGCGCGCCGCCGAGCTGATGGTGAAAGAAGCCGTCCGCCGCTACGAGGCCGGCGAGGACTGCGGTGCGGAGGCCAACATGGCCAAGATGCTCGCTGCCGACGCCTCCAACGAGGCCGCGAACGCCTGCATCCAGACGCACGGCGGCTTCGGCTTCGCGGAGGAGTACGACATCGAGCGCAAATTCCGGGAGACGCGGCTCTACCAATTGGCGCCGATCTCGACGAACCTCATTCTGTCGTACCTCTCCGAGCACGTGCTCGGCATGCCGCGGTCGTATTGAGCAATGGATGCCTCGGGAGAGTGATGACGCCATGACCATCGTGCTGCACACCCCGCTCTTCGTGCCAGCCGACCGGCCCGAGCGCTTTCAGAAAGCCGCGTCTTCGGGCGCCGACGCCGTCATCCTCGATCTCGAGGATGCGGTCACGCCCGCCAACAAGGCGAAGGCGCGGTCGGCGGTGACGGCGCATGGGATCGCGAGCGTGCCGGTCGTCATCCGCATCAACCCGCTCGAAAGCGCGCTGGTCGCGGACGATATCTCAACGCTTGCGCGGGCGTCCTTCGACGGCATCATGGTGGCCAAAGCCAGCGATCCGGTGGCGCTCGCCGCGCTCGGCGCCCGCTTTCCCGGCAAGGCGCTCATTGCGCTCATCGAGTCGGTCGCCGGGCACGCCGCTGCGCGTGCCATCGCGGCGGTTCCCGCCGTCGCCCAGCTCGCCTTCGGCTCGATCGACTATGCGCTGGATTTGGGCTGCGAGGAAACCTTCGACGCGTTGCTCGCCGCCCGCAGCGAGGTGGTGCTCGCCTCGCGGCTCGCCGATCGCGCCGCGCCCCTCGACGGGGTGACGATCGGCTACGACGATGCGGCGCTTCTGACGGAGGAGGCCCGCCGCGCTCGCACGCTCGGCTTCGGCGGCAAGCTGCTGATCCATCCCAAGCAGATCGCACCCGTACGCGCGGGCTTGCGGCCGAGCGAGGCCGAGATCGCACTCGCCCGCCGCATCGTCGAGGCCGCCGCGCGCCAAGGCGAGGGCGCCATCTCGCTCGACGGTCGCATGATCGACGTTCCGGTGCTGACCAAGGCGAGGCGGATCGTCAGCCAGGCCGGGTAACCAACCCAACGCCTTGCGAAGACGGCCGCTTTCCGGTCAAGCTCCACCCTCTGGCTGGAGGAGGCGTCGTGTCCAAAGACCACAAAACAGCAGTCACCCGAGCCCTCGACGATCTCAAAGCCGACGTGGTGCATGTCGGGCTCTTCGACTATGCCGCGATGTTTCGCGAGCGACGGCTCCGGCGCGACGATTTCCTGGCGACGCTCGATACGGCCGTGTTCGCCAACGTGCCGCCCAAGTGGGACAGCGCCGAGACCATCTTCGCGGCGGGTCCCTACCGCAGCGAGCGGATCGCCGTCGATGCCGCTTCGATCCGTCCCTATCCCTTCGAGGCGAATGCCGCCGCAGCCGTTGCCGACTATATCGGTCCGCAGCAAGACATCATGCCGCGCGCGGTGCTCAAACGGCAGCTCGCCAAGGCGGAGTCCATGGGGTTCACGGCCGAGGCCGCATTCGAGTTCGAGTTCATCGTGCTCGCCGAGACGGCCGACACGCTGCGGTCCAAAGGCTTCGTCGATGCAGCGCTGTTCGCCGCCGACAATCGCTGCTGGTCGGGACAGACGGCGGCGACGTTCGCCCCTTTCGTCTCCGACCTCGAGACGCTGTTGGGCAAGGGCGGCATCGATCTCTATTCCCTCTCGGGCGAGCTCGGCCCGGGGTGTTTCGAGGCGACGCTGCGCCACCAGCCCGCGCTGCGCGCCGCCGACGATGCCGCCTTTTTCCGCAGCTTCACGAAGTCCTTCTGTCGCCGGCGCGACCTGACCGCGTCCTTCATGGCGATGCTCGGCACGGGATTTCCCGGCATCGGCGGGCACGTCACGATCTCACTCAAGGATGCCGAGGGCGAGAACGTTTTTGCCGCTCCCGAGGCTGAGCATGGACTCTCCAAGACCGCACGCGCGTTCCTCGCCGGCATGATCGCCGGCGTGCCGGAGGGCTTTCCTCTGTGCAATCACACCGTCAACGACTACCGGCGGCTCGCACCCGGCAGCTGGGCGCCGAAGACGATGAGCTGGGCGCCCTACAACTATGCCGCCGCCGTGCGCACCGCCGCCGAGACCCCCGCCATGACGCGGCTCGAGTTCCGGCTGCCGGGCGCCGACTGCAATCCGTTCCTGAGCCTCGCCCTCGTGCTCGCCACGGGTCTCGATGGACTGGAGCGTGGGCTCGAGCTCACCTCGGCTCCGATCGCGCGCGGAGGCCCCGGTGAAATTCCCGAGGGCGTGCCGCGTTTGCCGCTCGACCTCGCCAGCGCGACAGCAACGTTCCGGGCCAGCGCCAACGCGCGCGCCTGGTTCGGCGACGCCTTCGTCGATCATTTCGCGACGGTCTGCGAGGTCGAGGATGCGGCCCTCAGGCGGGCCGTCAGTGCGGAGGAGGTGAGACGGTACCTCGAAGGCTAGCCGGCGCACGCCTTCGCGGTGTGCCGCCGGCCGTCGAATCGGACGCTCCAGCGCTTGCGGGAACCCGTGACCTCGCACGGCGTTCTTGCACCGGCTCAGCTTGGTATTGGCGCTGGGGCGCGGAACCGATCCCATGTCTCAGGCACCTGTCTTCGAAACCCCGGCGCGGGCGCCGATCACGGCCGCTGGAGCGGTGCTGGCCGCGATCGTGATCGCCGGGCTGTATTTCGGCCGCGATATCCTGGTGCCGCTCGCTCTCGCGACGCTCCTGGTGTTCGTGCTCACGCCGCCATTGCAATGGCTCAGGCGGCGGGGCTTGCCGAAAGTCATCGCCGTCATTCTCGTCACGGCGCTCGCCGCGGTCAGCATCGGCGGCGTGCTCGCCGTCGTCGGCACCCAGCTCGTGCAGCTGGCCGAAGAGCTGCCTGGGTATCAAACCAACATCAAGTCGAAGCTCGCCGATCTGCGCACGGGCCTGCCTGGCGGCGGACTCTTCAGCCGTGTCAGCAAAACCATAGACGAGATCGGCAAGGACCTTCGCGATCCGGCGGCGAGCGCGCCCTCCGTTCCCCGGCCACAGACGGCGACGGAAGAGGCCGAGCAAGAGCCTATTCCCGTCACCATCACGTCGACGCCACTGCGGCCTCTCGAGGTCCTGCAAACCTACGTCGATCCGATTCTGACGCCACTCGCGACCGCGGCGCTCGTCGTCCTCTTCGTCATCTTCATCCTGATCGAGCGGGAGGAGCTGCGCGATCGCTTCATCGCCCTCGTCGGCGCGGGCGACGTGCAGCGGAGCACGGAAGCGATCATGGACGCCGCCGATCGCGTCAGCCGCTACCTGTTGATGCAACTGATCGTCAACGTCACCTACGGCGTCGCGATCGGCGCGGGGCTATGGCTCATCGGCGTGCCGAACGCGATCCTCTGGGGCATCCTCGCCGGCGTCCTGCGATTCATTCCGTATCTCGGCCCTTGGCTCGCCGCCATCATGCCGATCCTGCTCGCCTTCGCGACGGCGCCGGGCTGGACGATGGTGCTGATGGCGGTCGGTCTCTTCGTCGTCATCGAGCTCTTGAGCAACAACGTCATGGAGCCGATGCTTTACGGCTCGACGACGGGCCTCTCGTCGTTCGCGATCATTCTCGCCGCGATCTCCTGGACGCTGATCTGGGGACCGATCGGACTGTTGCTCGCGACCCCGCTTACCGTCTGCCTCGTCGTCGTCGGCCGCTACGTGCCGCGCCTCGAGTTCTTGGACCTGCTGCTCGGCAGCACGCCGGTGCTTTCGCCGCCCGAGCGCCTCTATCAGCGCCTGCTCACCGGCAACATCGCCGAGGCGCTCGAGCTCACGGAGCAATCGCTCGATACGCTCTCGACCGCGGCCTTCATCGAGGATGTGGCGATGCCGGCGTTACGGCTCGCCGAGCGTGACCGCGAGCGCGGCGCCAATCCGACGCTCCGGCGCAACGTCGCCGAGGGCGTGGACGCACTCATGGGCGAGGTCGAGCTCGAGGCCGCCGAGGAGACCGAGCGGGCCGAAGCGCCGATCCGGCCGCTCAATATCCTCTGCATCGGCGGCCGGACGGAGCTCGACCAATCGGCGGCCGCTATGCTCGCCGCCTATTTTCGCAGCCGCGGTCACCGCGTGGAGGTGAAGGCGCCGCTCGCGATCTCGCCGAGCCTGATCAATCAACTCGATCCGTCCGGCTTCGATCTGGTGGCGCTCTGCTATCTCGAGCGCCGGCCCGAGCGGCATGCTCGCAACATCTGCCGGCGCTTGGCGCGGCAATCGCCGGATGTGGCGCTGCTCGTCTGCTGCTTCAATCTGGAGGAGAGCGATGATCTCGCCGCGCAGTTGCAGTCTCAGCTCGCGGGCAAGGCCTTGGTTGCGACCTCGATGGCGGGAGTCAACACGGCCCTCGACGCCGCCGGTGTCGACGAGATCGATGACGAGGCCGAGGCGCGGGGCGAGGCGACGCTCGCCGAGGTGTTGACACATGCGCGACAGCTGCGGCTCGATGCCGGAACCGGCGACGCGTTCGCCGCACTCTCGACCGAGCTTGCGCCCGTGTTGGAGGAGTCCTTTCTCCTGGTCGCGCTGATCGATGGCTCGGAGGCTGAGCGCCCAGCTGCGACGCCGGAGAGGCCCTTGTCGCAACAGGCCCAGATTGCCGGCATCGTGCGCGAGCGCACGAAAGACGGCGAGACACGCTCGGTCGTCGTTCCAAGCGTTGCAACCGACAAGGAGCTCTCGACCAACGAGCTCCTGCTCGAGAAGGGCATCCGGTTCTTCGCCGCCGCGCCGATCCTCTCGACGGCGGGCCACTATGCCGGCGCGCTCTGTGTGCTCGATGCGGACGAGAGGACGCTCGACGCGGCGCAAATCGAGATGCTCGAGAACGCGGCCGACGCGCTCGGTCGCAAGATCAGCGATACGGCCGCGCCGTCACAACCGGCCGAAGCCGCTCAGCCGAGATATCGTCTAGCGACATCCTCATAGATCCGCGTCGACAGCGCGAGCTTCTCCAAGTCGCAATGCTCGTCGACCGCGCCGCTCATGCCCGTCTCGCCCGCCCCGATGATGACGAGGGGCACGCCCAGCGCCGGTGCGAGCACGGTGCCGTCCGAATAGTAGCCAACGCCGGCGGGCTTCACCGCCTTGCCGCGCGCGGTGCTCGTGACGTCGAGGCAGAGGGTGACGAACGGATCGTCGTCGGGCGTATCGACCGGCGGCTTGAAGCCGGTCTGCTCGACCGTGATATGCGGGCCGGCAATCTTAGCGAACTGCGCGAGCACTTGAGCAGGCTCGAGCCCCGGCACCGTGCGCACGTCGATATCGGCCGTGCAGCGATGAGCGATGATCGGCCGCGAGACGCCGCCGTTGATGAGCCCGACGTTGATCGTGGGCGGTCCGAGATGACGGTGCTTGGGCGCCTCGATTTTGAGAGCCTGCACGCGCCCGAGGAACTCGGCCATCCGCAGGATCGCGTTGCCCCGATCGCCCGTACGTCCTTCCGAGAAGGCGTTGTGGCCGTACTCGCCGGTGGCGGTCGCGCGCAGCCAGAGCGCCCCCTTCTCGGCGACGAACACATCGAGCGAGGAGGGCTCGCTGATGAGGAGGGCGCCCGTGTTCCTGAGCTGCCCGCCCGAGACGAAGGCCTCTGCGCCGAGGCAGTTCGAGTTCTCCGCCGCCGTCAGCGCCAGCACGAGATCGCCCTTGAGCTTGGCGCCCGAGCGCTTCAAGGCGATGGCTGCCATGACCATCGCCGCCATGCCGGCTTTCATATCGGTGGCGCCGCGGCCGTAGAGCTTGTTGCCGACGACATCGCCGCCGAAGGGCGAGTGCGTCCACTCGTCGGGGTCGGCCGGGATCGTGTCGAAGTGCGCCGAGTAGACGAGATCCTTGCGCTCGCCGCTGCCCTTGACGCGGGCGAGCAAATTGGAGCGGCCTTCGCCGATCGAGATCAGCTCGGACGCGATGCCGGCCGAGGCCAGCACGGTCTCGACGATCCGGGCTGCCGCATGCTCGTTGCCCGGCGGGTCGACGGTGTTCAGGCGGATGAGCGCCTGCGACAACTCGAGTGTCTCCTGGTCGATCGAGGTCATGCTGCTCACTCCGCGGCCTGCTTGGCATTGCTTCCGAGATGGCGCTCCATCAGCGTGCCGTAGCCCTTGATCGGCTTCGACCAGCCGGCGAGCCGTGCCGCATGCCAGAACGCCGCCTGGTTGCTGGTGACGACCGGCAGGCCAACTTTGGCTTCCAGAGCGTCGATGATGTTGAGAGCCTTCGTCGCCGTGCAGGAGACGAACACGGCATCGGCGCCGGAGCGTTCGGCGCTCATCGTCGCGTCGATGAAGGCTTCGGCCGGAACGCGGCCGATATTGTCGTCGGTGTCGAAGCCGGTGCAGGTGACCGACACGAGCTCGATGCCGTTCTTCTCGAAGAAGCGGACGACGTTGCCGGTCATCTGCACGGTGTAGGGGGTCACCAGCACGATCTTGCGCGCGCTGAGCGCCTTGAGCGACTCGACGGCAGCAAGCGCCGGGTTCGTCACCTTGACCTCGGGCCGGCGGGATTTGATGAGCGCCTCGACGCGCTCGGGCCCGATCAGCGTCGAGGCGGTGGTGCAGCCGAAGACGACGGCGTCGAGCCGGACATTGGGGACGATGACGCTCGCCGCATCGGGAATGCGGTCGGCGAGCGCGAGGAACGTCGCGTCCGAGTTGGGCCAGTCGAGACGGATGCGCGTGGTGTAGAGGCCGAGGCTGTCGTCGGGCACCATCCGCCCGAAGTCGCGCTCGATGGCGATATCGGTCGAGAGCGAGATGAGACCGATGCGAACGGCCTCGCCATAGGCGGCTTCCAGGCCTTTCGGCGGCTCGTAGAGCCGGATCGCGGGGGAGGGGGAGGTCATGAGGGTGCCTTTCGCTGGCGAGGGCCGGGTTGGCGAGACCTTAGCGGCGCGCCGAGACAGCACAAGCACAGGGATTGCAGGGCTGGTCGAAGTGCGAGGAACGGATCGGCTAGGCTGGCGGATGGGGAGGGATTCGAACCCCCGGTGGGCGTGAACCCACGCCGGTTTTCAAGACCGGTGCCTTAAACCACTCGGCCACCCATCCCCGGCGCCGATGCCGGCGCGGCGGGCCCCTGCTTCGCATGTGACCCAACGGCAACGCAAGCGATCAATCGGCCTCGGGCGGACGATTTCTGGTGTTTACGGCGCTCCAATGCCTTCATGCGACCATGACCGATCTGTAATTGAGGCGGCGCGCGAGACAGTCGGCCAACAGAGCCGGGCGGCGCGCTGGGTCAGATGAGCAGGGTGAGGGTGATCATGGGGGACGCCGTTCCTCGGGGGACCATCGGCGTGTTGCCGGGTTTTCGACGTTCGGCTGGGCTCATGGCGACAGTCGCCGTGGCGCTGCTGCAGAGCGCCTGTGCGCCGCAGCAGCCGTCTGCATCGTCGTCCGGTGGGCTCTCGCTGACCATTACGCCGCCTCCTGGGCAGGCCGTTACGGCTGCGTCTGCGACCGGTCTGTCGCTCGCCGCGACCGAGCCCGTGACCACGCTCCAAGCTGCAACCGCGGCGCCCGCGCTCCCGATGCCGGCGGCCATCGTCGAGGAGCCCAAGGCCCCCAAGACGAAGCTCAGCAGCATCGGATCGCTCGAGGTCGAGCGGGAGAACGCCGTCGCCAAGATCGGGAAACCCTACAAGGTCGCAGGCCTCTGGTACGTTCCCAAGCATCAGCCGGACTACGACGAGACCGGCATCGCCTCCTGGTACGGTCCGACGTTCCATGGCAAGTCCACCGCCAACGGTGAGATCTACAACCAATCACGCCTGACGGCCGCTCACCCGACGCTGCCAATGCCCTGCCTCGTCGAGGTCACGAACCTCGCCAACGGCCGCAAGATCATCGTCCGCGTCAACGACCGGGGGCCATACAAGCGGGGCCGTATCCTCGATCTCTCGGCCAAAGCCGCAAAGCTGCTCGGCTACCAGGGCAACGGCACGGCCGAGGTGCGCGTACGCTACGTCGGCAAGGCGCCGCTCAATGGCGACGACAGGGCCGAGCAGGAGTTCCTCTCGAAGCAGGCTTGGTACACGGGCGGGGGAACGGGCACGCCCAAGACCGAGGTCGCGGAGGCCGATTTTTCGGCCGCCATCGACATGGGGGATCCGGAGCCCAACCTCGATGTGCCCGCAGCGCAAAAGCCGGCCCCCGTCCTCAAGGCCCCCGTCGTCGCGGCGGCCGCCGAGCCGATCCGCCTCAAACGAGTCGCCAGCAGCAAATAGGCCGGTTGCGGCATATCCGTTCTGTCCCCAACAGCCGTGATGCCGCCGCATCTCACGTATTGATTTTCCTGTGTCACCGGGAGAGGCTCCCCCGCCTCGTGACATAAGGAATCACTGATGTCCGGCAGATCGCCGTCGCGGCTCTCGGCTTTCACTGCGCTGGTCCTCTTCGCCGCTTCGGCGTGGGCGGGCATCGCGCACGCCGCATTCGAGACGGCGGTTCCTTACGCGATCCTGATGGATGCCGAGTCGGGTGCCGTCCTCTACGAGAAGGACGCCGACAAGCTCGTGCCGCCGGCCAGCATGAGCAAGCTCATGACGCTCGCCGTCGCCTTCGATGCGCTGAAAACCGGCAAGCTCAAAATGGAGGACATGTTCAAGGTCTCCGAGCACGCCTGGCGCACCGGCGGCGGACCATCGGGCACATCGGCCATGTTCGTGAACTTGAAGTCCGACGTCGCCGTCAGCGATCTCATTCAAGGCATTGTCGTGCAATCGGGCAACGACGCCTGCATCACGCTTGCCGAGGGCATGTCGGGGAGCGAGGAGGAGTTCGCCAAGGCGATGACGGCCGAGGCGCGGCGCCTGGGCCTCAAGTCCTCGACGTTCGGCAACTCGACTGGCTTGCCCCATCCCCAGCAGCTCATGTCGATGCGCGAGCTGGCGATCCTGGCGCGACATCTGATCCGGGACTACCCGGAGCAGTACAAGTTGTTCGGACAGAAGGCGTTCTTGTACGACAACGGCAAGAAGAAGTTCAATTTCATCAACCGCAACCCGTTGTTGGCCCTTGTGCCGGGCGCGGATGGCCTGAAAACCGGCTTCATCGAGGACGCGGGCTACGGCCTCGTCGGCTCGGCCGTGCAGGAAGGCCGGCGCCTGATCGTCGTCGTCAATGGCGCGACCTCCAACAACGAGCGCGGCGCGGAAGCCAAGAAGCTGCTGGAATGGGGCTTCTCGAACTTCAAGAAGGTGCCGATCTTCGATGCGGGCGAGATCGTGGGTGAGGCTCGGGTCTGGGGAGGGTCACGCTATTACGTGCCTCTCGTCGGCGACGGCCCGGTGACGATCCTCGTGCCCCGAGTCGCCGCCAAGAACCGCCTCAAGGCCGAGATCATCTATGACGGCCCCCTCAAACCGCCGATCAAGAAGGGCGACCGGGTCGCCCGGATCCGCGTCGAGCATGTCGAGGCCGGCGTCAACGAGGTGCCCCTCTACGCCGCCGAGGACGTAGAGGAGGGGAGCATCATCGCCAAGGGCCTCGACGCCATCATCCTCCAGGCCTTCGGGTTCCTGCTGTAAGATCGCTTAACCCCCTTTAAGGGTGCGGCGCTTCTGCCTTTGAGTTCTGCCCTCCACCGGGGTACAAGGCGCCGCCATGGCACGCCAACCCAGGAGCTCCCCATGGCCAAGCGCCGCAACCTGACCGAGGCGGCCCTCGCGCTCACCTTCGACGATGTGCTGCTGAAGCCCGGCCCCTCCGAGGTGATGCCGGCCGAGGTCGATGTCGGCGCGCAGCTGACCCCGACGATCCGCCTCAACATCCCGATCCTGTCGGCTGCCATGGATACGGTGACCGAAGCGAGCCTCGCCATCGCCATGGCGCAGTCGGGCGGCATCGGCGTCATCCATCGCAATCTCGCCCCCGACGTGCAGGCCGAGCACGTGGCGCAGGTGAAGAAGTTCGAAAGCGGCATGGTCGTCAATCCGGTGACGATCGCGCCCAGCGCCACCTTGGCCGATGCTCTAGCCTTGATGGCGAAGCACCGCATCTCCGGCATTCCGGTCGTCGAGGAGGCGAAGGGCAAGAACGGGCGCGGCGCGAAGGACGGCAAGCTCGTCGGCATCCTGACCAACCGCGACGTCCGCTTCGCCACCAATCTGCAGACGCCCGTCTCCGAGCTCATGACGAAGGAGAAGCTCGTCACCGTGACCGAGACGGTCGACCGGGCGGAGGCGAAACGGCTGCTGCATCAACACCGCATCGAGAAGCTGCTCGTCGTCGATGCCAAGTTCCGATGCGTCGGCCTCATCACGGTCAAGGACATCGAGAAGGCGCAGGCACATCCCAACGCCTCCAAGGACGCGCAAGGCCGGCTCAGGGCCGCCGCCGCGACCTCGGTCGGCGACGAAGGGTTCATGCGGGCGGAGAAGCTCATCGACGCCGGCGTCGATCTCGTCGTCGTCGATACGGCGCACGGCCATTCCAAGCGCGTGCTGGAAGCGGTGACACGGATCAAACGGCTCTCCAATCGGGTCGAGGTGCTGGCGGGCAACGTCGCGACGGGCGACGGCGTCAAGGCGCTGATCGATGCCGGAGCGGATGCGGTCAAGGTCGGCATCGGGCCGGGCTCGATCTGCACGACGCGGATCGTCGCCGGCGTCGGCGTGCCTCAGCTCACCGCCATCATGGATGCGGTGGAGGTCGCCAAGGCCAAGGGCATTCCGGTGGTCGCCGACGGCGGCATCAAGTTCTCGGGCGACCTTGCCAAGGCGATCGCCGCCGGCGCCGATTGCGCGATGGTCGGCTCGCTCCTGGCCGGCACGGACGAAAGCCCCGGCGAGGTGTTCCTGTACCAGGGCCGCTCCTACAAGGCGTACCGCGGCATGGGCTCGGTCGGCGCGATGGCGCGCGGCTCGGCCGACCGCTATTTCCAGGCCGAGGTGAAAGACACGCTGAAGCTCGTCCCCGAGGGCGTCGAGGGTCAGGTGCCCTACAAGGGCCCGCTCGGCTCGGTGCTGCATCAGCTGATCGGGGGCTTGAGGGCTGCGATGGGCTATGTCGGCGCCGAGAGCATCGAGGCCTTGCACGAGAAAGCTGAGTTCGTCCGCATCACCTCGGCGGGCCTGCGCGAGAGCCACACCCATGACGTGACGATCACGCGGGAGAGCCCGAACTATCCGGGCGGGCGGTAGAGCAGGATGACCGACATATCGATCCTGCTGCCGGTCTTCGCGCAAGTCGCGCTGACGTTTGCGCTGGGTATTTGGCTGGCCGCGGCGCGCTATGGGGCAGTCCGGGCGGGCACCTCGCGCGTCCGGGATATCGCCCTTGGACAACCAGCTTGGCCGGCGCGAGTCATTCAGATCGCCAACTGCTTTGCCAATCAGTTCGAGATGCCGGTGCTCTTCTACGTGCTGGCAGTGCTGGTGGTGCTGACCGGCACGAGCGATGGCGTCATGATTGGATTGGCTTGGGGGTTCGTGACGCTGCGCGTCGTGCATGCCGCGATCCATACAACCCGCAATGATGTGCGATATCGCTTTTATGTTTTCCTCGCCGGCAGCGGCTTGCTTGCGATCATGTGGCTGATCTTGGGCGTGCGCACGCTCGCGAGTGGCGGCCCATGAGACCCCCCGGACGCCTCTCCGCCGCCATCGAGGTGCTGACCGACATTCTCGAGCGGCATCGGCCGACATCGGATGCCCTCGCCGACTGGGGCAAGGCGCATCGGTTCGCCGGTGCGGGGGATAGGGCCGCCATCGGCAATCTCGTCTATGACGCACTTCGCCGGAAGGCGTCCGCGGCGGCGCAGATGGGGGCCGACATGCCGCGTGCCATCGCATTGGCCACGGCTGGCATGGCCTGGAGCCTCAATGTCGAGGAGGTGATGGCGCTCGCCGACGGCAGCGAGCACGCGCCATCCGCCATCACAGACGACGAGCGCGCTGGGCTCAGCACCCCCGTCCTCGAGGGCATCCCCGAGCATGCGCTGGCCGATGTCCCGGCTTGGGCCTGGCCTGCCTTCCAGCGCACTTTCGGCGAGGAGGCCGTCGTTGCCGGCCGGGCCATGGCCGAGCGGGCGCCGGCGGATCTGCGCGTCAACACGCTGAAATCGACCGTCGAGAAGGTCGAGAAGGCCCTGAAACCGTTCGACCCCGTCAGAACGCCGCTCTCGCCGACGGGACTACGCGTGCCCGCGCCGGCCGGACCAGGCCGCACCCCCAACCTGCTCGTCGAAGCGGCTTTCCAAGCCGGCTGGTTCGAGATCCAGGACGAGGGCTCGCAAATCGCGGCGCGGCTCGCCTACGCAGCCCACCCACACGGCGGACAGGTGCTCGATCTGTGTGCGGGCGGTGGCGGCAAGTCGCTGGCGCTGGCGGCGCTCAAGGAGAACCGCGGGCAAATCTATGCCTATGATTCCGACAAACACCGGCTGGCGCCGATCTACCAGCGGCTGAAGCGAGCCAATGTCCGCAACGTGCAGATCCGCGCTCCCGGTCCCGGCGCCCTCGACGACCTCAAGGGAAAGCTCGACCTGGTTCTCGTGGATGCACCGTGCTCGGGGACGGGCACGTGGCGACGACGTCCCGACGCCAAATGGCGGCTGACGCCGGAGGCGGTTCAGCGCCGCATCGCCGAGCAGCGCGCGATCCTGGACGAGGCCTTGACCTATCTGAAGCCCGGCGGCGCGCTCGTCTACGTCACCTGCTCGGTGCTGCCGGAAGAGAACGGCGACCAGATCGATGCGCTGCAGGCCCGAGCCCCGGATGTCGCCCCCATCGACTTGGCGGCCCTCTGGCCCGCCGTCTCGCCCCACGAGGCACCGGCAGGACTCGCGAACGGCCGCCTCCAGCTCAGCCCCCATCGCGACGGCACCGACGGCTTTTTCGTTGCGGCCTTCCGGCGCGCGAAGTAAGAGCCAAAGAGTGCGGTGCCAACTGAACTTTTGGGACCGCCCGAGCGTACTGGTGTCGAACGGCACCGTGAGGAGCTTCGCATGACGGACAATACGGCCATGACCCCACCCTTCAACGGTGCCGCCATGGCGCTGGGCGCCACGGTGTTCATCGGTCTGACGCTGGCGGCAGCCTACTCGGGTAGCCAATTCATGGCGGGCGACTGGTACGAGACGCTGGCGAAGCCGTCGTGGACGCCGCCGAATTGGGTGTTCGGTCCCGCATGGGGGCTGCTCTACATCCTGATTGCGGCGGCGGGCTTCGTCGCCTGGTGGCGGGGCGCGGGCTCGGCCGCGATCGCGACCTGGGTGCTCGCCATCGTGCTCAATGGTCTGTGGTCCCCGGTTTTCTTCGGTGCCGAGCAGCCCTTGGCAGGCCTCGTGGTCATCGGCCTCATGTGGCTCGCGATCGTGCTGTTCATAGCGAGAACCTGGACGAAGGCGCGCGGCGCCGCTTGGCTGTTCGTCCCCTACCTTCTCTGGGTCAGCTACGCGCTGTCGTTGAACGCTGGTATTGTTGTGCTCAACGGCTGAAGGTTCCGTCTGGCAAAAAATGTGTCGACGATCTCGATCTCTTCTTGAAATCGGCGAACCGATGGAACATGTATCCGCCGCTTCGGCTCTTCATGGATCGGCGAATGGTCGCCGGGAGATGGCCGGAGACGGAGACCACAGCGTCCGATGAAACAGCTCGTTGGCGAGTCCGCCGAGCCTCCGAGTAGCCCTCAGGGCAGGGCAACTCAACACTCTCACCAACACTATCTGACCGACACACGGCCTCTTCAGTGCAGCACCGCTCCTGGAGGGTCGGCCTGATGCGCCTAGGCTTCGTCTACGACTGGCGAGACGAGTATCTCGCCATGGGCTTCACCGCCGAGCAGGTGGTCGAGTTCGATACGCAGGCGACCATCGATGCCATCGCACAAGGCCTCGAGAGCCTCGGCCACGATGTCGAGCGCGTCGGGCACGGCCGCAAGCTCGCCCAGCGCCTGGCGGCGGGGCACCGCTTCGATCTCGTCTTCTCGATCGCCGAAGGCGTCCGGGGCCGCTCGCGCGAGGCGCAAGTGCCGGCGCTGTGCGAGCTGTTCGATCAGCCCTTCGTCTTCTCCGACACGCTGACGATGGCTGCCGCCCTCGACAAGGGCGTCGCCAAACGCCTCGTGCGCGACGCCGGCGTGCCGACGGCGCCGTTCCTCGTCATCGAGACCGGCAAGGAGGATCTTTCCGGCTGGCGGCACTATCCGGCGTTCGTCAAGCCGATCGCGGAGGGAACCGGCAAAGGCTGCGAGCTCGCCTCGAAGGTCGAGAGCCCGCCGGCGCTGCGCAATGCCGCTCAAGCCCTCGTCCATCGCTTCAAGCAGCCGGCGCTCGTCGAAGCCTTTCTGCCCGGCCGCGAGTTCACCGTCGGCATTCTCGGCAACGGCGAGGCGGCGCGCGTCATCGGCGTCATGGAGATCCGCATGAAGGCGGACGCCGATCAGGGCGTCTACTCCATGCGCAACAAGGAGGAGAGCGAGCGGCTGGTGTCCTACACCAAGGCCGACGACGCCGAGGCGTGGATCGCCGCCGAGCGGGCTCTGCAGGCTTACCGGGCGCTCGGATGCCTCGACACCTGCCGCCTCGATTTCCGCTCGGATGCGGCCGGCCAGCCGGTCTTTATCGAGGCGAACCCGATCGCGGGGCTCCACCCGACGCACTCTGACCTGCCGATGCTCGCGACCATGAGTGGGATGACCTATCCCGAGCTTCTCGACGGCATCGTCTCGGCCGCGGCCGCCCGCTATGGCCTCGCCGCGCAGAAGCGACGCCGGCAGAAGGCGCGCTAAAGCATGGGCGAGAAACATTTCGTTCCGATCATCCACGGGGCGACGGCCGAGCGGCCCGACGAGATCGACACGCTGCTCGCCGCAAAGGCCGTCGCCGCATCGTTGAGACGCCTCGGTTTCAAAACCGAGGTCGTCCGGGTGGGGCTCGATTTGAGACCGCTGTCACGGCTCGCGGCCAAGGAGCCTTACGCCGTCTTCAACCTCGTCGAGGCGCTGACGGCCGATGTCCGGATGGCGAGCGTCGTGCCGGCCGTGCTCGAGCGCTTCGGGCTCGCCTACACCGGCGCGAGCTTCGATGCGCTGGCGGCGACCGTCTCCAAGCTACGCGTGAAGCTCCTGCTCAAGGAAGCGGGTTTGCCGACGCCCGCATGGTCGGAACGTGGCGACGGTCTCGATCCGGATGGCCCTGTGCTCGTCAAGTCCGTCGACGAGCACGCCTCCGTCGGCATCGACGCGATGTCGGTAGTGCCAGGGCGCGCCGCCAGAAGCGAAATATTGCGGCGCGAGGCCGAGTTCGGCGGCCGGTTCTTCGCCGAGGGCTATGTCGAGGGTCGCGAGTTCAACATTTCGCTGCTCGAAGGGCCGGCAGGTCCCGTCGTGCTTCCGATCCCCGAAATCCTCTTCGAGGGCTTCGCGGCGAGCCGGCCGCAGATCGTCGACTACGAGGCGAAGTGGATCGAGGACAGCCACGCCTACAACAACACCCCGCGCCACTTCGGCATCGAGGCACGCGAGCCTAAGCTCGCGCAACGCCTGGCCGAGGCTTGCCGGTCGGCCTGGCGGGTCGTGGGCCTCGCGGGCTATGCGCGCATCGATCTGCGGGTCGGCGCCGATGGTGAGCCCCAGGTCATCGACATCAACACCAATCCCTGCATCACACCGGACGCAGGGTTCGCCGCAGCGGGAAGCGAGGCAGGCATCGGCTATGACGGTCTGATCGCCCGCATCGTCGCCGCAGCTGTCGCCAGGCCCCGCCGTGGACCTCTCCCTATTGGCACCGCCGCCGATGTACAACCTCGACACGCCGGTGCGACCAGCCCCGCGCCCAGGGTGTGACATGGCGATTTTCGGCTAAGCTTGCGCCATGGCCGATACACTCACCCGCATCCGCAAGGTCGAGGACGACACGGCACCTGCCAACCGGCAGGCGATCGCCGATACACAAGCACTGCTGCGGCAGCAGTTTCGTGGGCTCTCCGACGAGGATATCGCGGCGCTGCCCGACCAGCTCCGCAATCCCTTGAAGCACCGCTTCGTCGCGCGCTTGTTCGTCGCCGAGAATATTCGCGAGAAGCTGCTCGGCATGGCGCTGCTGCTCTACGCGCCTGATCTGCGCTTTTGCTACCTCGAGCTCATTACCTCGGCTCCTGGCGGGACCGGGCGGGGTATCGGAGCCGCCCTCTACGAGCGGGTCCGCGAGGAGGCGATGGCGCTGGGCGCGAGCGGCCTTTATCTCGAATGCCTGCCCGACGATCCGCATCTCAGCCCCGATCCGCACATCCGCGCCGCCAACATCAAGCGCTTGCGCTTCTACGAGCGGTTCGATGCTCGCCCGATCGCAAACACGCTCTTCGAGACGCCGGTCGTCCCCGGCACCTTCGATCCGCCGTACCTCGTCTACGATCGCCTCGGCACCGGCGGCCCGCCCTCGCGTGACGAGGTGCGGCAGGTGATGCGGGCGATCCTCGAGCGAAAATACGTTCTGCCAGCCGAGTACACCGAGATGGTCGTCGCCTCGGTCACCGACGATCCCGTGCGCTTGCGCGAGCCGCGCTACGTGAAGCGCCGGGAGACGGCCGCCGCACCAGCGACGACGGCGCCACCGGTCAAGCTCGTGCTCAACAACGAGCACGACATCCACCACGTCAGCGACCGCGGCTACGTCGAGGCGCCGGTGCGCATCCGTGCCATTCTCTCCGAGCTCGAGAGCTCCGGGCTGTTCGATCGCGTGCCGCCGCGGCGCTATTCCGATCGCTACATCACGGCCGTCCACGACGCCAAGCTCGTCGACTACATCCGGCGCGCCTCGATCCTCGCGGGCAAGAAGAAATCGATCTATCCGTATGTCTTCCCGGTGCGCAACGTCACGCGGCCGCCCAAGGATCAGACGGTGCTGGCCGGCTACTACTGCATCGATACCTTCACGCCGCTGAACGAGAACGCCTATCTCGCCGCCCGCCGGGCCGTCGACTGCTCGATGACGGCGGCCGATCTCGTGCTCGGCGGCGCGCCCATCGCCTATGCGCTCGTCAGGCCCCCGGGCCATCACGCCGAGCGGCAGGTGTTCGGCGGCTTCTGCTACTTCTGCAACGCGGCGATCGCGGCCGAGCATCTCTCCCGCTATGGCCGCGTCGCCATCCTCGACATCGACTATCACCACGGCAATGGTCAGCAGGACATCTTCTACGAGCGCGCCGACGTGCTAACGGTCTCGATCCACGGCGATCCGAGCTTTGCCTATCCCTACTTCACGGGCTTCAGGGACGAGCGAGGCCGGGCAGCGGGACAGGGCTTCAACATCAACATGCCGCTCGCCGAGACGATTGCGCCAGCCGAGTATCGGACCGCGCTGGTCGAGGCCCTGGGCAAGGTCAGGAGCTTCAATCCCGCCTACCTCATCGTCGCGGCGGGGTTCGACACGGCCAAAGGCGATCCGACCGGGACTTGGGCGAACGAGTCTCGTGACTTCTTCCGGATGGGCCGGCTCATCGGCACGGTCGGCTATCCAACGCTCGTCGTGCAGGAGGGCGGGTATCGCATTCGGACGCTCGGCGCGAACGTGCGCAACTTCTTCTCGGGGCTCGTGCGCGGACAGGCGGATGCCCACAAGACGGCGCAAAAACAGAACAAGCGCATGCCCGTGCGGCCCACGCACCGGACCAAGCCCAACAGCCCGATCCTGAGAACCGCCGTTACGTCCGCCGATGTCGCGGCCGTTCGCACGCTCGTCGAGAGGACGGGCTTCTTCACCGACGAGGAAGCGGACATCGCCGCTGAGCTCGTGGAGGAGCGGCTGAAGCGCGGCGAAGCTTCCGGCTACAACTTCATCCTGGCCGACATCGACGGCGTTCTCGCCGGCTACACCTGCTATGGCCCGATCGCCGGCGCCGAGCGCGCGCACGACCTCTACTGGATCGCCGTCGAGCCGCAGCGTCAGGGTGGGGGCTTGGGCAAGCTACTCGTCGCCGAGACGGAGACCGCCCTTCGGGCGCTCGGGGCCACCCGCTATTTCGCCGAGACCTCGTCGACGGAACGATACGCGCCGACGCGCAGCTTCTACGTCCGCTCAGGCTTCCACGAGGTTGCCAACATCGCCGACTTCTACCGGGCCGGCGACGGCAAGGTCGTCTACGAGAAGCGGCTGTAAGACCTCAGGATATCGAGCGAAGCGGCAACAGGGCGGCTTGACGCCCCTCACGTCCGATGGTCTACCGCCTCTGGTCCCGATGCTCTCTCCCGGAGACCCCATGTCCGAGAACGTCCTCATCGTCGACTTCGGCAGCCAGGTGACGCAGCTCATCGCCCGGCGCGTGCGCGAGGCTGGCGTCTATTGCGAGATCGTGCCGTTCTCGAAGGCGGAGGATGGGCTTGCGCGCCTCGATCCCAAGGCGGTGATCCTCTCGGGCGGTCCGGCCTCGGTGACGGAGGCGGGGAGCCCGCGGGCGCCGCAGTCGATCTTCGCCAAAGGCTTGCCGATCCTCGCCATCTGCTACGGACAGCAGACGACGGCCACCCAATTGGGCGGTGTCGTCGAAGGTGGGCACGCCGCCGAGTTCGGCCGGGCCGATGTGGAGATCTTGAAGCCGAGCCCCCTGTTCGACGGCGTCTGGACTCCAGGCAAGCGCTATCCCGTGTGGATGAGCCACGGCGACCGTGTGACGAAGCTGCCCACCGGCTTCGAGGTGCTCGGGGTCTCCGAGAATGCGCCCTTCGCCGTCGCGGCCGACGAGAAGCGCCGCATCTACACGACGATGTTCCACCCGGAGGTCGTGCATACGCCGGACGGGGGCAAGCTTATCGCCAATTTCCTGCACAAGATCGCCGGCCTCGGCAACGACTGGACGATGGCGCATTTTCGCACCGAGGAGATCGCCCGCATCCGCCGCCAAGTGGGGAAGTCGCGGGTCATCTGCGGGTTGTCCGGCGGTGTCGACAGTGCCGTTGCGGCCGTGCTGATCCACGAGGCGATCGGCGATCAGCTCACCTGCATCTTCGTCGATCACGGCCTCATGCGGCAGAACGAGGCGGAGGAGGTCGTTCGCCTGTTCAAGGGCGCCTACAACATCCCCCTCGTGCATGTCGATGCCTCGGAGAAGTTCCTGAGCGCGCTCGCGGGCGTCGAGGATCCGGAGAAGAAGCGCAAGACGATCGGCGCGTTGTTCATCGAGGTCTTCGAGGCCGAAGCCAAGAGGATCGGCGGCGCCGAGTTCCTCGCCCAGGGTACGCTGTACCCGGACGTCATCGAGAGCGTCTCGTTCACAGGCGGCCCCTCGGTCACCATCAAATCCCACCACAATGTGGGGGGACTGCCCGAGCGCATGAACTTGAAGCTCGTCGAGCCGCTCCGAGAGCTGTTCAAGGACGAGGTCCGCGCGCTGGGACGCGAGCTCGGGCTCCCTGAGGTGTTCGTCGGCCGGCATCCGTTCCCTGGCCCGGGCCTCGCCATTCGGATGCCGGGCGCCGTCACCCGCGACAAGCTCGACCTCTTGCGCAAGGCGGACGCGGTCTATCTCGACGAAATTCGCAAGGCCGGACTCTACGACGCGATCTGGCAGGCCTTCGCCGTTCTGCTGCCGGTTAGGACCGTCGGCGTCATGGGTGACGGCCGCACCTACGATCAGGCGCTGGCACTGCGCGCCGTCACCTCGACCGACGGCATGACGGCGGACTTCTTCCCGATGCCCCACGATGTGCTCGGCAGGATCGCGACCCGCATCATCAACGAGGTCAAGGGCATCAACCGCGTCGCCTACGACATCACCTCGAAGCCGCCCGGCACGATCGAGTGGGAATAACGGTGGCCTTCACCGGCGGGCGCATGTCTCTGACCGGCAACACCGATTGTGTCAAACGCCACGGGTTGCAGGATTGTGACGCGGCCAAGTGCGTCGAAGCTGCCACAGTTTTGCCACGATCCGGCTCATGCTGCCGCGTTCACGCAACACTTGCTGTTGCAACGACACGAGATTGGCTGAGTGCCTGAGCAACTCGACAAGGTGATAAGAAGGCTGCGCGAGCTCGCGAGCGCGCTGCAGAGCCGTTTGCTCGACGTGCCGTCCAAGCGCGCCCGTGGGGCGCCGCAGGCGGCGTTCACCCGGGCCAGCGGAAAAGCCTTCTACCTCGGCCTCGCCGTCGTCCTTCTGGCCATCGTCTCTAGCTTTGCGACGTACCTCATTCTGACGGGACTGACGCCCATCGTCCCGACCCACGACATCGTCGTCAGGGTGATGGCGGCCAACATCGTCCTGCTCGCGGCGCTGATCGCCGTCGTCGGCTGGCAACTCGTCCAGCTGCTCAAAGCGCGGCGCCGCCAGGCGGCCGGTGCCCGGCTGCATTTCCGGATCGTCGCGCTGTTCTCGGTGATCGCGGTCCTGCCCGCCATCATCCTCGCCGTCTTCGCCTCGTCGTCGCTCAACCGGGCCCTCGACCGGCTGTTCTCGGTCGGCACCGAGCGCATCATCGAGAACTCGATGTCGGTCGCCCGAGCCTACATGCAGGAGCACGGGCAGGTGATCCGGTCCGACATCCTCGCGATGGCGACGGACGTCGAGGGCTTCGCTGGACTCTTCGCCGAGAAGCCGACCGAGTTTCAGGGACAGCTCTTCGGCCAGGCGCGCCTGCGCAGCCTGCCGATCGCCTACATCCTGGATAAGCGTGGCAAAGTCCTCGTCTCGGCGACGCTCAACGACGACCTGCCGTTCAATCGCGGCGTCATCAAACAGCTCGCGGCCGCCGAAGGCGGCGATGTCGTCATCATCAAGCCCGGCCGGACGAACCAAGTCGGCGCAGTCAAGAAGCTCATCGGCATCAAGGACACGTATTTGTACGTCGCCCGCACCGTGAGCGGCACCGTTCTCGATCAGCTGCGGGCAACTGAAGAAAGCGTGCGCGACTATCGCGAGCTCAACAAGCGGCGCGAGGGCACCGAGCTGTCGCTCGGGCTCATGTACACGACCATCGCCCTGACGCTGCTGCTGTCGTCGGTTTGGGCCGGGATGTGGTTCGCCAACCAGCTTGTGGCGCCCATCCGCCGGCTGATCACGGCGGCTCAGGACGTCTCGCGCGGCAATCTGGACGTGCAAGTCCCCGTCCGGCTCGACGAGGGCGATCTCGGCCACCTGTCGACGATCTTCAACCGCATGACGGGCGAGCTTCGGAAGCAGCGCGCCGATCTCGTCAACGCCAATCAGACCATCGATCAGCGCCGCCGGTTCATGGAGGCGGTGCTGTCGGGCGTCACCGCCGGCGTGCTCGGTCTCGACAAAGACGGCCGGGTGACGCTCGCCAACCCGTCGGCGCTGCGCTTGCTCGCGCGTGCCGAGGAGGCGCTCGTCGGCCATCCGCTGGCCGAGGTGCTGCCCGAGTTCAATGAGCGGCTCGCGACCGCTATGACCCAAAGCAAGCGAGACCGCTTCGTCGATCAGGTCGACGTCACGGTCGCCGGCACCGAGCGCAATTTCGCCATCCAGATCACCCGCGAGCCCGGCAAGGCGAGCGACCACGGCTTCGTCATCACCTTCGACGACATCACCGAGCTGGTGACGGCGCAACGCTCGTCGGCGTGGTCGGATGTCGCTCGGCGCATCGCCCACGAGATCAAGAATCCTCTGACGCCGATACAACTCTCAGCCGAGCGTCTGCGCCGCAAATATGGGCCGGTCATCCAACAGGATCGCGAGGTCTTCGACCGCTGCACGGAGACGATCATCCGCCAAGTAGGCGACCTCGGGCGGATGGTCGACGAATTCTCGTCCTTCGCCCGGATCCCCAAGCCCGTGATGGAGCCCCAGGACATCCGCGAGATCGTCAAGGATGCCGTGTTCCTGTTCCAGGTCTCGCACCCGCAGATCGACTTCGAGACCGTCATTCCGCCCGAGCCGCTGCTGATGGCCGTCGACCGGCGGCTCCTCGGTCAGGCTCTGACGAACCTCATCAAGAATGCGACCGAGGCCGTTGCCGCGGTTCAGGAACAACCGGACCGTCCCGCGGACTACAAGGGGCGGATCGAGGCGAGCGTCACGCTCGACGACGGCAAGGTCGTGATCGGCATCACCGACAACGGCGTCGGATTGCCGAAGAAGGATCGCAGCCGTCTGGTCGAGCCCTACGTGACGACGCGCGCCAAGGGCACGGGCATCGGTCTCGCCGTCGTGCTCAAGGTGACCGAGCAGCATAGCGGCCAGCTCAAGCTCGAGGATGCGCCGCCCCGTGACGGCGTAAGCCGCGGCGCGACCGTCAAAATGCTGCTGCCGTATGTGCCGCTCGCCGCGGATGGATTGCCCGGACGGCGGCCAAGGGCGGGTGGCGATAGCGGAGCCAGCACTGGCGCCGTGACGTGAGATTTCCCGCCCTCAGAAGAGGGCGGAGCAGTAATGCGAGAGGTGACTGATGACGGCTGATATCCTGATAGTCGACGACGAGGCCGACATTCGCGAGCTCGTTTCGGGGATTTTGCAGGACGAGGGCTACTCGACGCGGCAGGCCCGCGACAGCGAGGAGGCGTTCCAGGCGATCGAGCAGCGGCGGCCCTCGATGATCGTGCTCGACATCTGGCTGCAGGGGAGCCGGCTCGATGGTCTCGAGGTACTCGGCCTCATCAAGCGCCAGCATCCCGATCTCCCCGTCGTGATCATCTCTGGCCACGGCACGATCGAGACGGCGGTAACCGCCATCCAGCGCGGCGCCTACGACTACATCGAGAAGCCCTTCAAGTCGGACCGCCTGCTCCTCGTCGCCCAGCGCGCGCTCGAGGCCACGCATTTGAAGCGCGAGAACCGCGAGCTACGCGAGCGCTCGACCTTTTCGAGCGACATGATCGGCAAGTCGGCCGCCATCAACCAGCTTCGCGCCGCGATCGATCGCGTCGCCCCGACCAACAGCCGCGTGATGATCCGAGGCAATCCCGGCACCGGCAAGGAGCTCGCGGCCCGCGTGCTGCATCAGAAGTCGCTCAGGGCGGCGGGCCCCTTCGTCGTGCTGAACGCCGCCGTCATGACTCCGGAAGCCGTCGAGATGGAGCTCTTCGGGACGGAGGACCGCTTAGGCGGCCCGCGCAAGGTCGGCGCCCTCGAAAGCGCCCACGGCGGCACGCTCTATATCGACGAGGTCGCCGATATGCCCGTGCAGACGCAGAGCAAGGTGCTCCGCGTGCTCGTCGAGCAGAAGTTCCAGCGCGTCGGCGGCAATCACAAGGTCGAGGTCGACGTTCGCATCATCTCCTCGACCTCCAAGGAGCTCGAGCGCGAGATGGCCGACGGCCGCTTCCGCGAGGAACTCTACCACCGGCTGGCGGTCGTGCCGATCAAGGTCCCCTCGCTCGTCGAGCGTCGCGACGATATTCCGCTTCTCGTCGAATACTTCGTGCGCCAGATCGCAGCCTCCTCCGGTCTGCCGCCGCGTCCGATCGGCGACGACGCCATGGCGGTGCTGCAAGCCCACGACTGGCCTGGGAACGTGCGCCAGCTTCGCAACAACGTGGAGCGACTGCTCATTCTCTCGGGCGGCGAGCCCGGATCGGTCATCACCGCCGACATGCTCCCCGAGGAGATAGGCTCGAACGTGCCCTTTTCGTCGGGCGGCAGCGAGCACTTGATGTCGATGCCTCTGCGGGAAGCGCGCGAGATCTTCGAGCGCGAGTATCTGGTCGCCCAGATTTCCCGGTTCGGTGGAAACATTTCCAAGACCGCGGAGTTCGTCGGCATGGAGCGCTCGGCGCTGCATCGCAAGCTCAGAACACTCGGCGTCAACTCCTCGGACCGGGGCGGCGATGTGCGTTAGAGGAAGCCACCGCTCGTGACCCGCATCGCCTATGTGAACGGGCGCTACCGCGCCTATGCCGAGGCCGCCGTCCATGTCGAGGACCGCGGCTTTCAACTGGCCGACAGCGTCTATGAGGTCTGCGCCGTCCAAGACGGCCGGATCCTCGACGAAACGCGCCACCTTGCTCGCCTCGAGCGCTCGCTCGCCAAGCTGTCGATGCCTATGCCGGCCTCCACTGCCGCGCTGAAGCGCATCATCCGCGAGGTCATTCGCCGGAACCGCGTTGAGGACGGCGCGGTGTATCTCCAGGTGAGCCGGGGGAGCACACGCCGCGAGTTCGTCTTTCCCGCCAAGGACACGCCGCAAACGGTCGTGTGTCTTGCTCGCTCGCACGATCCAGCCAAGCTCGTGGCGTCGGCCGAGACGGGTGTCGCCGTCATCACCGCCCCCGACGAGCGCTGGGCGCGGGTCGACATCAAGACGACGCAGCTGCTGGCGTCCGTTCTCGCCAAGGAGACGGCCAAGGCGCAGGGCGCCAAAGAGGCCTGGCTCGTCGACCGGGACGGCAACGTGACCGAGGGCGCGTCTAGCAACGCCTGGATCGTGACCAAGACGGGCCGCCTCGTTACGCGCGCGCTCGACGGACATATCCTGCCGGGCGTCACCCGCAGCGTCGTCGTGGATCTGGCCGCCCGCCTGCAGCTGACCATCGAGGAGCGCGTCTTCACGGTGGCGGAGGCCGCTGCGGCAACCGAGGCATTCCTCACCAGCGCCAGCAATCTGGTCATGCCGGTGACCCGGATCGACGGCAAGCCGGTGGGCGACGGCAAGCCGGGCCGGTTCTCTCGCCAGCTCAGGGAGGCCTTCCTCTCGGCTGCCGAGCAGACATGTTGAGGGAGATCAGGTGAAGTCTGGGGGTAAGTGTGGTAGTAAGCAACTTCGGAACGAAGAAAAGCCAATAACAGTGACGGATAACAAAACATGGCTGCCGAAAAACCTCAAAGCCTCCAAGACACGTTCCTCAACCACGTCCGCAAGCAGAAGACCCCGCTGACGATCTTTTTGGTCAACGGCGTGAAGCTGCAAGGCGTCGTCACCTGGTTCGATAACTTCTGCGTGCTGCTCCGCCGCGACGGACACTCACAGCTCGTCTATAAGCATGCGATCTCGACGATCATGCCGGGTGCACCGGTCAACCTGTTCGACGCCGAGACGGTCGACGGACCCGCTGGCTGACATTGAGCGCCTCCGAAGAGCCCAAATCGGCCAAGCCGCCGCGCCAGCCGCAGTCGCGAGAGCGGGCGCCGACGCGCACCGCCGTCTATGCGCCCTACGATCCCCGGGCCCAGCGCATCAATAGCGTGGCGCGCGCTCCGGCCGACCGCCTTGCCGAAGCCGTCGGTCTCGCCGAGGCCATCGCGCTCGATGTCGTCGCCCAAGGCGTCATCCCGCTGGCGCGCCGAACGCCGGCAACCCTCATCGGCTCGGGCAAGGTCGAGAGCATCGCCGCCGAGGTGAAAGAGCAGGAGATCGAGCTCGTCATCATCGATCAGGCGCTGACCCCGGGTCAGCAGCGCAATCTGGAAAAGGCATTCGGCGCCAAGGTGCTCGACCGCACCGGCCTCATCCTCGAAATCTTCGGCGAGCGCGCGGCGACCAAGGAGGGCCGGCTACAAGTCGAGCTTGCCCATCTCGTCTACCAGAAGAGCCGTCTTGTACGCTCTTGGACGCACTTGGAGCGTCAGCGCGGCGGCGCCGGGTTCCTCGGTGGCCCCGGCGAGACGCAGATGGAGGTCGATCGACGCCTGCTGCAGGACCGCATCGACGGCATTCTCGCCGATCTCGAGCAGGTGAAGCGGACGCGCGAGCTGCACCGCAAAGGCCGGCGCCGCGTTCCCTATCCCGTCGTCGCCCTCGTCGGCTACACGAACGCCGGCAAGTCGACGCTGTTCAATCGGCTGACCGGCGCCGCCGTCCTCGCCAAGGACATGCTGTTTGCGACGCTCGATCCGACGATGCGCGAGGTCGTGCTGCCGTCTGGCAGAAAGGTAATCCTGTCGGATACCGTCGGCTTCATCTCCGAGCTGCCGACGTCCCTTATCGCGGCCTTCCGGGCGACGCTGGAAGAGGTCACCGGTGCCGATCTCATCCTGCATGTTCGCGACATCGCCCATGCCGACAGCGAAGCCCAGCGCGGCGACGTCGAGAAAGTGCTCGGCGACCTCGGCATCGCTGCCAAGGAGGCGACCGCCAATATCCTCGAGGTGTGGAACAAGATCGACCTCATGAGCGAGGAGGCCCGCGAGATCGCCGTCAATCGCGCCCAGCGCGCGGAACCGCTCGCGATCCCGGTGTCGGCCGCGACGGGGGAGGGGCTCGACCGGCTCATCGCCTCGATCGACGAGCGACTCGCCAGCCACCACGACGAGATCGTCGTCGAAGTTTCGCCCGCGCTCGGGGCGCTCGTGAACTGGCTGCACGAGCAAGCCGAGGTGATCGAGCAGGCGGCGACCGATACGGGCGACCTGCGCCTCACAGTCCGCATCGGTGACGATGCGCTCGGCCGCCTCAAGGCCAAGATCGCCCAAGCCGGACCGGAGCGCGCCAGGCTCGTCTGATGAGCCGGGCCAACACCTGGGAGATCCAGAGCGGTGGCCCGGCTCGCGCCTCCGCCGGAGACTGGCGGCACTGGCGGGGAGGGGCGGGTGCTGCCGCGATTGGGGAGAGTGCAGGCATCCCGCATGCAATGATGCTAAGCGGGATCGAGCTCAGTCCACATCATCAGAATTGATGAGACGACAGCGTTTCAGCGGACCTTACGGTCCCGCTCGTGGGCCTTCGCCTCGTTCCAGAGCGCATCCATCTCGGACAGATCGGATTGCGTGGGCGTGCGGCCATCCTCAGCCAACCGCGCCTCGATGTGGGCGAAGCGGCGGCGGAATTTGTCGTTGGCCGACCTGAGGCTCGTCTCCGGGTCGATGTCGAGATGGCGAGCCACGTTGGCAACGACGAAGAGCAGATCGCCGAGCTCCTCGGCGATCGCCGCGCGATCGGCCACCCCGGCGGCCACAGGCCCGCGAGGATCAGCTGGTTTGGCAACGGCCTCGAGCTCCGCGATCTCCTCCTTGAGCTTGTCGAACACAGGCTCGAGCGAGGGCCAGTCGAAGCCGACGCGCGCAGCTTTGCTCTGCAACTTGACCGCACGGGTGAGGGCTGGCAGCGCCACCGGCACGCCAAAGAGCACCGAGAGCGGCTCGTCCATCTTCCGGCTCGTCGTCTCCTGCGCCTTGATCCTCTCCCAAAACCCCTTGGCGACACCCGCCGAGCGGGCGGCCTCGTCGCCGAAGACATGCGGATGCCGCCGGATCATCTTCTGCGCAATGCCATCGACCACGTCGTCGAGCGCGAACACGCCCTGCTCCTCCGCCATGCGAGAGTGATAGACGACCTGGAGCAGGAGATCGCCGAGCTCTTCTTTCAGATGCGCAAGATCGTCCTGTGCGATGGCGTCGGCGACCTCGTAAGCCTCCTCGATCGTGTAGGGGGCTATGGTCGCGAAGGTCTGCTCGAGATCCCACGGGCAGCCAGTGACCGGCGTCCTGAGCGCGCCCATGACGGCGACCAGGTCGGCAAGGGTCTTCTTCTTCGGCGCATCGGTCATGGGGATCTCCGTCGCGATCTGGTGCTCCCCTACGCTACTCGACGGACCACGGGAAGAGGGGAGTGGTGTCACGCTTCCGCCGCCATAGGCAGCGCGGACCGTGCTACAATGCGCATTGTCGACCCTCGGGCCCGCCTCATGTATCTCCTTCGCATTCTCAACAACGCGTTCGCCATCTCGGTCGAGATCGGCCTCGTCGTGGCTGTCGCCTGGCTCGGCTACGCTTGGCCGCTCGGGCTCGCGGTCGTCACCGTGCTCGTCTCGCTCGGGCTCGGGGTGTATCTCGAAATAGCGCGGTTGACCTACGAGCTGCCGTTCTACTTCCGCAAGATCGGCAAGCTCCGGCGGCTGGGGGCGACGCTGCTGGCGACTGGCGAGGCCATATTCAAAGCGCTCGTCGCCGGTCTCGTCGCGCTGATCACGTTCTCGGGCACCGATACGGCACGGCTCGGCACGATCGCGGCCGTCTTCGGCATCATCATCTTCGCGGGGGCCGGCGTGCTGAGGCGCCTCTCCATCAGCTTCGGCGCGGTACCGGCCCGGTGGGGCTATTTCCGTCTGGCCGCGCCGTTGGGCGTGCTTTATTCGCTCGTCCTGTCGCTTTGGCCGGCCGAGAGCCTCACGACGATCGGCTACGAGATCCTGAACCTGCCTGAGCGGCCGACTCTCGAAAAGGCGAGCGAGCTTCTCTTCGTGCTGAAGCAGAAATTCGACGAGTTGATCGTCTCCGTGCTCTCGCTGGTGTTGCATGCGGACTTGGCACGGATCGCCGGCGCACTCCTCAGCGTCAACGTGCTGACCGGATTCGTGTTGGCGCTCTATGCGGTGGCTGTTTCCGAGATCGGGCGGATGATCGAGGAGAGCGGGCCTGGCAAGGCGCAGGAGCCATCACCGACCTCGCTGACGAAAACTGGGCATGAGCCGCGGCTGCCTTAGGGCTTGCGGCAGATGACCTGGATCGGGTGGGTTCGGCCTTCGGCGATGTTGCGGGCCGCGTTCTCGCCTTTGATCGCCGCCTCCTTGCCGAGAAGGATATGCACACCGAAGGCGGGAAGGGCGCCCTTGGCGCGGAGCTCGGCTGCCCGGTGATAGCCCGCGAGGTATCCCGGCCCGGTGTCGGTCACCTGTATGTCAACAAATCCCGCGCGGCCCAGCGCTGCGGCCGTCTCAGCCGGTGTGAGGAGATAGGAGCCACTGCCGTCCTCCGACCAGGGCACCGGGAAGTGCGGGCTGCCCGAGGGGCCGAGCCCATGTTCGGTCAGCGCGAAGAAGGCGCCGGGCTTCAGCACGCGACAGGCCTCGCCGAAGAATCCGGCACGATCGGCGACATTCATCGTCACGTGCTGGGCATAGCCGCCGTCGAAGGCCGCGTCGCCGAAGGGCAAGCGGTGCCCGTCCCCGAGGCGAATGTCGACGCGGTCGTCGAGCTTCACGAGCGCCGTCAGCTTATTGGCGGCGTCGACAAAGGGAGGCGTGATGTCGATGCCGCTGACCCTGCAGCCGAACCGCTTGGCGAGG
>JAXMDB010000010.1:0-202619 GCA_046348995.1 Hyphomicrobiaceae bacterium
GTCAGCACGGCCACGCCGAGCTCGCGCGCCTTGTCGAGCTTGGAGCCGGCTTCCGCACCCGCCACGACGTAGTCCGTCTTTTTCGACACCGAGCCCGCGACCTTGGCGCCCAAGCGCTCGGCCTGTGCCTTTGCTTCCGAACGCGTGAGCTTTTCGAGCGTGCCCGTGAAGACGACGGTCTTTCCGGCGATCGCCGAGCCATCGGTCACCGGCCGCTCGAACGGCTCGACGGTGACTTGAGCCAGCAGCGCATCGACCGCCTCGACGTTGTGCGGCTCACCGAAGAAATCGACGAGCGCGTCGACCACCGTCTCGCCGATGCCTTCGATGTTATCGATCTCGCCATAGGCCTCGCTCTCACGGCCGCCGGCAACCGCCGCCATCACCGCAGCCCGCAACGCCTCGATCGTCCCATACGTCTTCGCCAGATCCCGCGCCGTCGTCTCGCCGATGTGGCGGATGCCGAGCGCCAACAGGAAGCGGTCGAGCGCAATCGTGCGCCGCGCCTCGATGGCGGCAAACAGGTTGGCGACCTTCTTCTCGCCGAAGCCTTCTTTATCCGTGAGCTTGTCGGGCCTTGCACGATCGGTCTCGGCGAGCTTGAAGATATCGGCTGGCGTCTTGATGCGGCCATCCGCGAAGAAGGCCACAATCTGCTTCTCACCCAATCCCTCGATGTCGAAGGCGTTGCGCGAGACGAAGTGCCGGAGCCGCTCCATCGCCTGCGCGGGACATACGAGCCCCCCCGTGCAGCGGCGATCCACATCCTCCTTGCCTGTCTTCTCGTTCAGCTCGCGGACGGCGTGACTTCCACAGGCGGGACAAATCTCCGGGAACGTGTACGGCTCCGCCCCCTTCGGCCGCTTCTCCTCGATCACCCGGACGACTTGGGGAATGACGTCGCCGGCGCGCTGCACGACGACCGTGTCGCCGATCCGGATGTCCTTGCGGGCGATCTCGTCGGCGTTGTGCAGAGTTGCATTGGAGACCACGACGCCGCCGACCGTCACCGGCGCGAGCTTGGCGACCGGCGTCAGCTTGCCCGTGCGACCGACCTGGATCTCGATGTCGTTCAAGACCGTCGTCGCCTGCTCGGCCGCGAACTTGTGCGCGATCGCCCAGCGCGGCGAGCGCGACACGAAGCCGAGTCGCTGCTGCAGATCGAGCCGGTTCACCTTGTAGACGACGCCATCGATATCGTAGTCGAGCTTGGCGCGATCGGCTTCCAAGTCGCGGTGGTAGGCGACGAGATCGTCCGCGCTTCGGCAGATCGTCATGCGCGGATTGGTCGGAAAACCCCAGCGCTTGAAAGCAGCGATGACGCCGCTCTGCGTGTCGGCTGGAAGGTCGCTCGCCTCGCCCCAGGTGTAGGCGAAGAAGCGCAGCGGCCGCGACGCCGTGATGCGGCTGTCGAGCTGGCGCAGCGATCCTGCCGCCGCATTGCGCGGATTGGCGAACACTTTCTCGCCCGCCGCCGCCTGCGCCTCGTTGAGCTTGAGGAAATCCGCGCGGCCGAAATAGATCTCGCCGCGAACGTCGATGCGGGGCGGCATGTCCCTCGCGGTGATCCGCTTGGGCACCTCGGCGATCGTGCGAATGTTCGCTGTGACATTCTCGCCCTCCGCCCCGTCGCCGCGCGTCGCCGCCTCGACGAGCTCGCCATTCTCGTAGGTGATGGAGATGGACAGCCCGTCGATCTTGGGCTCGGCCGTCACCTCGAGTGGATCGTCCTCGGAAAGCTTCAGGAAGCGCCGCACACGGTCGAGGAACTCGACCACATCGCTCTCGGCAAAGGCGTTGCCGAGCGACAGCATCGGCACGCGGTGGCGAATTTTCGAGAATGGCCCGGTCGGCGCCGCGCCGACACGCTCGCTCGGACTGTCGGCACGGACGAGATCGGGGAATCGCGCCTCGATGGCCGCGTTGCGCTGGACGAGCGCGTCGTAAGCCGCGTCCGAAATCTCGGGCGCATCCTTCTGATGATAGAGCGTATCGTGATGGGCGATCTCGGCGGCAAGGCGCTGAAGCTCGGCCTCGGCCGCAGCGCGGCTCAGGAACGCGACGTCCATCGCCTCCGCTGCTGACTTGCTCTTGGCTTGCCGTGCCATCGTCTCGCCCGTGCTGATTTCTCACCTTTATGGACCCTTTGCCGCGCTTCAGGTCAAGTCGCCGGCATGGCCGGGCTGCATGCCGCGCGGTCCGCCCCGTGCTAGCCTCGGCCAGGCTCAGCTCCCGAGGACCACCGCAGCACCATGACCGGACCCCGCCTCCCCGATACGCCCACCCTCATCGCCTGGACGCAGGACTTCATCCGTGCGCCGAGCCAACAGACCGACAACTTTGAGCAGGAGCCTAAAGTGCAGGCGTTCCTGGCCGGCCCGGTCGTCGCGCGGCTCGAGGCGTGTGGGCTGCCCTGGCGGCGCGACGGCATGGGCAACGTCATCGTCGAGCTCGGGCCGAAGACCGCCGACCGCAGCCTGATGCTCATGACCTATGCCATGACGCATCCGGCGAACCGCATGCAGACCCCGTTCGCGGGCGAGCTGATCGACGGCGGCACACGGGTTCGCGGCCGCGGTGTCTCCGAGCAGAAGGGCGCGCTCGCCGCCGCGATCGCGGCGGTTGCCGCGGCGAAAGATCTGACGCTGAAAGGCCGGCTCGTGCTCTGCGTGAGCTCGGCCGGCGAGACGGGCCGCCACGATGCGGCGCTCTCGATCGTGGAGGCGCTTGGGTTTCTCCCCAAGCAAACCATCATCGCCGTCGGCACGACGGGGCGGCTCGCGCTCGCCAACAAGGGCCGCATTGATGTCGAGGTGACGGTGAAGGGCCGCGTCTCGCATTCCTCGACGCCGTGGGCAGGCGTCAACGCGATCACCGGCGCGCAGCAGGTGCTCGAACGCGTGCTGGCGATCGATGTGAGCAAGGCCGAGCACGCGGGTCTCGGCAAATCGACGCTGACGGCGACGTCGATCCGGTCCTGGCCGGAGGCCACCCACACCGTGCAGGACGAGGTGAAGATCGTGTTCGACCGCCGCCTGCTGCCGGGCGAGGATCGCGACACGGCGTTCCGCGCGATTGCCGAAGCCGCCGACATCGGCGCGCCCTGGACGGTCGAGACGAAACTCGGCCCCTCGATGTTCCCGGCCGAGATCGACGCCAAAGGCCCGCTCGCGACCGCCGTGCGCAAGGGCTGCGAGGCCGAGGGCGTGCCAGCGCCGGCGACGTTTTATTCGAGCGGCGCTTTGGATGCCGGATTGTTCCACGTGCGCGGGCAAGAAGCTGCAATGTGGGGCCCGGGCGATCAGGCGCTCTGGCACACCGAGAACGAGAGCATCGGCGTGGACGAGCTCGTCGCGGGGGCGAAGGGGTATTTGGGATTGGTGAGGGAGGCGGTGGGGTGAAGGGGAGGCATTTATAGCGCGGACATCCACACCGCCTGAGTCGCGCGTTTGGGAGCCTTTGGCTCCTCCTCCGAAGCCGACGCGCTGGCTTCGTCGAAGCCCTCCGAGCGTCACGGACCCGACCCCCGAACGACACCGCAGCGCCATCCCTAATTGATGCTGAACCGGTGTATTGCGTCACAGCAGCGAAAATCACACACCGTTTCTGGTCGATTTCATATCGGGGCGACTGATGTTACCGATCTGGCCTTTGCGGAGCACATGAGCCATCACCTCGGTATACTTAAATCGCATTCCACGTAGGCCATACGTATGCAGCACTATATTTTGTAGAACGCCGTCTGTTGTATTCTATTGCCTCCCTTATGCGGGCGTTTCCATATCCGGGGCGTGTGATCGGCCCGAAGCGGCCGCTCGGACAGCACGTTCGAGACACTGCTGCCGACTCGAGATCGCTGGTCATTCGCGGTTCACCACGTCTACTCCTCTGCGAAGCGTCGTCGCGCCGCCTGCTTTGGCATAAAAATAAACTTTACTTCATGACAGTACGGTCCCTCGGATGGATTCGACGCAGGGGGGCATCCGAGCATGAATCTCGGCAGTACACTCGTGGCCAAAGGCCTGGTTTCGGCGCAAGACATCGACCGGGCCGTCAAACACCAGAGAGCGAATGGCGGCCGGATCGGCGACAGTCTCGTGCAGCTGGGCATCCTGGCCAAAGCCCAGATCGACGAGCTCCTCACAGATGCCCCGCAGGTGCCGACGACAGTGGCAGGCACCGGCATCGACCTTGTGCTTTTGCTCGAGCTGACGCTCAAAGGCATGTATACGGAAAGTATCGAGACGGCATCACAACTGTCTCGCATCTTGAAATTGTCCAACACAGTTGTGGACCAGATTCTCAAGGCTGCCACGGATCGCAAGCTGGTCGAGACGCTGGCGTCGGCGTCGGGCGGGAATACCAGGAGCGAAATACGTTTGACACTCACTCGCGCCGGGCGCGAATGGGCGGCGGATGCGCTCAGCCGCGGGCAGTATTTCGGGCCGGCGCCTGTCTCGCTCAAGGATTATCAGGACCGCATCCAGCTCCAACGCGTCACCAATGAGGTCGTGTCGCGCGAAAAGCTCGTGGCGGCTTTTTCCGGCTTCGTCATCCCCGACCGCTTTTTGAATCGCTTGGGTCCTGCGGTCAATTCCGGCAATGCCATCCTCATCTACGGCCCAGCCGGAAACGGCAAGACGACGATCGCCGAGATCGTCGGCAAAGTGTTCGAGAACACCATTTACGTTCCGCACTGCGTCGAGATCAACGGCGAGATCATGAAGGTCTTTGATCCCACCGTGCACCGGGTCGTGGACGAACCGCCGGTCGAAGCCGGCCAATCGAGTCTACGTCGCAGCCGCCTCGATCCGCGATGGGTCGCATGTCACCGGCCGATGGTGGTCACAGGCGGAGAGCTGACGATCGAGATGCTCGATCTCAAATTCAATCCGATCGCGAAGTTCTACGAGGCGCCGCTGCATATCAAAGCGCTGAACGGGACGTTCCTCATCGACGACTTCGGCCGCCAACGCGCCAAACCGGAGGACATTCTCAATCGCTGGATCGTGCCGCTGAACAGTCGCGTCGACTATCTGAGCCTGCATACCGGCAAAACGGCCATGATCCCTTTCGACGAGATCGTGATCTTTTCGACCAATCTGCATCCCAACGATCTCATGGACCCGGCCTTCCAGCGCCGGATCAGCTACAAGCTCGAGACAGTGGAGCCGCCGGAAGATCTGTTCGGCGAGGTGTTCGCGAACATGGCAACGAAAAACGGCCTCGTGTTGACGAGCGAGGTCTACGGTTGGGTGATCCAGGGCATCAGGGCCAACAATGCGCCATTGGCCTACTACCAGCCGAAATTCATCGTCGAGCAGGTCCTCGCCTCGTGCAAGTTCGAGCACATAGCTCCGCAATTCACCCGTAACAACATCGACGACGCGCTGGCCAACCTGTTCGTCAAAACGACGGAGAGCAAGATGTTCGGAGTTAAGAGGACGTAGTAGCACGTGGCGATCGCAGCTGCGGCCGGCGCTCGCGGAACACGAGCACCGCTCTTGCAAGTGACTCATGATCATGCCGCGTGAGCAGCTTGGTGATTGGGGGAGATGGCAGCTCTCTGCGCTTGGGCTAAGCGGCTTCCGCCGCTGAGCGTCGGGACGCATGGCGGCCACGGACGGAATGGCTCGAAAGCTGACGGCCGCGCCGGCTGCACGGAGCAATGCGGACGAGGTCGAGAGCATTCCCTTGTCGCGTCGAGCAGCAGGCCGCGAGGCCGGCTTCCTCTGCATGTCACCCACACCTTGCCAAACCTCCTGTACAGCTCCAAGACATCACGAGACAGCCACCAGCAGCCCCTTCTGAGAGTTCACCAACGACCAGATGCCCCATAGCAGCACCACCTCCCCCCTCCCTCTCGCGCTCATCGGTTGCGGCGGCATGGGGATCCGCCATGCGCGGGCGATCTTCGAGATGCGCGCGCGCGGGTACCGGCCGGTCGAGCTTGTCGCGGTGTGCGATGCGGACGCGGCGCGGCGCGCGAAGGTCGTGGCGCTGGCTGTCGAGATGGGCGCTCCGCCGCCGCGTGAGCATGCCCGCGTCGAGGACCTGCTGGCGGACGCCACCGTCGAGGCCGTCGACATCGTGCTGCCGACGGCGCTGCATCACACGATGATCCTCGCGGCGCTCGCGGCCGGCAAGCATGTGCTCGTCGAGAAGCCGCTGGCGCTCACCGTCGCCGCCTGCGATCTCGTCGTCGCGGCGGCAAAGAGCACCGGCAAGATCGTAGCGGTCGCCGAGAACTACCGGCGCATCGCGAGCAATCGCGCCATCGGGCACTTGATCCATTCAGGCGCGCTCGGCCGCCCGGAGACGATGGTCGTCACGAACTTCGCGGCACCCGCCACCGAGATCATGGTCGGCACCGAGCGCGTCGCGGCGCCGGCCTGGTTTCGCGACCGCACCCGCGCCGGCGGCTATCTCGTCCTCGAGATGGGCGTGCACGAGGTCGACCTGCAGCGCTCCTGGTTCGGCGACATCGAGACCGTGTCGGCGCAAGTCCGCACCTTCGGCAGCGACGATCCGAAGGCGAGCGAGGACATGGTCGAGGCGAGCTTCGGCTTTGCGAGTGGCTTCACCTCGCACCTTTCCTTCTGCGCGACGATCCCCGGTGTCGATTTGGCCGAGCGGCGGCTGGTCGGCGCGGAGGCCTTCGCCGAGAGCCGCTGCTGGCATGCCTGGCAGGATGGCGCGATCCGCTACCGCGACGGGCGCGTGGATGCGCTCGATGCGGTGGTTGCCGGCTATCTGCGAGGGCTCGACCCGGAGGCGCGACAGCAGCTCTTGCCACAGGGCGCGTGGGACGAGCGCGCGCCGCTGTCGCTCTGGGGGGCGCCGCTCACCTACGGCGTCGGCCTCGCCATCCACGATTTCGCGCGTGCCGTGCAGACGGGCGGGGCTCCTGAAATGCCCGCCGAGCTCGGCCGCGCCAACGTCGCCACCTGCCATGCGATGCGCGAATCGTCCGAGCTCGGAGAGCGCGTGCGGGTTGCCGACGTGCTATCCGGCCGGATCGCCGGCGCCCAGCGATTGCTCAACGAGGCGATCGGGTTGGCGTAAGGGCGATCGTCAGCGCCGCACGGTCAGCAGGTTCGCATCGCGTGCCAGCCGCCATCTCCCGTCCTCGCCTTTGCGCAGGATCGTCAGCGTCGGACCCGATCGCCGGACTGGCGTGCCTGATGGAGGAACCACCGTCATCTCGATGTGGCTTCGCAGATAGGCGAGGTGACCCGCGATCTCGACCTCACGGATTTCGCTCGTCATCGCCTCGAACGTCACACCCTGCATTTTCTCGGCGGCCGCAGCGAACTCGGCTTTGCCGAACGGCGCCTCTCCAGCAACAAGGAAGACCACGTCGTCGGTCATGAGATCGAGCACGGTTGCGATGTCGCCGGCCTTAGTCGCGGCGAGCCAACTGGCGACCAGCTCGCGGATCGCTGTCTCATCGTTTGCCGTCACGAGTCCCCTGGTGTTTCACCGCTTCGATCGACAGGCACCCTGTTGCGGGTGAAGCGCAGCACGTCTCGAACGCCGAGGCATCAACGAGCGTTCCCTCGACCGGCGCATCGTTACGCGCGCGTCTTACCGGGCTCGTGCGTGTTGTCAGGCGGCAAGAAGCGGCTGTTGCAGCTCAGGTCGGATTGCTGGCGGCGCCGGTGCCCGAGATCGAGGCGCTCCACGCCTTCGAGAGATCCGACTCGGTATTCTCGTGCGGCTGCAGCCCGGTGTTGGCGAGCAGCGCGTAGGCATCCTTGTACCAGGAGCTGTTGGGGAAGTTGTGGCCGAGGATGGCCGCAGCCGTCTGCGCCTCGGGCTGGATGCCGAGCGCCAGATAGCACTCGGTCAAGCGCATCAGCGCCTCCTCGACGTGCCGCGTGGTCTGGTGCTCCGTCACGACCGTCTTGAAGCGATTGATGGCGGCGAGATAGTTGCCCTTCTGCTGATAGAAGCGGCCGACATTCATCTCGGACGCCGCGAGCATATCCTGGGCGATGCGAATCCGGTTGCCGACCTTCTTGGCGTAGTCGGACTGCGGATATTGCTGGACCAGCGTCGTGTAGGCCTCGATCGCCTTCTTGGTGTAGCTCTGGTCGCGGACCGAATCCTGCATCTGGTCGTAGTAGGAGGAGCCGATCACATAGTGCGCCAGCGCCGCGTCCTCGGTGCCGGCGTGCATCGTCGTGTAGCGGCGGCCGGCGAGGATCGCGTCGTCGTACATGCCAGCCTTGTAGTAGGCGAAAGCAGCCATGGCGAGCGAGCGGCGCGCGTAGGGTTTCGTGGGATCGTTCGAGAACGGATAGTTGCGCTCGAGGTCCTCGTATTTCTTCGCCGCATCCTCGAACGAGCCGTCGTTCATGAGGGCTTCGGCGTCGGAATACATCTTCTCCGGCGGATCGGGATTCTCGAGCGAGGCCGTCTCGTCGCTACCGAACATGGAGCAGCCGCCGAGTGGCAGAGCTGCGCTCAGCCCGAGCAGCACGAGCATCGCGAGCCGTACCGTGTGCCGCGCGGGAACGAACCCGCCGCGAGTCGATCTCACCGTTCGCTGCATACCCAGGCATTCCCCCGACGTGGCGTCATGATCGGTGTTTCGCACGACCAAACCCACATCTCTGCTCATAGGCTATCGAGCCCTACAACGCCAACAGAATATGGTGATTCTTTGCTTGCTGCGTGCGGCTTAGCCGCAGTCCGCGGCGGGTGTGGCGCACCTGCCAACATCGTCCGCGCGCAAGTCTAACGGCTCGCAAGCCGGCGATCGGAAAAAGCGGGATGAGACGTCTGCCCGTCTCAGGTGCGATCGGCAGCGAAGTTCGCAGCCGACACGGCGAAGGCCGCTTCCGCGCGCGACGCCTCGCGATGACGCGGCGCCTCGACCATCGTCCAGGTGGCAGCATCCGCGAGCAGCGCCTTCACGACCATGGCGTTCAGGCGATGGCCACCCCGGCGCGAGCGATAGGCAGCGAGCAGCGGCGCGCCGGCGAGCGCCAGATCGCCGACGGCGTCGAGCGTCTTGTGACGCACGAACTCGTCGCTGTAGCGCAGGCCTTCCGGATTGATGATCCGGTTATCGCCGATGGCAATGGTGTTGTTGAGCGAGGCCCCGAGCGCGCGGCCGGCGGCCCACAGGCGCTCGACATCGCTCATGAAGCCGAAGGTGCGGGCGCGCGAGAGCTCGGCGCGGAAGACGCCAGGCGACAGCTCCACGGCCATCCGCTGGCGGCCGATGACATCGGCATCGAACTCGATCTCGACATCGAGGAAGAAACCCGAGTGCGGCAGCAGCTCGCCCCAGCAGCCGTTTTCCTCGACGCGAATGGGTTTGAGAACCTTGATGAAGCGGCGCGGCGCATCGAGCTCGCGGATGCCCATCTCGTCGATCGCCTCGACATAGGCGACAGAGCTGCCGTCCATGATCGGCACCTCGGCCGAGTCGACCTCGACCACGCAATTGTCGACGCAGAGGCCGCGGAGAGCGGCGAGAAGATGCTCGACGGTGGCGACGGTCGCGCCGCCTTGCTCGCCGAGAATGGTGCAGAGAGTTGTGCCGGCAACGGCGTGCACGGACGCCGGGATATCGGCGATGATGTCGGAGCCGCGCGTGATGGCGAAGCGAATTCCGGTATCGGCATCGGCGGGATGGAGCACCATCGAAACGGGAGCGCCCGAGTGGACACCGATCCCCGACAGCACGATCTCTCCGGCCAGCGTCGTTTGGCGGGCGCCAATGAAACGCTTCGACATGCAGGTGTCCCCCTCATCCCCAGCGCCGGTCCTGGACACGTTAACCGGATCGCAAGCTGCCCGACCGTCACCCACTTTGTTCAGGGCTTTTCAACACCGCCCCTGGTACGCCGAGTGACCAGCCGTTTACCTTGATGACGACCATAGCCCCGACCACGGTATGGTCAAAATCACGCTTTCTTACACTCTGTTACGCACCTCCCGTCGCGCCAAAATCCGCAGCGCGTTTCCCCAGTTGCACCCGCGACTTAGCGGCATGCGGGGCGCCGGGCCTCGCCGGAGCGGACCGGGACGGCTGCCATCATCGGTGGCAGCCCACACCAACAAATCGTCACAATATCAACGCGTTCCGGACTTGGAACCGGCCCCGCCGAAACCGGTGCGGCGCGGCCCGAGCAAAGGCTCGCCGCTGCCCGGACGCGATGCCGGACGGCTGGCGTCGGCCGGCGCTTGCGGGCCTTGAGCGGCCTGGCCGGAGGCTTCGGGAGCAGGCCCCTCGCCCTGCCAGTCGCCCCGGCCGGACTCGCTTTGATCCTCGATTCGCGAATCACCCGATTCGCGAAGACGCCCGGTCAACCTTGCAAACAGGCCAGGACGCTTCTTATCCACAGGTCCGTGCGCACCGACTGCACCAGCTTGCCGGGCCCTCAGCTCGCGCTGAGCCAAAGGCGGAAAATCGTCGACCTCGGGCATGCGCCGCGGGCTGCGACGCATCTCGGCGGGTGGCTGGGGCGTGAAGCCGCGATCGGGCTCTTGCGGAGGGCGGCCTTCCGGGGCCCGGCGGGGCTGCGGCTGCGCCATCTGCGGCGCCCCGAGCTCGAAAACGGTATCGCCCTGGCGGATCGGGCCGCGCGGGGCGGATGGCGGAAGCGGGGCCGGCTGGGGAGCGCCGAGCGCATCGCTCAGACGGCGGGCCAATTGCGGATCCGTCCGCGGCTTGCCGGAAGCCCCGGACACGATCTCGAGGCCGGAGGCCACAACCGACACGCGCAAGCGATCGTTGAGATTGTCGTCGAAGGTCGCGCCGACGATGATGTTGGCCTCGGGATCGACCTCCTGGCGCACGCGCGTCGCCGCCTCGTTGATCTCGTACAGCGTCAGGCTGCGATTGCCCGAGATCGAGACGAGCAGTCCCTTGGCGCCCTGTAGCGAGACGTCGTCGAGCAGCGGATTGGCGACGGCCGCCTCCGCCGCCTCGATGGCGCGCGACGGCCCCGTCGCCTCGCCCGTGCCCATCATCGCCGAGCCCATGCCCGACAGCACGGTGCGGACATCCGCGAAATCGAGATTGATCAGACCTTCCTTGACGATGAGATCGGTCACGCAGGCGACGCCCGCGTGCAGGATCTGATCGGCCAGCATGAACGCATCGGCGAAGGTCGTGCGCTCGTTGGCGATGCGGAACAGGTTCTGGTTGGGAATGACGATCAGCGTATCGACGTGCTTTTTCAGCTCGGCGATGCCCGCTTCCGCCATCCGCATGCGGCGATTGCCCTCGAAGTGGAAGGGCTTCGTCACGACGCCGACGACGAGGATGCCCTGCTCCTTGGCGACGCGGGCGATCACCGCCGCAGCACCCGTGCCGGTGCCGCCGCCCATGCCAGCCGCGACGAACAGCATGTGCGCCCCCGACAGCTTGGCGCGGATCTCGTCGACCGCCTCCTCCGCGGCCGCTTCGCCGATCTCGGGCTTGGAGCCGGCACCGAGACCTTCCGTCAGGTTGGCGCCGAGCTGGATGCGCTGCTCGGCACTCGAGGCGACGAGCGCCTGAGCGTCCGTGTTGGCCGCAACGAACTCGACCCCCTCGAGCCCCGAGGCGATCATGTTGTTGATGGCGTTGCCACCGGCACCGCCGACCCCCATGACGATGATCCGGGGTCTGAGCTCGGTCAGATTGGGAACCTGCAGCTTGATGCTCATGCCCGCCTCTTCAGCTTTCGTTGCCGGCGCACAAAGCGCCGCCCGAAGTCATCCGCCCGTGCCCGTCTTCGCCTCGTCGTCCCAGAAACTCTCGCGGAACCAGCGGCCGACTTGGCCGAGATAGCCTTTCGCCGCGGCACTCCGGTCCGGCCGGCGCGCGTGCGCCTCACCCGATTGCGCCAGACCTGCCAGGCCCGCGATCGCTGCGAGCGACGGCATGGCGAGGGCCGGCGGCAGTCCAGGCACGGCGCGCAGGCTGCCGAGACGCACCGAGCCGCCGAGCTCGCGCATGGCGAACGCCTGCAACCCGACGATCCCGCTCGCTCCTCCCGTCAGCACGAACCGGCTCGAGATCGCCTCGCCGAACCCGCTCCTGACGAGGCGGTCGCGGACGAGTCCGAGTATCTCTCCGGCGCGCGGCTCGACGATCTGGCGTAGCCGCGCCCGGCTGGTGTGACTGAGCTCCTCCCGGTCGACGCCCGCGACCGGATAGGAGACGAGATCGTGCCCGTCCGAGTGGGAGCCGAGCAAATTTGCGTATAGCGTCTTGATTCGCTCGGCCTCGGCAAGGGGCGTCGAGAGCGTGCGGGCGATATCGTAGCTCAGGTGATTCCCGCCTACCGCAATCGCATCGGCGAAAACGAGCTGGCCCTCGAGGAAAGCGGCGACCGTGGTCGTGCCGCCGCCCATGTCGACGACGGCGACGCCCAGCCGGGATTCTTCCTCCGTCATGGTGGCGAGCGCGCTCGCGTAGGGGGCGGCGAAGATTTCGGCAACGCGCAGATAGCTGCGCTCGACGAGCAAGGTCAGGTTGCGGAGCGGCACCTCGTCGGCGGTCACCGCATTGACGTCGAGGGTCAGCGTCGAGGCCGCCATGCCGATCGGATTGGCGACCGGCGCATCGTCGACCCGGTAGCCGAGGCCGTGCAGATGGAGGAGCGAGCGCCCCTCCCGGCCCGCGAAGGTTTCCGCCGCACCCAGCACCGCGTCGATGTCGGTTTCGCCGACCCGGCCGCACGGCACGGGACGACTCGCGGCGAAGGTCTGCGAGGCGATGCGCCCGCAGGTTGCGGCGAGCACCACCTCCTCGATTTGAAAGCCCGCCTGCGCCTCGGCACGGCCGACGGCGGCCCGGACGGTCTCCTCGGCGAGATTGAGATCGGTGACCGAGCCGGCTTTGATCCCCTGCGACCGGCATTGGCCGATGCCGAGCACACGAAACGGCGCCCGCGCCGGCGAGCCCGTCACCGCCCGGCGGGAAATGATCAGGCACGTCGTCTTGAACGAGCCGATGTCCAAGAGCGAGATAACCTCGTCGGCGTGAGCTTTGGTGCGTGCGAGCATGCGTGCGCCCTCACCCCTCGGCTCGGGCTTGGGTCAGCACCAGCATGCGCGGCTGGCGCAGGTCGATGGCCGACACGCGGCGCTCGAGAATCTTGTGCGTCTCCTCGAGCGCCTCCAGACGCGCGATCGAGGCCGCAGGATCGTCGGCGCCAAGCAAGACGTCGGGGCCGTCGCGGAGCTGCAACGTCCAGCGGCGGCCGGCGACCCGCACGGCGGCGCCGACGCGACGGCGGAGCGCGGGATGCTTGGCGAGCACCGCCAGAATCGTGCGCGCTTCCTCGGCCGCGCCTGCTCCGGCGACGACGGGGAGCTCGGGATGATCGGACGGGGCGACCGGATCGAGCGTGCGGCCGTCCTCGTCGATCAGGAACAGCATCTGGCGATTCTGCCAAACGGCGAAGGGCTGGCGCTCGGCGATACGGATCGTGATCTCGCCGGGAAGCGCGCGCGAGATCGTGGCGGACTTGACCCACGGCAGCGCTTCGAGCGCCACCTTGGCAGCCGCCACGTCGAAAGCCAGGATCGAGCGGCCAGGGACCGTATCGAGCGCGGCATAGATGTCGGCAGGGAGCGCGCGGTCGAGGCCGGTGACGCTCACCTGCGTGATGTCGAGACCGGCGCCAGCGGCGAGCGTATCGAGCTTGGCGAGCGCCTCGGTCCGCCCAGGAAACTGGAGGAGCGCCAGGACACCCAGAAGCAGGACGACGCCGGTCAGGCCGCGGCCGGCCAACGCCCAAGACCACGCGAACGCCCGCTTGGACGGCACGGCCGGCGCGGACCCCGCGCGGCGCCGTCTCAAGGGAATGTGCGTCGGCTGAGGTCTCGTGCGACTCAGCGGTTGCAAGAAGCGTCCTCCACGATCCACCGGACCAGCTCGCCGAAGGTCATACCCGCGTGCCGGGCCATGTCGGGGACGAGCGAGGTCTCCGTCATGCCGGGTTGCGTATTCACCTCGAGGCACACCAGCTCGTGGCTGCCATCGGCGCGCTCGTCCAAGCGGAAATCCGCCCGCGACACGCCACGGCAGCCCAGGGCTTGATGAGCCTTCAGGGTAAATGTCTGTACAGACTGGTAAACATTTGGTGAAAGCGCGGCCGGTAGGATGTGGATCGAGCCTCCTTTGGCGTATTTCGCCTCGTAATTGTAGAATTTGAGCGTATCGGCGGGCACGATGTCGATGACGTCGAGGGCTTTGTCGCCCATCGCGGCGCAGGTGAGCTCGCGGCCGGGAACGAATCGCTCGACCAGCACGGTCTCGCTCAGGCTCCAATCGGAGGCCATCAGCTCCTGGGGCGGATGGCGGTGATCCTCGCGGACGATGAAGACGCCGACGCTCGAGCCCTCATTGACGGGCTTCACCACGTAGGGCGGCGCCATGAGGTGGCGTTTGGCAGCTTCCATGCGCGAGGCGACGATGCCGTCGGCGACGGGGACGCCGGCGCGGCGCAGCACGTCCTTCGCCCGCTCCTTGTGCATGGCGAGCGCGGAGGCGAGCACACCCGAATGCGTGTAGGGAATCTGCAGGTACTCGAGAATGCCCTGGATCGAGCCGTCCTCGCCCCAGCGGCCATGCAGCGCGTTGAAGCAGGCATCCGGTTTCAGCTTCGCAAGCTCGCTCGCGATGTCGCGGCCGACGTCGATGCGGGTGACGCGGTAGCCCTCCTCCTCGAGCGCGTCGGCGCACGCCTTGCCCGACCGCAAGCTCACCTCGCGCTCGGCCGAGAGACCGCCCATCAGAACCGCGATGTGCGAAAACCTACGGCTCATGCGGCCACCTGTTTATCTGCCAATGCCTCGCCCGTGACATGCCCCGGCAGAGGCTCGCCCAAGCGCACGATTTCCCATTCGAGCCGGATGCCCGATGTCGCGAGCACCCGCGCCCGCACCGTCTCGCCGAGCCGCTCGATGTCCTCGGCGCTGGCTTGATCCTCGTTGATGAGGAAGTTGCAGTGCTTCTCGGAGACGACGGCATCGCCGATGCGAAAGCCCCGGCAGCCGGCCTGATCGACGAGCTTCCAGGCGCTCGTGCCGGGCGGGTTCTTGAAGGTCGAGCCGCCGGTGCGCGCTTTCACCGGCTGATGCGTCTCGCGGTATTCGGCGACCTCGTCCATGGCGGCGAGGATCTTGGCCGGCTCGCCCGGGCGGCCCTGGAAGAGCGCCTGCGTGAAGATGAAATCGCCGGGCGCGTCCGAGTGACGATAGCTGTAGCCCATGTCGGCGTTGGAGAGGGTGTGCTTTCGGCCCTTGCGATCGACGGCGCGAGCCTCGATCAGGAACTCGCGCGTCTCGCCGCCGTGCGCCCCGGCATTCATGCGTAGCGCACCACCGATGGCGCCCGGTATGCCGCGATAGAAGGCGAGACCGTCGATGCCGGCGTCCGCGGCGATGCGGGCGAGCCGCGCGTCGGGAACCGCAGTGCCGGTGCGCAAGCGATGCCCTGCCTCGACCGTCGTCTCGTTGAAGCCTCGGCCGAGCCGCACGACGACGCCGCGCACGCCGCCGTCGCGGACGAGCAGGTTTGAGCCGAGTCCGATGACGGTCACCGGCACCGAGGGATCGAGGGCTGCCAGAAACGATGCAAGATCGTCCTCGTCGGCCGGCTGGAACAGCACCTCGGCCGGGCCACCGACGCGAAACCAGACGAGGTCGGCGAGTGGCTGTCCGGCGGCAAGACGCCCCCGCAGACCCGGCACGGCTTGCCGAATCTCGGCGGCGAGGCCCGTCTCGGTCACGCCACGTCCTCCGCCGCCTGGCGGGCGCCGTTCAAGCGCTGGGGCAGCGCGTAGGCCCAATCCGTGATGGTGCCGGCGCCGAGACAAATCACCATGTCGCCCGGCCGCGCCATCGTCGCGACCAGCGGCGCCAGCTCGTGCTCGCTCTCGACGACGGCGACCTGGCGGTGCCCCGTCTTGCGGATGCCCTCCGCCATCGTCAGGTGCGTGATGCCGGGAAGTGGCTGCTCGCCCGCCGTGTAGAGTGGCGTCACGATCACCGAATCCGCGTTGGTGAAGCAGCTCGCGAAATCCTGAAACAGGCTCTGCACGCGGCTGTAGCGATGCGGCTGGAAGACCGCGAGGACGCGCCCCGACGACGACTTCTTCGCGGCCTTCAGCACGGCCGCGATCTCGACCGGATGATGCGCATAGTCGTCGTAGATGGCGACGCCGTTCCAATTGCCCGTCGGCGTGAAGCGGCGCTTGACGCCCGAGAAGCCGGCGATGGCGCGCTTGGCCACGTCGTCCGGCACGCCCGCCTCGACGGCGACCGCGAAGGCTGCGATCGCGTTCAACGCATTGTGCTCGCCCGGCACCGGCATGCGCACGCCGAGCACGGCGCGCGCGCCGCCGGCAATCCGCCGCCCGACCTCGATGTCGAACACGAGGCCGTTGTTCTCGTAGCGCAGGTTGCGGAGCCTGAGATCGGCATCCTCGCTGACGCCGTAGGTCACGAACTTGGCCGAGCACTCGTCGCGGATCGCCGTCGTCATCTCGCGCACGACGGGATGGTCGATGCAGGTGACGGCGGCACCGTAGAAGGGAATGCTCTTGTAGAAGGTGCGATAGGAGGCGTGCATGGCCTCGACAGAGCCGAAATAGTCGAGATGCTCGGGGTCGATGTTGGTGACGACGCCGATCTCGGTCGGGAGCCGGATGAACGTGTCGTCGCTCTCGTCGGCCTCGACCACCATCCACTTGCCCTGGCCGAGCCGCGCATTGGTGCCCCAGGAGTTGACGATGCCGCCGGTGATGACCGTCGGATCGAGGTTCGCCGCCTCGAAGACGTGGGCGATGAGGGAGGTCGTCGTCGTCTTGCCGTGCGTGCCGGTGACCGACACGGTCGAGCGCATGCGCATGAGCTCGGCCAGCATGTCGGCGCGCCGGATCACCGGGATGCCGCGCTGACGGGCGGTTTTCAGCTCGATATTGTCTTTCTTGATCGCGCTCGAGATGACGATGTAACGGGCACCGACCAGATTGACCGCATCGTGCCCGATGAACACACGCACGCCGCGCTCGCGCAGACGGCGGACGTTCGGGTTCTCCTTGGCGTCGCTCCCCTGCACGGGATAGCCGAGCTCGAGCAGAATCTCGGCAATGGCGCTCATGCCGATGCCGCCGATGCCGACGATGTGGAACGGTCCGATATCCTTCGGCATCTCCATGCGAAAATCTCCCTCGGGCGGGGCCGGCGCGCGGTTCGAGCGCGGCCTAGCTCCTGACTTGCCGCACCCTGTCGTGCCCCTGGCGCGGCTCTCAAGTTGTAGCAACGCCATCAAACAGGGTGATTCGGCGAAAACAAGGTGAGTTCTGGCACAGCCGGGGGCAAAGGCAAACCCTATCGCTTATGCCCAGCCAGCCTCTCCACGAGGTCTGCCAGCCGCGAGACGGCGTCCGGCCGGCCTTGGCCACGGGCGGCGCGGGCGGCGGCGGCGAGCGTCTCGGGCGCGCGGAACAGGCCGCTGAGCTTCTCGGCCAGGAGATCAGGGTGCAGACCCCGCTGCTCGACGCACCAGGCGCCGCCGACAGCCTCGAGACGGCGCGCGTTGTGCAGCTGGTCGTTGTCGAGGGCATGCGGCAAGGGCACCAGGATCGCCGGACGGCCGAGCACGCCGAGCTCGGCCAGGGTCGAGGCCCCCGAGCGGGCGATGACGAGATGGCTCTTGGCCATCAGCTCCGGCAGGTTGCGGAAGAAGGCCCCGAGCTCGGCCTTGACCCCCTCCGTGCGATAGGCCTGCCCGACCCGGGCGAGATCCTCCTCCCGGCACTGCTGGACGATCTCGAGTCGCGCCTTCACGTCGGGGGCGAGCCGCGCGACCGTCGCCGGCATGATGTCGGAGAAGAACCGCGCGCCCTGGCTGCCGCCGAACACGACGAGGCGGATCGGCGCGGTGCCGGCGGGCGCCTCGTAGTTGAGGCGGCTCCACTCGATGACGGCGTTGCGCACCGGATTGCCGGTGACGGTGACCTTGGCTTCGGCGCCCGGTGGCAGCTTCGAGGTGCCCTCGTAGGACGCGGCAATCGCCGAAACGCGGCGCGCGAGCACACGATTGGCGCGGCCCATGACGGCGTTCTGCTCGTGCACGATGGACGGCACCCGCAGGAAGGAGGCAGCGAGCAACGGCGGGAACGTCGGATAGCCGCCGAAGCCGACGACGACCGCGGGCGCCCGCTCCTTGATGAGCTTGCGCGCCCGAACGAAACCGCGCGTCAGCGTCCACCCCGTCTTGGCGATGGCGGCGGGCGAGCGGCCGAGCACGGTCGCGGACGGCACGCGGTGCATGGCTCGGGCCGGGAAATCGCCGCCGTAGTGGCCCGCGCGCTCGTCGGTCACGAGCTCGACCTCGATCTCGCGCCGCTTCAGCTCCTCGGCCAGCGCGAAGGCCGGGAACAGATGCCCGCCCGTGCCGCCCGCCGCCAGCAACACCATCCCCTTGCTCATGTCGGCCTGGTCCCTTGCACAGTACGGTCGAGCGGCATCTGGCGCACCGGGCGAAACGCGGCGCCGGGGCGGGCCTGGTCGGTACGCCGCCGCGTCAGCGCCAGCAGAAATCCGAAGGCGATCGAGGTTCCGACCGTCGAGGAGCCGCCGTACGAGATGAACGGCAGCGTCATGCCCTTGGCCGGCAGCAAGCCGACGTTGACACCCATGTTGATGAGCGCCTGCGCGCTGACGAGAAGCACGAGGCCGGAAATCGCCAGCCTGACGAACGGGCTCGGCTCGATCCAGGCCCGCGCCATCGCCCGCCAGACGATGAAGGCGTAGAGCGCCAGCAACAGCAGGCAAGCGAGGACGCCGTATTCCTCGGCGACGACGGCCATGATGAAGTCGGTATGCGCGTCGGGCAGCGTCGACTTGATCGTGCCCTCGCCGGGGCCGCGGCCGAGCCAGCCACCGGCAACGAAGCTCTCGCGGGCGCGGTCCATCTGATAGGTGTCGCCGGAGGCCGGATGCCAAAACCGGTCGACGCGGGAGGCCACGTGCTCGAAGCCAAAATAGGCCGTCGCCGCCAGCACCACGCCCGCGACCAGAATGACGCCCATCCACTTGAGCGGCTGACCGGAAAGGAAGAACAGCCCCGTCCAGACCAGGATGAGCAGCGTCGACTGGCCGATATCGGGCTCGAGCGCGAGCAGCACGACAGCGCATCCCAGCAGTCCGATCGAGGCCGCGAGCATCACGAGACTGTTCGTGCGCACCGATTCCGCCAACAGCCACGCCGACAGCACGACGAAGGCCGGCTTGAAGATCTCGGAGGGCTGCAATTGCTGACCGGCGACGGCGAGCCAGCGCTGGGCGCCGTTGATCTCCGGCCCGGCGAAAAGCACGGCGAGGAGACCGGCGAGCGCCCCGCCCGCGACGATCAAGCTCGACCGGCGGACGTCGACCGGCTTCAGCATCGACAGCCCGAGCACGATCGCGGCGCCGAGGAGTGCGAACACCGCATGACGCTCGACGAAGTGGAACGGCTCGAGCCCTTTGCGCACGGCGACGGCCGGGCTCGCCGCGAGCGACAGCACGAACCCCGTGGTCAGCAAAAGGCCCACGGCGCCGAGCATGGTATGGCTCACCGTCCACCACCACTGGGCGAGCAAGCTGCGATCGTCGCGGGCGAGCGCCATGACGGTCAGCCTCCGCCCTTGACGCGTTCCAGCCGGCGCACGATGTCGACGAACGCCTCGCCGCGCTTCTCGAAGTCGGGGAACTGGTCGAAAGAGGCGCAGGCGGGCGAGAGCAGGACGACTTTCTCGCTCCGAGACGACGGGGCTGCCGCCGCGACCTCTGCCGCGCGCGCGACCGCCACGTCGAGCCGGCCGCACCGCTCGTAGGCAACCTTGCCGTCGAGGGTCGCAGCGAACGCGTCGCTCGCCTCGCCGATCAGGAAGGCGCGAGCAATGCGGGGAAAATAGGCTTCGAGCGCCGTGATGCCGCCGGCCTTCGCCCGTCCGCCGAGGATCCAGTAGATGCCGCCGGGGAAGGAGGCGAGCGCCTTCTCGGTCGAGTCGGCGTTCGTCGCCTTGCTGTCGTTGACGAACAGCACGTCGCCGATCCGGCCGACCGGCTGCAGACGATGTGCGAGCCCCGGGAAGCTGCGGCACGCCGCGATGTGATCGGCGATCGGCCGATCCGGCGTGATGGCGGAGGCGAGCGCAATCGCCGTCAGCGCATTCTGCATGTTGTGCAGGCCGCGCAGCGCCGGAATACCGTCGAGATTGCCGAGCGTCTCGGTGCGGCCGTCGCGGCGGCGGAGCGCCGTCATGCCATCGGCGACCAGGGTGTCGTCCGCGGACGTGGATGCCGGATCGATGGTGATGGTGACGAGCCCGCCACCGTGAGCGCGGCGGCGCGCGGCGATGGCGCGGCAATAGTCGTCGTCGACGCCGATCACCGCTGTCCCGGCGTTGGCGACAAGCCGCTCCTTGACCGCGGCGTAGTGCTCGATCGTGCCGTGCCGGTCGAGATGATCGGGCGTCACGTTGAGGAGCGCCGCCGCGTCGGCGGTGAAGGCCGGCGACAGGTCGATCTGGTAGGACGACATCTCGAGCACGTAGGCGTCGGTAGAGTCGAAATCGGCCAAGCCGAGCACCGCCTCGCCGATGTTGCCACCGAGCGCGACGCGGAGGCCCGCCTCGCCGAGCACGTGCGCGGTCAACGCCGTCGTGGTCGACTTGCCATTGGTGCCGGTGATCGCGACGATCTTGGCTTGGGCCCTCCGGTGGCGGTGCTCGAGGAAGAAGAGCTCCGTGTCGCCGATCACGGGAATGTCGAGCGCTTTCGCGCGCTCGACCGTCCAGTGAGGCCTGGGATGCGTCAGTGGGACGCCCGGTGCCAGCACGAGTGCGGCAAGCCCCGACCAGTCGGCGGCTTTGAGATCGGTCAGCGCGACGCCTTCGCTTTCCGCCTGCGCCCGCGATTTGTCGCCATCGTCCCAGGCCCAGACCTCGGCGCCTCCTGCGAGAAGCGCTCGCACGGACGCCAGCCCCGAGCGAGCGAGGCCGAACACCGCGACGCGGCGGTGAGCGTATGTCGTGACGGGAATCATTGCGCGAGCTTAGCGCAGTTTGAGCGTCGAGAGCCCGACCAGCGCCAAGATGACCGCGATGATCCAGAAGCGGATCACCACGGTGCTCTCCTGCCAGCCCTTCTGCTCATAGTGATGATGCAAGGGGGCCATCCGGAAGACGCGCTTGCCGGTGAGCTTGAAGGACGCCACCTGGACGATCACCGACAGCGTCTCGAGCACGAACAGGCCGCCGATGATCGCGAGCACGATCTCGTGCTTGGTGGCGACCGCGATCGAGCCGAGCGCGCCACCCAGCGCAAGCGAGCCCGTATCGCCCATGAAGATCTGCGCCGGCGGGGCGTTGAACCAGAGGAAGCCGAGCCCCGCGCCGAGCAGTGCGCCGCAAAACACGGCGAGCTCGCCAGTACCCGGAACGTAGTGGATTTCCAGGTACTTGGCGAAGTTGATGTTGCCCGACAGATAGGCGATGAGACCGAAGCTCGCCGCCGCGATCATCACCGGCACGATGGCGAGGCCGTCGAGGCCGTCGGTCAGGTTCACCGAATTGCCGGCGCCGGCGATGACGATGACGCCGATGACGACGAAGAACACGCCGAAGAAGATCGCCGTATCCTTGAGGAAGGGCACCGTCAGCGAGGAGGCGATCGCCGGGTCGCCGAGTTGCATGACCGCCCAGGTGGCGATGGCGGCGATGAGAATCTCGAGCGCCAATTTGATGCGGCCGGAGAAGAAGTGCGAGGCGCGCTGGCGGGTGACCTTGAGATAGTCGTCGTAGAAGCCGATGGCGCCATAGGCGAGCGTCACGCCGAGCACGATCCAGATGTATTCGGACGCCCAGTTGGCCCACAGCAGCGTCGCCACCAGCACGCCCGAGAGGATCATCAGCCCCCCCATCGTGGGCGTGCCCTTCTTCGTCAGGATGTGGCTTTGGGGACCGTCCTCTCGGATCGGCTGCCCCTTGCCCTGCTTGATTCGCAAGAGATTGATCAGCGGCTTGCCGAACAGCATCACGAACAAGAGCGCCGTCATGGTGGCGCCGCCGGTGCGGAAGGTGATGTAGCGGAAGACGTTGAGTGCGCTGATCTGGTCGGAATAGTTGACGAGCTCGTAGAGCATGCGGCCCCTTCAGGGCCCTGCCCGGCCCTCTCTTCTTCTTTCAACCCTCGAGCCGGGCGAGATGCTCTTTCAACGCCGCCACCAGCGGTCCCATACGGCTCCCGAGCGAGCCTTTTATCATGATCACGTCGCCGGGTTGAACCGCCTTTGTGACGCTCTCCCGCAACTCCTCGGAGGTCGCGGCATAGCCGCCACGCAGGCGCGCGGGCAGCCGGTTGTAGAGCTCGGCCATGTAGGGACCGCAGGCGAGCACGGTGTCGGCGCCCGAGGCGATCACGGGGTTGACGAGGTCGGCGTGCAGCTCGGCGGAGCGCGCGCCCAGCTCCCGCATGTCGCCCAAGACGACGACGCGGCGCGCGAAATCGGCGCGCGGCGTCGAAGCGAAGGCGGCGAGGGCGGCGCGAACCGAAACCGGATTGGCGTTGTAGCTGTCGTCGATGAGCAGCACGCGGCCCGATCCCGCCTTGAGCTCGAGCCGCGCGCCGCGACCCTCCGTCGCGCTGGCCGCGGCGAGGGCGTCTGCGGCCAAGCTCAGATCGCCGCCGAGCAGCTTCACGGCGGACAGCACCGCGAGCGAGTTCAGCACGTGATGCTCGCCCGGCGCGCCGATCCGGTAGGCGACCTCACGGCCGTCGATCAGCGCGCGGACCTGACTTCCCTGCGGCTCGGCCACGATCTCGAGCGGCCGCGATTGCGCGTCCGCCGCGCGCCCGAAGGCGAGGATGCGGCCGGCGCCGGCGGCTTTCGCGTGCGCGGCGAGCCGCTCGAAATGCCGGTTGTCGCGGTTGAGGATCGCGGTGCCGCCCTTTTGCAGGCCGGCGAAGATCTCGGCCTTGGCGTCGGCGATGGCCTCCTCGTCGCGGAAGAACTCGATGTGCACCGGCCCGACGGTCGTGATGATCGCGATCTCAGGCCGGACCATCCGCGACAGCGGCGTGATCTCGCCCGCGTGGTTCATGCCGATCTCGAACACGCCGTAGCGGACGCCCGCCGGCAGGCGGGCGAGCGTCAGCGGCACGCCCCAGTGGTTGTTGTAGGATTTCTCGGAAGCGTGCGTGGCGCCGAGCCGCGAGAGGCAGAGCCTCAGCGCCTCCTTCGTGCCGGTCTTGCCGACGCTGCCGGTGACGGCGAGCACGCGGGCTTGGGTACGGGTGCGCGCAGCGATGCCGAGGCGCTCGAGCGCCTTCAGCGGATCCTCGACACGGACGAGCGCACCGCCGCCGCAAACGGTAAAATCCGATCGGACGAGCGCCGCCGCCGCGCCGGAGGCCAGCGCCTTGCCGACGAACTCGTGCCCGTCGCGCTCGGCCTTTAGCGCCACGAACAGATCGCCGGGCTTGAGGCTTCGCGTATCGATCGAGACGCCGGTGACGGCGGCGGTCGCCGCGCCGTCGAGCTTGCCGCCCGTCGCGGCGACGAGCGCATCGAGCGTCCACAGCGGCTCAGTCACGGCCGTTGACCTCGCCAAGCGCCGCGCGCGCCGCCTCGTGATCGGAGAACGGGATCACCTTATCCCCCACATATTGCCCCTGCTCGTGCCCCTTGCCGGCGATGAGGATCACGTCGCCCGGCCCGATCGCGCCGACCGCCGCGCGGATCGCCTCGCCGCGATCGCCGAATTCTTCCGCCCCCGTGGCTCCGGCCAAGATCTCGGCGCGGATCGCCGCCGGCTGCTCCGAGCGCGGATTGTCGTCGGTGACGATGACGCGATCGGCCTTGGCCACCGCAATCCGCCCCATCACTGGCCGCTTGATCCGGTCGCGATCGCCGCCGCAGCCGAACACGCAGACGAGCTTGCCCGACACGAACGGGCGCAACGCATCGAGCGCGGCCTCCAGCGCATCCGGCTTGTGCGCGTAATCGACGACGACCATGCCGCCGCGCGCCTCGCCGACGATATCGAGCCGCCCGTTGACGGTCTGCAGCTCGCCCAACCGCGTGAACACACCCTCCGGGTCGCTCCCCGTGACGATGCACAGCCCCGCCGCAACGAGCGCGTTGGAGGCCTGATAAGTGCCGATCAGCGGCAGGCGGATCTCGTAGCTCTCGCCCTCGTGGGACACCGCAAGCTTCTGCGCGAAGCCGTCGCGCTCGAGGCTGAGCAGCTTGATACCGCGCGCCTTGTAGCCGACCGTCATCACCTTGAGCCCGTGCCCATAGGCCTCGTCGACCACCTCCTCCGCGCGTGGCGCATCGAGGTTGATCACGGCCCCCGCGCCCTCCGGCAGCACGGTGTGGAACAGGCGCTTCTTCTGGTTGAAGTAGTCCTCTTGGTCCTTGTGATAGTCGAGATGGTCGTGGCCGAGATTCGTGAAGGCGCCGGCCGAAAGCTTCACGCCGTCGAGGCGGCGCTGTTCCAGACCGTGGCTGGAGGCCTCCATCGACAGGTGCGTCACGTCCTCGCGCGCGAGCTCCGAGAGGAGCCGATGCAGCGTCACCGGCTCGGGCGTCGTGAGACTATCGACGACGCGGCCATCCGGGCGGACGAGGCCGATGGTGCCGAGGCTTGCCGCTTTGTGGCCGGAGCGGCTCCAGATCTGGCGCACGAAGGTCGCGACCGAGGTCTTGCCGCTCGTCCCCGTGACGGCGGTGATGATCTCGGGCTGGCCGACGTGGAAGCGCGCCGCCATCAGCGCCAGCGCGCGCCGCGGATCGGACGAGCGGATGACGGTCGCCTGGCCGGTATCGGGCAGCTCGGCATCGCGGCCGGCCAAGATGACCGCCGCCCCCTTCTCGACCGCCTGCGCCACGTACTTCGCGCCATCGGTTTTGGAGCCCGAAAGCGCAGCAAACACGAAGCCCGGCTGAATAGCGCGGCTGTCGGGGGTGAGCCCGCTCACCTCCACGCCCCCGGCAAGCAGCGGCGCACTCATCTCGTCATCGAGGAGCTGGCGGAGTTTCATGGTGAGGGTGATAGGGGGGGACGGGGGCGGGGGCAAGAGGGTGGGGGGAGCTGATCCGCGATAGAATCAGAAGAAGAAGTGCCATAACGGCGTCAGGCGGGCACGACTCTCTCCTCCTCTCCCCGCTTGCGGGGAGAGGGAAGGCGAGGGGCAGCGGCTCGGCGCGGTGGCGGCCAAGCCTGGTCAATCACGCGCCGCCGCGAGCGCGCCTGATATCGAGCGCACAACACCGTCGATGTCCTCGATCACATCGATATTGTCGAACCGAAGCACGCGAAAGCCGAGCGCACGGAGTTTCGCGGTTCGGTCGACATCGGCAGCTCGCTCCGCGTCCGTTCCGTGCGTCGCCCCGTCGACCTCGATGATGAGCTTGGCTTCCCGGCAGAGAAAGTCAGCAAAGTAGATGTCGATCGGGGCTTGCCGCACGAACTTCCGGCGGTCCAGTTGCCGATCACGCAGTGCTCCCCACAGTCTGCGTTCGACGAAACCCGATTGGGATCGCAGAACCCGGGCCCGATTTGTCTTCCACGGCTGCTCGCCGCGCATGTTGCGTCCTGCGTGCTGGTGGCTGCCCCTCACCCTACCCTCTCCCCATGAGCACATCGTGCTCATGGGGAGAGGCGGCAAGATCGCGCGTCCCTCACGGTATCATACGGCATTCGCCATCTTCCCGAAATCCCTGAAACGTGTCCGCACCCCTTGCGCGCGGCACGTCGGGTTACGCGCGGGGATGCGTTTCGCAAACCAAATGGAACCCGGGCCACGCCAAACCAAACTACGGACGCGGGGCTTGACCGTTTGTCTCATGCCACCCCAAGCTCGCGGCCTCGATCCCCCGTCGCCAAGGCCCCCGCCATGCCCATCCTCCCCTTCGCCGAAACCGAGTTCAGGTCCCGCCTCGCGCGCGTGAAGCAGCGCATGGCGGCGGAGGGGCTTGACGTGCTCGTCGTGACGGAGCCGGCGAACATCTACTACCTGACCGGCTACGACGCCTGGTCGTTCTATACGACGCAGGCGCTCGTGGTGTTCCAGGAGGCCGAGCTGCCGCTGTGGATCGGGCGCATGATGGATGCGCTCACCGCGCGCGTGACGACGTACCTTCCCGACGACCGCGTCGTGCCCTATCCCGACATCTACGTGAACTCCAAGGATCGCCACGCCGCGCAATTCATCGCCGAGCGCATCTTGGGAGAGGCGCCGCAGGCCGCCACCGTCGGCGTCGAGATGGGCGCCTACTACTACACCGCGCGCGACCATGCCGAGCTCGTGAAGGCGATGCCGAATGCGCGGTTCAAGGATGCCGAGCTGCTCGTCAACTGGGTGCGCTTCGTCAAGAGCCCGCAGGAGATCGCCTACATGCGGCAGGCGGGCGAGATCACGGACGCCATGATGGCACGCGCCGTCGAGGTGGCGCGGCCGGGGGTGCGCGAGTGCGATGTCGCGGCCGTGCTCTATCAGGCGCAGATGGCGGGGACGGACGCCTTCGGCGGCCTGCCCGCGACGAGCCCGCCGCACATGGGGTTCGGGGCGCGGGCGCGCGAGCCACATCCGATCTTCTCCGACCGGCCGATCGCGCCGCAGTCGGTCGCCAACATCGAGGTCTCTGGCTGCCGGCTGCGCTATCACGCGCCGATGAGCCGGACGATCTACTTCGGCACGCCGCCGCAAAGCTATCGGGATCTGGCCTCGTGGGTCATCGAAGCGATGAACGCGGCGCTCGATGTGGTCAAGCCGGGGATCACGGCAGAGGACGTCGAGGCCGCCTGGCGGGGACGCTTGAGCCGGCACGGGATCGAGAAGGAGGCGCGGCTCGGCTATTCGATCGGCGCCGCCTACACGCCGACCTGGGGCGAGCGCACCGCGAGCCTCAGGCGCGGCGACCGCACCGTGCTCGAGCCGGGCGTCGCGTTCCACCTGATGGCGGGGCTCTGGCTGGAAGACACCGGCATCACCATCACGCAATCCTTCGCCGTCACCGATCGCGGGCACGAGGCTCTGACGAAAACGCCGCGCGAGTTGATCGTGACGGCGTGAGGACGTCGCATTCGCCGCAAGTTTTCGGGGAGGCGAGGACTCCGCCGTAGGGGCGAGCGGCAGTTTGCCCATCTGTCCGTCCGTCATCCTCACGCCGTGAGTGCGAGCCTCGTACGGCGGACTGAGCCCGGACTTGTGTCCGGGAGAAGTCCGCCGCCACACGGACGGCGCAAGAGACGGCGGGCTTCGCCTACGGCTCAACCCGCCCTACGGTTTCTCCCACGCCGCGTGAGGATGATGAGGAGGACGCGGCGCGGCCAATTTCAGCGTCATCCTCACGCCGTGAGTGCGAAGCGCGAGCGAGCGTGGGGATCCAGCATGAGACTCTTCGCCGAAGGCACGATATCGACGGCCGCTGGCGTCGGCGCAACACCTGACTCACTACTCACTACTCACTACTCACTACTTCCATCTCCTTGCGCAACCGCATCCAGATTTCGGCCATGATCGCGCCGGGGATCGCCTTGCTGTCGTGCCGCACGATGTGGGTGAGCGGGCGGGTGCCGGTCGAGAGTAGCGCCGCACGGGCTTGCGCGTTCTCCGTGAACTTCGCGCGGCACGCGCGGTCCATGAGCTGCCAGTGCGCCCAGGTGCCGACGGGAATCGTTTCGCCCCCATAGCTCACCGTCGCCCCATAGCCTTTGGCGGTGCCCGCCTCCCACGCTGCATGGCCATCGAGGCCCGCGATGCGGTCGCGCTCGGCTCGATCGTCGAACTTGAGGCCCTGCCAGAAGGACTCGATCGTTCGATACGCTTGCCCGTCGAGCGTGAACGGCGTGTCGCCCAGATTGCTGATCGTGCGGGCGACCGGATCGGGGCTCGTCGAGACGATGTTGATGGGCTCGCGGCAGGCTTCCACACGGGAGCCGATATCGTGGAGCTCGACGCCCGACACCTCGGGCACAGCCCGCACCAAGAGCACGCGATCTGCGTGCGCGGCCTTCCAATCGGTCAGTGTCCGAGCCTCGTCGTCACCCTCAGGCGCGAGGACGATGAGACCTTCTTTCAACAGCACTTTCATCGGACGGCGCGTGCTCCCGTGACGATCGACCGGGCGACCCTATCACGAAAGCGATTTCGCAAACTGCTCGAGCGCGGCGATCTCGGCGGCCTTCGGCGTCCTGCCGGTAAAGCTTTTCAAATAGGCCGGCACGAGCCGCATGCGCTCGCCGAGCGTCTCGTGAGGCGAAAGCGCGTAGTAGCCGATCTGCATGTAATAGAGGATGCGGCTGCGCACCTCGGCCTCGTCGGCCGGATAGCCGTGACGCAGAAACATCTGGCGGAGCGCTGCAAGCCGCGCCTCGTCGGCGCGGGCGACCTGGGTGCGGATCGGGCGTGCGCGCTTCGCCCAGTCGCGCACCGCAAGCTCGAGCCGTGCATCGAACAGGCGCTCGTCGACGAAGCAGCGGAACAGTTGGCAGACGCCGGCCGTGATCGTCAGCGTCGGCTCGGCGCAGGCAGCGACAAAGGCCGTCGTGTTGGTCGTCTGCCAATGCGCGACGAGCGCGCCGAGCAGCTCCTTGCGATCGTGGAAGTACCAATAGAAGCTCGAGCGGGAGACCTTCAGCCGCGCGCTGAGTTGCAGGATCTTCACCTGATCGACGCCGCGCTCGATCAACACGGCCGTCGCCGCGTCGAGCCAATCCTGGCGCGTGACTTTCAGATGCCCCGGAGAGGCTGTCCTCGCATCCATGGCTCAGCTCACCGGCGGCGCACCGCCCTCAGCCTCGCGGCCGGCGATGAAGGCATCGAGAGCTTCGAGGGTGTCGGCGGCCAGAAACGCCGCCGGCGGCTCCTTGACGATCGCTTGCCAGAGCGCGCTCGCCCGCACGTTGGCATCCTTGGCGCCACGCTCCGTCCAGGTGCCGAAGTTCGACCAGTCGGCGACGAGCGGCTGATAGAAGGCTGTGCGATAGCGCTCCATGGTGTGAGCTGCAGCGAAGAAATGCCCGCCGGGCGCGACCTCCCGCAGCGCCTCGAACGCCAGGTCGGCCTCAGCGTTGGGCGTCGGCTGGCACAGCTCGGCGAATGTCTGCATGACCTCGAGATCCGTGATGAGCTTCTCGAAGGAAACAGTCAGGCCTCCCTCGAGCCACCCAGCACCGTGGATGAGAACGGTCGCGCCGGCAAGCAGCGCGCCCCAGGCGGACATTTGCGTTTCGTGCGCGGCCTGCGCATCGTTGATGTTGGCCGCGCATCCGGCGGCACAGCGCCAGGGGAGCCCGAGCCGGCGGGCGAGCTGTCCCGCGCCGAGATTGGCCTTCACCTGCTCGGGCGTGCCGAACGCCGGCGCACCGCTCTTCATGTCGACGTTCGAGGCGAAGGCGCCGTAGCAGACCGGCGCGCCGGGCTTGGCGATTTGCGTCAGCGTGATGGCGGCGAGCGCCTCGGCGTGGCTGAGCGTCAATGCGCCGGCAACGGTCATCGGCGCCATGGCGCCCATCAGGCAGAAGGGCGTCACGATCGACATCTGCCCGGCGCGGGCGAAGTCGATGAGCCCCTGCGCCATCGGGATGTCGAGCTGGCGCGGCGAGTTCGTATTGATGATGGTGTAGCAGTGCACGGCCGCGGCGAAGGCCGCCTCGTCGAGACCGCGGGCGAGCCGGATCATCTGAAACGCGTCCTCCACCTGCGGTGTGCCGCGCGAATAGACGAAGGGCAGCTTGTCGGAGCGAAGAAGCTGCGTCCGGTGAACCTGAAAGTGCCTCAGATGCGTCGGCAGATCGCCCGCCTCGACGCCGGGGCTCAGCATGTGCAGCACATCGAAATGTTGCGTCAGGCGGATGAGCGTTTCGAAGTCGGCGTGGGTCGAGGCGCGGCGGCCCTTCACGAGGTCGGTGACGTTGGGCGAGCCGGCACCGGTCTGGATGGCGAGCGCGCCGAGCTTAAGCGTCAGGTCGCGGTCTCGCGAGCCGCCACGGCAGAGGATGGAGCGCGGCGCCGTCGCGATGGCGCTCTCGACGATGTCCCGGCCGATCCGCACCATCTGGCTATCGTCGTCGACGAGGGCGCCAGCGGCCCGGAACATCGCCCGTGCTTCCGGCAGCAGCACTTTCATGCCGAGGTCTTCGAGCACGCGCAGCGCCATCTGATGCATGGCCTCGACGCGATCGTCGGAGAAGACGGGCGTGGAAGGAAAGGGATTCTTAAGATTGCGGTAGTCGACGGCGCGCGCAGGCTGCATCTCGCCGGCAGCGAGGCGGCGGCGACGCCGTGCATCCGGACTGTGGGATTCGCGCATGGCATGCCTCCTCTGGCCGGTCCTCGCTCTGCCGGCGTCCGGCACCGCCCCCGTCGCCAACTCTCGATGACGTTTCTAGACATCTGTGTCCAGGCTGGCAACGATGCCTCTCGGCGCACGACGAAAGAGTTGAGCTACCCCGTTGCCCGGTTCGCATCTGCCGCACTTGCGCCGAGGTCCGCCGCTAGCGACACTCTCTGGATGCGGACTGAGGAAAATGCCCATGCTCACTGGAACCTGCCATTGCGGCGCCGCAGGATGGACTTTCGACGGCATGCCGGAGTCGGCCACGGCTTGCAACTGCACGCTCTGCCGACGCTACGGTGTTCTCTGGATCTACGACTTCGAGGGCGAGCGCATCAGTCTCTCGGGCCAGAGCCAGGCCTATACGCGCCATGACCGTACGACGCCCGCGCTCGAGATCCGGTTCTGCGGGCGGTGCGGTTGCGTGCTGGCCTGGCGTGGCCTGTCGACCGACGCTGATGGCCGCCGGCGCATCGCCGTCAACCTGCGCCTGACCGAGCCCGATCCGGTCGCGCATCTCCCCATCGACCACTTCGATGGCCTCGACCGGTTCGACGACCTGCCGAGAGATGGGCGATGCGTGCAGGAGATGTGGTTTTGAATTGGGCACGCGCATGCGCAAAGCTTGCCACGTGATCTGAGACCGTGAACATCGGGCTTCGGGATGGACTTCATCTGGGGCATGGACATCTCGGAAAGCCAGGGCGAGACCAAGTCGCACGTGCTGCAGGTCAACGTGTTTCCGGGTGAGGAAGGCAAGGGCTGCAGGTCAGTCAGACCCGTCAGGTGCCGCCATCCTGATACTCAGGCTTCAGCCCGAGCAGCGGCGCGATGCGCTCGATGAGCTTGGCGGTCGTCGGCGCGGCGTTGGCGCCGGCGGTGCGCTGGCCGAGCGTCGCCTCCGTCGCTTTCGGCTCGAACAGCATCACGTAGGTCAGATAGCGCGGCTTAGCGGCTGGAAATACCGCGAGGAAGGAGGTCAGCACACCCGAGCTGCCATACCCGCCACGCCCGGCGATATCGGCGGTGCCTGTCTTGCCGCCGACGGCATAGCCCGCGACGGCCGCCCGCGATCCGGTGCCGCGCTTGTCGACGACGTTCTTGCGCAGCAAGCCGCGCAGCTCGGTGGCCGTCTCCTTGCGAAGAAGCACCTGCGGCCCAGGCTTTCTCTCCTGCTGTAGATAGGTCGGCACGATGCGCGTTCCGCCATTGACGACGGACGCCACAGCGGCCGCGAACTGCAGCGGCGTGACGGCGAGACCGTGGCCGAAGGAGATCGTCATCGTCGACGCCTTCGACCAGGGCTTGGGAACTTGCGGGGCTGGCGTTGGTCCAAGCTCGGTGCTGAGGGGATCGAGCAGTCCGAGACGCTTCAGGAAGGCCTGCTCCGCCCTATCGCCAACCTCGATCGCCATCTGCGCGGCACCGACGTTGGACGAGTAGAGGAGCACCTCCTCCGCGCTCAGCCAACGCCGCTGCGGATGCAGATCGTCGATCTCGTAGCGTCCGACCTTCAAGGGCCGCGTCGCGTCGTACTGCTTGTCCGGCGTTGCGGTCCCGGCATCGAAGGCCATGGCGAGCGTCAGCGTCTTGAACACGGAGCCGAGCTCGTAGGTGCCGTTGGCGATGCGGTCGATGTGCGCTTTGTCTTGCGCCGCCTTGGCATCACCTGCCGGATAGTCCGGGAGAGAGGTCTGTGCCAGCACCTCGCCGGTCGCAACGTCGAGCACGATGCCGGCGGCACCACTCGCCTGATAGGCCGTCATGGCCTCGCCGAGCACCTCGCTCAAGCCGAGCTGCACGGAGAGATCGAGCGAGAGCGCGACCGGCGGGCGGCTCGCCGTCAGGGCGAGGTCGGCGAGCTCGGCCAGCCCCTTCTGATCGATCGTGCGCTCGACGCCTGCCTGGCCGCGATTGTCGACGTCGGTGTAGCCAAGCACCTGCCCCGTGATCTCGGCGGCCGGATATACCCGATGCAGCTCGTCGCGTTGATAGATGCCGGGTAGACCAAGCTCGTGAACCACGCGCGCAGCATTGGGATGCAAGGCGCGCTTGATCCAGACGAACTGCTTGGTGCGATCGGCAAGCTCCTTGCGCAAGCGCCGCGCATCGATCCCCTCGAGAACGCCGGCCAAGCTCTCGACCGTCTCGTCGAGATCGAGGATTGCCGATGGATCGGCGAAGATCGAAGGCGCCGAAATGTCGGTCGCGAGCAGCCGCCCGTTGCGATCGACGATATCCGGACGGCTCAGCGACTGCCCGACTGCCTTTAAGGGCGCGGTCAAAATCGCCGGCTTGTCGAGCATGGCGAGCCGTGCGAGCTGCCCGGCGACGATACCGAACGCCAGGATCAACGACACCCAGGCGGCGAGCACGCGGCGGCGCTCGGCGAGCGGAAGGGCTGGCGCTCGGGCCTCGGACATCGCCGACCGCGTCATGGCCGATCCCTCTCCCTCATGGCGCCACGGACGCGGGCGCGCCCTCGGCGACCGCTCCCTCGCGCCAGGGCAGCTTGTTGATCTCGCCGAGCTGGCCGGGCGAGAGCGGCTTCATGCCGAGATGGGTACGGGCGAGCTTGGCGATACGATCCGGGCGCGCGCGGTTGGCGAGCTCGGCTTTCAGCAACGCGATCTCGGAGTCTTGGGCAGCGATCGATTGCTCGAGCGCGGTCACCTCGGCGAGCGCGACGCGGGTCTCCTGCTTCACGGCATAGAGCGCGACCGCGGAGAGGATCGCCGCGGTGATCGAGGCGGTGGTGGTGAGCTGTCGCAGGCGATGCATCGCGCTCTCCTCCGAGGGATCGGCATCAGCCGGACGCGAGCCTCACCTCGGTGCCGGGCGGCCGGAACGGTCCGCCCCAGGCCGCGGCGTCCGTCCGAACGGCCCAGCGCAGACGCGCCGAGCGTGCACGCGGATTGCGAGCGATCTCCTCATCAGAGGGAGATAAAGGCCGTTGGTTAACGAAATGGAAAGACGGTGGCCTGACCGCTGCGGTCATGGGCGCGGCGTGACGCGAGGGCTGCGCCTCCCGGCCGGTCCGCTCCTTGAGGAAGGCCTTGACGATGCGGTCCTCGAGCGAATGGAACGTCACGACGGCGAGCCGGCCACCGGGCTTCAACAGCGCTTCGGCCGCAACCAGCGCCGCCGCGAGCTCGCCGAGCTCGTCGTTGACGTAGATGCGGAGCGCCTGGAACACGCGGGTCGCTGGATGACGTCCCGGCTCCCGGCCACGGCCGATGATGCGCTCGATGAGACCCGCGAGCTCAGCTGTGCGCGTGAACGGCTCCGCCTTGCGATCGGCGACGATGGCGCGCGCAATGGCGCGGGATCGCCGCTCCTCGCCCAAATGGAAGAAGATGTCGGCGAGCTCCGCCTCGCTCCCGCCGTTGACGACATCGGCGGCCGAGACCCCGGTTTCCGACATGCGCATGTCGAGCGGGCCGTCGGACTGGAAAGAGAATCCGCGCTCCGGCTGGTCGAGTTGCATGGAGGAGACGCCGATGTCGAGGACGACCCCGTCCGCGCCCGTGAGCCCGGCTTCGGCGGCGTAGCGCTCCATGTCGCGGAAGCAGCCCTGGCGAAGCGTCAGTCGGCCGGGATGCGCGCCGAGCAGCGCAAGCCCGCCACAGATGGCAGAGGGATCGCGGTCGATGGCGACGACGCGGCCGGCGCCGGCCTCGAGCAGGGCGGCCGTGTAGCCGCCCGCGCCGAAGGTTGCGTCAATGAAGTCCTGTCGGCCGATCGGCTGCAGTGCCTCCAGCACCTCGGCGAGCAGCACGGGAATGTGACGGGCCCGCTGCTGCGGCGAGCCTGAACCCTTTGGTTCTGCCGCACCGGTCGTCATTCCCGTGCTCCGCCCGTGCCGGACGGCCCGCTTCCGCCGGCGTCGGGGCGCCCCGTGCCGAGGAGCCGACGGTGGTCGCGAACCTTGTCGCGGGCTTGCACGCGATAGGCTTCGAACCGCTCGGGCTCCCAGATCTGAAACTTCTGACCCATGCCGACAAATGTGACTTGAGCGCCGATCCCAGCGTGGGATTTGAGCGCGTCGGGAATAACGATGCGACCGTCCTGATCGATCTTGAGAACTTGGACGTCACCATAGAGCGCGACAGACAGCTCGTCCCGCTCGTCCGAATACGGCTCGAGACCTTCGAGCAGGCCATCGATTTTTTTCGCCAGTCTCTCGCCGCCAGCATCGAGGGCCGGAGCGTCGAGCGAGGGGTAGCAGTAGATGCCGCCGTCGTAGCCGTCGCGGGCGAGAACCTCGCGGAAGCTCGCAGGGATGGAAACGCGCCCTTTGGCGTCGATCCGATTCGTGAATGTCGAGACAAAACGGTCCATCCCCCTTGGGGCCCTTCGCTCCGATCCCGACGCCTTCACGATCCGACCGGTCCGATCTCTCGGGCCGAGAATTCTTCATCCGGCTTGCTCGAACCGGATAGCTATGGGATAGAGTGGGCTACGGTGGGGGTCAATGGGATCGGATAGTTATCCACAGTCCAGGCCTGGGCTTAGGCCGGCGATGGTGAGGGCGTTGCCAGCGCCGCGCCAACAGATGGCGACCGGCCGGTCAGCGATCCGAGCCGCCGGCTGAGCATCAGAAGGCCGGCGATGATCGCCAGAGGGATCAGCACCACGCTCGTCCCCATGAGCCCGAGAACGACGGCGAAGGCCCACATCATGGCGAGGCCATGCTCGAGCATGGCCACGAGCTTGGATTGGGAGTGCCGGCGCAGCATGCCGCGGCGGTTGCCCGGCATCGGGTGCCAGAAATTGAGGAGCGCGGTCGATGTCGCCGCCGCGAGGGCAAAGGCCAGCACCGTGAGGGCGTCGATCCAGGTGGCGACGATGGCGAGGCCGCCCAAGGGAACCGCCAACAACAACAGCACGGGACACGCCACACCGGTCAACTTCGCCCAACCGACGCTCGACGCGGGCACGGGCGCCGAAGCGATGAGCTCGGGCGCATCCTCTCCGGAGACGGTGATCCAGGCGATCGAGCCCGAGACTTGCGCCGCGATCATCACGATCGTCGGTCCGAGCGAGAGGGCGAGCGACAACATCTCGCTGCGCACCAGCACCACCGCGATCGGGATCGTGTAGACGATCTGCAGGCCGAGCTGGGCGAAGAAGCTCGGGTCGCGAACGAGCAGCCGCCATTCCTTGAGACGGAGATTGGCGCCTGCGCCGGAGCGGAATGGTCTCTCGCGCCGCCGCTCGCGTACCGGACCGTCCGCTTCTGCTCCAGCAGCCGCGAGGCTGGCGACGGCGAAGCGATCGCCGAGCGCGATCACGGCCAGCGCAAAGGTCGTGCCCGCGAGCGAGAGAAGCAGCGCTGCCGCGACAGGATTGCCTTGGGCGGTCATCACCGGCACCCAAAGGATCGCGCCGATGCCGCCCGTACGGCTCTGAATGGCCTGATCGACATAGGCCGTGATCGCATCACGCCAGGCTGCGGGGAGCATTGCGACGATCTGCGCGCCGAGCACGAAAGCGCCGGCAGTGCCGGCGCCGAGCAGATGCGCGAGGAGGCGCGCACGTCTGACGCTCGTGAGGAAGAACAGGCCGACGACCAGCGCTAGACCGGCTGCCGTCGCAAGCAATGCGAACGAGATGAGCAACGGGTAGAGGCCGAGCCAGTGCGCACCGTGCAAGAGGGCGCCCATATGCGCGATCGGCAGGGCCAACACGGCGACCGAGCCGAAGGAGCTCGCCGCGATGGCGACGGCCTTGGCGGCCATGACGCGCCGCGCGGGCAAGGGTGAGCCGAGCAGAAGATCCAAGTCGGCGCGATGATAGAGCGTTCGCGTCAGCCCGAAGATGCCTTGCGCCAGCATCCAGGTGAACACCGCGCCCATGATAGCGGCGAGAGAGGCGATCGTGACGCCACGGCCATGCAGGTGCGGCTCGAGCAACGCGATCATCGGCATGGCGGTCAGATGGATCGCCGCAATGCCGAGCACGACGAGCGGCCAGAGCACGGCCGGCCGCACGTCGGCGAGCATGCCCGCAAAACCTCGCCAGGCGATCCGCAGATCGTGACGCACGAGCCAGAGAAAGCTGCCGGGCCGGCCGATCATGACGCGAGCGCCATCGGCCGCGTCACGGAAAGGAAGACGTCCTCGAGCGTCGCTTCACCCCGTCCCGCCATGGTGCGCAGATCGGCAAGCGTGCCCTCGGCGGCGAGCCGGCCGTGAGCGACGATGCCGATACGGTCGGCAAGGCGCTCCGCCACCTCGAGGATATGGGTCGTCAGGATGATGGTCGAGCCGGCGGCGACGCGCGCCATCAGCAGATCCTTCACCTGCCGGGCCGCGCCCGCATCGATGCCGGTGAGCGGCTCGTCCAGCATGATGAGCTTGGGCTCGTGGATGAGGGCACCGGCCAGCGCGAGCTTTTGCTTCATGCCACGCGAGAAGCCTTCCGAGCGGCGGCCGCGATGGGGAGAAAGCTCGAGGACATCGAGCAGAGCGACAGCCCGCTCGTGCGCAATCGCCGGCGGAACACCCCAGAGACCCGCGACGAACTCGAGATACTCCATGGGCGTCAGCTTGTCGTAGAGCATGGGCTCGTCCGGCAACCAGGCCGTGATGCGCTTGGCTGCGATCGGATCGGCGAGCGCGTCGATGCCGAAGATCCGGATCGCGCCGGCATCCGGCTTCATGAGACCCGCGACCATGCGCAGCGTCGTGGTCTTGCCGGCGCCATTCGGGCCGAGCAGCGCATAAAGCTCCCCAGGCCGGACCGCGAGCGTCATGCCGTCGACGGCCGCCTTTTGTCCAAAGGCCTTGCGAACGCCGTCGAGGACGAGTGCGGGCTGACCGCGGTCGTTGCCGTGCGTACCGATGCTCACGATGCCCCCCAATTGCGTGGGAAGCCTACTCGACCGGGCTTAGAGCATGGTTAAAGTGGACAACCGCGGATTGCCTAGAGGATGCGGCGGCCCGCATGGGTCTCGGCGTAGACCTCCGCCAAGGCCAATAGCTTGTCGTACGACAATCCGAGCCCGGCAGGCGCGATGCAAAGGCCGTCGGCGCCAAGGGCCTTGTTGGCCCCGCGCGTCCACCGGGCCATGCGGGTCAGTGGCAGATTTTTCTCCGTTGCAGGGTCGACGGCGAGCACCAGAACCTTCTGCCCCTGCATCGACCACGTCGACAACGCGCCGATGGACGTCCACGGAATGTAGGCGTCCGCCACCCGGATGTCGCGGATGCCCTTTGGCGCGATCGTGAGCACGACACGTGCAGCCGTGAAAAAGCGATAGACCGCGAGCGCCGTCGCACCACCGAAGAAGATGACGCCGACATAGGCCGCGAGCTGCCCGAGGCTCCCGGCTGGCGCAAGGTCTGCGCGCACGATCCACAGGCTGAGCGCCGTCATGCCGATGCCGAGCAGGACGAGCCCGGCGAGCTTAGCCCGCGAGCCGCGGAATTCGAGGGTTTGTGCGGTATCTATCTCCATTCGCACAGCACAGATCAAACAATTGCGGCAAAGCCAAGCACCCCCCGTCGCCTTGCTCCGATTTGGCAAATCCACTATCGCTTGGCCAAAGACCTCCCCAAGCCTCCACGCCGACGGCGGACACCAACCGGAGATAGGCCTCATGCCCGCAGCGATCAGCCATCACGAAGCCCTCATCTATGTCATGGTGACCATGTCCGCCGTCGATCGCGCCATGAGCGACGAGGAGCTCTCCCGCATCGGCCAGATCGTGAGCAATCTTCCGGTGTTCGCCGATTACGACGAGAACACGCTCGTTCAGACGGCGCAGGCCTGCGGTCAGAGTCTCTCGGCCGACGACGGACTGAATAAAGTGCTCGGCCTGATCAAGCGGACCTTGCCATCGACCTTGCGCGAGACCGCCTATGCCCTCGCGGTCGAGGTAGCCGCCGCCGATCTGCAGATCCAGAAGGAGGAGCGCCGCTTCCTCGAGCTGCTCTCGGACACTCTCGAGATCTCCAAGCTCGTCGTCGCCGCCATCGAGCGCGGCGCGCGCGCCCGGCATCGGACGGTGAGCTGAGGAGACGGGGAGCATGGCCGAGTACACGCTCTATTGCTTCGCCCAGTCCGGAAATGCCTACAAGCCGGCGCTGATGCTGAACCTCGCCGGGGCCGACTGGGCGCCCCGCTTCGTCGACTTCTTCAACGGCGAAACGCGTACCCCCGGCTACCGCGCCGAGATCAACGAGATGGGCGAGGCGCCAGTCCTCGAGCACAAAGGCGAGAAGATCGCCCAGTCGGCGGTCATTCTCGACTATCTGGCCGGCACGCTCGGTAAGTTCGGCTGGGGCAATGATGCGGAGCGGCGCGAGGTCCTGCGCTGGCTGTTCTGGGACAACCACAAATTCACGAGCTACACGGCGACCTACCGCTTCCTGCGGACGTTCATGGCCGACAAGACGGATCCCGCCGTGCTCGAGTTCTTCAAGGTCCGGATGTCGACGGCGCTCGGCATCCTCGACCAGCGCCTCGGGCGTCAGCAGTATGTCGCCCTCCCCGGCCGGCCGACCATCGCGGACCTGTCCATCGTGGGCTATCTCTTCTTCGACGACGAGATCGGGATCGATTGGGCCAACCACAAGAACATCAAGGCGTGGCGCGATCGCATCCAGGCGATGCCCGGCTGGAAGGATCCCTACGACCTGATGCCGGGGCATCCGCTGCCGGCGAAGGCCTGAGCGCATGCGGATCGTCTCGCTCATCGCCTCGGCGACGGAGATCGTCTGGGGCTTGGGCTACGGGGACAAGCTCGTCGCCCGCAGTCATGAGTGCGACAACCCGCATGACGTGACGAAGCTGCCGGCGATCACAACCCCTAAGTTCACGATCGACGGCAACAGCCTCGACATCGACCGGAAGGTCAAGGCGGTCGTCGCCGACGGCCTTGCCGTCTATCACGTCGACCCGCAAGCGTTGGAGAGGCTGAAGCCCGACCTGATCGTGACGCAGGACCAGTGCGAGGTCTGCGCCGTCTCGCTCACCGACGTGGAGCGGGCCGTCTGCCAGTGGGCCGGCGCGCAGGCCAAGATCGTCTCGCTGAAACCGGACTGCCTCGCGGATATCGATCGCGACATTCGCAAGGTGGCCGCAGCGATCGGCGACGACGCCGCCGGCGAGCGGCTGGCCGGTCGCGTGAGAGGACGCATCGACGCCGTCGCCGAGGCGATCGCGCGCTTACGCCGGCCGAGGATCGCCTTCATCGAGTGGATCGCGCCGATGATGTCGGGTGGCAATTGGATGCCCGAGCTGATTGCGGCCGCCGGCGGCGAAAATCTGTTCGGCGAGGCTGGCAAGCACTCGGGCTACATGCAGTTCGCGGAGCTCGCCGCCGCCGATCCCGAGGTCATCATCGTCGCGCCGTGCGGCTTCGACATCGCGCGCACGAGGGCCGAGATGCCTTTGCTCGAGCGCGAGCCCGGCTGGCGCGAGCTTACGGCCGTCCGCAATGGCCGCGTGGCGCTGGCCGACGGCAACTTTTATTTCAATCGCCCCGGCCCCGGCGTCGCCGACACCGCCGAGATCATCGCGGAGATCCTGCACGGACCGCCGATCGACTACGGCTATCGTGGTCGCGGATGGATGCCCTACGCCTGACGGTCACCGACTTGTGAAGACGTCCGGATCATGAACCGGGCTTTGCATGGCGTCGCGACCGTCGTAGCTTTCGCATATGCTGTTGGCCCTGAACCGTACCTTCCTGCTGATTGCCGCTTTATTCAGCGCGCTCGCGCTCGTCGCACCCGGTCACGCAGAGACGCCACCGAAGGCGACACCCGCCGAGCTCGACGGCCTGTTTGCCGAGCTGAAAGCGGCCAAGGATTTGGTCGCGGCTCAGCAGGTCGAGTTCCGCATCTGGGATGCCTGGGTCAAATCCGGTGACGCGGAGGTCGATAAGCTCGTCGGCCTCGCCGTCGTCGACATGCAGGACGGCAATCACGCCGACGCGCTCGCCGTCCTCGACGTCGTGGTCGCCAAGAAGCCAGACTACGCCGAAGGCTGGAACAAGCGGGCGACGGTGCTCTATCTCATGGGCGAGCTCGACCGGTCGCTCGCCGACATTCGCCAGGTGCTGCTCCTCGAGCCGCGCCACTTCGGCGCCATCTCCGGCCTCGGCCTGATCGAGGTCGCCAAGGGCGATCCCAAGGGCGCCATCGAGGCCTACCGCAAGGTCATCGAGATCTATCCGATGAACGCGACGGCCAGGCAGAGCATCGACAGTCTCGAGAAGGTGATCGAGGGTGAGCCGCTTTAGCTCGGGAGCTGCCCCAGCTGGCGGAGCAGGCCGAGCGTATCCTCGACGTACTCCCAAGAGACGATCTTACCGTCGCGCAGCACGTAGATGTCGATGCCTTCGATTGCGATCCGACAGCCCGTCGCAGGAATGCCGAGGAAGGGACCTCGATGCGTGCCCGTCAAACGGAACCGGCACATCGCTTTGTCCCCTTCGACGACAAGATCGAGCACCTCCTCGTGCATGTCGGGGAAGCCTGCATGCCACCGCCTCGCAAGCTCCTGAAGACCAGCAAAACCCCGAAGGCTCTCGTCATCGCGATCCGCAAACGCCAAATCCGGCGCGAATAGCTCCGGCAGAGCGCCGACGTTACCGCGGCTCCAGATGTCGGAGTAAACGCGGCGGATGACTGATCTATTGATTGCACCGTTGCTCATTTGGCAATGCTAGCACGCTGTAGAACGACCGCGAAAGCTTAGACGGGCGCTTCAAAATAAGATCGTCGTGACATGCCGCCAAATCCGATATACACTACATTCATGTAGCTACGACTTTGCAGAGCATCTTGGCATATGATCCGCTTCGAGTGGGACGAGGACAAGAATCTCGCCAATCAGCGGAAGCATTTCCTGAGCTTCGAGACTGCCTGTCTGGTCTTCGACGATCCTCTACACCGTAGCGTTATCGATCGCGTCGTCGATGGCGAGCAGCGCTGGCAGACGATGGGTATGGTGGAAGGTATCGTCGTTATCGTTGTGGCCCATACCTTCTACGATACGGACGACGAAACGATCATCCGGCTGATTTCAGCCAGGAAGGCAACACGACATGAGCGCAGACAATATGAGGAAGAAATCAGCTAAGCGACTGGCCAAGCCCAGCATGGAGCTTGCACGTCTCAAGGCGATGCGTGACGAGGACATCGACACGAGCGACATATCGGAACGCTTGGACTGGACGGGCGCTCAGATCGGCAGGTTTTATAAGCCGATCAAGCAGCAGATCACGCTGCGTATCGATGCCGACATCATCGCCTGGTTCAAGGCTCGCGGCGAAGGTTATCAGACCGCGTTGAATGAGGCGCTGAGGAGGCATGCACGCGAGCACGCTGCCCCTATCGGGCAAGCCGCGCGAACAGGTGCCCCCTGCCCGGAAAGTGGCGTATGGAAACCTGTCGACGGAAACGGAGCCGGGATCCCAGTTGCCCTGGGAAGCCCCATGCCGCCGCACCGTGGCAAGCCGGTGACGTGGAAGCTCGTACAGCGCGCAACCTGAAACCCTACCGCCCCGCCAGCGCGTCCGCCGGCATCTGATCGAGCACCCACACGCCGATCGACTGGACGGCATCGTCGCGCCAGGAAAGGGGGCCGGGCTTGTAGAGCACGGAGGCGAGCGCCAGTTGCTGCTTCTCGAGGATGCCGACGTCCTCGCGGCCGACGGCCTCCCAACGCTTGTAGTAGGGCGCAGCCTTTGCCTCGAACTCGGGATCCTCGAGCGCTGCCTTCGGGAAGCATCCGCCGATCTCGAGCACGGATCTGTTGTGCGCGACCGGCCTGACATTCAGCCACCAGAGCGTATCCTGCGCCACGGCGAACTGAACCGACGGGTGGATGACGGTGAAAAAAGTGCCCTGCTTGGCATCCTCGTCGAGCCCGTCGATCGGCGCGAACGGGGGAATCTCGGTGCCGAGCGTCGCGATCGACCGGCCGGAGAGCACCTGGATGCATTTCCACTGCCCTTCCGTCGGCAGCGTGCGTGACGTCTGCGCACCGACCGTCTCACGGTGCACGGTGCCCGTGTGATAGGTCTCCATCGCGTTCTCGAGGATGAGCTTCCAGTTGCAGTTGGGCTCGAGCGTGATCGACCAGGTGCAGCGCATGTCGTCGAGCTTGTGGGACGCCATGCGTTTGGGCAGATCGCCCAGATGCGCGATGAGCGGGGCTGCGTCCTTGTTGAAGGTCAAGAAGACGAAACCGGCCCAGGTCTCCATGCGCACCGGAACGAGGCCGTTCTCCTTGCGGTCGAAGCCTTCGGCATCCTTCATGTCGGGACAGCCATAGAGGCGACCGTCGGAGAAATAGCTCCAGGCGTGGTAGGGGCAGACGACGCGCTTGGCGTTGCCGGTGCCTTCGACCATGATCGAGCCGCGATGGCGGCAGTAGTTGGCGAAGGCGCGTAGGATCCCGTCCTCGCCGCGGATGAGCATGACTGGGCCACCCGCCGTATCGAAGGCGCGGTAGTCGCCGGGTTTGGGCAGCTGATCCTCGCGGCAGGTGAAGAACCAGTGCTTCAACAAGATGTGCGCCTTCTCGAGCGCGAAGAACTCGGGCTCCGTGTAGAACCCCGCCGGCATAGACCTCGCCTGATTGATCGGCGCCGTTGCAGCCTTGATGTCCTTGGGATCGAGATACATGTGCGCCTCCTTTAGGCTCGCGGCCGATGCCGCTTGGAGCGAGCGGTGCGTGACGATAATGATCGGGAATTCGCCGAAAGGCAGCAAGGCCACGAAGGAATAGCTGATGCGTTACCGGGTGCAGTTTGAAGCGTTGTTTCGTCGCACGATGACGAGAGGCTCGATCGCATCATGACCAGGCTGATCCGAACCGGCATCATCGGCACCGGACATCTCGCGGGTTTCCTCGTGCAGGGCTGCCGGCGGCTCGGCGCGCCCTATACGTTCACCGTTTCGCCGCGTGGCTCAACGAAGGCCGAGGCCCTGAAGGGCCGCTACGGCGTTGCGGTCGGCGCCTCCAACCAGGACGTTGTCGATCGATCCGACCTCGTCATCGCCTGCGTTCGCCCCAAGGATGCCAACGCGGTTCTGGAGCCGCTGACATTTCGAGAGGGGCAGACGGTCCTGTCCCTCATGGCGGGTGTCACCTATGCCGACATGGCTAGGCTCACGGCGCCGGCGACGCCAGCCGTCGGCATGATGAATGGCCATGCCAATGCCTTGGGCTTTGGCGCCTCCACCGTCCACCCGGCGAACGACGTGGCTATATCCTTCCTGTCGCATTTCGGATCGCTGCACGTGTTCGAGGATTGGCCACGCTATGCGGTGGCGAGCGCCATGGCCGGCGTCTCGGGCACGAGCTTCGGCCTCTTGATCGAGCTGATCCGCTGGTTCGAGACGGCGGGTCTGGACGACCGGGCCGCACGGCTGATCGTGACCGAGACGGTCATCGGCAGCGCCGAAGTGCTGCGCCGCTCGCCGGAGACCCTCGATGCGCTGCTCGCCGGCCTCCAGACGCCCGGCGGCATCACCGAGCAGGGCAACCGCCATCTGCGCGAGAGTGGCGCCTATGCCGCGCTCGGCGAGATGATGAATGGGATCGGCAAAAGGATGGGCGTGAAGACGTAGCGCGCCTCGCGCCTCACACCCTGCGCTCTGCGCGCGCGGCGACCATGCATCCGCCAAGGGGACATTCGCCCGGCTGACGGTCTACGCTTCCACCGTCGTGAGCCTCGAACCCGCACGCCATCCATCTCGATGGCAGCCACGTCGCCGTGAAGAGGATCTGGGATGACCACACGTGAGAACAACCGATTCGCCATGGCCGGCCAGGACTGGGAGAGTTTGCGCGGAGAGCTCGTGGCACGCCGCGCCGCCGCCCACGACATGGCCTGGACCAGTTCCCGCAACCTCAAGGCCTCGTACAATGCCGGCGAGGAGGTGGCGCGCGTCGGATGGGACGCCTACACACTCTTCAACGGCGACAATTTCCTCTACAGCACCTCGCTCTATCCGAGCTTGACCGAGATCGGTGCCGAGGTGGTCGCCATGGGCCTGGAGCTGCTCGACGCACCGGAGGGTGCCGGGGGAACGGTGACGACGGGCGGCACGGAAAGCATCATCCTCGCGGTGCGCACCGCGCTCAATCGGGCGCGCAACCGGCGCTCTTTCTCGGGCACACCGCGCATCGTCATGCCCGGAAACGCCCATGCCGCCTTCACAAAAGCGGCAGAGCTCATGGGGATAGAGCCGTTGCGCGTCCCGATCCGCGACTTCAAGGCCGATCCGGAAGCGATGCGGCACGCGATCACGGCAGATACGTTCATGCTCGTCGGCTCGGCGCACGCCTATCCGTTCGGGCACGTCGACGACATCGCAGCGATCTCCCGGCTTGCCGAGGAGCACGATCTCTGGCTCCACGTGGATGCGTGCATCGGCGGCTTCTTCCTGCCCTTCGCCGTCGATCTGGGTCACCCGGTACCCGACTTCGATTTTACGGTGCCGGGCGTGCGATCCATGTCCGCCGACTTCCACAAATATGGCTATACCCCGCGCGGCGCCTCGCTGCTCGCCCTGAGGGACGGAGAGGACCGGCGCTACCAGGGCTTCAAATTCGCCAGTTGGCAGACGGGCACCTTCGACACACCCTCTGTTGCCGGCTCGAGACCCGCCGGCGCGGTTGCCGGGGCGTGGGCTGTGATGAAGCATCTGGGCCGTTCCGGCTACAGGTCGCTCACCGAGCAGACGCTCGCCGGCAAGGCCTCGATCATCAGAGCTTTTGAGAGGATCGAGGGGATAGCTTTGTGCGGCGCACCGGAGGGTGGTGTCATCGGTTACAGGGGCACCGGCGATCTCGACATGCACGCCGTGCGCGACGGCCTTGCCGCGCGAGGCTGGCAGGTCGCCACTCTGGTCGATCCGCCGGGTTTCCAGTTGCTGCTCAATCGCACCTCGGGCGGCATTGCCGAGGAGCTGGCGCACGATCTTCGGACGGCGATCGGCGAGGTCAGGACTGGCAAAAGGACGGCGCCTAGATCCGAAACCGGATATGGCGTTTAGGCGCTGAAATGCGGCGCTGCTCAAAACACGCGGCCCCCATGCATCCGCCACGGGGACAATCGCCGGGCTGACGGTCTATGCTGACAGAAACACCAGGGAGACGAGCCATGGCAGACCACATTCCCGTCGCCGTCATCGGCAATGGCATCATCGGGCACGGCGTGGCGCAGATTTTCGCCGCGGCCGGGCATCCGGTCGTCATGGTCGGTCGAAATCCGGCAAGCCTCGCCAAGGCCATGGACAACATCCGCGCAAGCCTCGCCGAATTCGCCGAGCACAAGCTGCTGACGGATTCGATCGGCGCCATCGCCGGCCGCATCAAGACGACGACGGCGTTGGCCGATGTGGCTTCAGCCGGGTTCGTCGTCGAGGCCGTCACCGAGGACTTGCCGCTGAAGCTCGGCATCTTCGAGGAGCTCGACCGGATCTGTCCGCCGTCGACGATCCTCGGCTCCTCCAGCGGTCAGCCCGCGAGCGCGCTCGTTCCGCGCGTCAAGCATCGCGCCCGCGTGATCGCCACGCACTTCTGGTATCCGCCGCAGCTGATCCCGCTCGTCGAGGTGTGTGCCGGCCCCGAGACGTCGCCGGACGTGTTGAAGCGCACGCTCGACATCATCAAGGGCGCCGGCAAGGAGCCGGTCGTCATCGACAAGGAGGTTCCGGGCTTCATCGGCAATCGCATACAATTTGCCGCTCTTCGAGAAGCTTGGTCGCTGTGGGCCTCGGGCGCTGCCTCGGCGGAGGCGATCGACGCCGTGGTGCGCAACTCGATCGGCCGACGCCTCGGCATCACCGGGCCGATCGAGAGCGCGGATGTCGGCGGTCTCGACACCATGGTCGCCTTCGGCTCGTTCCTGATGCCGCATCTCAACGCCGATCCGCTACCGGTGACGAAGGTGGCCGAGATCGCCAAGGGCGGTCATCGGGGATTCTCGACCGGCAAGGGCGTCTACGATTGGGGCAAACGCGGCGACGGCGACGCGCTCCTCAAGTCGCGCCGCGCCGAGCTGTTCCGCTGGCTCGCTGTCGATAAAGCGGCCAAGCGCTAGGAGAAGAGGGCCATGGCATCGACGTCCGACATCTTTGCGAAGGACTTTCTCGAGACGCCCTATTGGTGGCGCGGCGCGCCGCCCCGGCAGTTGCCCGAGATCGAGCTGCCCAAGAAGGCCGACGTCGTCGTCATCGGCTCGGGCTTCACCGGGCTCAATTGCGCGATCGAGCTGGCGCGTGCCGGGCGATCCGTCGTCGTCGTCGACAAGGACGATCCGGCAACTGGCGCTTCCTCGCGCAATGCGGGCTTCGTCGGCCGGACGATGAAGCACCCGTTCAGCAAGCTCGTGAAGACGAAGGGGCTCGACTTCGCCAAACGCGCCTACAACGAGTCTCAAAAGGCCTTCGACTCGCTCGTCGAGCGTGTCGAGAAGGAGCAGATCACGGCCCACTTCCGCATGGCGGGCCGCATCATCCTCTTGCGCAACGAGAAGGAGCGGGACTTTCTGGCCCACGAGCTCGACATGCGAGCCAAGCACCTCGGCCACAAGCACGACATGCTGACCGCCGATCAGATCGCCGCCGAGATCGGGACACGCCGCTACATCGCCGCCGCCCGGATCGAGGACCTGGGCTCGATCCATCCGGGCATGTACGTGCAGGGCCTGTTGCGCGTGGCGCTCGCCGCCGGCGTCACGATCTGCCCCAAGACCGAGGTCAAACGCATCTCGGAAGAGGGCAAGGAGGTCGTCGTCGAAACCACGAGGGGCACGATCCGTGGCGGCAACGCGATGGTCGCGACCAACGGCTACACGAGCTTCGCAACCCCCTACGAAGCGCGCCGCACGATCCCCTTCGACGCCTACATGATCGCCACCGAGGAATTACCCGAGGAGACGCTCAACCGGCTCTTGCCGAAGAACCGCACCTATCTTGAGGACGTGCTCAACATCGACTTTCTGAGGCGTGCGCCCGATTCCAACCGCATCCTCATGGGCGGCCGCACGGGCACGCAGAACGTGCAACTCCAGGACATGGCGCGAACGCTACGCGCCGACCTCGCGCGCATTCTGCCCGATATGAAGGACGTGAAGCTGTCGAACGTCTGGACGGGGCGCTGTGCGGGTACTTTCGATCTCTATCCCCACGTCGGCCAGCACGGTCGCATTCACTACGCGCTCGGCTACTGCTTCGCCGGCATGCCGATGGGCACCTGGCTCGGCCAGAAGGCGGCGCGCAAGATTCTCGGCCAAGAGAAAGACGCTGAGAGCTTCTTCCGCGACCTCCCCTTCCCGACCGTCCCCCTGCTCGGCGGCCAAAACTGGTTCGTACCCTGGTACATCGGCTGGCACGATTGGAAGGAAGGCAAGGCGGCGGATCGCCGTCAGGCTTGATCCCCATTCATCGATGCCTCGTCCCGTCATCCTCGTCCGAGCGAGCAGAGCGAGCGCTGGACGGGGATCCAGGAGAGACTCTTCGCGACAGACTTTTTGCCGGCCTTCGGCCGGTGTCTCCTGCTGGATCCCCACGCTTGCTCCGCGCTTCGCGCTCGCGCGTGAGGATGACGGAAAGACGATTACAGAGACGCGATGGCCGCGCTCAACTTCGCTCCCGTTTCGTCGGCTCCGGCGGCGGATCGGAAGCGAGGGCAGGCTGGAGTCGATACCTCTTTCCGTCATCCTCGTCCAAGTGAGCACAGCGAGCGCTGGACGGGGATCCAGGAGAGACTCTTCGCGACAGATTTTTTGCCGGCCTTCGGCCGGTGTCTCCCGCTGGATCCCCACGCTTGCTCCGCGCTTCGCGCTCGCGCGTGAGGATGACGAAATGACTGTCACAGTGACGCAATCGCCGCGGCGAGTTTGGCGCCCGTTTCGTCGGCCAAGGCGGCTTGACGCAAGTCGATGAGCTTGGCGGCCGCATCGGGGCGTCCGATGAGGCGGGGGAGCAAACCAATGATCGCCTCGTAGTTGCGGCGGCCACGCTCGTGCGTGTCGCCATAGCCCTTCACGAGCGTGCGGCATTCTGCGAGCGCGACGGCAAGGTCATAGTCGCGCGGGGTGAGCGCACCGATATGGCCGAGCCAATCGGTCAAAAATGCTTGCTCCCGTGCATAGCGCATGCTCTTGCGGCGGCGAGATTTGAGCCGGGCGACCGCCGCGAGCAACAGGAAACCGCGGATCGACGTCGTCTCGACGACGCGGCCTTTGCTCGTCAGCCCTTCAACTGCACGCCGCGCGAGACGATTGCGCTCCAAGAACCGTCCGAGGCCCGCCGGCACCGACTCAGCGATCTCCTGCAGGCGCGGATGCAGGAACTCGGCAACCTTGAGGACCTGGCCCTCCTTCGTCGCGACCTCGTCGCTCACGCGCTCGATCCGGGACGGCCTGATCTTCAGCTCGGCAACGCGGATGGTGTCCTCGTAGGCCATGCCGAGCGCAAGCTCCCGCGCAACCTCGGTCATGAGGCGTGCGCTGCCGCCGCCATGGGCTGCGTCGATCTCGGCAAGGCCCAGCAGCCGATCGAGGTACAGCCGGGCATAGGCGTCGTCCTGGTAGTCGGCGAGACGGGCGATGCCGAGACGGGCGATCCGCTGGGTAGACGCCGGCAGGCGCTCGAAAAAAGGCGCGAGCCCTGGTGGAAGTGGCGTCGCCTCGGAAGCGACCGATGCGGGCGGCGGCCTGACGCTCGAGGCATCGCCCTTCGCCGCAGCATATCCCGCGGCAAAGCCGCGCTTCGACGCCTCGACGCCGATGCCGGCGCGATCGATCGTCGCCTCGAAGGCCACACGATCGAACGGGAGCGCATGTGAGCCGGCGAGCGCACCGAACAGCACCGCCGAAAGCACACTGCCCGTCTGCTCTGCGAGCCTTGCCATATCCGCCGCGACAAGCCGATGCGAGGAGAGTGTAATCGCCTCGCGGAGCGGTCCATCATCCGTGCGCCCGTCGCCAAGTGCGATCTTCTCGGTCATCGCATAGACACGGTTGGTCGAGGCGATGAGCACGGTGCGATCGGGTGTGACGAGCCCGCGCTCGACGGCCCGCGCCGCCTCCATCAGCTCGGAAGCGATGACGATGTCGACGTCGCCCGGCACCGGCATGAGCGCCAGGATCGGATCGCGGCTCGTCACGGCCGCGCGCGGGAACAGCTCGAGATAGTAGATCGTCGCGCCGGTCCGCTGTGCCACGCCCGGAACGGAGGTCGCCTGCGCAACGTAGCCGTGGTTCTCGGCGAGATCGACGATCCAGTCGGCAAGCACGCCGCCGCCCTCGCCGCCCATGGCGAGAATGGCGAGACGGATCGCGCGCGGAGCTGCGGTCTCCATGCGCACCTACTCCGCCGCCACGAGTGCAGGCGGCGCTTTGTCGAGCCCGAGGCGCCGTTGCAGCCAGCCGATGACGCGCTGGCGGAAACGACTCGCGAACCGATCCTGCCAGGTCGGATTGGCGATGACGGAGGCGCGATAGAACGATGGACAAAGCACGGCTGCGTGGGAGACCTCGCCGCACAGCCCGCATCCGACGCAGGAGGAGATCACCTTCGTCACCGGATCCTTGCGCAACGGATCGGGGTGCGGCGCGACGGTCAGCGAGGGACAGCCTGACAAGCGAATGCACGAGTGATCGCCCGTGCAGGTTTCAGCATCGACACCGAACCGCTCCTTGACGACGCGCTTGCCATCCATCTCGGCTTTTGCACGAAGCGGTTTCTCGCGGCGCTGCCGGTTCAGCATGCATTCGGAGGACGCAACGATGACCTTCGGGCCCTTCGTCCTGGTCGTCAGCGCCTCACGCAAGGTGTCGCGCATGGCGGCGACGCTGTAGGTGCGCGTGAGCGTGCGAACCCATTGAACGCCGACGCCGCGCACCGCCTTCTCGATTGGATGCTGTGTCGCGCGGATGTCGTTCGTATGTTTGGACGAGAGGAGATCCTGCCCGCCTGTCGCCGCCGAATAGCCGTTGTCGACGATGATCGTCACGTTGTCGGATTTGTTGAACACCGAGTTGCCGACGCTCGACAGCAAGCCGTTATGCCAGAAGCCGCCGTCGCCGACGACAGCGATGGCGCGTTTGTTGGCCGGTGCATTGAGCGCGGCGGCTCCCGCACCGCCGAGCCCGTAACCCATCGTCGTGTTGCCGATGTTGAACGGTGGCAGGATCGAGAACAGGTGGCAGCCGATGTCGCACGAGACGTGGTGCTGGCCAAGCTCCCGCTCGACGAGCTTCATGGCCGCAAAGATCGGCCGCTCGGGGCAACCCGTGCAGAACGAGGGCGGGCGCGGATGCACCTTGCCGCCCTTGATGAGGTCGAGGGCTTTCTGCCGGCGCTCGGTGGTCTCGGGAGGCGGCACCTTGCGCGCAGTGCCGATACCGTAGGTCGTGAGGAATTTGTCGAGCCCGCCCCGTACAACGAGCCCCGTATATTCGCCCGCCAGCGGCAGCACGTCCTTACCGTGGATCTTCGTGCCGATATCGGCACGGCGCAGGATCGTGTTGATCGCCTGCTCGATGAACTCGGGCTGGCCCTCCTCGACGATGAGGATCGCTTGTTTTCCGAGCGCGAAGCGCTTCACCTCGCTGTCGATCAGCGGATAGGTGACGTTCATCACATAGAGCGGAACATCGGAATTGCCGAAGGCGTCGGCGAGACCGAGCTGCTCGAGCGCACGCAGCACGGTGTTGTACATTCCGCCCTGCAGAACGATGCCGATCTCGCCGTGTTTGCCTTCGTGGAATTCGTTGAGATGATGATCCTCGATGAATTTCACCGCCGCCGGCCAGCGCTTTTCGATCTTCTCGCGCTCGTGCATGTAGGTGGACGGCGGCAGCACGATACGGCTCGTGTCGCGTACGGGCTTCTCCAGCGCATCCTTCAGCGTGAAGCTCGGCCGCATATTGTTCTTCGCAGTGAAGCGGCCCGTGACGTGACACGCACGGATGCGCAGCTCAAGCATCACCGGCGTGTTGGAGGCTTCCGACAGCTGGAACCCCTTCTCCACCATGTCGACGATCGTCGGCAGATGCGGGCGCGGATCGAGCAGCCAGACCTGGCTCTTCATCGCGAAGGCGTGGCTGCGCTCCTGCATGATAGAGGAGCCCTCGCCGTAGTCCTCGCCGACGACGATGACGGCACCGCCGGTGACGCCGCCAGAGGCCAAGTTCGCCAATGCGTCCGAGGCGACGTTCGTGCCGACCGTCGACTTGAAGGTGACGGCGCCGCGCAGGGGATAGTTGACCGACGCCGCCAACGTCGCGGCCGCCGTTGCCTCCGAGGCCGAGCTTTCGAAGTGGACGCCAAGCTCTTCCAGAATGTCGTTGGCGTCCGACAGCACGTCCATCAGATGCGAGATCGGCGCACCCTGGTAGCCCGCCACGTAGGAGACGCCCGATTGCAGAAGTGCCTTCGTTACAGCGAGGATGCCCTCGCCGCGAAACTCCTCGCCCTCGCCGAGGTACAGCGATTTGACTTCGGCCTTGAAGGAACGTTCGGCCATGGATGGTCTCGAGTGCAGTTTAGATTGTTTAACTCTGGATTCAGCCAGAGCCGACGGTCGATCCCCTCCCCCCTCGAGGGGGAGGGTGAGGGTGGGGGGCATCAGTAAACGACTCTGTGCTCGCGTCTCTCCCCTCATCCCAAGCGCCTAAGTCCAAGGCGCTTGGCCTTCCCCCTCACGGGGGGAAGAGGATCCTACTCCGCCACCATCGCCAGCACGCGCAGCGGGCTGCCCGAGCCGTTCTCGATCTTGAGCGGCGACGTGATGAGGATCGCACCGCGCGCGGGGAGCTGATCGAGGTTGCAGAGACTGGCCAAGCCGAACTTGTTCGCCCCATGCATCAGCGCATGCGCCGGGAACGGCGGCTCGAAGCCGAAGGCCTGACCGTGATCGGTGCCGACGGCTTCGACACCCCAGCCGAGCACGTCCCGCTTCTCGATCAAATAGCGGATCGCATCGGCGTTGGGCCCCGGCACGTGCGGCCCGTCCTCTTTCGCGTTGAGGAACAGCACCGGGTCCGTGCGCTTCGACCAATCCGTGCGCATCAGCACCCAGGACCCTTCCGGGATCTTGCCGTGCTCCTCCTCGTGCGCCTGGATGTGCTTCGGAGTCATGACGAAGCGCTCGTCTTTCTTGGCCTCTTTCGAGCAATCGATGACGCAGGCGGGCGCGACGAGCTTCTGCGGATCGAGCGTGTCGGTGGCGCCGTCCTTGTAGTCCTTGCCGGTCACCCAATGGATCGGCGCGTCGAAATGCGTGCCCGTGTGCTCGCCCATCGCGAGGTTGTTCCAGTACCAGGCCGGCCCCTTCTCGTCGTAGCGGGAGATCAGCTCCTTGGAGAATGGCTTGGTCTGCGAGAACGGCGGCGGCAGCTGGATCACCGGCGTGGACGCGCGCAGCGTCTGCGTCAGGTCGACGATGCGGATCTTGCCCTTGGCGAGCTGCTTGGCGAGCTTTTCGAGCGTGTCGGCGGCGGACATGGGTTACTCCCCGTGGATGAGCGGTCGGCCGGCATATTGCGACGGGCGGCGCTGAGACGCCAGAGCGAACGGGGGAATCGGGGCAGCCTACGGCTTCAGCGTCGGCAGTTCGCCATCTGCGGCGTGCGCAGGTGGCGCGCCCGGCGCTGTCTCGAACGCTTTCACCGCATCGGCGAAGCCCTTGCCGATCACCTCGATGTCGTTGGCGACGACGACCATGCGATAGCCGTGCGAGCGCCGCAGCGCCGCCATGCCGGCATTCGGTGTGAAAATCCCGCAGGGCGTCCAGGCCTTGCGGCAGGCGCGATGCACCTTGGCGATGGCGCGCATCACCGTAAGATCGAAATTCGGGAAGCTGCCGACCGAGATCGACAGATCGCCCGTGCCGATGAAAACCATGTCGACACCGGCGACGCGGGCGATCTCTTTCGCGTTCTTCACGCCGCGCGCCGTCTCGATCATGACCGCGACGACCGTGTTTGCGCGGGCCCGCTCGAAGTAGCCGCCGAAATCGGCGAGTGGTCGCACGCCCCCGCCGGAGCGATCGCCGAACGGCGGGAAATGCGCGTGACGCACCGCGCGGCGCGCCTGCTTGGCAGTTTCGACGAGCGGCACGATCACGCCCTCGGCCCCGGCATCGAGCGCCTCGCCGATGGCGATCGCCGTGTTCTCGGCGACGCGCACCATGACGGGAATGTCGGGCGGTACGATGCCGATGGCCGCCTCCAGCATCGGGCGATCGAACAAACCGTGCTGGAGGTCGAGCACGATGACGCCGGGCCTCGCCCTCACCGCCGCCTCGACGACCGGCAACGCGCCGGTGGCGAGCCACAACGCGGGCAGCGCCTTGCCGCTGGCGAGGCGTAGCTTGAGGCTCGTGCGGGACGCGGTGAACATGGGCGAAGACGGAGAGAAATCCAGGCAGGGTTAAAGACAATGGACCATGGCACAGGCGGGCTAAGAAGTGGCGAACGGCTGAACGAATTGGCTAACGGCGGCCTCCGGCCGGAGTCTCACGCTGGATCTCCATCCGTCGCTGGCGATGCTCGCTTGGATGAGGATGACGGAAAGGGAGGTGCAATTTCCTCACAACCTCCCTCGTCGTCTTCACGCGCGAGCGCGAAGCGCGTGAGCCAAGCGTGGGAATCCAGCGCGAGACTCCGGCCGCCAGGCCGTCCTTACCCCGCCCGCAAGCCCGCCTCGCGCAGCAGGGGCAGCACCTTTGCCGTGAACAGCGGCAGCTCGTCCAGGTAGTTGACGAACGTCAGTGCCGCGCCTTCGTAGCCTTGGGCCGCGATCCGGACCAAATCATCGACGATCCGCTGCGGCGTGCCGATCAGCGGATAGGTGCCGGCACCGCCCGCGAAGCGCTGGCGGTAGAGATCGAAGGCGGCCGCATCGTGCGAGCGGGCGAACTGCTTCTTCCCCGCCATGTGCTGATCGACGGCGGCGTGATCCGCCTCAGCGACCGCATAGCGATCGTAGTAGTCCTCGGCCTCGGCTTGGCTCTCGCGGCAGACGACGTGCGCGACGGTATAGATGCCGACGTCCCGTCCGACCTTCGCCGACCGCTCGCGCATGTCGGCGATGTGCTTTGCCCCGTCCGCGATCTCGCTGAAGGTCGAGAACAGGAAATCGCAGTGGCGCGCGGCAAAGTCGCGACCCGGAGGGCCGAAGGCGGCGTTCATGGTCACGGGCCGCGGCGTCTGCAGGCTCGCGGGACGGCTGACGACGCCCTTCAAGCGATAGTATTTGCCGTCATAGTCGAACGGCTCCTCGGCCGCATAGGCGCGCTCGATGATCTCGATCCACTCGGCGGCCTGGACATACCCCTCCTCGCCGACGGTCGCGCCGAACATCGCGAACTCGGAGGGGTTCCAGCCGCAGACCATGTTGAGCCCGGCGCGTCCACCCGAGATGTGGTCGACGGTCGCCAAAGCCTTCGCCGCGTGCACCGGATGCACGAGCGGCACGTGCACGGTCATGAACAGGCCGATACGCTTCGTGATAGCGGCAAGACCTGCTGCCCAAGTGAAGGTCTCGAAGGAGTGCTCGCGGACCTTCGTCGCGCCGCCGAAGCCCTTCCAGCGCGCGATCGGGAGCAGGAAGTCGTAGCCCGCGTCATCCGCCATCCGGGCGAGTGCCGCATTGTCCTCCCAGCGGGCGGGCCAGCGCTCGGGCACGGTCGTGATGGCGAGGCCGCCATCGGCGTTGGCGGAGAACAGCCCGAGCTTGAAGCGGTTAGGGCCGCGGAGGGGGTGGGATTGGGTGGTGCTCATGGATGAAGCATGATCCGGCGGTTGAGGATCACGCAAGCACGCGACCGTCGCAGCACCCCTCGAGTTGCAACGTCATCCATAAAATATGCAGTTGCATTTAAATGCGCCGTACACTATCTCCTTGCCAACCGACGATAAGGAGCCGACCTCAATGACCGCAGCCGCCCGCCTGAAACCGATCGAGCCCGAGCAGACGCCCCGCCCGATCCACCCCGAGACCCGCATCGGCCATATCCATCTCAAGGTCGCCGATCTCGACCGGGCGCTGAAATTCTATTGTGGCATCCTCGGCTTCGAGCTCGTCCAGCGCTACGGCGCGCAGGCGGCCTTCATCTCCGCCGGCGGCTATCATCACCACATCGGCCTGAACACCTGGGAAAGCCGCGGAGGCAAGGCCCCGCCGCCCGGCACCACGGGCCTCTATCACACGGCGATCCTCTATCCGAACCGCCGCGAGCTCGCCGACGCGCTCCGGCGGTTGGCCGAGGCCGGCTACCCGCTGTCGGGCGCGTCGGACCATGGCGTCAGCGAGGCGCTCTATCTCGACGATCCCGATGGCAATGGCGTCGAGCTCTATGTCGACCGGCCCGAGAGCCAGTGGCCGCGCGATGCCAAGGGCGATCTCGCGATGATCACCGCCCGCCTCGACATCGACGGTCTGCTCGCCGAGCTCGATAAATAGGTTCGCCTGTCATTCGATCTGCCGTCACAGGGCGCCCACAGCGGGCGCCCTGTCTCGTTGAGTGTGGCGCGATCCAAGGCTAGCCTCTGGCCGAGCAGCAGTTTCAGGATCGGCGGAGGCATCTGATGGACATTCGGCTCGACGGACGGCGCGCGATCGTCGCGGGCGGCAGCAAGGGGATCGGGCGATCGATCGCACTCGCGTTCGCGAAAGCCGGGGCCGCGGTGTCGATCTGTGCGCGGGACCGGGCCGCGCTCGACAAAGCGGCGAAGGAAATCTCAGGCCTCGGCGTCAAATCGCACGCAGGAGTCTGCGATCTTTCCGACAAGGACGCGATTGCCCGCTACGTCGATGAGGCGGCCAAAGCGCTCGGCGGGCTCGACATCCTCGTCAACAATGCGTCGGGCTTCGGCATGTCCGACGATGAATCCGGCTGGGCGAAGAGCATCGACATCGACGTGATGGCGACGGTGCGGGCGTCGCACGCGGCCATCCCGCACATCGAGAAGGCGGGCCGTGGCGCGATCCTCAACATCTCCTCGATCTCGGCCTATGCGGCGAGCACGCGCTCTGCCCCCTACGCCGCGGTGAAGGCCGCGGTCATCAACTACACCATGTCGCAAGCCCTGACGCTTGCGCCCAAACGCATTCGCGTCAACGCGATCGCGCCGGGCTCGATCGAGTTTCCCGGCGGGTTGTGGGAGGAGCGCAAGACCTCGAACCCCAAGCTCTACGACGCCATTCTGCGCTCGATCCCTTGGGGCCGCCTCGGCGCGCCGGAGGAGGTCGCCAACGCCGCGCTGTTTCTCTGCAGCGATGCGGCGTCCTGGGTGACGGGGCAGACGCTCACCGTAGACGGCGGACAGATGCTCGGGTGACACGCACCGCCATGACCAACGTCCTGTTCGTCTGCAGCGCCAATGTCGACCGCTCGCCGACGGCGGAGGAGATGTTCCGCGACCATCCGGGCATCGCGGTTGCGTCGGCTGGGACGCTGCCCGATGCGGTGAGGCCGCTGAATGCAGATCACATCGCCTGGGCCGACATCATCCTGGTGATGGAAGACGCGCATCGCGAGGCGATCGCGGCGCGCTTCGGTGAAACACCAAAGATCGTCGTGCTCGGCATTCCGGACGACTATCGCCGCGGCGACGCCGAGCTCGTGACGTTGCTCCAAGCCCGCGTGCCGCGGTTATTGTCGAGCATGTAGGCTGGCAGTCGTCGTGGGAGCTGGAGCCAGGGCTTGCGCCGTGCTCGCGGCCGGCGCAATACGCTACCGCTATTGCGCCCTACGCCACGGCTCGCGTTCGTAGGGCGCAATAGCCCATTCGGGCGTATTGCGCCGCCACACGCTCGACAAAAAATGACAGCCCGCGAGAGGCCGAGAAGGCTCTGAAGATCAAGACAATCGGATCAGTGGTCCGCCGCCTCACCCCTCGTGCGTCACCCGCCCATCGCAGACCGTCAGCTTCACGCTCATATCCTTGATGACGTTCGGATCGGTTTTCTCGATGTCGCCGGAGAGCATCGCGATATCGGCGAGCATGCCGGGCTTGAGCTGTCCCTTCTTGGCTTCCGCGAACTCGGCATAGGCGCCTTCGCGCGTGTAGGCCGCGAGCGTCTCCATCAGCGTCAGGCGCTGATCCGCCAGGCCAGGCCGATAGGGCTTGCGCGTCACCGTCGCCTGCACCGAGAGCAACGGCGGCAGCGGCGCGACCGGCCAGTCGCTCGCAAACACCACGCGCGCGCCGGCATCCTTCAGCGTCCGCCACGCATAGGCGTAAGGCAAGCGCTTCGCCCCGATGCGATCGAGCGTCGGCTTCTCGGGGAAGAGCAGCGGGCTCGGCGGGTGAAGCGGCTGCATCGACGCGAGCACGCCCAACTGCTTGAACCGCGGAATGTCGGCTGGATGGATCACCTCGATGTGCTCGATGCGATGGCGGCTATCGCGACGGCCGTTGGTTTTCTGCGCGAGCTCATAGGCGTCCAGCGTACGACGCACACCCGCGTCGCCGATCGCATGCACGGCAATCTGGAAGCCGAGCTTGTCGGCGAGCACGCAGGCTTCGTTCATCATCTCCTGCGTGAACAGCGGATCGCCCGTGACGCCCGGCAGGTCGCCGTAGTCCTCGAGCATGAAAGCCGTGCCAGAGTCGATCACGCCATCGACGAAAATCTTCACGAACGTCGACTTCAACCAATTGTCCGACCAGCGCTTGCGCATGGCGACCGCCTTCTCGGCGATCATCTTCGGCGGCAGCGTGCTCTTCAGATGGAACGGCATCGTCACGCGCGCCTTGAGGCGGCCGTCGCTGCGCAGCTCGTCCAGCTGCTCGAGCTGATAGATGTTGCCGTCCATGTTCTGGATCGAGGTGATGCCCTGCGCCGCGCAGAAGTTCAGGCCCTCCGCGATGATCTCGCGGTCGCTCGCGCGCTCGGCGGGCGAGGCCGACGGCTCCGTCTCCTGGAGGATGCCCGCCGACTCGCGTCCACCGGTCGGCACCATGGCGATGATCGCGTCATAGGCCTCGGGCTCGCGCAACTCGCCGGTCGCCAAGCCGTCGCTCCCCATGACGATCTCATTGCCGGGCGAGAGTTTCTTGCCACGCAGCAACCCCGTCACCTCGAGCGCCTTGGTGTTCACCCAAACCGTGTGGCCGTCGGGCGCGTGGAAGGCGAGCGGGCGGTCAGCGATGATGCGATCGAGCTCCTGGCGCGTGACAGGATCGTTCTCGCCGAAGATCGAATAGTTCGCCTGCACGGCATAGACGATCTTGTGGGCCGGGTTCTTGGCGGCGTAGTCGCGAACGACGCTCGCCGCCCGCTCGCGGCCGAACACACCCTCGAGCGAGAGTGCGGTCAGATTGGCCGAGCCGCCGAACAAGTGCATGTGCCCTTCGACGAACCCCGGAAGCACGGTCGCCCCGCCCGCATCCACCACGCGCGTGCCTTTGCCCTTGAGGCCCTCGACCTCGCGCCGCTCGCCGACGGCCGCGATCGTGTTGCCCGAGACGGCGACCGCCTCGGCGCGCGGACGGTCATCGTCCATCGTGAGGATGCGAGCGTTGGTGATGATGAGGTCGGCGGACATGACGGCTCTCCGGGCACGGTTGGGAGCCGGACCTTAGGCGAGCCCACTGCCGCTTGCCAGCCCGCTACGGCGCCTTGACCTGGATGCTGTTCAAGTAGGTCAGAAACACGCCGATCTCTTCCGGCGTCATCTCGAACTGCGGCATGTCCGGGTGACCGGTCATGATCCCTTCGGCGAGGCTCTCCTCGAGGTTCTCGATCGGAAAGCGCTGGCCGAGCTCGCGAAAGCGCGGCGCCCCCTCGCGCGGGCTGTCACCGTCGGTACCGACGGCGTGGCAGGCGGCGCAATAGGTTTCGGCGATCTTCTTGCCCGCGGCGATGTCGGAGGTCTCGTCGGCGAAGGCTGGGATGGCGAGGGCCAGAAGCGGCGTTGCGAGGATCGCAAGGATCCCCGAACGGCGAACGAAATAGGTCGGCATCAGCGCTCCTCCCGCCGTGGAAACACGTTCGAGACTAACTTCGCCCCGTGGCAGGTCTTTGTCCGAGCGCAAACTTCACCAATACCGCCGCCGCCGACGCTTCGGCCCCGAGAGCGCCCGCCCGAAGGTACCGCCGAGCGCCCGGCCGAAGGACTTGACGAGGTTGATCCAGAAGGCCTCGCCCGCGGTTTTCGGGGCAACGTTCCGCCGCCGGCGATTGTCGGCGCGGCGCCGTAGAATGTCATCTAGCCAACCCATGACAGCCTCCGCTACCGCCGCCCGCGCAGGATATTCCCGATCGCCGAGCCGACCGCCGTGCCGAGCGACCTGAGCAGCGACTTCGTGAACGCCTCTCCCGCCGACTGCCGACGGGCGCCGCCGGTGCCGGACGCCGTGCGCCGGCCTCCCTGGCTCTGCTCCTGACGATCCCGCTCGTAGGCATCCGTGTCGCCGCGCGGGATCTTCGGAATCTCGAACTCGCCGTGCCGCTCCTTCTCGATGTCGCGGCGGCCACCGAGCGTGCCTCCCGTATCCGCCCGTCGCGTCTCGATGCCCTTGGCACGCTTCTCGAGGATCTCGTGCGCGCTCTCGCGATCGATCGCCTTCTCGTATTGCCCGTTGACCGGGCTCGCGCCGATCACCACCTTGCGCTCGTCCGGCGTCACCGGCCCCATGCGCGACGACGGCGGCCGGATCAGCGTCCGCTGCACGATCGAGGGCGCGCCTTTGTCCTCGAGCACGGAGACCAGCGCCTCGCCTTTCTCGAGCTCCATGATCGTGCGCTCGGTGTCGAGGCCAGGGTTCTGGCGAAACGTCGTCGCCGCGGCCCTGACCGCCTTCTGCTCGCGCGGCGTGAAGGCGCGGAGCGCGTGCTGGACGCGATTGCCGAGCTGACTCGAGACCGTGTCCGGCACGTCGAGCGGGTTCTGCGTGATGTAGTAGACGCCGACGCCCTTTGAGCGAATGAGGCGCGTCACCTGCTCGATCTTGTCGAGCAAGGGTTTCGGCGCCTGGTCGAACAGCAGATGCGCCTCGTCGAAGAAGAAGACGAGCTTGGGCTTGTCGGGATCGCCGACCTCGGGCAGTTCCTCGAACAATTCCGACAGCAGCCAGAACAGGAACGTCGCGTAGAGTCGCGGCGAGTTCATCAGCTTGTCAGCGGCGAGAACGTTGATGTAGCCGCGTCCGTCGCGGGTGCTCCGCATCATGTCGCGAATGTCGAGGGCCGGCTCGCCGAAGAAGTGCAGCGCGCCCTGCTCCTCCAACACAAGCAGACGCCGCTGGATCGTGCCGATCGAGGTCTTGGAGACGTTGCCGTATTTCGTGGTCAGCTCGGCCGACCGCTCGCCGACATTGGCGATGATGGCGCGCAGATCCTTCAGGTCGAGCAGCAGCAGCCCTTCCTCGTCGGCGAGGCGGAAAGCGATGTTGAGCACGCCCTCCTGAACCTCGTTGAGCTCCATGAGGCGTGAGAGCAGCAGCGGCCCCATCTCGGAGATCGTCGCCCGGATCGGGTGGCCCTGCTCGCCGAACACGTCCCAGTACATGACGGGGTAGGCTTGGCACTTGTAGTCGGCGAAGCCGATCTTCTTGACGCGCGCGTCGATGAAATCCTTGGTGACCCCCGCCTGCGAGACGCCCGACAGGTCGCCCTTCACGTCAGCGCAGAACACCGGCACGCCGTGATCGGAGAAGCCTTCGGCGAGCACCTGCAGCGATACCGTCTTGCCGGTGCCGGTGGCGCCGGTGATCAGGCCGTGCCGGTTGCCGAACTTGAGATAGAGGGCTTCGCGCTTCGACTGGTCCTTGAGGAAGCTCGTGCCGAGATAGACCGAGGTATCGTCGAGCATGCGTGGCTCCTTCGCGGCCGATCCGGGAGGCGAGGGCGGGCAAGTGATTCTCCGCCCCCGCAGGATGCTGGGAGGATTGCCACGCCAGCCCCCCGATTGCAATTCGGCAAAGCCTCCCCGAGACCATCGCGACGATTGTCTTTCCTTACGTTCCGGCGCTAGGTATCCGCCAACCGCCGACAGGATCCGAGCATGCCGAAGCTGACCCTCGCCGCCGATTTTCCCGAGCGATCTCAAGCCGATTGGGAGGCCCTCGCCGCCAAGGGGCTGCAAGGCGCGCCGCTTTCGAGCCTGGCGTCCGAGACCCTCGACGGCATCCCGATCGAGCCGATCTACGCGGTTGCCGGACTTTCCGGCGCGCTCGCCGGTCTGGTGCCGGGAGAGGCGCCGTTCGTGCGCGGCAGTGGCCATGTCGCGGCTGACGGGCGGTCGTGGGCCTCGATCGGCCTCCACGCCGACGACGATCCGGCCGCGGTGAATGCGGCCATCCAGGACGACCTCGCCAGTGGCGCCGATGGCATGGCGCTGCATCTCGCGGTGCCGGGACGCTTTGGTCTCGCGCCCCGCTACGAGGCGATCGCCGCCGCGCTCGCCGGTGTCGATCTTGCGTCGGCGCAGATCGAGGTGATGGCGGGCGACCAGTTCCTCGGCGCGGCCCAGAGCTTGGGTGCCCTGTGGGACGGCGCGGGAACGCCCGACATCCGGCGGCAGGGCGCCATCAACGCCGATCCGCTCGGCACGCTCGCCTCGACGGGCGCACTGGAGGACGACGTCTGGCGGGCGCTCGACACGCTGGCTCAGTATGCCGCGAGCAATGCCGCCCGCATGCCGAACATGCGGCTGTTGCTCGCCGATGGCCGTCCCTACCACGAGGCGGGCGCGAGCGAGGCGGAGGAACTCGCCGCGATGCTGGCGACGCTCGTCGCGTACCTCAAGCATCTCGAGGAGGCCGGCGTCCGGCCGGATGTCGCGCTCCAGCGGACCGGGATCGCCGTCGCCACCGACACCGACCTGTTCCTGTCGATGGCGAAGCTTCGCGCGGCGCGCCGCCTCGTCTGGCGCGTGATGGCGGCAGCGGGCTACGGCGATACGGCCGTGGGTCTCAAAATCGTCGCTTCGACGTCCGAGCGCATGATGACGCGGCGCTCGCCCTACACGAACCTGTTGCGCACGACGATTGCCGCGACCGCGGCCGTGCTCGGTGGCGCGGATAGCATCACGGTTCTGCCCTACACCTGGGCGCTCGGCCGCACCGACGCCGAGGCGCAGCGGCTCGCCCGCAATGCGCTCAACATCCTCGCCGAGGAATCGAGCTTGGGCCGTGTCGCGGATCCGGGCGGCGGGAGTGCTTATCTCGAGACGCTGACGGATGCGCTCGCCCGCAAGGCCTGGACGCTGTTTCAGGAGATCGAGGCCCAGGGCGGCATGGTCACGGCGCTGACGTCGGGCCGCCTCGGCGAGCGCGTTGCACGAACGGCCGCACGGCGTGCCGAGCTGATCGCCGAGGGAAAGCTGCCGCTCGTCGGCGTCACCGCGTTCCCCGACAAGGCCGAGACGGCGCTCGCCGTCACGCCACACCCGGCCATCGCGGCAATCGAGCGGGCCGGAACACGTATCGCACCACTCGCACCGCGATCCCTGGAGGGGCTGGCGCCATGACCGATCACAATCGCACGCCTGTCATCACCGGCGGCTGCCAATGCGGCGCCATCCGCTACGCGCTCTATGCGATGCCGGCGGAAGGTTATGTCTGCCACTGCCGGATGTGCCAGAAGGCCGTCGGCAGCCCGCTGTTCGTCGTCGCGCCGGTTCAACTCACCGACTTCGCCTGGACTCGCGGGACGCCGAAAGTCTATCGCTCGTCCTCGATCGCGCTCCGCGACTTCTGCGGCGACTGCGGCACGCCACTCTCGTACCGCGGCGACGGCTCCGGCCGCATCAGCCCGACGGTCGCGACCTACGACGATCCCAAGTTGCGCCCGCCGACGCTGCAGTACGACATCGATGCGCGCATCCCCTGGGTCGACCACGTCCACGAGCTGCCGGCCCGCCGCGACACCGGATTGAAACCCGAGGTCGAAGCACGGCTCGTCAATTTCCAGCATCCCGATCACGAGACGCCGGAGGGATGGCAACCGCCGAAGGGCTCCGCACCATGAGCACCGATCGCAAGACCGGCGGCTGCCAGTGCGGCGCGGTGCGCTTCGAGACGTCGGCGCTGCTCGATGCCGTCTATGTCTGCCATTGCCGGTTGTGCCAGAAGTCGGTCGGCGGGCCGTTCGCGGTGTTCACGAAGCTGCCGATAGCGGCATTCCGCTGGACGCGCGGCGCGCCTGCGGAGTGGGCGAGCTCCTCGCTCGGAGTGCGCCAGTTCTGCGCCCAGTGCGGCACGCCGCTCGGCTACCGATACGCTACAGGGCCTGAAACGGCCGATCAGTATCTGACGGCCGGCGGCTTCGACGACTATCAGGCCGTCGTGCCCACCGTGCAGATGGGCGTCGAGAGCAAGGCCTCCTGGGTCGACACCCTCCCCAAGCTCCCAGTCCACGACTTCGGCGCCAACGACCCCGCTAGCATTTACGCCACGTTGAGGAACTACCAACATCCCGATCGCGAGGTCGCCGAGTGGACACCGCGGCCGCAGGAGGACTGAGATGAGCGAGCGCCAGCCATGGATGACCGGCGGATGCCAGTGTGGCGCCGTGCGCTACGCCCTCTGGGCGGCGCTGACGTCGCCCTCCATTTGTCACTGCCGGATGTGCCAACGCGCCGTCGGCGGGCCTTACATCGCCACGGGTGCCGTGCCCAATTCCGACTTCGCGTGGACCAAAGGTGCGCCCAAGACCTATGCGAGCTCGACAAAAGGCCTGCGCGATTTCTGTGGCGACTGCGGCACGCCGCTCGCGTTCCGCACCCCGGGGGCCGGCGCGACCGACATCATGATCGCAACGCTCGACGATCCCCGTCGCGTGAAGCCCGTGCGCCAGATCGGCATGGAGAGCCATCTCGCCTGGGCGCTCGATCTGACCTCGCTGCCAGCCAAGACGACGGAAGAGAACGCGGGCGCCGCCTTCCTGCGCGACCTCGTGAGCTATCAGGACAAGACATGACCCGTCTGCCCAACTACGCTTCGATCGGCTACGACGACATCGCGATGCCCCCGCGCCGCAGCACCCGCGCGACAGGCAAGCCGTGGCAGACGCCAGAAGGCATCGCCGTCCAACCCGCGTACACGAAAGCCGACACCGCCGATCTCGACTTCCTCGAGACCTGGCCGGGCTTCGCGCCGTTCCTGCGCGGGCCTTATCCGACGATGTATCTGCAGAAGCCGTGGACGATCCGGCAGTATGCGGGATTCTCCACCGCCGAGGCGAGCAACGCCTTCTATCGCCGCAATTTGGCGGCCGGGCAGCAGGGCGTCTCCGTTGCCTTCGATTTGGCGACCCATCGCGGATACGACAGCGACCATCCGCGCGTCAAAGGCGATGTCGGCATGGCGGGCGTCGCCATCTCCTCGATCCTCGACATGCGCACGCTGTTCGACGGCATTCCGCTCGACAAGATCTCGGTGTCGATGACGATGAACGGCGCCGTGCTGCCGATCTTGGCGCTGTTCATCGTCGCCGGCGAGGAGCAGGGCGTTCCCGCCGAGAAGCTCTCCGGCACGATCCAGAACGACATCCTCAAAGAGTTCATGGTGCGGAACACTTACATCTATCCGCCCTCGCCCTCGATGCGGATCATCTCCGACATCTTCGCCTATACGTCCGAGAAGATGCCGAAGTTCAACTCCATCTCGATCTCGGGCTACCACATGCAGGAGGCCGGCGCGACGGCGGACCTCGAGCTCGCCTACACGCTCGCCGACGGCGTCGAATACGCCCGCGCCGGCATCGCCGCCGGCATGCCGATCGACAGCTTCGGGCCGCGCCTCTCCTTCTTCTGGGCGATCGGCATGAACTTCTTCATGGAAATCGCCAAGATGCGCGCAGCGCGGCTCCTCTGGGCGAAGCTCATGAAAGGGCTCGGCGCCAAGGATGCGCGCTCGCTGTCGCTGCGCACGCATTGCCAAACCTCAGGATGGAGCCTCACCGCCGCCGACATCTTCAACAACGTCACGCGCACGATGGTCGAGGCGATGGCCGCCACCCAGGGCCATACACAATCGCTGCACACGAACGCGCTCGACGAGGCCTTGGCGCTACCGACCGATTTCTCCGCCCGCATCGCGCGCAATACGCAGCTCGTGCTTCAGCTCGAGAGCAACACGACGCGGCCGATCGATCCCTGGGGCGGCAGCCACTACGTCGAGAAGCTCACCGCGGACCTCGCCGCCCGCGCCTGGGCGCATATCCAGGAGATCGAAGGCCTCGGCGGCATGGCGAAGGCGATCGAGCAGGGCGTGCCGAAGCTCAGGATCGAGGAGGCGGCGGCGCGCACGCAGGCCCGCATCGACAGCGGCCGCCAGACGATCACCGGCGTCAACAAGTACCGGGTCGCGGGTCAGTCCGAGATCGACATCCTGAAGGTCGACAACGCGGAGGTGAGGCGGCATCAAATCGCCAAGCTCGCCAAGCTCAAGTCCGAGCGCGACGAGGCGAGGACGCAAGCCGCGCTCGCCAAGCTCACCGCGGCAGCGCGTGGCTCGGCCAATCTGCTCGCCGCCGCCGTCGAGGCCGCCCGCGCCAAGGCGACGGTGGGAGAGATCTCGGATGCGCTCGAGGTCGTGTTCGGCCGCCACAAGGCCGAGACGCGAACGATCAAGGGCGTCTATCGCGCAGAGATGAGCGGCGTTGCCCAGACGATCGCCGACGACGTCCGGTCGAAGGTCGAGGCCTTCGAGAAACTGGGCGGGCGGCGGCCGAAGATCCTCATCGCCAAGGTCGGCCAGGACGGGCACGACCGCGGCCAGAAGGTGATCGCGACGGCGCTTGCCGACTTGGGCTTCGACGTCGAGATCGGGCCGCTCTTCGCGACCCCTGGCGAGGTCGCCAAGCTCGCCGCCGAGAAGGACGTGCATATCGTCGGCGTCTCGTCGCTGGCGGCAGGCCATTTGACGCTGGTGCCCGAGCTCAGAGCGGAGCTCGGACAGCACAATCGGCAGGACATTCTGATCGTCGTCGGCGGCGTCATCCCGCCGTCGGACTACCGGCCGCTGACCGATGCCGGCGCCATCGCGGTCTTCGGACCGGGCACCAACATCGGCGAGGCGGCCTTGTCGCTGCTCGACAAGCTCAACAAGGAGCTCGGCACCGCATGATCGGCGATGTTATCTGGGCCCTTGCGCCCTGGCTCAACATTGTAGGCCTCACCTGCGATTTCGTCGGCGTGATCCTGCTCGCCGTCGAATGGTGGACGGCGTTGTCGGCGGAGCGGCGCGAGGCCGAGCTCATGCGCCGGCAGGCGATGCTCAAGCCTTCACCCATGATGCCGCGTCCACAAGGCCCGCATCAGGCCGTGTTCGACCACATGCGTGAGCAGCGCGAGACCTACCAGCAGATCCAGCGCGGCGAGACCACGCGTGGCATGCGCCGCGGCTGGTTCACGCTCGCCATGGTGCTGATCAGCTTAGGCTTCCTGCTGCAGATCGCGGGCAGCTGGCCCGGCATGCGCTGAGCGCGCTATGCTCCCTCGTCAGGAGCACGGCATGAACCGCATCTCGCGCGCGCTCGTCGATGGAGTGAAGCTCAGGCAGCGGCTGCTCGCGGCGGTTGCGATCGCGATCGTCGTGCTCGTCCTTCTGCCATCCTCGATCGAGCTCGGCGCGCGCGCCGCCATCACATGGAACGCTGGAGGTATCAGCTATCTCGTCTTGAGCTTCGCACTCATGTCGTCGTGCGACACGGACTGCATCCGCAAATACGCAAGCATCGAGGACGAGGCGAGACTCGTCTTCTTCATCGTCATCCTGCTGGCCATCGTCGCGAGCTTCACGGCCGTCTTCATCCTGATCGGCGAGGCCAAGGCGATGAGCGGCTGGCCGAAGGCCTGGCACACCGGGCTCGCGGCCGTGACCGTCATCGTCTCCTGGCTCGTCATGCAGATCGTGTTCATGCTGCACTACGCCCACGACTACTACGGCGAGCGTGACGAAGGCGGGATCGTGGGCGGCCTCGCCTTTCCCGGCGACGAGGCGCCCGACTACTGGGACTTCTTCTACTTCACGACCTCGATCGGCGCCGCCTCGCAGACCTCGGACGTGGAGATCACCTCGAAGGCCGTCCGGCGCATGGTGGCCTTTCAGGCCGTGCTCGCCTTCGTGTTCAACACCGCAATCGTGGCGCTCGCGATCAACATGGCTTCCGGGCTAGTCTGAGCATTCGGCCTTCGGCGAGGCTCGTGCGTTATCGTCCGCTTTAGCCGCATGAGATAGGGACCGCATGATCTCCCCTGCCATCCAAACGCTGATCACCCTCAACGTCGTCGTCTACCTGCTTCAGGGGATCGCGCCCGACGCAGTCATCGGCAATCTCGCGCTCTGGCCGCTGGGCGAAGGCTTCGCCATCTGGCAGCTCGGATCATACGCCTTTCTGCACGGCAACCTCACGCACATCCTCTTCAACATGCTGGGACTGTGGATGTTCGGCACCGAGCTCGAGCGCGCTTGGGGGAGCAATCGGTTCGCGATCTACTACGCCGCCTGCGTCGTGTCGGCGGGTCTGACACAACTCGGCATCGGCGCGCTCATGGGCTCGGCCGACCCGACCATCGGTGCGTCGGGCGGCGTCTACGGGCTGCTGCTCGCCTTCGCCATGCGCTACCCCAACCGCATCATCGTGCTGCTGTTTCCGCCGATCCCCATGCCGGCTTGGCTGTTCGCCATCGTCTTCGGCGGCCTCGAGCTCTTCCTTGGCGTCACCGGCACGCAAGCCGGCGTCGCGCATTTCGCGCATCTCGGCGGCATGCTCGGCGGCTTCCTGCTGCTGCGCCTGTGGAGCGATCTCGATCGCGGTGGCTACCATCGCCGTTAGACCCGGACGGAGCCCAATGGGGGACGTTCCGGTTCGACAAAAGGTCGTTTACGGCGTATCGTGGTTGCGCATGTGAGGGGAGGGACCGGCTCATGCGCACACTCAAATCGATCTGTCTGATCGTTGCTCTCGCGGCGACGCCCGCTGGCGCCAAGACGTTCAGCGAGGCCTTTCCCGGCGTCACCTACGACGACGCCAAGACCGCCGATCTCGTGAAGGGCCTCGACTACCAGCAAGGGGTCGTCAAGCTGCCGGATGCCCGCGCGACGCTGACGGTGCCCGCGGGCTTCTACTACCTCAACGCTGGCGATGCGCGCAAAGTGCTGGTGGACGGGTGGGGCAACCCGCCGAGCGTCGCCGAGGGCATGCTCGGCATGCTCTTCCCCTCGAATGCCACGCCGATGGACCCGGAGGCCTGGGGCGCCACGATCAGCTACGTGGCCGAAGGCTATGTGAAGGACGACGACGCCAAGAGCCTCGACTACAATGAGCTGCTCTCCCAGATGCAGGCCGGAACCGACGAGAACAACGCCGAGCGTACGAAGGCCGGCTACGACCCGATCAAGCTCATCGGCTGGGCCTCGCCGCCCTACTACGACCAGGCCCAGCACAAGCTGCATTGGGCGAAAGAGCTCAAATTCGGCACCGCCGAGACGAACACAGTCAACTACGATGTCCGTGTGCTCGGCCGGAACGGCTACCTCGAGCTTTCCTTCATCACCGACGTGCCGCATCTGACGGCGGTCAAGACGGTCATGCCGGACGTGCTCGCGGTCGCGAGCTTCGACCAGGGCTCCCGCTACGAGGACTTCGACTCGAGCCTCGACAAGGTCGCCGAATACGGTATCGGCGGCCTCATCGCCGGCGTCGCGGTGAAGAAGCTCGGGCTCCTCGCCCTGGCGCTGGTGTTCTTCAAGAAGCTCTGGTTCGTGGCGGCGGCCGTGCTATTCGGCGCGTTCGGCGCGGTAAAGCGCTTCTTCGGCGGCAGGAAGCCGGAAGCATAGGATCTGGAGCTCGCAGGCGGCAGAAGGCGTCAGATCTTCTGCCCCTCGACCTCGCGCTCGAGCTGCTTGACGGCGTCCTTGGACTGCTCGGCGAGCGGATTGATCTCGAGCACGAGGCGAAACGCCCGAAGCGCTTGCCGCGTCTTGCCGGTCTCCTTGAGGATCGTCCCCAGCCCCTCGAGCGCCTTGAAGTGGTGCGGGTCGATGGTGAGCACATGGGCGAGGTCGGCGATCGCCGCCTTCACCTTCTGCTCGCTGTAGTTGAGGTAGGCCCGGCGGTTCCAGGCTTCGGCATAGCCGGGCTCGAGCGCGATCAGCGCGTCGAGCACCTGGCGAGCGACCTCGGGCTGCTTGGCTTCGATCGCCACGGACGCCCGCGACAGCAAGAGATCGGCGGTATCGCTTCCCGAGTAGACCCACAGCCGCTCGAGCGCGCCGGTGATCTTCGTGTTGACCTCGGGATCGCGGGTCTCGCGGAGCCGATCATACAGCTCGGCGACGAGCGTATTGCGCTCGGCGAGCGAGTCGGGGAAATCGTCGGGAACGGGGACCGCTGCCACGGTCTTGGGCGGGGCGGGCGCCGCGTCGTCCGCCAGCGCTGGTCCCGAGGCCCAAATCGCCGCGAGGGCGAAGCTCAACGCGAAAATAGTCATGCGCCCGAGCATACATTCGAGCGCATGCGGGATAAAGCAAAAGACCGTGAGCTCAGCCCTGGCGCGCCTTGTAGCGCTTCATGACCTTGTTGATCACGTACAGACGGCCCCGCCGGCGCACCACGCGATTGGCCCGGTGGCGCTTGCGCAAGGATTTGATCGAGTTACGAATTTTCATGACACGAAGCCCAATTTGCCACGTCACGTCCGGCCAGGGCGGCAAGCGCCTCCGCGGCACAGGTCGGACGGAATGTCCGGAAAGTGGCGCAAACTAGTCGAGGCCCCATGCATTTGTCAACCGGCCGCCCCGGCTTTTGCCATATGGCTCCCGAGGCCCGAAAAGCTATAGTCGGCGGCGTCTGACGTCGCAAAGCTCCAAAACACTCGAAAGGGCTCTCGGTGACGCAAGTCGACCCACAGCAGCGCGGACCGACGCGGGTTGAGCGTAAGGAAGCGACCCGCATCCAGCTCATCGAGGCCACCATCCAGGCGATCGCCGAGGGGGGCCTGGCCGACCTCACCCTCGCCCGCATCACCGAGCGGGCGCAAGTCTCGCGCGGCCTCGTCAATTTTCACTTCGAGTCCAAGGAGCAGCTGCTACTGGCGACGCTCCAGATGCTCATGGACGAGTATAGCTCGTCCTGGAAAAGGGCGGTCGCCGAGGCCGGCCCCGACCCGGCCGCCCAGCTGCTGGCGATGATCAAGAACGATTTCCGTCCGGAGATCTGCAATCGGCCGAAGGCTGCCGTATGGTTCGCCTTCCGCGGCGAAACGAAAGCCCGGCCGACCTACCTCGAGGTCTGCACGCGCGCGGACAACGAGTATGACGAGACGATCAACCGCCTGATGTCGGCGCTGGTCGCTGATGGGGGCGCACCTGTCGATGCGCGTCTTGTCGCCTCGGGTGTGCAAAGCATGGTCGAGGGCTTCTGGATCGACTGCCTGATGTACCCGCAGAGCTTCGACCGCGACAAGGCGTTGGCCGCGGTCCGGCAGTATCTGGCCGTCGCTCTCCCGCGGCATTTCGGCCGCAAGGGCTAATCTCAGACAGTCATCGACGGGTGCCACCCGTGACGGCCGTTCCGTGGGGTGCGCCGGTCCGTGCCACGCCTATGGCGTCGACCGTCCGATTTCCCCTTGAAGTGGCGGGCCCTGCGCACGACTTAACAAGCTCGTAACGGACGGCGATACGTTCGAGAGGAAAGCAATGCAAGCGACCATGACCAACGCCATCGACCAGCTCGACCGGTGGGGCAAGCCCGCCTGGATCGCGCTGATGGTGGCGAGCTTCATCATCTTCTGGCCTCTAGGCCTCGCACTGCTGGCTTATATGATCTGGAGTGGACGCATGAGATGCGAAACGAATCGTTGGGGCTCCTGGAAGTCGCGCCATGGCGTGATGGGCTCGACCGGCAATCGCGCCTTCGACGACTACCGTGAGGAGACGCTGAAGCGCCTCGAGGATGAGGCCCGCGAGTTCAAGGCGTTCGTCGAGAAGCTGCGCTTCGCCAAGGACAAGGACGAGTTCGACCGCTTCATGGCCGACCGCCGCGCCAACGGTGGCCCCGTGCAGCCCTCGACCGGCAACTGACGTATCTGAGCCATCGCAACCTGCAAAGGCCGAGCCTCGCCAGAGGCTTGGCCTTTTGCTTTTCTGCCTCGTGGCGTTGCGATTTCGCCGAGCCGAGCAATAAGCGCTTGCGGCAGGCTTACAGCTGCCTCTAGCATATGCCCCGAAGACGGATGATTAGCCGCGCAATGATCGGCGGCTTCATCCGATCGCCTCGCCGCCTGTTTCGCGTCGGCGCCCGAGGTCTGGATGATGTAGGCGTATGCGGGTAGGGAGTTCTCCAGATGGCGACGTTTCGTGGCACAGGTGCGAAGAACAAGCTGGTCGGCGGCGCATTTCGCGACACGCTGCTCGGTCTCGGCGGTAACGACACGCTGCTCGGCAATTCTGGCGTCGATACGCTCAAGGGCGGCACCGGCAACGACAGCATGGACGGCGGCACGGGCAACGACAAGCTGTTCGGCGAGGCCGGCAACGACATCTTGAAAGGCGGCTCCGGCAACGACGCTCTGGACGGCGGCGCAGGCAATGACCGCCTGGACGGTGGCGCGAACAACGATCTTCTCACCGGCGGTCTCGGCAACGACATCATCGTCGGCGGCACCGGCATCGACACAGCGGTATTCGCCGGTCTGAGCTCGGCTTCGACGATCTCGCAGGTCGGCACCAGCCTCGTGATCAGCGGCGCCAACGGCATCGACACCGTCGGAGCGGATGTCGAATTCGTGAGGTTCGCGGACGGCTTGTTCGTGGCCGCGGCGCAGACGTTCAAGCTGACGACACAGGACGACGCGTTCACCGGTGGCTTGCGAAACGACCTCTTCACCTCGGTGATCAATACGCAACTGACGTTCAATACCACCTACACCGGCGCCGACGTGCTGGATGGCGGTGGCGGCACGGGCGACGTGCTGCAGATCAGCATCACGGGCGTCAATGGCGTTGGAACTACCACGCCGCCGATCAGCCTGTCGAACATCGAGATCGTGCGAGTCCTCAACCAGGAAAGCGGCTTCGGGACCAGCGAGCTCGATGCGTCGATCTGGAACGGCGTCACGACGATCGTCGCCGAGGGTGGCTTGCCTGGGGCTACGACCCAAATCAACAGCCTCGGCAATCTCGTCGCCGCCGAGATGCGGAACAACGCCAGCAGCCTGATCATCGAATACGACGCCGGTGTGCTCGATGGGCTGGCCGATGTGCAGAGCTTGCTCCTCTCGGCCAACAATGGCGGTACCTTCGAAATTGCCGGCGGTCCGGCCGAAACGCTCGCCATCGCCTCTCAAGGGGGCGCCAATCGACTCTCACTGACGATCGGCCACACCTTCGGCACGATCAACGTCACCGGCAATCAGCATCTCGACCTCACCATCCCGGGCGGCGTCACGACCTTGAACGCATCGGGCATGACGGGCGGCGGCATCCTCGCCGAGGGCTTGCTCTCGACCGGCACGATCTCGATCACCGGCTCGCTCGCCAACGACATCCTCGTGTTCTCGAGTGCCTCGCTCGCCAGCGGGGATGTGATCGACGGCGGCGCCGGCACCGGCGACATGCTCGCTTTCGTCAACGGCGGCAATTTTGCGGATCCGGCGTTCACGGGTGTGTCAAACGTAGAAACGCTGGCCTTCGGCCAGAGCGCCAGCGCGATAGTCGCGCTCGATGCCCAGGCGCTCGAGGCTGGCTTCGACCGCGTCAACATCTATGATGATGGCACTTCGGTTGATCTGACCGTACTCGCGGGTTTCGCCCGCTCCTTGACCGTAGATCTCGACGCGTTCGATCTGTCGGATTTCGCTCCGACTGTGGCGGGAAGCGACGTCATCGATGCGTCCCTTTTGGATGCCGCACACAAGCTCACGGTCGCGGCACGGGCCGGCAGTCTGGCGGGCAACTCTATCGTCGCCGGCGCCAACACTGGTGACGAGCTCGTGCTCACGGCCGACGGCGGTACGGCCGATCTCGGCGGCGTCCGGAACTTCGAGACGGTGACCGTCAAGGGTGGGACCGGGGCCGGTGCCACTGCCAGCATCAACATCTCTCTGAGCGATGACGCCATCGTCGGCGCCGGCAAGACCCTGACCGTCAATGCGGGGGGAGCGTCCGGGCTCACGAACACCTCAGCGCAGCTCCTTTTCGACGGCTCGCTCGAGATCGACGGCAAGCTCGACGTCACCGGTGGTGCCGGTGCGGACGACATCATGGGCGGGCAGGGCGACGACATCCTGCGAGGCGGCACCAACAACGACATTCTGACCTCCGGCGCGGGCGTCGACGAGCTCCAAGGGGGTGACGGCAATGACAGCTTCCACATGGAGGGCAACCTCACGGCGGCGGACACCATCGACGGCGGCAATGGCACGGCGGATACGCTTTTCAGTGCATCCGGCATACTCGACGATGCCGCTTTCACGAAGGTTAGCCTCGTCGAGAGGCTCGTCCTCGAGCAGGCGGCCACAGTGAACTTAGGCGCCAAAGCGCAAGGCGCAGGCTTCAACACGGTCGTCGGCTCGGCCGCCGCTGACGATTTCAACGTCGGCGCTGATTTCACCGCGAGCCTAACCATCGACCTCAGCGAGGGAGGCTTCGACACGCTGAGCGCGGCGGGCAAGCTCACCGGAGCCTTGACGGTGACAGCCGATGCGTCCGATCTCGCAGATGGGGACAGCCTCACTGCGAACGGCACAATCGCCGGCAACACGATCGTGTTGAAGGCCGACAACGGCACGGCCCTTCTCGACAATGTCAGTGGCTTTTCGACGGTGACCATCCTGGCTGGCACGGCCGCGGATGCCGACATCACTCTCTATGTCGGATCGAACAGCGTTCTCGCCGCCGGCCAGACGCTGAACATCAATGCCTCGGCGCTCACGAATACGGGTGCCTTCCTGTACTTCGACGGATATGGCGAGGCGAACGGCAACTTCTTCGTCACGGGCGGCGCCGGAGCGGACGAGCTCTATGACGGTGGCGGCAACGACACGCTCAACGGCGGCAACGGCAACGACATCCTCGGCTCGATCGGCGGCACCGACATTCTCAACGGCGAAGCAGGCGACGACACCATCTATATCGCAGAGCTGCAGCTCAACAGCGCCGACTTCATCAACGGTGGTAGCAACACGGCATCCCCGACGGGCGATGTCTTGGAGGTCTCCGGCGCGGGTGTCATCGACGACACGGACCTGACCAACGTGACTTTCGTCGAGACCTTGCGCCGTACGTCGGGTGGAACAACGAACTTCGGTGCAGAGGCTCTCAACGCCGGCAATGGCATCAAGCGCTACGTCGGCGCGGGCGGCGCCGACGACTTGAATATCACCGCGGCCTACACGGGTCCGCTCACCGTCGACCTCAAGACGGCTCCCGGGGGCGCCGACGACATCGACGCATCGGCATCGATCGCAGCCGTGACCATCGAGGTGAACGCAGGCGACGTCACGAACGACACGATCAAGGGGGGAACGTCCGGGAACGACGTTCTCAAGCTCACGGCCGATGGCTTGACCGCACAGTTGGATCACGTCAGCGGCGTCGAGACGGTGACTGTCGCGGCCGGAGCTGTGGCCTCGACCGACGTCGGCATCCTCATCGGCGCCAACTCGGTCGTAGAAAGCGGTGGCACGCTCACGGTGAACGCCTCGGCACTTACGGATGCCAACGCGCAACTCTATTTCGACGGTTCAGCCGAGTCGGCGGCAAGCCCGGGCGTCGGGGCTGTCGGTAAATTCAACGTCACGGGAGGCAATGGCGCCGATGATCTGACCGGTGGTGGAGGAGATGACACGCTCAATGGCGGCGCGGGCAACGACTGGCTCGTCGGCGGCCTCGGCAACGACACCATCAGTGCGGGTTCTGGCAGTGATACGGTTTATGCTGGCCTTGGTAGCGACGCGATCGATCTCGGCAATGAAGCGGGTCTTGGTGACCAAGACATCGTTGCATTCAGTATTGGCAGCGGCGTCACCGGCCTCACGACAGTTGCCAACTTCTTCGCCAATGATGCTTCGCCTGCATACGAAGATCGCGTGCAGGTGGACAACGGAGTAGCAAACTGGGCTGCCGGCGGCCTCTTCCGAGCCTCGGACGGCGGATCGTCCCAAGCCAAGCTCGTCGTCCTGGATGGCAATCCTACTGGATATCTCGCAGCCTTCGATGCCGTCACGTCAGCCGACACTCTGCAGACCGGATCGTCGGGCACGCAAAGCTACCTATTCGTTTGGAACGATACCTCGAACCGCGTCCACGTCTCCTATGCGACCGTCGACAATAGCGGCGACACGGCAGTCGATTCACCGATCGACTTGGCCATCCTGACTGGTGTGTCGATGGCCAACTTGACGCTGGACGACATCATCTTCGCCTGATTGCACCGGCGCGTGAATGTCTTCAAACGGCGGCCCTCGCGGCCGCCGTTTTCCATTTCCGACGCCACACCATTCAGTTGCATCCCCTCCCATTCACCCGCCCTTCACCTCCCCGCCGCAGCTTGGCCGCGATCGCGCCCAGCGCCGTGCGCTTTTCACCGCTAGAACCGTCGCGGTTTAACCCTCCATTAGGGTTATCGGTTCACAACCTCAGGCGTCATGTTGCGTCTGCGTTTCTATGTCCCGGTTCTGACGGTGGCCGTGCTTGTCGCGAGCTGCTCCTCGACGCCGTATTTCACGGCCGAGGAGGAGCCTTGGCGCGATCAGGCCGAGATCGCGTGCCTCAACGCCGGCACCGTGCACGAGAGCGCCTTCATCGAAATGCAGCGATCCGCTCTCGGCGGTCCGAGCCCCTGCGGCGCCGTGCGGCCGTTCAAGGTCGCGGCAGCGCTCGGCGGCTATGTCAGCCTCAAGCCGTCCGCGACGCTCCAATGCGGCATGATCCCGGCGATCGACCGGTGGATGGCGGACGTCGTGCAGCCGGCGGCGCATCGTCACTTCGGCATGGGTGTCGTCGAGGCGGGCGTCATGTCCTCCTACTCGTGCCGGCCCCGCAACAGCGAGTGGGGCGCCAAGCTGTCCGAGCACGGGCACGCCAACGCCATCGACATCGGCGACTTCCGCTTGGCCGATGGGCGCAAGATCACGGTGCTCAGCGGCTGGAACGGCGCCGCTGACGAGCAGGCCTTCTTACGTGAGGTCCGCGGCGGCGCCTGCGGGATCTTCAAGACCGTGCTAGGTCCCGGCTCCGACCGCCACCACGCCAACCACCTGCACTTGGATCTCGCGCACCACAACCGCCGCGGCTCGTCCTACTGCAAGTAGGCGCGCGTCCTCCGCGAGCCGCCCAATCCCACAAAGAACTTCTGTGCCGTCACACCTGCGCTCGCAAACCCGCGGCGTGGCGCGAGAGAGTTGTGCTGAATTCTGCCTCTCACGGACGATTGGCAACGGGAAGGTGCAATTTAAGGGATTGATAACCATCATCGACTACTCATGGTTGCCATCGGCCTACCTTGAGCATCGCTATGGGCCAGGCCGTAGTCTGCGTTTCCAGCTCGGAGTTTGTACCCGTGTCTCGATCTGTCCCCGGTATCGAGCACCCTGTGCGCGACGCGATCATCGAGGTTGCCCTCCCCCTCCTCGCCTATCTCGTCGCCATCATAGCGGCGCTCCTTCTGCTCGCCGGCGCCGCGCATCCGGCATCTGCCCAAGCCTGCGCGACCGGTAGCGGCCTTTCCTCGCTCGAGTGCGGCGTCACCGCGACCGCCGACGGCTTCCAATCGACGGCTGCCGGCGAAGGCGCTGAAGCGCTCGGTCTGCACGCGACCGCGATCGGCCAGAGCGCGGGCGCTATCCGAGACCTGACGACGGCCGTCGGGCAGGGAGCCGGGGCGACCGGCGACAACGCAACCGCCGTCGGGCAGAACGCGCAAGCCGACGCGACCAGCGCAACCGCGCTCGGCCAGGCGTCGCTCGGCCAGGGCGCAGCGTCTACGGCCGTCGGCGCAGGCTCGACCGCGGTCGGCAATCTCTCGACCGCGATTGGCCAGACCGCCAATGCGGCCGTCGACAACGCAACCGCCGTTGGACAGGGCGCGCAAGCCACCGGCAGCAACACCACCGCGCTCGGCCAAGGATCGCGCTCAAGTGGGGCCGGTGCGACCGCGCTTGGCGCGTCGAACTCCGCAACCGGCAGCCTGAGCGTCGCCGTCGGCATGGCGAGCCAGGCAAGTGGGGTATCCAGCGTCGCCGTCGGACAGGGCAGCCGCGCAAGCGGCACGAATGCCGTGTCGTTCGGCCAGGGCGCTCAGGCGACAGGAAGCGACGGCATCGCGCTCGGGCAGGATTCGAGCGCGAACTTCGCCAATGCGGTCGCGATCGGCACGGGCGTCGATGCGTCGCGTGCCAATCAGATCGCCCTTGGCACGTCGAGCAACACGCTGACGGTCGCGGGCGTGCCCTCGGTGGCGAGCCGCACGGCGCAGACCGGCGCACTTCAGGTCGTGACCACCGACGCCAACGGCAACATCGCCGCGGATGGCGGGCAGATCTTCCAGGATCTGGCGACGCTCGATGCGCGGGTCGATGCGCACGACACCCAAATCCTCGCCCTGCAGACGACTGCGGCCGATCATGAGGTCCGGCTGACCGCTGTCGAGGGAGACGTGGCCACGTTGCAGGCCGATGTCTCCGTGCTCGACACGCGCGTCGACCAGCATGATACCGACATCGCCACTCTCGATGGACACGTCGACCAGCACGACACCGATATCGCCACTCTCGATGGACGCGTCGACCAGCACGACACCGACATCGCTACCCTCGACGGCCGCGTCGACCAACACGACACCGACATCGTTACCCTCGACGGCCGCGTCGACCAACATGACACCGACATCGCGTCGCTCGAAACGACCTCCGCCAATCACGAAGCCCGCATCACGCAGAATAGAACCGACATCGACAATCTCGAGACGACCGTCGGTGGACATTCGACGTCGATCACCAACATCAACACGACGCTCGGCAATCACGAGACGCGCATCACGCAGAACCGCACCGATATCAACGCGCTAAAGTCAGTCACGAGCAGCCACACGAAGATCATCAACCGGCACACGAAAGAAATCGCGACCCTCGACAAGCGCGCCGATGGCCACGACGCCGACATTGCCGGCTTGCACGACGACGTCGCCGACACCAACGCCCGTGTCGACGCGATCAACACCGACTACAGCAAGATGCAGAGCCAGATCGATACGAACACCGAAGGCATCGCCATGGCCTTCGCGCTGTCGGGCGCCTCGTTGCTGCCCTCCGACTCGAACTTCGCCATGTCGTTCGACTACGGCCATTTCGACGGCTCTAACGCGCTCGCCTTCGGGGCGGCAGGCCGGCTCGACAAGAACATTTACGTCTCGGGCGGCCTCGGCATCGGCACGGATACGGGCAATGTCGGCGGCCGCGCCGGCGTGACACTCGCATGGTGAGGAGCAATACAATGCAGTTGCGTAAACTCGCGATCCTGGCCCCGCTCGTCCTCGGCGCCGCTCTACCGCCCGCGCCGGCTCACGCCGCACAACAGATGTCTCCACCCGACCGGCATGGCCAGGCGATCCTCATCTACTCGGCGCTGATGGCGCTCGATCAGGCGAACACGACGGGGAACTACAGCGTGCTCCGCGACCTCGCCGCTCCCGAGCTCCAGGCGACGACGTCACCGGCCGCGCTGGCGGAGGCATTTGCGGGCTACCGCCGCATGAATGTCGCGCTCGGCCCCGCCGTGCTCTTCGAGCCACATCTGGCGGCACCGGCGGCCGTTGCGACCGATGGCACGCTGCGCTTGAAAGGGTACATGCCGACGCGGCCTCTGCGCATCAACTTCGATCTGACGTTTCGCGCGGTCGCGGGAAGTTGGCGGCTCATCGCCGTCGCGATTGCCCCGACCCAGAGCGGCAAGCCTTGAGGGCAACCCACGGAGAGGAATGAATTTTTCCTTTACCTTCATAACTGAAGTCTTGTCCGCCAGTGGCAATCGCCCGATTCGCTCACCACATGAGAGCCGGGTGCTCAAAGGGGAGACACGCTCATGGGTGGCCTCGACATCTTCGTCCTCGTACTGGTCGTGCTTGTGGGCGTCGCGCTGTGGTCGACCATCAAGGTCGTACCGCAGGGCTCCAACCTCACCGTCGAGCGCTTCGGGCGCTACACACGCACGCTGCAGCCCGGGTTGCATATCCTCGTGCCCTTCATGGAGCGGGTCGGGTACCGCATGAACATGAAGGAGCAGGTGATGGACATCCCGAGCCAGGAGGTCATCACCCGCGACAACGCCATGGTGCGTGTCGACGGCGTGGCCTTCTATCAGGTGCTGGATGCCGCACAGGCCGCCTACGAGGTCAACGATCTCCAGCAGGCGATCGTCAATCTCACGATGACCAACATCCGCACCGTCATGGGCTCGATGGACCTGGACGAGCTGCTATCGCATCGCGACAAGATCAACGCGCGCCTGTTGCAGGTCATCGACGACGCGACCCAGCCCTGGGGCGTCAAGGTCACGCGCATCGAAATCAAGGACATCGAGCCGCCGCGCGATCTGGTCGACTCGATGGCGCGCCAGATGAAGGCTGAACGCGAGAAGCGCGCCCAGATCCTGGAAGCCGAGGGTTTGCGGCAAGCGCAGATCCTGAAATCCGAAGGTGAGAAGCAGGCCGCCGTGCTCGCTGCCGAGGGCCGCCGCGAGGCCGCCTTCAAGGACGCCGAGGCTCGCGAGCGTGCGGCGGAAGCCGAAGCGAAGGCAACCGAGCTCGTCTCGAGCGCGATCGCCAACGGCAACGTCCAAGCCATCAACTACTTCGTTGCCAACAACTACGTGAAGGCACTGGAGGCGCTCGCCTCGGCGCCGAACCAGAAGGTCATCATGATGCCTCTGGAGGCCTCATCCGTCATCGGTTCGCTCGCAGGTCTGGCGCAGATCACCGGCGAAGCCTTCGGACCGAAAGGCACGAACGGCTCGTCGCCGACCTCACCCCCGGCGACGCGCGGCGTCACGACCTCGCCGTGGGGTGGAACGGAGCGGTAGTGGAGCTTGCGTCCCTCTCGAGGGGAAATGCCAAACGCCTTGAACTGGGGTTAGACCCGGCGGGTCTAACCCCACCTAAGATCCAGGCCACAACGTATTCAGGTAACGCCCATGTCCTTCCTCGCTGACCTCGGTCCCTGGAACTGGCTCATCGCCGCGGGCCTCCTCTTCATCCTCGAGGTGTTCGCGCCAGGCGTGTTCCTGATGTGGTTCGGCGTCGCCGCCGCCGTCGTGGGCCTGCTCGCCATGGCCTTCGACGTCTCGCTGCTGGCACAGGCGCTGATCTTCGCGGTGGCGGCCATCGCCTCGGTGCTGATCGGACGCAAGCTCTTCCCCTACACCGAGCAGGTGAGCGATCAGTCCAGCCTGAACCTGCGCGGCCAGCAGTATGTCGGTAAGACCTTCGTATTGGAGGAGCCGATCGCCGAAGGCCGCGGCAAGCTGCGCGTCGGCGATACGCTGTGGTCGGCGGAAGGCCCCGACCTCGACGCCGGCAAGCGCGTGCGCGTGACGGCGGTGAAGGGGACGGTGCTGGTGGTCGAGGGGGCGTGATACCTACCGCCCCAACACCACATGCGTCGCCATCGGCGTCGTGATCGTCTCGCGCACCCGGTAGCCGAGCTTCGGCAGATCGAGGCCGGCGAACAGGCTCTCGCCGGCGCCGAGCAGCACCGGCGACACCGCCAGATGCATCTCGTCGATGAGGCGGGCTTCAGCGTATTGGCGGATCGTCGCGACGCCGCCACCGAGGCGGACATCCTTATCTCCCGCCGCAGCCCGCGCCCGATCGAGCGCCGCCGCGATGCCGTCCGTGACGAAGTGGAACGTCGTGCCCTCCATGACGAGCGGTGGGCGCGGATGGTGCGTCAGCACGAAGACCTGACAATGATACGGCGGCTCCTCGCCCCACCAGCCACGCCAGCTCTCGTCGGGCCAGGGGCCGCGCACCGGCCCGAACATGTTGCGGCCTAGGATCCAGGCGCCGATGTTCTCGAAGCCACGCGCCGCCATGTCGTCGTCGGGCCCGGTCGCGCCGCCCTCCTGGCCGAACAGCCTCTTGAACGTGCGCGTCCCGATGAGCCATCCGTGCAGCGCCTCGCCCCCAACACCGAGCGGACTCTGCAAATTCTGATCCGGCCCCGCGCCGTAGCCGTCGAGCGAGACGGCGAACGATCGGACGACGAGCTTGGCTATGGGTGTTGTGGACATGCGGTCATGCTAACAAAGCCGGCGTAACGCCTCAATTGGCCCGGAAGCCCGAGATCGGATGCCACTTTTCCAACTCCACGACATGCTACGGACACGCCGCTCCGCCAGCGGCCTGACCGCGCAACGGCTCGCTCACATCCTCGGTCTCTCCGCAATGAGCCTCTACGACCTCGAGACCCACGAGGACGAATGGCGCACCGTCACGCCGTTCGCGACCGTCATGACGGCCTGCCGGCTGCTCGACATCGATCTCATCGCCTACATTCCGGCGTCCGATTGCGAGCGCATCGTCGCGCGCCGCACAGCTGGCGAGACGGTCAAGCTCTTGCGTGAGGCGCGCGGGCTGACGCTGGAGACCTTCGCCAATCGGGTCGGCATCGAGACGCCGGGCGCCGCCGCGTTCGAGATCGGCGATTGCCTAACCCTCTGGCCCTACGACGTCATCGCGTCCGTCACCGATGCACTCGACATCGATTGCCGCTCCTTCGTCGAGAAGACAATGTGGACCAGCGCCTAAGCTGCCTCGCCGGATGCCGCTTGCGGCGGCCAATCGCTGGGGCAACGGCTGCGCCTACTCGATGACCTCGTCGGCTCTCAGCAGCACGGCGTTCGGAATTTCGATACCGAGCGCCTTGCCCGTCACGACGTTCACAACGAGCTCATAGGTCGAGGGCCGCAAGACCGGAAGCTCGGCCGTCTTCGCACCCCGCACGATGCGCGCCGCGTAGACGCCGGCCTGCCGGTAGGCGGTGGCGAAGCTCGCACCGTAGCTGATCAAGCCGCCGTCGGTCACGTAATCCTTCTGATCGTAGACGGCCGGCAGACGATGCGCGGCCGCGAATGCGATGATCTTCTTGCGCTGGCTGGTCTGCATCGGGCTGCCGCCGACCAACAGCGCATCGGCCTTCGCCGCGACGATCCCGGCGAATGTCGCCTCGAGCGCCTCTGGCTTGGCGGCCTCTGCCGCGACGATCTCGATGCCCAGAGGACGCAGCAGCGTTTCGGCCCCTTCCCGCGCCGGGTCCGAGCCCGCATAGTTGGGGTCCAGGAGCAGCGCAATCCGCTTCGCTGAGGGAGCGATCTCCATCAGCAGCTCGGCGCGCTTGGCCGCGAGCTGTCCGCCGCCATAGAACGTCACGCCGGTGATGTTGCCCGACGGCGAAGCCAGATTGTCGACCATCCCGGCCGCGATCGGATCCTCCGCCAGCACGAACACCATGGGCACACGGTCGGAGTGCGCTCTCACCGCCTCGATGGCGAGACTGTTGCCGACGATCACGGCGGCGCCGCTTTCGACGATCGCCTCAGCCATCGCAGGCAGGCGGTCGAGCTTGTTGTCGCCCCAATGATAGGCGATGTCGACGCTTTCACCCTCGACGAGTCCCTCCTCCGCGACACCGGCGCGGAACGCCTCGACGATGTGCGCGAACGGCCCCGCGGGAGAGCTTCGGAAAAAGGCGATCACCGGCCGATCGCCGCCCGCGTTCGCGTGCTCCGGACTCGCGATGAAGGCCGTGAGGCCACCCACGCCTGCGAGGACCATCCGGCGGCTCGGTCTCGATGGCACCATGCTCAATCGACGCTCCTCGAACGCATACGCGCGATCCCTCGATCGCACTGCGTGGCAGGCTAACACGGTCCGCCCGAAATGTGTCCCCCTTGCCTTGACGTCACCGCCTCGGGCCCTAGAGTCGGGGCAACGTTGGGGACCGACACGACCAGATGACCAGCCGCACGCCACATCGCTTCTTTGCGCCGCTCGCCATCGGTGCGCCCGCACCGGTGCGCGAGCGACCGGCGCGCCTCGAGCGCATGATCCATTTCGTGCCGCCACACCTGGAAAAGATTCGCGCCAAGCTCGGCGAGCTGATCCCCACCGTCGACGTCGTGCTCGGTAATCTCGAAGACGCAATTCCGGCCGACGCCAAGGACGCCGCACGGCAGGGCGTCGTCGCCATGGCCAACGCGCACGACTTCGGCGCGACCGGTTTCTGGATCCGCATGAACGCGCTGAACTCGCCCTGGGCGCTGGATGATCTCATGACGATCATCCCAGCCTCCGGGCACAAGCTCGATGTCGTCATGTTGCCCAAGGTCGAGGGACCGTGGGACATCCACTATCTCGATCAGCTGCTGGCGCAGCTCGAGGCCAAGCATCAGATCAAGCGGCCGATTGGGATTCACGCCCTGCTCGAAACCGCCGAGGGCGTCGCCAATGTCGAGGCGATCGCCGGCGCGTCTCCTCGCATGCATGGCATGAGCTTGGGGCCGGCCGATCTCGCGGCCTCCCGTGCCATGAAGACGACGCGCGTCGGCGGCGGCCATCCGGGCTACGGCGTGCTCGCCGATCCCGATCCGGCGAACGCTACCGCCGCGCGCGCCTTCATGCAGCAGGATCTGTGGCACTACACCGTCGCCCGCATGGTGGATGCCTGCGCGACCTACGGCCTGAAACCCTTCTACGGTCCGTTCGGCGACTTCTCGGACGCTGCCGCCTGCGAGGCGCAATTCCGCAACGCTTTCCTGATGGGCTGCGCCGGCGCCTGGACGCTGCACCCATCGCAGATCGACATCGCCAAGCGGGTGTTCTCGCCGGATGTGGCCGAGGTCAAGTTCGCCAAGCGCATCCTCGACGCCATGCCCGACGGCACGGGCGCCGTGATGATCGACGGCAAGATGCAGGACGACGCCACCTGGAAACAGGCGAAGGTGGTGGTGGATCTGGCGCGCGAGGTCGCCAAGCGCGATCCCAAGCGTGCCGCGGACTATGGACTTTAGTTTGGCTACGAGCTTGCGCGCGCGTGTCGCGCGGGCTCGTCACATGGGCGCCTCTTTGTCGGGGGCACTCGGGCGGCGCACGAAGCGCTTCGAAGCGGCGAGGGTATGCGCTGCTCGGACAACGCGGCGTGCGGGTGAGAGTGAAGAAGGTGAGATGACATGACGGACGACAGCAAACCTGCGGCGAAGCGCCGGATCGTGACGGTGAAGGTGACGCCGGCGCGGACAAAGGCCGGCGCAGCGAACGCAGCAGAGGCTTCGGCGAAGCCCAGCCCCGTGCGCTCGGCGGTCGCGGGCGTGGCGCGCAAGCTCGCCGAGCAGCTGCCGCCCCGCGTCGAGGTCAAGGGCGAGAAGCCGCCGGCGAAGGCTGAGAAGCGGGTGCGGGCACGCGCCGAGACGCCGTCGCGTCAGCGCGCCGCGCAATATGGCCTGGGCGATGTCGTCAAGCACCGCGTCTACGGCTTCCGCGGCGTCGTATTCGACATCGATCCGGTGTTCGCCAACACCGAGGAGTGGTGGCAGTCGATCCCCGAGGACATCCGCCCCAGGAAGGACCAGCCCTTCTACCACCTGCTCGCCGAGAACGCCGAGACCGAGTACATCGCGTATGTGAGCGAGCAGAACCTCGTCCCCGACACCTCCGGCAAGCCGCTCCGGCATCCGCAAGTGAAGCAGCTGTTCAAGGCGGGGAGAGACGGTGTGTTGAGGCCGGTGTTTTTGGAGAGGCATTAGACTGAGTTGCGACGGATTGGCTTGCACGCATGAGTTACTGCGTTTTCATGCATCGAGCTGACTCGATTTACGACGACAGCCCTGCGGAGCAATACCAGTTCCCAAAGCAGTACCTGAGCCGGGCCAGCGGCAGCGTTGGCGATTGGGTTGTCTACCTTGAACCCACGAAAGTTCCGGAAACGCGCGGCTATTTTGCGATTGCGCGAGTGGGTGAGATTATTCCTGATCCCAAAGCTCCCAACATGTATCTGGCACTCATAGAACCTGGGTCGTATTTAGAGTTTTCGCACCATGTCCCGTTCAACGGAGTTGAGGGTCTACCTGAGCGCGGCCTGCTAAATGAGCGTGGCAAGCTTTCAGGACGAGCACAGTCCGCAGTTCGCCCAATATCTGCCGATGATTTCCGACGAATCGTTGAACACGGCGTTGACGACCAGGAGCCTGTTCTACCTCGCCTCGAGGTTCACAAAATCACGCCAGGCTTTGAGGAGGACGAACAATCGCCTTTCCTGTCTGAGCAACTCCGAGACCGAGTGCAACAACTCACATCACGGGTAGTGCGCGATCGTGTGTTTCGCAGAATCATACTTCGCGCTTATGATCAGCGTTGCGCGATCTCAGGGTTGAAATTCATCAACGGTGGCGGTCGTGCGGAGGTGGATGCAGCTCATATACGTCCCGTACAGCAGAACGGCCCCGACACCGTTCACAATGGCTTAGCTCTATCCGGGACCGCCCATTGGATGTTCGACCGTGGCCTCATCAGCCTTGCGGACGATCTTACAATCCTAGTCTCTCGTCATGTGAATGACGTTTCAAGCGTCCAAGAATTCATAAACTCAAGCGGGATGGCAATCTCGCCGGTCCGGGCTGCAGATCGGCCACATCCGCATTTCCTCGCCTGGCACAGGGATAACTGCTTCAAACAGTAGCGCACGATGGTCACACCGATTCCCACTCATGGCGCGTTCTGCTTTGCTGCAGCTTGGCCGATTGGAAGTCTGTAGAAAAGCCTGGCCTAACTATCTGCTATCCATCACCGTCACGGCCGCGCAGGCGGTCGCCTAGCCAAGTGTGTCTTGGCATGACGCTCCCGACCTCGACAGAATTCCGACCCACGGTCGCCCAGCCTAGCGGCAACATCCGTTCTCAATATTGATTGCCTGGGTGCCCGCCTTCGCGGGCATGACAGTGGGGAAGGGGCTTGCGCTCCACTTCGATCGCGCCCCTACCCTCCCCGAAACAACCGCACCGCCTCGTCGCAATCGAACAGATACAGCAGCATCCGCAGCGCCTCGCCCCTTGGACCCGTCAGCCTCGGGTCGCGGTCGAGGATCAGCCGGGCGTCGTCGCGGGCGATCCGGAGCAGGTCGGAGAAATTGGGCACGTTTGCGACGCGGAACTCTGGGACACCCGACTGGCGCGTGCCGAGCACCTCGCCGCCGCCGCGCAGGCGCAAGTCCTCCTCGGCGATCTGAAAGCCGTCCTCGGTCGCGCGCATCATCTCGAGCCGGGCCTTCGCCACCTCGCCGACCGGACCCTGGTATAGGAGAATGCAGCTCGACTGCCGGCTGCCGCGACCGACGCGTCCGCGCAACTGGTGCAACTGCGCCAGGCCGAACCGCTCCGCGTGCTCGATCACCATCACGGAGGCGTTCGGCACGTTGACGCCGACCTCGATGACGGTCGTCGCGACGAGCAGCTTCAGGTCACCGCCCGAGAATGTCGCCATGACGCGGTCCTTCTCAGCCCCCGCCATCTGCCCGTGCACGACGCCGACCGAACCCTCGCCGAAATGCTGGCGCAGATGCGCGGCGCGCTCTTCCGCTGCGGCAAGCTCGCTTTTGCCCGTGTCCTCGACCAGTGGGCAGACCCAGTAGATCTGCGCGCCCTGCTGCAACGCGCGCTTCAGGCCGCCGATTACCTCCTCCATGCGCTCGGTCGGGATCGCGACCGTCGTCACGGGCTTGCGTCCCGCCGGCTTCTCGGTGAGCTTCGAGACGTCAAGGTCGCCGTAGTGGGTGAGCAAAAGCGTACGCGGGATCGGCGTTGCCGTCATGAAGAGGACATTGGCACCGTAGGGCCCGCCCTTGGCCTGCAAGGCGAGGCGCTGCTGCACGCCGAAGCGGTGCTGCTCGTCGATGACGGCGAGCGCCAGATCCTTGAATTGAACCTCGTCCTGGAACAGCGCATGCGTGCCGACGAGAATGTCGATCGCGCCCTCGGCGAGCCGCGCCAATGTCTCCTTGCGCGCCTTGCCCTTCTCGCGGCCGGTGAGGATGCCGACGCGCAGGCCGGCTTTCGTCGCGAGCGGCTCGATCGTCTCCATGTGCTGGCGGGCAAGCACCTCCGTCGGCGCCATGAGGGCCGCTTGCGCCCCGGCCTCGATCGCCTGCGCCATGGCCATGAGCGCCACCACGGTCTTGCCCGAGCCGACGTCGCCTTGCAGCAGGCGCAACATGCGGTGCGGGGCTTCGAGATCGGCGGCAATCTCCGTGAGCGCGCTCTTCTGCGAGCCCGTCAGCGCAAACGGCAGCGCCGCCTCGATACGTGCGCGCACGCCGCCATCCCCGACGACGCTGCGTCCGCGCACGTTGCGCGACGCCTGCCGGACGAGGCCGAGCGCGAGTTGCCCGGCGAGCAACTCGTCGAAGGCAAGACGCCGCCAGAAGCGGCTCTGCGGCGTCACGTCACCGGGCTCGGAGGGGCGATGCAGGCCCGTCAACGCGGCCTTGAACGGCGGCGCCTGCTGCTCGGCGACGTAGGCCGGGTCAAGCCATTCCGGCAGCTCCGGAACGCGGTCGAGCGCGCGGCGAATGGCCTTCAGCACCGTCTTGCCCGAAAGCCCGGCCACCAACGGATAGACCGGCTCGAGCAGCGGCAGGCTCGCCGCATCGGCCTCGGCGACGGCGTAGTCCGGATGCATCATCTGCAGCTTCTCGCCGTACTGCTCGATGCGCCCGCTGACGAGGCGCACCTCGCCCGCCGGCAGCATGCGCTCGACGAAGCGCGGATCGGCGTGAAAGAAGACGATGTCGAGGCGGGCGGTGTCGTCCTCGGCCTGGACGGTATAGGGCGCCTTGCTGTTGCGGGGCGGGGCGCGGTGCTTGAGGATGCGGACCTTGACGGTCGCGATCGTGCCGGGCACCGCTTGGGCGAGCACCGGTTGCGCCCGGCGATCGACGACGCCCGTCGGCATGTGCCAGAGCAGATCCATGATCCGGGGCTCGGCGACGGCGGCCGGGAGATTGAGCGCCTTCTTGACGAGGAGCAGCAGCTTAGGCCCGATGCCCTCGAGGCTCTGCACGCTCGCAAAGACCGGACTCAGCGCGTCGGGACGGCCTGGCGATGAGGCGGACATGGCGAGCGCACGATCTCTGCGGGGGCCGGGCAGCTGACAGCAGCGCGCCCGGGGGCTATAGGACGGCCCCGACCCTGACGAGCGCGCTCCCGCGCGTCAAGACGAAGCGAAGGCCTATCCCATGGCGAGCGAGGACCCGGAGACGCGGTTGAAGCGATTGCTCTATCGCGCACGGCATCGCGGCACCAAGGAGATGGACTGGCTGCTCGGGCGTTATGCGGAGGCGAAGCTTCGTCAGATGACAGCGGCCGAGGTCGATCTGTTCGAGGCGCTGTGTGCGTTGCCCGATCCGGACGTGCAGGATTGGATTCTCGCCGCTGGCGCGGTGATCGAGCCGGCGTACGCGGCGCTCATTGGCGATCTGCGCCGGTATCATGGATTGGGGTGAGAGATGACTCTATCAGCTTCGGTGCAGCGCGATTGGCATCGTCCTCTTGTAGGGGCGACCGGCGGTCGCCCGCCTCTTGCCGCAGCCATTTCCTCCCGGTCGCGGATAGCCGGGCGACCGCCGGTCGCCCCTACACGGTTGCGGCCGGCACCCCATGACCGCGACCCTCGACACGCCACGCGAAATCACACTCTCCGGTGCCCCGGAAGGCCTCGATGCACTCGTCGTCGCGGGGATCGCGGCGGAGGGCGGCGCGTCGCATCCGGTGCTGCACGTCGTGCGCGACGACCGGCGGCTGGAGACGGCGGAGGCCGCGCTCAAGTTCTTCGCGCCAGATTTGCAGATCGTCACCTTCCCGGCCTGGGACTGCGTGCCCTACGACCGCGTCTCGCCTGGCGCCGATCTCGTCGCCCGCCGCGTGGCCGCGCTGGCGCGGCTCGGCCTCATGAAGCGCGACAAACCGATGGTCGTGCTCGCGACCGTCAACGCGGTGCTGCAGCGCGTTCCAGGGCGCAAATTCCTGCGCGAGACGGCAAAGGTGCTGGCGCCCGATCAGCGGCTCGACATGGGCGAGCTCCGGCGCAGCCTCGAGATCGCCGGCTACGTCAATACCTCGACGGTCATGGAGCGCGGCGAGTACGCGGCCCGCGGCCACATCGTCGATCTCTTTCCACCCGGCCGCACAAGCCCGGTGCGTCTCGACTTCTTCGGCGATACTATCGAGACCATCAAGCCTTTCGATCCCGAAACGCAGCGCACCTCGAAGTCGGTCAATCGCGCCAATCTCTTGCCCGTCAGCGAGGCGAGCTTCGGCGAGGCCTCGATCTCACGCTTCCGCACCCGCTACATCGAGCTGTTCGGCGCCGTCACGCGCGATGACCCGCTCTACGAGGCGGTGAGCGCGGGTCAGCGCTTTCCGGGCCTGGAACATTGGCTGCCGCTGTTTCACGATAGCCTCGACACGCTTCTCGACTATCTTCCGGGCGCGAGCCTCGTGCTCGATCATTTAACGGACGACGCGGTCAAGGATCGCCTGGAGCAGATCACCGAGCACTACGAGGCGCGCATCGATGGCCTGGAGCAGACGACGTTCGGCGCGCCGCCCTACAATCCGCTGCCACCGGATCGGCTCTATCTGAGCGACGCCGAATGGAAGGCGTTGCTCGCCTCGCATCCAGTGCGGCGGCTGTCGCCGTTCGAGGCGCCGGCGGCGCCGGGCGCGACCTCCGTCTCCCTCAAGGGCAAGGTCGGGCGCAACTTCGCGGCCGAGCGGCAGGGCGATGGGGCGACCGTGTTCGATGCCGTCGTCGGGCACATCCGTACGCTGCAGGCGGCCGGCAAGCGCGTCATCCTGACCTCCTGGTCGCCTGGCGCTCGCGAGCGGCTCGCGCACTTGTTGACGGAGCACAAGCTCGAGCCGATCGCCAAGGTCGAGAACTGGCCGGAGGTCCTCAAGCTCGCCAAGGATACAGCGGGCTTCGCGGTGCTCGGCCTCGAGCACGGTATCGAGGCGCCCGATTTCGCGCTGATCGCAGAAGAGGACGTGCTCGGCGATCGTCTCGTCCGCCCGCGGCGGCAGGCGCGGAAGGCCTCCGACGTGCTGACCGAGGCCGCGAGCCTTTCCGTCGGCGACCTCGTCGTACACGTCGATCACGGCATCGGGCGGTTCACGGGGCTCCGCACGATCACTGCGCTCGGCGCGCCACACGATTGCCTCGAGCTGCAATATCTCGGCGGCGACCGGCTCTATCTACCGGTCGAGAACATCGAGCTGCTCTCGCGCTACGGCAGCGAGTCAGACAGCGTCGTTCTCGACAAGCTCGGCAGTGCCGCGTGGCAGGCGCGCAAGGCCCGCTTGAAGACGCGCATTCGCGCGATCGCCAACGAGCTCATCAAGGTTGCAGCGGCCCGCCTCCTCAAGAAGGCGCCCGAGCTCGTGCTCAGCTCAGGTCTCGGTGACGAGTTCGCGCAACGCTTCCCCTATCAGGAGACGGAGGACCAGGAGGCGGCGATCCAGGCTGTCGCCGAGGATCTCGGCGCCGGCCGGCCGATGGACCGTCTCATCTGCGGCGACGTCGGCTTCGGCAAGACGGAGGTGGCGCTACGCGCGGCGTTCATCGCGGTGATGGCCGGCAAGCAAGTCGCCGTCGTCGTGCCGACGACGCTCTTGGCGCGCCAGCACACGAAGACGTTTACCGAGCGCTTCAAGGGGCTGCCGGTGCGCATCGCGCAAGCCTCGCGGCTCGTCTCGCAGAAAGAGATCAACGCCATGAAACCCGATCTTGCCGAGGGCAAGATCGACATCGTCATCGGCACACATGCGCTGCTCGGCAATGCGATCGCCTTCAAGGATCTGGGACTTCTCGTCATCGACGAGGAGCAGCACTTCGGCGTCAAGCACAAGGAGCGCCTGAAACAGCTGCGCGAGGACGTGCACGTGCTGACGCTGTCGGCGACGCCGATCCCGCGCACGTTGCAGCTTGCCTTGACCGGTGTGCGCGAGCTGTCGCTCATCACGACACCGCCGGTCGATCGGCTCGCCGTCCGCACCTTCGTGACGCCCTTCGATCCGGTCATCCTGCGCGATGCGCTGTTGCGTGAGCGCCTACGCGGCGGCCAGAGCTTCTATGTCGTGCCGCGCATCTCCGATTTGGACGAGGTGGCGGAATTCCTGCGCGAGGTGGTCCCTGAGCTCAAAGTCACCCGCGCCCACGGCCAGATGGCACCGGGCATGCTCGACGACGTCATGAACGCCTTCTACGACGGCGACTACGACGTGCTGCTCTCGACGACGATCGTCGAGTCAGGCCTCGACATTCCGCGCGCCAACACGCTGATCGTGCATCGCGCCGACATGTTCGGGCTGGCCCAGCTCTATCAGCTGCGCGGCCGCGTCGGCCGCTCGAAGGTGCGCGCCTACGCCTATTTCACTTTGCCCGCCGGGCAAAAGCTGACGCCGACGGCGGAGCGGCGCCTCAAGGTATTGCAATCGCTCGATACGCTTGGCTCCGGTTTCGCGCTCGCCTCGCACGACCTCGACATTCGCGGCGCCGGCAACCTGCTCGGCGACGAGCAGTCGGGTCACATCCGCGAGGTCGGCTTCGAGCTCTATCAGCAGATGCTCGAAGAGGCGGTCGCCATGCTCAAGGGCGGCACCGAGCACGAGATCGAGGATCAGTGGAGCCCGCAGATCTCGATCGGCACCGCGGTGCTCATCCCCGAAAGCTACGTCACGGATCTCGAGCTCAGGCTCGGACTCTACCGGCGTCTGGCCTCTCTCGACGACCGTCCAGCCATCGACGACTTCGCGGCCGAGCTGGTCGACCGCTTCGGCCCTCCACCCGACGAGGTGCGCGACCTGCTCGAGATCGTCGAGATCAAGGGCCTGTGCCGCAAGGCGAACGTCGCGCAGATCGATGCGGGACCGAAGGGCGCTTCGCTCGCCTTCCGCGGCAAGACCTTCGCCAATCCGGCGGCGCTGATCGCGCTGGTGCAGAAGAACGCCGACACGATGCGGCTGACGCCCGATGGCAAGCTCGTCGTCAAGGGCGATTGGGAGAAGCCTGAGGAGCGGTTAAAGGCGTCTCGGACGCTCGTGCGCCAGCTCGCGAAGATGGTGGCGGCGTAGGGCGGGTTGAGCGAATGCGAAGCCCGCCGCCACACGCACGATGTCTGCGGCGGCGGACTTCCCCCGGATCAAGTCCGGGCTCAGTCCGCCCTACGGTTCAGTGCGAAGATGGTCGTGGCGTAGGGCGCGATAGCCCCCTTCGGGCGTATTGCGCCACGCCAGCAGCCCGGATCCAGGTCGTTGCGGCGCAATACGCTGCAACGCTATTGCGCCCTACGGTTCAGGGCGAAGCCACCTTCTCTGTTCACCGCCGGAAAACATAGTCGAACCCGCGCGGCGTCGCCACGAGCCGGCCGGCCGTCGGCGCCGGGAAATGGATCGGCAGAACGATCTTCGCCGTATCCGCCGTCTCGGCGAAAAACCTGCGCCGCGAGCGTGCGGCCTCCGCCGGATCGCTGTCGAACACCGTCGACCATTGGGGCTCGCGAACCTGGAAGGCATGATGCATCAGATCGCCAGTGACGATCGCGGTCTGCCCCTTCGAGGTGATCTCCACGCAGCAGTGATGCGGCGAATGACCGGGCGATGGGACCAGCCGGAACGTCTCGTCGAGCGCAAAGCCATCGCCGACGAGCAGGGCTTGCCCGGCCTCGACAATCGGACGGCAGTTGTAAGTCCAGGCGCTGTCAGGTGACGGCCCCGGCGGCTTGTCGCCGGTGGCCGCCACGCGCTCCCAATGCGCGTACTCGTCACGATGAAAGATGTACTTTGCATTCGGAAACGTGGGCACCCAGCGGCCGTTCTCGAGCCGCGTGTTCCAGCCCGTGTGGTCGAAATGCAGATGCGTGCAGAAGACGTGCGTGATGGCCTCGGGCGTCAGACCCGCCGCATCGAACGCCCGGCGCCACGGCTGCTTCGGGAAGTCGAGCGGCGCCGCATAGCCCTTGTCCTCGCCGGTGCAGGTGTCGATGAGCACGAGGTGGCGCGGCGTTCTTACGACGAAGGTCTGGTAGGTGATGATCATCCGTCCCGAGGCCGCGTCGAAGACGATCGGGTCCAGCGTTTCCAAATGCGCCCGCGCGATCCCGGCATCGTAGCCGATGAAGAAATCCTCCGGCCGCCGCCACGGGCCGTCGCGCTCGATCAAGCTCGCGATGGTGACGTCGCCGATCTGCAAGGCCTGCATAGGTGATCTCCACTGCCGCTGCTCAGTATGTCACGGCCGGCGGGGCCTAGGGAGCCCGTGGCCGCCTTGACGCGTCAGCCCCATCCAGCCGAAATGACGCCAGTCGAGAGAGCGAGGATCGAGATGACGAACCTGTTCCCCACCCTTCCCTATCGCGTCGCCATCGTCGGCGCCGGCAGCGGCATCGGCCGCACGACGGCCGAGTATCTCGCCCGCGCCGGCGTCACCATCCTCTGCATGGATCGCGACGACAAGGGCACGGCCGAAACCGTCGCCACGATCACCAAAGCCGGCGGCAAGGCCGAGGGCCTCCACTGCGACGTCACCGACGATGCGAGCGTTTTCGCCGCCGCCAAGGCCGCCGAGGCGAAGCACGGGCAGCTGCACGGCCTCGTCAATTGCGCCGGCATCACCGGCAAGACGGCCATCAAGCCGCACGAGGTCGACCTCGACGACTTCGATCGCGTTTACAAGATCAACCTGCGCGGCGCGATGATCCTGACGAAGGCGTTCGTGCCGGGCATGCTCAAGCACAACTACGGCCGCATCCTTCACATCGCGTCCATCGCCGGCAAGGACGGCAACGCCGGCATGGCCGCCTACTCGGCGACGAAGGCGGGCCTCATCGGTCTCGTCAAGTCGATGGGCAAGGACTACGCAGAGACCGGCATCACCATCAACGCGCTGGCGCCGGCCGTGATCCAGACGCCGATGGTCGATGCGCTGCCGCAGGCGACCATCGACTACATGGTGGCGAAGATCCCGATGAAGCGGCTCGGCGGTCTCGAGGAGGCGGCCGCGATGATCGCCTGGATCGTCTCGCCGGCCGCGAGCTTCACGACGGCCTTCACGTTCGACCTCTCGGGCGGACGCGCGGTTTACTGAGGATCGAGCGCACAATTGCGGAGCTCTTGGCGCCCCGCCATAGTGCGCGCGCCCGTCATCCTACGAAAGGACGTACCGATGCTCCGCCTTCCACTGTTTGTCGTAGCCCTGGCCCTCGGTGCCGCGAGCGGCGGCGTTGCCTCAGCCGATGGCATCGACGATCTCAAGGGCAACTACGCTTTCGACTGGTTCCAAGACCCGGCAAATACCAAATGCGTCGAGGTCGACGCCGGCCTCCTCGCGACGTTCAAGTCGGCGGACTTCACCTGCGATCTGAGCGGCCATCCGACGTCGGGCGACTACACTGCGAAGACGTGCAGCAAGGCGGGCGGCAAGAGCGAGTATCTGATCTTCGACACTCGCGCGCATTGCGACGAGGAGCGCGAAACGCAGGCCGTGGCCGAGTAGCCTCTCGCATCAATTCAAAGGGGACGACATGCCGGCACTCGAGCTGGACGGTTTCGAGCTCGTCTATTCGATGATCGTCGACGAGCGCTCGATCGACGACAACGGGCACGTCAACGTCGCGCACTATTCGCTGTTCTTCGAGGAAGCCGCGAATGCGTGGCACCCGAAGTTCGGCATGTCGCTCGAGTACAAGGACAGGCACGGCGGCTCGTTCTTCGTCAGCGAGTGCCACATGAAGTATTTCCACGAGGCGCTGCTCGGGCAAACCCTCGATCACTACGGCCGCGTCTCTGAGCTTTCGGAAAAGGCCACGCTCACCGATCTCTTGATCGTGGAGCGGGAGTCGGGCGAGCTCATCGCCGGGCAGGAGATGCTGTTCGTGCATGTCGACATCGAAGCCCGCCGCCCGGCGGCGATGCGCGATCCGTTGAAGAGCATGATCGCAGATTGGGTGAAGCGGCAGGCGCCGCGTGTGTCGCCGCTCCCCTACAAGCGGCGGCTCGAGTTCCGGCGCTAGCGCACTGGGGTGAAGACAAGCCCGGTTCCGGCCGCCTGAAGAGGACGCCCCGCTGAACCGGAACCGGGCCCGATTGCCGAAGGAGACACTGCCCCCGCACGGCAAGACCCGCTGTGGAGACCCCTGGGGGAGACAGCGAGCGTCGCAGTTCTGTCGCAGATTTCAGCGCGGCGCTATCCGGATTTGCCCCTATGTACGCCGAAGAAACTACGTAGAAGCCGGCCGGCCACGACTGCCACGCACGCAAGACTTCCAGTAAAGTGCCGTTTCGCGGATGATGTATGCGAGCACCGGGAGATGAGCATGGCCGACCGCGGTTTCATGACGGGCCGCCAGATCGGGGAGACGGTCTGGCACGAGGCCGCTGGCCCAGGCAAGGCTGGCGGGCGGACCGTCGTGCTCGCCCTTTTCAACGGCCGCGTCGCGTTCGCGAACGGCGAGCAGGGCACGTACGCCGGCGTCGAGACGATCGACATGGGGACCGATTCGGAGCCGTTCACCGGCACGCACATCTTCATGCTCGGCGACGGATCGACATGCACTCAGGCTTTCACCGGTGTCGTCACATTCCGGCGCGACGATGGTTTCGTTTCCGGCAGCGGCACCTGGGACATGGCAACCGGCAATGGCCGGTTCGCGCACCTGCACGGCGGCGGCAGCTTCACGTGGTTGATCGACGGCGATCGCTACGAGGCCCAATTCCAAGAGGCGGCTGCTTCAACAGACTGACGCTCCGCCTTGACCCCGCCCGCGTCGCCTCAACTCTCCATGACTGGGTCGAGCCAGACAAGCCCATCGATGCGATAGACGTCGATGCCGGCGATGCCGAGATCGTCGAGGTCGTGCATGCTGATTCCGAAGGTGCCGTCACTCACCGGCCGGTTGACAATCTGGCCTCTTTCAGAGACCGGCGGCGTCGGCGATGATTGTGTCTCCGCCTCCTGACGATAAATTTCGCGGTAGGTCTCGTCGATCAGTGCCACGAGCTCGGCTCGCGTGAACTCTTTGCCATTTGTAGCCTTGATCAGTCGAACCGCATTGACCGCGAGGGGATAGGAGATGACGAGGCTCGCCTCGCTGGCCTTGACGACAACTTCATCGCCGTCGATCAACCGAACAAGTCCATTCGGCAAATCTCGTAGGTCGATCCAGCCAAATGGATCACTCTCGCCATCAGCGAGCGCCTCTTCGTCCGGCTCGGACTCGATCGAAACCGTCTCCTCGGTTTCGTCGGAGCCCGGTTCGAACGGCAAATCTTCTAACGCAACAATATGGATTGCTATGGTCATGCCCGCTCTCTTCCGCTCGACTGGCCATTGCGATGAAAGTGTAGACGGATTGTTGAGCTTCGTCTGCCCTAAGTGCGATCGCGATTGACAAGGAGTCCTCGTACGGCAGCAGCATTTGCCGCGTCCGGCATGGCCCTCCCGCCTTGACCTCGCCCTTGTTCGCGCCTATCCACGACGGCGGGACACCCCTCCCCACCGAGGGGCAGCTATCTGGAAGGATAGACCGCCATGAGCGATCTGCCGCGTCCGCGGGTGAAACCTGCGCGTCCGTTTTTCTCGTCCGGCCCCTGCGTCAAGCGCCCCGGCTGGACACCACAATCCCTCGACAATGCCCTTCTCGGCCGCTCGCATCGCGCGAAGCCCGGCAAGGCACGCTTGGCCGAGGCCATTCAACTGACCCACAAGCTGCTCGAGCTGCCGAAGGATTATCGCGTCGGCATCATGCCGGCCTCCGACACCGGCGCCTTCGAGGCGGCGATGTGGTCGATGCTGGGTCAGCGCGGCATCGACGTGCTCGCCTGGGAGAGCTTCGGCTCGGGTTGGGCGAGCGACATCGTCAAGGAGCTCAAGCTCTCCGACGCGCGCGTGACGGAAGCCCCGTATGGCGCGCTGCCCGATCTCTCCAAGGTCGACTTCGACCGCGACGTGATCTTCACCTGGAATGGCACGACGTCGGGCGTCCGGGTACCCGACGGCAACTGGATCGCCGATGACAGAAAAGGCCTCACCTTCGCCGATGCGACCTCGGCCGCCTTCGCACAAGCCATGGACTGGGGAAGGATCGATGTCGCGACCTTCTCGTTCCAGAAGGCGCTCGGCGGTGAGGCGCAGCACGGCGTGCTGATCCTCTCGCCGCGTGCGGTGGAGCGTCTGGAAACCTTCACGCCGAAATGGCCGATGCCGAAGATCTTCCGGCTCGCCAAGGGCGGAAAGCTCATCCAAGGCATCTTCGAGGGCGAGACCATCAACACGCCGTCGATGCTCGTGATCGAGGACTATCTCGATGCGCTTCGCTGGGCGGAGCGGATCGGTGGCCTTAAGGCGCTGATCGCGCGGGCCGATGCAAACGCCGCAGTGATCGATCGCTGGGTCGCGAAGACGCCGTGGATCAAACATCTCGCGGCAGACCCGAGCACGCGCTCGAACACGTCCGTGTGCCTGACGTTCGACGCGGCCCATGTCGCGCCCGAGAAGCAGGCCGCGCTCGGCAAAGCGATCGCCGCGCGGCTCGAAGCCGAGGGGGCGGCTTACGATATCGGCGCCTATCGCGATGCGCCGCCGGGCCTACGCATCTGGTGCGGGTCGACGGTCGAGGTCTCCGATCTGGAAGCGCTGACGCCGTGGCTCGACTGGGCGTACGCCACCGAAACCGGGAGCGTGTGACATGGCCAAATCCGCAACCACCGCCAAGACCGCAGCACCCCGCGTTCTCATCGCCGACGAGCTCTCGCCACAGGCCGTCCAAGTGTTCGCCGCCAACGGTGTCGTGGCCGATGTCCGAACCGGACTCTCGAAAGAGGAGTTGCTTGCCGCCGCGCCCGACTACGACGGCATCGCGGTCCGCTCGGCGACGAAGATCACCGATAAGGTGCTCGGCGCCGCGATGAAGCTCAAGGTCGTCGGCCGCGCCGGCATCGGCGTCGACAACATCGACGTCAAGGCCGCAACCGCCAAGGGCGTCATCGTCATGAACACGCCCTTCGGCAACTCGGTGACGACGGCCGAGCATGCGGTCACGCTGATGCTGGCGCTCGCCCGGCAGATCCCGGCGGCCGACCGCTCGACGCAGGCCGGCAAGTGGGAGAAGACCCGCTTCATGGGCGTCGAGATTTCGGGCAAGACGCTCGGCGTCATCGGCTGCGGCAACATCGGCGCCATCGTCGCGGACCGGGCGGTCGGCCTCAAGATGCAGGTGATCGCCTACGATCCGTTCCTCTCGCCCGAGCGGGCTGCGGCGCTCAAGGTTGAGAAGGTCGAGCTCGACGAGCTGCTGCGGCGCGCGGATTTCCTCACGTTGCATACGCCGCTCACCGACAAGACCCGCAATCTCATCGATGCCGAGGCGCTCGCCAAGACGAGGCCCGGCGTGCGCATCGTCAATTGCGCACGCGGCGGGCTCATCGACGAGGCGGCGCTGAAGGCGGCGCTCGACAGCGGCCATGTCGCCGGCGCCGCGCTTGACGTCTTCATGGTCGAGCCGGCGAAGGAGAACGCACTCTTCGGGCACGAGAACGTCATCTGCACGCCGCATCTGGGCGCCTCCACCACGGAGGCACAGGAGAAAGTCGCGGTGCAGGTGGCCGAGCAGATGTGCGCTTATCTGCTCAAGGGTGCCATCACGAACGCGATCAACTTCCCCGCGATCTCGGCCGAGGAGGCGCCGCGCTTGCGCCCGTTCGTCAAGCTCGCCGAGCAATTGGGATCGTTCGCGGGACAGCTGACCGAGTCTGGCCTGAAGGAGGTCCGTCTCGAATATGTGGGCGAGGTCGCCGAGCTCAACACGAAGGCGCTGACGGCGGCGGCCCTCGCCGGCATCCTGGCACCGCTGCTCGAGGGTGCGAACATGGTGTCGGCGCCGGTGCTCGCCAAAGAGCGCGGCATCGCCGTCGCCGACACGCGGCGCGGCCAGGAAGGCGCCTATGGCACCTACATGCGGCTGACGGTGGTGACGGAGCGGCAGGAGCGCTCGGTCGCGGGAACGGTGTTCTCCGGTGGCCGTCCGCGGCTCGTCCAGATCAAGGGCATCGACATGGAGGCGGAGCTGACGCCCCACATGCTCTACGTCACCAACCTCGACAAGCCGGGCTTCATCGGCGCGCTCGGCACCCTGCTCGGCCATAAGGGCGTCAACATCGCGTCGTTCAACTTGGGCCGCATGGAGCGCGGCGGCGAGGCGATCGCGCTCGTCGAGATCGACGAGGCAATCTCGGACGCCGTGCTCGACGAGGTGCGCAAGCTGCCGCACGTGGTCAAGGCGCACCGGCTGGAGTTTTGAGCCAAGTGTCGCTGACTCTCGACCTCTCCCCATGGGTACGAAGTGCCCATGGGGAGAGGGAAGGGTGAGGGGCAGCAGCACCCAGCACCATATGCCGGAGGCCTTCCGCGGCCCGTCGAGGCAGAGGCTATGGAGCCGCCATTTTGGGAAGCGGCTGCCCCTCACCCTCCGAACGCAGTACCTCGCATCGTTCAGGCAATACCCCGGCAGGCCTATTCACTTGTCAAAGAGCGCACGAGAGGCGCCTCTCGTGCAGTCCCTCGCGATGCCGCTTCGGAACCACCCTCAGTGTCGCCCGGGATTTCGTAGCGGGGATTACCTTTTTTTTGCGAGGCCCTTTGGTTAACGGCGCGACGCGTCCGGTTGCGGACTGTCCGCCCCACGCCCTACTGTGACGCCACAGGCGCCGGCACTGCCGTGCGGGCGCCCCAATTGCGCCATACCAAACGGTCCGGCCTGACGCGGGAACGGGCTCACGGACACACATCGACCTCAGGGGAGGAACTCTTCATGCGCGCCGTCCTGGCTGCCGGACTGCTGTTTGCCATGCTCGCATTTCCGGCACGTGCCGCCGATGTGACGGCGCCTTCCGAGATCGATGCCGTCACCGTCTTCCCGCAGGGCGCGGAGGTCACCCGCATCGCCCGCGTCAAGATCGAGGCCGGCAACCACGTCGTGATCGTGCGCGATCTGCCGTCGGGGCTCCTGCTCGACTCGATCCGCGTGCAGGGCGAGGCGACCGGCGCCCTCGAGCTCGGTGCCGTCGACAGCCGCACCTTCTACCTCTCCGAGATCCAGAACACCGAGTATCTGGCGAGCGAGCGCAAACGCCTCGAGGACGAGCTCATGAAGCTCGCCGACCGCCAGACGGCGCTCAACGACGAGATCGCGGCGGCCGAGCAGCAGCGCCAGTTCATCGTCAACCTCGCGCAGATCCCGGCGAAGCCCGATCCCGAGAAGGGGACGCTGCGCACGGTCGAGGACTGGAACGGCATCTTCGCCCTCGTCGGCGACAAGATCGGCGACATCAACCGCCGCAACCAGGCGAGCCGCATCGCGCTGCGCGATCTGGAAAAGCAGATCGCCGACGTGCAGGGCCAGCTCAATCGCCAGCCTGGTCAGGAGGAGGAGCGCACAGAGGTCAAGATCAACGTCAGCGCCGACCAGGCGCTCGAGGCGACCTTGCGCATCCGCTATCAAGTGCCGTCCGCCAACTGGCAACCGCTCTACGACGCGCGCCTCGACACCGGCGACGAGAAGGAGGAGCCCAAGCTCACCCTCGTGCGCCGCGCGGTCGTTGCCCAAGGCAGCGGCGAGGACTGGACGAACGTCGCGCTGACGCTGTCGACGACGCGGCCGGGCTCCGGCACGGCGGCTCCAGAGATTGCGAGCCTCGTCGTCGATTTCGAGCCAGACATCATCGCGATGGCGAAGAAGCGGAAGATGACCGTCGGCGATGAGGAGATGGATGCCGCGGCGACATCATCGAGGATGGAGGAAGCCACTGGCGAAAACCTCGGTGGCTACGCCGCAGCCCCCGCCGCGCCGGTCGAGGCCAAGGACGACTACGCCAACGTCATCAACACGGCCTTCCAGGCGATCTACGTCATCGCCGACCGGCAGACGGTGAAGTCGAACGAGGGCCAGAAGCGCGTGCAGATCGACGTCAAATCGTTCGCGCCGACGCTGTCGATCCGCACCGTGCCCAAGCTCTCCGACGTCGCCTATCTCTACGCGAAGATGACGCTCGAGAGCGGCGCGCTGCTGCTGCCCGGCCAGACCTCGCTCTTCCGCGACGGCGTCTTCGTCGGTCGTGGCGAGCTTCCGCAGCTTGCCGGCGGCGAGGATCACGAGCTCGGCTTCGGCTCCGACGACAAGGTGCGCGTCAAGTTCGCGACGCTCGACCGCTCCACCGGCGAGACCGGCATCATCTCGTCCTCGTCGGTGGAAACGCAGCGCTTCAAGACGACCGTCAAGAACCTGCATGCCCGTGCCGTGACCGTCACCGTCTACGATCAGCTCCCCGTCTCCGCCAACGAGGACATCCAGGTCGCTCTCACCTCCAACTCGACGCCGCCCACGGCCCAGAACGTCGAGGACAAGCGCGGCGTCATGAGCTGGGATCTGAAGCTCGATCCCGAGGAAGAGGAAGAGATCAACTTCGGCTACCAGGTCTCCTGGCCGAAGGAGAAGCGCATTCAATATATGGCGCAGTAAACTTTCACTCGGGGCCAAGGCCTTGGCCCAGCGCCGTCGCTTCGCGCTCGCGATGCTGGGCATCCCCTTGACTACGTCCGGGGGCGACCCAGCCGACATGTCCGAACAGCGCATTCAGTTTGTCGCCCTGTAGGGCTTGATCCGGGGCGGGGGATCGTTACGGTGCAGGTCGCGCTCGCACCCCCCTCTCACAGAGCAACAGCTCTTCGCACAGGGGAAGGTTCCCCCTCCCCCCTTGAGGGGGAGGGTCGGGGTGGGGGGTACTGTCGCAAGCTTCGAGCTCGCCTCATTCCCCCTCATCCCAAGCGCCTAAGGACTTAGCCGCTTCGCGTCTAAGCCCAAGGCGCTTGGCCTTCCCCCTCAAGGGGGGAAGGGCGTAGAGCGTGGCGTCATCTTTTCTCTCAGGAACAGGACACCCATGGGCCTCGCCCTCGATCCGATCGACAAAGCCATCGCAGAAGTCGCCGCCGGACGGCCCGTCATCGTCGTCGACGACGAGGATCGCGAGAACGAGGGCGACCTCGTGATGGCGGCCTCGCGGGCGACCGGCGAGTACATGGCCTTCATGATCCGCCATACCTCGGGCATCATCTGCGCGCCGCTGCCACTCTCGGAAGCGCGGCGCTTGAGCCTGCAGCCGATGGTCGCCGACAACGACGCGCCGCTCTCGACCGCGTTCACCGTCTCGGTCGACTACCGCGAGGGCCTGACGACGGGCATCTCGGCGGAGGAGCGCGCCGCGACCTGCCGGGCGCTCGCCAATCACAATACCGGGCCCCGCGATTTCGTGCGGCCTGGCCACGTCTTCCCGCTGATCGCGCGCGACGGCGGCGTGCTCATGCGCACGGGCCATACGGAAGCCGCCGTCGATCTCGCGCGCCTCGCCGGACTGCCACCGATCGGCGTCATCGGCGAGCTCGTCAACGACGACGGCAGCGTCAAGAAGGGCCAGGACATCGAGGCCTTCGCGCGCCAGCACAAGCTGCTGCTCGTCTCCATCGACGATCTCATCGCCTATCGCCAGAGCCGCGAGAAGCTCGTCAGCCGCGTCTCGGCGACGAAGGTCGACACCGTCATCGGCCCGGCGCAGGCGATCGTCTACGAAACGCCGTTCGATACCGCGCATCACGTGGCGATCGTGTTCGGCGAGATCGGCGACGGGCGCGACGTGCTCGCCCGGCTGCATCGCGAGGACACGATCGGCGACGTCTTCTCGGGCGACCGCGGCGCCATCGGCCGCTCGCTCGAGCGGATCAAGGCCGCCAGGCGCGGCGTCATCGTTTATCTCCGCGCCGGCGCCGTCGGCGTCGTGGCGGAGGGCCGCAAGGAGGAAGCCGGCTCGACCGATGTCCGCCGCGAGCAGTGGCGCGAGATCGGGCTCGGCGCGCAAATCCTCAAGGACCTCGGCGTCACCTCGATCCGTGTCATCGGCAGCAAGGAGCGCGAGTACAAGGGGCTCACCGGCTTCGGCGTCGAGATCGCGGGGACGGAGATTATCGAGGGATAGGTTTGATCATTTTCGCCAAACCATTCCTGTGGATATCTTATTTGTGCACAGACAGTCGGCCTGACACCCATATAGTATAGCGCTTTCGAATGGTTTCAGATCGAGGCCTTCAATGAATGCCGCGCGACTCTTGCAATTTGTAGAGAGCCTTCTCGCCGCTGAAAAGGAATTTTCGATTCAGCAAAAATTTAATGACCTACTTAGTGCAATGAACAACCTTGCAAGTCAACCTCAGCAAGCACAGTTTCAAACTGATGTGGCGGCAAAACTTGGAGAACTAGAAACGGTTCTTCTAAGACTATCGAACGACCTGTCCCCCGCCGAGCTCGCATTGGTCAGCGAAATTGGTGGCGTCAACTATTTCACAACGACAGCCAGCAATAGTGTGCGTGATTTGATCGCAAAAAATGCTATGACACCTGCCGTAGTACAGCAAGGGATCCAATCTCTCACGAGCAAACGGCAAGACTACCTGAACACACTACAAAAGCTTCGTGATGGCATGAAGTCAGTGGGCATAGCACCACTTACTATAGAATACGGAGAGGCCGAGATAGGCTTCCTTATCCCCAGGCCCTTATTTGAGAACAACTTGGACGGTCTATGGAAGGAACTCAAAGTCATAGATCGTATATTATCGATATTTTCAGAATCCGTTTCTGGAAGACCTGAGACTGCGGTTGTGAGGCAGATTTCGTCCTCCGACCCCACGTTTTTCTTTGGACTTGGTGTGGCGACAATCGTTGTAATTGGAAAGACGATTACATGGCTTCTCGACACATACAAAAAGGGGCTTGAAATAAAAGACCTACATCATCGAGCTCATAAGGCTGGTCTCCCGGCAGATGCCCTCGCACCCTTCGAAGAGCATATCAAGAAATCTATAGATAGGGCTATTGAGACGCGAATTTCTGAGATTCTTGGCCCAAAAGAGATCGCCACCGCCAGAGGACGCGAACTTGAAAATGGACTTCGGTGGGCAATGAATTCTCTGATAGCAAGGATCGAACGTGGGATGACAGTTGAAATTCGCTTCTTGCCGCCGCCACAGCCAGAAGAAGGTGAGACCACCACAACAGACGCCGAAACCACTGATGCGTTCAAAGATCTGGATCAAATTACTTCGAGACTGGAGTTCCCCCCACTTCAAGGCTCTCCAATAATCAGTTTGCCTGCTGCTCCCCCCGAAAACGGAGACTCTAAGTTACCCAAGCAGTGATATCGATCACTTCCTCCGCGGCTCAGAAAAACGTCTCTTGTATCGAAGGAAAGAGGCGGCCCGTACGGGACCGCCTCCCCTCACCCGGTGCGGATCATTCGACCCCGCACAAGAACCGGCGCACGCCCCGTGGAGCGTGCGCCAAGCCAGATCTCAGTAGATGTCGTAGCGCAGGCCGACGCGGAACTCGTGGGCGGCGTAGTCGTCGATGATGGGATCGCCCGAGGTCTGCGTGCCATTGGGATTCTGCATCACGACCTCGCCCGTATGGACCTCGCCCATGTCGAGGTAGCGATAGCCGAGATCGAGCTTCCAGGCGCTGGCGATCTCCTGGACGTCCTTCATGCCACCGCTGCGGCTGCCCAAGTCGACGCTGACGCCGGCCATGAGGGCCCAGGCGAAGTTCGAGGTCGAGTTGCTCTCGATGGTGACGGGATAGAGATCGGCACCGCAACCGCAGCCGCCGGCCGACGCACCCCACCAGCCGTTGCCCTCGCCCTCGTTGGCGCGGTTGCTGGCCCAGCCGATGCCGGCGCCGACATAGGGCGTGAAGCGCGAGCCCATGTCCATGTCGTAGTAGAGGTTGGCGAGCACGACGGTGCTGTCGACGTCGAACGCGCGATCGCCGTTGTTCAAGTCGCCGGCCGGCTTGAAGCCCTCGACGCCGGTATCCATCCGGTAGTCGACCGTCACGTCACCGCGGATCGCGCTCGAAAAGTACATGCCGATGCCGCCGCCGGCGGTCCAGGCCTCGTCGATGCTCGTCTCGGTCAGCGGCTGCGAATAGCCGTTGAAGTCGAGCTCGCGGATGTCGCTGTCGCGATGCGTCGCGTAGCCGATGTCGCCGCGCAGATAGTAGCGGGCCGTCTCGGGCATCACATAGGGGCCGTCCTTCAGGCTGCCGCCATCGTACATGTCGGCGGCGCCTGCAGAGCCTGCGGCGCCGGCAAGCAGCGCGAAACCTAGAATAAGCGAACGGCGAATGGTCATGACACTCCTCATTAGTTCAACGAACCGGCAGGGCCGCTCGGCCACCGGGCCGGGGAATTCTGCTCCGTGGGAGGAATGTGACCGATCGCAGTTAATGCTGACTTAATCGCCCTTGCAATTCGTGCCAAAGCGAAACACAGCGCTGCCGAATCACTCTCGAAAGCAGCGTCGGCCGGTAGGTTCTTGGCCTGACCTCGAGGCGCGGTTGCGCGAGCGCAGGCCCGAGGGCTATAGACGACTGTATATGACGGCGCCGGAACGGGAGCTTCGGAAACACGCGATGGAGTGGCTGAGCCTCAACGCGGAGGAATGGAGCGCCATCCGGCTCTCTCTGCTCGTAGCGAGCGTCGCGACCGCCGTCAGCCTGCCGTTGGGGATCGCTGCCGCCTTCGCGCTGGCCCGCAAAGAATTCTGGGGCAAATCGCTCCTCAACGGCGTCATCCATCTGCCGCTCATCCTGCCGCCGGTCGTGACGGGCTATCTGCTGCTGCTGACCTTCGGCAAGCGCGGCCCGATCGGCGCCGCACTCGACCAGGTTTTCGGTTTCACGTTCTCGTTTCGCTGGACGGGCGCGGCACTCGCCTGCGGCGTGATGGCGTTTCCGCTCATGGTGCGTGCGATCCGCCTGTCGATCGAAGCTGTGGATCCGAAGCTCGAGCAAGCCTCGCGAACGCTCGGCGCCAATCGGGCCTGGGTCTTCGCGACCGTCACGCTGCCGCTCGCGACACCCGGCATCATCGCCGGCACGATCCTCGCCTTCGCCAAAGCGATGGGCGAGTTCGGCGCCACGATCACCTTCGTCTCCAACATTCCCGGCGAGACCCAGACGCTGCCCTCGGCGATCTACACGTTCACGCAGGTGCCCGGCGGCGAGACGGGGGCACTCAGGCTGACGCTCGTCGCCATTGCCATCGCCATGTCGGCGCTCATCGCTTCCGAGCTGCTCGCCCGCCGCGCGCGGGCCGGGGGCCTCGCATGACGCTGACGTTTGAAGCGACGCACCGGCAAGGCGACTTCACGCTCGACGCGCGCTTTACGAGCAGCGGACGGCTGACGGCGCTGTTCGGTCCCTCGGGCTCTGGCAAGAGCACGATCGTCAACATGATCGCCGGCCTGATCCGGCCGAAGCACGCGCGCATCGAGGTGGACGGGCGCGTGCTTACAGACACGCAAGCGCGACTCTTCGTGCCGCCGCATCGCCGGCGCATCGGCTACGTCTTCCAAGACGCGCGCCTGTTTCCGCATCTGACCGTGCGGCAGAACCTCTTGTACGGCCGCTACTTCGCACCGGCGGACACCAGTGGTCCGGGCCTCGAGGACGTCCTCGACCTGCTCGCCATCGGGTCTCTCGTCGACCGCCGGCCGCAGACGCTGTCGGGCGGCGAGCGCCAGCGCGTGGCGCTCGGTCGCGCGCTTCTCGCCAATCCGCAGCTCATTCTCATGGACGAGCCGCTGGCGGCGCTCGACCAGCCGCTCAAGGCGGAAATCCTGCCCTACATCGAGCGCCTGCGCGACGAGTCCGGCCTCCCCATCGTCTACGTCAGCCACGCGCTCGCCGAGGTCGCGCGGCTCGCGACCGACGTCGTCGTGCTCGATCAGGGGCGAGTGATCGCGAGCGGCCGGGCGAGCGACGTCATCGAGCACGCGGAGCTGCTCGGCGCCGAAGCCCGCGACGAGGCGGGCGTGCTGCTCGATCTCGAGCTCGTCGGCAGCGACGCAGCGATCAGCCGCCTGCGCTCGGCCGGCAACATCTGGCGCGTGCCCAGGCTGGAGGCGCCGCCTGGAACGCGTCTGCGCGCCCGCGTCCGCGCGCGCGACGTCATGATCGCGACCCGCGAGCCCGAGGCGATCTCCGCGTTCAACGTGCATGCGGGACGGGTCGAGTCGATCGCTGCGGGACCGGCGGCCGATGCGCTGGTCAGGATCGCGGCCGCTGGCGATCACATTCTCGCGCGCGTCACGCGCTACTCGATCGAGACCCTCGGCTTGGCCCCTGGCCGCGAGGTCTTCGCCATCGTCAAGGCCGTGAGCTTCACCGAGACCAATCAGCCGTTCGCAAAACCGGCCGACAGCTGATCCCAAACAAAAAGGCCCGGCGCTTTCGCCCGGGCCTTTCGATGTCGTCGACGCTCGCGGCGTTACTCGGCGGCGACCCGCAGCTCCGTCGGCACGCGGCTCTTGGAGGGCGAGGCGTGCTCGAGCCAGGAGATGAAATTGCGCGTCTTGTCGACCACGAGCTGGCGCTGACGGTCGATCGTGATGATGTGGTAGCAGTCGTCGAGGACGACGGTTTCAACCACGCCCGACATCGACTTCTGCAGGTGGAAGGTATTGCGGAGGCTGACCGCGTCGTCGTCGCGCGAATGGACGAGCAGCGTCGGCAGCTTCAGCTCCTTCAAGCGCGGCTTCACCTCGTTCACAAGTTTGTGAATCTCGCGGAACGAGTTGCCGCCTTTGATCGCGATGCCGACCTGGCCGGAGTTGCCCGATTGCAAATGCTCGACGACCAGAGAGCGGACGCGATCGTCCTTGATGCCGAAGGGCTCGCGGCCGGGCAGCTTGAGGAGATGGCGCAGCGGCGTGTTGACGAGAAACTTGAGTGAGCGAAGCCACTTCGGGATCGACCAGCCGTCGTACCAGAAGGCCGGGGCGTAGAGGATCATGCCCTTGATCTCGGCCTGCTTCTCGATGGCGAGCTTGAGCGTCAGCATGGCGCCGGCGCAGAAGCCGGCGACGTAGACGGTGCTGCACTCCTTGCGCAGGTTCTCGTAGGCGGTGAGCACGCTCTCGTACCACTCGGACGAGGTCGCCTTGATGAGGTCGTCCAGCGACGAGCAATGGCCCGCGAGCTGGCAGACATGGACAGTGTGACGCGCACGCGCCAAGCCCTGCGCCACATAGCGCATCTCGACCGGCGTGCCGCCCAGGCCGTGAACAAGCAAGATCCCGACATCATCGGTGCCGGGCAAGCGGAAACTGTAGTCGACTGCGCTCATGTTCTCTCGTTTCGATCTCATATCGGAGGCCGTCCTTGCAGATTTGGGGCCGAAGACCCGGTCTGCCGTGCTTCCGGGCGGAAGCAGGACGGCGCGTTTCGTCTATTGGAGAGCTTTGAGTTGGATAGAACGCCCTCACGGGACGCTGCGTTTCAGAGCCCGGTCACCTTGCCGATCGATGAAACGATCGCCGGACTCCGACATGCCGCAGCTAGGTACGCAGAACTAAACCCCCTGGAGTCGTTGCACCTGGATTGAACCGATAATGCACCTATCGGCGTTCAAGCCAAGTAAAATTTTCATGCTCCCGTCATAGCTTCCGGCCTGGAGTTCAATTTCCGTGGCAAATGGCAGCAGTGCTACGGCCCGACAACATCGCTAAACAAGCGCTAACGACGACGCGGCCATTTCGTGCAGGCTTGTGGTTAAATTTTGGCTTGGGTCAATTTGACCCAGCACGACTAGCCGGGGATCGCCTGCCGCGATCCAGTCATCTGGAAGCCTTAAGCAAGAGGTCTTCCAATGGTTGAAACGTCTTCGCTTTGGCTGCTATGTGGCCGCTCCGGCAGCGGCAATGTTAAGAAAGTAGTACGGGCGTAAATCTGCGCGCCCTCGCCCGATGATCGCACTCCTCGCCCTACGAAATCTTATCCATGACCGGGTCAGCCTCGCGGTGACCCTGACGGGTATCATTTTCTCCGTGATCCTCGTGGCGATCCAGCTTGGCCTTTACATCGGCTCGCATCGGATCATCACCGGTATCATCGACCATTCCGCCGGCGACATCTGGGTGGTGCCGCCGGGCGCCGAAAGCGTCGACGACACCGCCCAGCTCCCGGGTCGCGAGCGGCATGTGGTGCTGTCGACACCCGGCGTCAAATCCGCTGTCGAGCTCGCCGTCGGATTCGCCGAGTGGCAGCGGCCGGACGGCTCGACGACGGCGACGGTGCTCGTCGGCGGCGATCCGCAGGACGGCGGCATTCTCCCCTGGAACATGATCGACGGCAGCATCCAGGCTCTCTCGGCGCCCAATGCCGTCATCATCGACCGGTCGTATCTCGACGATCTCGGCGTCTCGGGCGTCGGCGACACGGGCCAGTATGGCGAGCTCAAGACCACCGTCGTCGGCCTGACGAAGAACATTCGCTCCTTCACGACGCTCCCTTACGTGTTCACGACGCTCGATCGCGGCAAGACCTATCTCGGCCTCGGGCAGGACGAGTCGACATTCGTGCTCGTCTCCCTTCAGCCCGGCGCCGATCCCATCGCCGTGCGCGATGCGTTGCGCTCGCGTCTCGACGGCGTCGAGGTCCTGACGCGCCAGGAGTTCCTCGACCGCAGCGTCCATCACTGGCTGTTCAATACGGGAGCCGGCGCCGCCCTCATCGCCGGCGCCATTCTCGGCATCATCGTCGGCATGGTGATCGTGGCGCAGACGCTGTACGCCTCGACCAAGGATCACCTGAACGAGTTCGCCACCTTGCGCGCGCTCGGCGCCGCCAAGGGCTACATTCACAAAGTCATTCTCTGCCAGGCGCTGATCAGCGCCATCATCGGCTACGCCGTCGGCATGGGCGTCGCCCTGTTCATCGTCCGCTCGGCCGAGGGCTCGTCGCTACCGCTGACGATGACCAAGGAGCTGGCGGGCGCGTTGTTCCTCCTGACGGTCGTCATGTGCGTGGTCTCGGCCATGGCAGCGATCGTCAAAGTCACGCGGATCGATCCGGCGATGGTGTTTGCCAGATGAGCGGAAAAACGCTTCTCGAGGCCAAGGCGATCGTCAAGGAGCTCGGTCAGGGCGCGGGCAAGGTGCGCGCGCTCAAGGGCGTCGACTTGGCGCTCAAGGGCGGCGAGCTGACGCTCCTCATGGGACCGTCCGGCTCGGGCAAGACGACGCTGCTCTCGATCCTCGGCTGCATCCTGTCGCCGACCGAGGGCGAGGTCGTCATCGGCGGCAACTCGACGAAGGGCTTGAAGCCGGAGGGCCTTGCCCGGCTGCGCCGCAATCAGGTCGGCTTCGTCTTCCAGGACTACAACCTGTTCCCGACCCTCACGGCCACCGAGAACATCAAGCTCGCGCTCGACGTTCGCGGCATGGCGAAGGCCGAGCAGCGCCCCGCCGCCGAGAAGGCGCTGATCGCTGTCGGCTTGGCCGAGAAGCTCAACTCCTACCCCGGGCAGATGTCGGGCGGTCAGCAGCAGCGCGTCGCGATCGCCCGCGCGCTCGCCGGCAATCCCTCCGTCATTCTGGCCGACGAGCCGACCGCGGCGCTCGACAGCGAGAACGGTCAGGCCATCATGGCGCTGCTGTCCGAGATCGCCAAGGACGAGACGCGCGCCGTGCTCGCCGTCACGCACGATCCGAGAACCCTTCCCTTCGCCGACCGCATCGTCCTCATCGAGGACGGCCTTATCGTGCGGGAGGAGCGGCCAGTCAAACGCGGCATAGTGAAGAGCGATACGGGAGGCTCTCCGCCACCCGAGCCGACGCCTGAGCCAGAGCCTGCCGCAGAACCCGGCCAGGTCGTGGCGGCTGCGGCGCCGGCGCCGGAGACGGCCGCAATCACCGTTGCCGCTCAATCCACGCCACCGGCCCAGACCGCCGCGCCAGAGCCGGCCGCCGTGCCGCGGCCAGCGCAACATGCCGCCCCTCACGCCAACGCCACATCCGGAAACCGGCGCAAGCGCTCGCATCGCTTCGCCAGAGGAGAGCATCTCCCATGAAGACCAACGCTTGGGTGCCGATGGCGCTCGCGCTCGTGCTCGCTGCGGGCCTGTTCCTCGCCGTTAAGGCTCGCAACGACCACAGCGTGCCGGCGACGACGACCGCGGCCGCCACCACGGAGCCGACGACGGCCGCGCCCGCGACGGAGTCGTCGGAGGTGGTGACACAGACGCCGAAGATCGATTGGCAGGCGGCGGCGACCGGCCGTGTCGAGCCCAAGGTCGGCGAGATCAAGATCGGGGCTGCCGCTTTGGGCCGTGTCACGGCCGTCCTCGTCGAAGCCGGCGACAAGGTCAAGGCCGGCGATCTCCTGGTGCAGCTGGACGAGGAGGAGCTGGAAGCCCGGGCTCGCGCCGCCAAGGCCGAGGTCCAGGCGCGCCGCAAGGAGCGCGACGACGTCGATGCGCGCAACAAGACGGCGAGCGACATCCGCAAGGCCGAGGACCGCGTTTCCGACGCCGAGGAAGCGTTCTGGTCGGCACGCGAGGAGGTCGATCACCTCGCGATCGACAACGCGGGCGGCGACGCCTCCGTCCTGAACGCCGGCCGCACGAAGCTCGACCAGGCGACCAAGGAGCTGAGCGACGCCCGCGCCGATCTTTCGACGCTGCAGGGCGACGCCGACGCGCCGCTGCCGACGCGGCTCGAGAGCGCCCTCGCCTCGGCCCGCGCCGAGCGCGCCGTCAACGAGGCGCTGCGCGAGAAGCTGCGCATCCGTGCGCCCTCCGACGGCTCGGTGCTGCTGGTCGATGTGAAGGCCGGACAGACCGTCGCGCCCTCGCCCGAGCAGCCCCTGATCACGCTCGGCGATCTGACGGGCCTGCGCGTCAAGGCCGAGATCGAGGAGCGCGACGCCGCCAAGGTGACCGTCAACCAGAAGGTCTCGATCAAGTCGGACGCCTTCCCCGGCAAGGATTTCGAGGGCAAGGTCATCTCGATCGCCCCGACGCTGACGCCGCCCAAGCTCGGCGCCCGCGGCTTCCGCCAGCGCAGCGACGTCGACGTGCTGGAATTCACGGTCGAGGTCGGCAACGACGTGCCGCTCGTCCCCGGCATGCGCGTCGACGTCTATCTGCTCGCCGGCCAGAGCTGACGCCGGTACGGGGTCCATCGCTCCGTATGCCCGAGGCGCCGGTCAGGCGCCCAGCCAGAGCGCTTGCGCACGTCCTCGATCCGCCCGATGCTCGTCCGTCGAGACGAGGAGAGACGAGCCATGCATCGCGTGACCTTGCGCAGCGGCGAGACCGTGCCACAGCTCGGTCAGGGCACCTGGAAGATGGGCGAGAACGCGGCGCGCCGGCAGACCGAGGTGAAGGCGCTGCGCCGGGGCATCGACCTCGGCATGACGCTTCTCGATACCGCCGAGATGTATGGCGAAGGCGGTGCCGAGGAGGTGGTTGCAGAAGCCGCCAAGGGCCAGCGCGACAAGCTGTTCATCGTCTCCAAGGTCTACCCCCACAACGCCTCGCGCCAGGGGACCGTACAGGCCTGCGAGCGTAGCCTGAAGCGGCTCCGGACCGATCGGATCGATCTCTATTTGTTGCACTGGCCGGGCAGCTATCCGCTCGCCGACACCGTCGCCGCCTTCGAGGAGCTGAGGCAAGCGGGCAAAGTCCGCATGTGGGGCATCTCGAATTTCGATGCCAAGGGCATGGCCAAGGTTCTGGGTGAGACCGGAGGCGGCAACTGCGCCGCCAACCAGGTGCTGTACAATCTCTCCGAGCGCGGCATCGAATGGGACCTGATGAAGGCTTGTGCCGCGGCAAAGGTCGCCGTCATGGCCTACACGCCCATCGGACGCACCTGCGTGATCTCGGACAAGTCCGCCATCGAGGTGGCGCGGCGGCATGGCGTGCAGCCCGCCGCTGTCGCGATCGCCTGGACGATGCGGGATCCGAACGTCATCTCGATCCCGAAATCGTCCAATGTCGACCATGTCGAGGCCAACCGGCAGGCCGTGGATCTGAAGCTCGGTGCCGAGGACTTGGCCCTGCTCGACAAGGCCTTCCCGCCGCCGCGCAAGGCGACGCCGTTATCCGTGCTTTGAGGTTGAGCGGCGGAGCGCGCCTAAGGATGCGGCGACGGGCATTGACCTTCCCCGCCCAACCCGGCACAAGAGGCCCCGGCGGAGCGTAGCGCAGCCCGGTTAGCGCACTAGTCTGGGGGACTAGGGGTCGGGAGTTCAAATCTCCCCGCTCCGACCATTTCTCGCCGAGCTACGGCAGGCAGAATTCCGTGATCTCGGCTTGGCGTGCGAGAGAGGCAGGGTCGGTAGCCCGGGGCAGCACCGGGCTCGTCCCAACCAGCTCGCAAATCGCGGGCTTGAGGCTGCTTGCCCGGGTGGCCGCCCAATCCTCGCCCAAGAGATCTTTCATGCCGTGCCGCCATTCCGCATGCCGCAGCACGCTGGCGGCCGAGTGCCATCCCCAGGCGTCGTCTCCCGCTCCGTTCGCGATGCCGGTTGCGATGAGCGTCCGCTCGAGCGCTCCGTCGCCGCGCCGCCAAGCCAGCCACAGGACCTCCTCGAGAAAGTCGTAGGCGACGCCGTAGGTGCCATCGGAGACGTACGTCTTCCCCTGCGCGAGGAGCCAATCGAAGGTCGGGCCGGCGACCGAGCCCGGATCGGCGATGGCTTCGAGGAGTGACAGACGGGCCCGCTGCCAGTGCAGGAGATTGAAGGTCGTCAGGTGATACCCCGGCGACCGCTCCTCGAACCACTTGACGGCCTCTCCCGAGGGCACATCGACGACGGCCGCGACGGTATCGAGCCAGACTTGCCGGGCGTGTGCCAGAACCGAGCGGGCCTCGGCATCGCGCTCGAGCATGATCAGCGCCGTCGCCCTGGCGAAGAGGGGCTCCATGTCGTCGGGGTGGGCTACGACAAAGCTCTCGGCGAGGGCGAGCCTGAGCTCGAGGTCGTCGATCCAGGCGGCATCGTCCAACATCCGCAGCATCATGACGGTCGGCAGCGAGCGCGCCAGTTGCGGCAGCTGCGCCAGGACCTCGGCTTTCGCCGCCGCGACGAATGCCTGCCGGTCGGGCGAGTCCGGGACGTCCGCGAGCGAGGTGAAGCTCTGCTTGCGGACTTGCGCCACCATGCCGAAGTTCGTGCGGATCGCGAACATGGCGCCCGCCGCATCGGCGAGCAGGCCGAGACTGGGCTTGGCGTCGAGGTCGGGCCGCTTGGCGAGCTCGCCGAGCGCGCTGACACCCTCGTCCGTGTCGGGACGCGACAGCAGCCGGGAGTATCGCCAGAACAGGAATGGCTCGGTGTCCGCAAGCTCCGGATAGATCTGCGCGATCACATCGAACGTCACCGTCGGCGAGAAGCCCGCGACCGCGGCCGTCATGTCGATCTCGCCGCGAAACACCGTCGCGAACTCGTCGAAGGTCAGGCGCAAGCCGGGCTTGCCGCCCAGCGTCGGCGAGACCTCGGCAGCGACGCCGGCCTGATTGAAGCCTTTGCGCAAGAAGGACACACCGGACCAGGGGTCGGCCAGCGTGATCGTCCGCCCCGCATAATCGACCTCCGAGACGGTCGTATAGTGAAACGTCGACCCGTCGGAGAGGAACACCATGACACCCGGGATCATGTGGCAGACGGCCCGCGAGCCGCCCGGCAAGATGAACACGTCGGGTCCACTCGACGTGTAGTCGGCCCCCGCATAGGCATCGGCCATGATGACCGGCTGATTGCGAACCGGCCGCAACCAGAAGGCGCGCACGATATTGGGAATCGTCTCCCGGGCGGTCGATGCGACTTCGTCCGGCGTCGGGCCGAGCGAAGCGCTGCGCCATAGACTGTCGGCGTTCGCCTGCATCTGCGCGGTGAGCACGGCGAGCTTTTCGGCCCCCACCGCATCGGCGAGCCTGACCGAACAGTCGCTCGCTGCAGCCGGTGCGAGACCGAGGCGCAGCAGCAGGAAACTACTTGCGACCCACGCGCACAGGCGCCGATTCAACGACATATTCCTTGTTGTCCGACACGACCGTCGCCACGAACTTGACCTCGTAGATGCCGGCCGCGCGCAAGCGGAGCTTCAAGTCGATCGTCTCTTGCGCGCCGTCCGCTCCGCCGAAGCGATAGACGAGCGGTGGATCGCTCGGCAGCAGCTCCGGAAATTTGGCGCTCGCAGCCGTGTTGTCGTTGCTCACGTAGGTCGCGGTGCCGGCCGTCTCGCCTTCGACCGTCACCTGGAACGTCTCCGGACGCGCCGCGCCGAAGCCCGGCTGGGCCAAGGGGTCGACGTTGAAGGCGACCTCGGTCGGCGCCTCGAGCCGCACGACCTTCGCGGTCAGCTTGACGATCTGGGCGATGCGATCGGGGGATTGGGCCTGCAGGACGAGGCGCACGTCCGCGCCGCCGCCGAAGACCTCGCCGAGATTGGCGACCTGCACGACGCCATAGCCGGGGGGCGGTTTGGTCGCGTCCGTGGCGACGGTGAGGGAAATGGGCGCAACCTCGGGGCCGGGCCAAATCCAGCGTTTCAGTTCGGCGATCGAGGAGGGAAACTTCGAGACCGCGTTGACGCCGTTCGTCACCGTGACGACGGCCGCCATCACGGCCGCGATCGCCGCATAGAGACGCCAATGCGCCTTGCGTTTAGGCTCGTCCGGTGGGGACGTCGAGGACGGCTCGGTCATGCCCGCTCCCGATCTTGCAACGAGCCATCCTAGCAGAAACGAGCTTAGCCGTCACACATCTGCTGAATGGCTCGACACGGCGATCGCCGGCGCTACTCGGGCAAGGCGACGGGCTTCAACTCCTCGTACCGGTCGCCGGGCCCCGGATTGGCTTTGTCGCAACGGCCACCCAGATGGTGCACCATGCCCCATACCGCGTTGAGCGCCGTCTGTACCGCACCCTCGACCCAGCCCGGCGTCCACGACACGCCGTCGCCGGCCATGAAGATGCCGCGCTCGGACGGGGATGTCTTGTCCTGCATGAAGTGACAGTACATGCGGTGGTTGTAGCGGTAGTGACCGGGCAGCGCGCCCTTGAAGGCGCCGAGGAAGTTGGGATCGCTTTCCCAGGAGACGGTCACCGGATCGCCGATGATGTGGCTGCGGATGTCGAGGCCGGGATAGATCTTCTCGAGGGCATCGAGGGCGAGCGACACGCGCTTGTCGACCGGCAGCGGCAGCATCTTCAAGGCATCGCTCATCCAGGAATAGGTGAGGCAGATGACACCCGGCTTGCCGTCGCCGTTGTCGAAGAAGTAGGTGCCCCGCGTGATCCGGTCGGTGAGCGTCATGCTCATGAGATCGCGGCCCGTCACGGGATTCTTCTCTTTCCAGAACGGCCGGTCGACCATCACGAAGGTCTTCGACGATTGCATGTAGCGCGTGCGGTCGAGCGCCATCCAGACCTTGTGCGAGAACAGGCTCTCGTCCACCGACATCTGCGTCGAGAGCGGCCAGCTCTGGCAGGTGACGAGCACGGCGGGGAAGCTCTTCACCATGCCCCAGCGATCGGTGATGGCGATGTCGCCGTCGAGCTCGCGCTTGATGCGGCGGACGCCCGGACGCGTCGCGCCCTGATGCAAGGTCGCGAGCGAGGTGCCTCTCGGCCAATGCACCATCTTGTCCGGCGCATGCTTCCACAGCCAGCGCGGCAGCTGCTCGACACCGCCGACGACGAAGCGCTGGTTGTCGTCGCACGCGGTGACGACGACACGCAGGATCTCCAGCATCGAGTTCGGATAGTCGCTGTCCCAGCCGCCGGTGCCGAACCCGACCTGGCCGAAGATCTCCAGATGCCGGAAGCTGCGCTTCGAGAACGCCTCGGAGGTCGCGAGGAAGCCGTAGAAGGTGCGATCGTCCCAGCGCGGCACGAGGCGATCCCAGATGGCCTTGAGGCGTTTGACGTCCCGGGCTTTCAGCGCGGCCTGCAGCGCCTTGAAGTCCGCGCCCTCCTCCAGCGCTTCCTCCCAAGCCTCCGCCACCTCCCGATAGATCGGCGGCAGGTCGTCGAGCTTTTCCGCGTAGGTGGTCCAGCCTTCGAGATCGATGACGGTCGATGTGGTTGCCGGCGAAAGTGGATTGGGAAACGGCTTCGTGTCGAGGCCGGACATCCCGAGATAGTGATAGAAGGCGGTCGAGGAGACCGGAAACCGCATGCCGCCGAGCTCGGCGATGACGCCCTCCGCTCCCTGGAACGCTTCCGATCTGAGCCGCCCGCCGATGCGGGCGCTTTCGTAGATGACGGGCTTGAGGCCGAGCTTCATCAGCTCGTAGGCCGCCGTCATTCCCGCCATGCCGGCGCCGACGATGGCGACCTCTTGGCCATGCCGCTCGGCGGGTAGCGATCCGAGGCCCGCTGGATGCGCGATCCAGTCGTCGAAGGGAAACGGGAAGTCGGGACCGAATGCGGTGATCGGACGTCCGTCCTCGGAAGGCTTGAGCGGCTCTTGCGGCGCGGACATGTCAAAACCTCCGGGGCGATGGTCGCACCGTCATCCTGACATGGAGAGACACGAGGTCAACGGCCAAGCTCGCTCGGCACCCTCACCTCACGCCCAGGTGAGCTCACGAATGTCCGCATCGGCCCGCAGGATGTCCTCGAGCCCCTGTGCGAGCGCCGCCGTCTTGGCCGTCGTGTCGTAGGATTTGAGCCAGCGGCGGACCTTCGGCTTGTCCGGATGGAGGAAGCAGTGGAACGCATCGCTGGCGCCGTCCGAGACGTGGCCGCAGCAGACGGCGAGCGCGAACGGCTCGTCGTGCTCGATTTCGACCATCCAGCCCCAGTCCTCGGCCGTCGCGCAGCGAACGGGAAAGCCTTTCGACGGCAGATGCAGGGCCAGATAGTCGGCGAGGCGTTTGCCGAAGATGCCGGCCTCGACGTTGACGCCCTCCTCCTCGGTGCCGACCGAAGGGAATTTCGCGGATCGGAAGGTGAGGATGCCGGCCATGGGGCTGCTCGCAACGGACCATTCGCAAGCACTCTAGGCGATCTGGGTTTCGATGCCGTTGACGCAGGCGCCGGTGGGAACCGTCGAGGACGGGACCGTGTTTGAGATGACACGCCGGACCAAGCTCACGATGCCCTTATGAAAGGATTTACGATGTCCACGCTCACTCGCATTCTCGCCGCGTCCGCTCTCGTAAGCTTCGCCGTCGTGCCCGGCACCTCCGCATTCGCCGAAATGGTGAAATACAAGGCTGACTTGCAGGCCAAGTCGGAAGTGCCCGCCACCGACTCGAGCGGCTCCGGCACCGCCGACATCACGGTCGACACCGAGGCCAAGAAGATCAGCTGGAAGGTCGACGCCAAGGATCTTTCCGGCGACGTGACGGCAGCTCACTTCCACGGTCCGGCCAAGGACGGCGCGAACGCCCCGCCGGTCCTCGACATCTCCGGCAACTGGAAGGAAGGTTCCGCCGATCTGACCGACGATCAGAAGAAGCAGCTCGACGACGGCGAGATGTACATCAATGTCCACACGGCCAAGTTCCCGGACGGCGAGATCCGCGGGCAGGTCGTGAAGGCGCAGTAAGAGAACGCATGCGCGGTAGCGGGCGACCTGCCAGTCGCCCCTACTGTCGGCGCTTCAACCGGTTGATGTGGCCCATCTTGCGGCCGGGACGCGCGTCCTTCTTGCCGTAGAGGTGCACGCCGACGGCCGGATCGGCGGCGAGCGTTTCCCACGCCTCGACATCGTGGCCGATGAGATTTTCCATCACGCAATCGCTGTGACGCGCGGTAGGTCCGAGCGGCCAGCCTGCGACGGCGCGCATGTGGTTCTCGAATTGCGAGCACAGGCACGCATCGATCGTCCAATGCCCCGAGTTGTGGACGCGCGGGGCCACCTCGTTGGCGATGAGCGTGCCGCCGTCCGGACCATCGATATGGAAGAGCTCGATGGCGAGCAGGCCGACATAGTCGAGTGCCTCGGCCAGCGTACGCGCGTGCGTCAGCGCCTGCCGCGTGACCGCCGGCGAGATCGCTGCCGGCACTGTGGAGGTTCTCAGGATGCCATCGGAATGACGGTTCTCGGGGCAATCGTAGAACCGCATCTCGCCATCTTGCCCGCGCACGGCAAGGACGGAGATCTCGCGATCGAAGCGGACCATACCTTCTGCGATAGAGGCGACGCCGCCAAGCGCGGCAAGTGCCGCCACGGCATCGGCGCCGGGCTCAACCCTGACCTGACCCTTGCCGTCGTAGCCGAAGCGTCGCGTCTTGAGCAGGAGCGGGAGCCCAAGCTCGCGCATCGCCTCGGTGAGATCGGCCGCGGTATCGACGGCCTTGTGGGGCGCGACGGGAATGCCGAGACCTGAAAGCGTGCGCTTCTCGATCAGCCGGTCCTGCGTCGCCGCCAAGGCCGCGCGCGGCGGATAGACGGGCACGATCGGCGCAACCGCATCGGCTGCGGCGACCGGCACGTTCTCGAACTCGTAGGTGACGACGTCGACCTCGGCCGCGAAGCGCGCGAGGGCCTCAGCGTCCGTGTAGGCGCCGATCGTCAGGCTCGCCGCGACATCGGCGGCCGGCGCATCGGCCACGTCGGAATAGATGCGGGACTTGAGACCGAGCCGGGCGCCCGCCATCGCGAGCATTCGCCCGAGCTGGCCGCCGCCGAGAATGCCGATCGTGGCTCCCGGCGGGAGGCGCTTAGGCGTCGTCACGAGGCGCCTCCGCGACGGCCGCCGTCTGGCGCTGCCGCCACGCCTCCACACGTTGCATCAGCGCCGGATCGGACAGCGCCAGAATGCTCGCAGCGAGCAAGCCGGCATTGGTTGCGCCAGCCTCCCCGATCGCGAGCGTGCCGACCGGAATGCCAGCCGGCATCTGCACGATCGAGTAGAGACTGTCCTGCCCGCCCAGCGCCTTCGTCGGCACGGGCACGCCGAGCACCGGCAGCGGCGTCATGGACGCCGTCATGCCGGGCAGATGGGCCGCGCCGCCCGCCCCGGCGATGAGCACTTTCAGGCCGCGCTCTTTTGCCGAGCGCGCGTAGGCGTAGAGCCGCTCGGGCGTGCGATGGGCCGAGACGATCCGCGTCTCGTGCGCTACGCCGAGCTCTCTCAGCACGCTCGCCGCCGCGCGCATGATCGCCCAATCGGACTGGCTACCCATGATGATGCCGACCACTGGCGCCGTCATATCGTTTCCCGGATCGATGTGGTTGGTCTGGGACTTACAGGGCAGCGACCGGCAACGCAACTCCCGCCGAGGGTCAGGCGATGATGTCCGGCAGCAAGGTGTCGGAGAGCTTGGAAATCTCGTCCTTCAAACGCAGCTTCTCTTTCTTGAGCCGTGTAATCTGAAGCTGGTCGCGGCCACCGGCTTCCTCGAGCTGGCCGATGGCGCTGTCGAGATCGCGATGGCGCTGCTGCAGCTCGGAGAGCCGCGCCCGGATCAGCCCGTCGTCACCGCGTCCCATAAGCGTTCCATTGTCCGCGCAACCGGCCACACGGCCGATTCTAGATAGATTATCCGCCTCTTCGCCAAGCTTCGCAAGCAACCCCGAAAGCCTCTCTTAAGCAGCCTTGCGAGAACCCATGCACAGCCCCTCTCGAGACGGCCTTTCGAGCATGGACAGCGCGGACGTCCTCTGTCACACTTGTATCGTTGTCCAACTCCAATGGAGGACGATATGGCGATTACGGCTCATATCGACGAGCTTTCCGAAAAGCACCGAGCCATTGAGCGCAAGCTCGAGGAAGAGTTGAAGCACCCCTCTGCCGACGAGCTCGAAATCGCAGCCCTCAAGAAAGAGAAACTCAGACTGAAAGACGAGATCGCCAAGCTCAAGGGCGAGACCCGGCACTAAGGCGGCATATCGAGATCTGAGTTGAAGGCGTCATGGCGCGGAGCCGGGCGCCTTTTGCTTTTTGGGGCATCGCCTCATACCGGCCGGCAAAAGCGATGACACTCGATTTAGTCGCCCCCTCCCCCCTTGAGGGGGAGGGCAGGGTGGGGGGGCAAAGCAAAAGAGTTTTTGCTCAAGAATCCCCCTCATCCCAAGCGCCTAAGGACTTACGCGCTGCGCGCCTAAGTCCAAGGCGCTTTGCCTTCCCCCTCAAGGGGGGAAGGGGCTAACGCGAAGGTCAACAGTTTTCTCGTTCGGTATCAGAGGAGCCCGCTCACGCCGTCCGCGACGAGCTTGATCGAGACGGCGAGCAACAGCGCGTAGGCGAGCTTGTAGAACGGCTCGGTCGGAATGCGGCGCACCATCCACAGACCGAGATAGATACCGATGGGCCCAAGCGGAATCAGCATCAAGCTCAGGTGCAAACTCGTGCGATCGAACAGGCCGAGCGCGAGATAGGGGCCGACCTTGAGCAGGTTCACCGCCGCGAACATCATCGACGACGTGCCGGCGTAGATCACCGGCTTCAGCCGCTGCGGCATAACGTAGATCTGGAACGGCGGCCCGCCCGCGTGGCTGATGAAGCTGACGAAGCCCGCGACCAACCCCCAGAAGAGTCCCGGGAGCACGCGGGCTTGCGCGGTCGTGTGGGGGCGCAGCTTCAGCCAGTAGTCGAGCGTGAAGAGGAGGCCGATACCGCCCACCATCAGACGCACGGCCGCATCCGTGACGTAGGCGGCCGTCGCCCAGGCGATGCCGATACCGAGCGCCGCCGAGGGCACGAGGATCGCAAGGTTGCGGCCGTCCCAATCCTTCCGGTAGGCCCAGACGCCGACCACATCCATCGAGATCAGGATCGGCAGCAGGATCGCCGCCGCCTGCACCGGCGGCATGACGAGGGTCAAGATCGGCACGCCGAGCACGCCGAGGCCGCTCAGGAAGCCGCTCTTCGACAGCCCCACGAGCAGCACGGCGAAGCCGGCGATCGCAAACGACCAGGGATCGCTCAGCACCGCCGGCCTACCGGGTTGTTACCGCACGTTGCCGCAGAAGCGCTGGATGCGCTTGCAGGCTTCCTCGAGGGCCTCCGTCGAGGTCGCGTAGGAGATGCGGAAGAACGGCGACAGGCCGAACGCCGCGCCGTGCACAACCGCGACGCCCTCCTCTTCCAGCAGCGCCGTCACCACGTCCTCGTCGGTTGCAAGCTTTTTGCCGCCGCCCGAGGTCTTGCCGATGAGGCCGGCGCAGCTCGGATAGACGTAGAAGGCGCCTTCCGGGCTCGGGCACTGCAGGCCCTTCGCCTGATTGAGCATCGAGACGACGAGATCGCGCCGGCCCTTGAAGACCTTGCAGCGGTCGGTGATGAACTGCTGCGGACCGTTCAGCGCCTCGACCGCCGCATATTGCGAGATCGACGACGTGTTCGAGGTCGATTGCGATTGCAGCTTCGCCATCGCCTTGATGAGCGCCTCGGGCCCGGCGCCGTAGCCGATGCGCCAGCCGGTCATGGCGTAGGACTTGGAGACGCCGTTCATGGTGAGCGTTCGCTCGTAGAGCTTGGGCTCGACCTGCGCCGGCGTCACGAACGGCTCGTCGGTGTAGAGCAGGTGCTCGTACATGTCGTCGGCGAGCACCCAGACGTGCGGATGCTTCAAGAGCACATCCGTCAGCGCCTTGAGCTCCGACCGCGAATAGGCCGCGCCGGACGGGTTCGACGGCGAGTTCAGGATCAGCCACTTGGTCTTCGGCGTGATCGCCCGGTCGAGCGCCTCGGGCTTCAGCTTGAAGCCGTCCTCGAGCCGCGTCTCGATGATCACCGGCTTGCCGCCGCCGAGCATCACGATGTCGGGGTAGCTCACCCAATAGGGCGCGGGGATGATCACCTCGTCGCCGGGGTTCACGGTGGCGAGCAGCGCGTTGTAGAGCACCTGCTTGCCGCCGGTGCCGACCGACACCTGCGAGGTCTTGTAGTCGAGCCCGTTCTCGCGCTTGAACTTCGCGGCGATGGCGGCTTTCAACTCCGGGATGCCGTCGACGTCGGTGTACTTGGTCTTGCCCGAGCGGATGGCGGCAATCGCTGCTTCCTTGATGTTGTCGGGCGTATCGAAGTCGGGCTCGCCGGCGCCGAGACCGATCACGTCCTTGCCCTCGGCTTTGAGCTGCCGCGCCTTCGCCGTCACCGCGATGGTCGGTGATGGACTGATGCGATTGAGGCTGTCGGCGATGAAGCCCATGGCGTGGCCCTCCCAAATGGTCCGATTTTCGGCGCGACCATAGGGGCGGCGGTTGGGCGAGACAAGGGCGCGTGCGTCGCCGAGACCTGCGGCCTACTCGACCCCTCTCCCGGGATTTTCTTGGCTCCGCGCGCCTCCGGCACGACCGCCACCCTCCCCCCAAGGGGGAGGGCCGGCTACAATGCGCATTTGGATTGCCGCGCGACCTACTCTAACGTCCTCCGTGCATACATGGCCGTTGCTGCAATCTCTGCGAGAACGTGCTCGACACGAGCCATGACATCGCTGTTCCAAAACCTCAACACAAGAAATCCTGCCGCTTCGAGGTTGCGTGTTCGCTCTGCATCAGCTTGGGCTTGCTCAGCATGACGTCCACCATCCAACTCGACGATCAGCTTTGCATCAGGACAAACAAAGTCGGCGACGTAGTCACCGATCGGCACTTGGCGTTTGAACTTGAGCCCAACGAGGCGGCGTGCACGGAGCCGCTCCCACAGCCGCTTCTCGGCATCGGTCGAGTTGCTCCGCAAGGTTCGTGCAAGGTGAAGATTGCGTCTCATCGGCGGATCAGCCTCGGCTGTTCCCATCTCGCGCTCGCGGCATGCGCGCGCTCTCGACGCGTTCTGCGACTTTTATTGTGCAGCAAGCACCGCACTTATGGTAGCCGGCCCTCCCCTTTGGGGGGAGGGTGGCGCGAATGCGCCGGGAGAGGGGTCGAGAAAGGGAACACGCTCCGCATCGTCCAAAGACGCCAGAGCTCGAGCGTCGTAGCGGTGACGCAAGCTTCGACGCGGGTCCGTGCTCCGCTGATTGGGCCATCTCCACTTCGCGGTCACATGCTCTATCAAGTCGCTCTCGAAGAGGAGTGATCATGTCCGAAACCCCGTCCGCGCTGAAAGCCCTGCGTTGCACGCCGCCCGACGTCACCGAGACGGATGCTGCGCGCATTGCCGCCGAGCATTTCGGCGCGACGGGCAATGCCAAGCGGCTGTTCGGGGAGCGCGAGGCGAACTTCCGGGTCGGACGGTCTGACGGCGGCGCGCTCATCCTGAAGATTTCCTCGCCCGACGAAAATCCGCTGGCGATCGATTTCCAGATCAAGGCGCTGACGCACATCGTGGCGGCCGATCCCGGGCTGCCGGTGCCCAAGCCGATCGCAACGCTCACCGGGGCGGAGACCGCGACGATCCGCAGGGGCAGCGCGGATCATCTCGTCCGCGCGCTCACCTGGCTCGACGGCGATGTCGTCGAGGAGAGCGTGCCGACGGTTGGATTCCTGCGCGATCTCGGGCAGGCCATCGGCCGGCTCGACCGCGCGCTGCAGAGCTTCTTCCACGCCGGCGCTGCGCAAGAGATCGTCTGGGACCTGAAACGCGCGGCGGTCTTGCGCCCGTTCTCGGCCTTGATCGCCGACCCGGCGACGCGTGCCAACGTCGAGAGGATGCACGAAACGCTCGAAAGCGAGACGCTGCCGGCACTGGCAAAGCTCCGCCATCAGGTCATCCACAACGACCTGCACGTGGGCAACATGCTTTCGGCGACCGGCAAACCGGACAAGCTCGCCGGCCTCCTCGATTTCGGCGACATGCTCTACTCGGCGCGCATCATCGATCTGGGATTTGCCGCTGCCGAGGTGACGATCCCGGACCGCGATCCGGTCGAGACAGCGGCCGTGCTCGCCGCGGCCTATCACGCCGGCAATCCGCTCGACGCTGAGGAGATCGCCGTCCTCTTCGACATCATCGCGGCGCGGCACGCGCAGACCCTGTCGATCCTCGCCTGGCGGCGCAAGAACGATCCCGCTGCGGCCGGCTACCTCACGCCCTTCGAGGCGAACTCGGCGAACGGGCTTGCCTCTTTGCTCGCGACCGGCCGCGATGCCGCGACGCGCCGCTTCGCGCAAGCGACAGGCACCCACCGCCAGATCGCTATTCCCCTTCCAAGCGTGATCTCCGAGGACACACAGGCGCGCGAGAGACTGCTCGCGCGCCGCAGACAGCGCCTCGGCTCGGGTCTCGAGCTCTCTTACGAGGAGCCGGTGCACATCGTCCGCGCCGAGGGCGTGTGGATGTACGACGCCGGTGGCCGCCGCTATCTCGACGCCTACAACAACGTGCCGACGGTCGGGCATTGCCACCCTCATGTCGTCGAGGCGATCGCGCGGCAGGCGGCAACGCTCAACACGAACACGCGCTACCTGCACGGTCTCGTGCTCGACTATGCCGAGCGGCTGACGGCCTCGATGCCGAAGGGCTCGGGTCTCGACGTCTGCGTCTTCGTCAACTGCGGCAGCGAGGCCAACGACATCGCCTGGCGCATGGCGACCACATGGACGGGCGCGCGCGGCGGCATCGTCACCGAGCGCGCCTATCACGGCGGCACCGAAGCGGTTGCGCATCTGTCGCCCTACGACCTCACAGTGCCACTCGCCCCGCACATCCGCACGCTCGAGGCCCCCGATCTCTATCGTGGCCGCTTCGGTGCCGACGACCCTGACGCAGCCGGGAAGTACGCCGCCGACGCCGATCGCTGCATCGGCGAGCTTGCGCGCTCGGGCCATCGCACGGCCTGCTTCATGGTCGACACGGGCTTCATGTCGAACGGTCTGATCATCCCGCCCGAAGGCTACGTCCGGCAGGTGGTCGATAAGATTCACGCGGCGGGCGGCCTCTACATCGCCGACGAGGTGCAGTTCGGCTTCGCGCGCTCGGGCACGCATTTCTGGGGCTTCGAGACGCACGGCGCTGTCCCCGACATGGTCACCATGGGCAAGCCCGCCGGCAACGGCCATCCGCTCGGCGTGATCGTCACGCGGCGCGACATCCTCGAAGTCTTCCAGAAGCAGACGAACTATTTCTCCACCTTCGGCGGCAATCCGGTGTCGGCGGCAGCGGGGCTCGCGGTGCTCGATGTGATCGAGCGCGAGCGGTTGCAGGAGAACGCGCGCACGACGGGCGCGCTGCTCGCCGATCGCATCCGTGGCCTGATGGGCAAGCATGCCATGATCGGCGACGTGCGCGGCTGGGGCCTGCGCGTCGGCGTCGAGATCGTCAAGGACCGCACGACGAAGGCGACCGATCGCGCTGGCGCCCGCCGCATCGTCAACGCCATGCGCCGCCGCGGTGTGCTCACCTCGACCGACGGCCTCGACAATCACGTGCTGAAAATCCGCCCGCCGCTGCCGTTCAGGCCGGAGCACGTCGAGGTATTGGTGAGCGTTCTCGACGAGGCGCTCAGCGAAGCGGCGTCGTAGGGCGGGTTGACCCCGGACTTGATCCGGGGGAAGCCCGCCGCCGCAAACATTCTGCTCGAAATGGCGGACGTCGCGTGCGCTCTGTCCGTCCTACACGATCGCGCTATCGAAGTTCATTCCGCAGCCTTCCGCTTTTTGTGCGCACCCTGCGGCAGCGCGAATTCGAGCGGCAAGGCGGTCGTGTATTTGATTTGCTCCATGGCGAAGCTCGACGACACGTCGGAGAGCTCGATGCGCGAGATGAGGCGTTTGTAGAACGCATCGTAGGCGCCGATGTCGGGGACGACGACGCGGAGCATGTAGTCGACCTGCCCGCTCATCCGGTAGAACTCGACCACCTCGGGAAAATCGATGACGGCGCTGTGGAAGCGGTCGAGCCACTCCTTGGTATGCTGATTGGTCGTGATGGCGACGAACACCGTCACGCCCGCGTTGACCGATGTGGGCTCCAGCACCGCGACGCGCCGCTTGATGACGCCCGTCTCCTCGAGCCGCTGGATGCGCCGCCAGCAGGGCGTCGTCGACAGGCCGACGCGCTTGCCGATCTCGGCGACGGGCAGCGTGCAGTCGACCTGAAGCAGGCGCAGGATCTTCACATCCATGGCGTCGAGCGCCACATCGGACTGGTCGGACATTTCGGATTTTCCGGTGTTCTGAGAACTCATTTCTATGATTGATAGCTCATCGTCCAAAGCTGAGCAATTCTATACCTTCAACGCCGATCGACAGACCTTGCGCAGCTCAGGGATCAGCTCCGCTTCGAACCACGGATTGCGGGTGATCCAGGCATTGTTGCGCCAGGAGGGATGGGGAAGCGGCCACATCTGCGCGCCGCCCGCCAAAGCCGAGATGCGGCGCCAATCGGCGACGGTCTCCGTCATGCTGTGCCCGCCCAATCCGCCCGGCAGATGCCAGCGCTGCGCATAGGCGCCGACGAGCAGCATGACCTCGATGTTCGCAAGCACGTCAAAGACTCGATCCCGCCAGAGCGGCGCACATTCCTTGCGCGGCGGCAGATCGCCACCCGCCGCGTCGAGGCCCGGGAAACAAAATCCCATCGGCACGATCGCGATCCGGCCAACATCATAGAACTCGGCCTCGGTGACGCCCATCCACGACCGCAGCCGCACGCCGGACGGATCGGAGAACGGTACACCGGAGGCGTGCACCCGCGTACCCGGCGCCTGGCCGACGACGGCGATCCGCGCGGTTGCAGAGACGCGCAGCACCGGTCGCGGCTCGTGCGGAAGCAGCTTGCCCGTGGGCGCCTCGATGCAGCGCCGGCAGCGAGCGATCTCGGCGAGCAGCCGCTCGATGTCCGCGCGGTCGCGCTGCATGCCGCCAACCTTTGCGGTGCTTGCTGGGGTCAGACCCTGCGGGTCTGACCCAAAGCTGCGTTGCACTGACCTCACGCCGCCGCGCTCGGCCGCGCGGACACAGTGGCATGCCAACGCGCGAGATGATCGAGGCCCTCGGGCATGGCGATGCGGGCACGCGGCATCATGTCGACGGCGACGAGCATCGTGATATCGGCGATCGTGAACCGATCGCCCGCCGCGAATGGCCGCTTGCCGAGCTCGCCGTTCCAGAAGCGGAGCTGCTCGATGGCGCGCGGACGATTGGCCTCGCCCCATTGCGTCACCTGCGGCTGCTCGAGCGCGGCCATGCGCGGATGCAGATGCCGGAAGACTTGCGCGATCGCGTACCAGAGCCTCAACTCCGCCCGCCGCTCCCACATCTCGATCTCGGCCCGCTCGCGTGGGCTTCGGCCGAAGAGATTGGGCTCGGGCGCGATTGCCTCCTCGACATAGCGGCAGATGGCGATCGATTCCGAGAGCACGGACCCATCGTCCAGCACGAGCACCGGCACCGCCCGCATGGGGTTCAGCGCTGTGAAGGCCTCCGTCCTCGCCCCGCCCTCGATCAGATTGATCTCCTCGCGGGGGATATCGAGTCGCTTCTCGGCGAGGAACATGCGCACCCGGCGCGCATTCGGGGCCTGCGGAGTGTCGTAGAGCTTCATCTGGGGACTCTCATGGTAGTGCTTTCAGCGGGCAAGACCGCTGCGCGAGATCTCGCTGGCATTGTGTTCCGGACGTCGAGGAAATGCAAAGCGGACGAACGAGAGACGGCGACACAGCCGATCGGCTTCTTTCGCGGCAGCGCTATTAGATTGGAGTGGACGCTGCGCTGTCAGCGATGCATACGATCGACTTCAAGCCTGTGCGAGAGAGATGCCAATCCAGCCCTCGTCGCCGCGGCGAGCAAGCTCGGGGTTGCAGGCTATTCCGAGCACGTCGAAAGTGATCCAATGGTAAGTCAAACCGAGGCTCCAGTGGCCCTCATCACCGGCGCCTCGCGCGGGATCGGCCGGGCGACGGCCGAAACTCTACTGAAGGAGGGGTATGACGTTCATGCGACATTCGCCCGGCGAAGGGACGCGGCTGAGGGTCTGTTGAGCGTCGCCAACGAGCTGGATCGCAACGTTACTCTGCATCAGTACGACGCGGCATCCCGGGAAAGCCAAGATCGTCTCGTTCAGGAGCTGAGCAATGCCAAGCTCAGAGCCATCGTGCACAACGCCGGCGTCGTACGGTTCGAACGCTTCACGGATTTTGATCAAAGCATCTGGGACGAGACGTTCGAGATCAATCTGAGCTCTGTTCTGCGACTGACACTCAAGCTTCAGAGCCAGTTGGTGCCAGGCGCATCCATCGTGCTCGTCGCCTCGACCGACGCCTTCGTCGGATCCTATGCCAGCATGGCCTATGCGGCCTCGAAGGCTGCGATGACAAATCTCACGCGCAGTCTCGCTTGCAATCTTGGTCCCCGAAACATCCGTGTGAACGCCGTCGCTCCGGGATGGATAAGCACGGACATGACGACGGCGGCGTCCTCCGGCTCGTCGGCTGTTACACCGCTCGGGCGCGACGGCAAGCCCGAGGAAGTGGCCAATGCGATCTCGTTTCTGCTGTCCGATCGCGCAAGCTTCATAACCGGAGCTACTTTGGTGGTGGATGGCGGCTACACGTCGTCGGACCAGATCATGCTCGGCGAGGCGCGTCAGATCATCGGCTGACAGCAGAGTCCTCAGCCGCTCTGGTTGTATCGATCCCGCCACGCCCTCGGCCGCTCGAACTGGCCGGCCCAGATGCCGCGGTGACCGCGCTCCGCTGCCCGCTCGGCGTCGAGGTAGCGGCCGTAGGAGACCGCCCAGCCCTGCTCGACCATCCAGCGATTGACGTCCACGCCGCCGGCCCGGCAGACGGCGAGCAGCCGTCCGTACTTGTCGCGGTCCTCGACGTCGCAGGCGAGCTCCCGGCCGCCGACGACCTGCTCGAGACGCCGCCGCGCCTCCTCCCCGCAGGCCCAGCTTTTGCCGGCCCGCTCGCAGGTCTGGCGGCCTTCGGGAGCGTCGATGCCGACCAGACGCACCTCGTCGGACCCCAGATGAAAGCTGTCGCCGTCGATCGCCCGCATGCGGCCCGTCGCCTCGTCCGGCGAGCCCGGCGTCAACTGTGTCAGGCCCGCCAAGATGAGGATCAGCACCAGAATCCCGATCCAACGCCGGTCCGAATATCTCAGGTTGCTCATGCAGCTGTCCAAATCCGGAGCCGGAATAAACGATAACTTAGCAATTAGAACAGAGAGTTGCAGCTCGGACCGGCGGCAACGTCAGGGCTCACTCCCGATTGCTCCCTGGCCGGCATCAAGGCACGAGGACATGGCCAGCATCGCCCCAGCAGGATACGCGGAGGCTCCCGGCGGCAAGATACGCCGCGCGGGCAAGAGCCCGCAATCCCGCGTCGCCGATGTGCGGCAACGTCTGGCGACCGGCATCGCCAAGCCCGAGTTCGAGTACGAGCTGTTGTCGATGTTCGTGAAGAACGAGCTCGGCGCGACGCTCACCATCCCGTTGCTCGCCATCATCATCGCGCTCGCCTCGATGTTCTGGGCGCCGCCCGGCGAGGCGATGCTGTGGGCCGGCGCCGTGTTCCTCGCCCGCTCCATGCAGATGAGCGTGTGCTACGGCTTTGCCAGCCTCTCGCGCGCCGACGTCGATATCCGGCGCTGGAAGGCGACGCTGATCGGCGTCGAGACGGTCTATGGCGTCGCCTGGGCCGGCGTCGTGCTCGTCGGCGTCGCGCCATCCGAGCCGATGGCGCATACGTTCGTCTTTGCGTCCCTCGTCGTCGTGCTCACCATCCGCCTCCTGTTCGCTTCGACCGTGCTGCCGATCATCTACGCCGGCACGGTGCCGATCACCTTTGCGCTGGTGCTCCGCTTCCTGTTGCTCAACGACCCGTTCTACTGGGCGATGGCCGCCATGGCCGTCGGCATCCACATCTATTTCATCTTCCTCGCCAAGGGCCTCAACGCCACCGTCATGACGATGCTCGAGTACAAGGCGGAGAAGGACAGCCTCATCGCCGAGCTCGAGCAGGCGACCTCGATCTCGGAGGAGGCACGCCGGCGCGCGGAAGAAGCCAACATCGCCAAATCCCGCTTCCTCGCCAACATGAGCCATGAGCTGCGGACTCCCCTCAACGCCATCCTCGGCTTCTCGGAGGTCATGAAGACCGAGATGATGGGACCGATGGAGAACAAGACGTATCTCGAATACGCCGAGAATATTCATTCGAGCGGCCGGCATCTGCTGCACGTCATCAACGAAACTCTCGATCTGTCGCGCATCGAGGCGGGCAAGCACGAGCTGCAGGAAGAATCCGTGTATCTCGCCGACGTCGTCGACGAGTGCCAGCGCCTGTTGAAGCTCAAGGCGGAATCGAAGGCGCTGAAGCTCATCGAGGACATCGACGACAGCCTGCCGCCCTTGTGGGCCGACGAGCGCGCGCTGCGGCAGGTCTGCATCAATCTCGTCGGCAATGCGATCAAATTCACGCCGCCCGGTGGGCAGATCACGCTCGGCGTCTACCGAAGCGACGACGGCGGCCAGATCATGAGCATTCGCGATACGGGGCCCGGCATCCCGGCCGAGGAGCTGCCACGCGTCATGCAGGCGTTCGGACAGGGCTCGCTCGCGCATACGGCGGCGGAAGGCGGTAGCGGACTTGGGCTCCCGATCGTCAAAAGCCTGGTCGAGCTGCACGGCGGCACCTTCGAGCTCACGAGCGAGGTGCGCCAGGGCACGGAGGCGATCGTCCGCTTGCCCAAGGCGCGCGTCCTGCAGCCGCTCGAGCCGCTGCAGCCCTTGGGCGAGGAGCGGCATGCCATCGTCCCGCGCAAGCACAAGCTGTCGGTCATGCGCGGGCGGGGCCGCGCAGCGTAAGCGCCGCCGCCGGGCCATTGAGTTCGGACCGCCGGGCCCCTACCTTCTGTTGTCGGGCATCGAGAGGGCGAAAACCGGGCGTCATGGACTCTCCCTGCATCAAGGTTTGCAACATCGATCCCATCACCCGGCTGTGCACCGGTTGCGCCCGCACGCTCGACGAGATCGCGCTCTGGTCGCGCCTGACCGATGGCCAGCGCCGCCACGTCATGGCGCAGCTGCCGGCGCGCAAGCGCATGCACGGGCTCGAGGGGCACTAGATGGCCGCCTGGATCGCGTTGGCGCTTCTGGTCGTCGCGGGATTGGTGCTGGTCGTCGCGCCCGGCCAGGGATCCGCCCTCGGCCTCGACACGACCAACCTCGCGCTCGTCGTCGCCGGCGTCGCGACGGTGATCTTCGTCGGCGTGCCGCTCGCCGGTCAGTACCGCGGCCGGCTGGCGGCAGCAGCGCGCGACCTCCTCGTATGGGGTGCGATCCTGCTCGCGCTCGTCGCCGCCTACGGCTTCCGCGATCAGCTCCAGATGGTGGCGTCGCGTGTCATGGAGGAGCTGACGCCGGCCGGCACCGATCTCGGCGTCGCGACGGAGACGGCCGGCGAGCAGGCCGTGCGCTTGCGCAAGCGCTCGGACGGCCATTTCGTGGCCCGTGCCGTCGTCGAGGGCACGCAGATCACGATGCTGATCGACACCGGCGCGAGCTCGGTCGTTCTCAAAAGCACCGACGCCGAGCGCGCCGGCATCGACACGGGCGGCCTCGCTTACGTCGTGCCCGTCCAAACCGCGAACGGAACCGCCTTCGCCGCCCGCACACGGCTGAAATCGGTCGCCGTCGGCACCATCGCCTACGAGAACGTCGAGGCGCTCATCGCCCAGGCCGGCGCGCTCGACGAAAGCCTGCTCGGTATGAGTTTCTTAAGCCGGTTGGGGTCATATGAGTTCTCAGGCGACTATCTGACGCTGCGCAGCGGTCGCAGCGGCTGACCCGGTTTGGCACACGCGTCGAGTAATCTTGATGGGGACGAGTGCGGCACATGCGCTGCGTTCGCTGATCCTGTGGGTCGGCTGCATCGGCGGAACCTTTTTCGGCGTTTACAATTTCGACGCGCTGCGCGAGCTCGCGTCCGGCGCCACCGGGATGGAGACGCGCGCCGCCGCGACCGATGAGGCCGAGGTCGCGTCCCAAGGTGAGGACGGCTCGGGTTTCGAGCGCATCGTATTCCTGAAGGCGTCCGACAACGGCCACTTCGAGGCCGAGGCCTACATCGAGGGCCAAGCCGTGAACGTCCTCGTCGACACCGGTGCGACCGGCGTCGCCCTCACCTACGAGGACGCCGAGGCGATCGGCATCCATCTGAGCGACAGCGATTTCACGCATGTGTCGCGCACGGCCAACGGCACCGCCCGGATCGCGCCCGTCACCCTCTCCTCGATCCGCATCGGCGACATCGAGGTCAAGGACGTTCAGGCATTCGTCGCTGAACCTGGGAAGCTGTTCGCGACTTTGCTAGGTATGACGTTCTTGAGCCGCCTCGAGCGCGTCGACATCCGCGGCAGCGAGCTCGTGCTGCAGCAGTAGACCACCTCGCCGGCGGCGCTCTCGTTCCAGGATCTCCCATGCTCCCCACGCCGCGCACGGATCTCAAACCCAACACGCTCGACTTCGAGCGGCTGCCGCTCGTAAAACCGACGGGCTTTCGCGAGTACGACGCGCGCTGGCTGTTCCCGGGCGAGATCAACCTGATGGGCCTCAACGCCATCGGCCTGGGGCTCGCCACCCTCGCGCGGCAGAAAGGCGTCGCACCCCGCTTTGTCGTCGGTCACGACTATCGCTGGTATTCGGCCTCCGTGAAGCAAGCGCTGATGCTGGGCCTCATGGCCGGCGGCGCCGAGGTGCACGACATCGGTCTCGCGCTGTCGCCGATGGCCTATTTCGCGCAGTTCGCCCTCGATGTCGAAGGCGTCGCCATGGTGACGGCGAGCCACAACGACAACGGCTGGACCGGCATCAAGATGGGCCTCGGCCGGCCGCTCACCTTCGCGCCGGAGGAAATGACGGCGCTCAAGGAGATCGTGCTGTCGGGGAAGGGGCAAGCCCGCGACGGCGGCCGCTATGTCTTCGTGCCCGATCTGGCCAAGCGCTACATGGACGATCTCTGCGACCGGCCGAAGCTCAAACGCAGGCTCAAGGTGATCTGCGCGACGGGCAACGGTACGGCGGGCGCCTTTGCGCCCCAAGTACTCGAGCGGCTCGGGTGCGAGGTCGTGCCGCTCCATACCGGTCTCGATCACAGATTCCCGCATCACAATCCGAACCCCGAAGATTTGAAGATGCTGCACGCGGTGGCGGACGCGGTGAAGGCGCACAAGGCCGACGCCGGTCTCGCGTTCGACGGCGACGGCGATCGCTGCGGCGTCGTCGACAACGAGGGCCGCGAGATCTTCGCCGACCGGGTCGGCGTCATGATTGCGCGCGACCTGTCCGCTTTGCATAAAAACGCGCGCTTCGTCGTCGACGTGAAATCGACCGGGCTGTTCGCGACCGATCCGGTGCTGATCGCCAACGGCGCCAAGACCGACTACTGGAAGACTGGGCACTCCTACATCAAGCGCTACAACCACGAGCACGGCACGCTCGTCGGCTTTGAGAAGTCGGGCCACTTCTTCTTCAACACGCCGCTCGGCCGCGGTTACGACGACGGCCTCGTCTCGGCGATCGCCGTGCTCGACATGCTCGAGCGGGCGCCCGGCAAGTCGATGGCGGATCTGGAACGCGCGCTGCCGAAAACCTATCAGTCGCCGACGATGTCGCCGCACTGCGACGACGAGAAGAAGTACGGAATCGTCGAGCAAGTGACGGCGCAGTATCAGGCGGCCGAGACGGCGGGTGACAAGATCGCCGGCCAGGTGATCCGCAACCTCGTCACCGTCAACGGCGTCCGCGTCACCCTCGCCGACGGCACCTGGGGCCTCGTGCGCGCGTCCTCCAACAAGCCCGAGCTCGTGGTGGTCGTCGAGAGCCCGGTGTCGGAAGAAAACAAGATCGCGATGTTCCGCGATATCGAGGCGCGGCTGGCAGGGTTCGCCGACGTGGGGAAGTGGAATCAGAAGATTTGAGGGTGGGGCGCAAGCCGTCTCTCATCACACGAGCCGTCGCCTCCCCCTCGACCGTCGTCCCCGGAGCCATATCGATCCCGCCCGGCACGGCCGCGATGGCGCGGCACGGAGTGAACGGGCACGACGCTTGCCGCCTCTCCCCGTAGCGGAGCGTACGGGGAGAGGGAAGGGTGAGGGGCAGCTCCAAGCACGTAGCGCGCCACATGTGTGCTGAGCAGCCTGGCAAGAATGCTTGGCCGTTACTTTGCCGTTTCGCTGCCCCTCACCCTACCCTCTCCCCATGGGCACATCGTGCCATGGAGAGCAGCAACATCGTGCGCCTTTCAACGTAATATTTGCATTCACCATCCCCCGAAAACCCCGCCGAATCTTATCCCCGCCCCTTGCGCGCCCCCGCATACTCCGTCCGTCACCCGGCGAGGGGCGCTTCTGCAGAGGCGTCTGACGAAGTGCGGGAGGACACGGCGTCCGCCGGTCGGGCTACGCAAGTCCGAGCGGCGGGGAGAACCTTGGTCCGGAGAGGGTGAGACTCCTCTCCCCGAAGCAGCTCGGCTTTTGAGGTGACCAAGCCAATCTCCGAAAACGCCGTCGCGGGGCGGTGGTGTGCCGCCCTTTGTTTTCGGCTCGCGGCACTCGATCGCCCCGCGCCCCTCGATTGCTCTCAAGCCCGGCGGAGACGCTCGCCGGAAGACGGCGGAGCCATGCTCGAAGTGGTGAACGGTGAAATGGTGAACGGTGGCGATCCCTCACCAGCCTGTCACCACTTCACCACTTCACCGTTCACGCCTCAGCTCACACGGAGACCCCATGACCGACGACGACTACCTGAATCCCCGCGGCCTGCTCTCACGACGCTTGCCGGAGATGGACAAAGCGCTGCGGCTTCGCGTGCTCACGATCGCGACGAATGTCGCCAACGAAGTCAGGAGCGAAACACAGAGACGCGAGCGGGCCTGGCGCGAGCGGCAGCCGGGCGGACATCACCTCGCGCGCCGCAAGCACAAAGCCGAGCTCAGGATCGAGCAGCAGCTCCTCGCCGCACTGGAGCAGGAGCTCAAGACGCAACGCGGCTCCAAGGCCTGGCCGGCTCGCTCGGTCAGGCGCCTCGCCGCCGACTACCGAAGGCTCAAGGCCGGCCAGGGAGCCGTCGGACTTGGCTGAGGGCTGAGCGTGGAAAAAGGGGACTTTCTCCTCCCGCCCTCGGACCTGCGGCAGAGGCCAGGACGCTCGTACAGCTTCCCGGCAACGGGCTTATGCTGTAGATGGATCGAAAGCTGTGTTTCGACGAAGGAGACCGTGATGCTCGCCAAGTCTGAGCAAGCCTGCTTCGTCATCGCCGACATCTCCGGCTACACGAGGTTCCTCGCCGCCACGGAGATCGAGCACGCGCAGGACATCGTCGCCGATTTCATGGATACGGTTGTCGAGGGGCTGAGACCGCTCTTCCGTCTCGCCAAATTCGAAGGCGACGCCGCGTTCCTCTACGCTGCGCGCAGCGACCTCGACAGCTCGCTCATCGAGGACGCGATCGAAGCCGCCTATTTCAAGTTCCGCCGCCGCAAGCGCGACGTCAGGCAGGCCAGCGCCTGCGTCTGCAAGGCCTGCGCTTCGATGGACGATCTTGATTTCAAGTTCGTCATCCACCACGGCGAGATGGTGAAGCAATCGATGGGCGGACGCGAGGAGCTGGCGGGTCGCGACGTGATCCTCGTCCACAGGCTGCTCAAGAACTCCGTCAGCGAGCGGTTCGGCCAGAACGCCTATGCGCTTTACAGCGAGGCCACGATCGCGGCGATGGGCGCCGATCCCAAGGCCCGAAAGCTCGTCGCGCACACCGAGTCGATCGACGTCATCGGCGATGTGAAGGTTTGGTATCGGGACCTCAAGTCGGCATGGTTGGGCGAAGAAGCGCGCCGGCGCGTGGTCATCGAGCGGGCCGATGCCTACATCGTCTGGGACTTCGAGATTCCCGCTGAGCGGGCCGATGTCTGGGAGTACATCACCGTTCCCGGGCAGTGGCTCAAATGGTGGTTCGCCGAGACGATCGTCGAGGACTCCGATGAGGGCCGCCGGGGCGTCGGCACGAAGAACCACTGCACGCATGGCGGAGGAACGGTCGTCGAGGAGATCCTGGACTGGAGTCCGGACACGTACTTCACGATCGGCATCACGCTCCCGGCGCCCAACGCGCCGCTGATCGTCATGACGAGAGCGCTGACCGAGGTCCGGCCCGGCGTCACGAGGCTCGAGATGCGTGTTGCGCAGCCCGAGCCGGAGCATAAGCCCTTCGTCGACAAGGCCGCCGAGAAGTTCGGGGCGAACATGGTGACGTGCGTCGAGCGGCTGCGGCGTGTCGTCGAGGAGAAGCCGGTTGCCGCTCCGCCACTCGAGGAGCCGCCGCTGAAACCAAGGAACGCGCGGTTCCTCACCAGCCCCGTCACGGCGGGCCGGCGCAGCTTGATGGGCGCGCTCGGACAAGCCCTCGGCTTGAGCAAGGTCCGCTCGTAGCGGCGCTCGGATGCATCGCGCAAGCTCCGACAGGAAGTCATACCGAGGTCGCAGCAGAGGCGCTACCCGGTCTCACGACAGACCGGTAGGCTCTCCGGCGACCAATCTTCGGAGCAGCCGCATGCCCTCTCTCATGACCCCCAACCTCCTCTCCGAGCTTCGCCGCATTGCCGCGCTGCCGTTGGAAGAGAGCTATGCGCTTCCCCCCCAAGTGTTCACGGACGAGGGCTTTGCCGCGCTCGAGGACGAGCGGATCTTCAAGCACGCTTGGCAGTGCGTCGGCCGAGCGGATGAGCTGGCTCAGCCCGGCGACTACCTGACGGACGATCTCGGTGGCGATCCGATCATCGTCGTCCGCGATGGAGGCGGCGCCATCAAGGCCTTCCCCAACATCTGCCGGCATCGCGCCGCGCGGCTGCTCGAGGGCTGCGGGAACGCCAAGCGGATCGTCTGCCCCTATCACGCCTGGACCTACGATCTCGACGGCAAGCTCCTTTCCGCGCCGTTCATGAGCGAGAGCTTCAAGCCCGAGAGCGTGTGCTTGACGTCGCTCAGGACGGAGGTGTGGGGCGGCTTCGTCTACGTGAACCCCGATCCGAATGCCGCGCCGCTCGGGCCGCAGCTCGAGCGCCTGTCGCAGCGCTTCCACAATCACCGGCTCTCCGACTATCGCACCGTGATGCGGGTCGAGGAAACGTGGCCGGCAAATTGGAAAATTCTCTTCGAGAACTTCTCCGAGCCCTATCATTCCTTCATCGCGCATCGCACGACCGTCGATCCGGCGCTGCCGACGCGGCTCACCCGCCACGACGAGACGGGTGAGGATGCCTGGACGATCTACACCCAAGTGCGCCCGCCGGGCGTCACCTACGAGTACGGCGCCGAGATGCGCGTGCTGAACGAGGCGCTCACCGAACGGGAGCGGGCCGAGTATCCGATCTTCGCGGTGTTCCCGACGCATCTGTGCTCGGTGTCGGCCGAGCGGCTGTTCTGGATCTCGATCCGGCCGCGCGGACCGGGCCATGTGCGCGTCCGCTGGGGCGTCGATGCCTATCCGGGCGCGATGCCGGAGGGCGAGGAGGGCGAAGCGCGCAAACGCCAGATGCGGGTGAGATTCGACAAGATCAACGGCGAGGATCGCGAGATCATTTCGCGGCTGCAGTCGAACGCGGCCTCTCGCTACGCGGTGCCGGGACGGCTGTCGCCCAAGGAGAATTGCATCTGGGAGTTCCAGCGGTATCTGGCGCGGGAGATGCTGCCGGCATGAAGATGGCTACAATTGAATGATCCGCTCGGCCGCCTTCGGAAACCAGACCTCCTCGAGGTTGCTGCCCGGACCGGCCCGATCGATAGCCACGAAATCCTGCTCCAACGCGAGTGGCAGCAGCGGGTGATGCCAGACGTTCGGGTAATAGTTGACGCCCTGCGTGCCGGTGGCCAGGAAGCAGCGCAGCGTGCCGAGATCGGGCGTCTTTGTGCCCTCCGCGACGACCACCAGCCAGTCGTGCCGCGAGAGCGGATAGAAGCATTGGCTGCCGAGCGGATGCCGCTCGAGCATGCCGATACGCAAGGGCAGCGGCCATTGGCGCGCGCGCACGATCGAGAGCATCGTCCGGCCGCCATCCGCTCCGGCATCGACCTTGCAGAGATCCGCGAAGCGGCGGGCATAGCCCTGGTTGATCCTGATTTCCTGCGCGCCCTCGATCTCGACGACCTCCCCGAAGGGCGCGAACGCCGCCTTCGTCAATCGCTCGACGGCCAGCGCATTGATGCGGATGTCGGGGTGGTCGGGCATGGGGCCTCAAGGTCCAGGGTAGGGGTGCGTCGCGATCCAGTGCCGTGCAATGTCGATACGGCGCGCGAGCCACACCCGATCATGCGAGAGCACGTGATCGAGAAAGCGGCGCAAGCCTTCGATGCGGCCGGGCCTCCCTATCAGGCGACAGTGCAGCCCGATCGACAGCATGCGCGGCCGCGTCTCGCCTTCACGATACAGGCAGTCGAAGGCATCGCGGAGGTAGGTGAAAAACTGCTCGCCGGTGTTGAAGCCTTGGGGTGTCGCAAAGCGCATGTCGTTCGTATCGAGCGTGTAGGGCACGACGAGGTGCGGCTTTTCCACGATGCGCGACCAGAAGGGCAGATCGTCGGAATAGTCGTCGGCGTCGTAGAGGAAACCGCCCTCCTCGGCGACGAGGCGGCGGGTATTTTCCGATGTGCGGCCCGTGTACCAGCCGAGCGGGCGCTCGCCGGTGATCCGGCGCTGGATGGCGATGGCTTCCGCCATGTGCGCGCGCTCGGTTTCTTCGGCAAGCCCATGATAGTTGATCCAGCGCAGGCCGTGCGAGCAGATCTCGTGGCCGTCCTTCAGCGCAACCTCGGCGACGCGCGGATTGCGGGCGAGCGCCATCGCGACGGCGAAGAGCGTGATTGGAATCCGCCGCTCACGGAACAGATCGAGGATGCGCCAGACCCCGGCACGGGAGCCATACTCGTAGAGGCTCTCCATCGACATGTGCCGCGCGCCCTGAAATGGCAGCGCTCCGATGATCTCCGAGAGAAACGTCTCTGAGGCGGCATCACCGTGCAGCACGCAATTCTCCCCGCCCTCCTCGTAGTTGAGGACGAATTGAACCGCGATGCGCGCGCGGCCCGGCCAGCGGGCGTCGGGCGTCTCGGGTCCGTAGCCGATGAGGTCGCGGGGATAGCGGGAGCGGCCGGTTTGGATATCGGTCATTGGCGAAGTCTAAGGCGTCGCCGTCGTCTGGTCGAGCCAGTGGGCGAGCACCTGGCGCTCCTCGGACGTCATCTCGGTGATGTTGTGAGGCGGCATGGCGTGCGTCATCACCGCAAAGACGCGCAGCGCGGGTGCCTGCCTCTCAATGTTCTCGGGCGTATCGAGGAGCACGCCCTTGGGCGCGATGCCGACGCCGTCCCAGGCCGGTGTCGAGGCATGACACATCGAGCAGCGCGACAGGACGATCTCGGTGACGTCGGTGGGCGCGGCCGCTTGCGCAACGAGCGAGGGTGCGGGCTCGGCCGGCGCAAGGCCGAGCGCGGCGCGGCCGTCGGGCGTCGCCGTCTGGCTGACGAGGACCATCAGCACGATGCATGCGGCCGCGACGCCCCACGTCCACCAGGGATCGCCACGGCCTGCATGGCGCTCGTTGTAGAAATGCCGGACGAGGCCGCCGGCGACGAGCACGAGCGCGACGATCACCCAGCCGTAACCCGAGGCATAAGTCAGCGGGTAGTGCCCGGACAGCATCAGGAACACGACCGGCAGTGTCAGATAGTTGTTGTGGCTCGAGCGCTGCTTGGCGGCTTTGCCGAGCGCCGGGTCGGGCGCGTTGCCGGCGAGCAGCGCGGCGATGACCTTGCGTTGGTTGGGAATGATGAGCATGGCGACATTGCCGCTCATCCAGGTCGCCATGAGAGCGCCGGTGTGGAGCAACGCCGCCCGGCCACCGAAGATCTGCCCGTACCCCCAGGCGGCCCCAACAACGAGCGCGAAACCGACGATCGCGAGCCAAAGGTCGCTCCTGCCGAGAGGCGAGCGGCACAGAAGATCATAGACGACCCAGCCCACGACCAGACTGCCGATGCCGATCCCGGCAGCAACGGCAGGCGTCGTCGGCCAGACCGCAGGATCGATGAGGTAGAGCGCAGCCCCGAGATAGTAAACCCAACACAACAGGAGAAAACCCGAGATCCACGTCGTGTAGGATTGCCATTTGTGCCAGATCAGCTCCTTGGGCAGCGCATCAGGGGCGACGAGGTACTTGCGCACGCGATAGAAACCGCCGCCGTGGACCTCCCAGGCTTCGCCGCCTTTGCCGGCCGGGATCTCGGACGTCGGCTTCAGGCTGGCGTCGATGTGCATGAAGTAGAACGACGCGCCGATCCACGCCATGCCGGCGACGAGATGCAGCCAGCGCAGCAACAGGCTAACCCATTCGACGAGGACGGGCTCCATGCGCTTCTTCTCCTCACGTCGTCGCGTGGAAGGGCTTGCCGAGAGACGCGGGCGCCGAGGTTCGGCTGCGCGAGATCAGCACGAGCACCACGATCGTCGCGAGATACGGCAGCATCGCCAGATACTGCGCATCCACCTTGAGACCGAGGCCTTGACCGTGCAGCTGGAGGATCGACACGCCGCCGAACAGATAGGCGCCGAGCACGACGCGCCACGGCCGCCAGGACGCGAACACGACGAGCGCCAAGGCGATCCAGCCGCGGCCCGCGGTCATGCGCTCGACCCACAACGGGGCCTGCACGAGCGAGAGATAGGCACCCCCCAATCCGGCGCACGCGCCGCCGAACGCGAGCGCTGCGTAGCGATAGAGCAGCACGGGATAGCCGATCGCGTGCGCCGCCTCGTGGTTCTCGCCAATGGCACGGAGCACGAGGCCCGTGCGCGTGCGGTTGAGGAACCATGCGACTGCCGCAACCAGCACGAGCGACAGATAGACGAGATAGTCCTGCCCGAAGACGAGTGGGCCAACGAGCGGAACGTCGGAAACGCCTGGAATAGCGAGCTTCGGAAACGCACCCGCCGAAACACCCGAGTAGCGTTGACCGAGCAGCGCCGAAAGCCCCAGTCCGAACAGTGTCAACGCCAGCCCCGAGGCTACTTGGTTCGCGAGCAGCGTCAGCGTGATGAGGCCGAACAGCAAAGCCATTACGGCGCCCGCGAGCATGGCCGCCGTCAGCCCTGCGAGATAGCTCCCGGTCTCGATGCTCGCCGCAAAGCCCGCAACCGCGCCGATGATCATCATGCCCTCGACGCCGAGGTTGAGCACACCCGCCTTCTCGACGACGAGCTCGCCGATGGCGGCAAAGACCAACGGCGTCGCCGCGACCATCAGGCTGACGAGGATGCCGGTCGCCAGATCCATGCCTCAGCCTCCCGTCGCCAGTTGGGCTCGCGGCGCGCCAAGCCGCACGCGATAGTTCACGAGCACGTCGCTCGCCAGCAGGAAGAACAGCAGCATGCCCTGGAACACCGAGGTTGCTGCGCTCGGTAGGCTCATGGCGATCTGCGCCGCTTCGCCGCCGAGATACGTCAGCGCCATGAGATATCCCGCGAGCAGGATGCCGATCGGATTGAGACGGCCCAGGAAGGCGACGATGATCGCGGTGAAGCCGTAGCCGACGGGAATGGCCGGCACGAGCTGGCCGACGGGGCCCACCGCCTCGAACAAGCCTGCAAGCCCCGCAAGTCCGCCCGAGACGATGAAGCAGAGCCAGATCAGCCGTTGCTCCGAATAGCCGGCGAAGCGTGCAGCCTGTGGTGCCTGTCCGAGCACTTTGACCTGGAAGCCGACGATGTGCCGGCCGAGGAGAATCCAGGCGATCGCCACCGTCGCCAGCGCCACGAGCACGCCGATATGCGTCCGCAATCCGCTGAACAGCAGTGGCAGCATCGCGGACGACTGGAACAGGCGGCTCTCGGGGAAGTTCATGCCGTCGGGATCGCGCAACGGCCCGTGCACGAGCGCGCCCAACAGTTGGGTTGCGACATAGACCAGCATGAGGCTGACGAGGATCTCGCTCGTACCGAGGCGCGCTCGGAGGAAGGCGGGGATCGCCGCCCAGGCGATGCCACCGAGGATGCCGGCAACGCACATCAGCGGCAGCAGCCAAGGCCCTTCCGCTGGATAGACGGCGAGTGCGACCGCGCCGCCCGCGAGCGCACCCATCGTATACTGGCCCTCGGCGCCGATATTCCAGATGCCGGCGCGGAAGCCGAACGACAGTCCGATGGCGATCATGACGAGCGGCGAGGCTTTCACCGTCAGCTCGGAGAGGCCGCTGCGCGTCGTGAGCGGCTCGAAGAAGACCGTGCGGATCGCCTCGAACGGATCCTTGCCGAGCAGGCCGAAGAGGATGAGGCTCGCCAGCATCGTCAGCGCGACGGCGATGAACGGCGTCAGGTAGAGCATCGTTCGCGACGGCGAGCGTCGAGGCTCGAGCCTAAGCATGCTGAGCCCTCTCTGGCGCGTGGCCACCCATGGCGAGCCCGATCGCCTCGACGGTGAGCTCCTCGACGGGGCGTGCCGGCGACAACCGTCCTTCGGCGATGACGGCGATACGGCTCGCGATCTCGAACAGCTCGTCCAGATCCTGCGAAATGACGAGAACGGCGGCGCCGTTCGCTGCGAGATCGATCAGCACCTTGCGGATGAAGGCAGCTGCACCCGCATCGACGCCCCAGGTCGGCTGCGAGGCGACGAGCACGCTGGGCTTCTGCAGCACCTCGCGGCCCACGACGAACTTCTGCAAGTTGCCGCCCGAGAGGCTGCGCGCGGCGGCGCCCGTGCCGTTCGCTTTGACGCCGAAATGCTCGATGATCTGGCGAGCGAAGGCCTCGGCCTTACCATGATCGATGAATCCGCCCGGCGCGAGCTTCTGGCGGACCTCGGCCGACAGCACGACATTGTCTGCGAGCGAGAGATCGGGGACGGCGGCATGACCGAGCCGCTCCTCGGGGACCGCAGCCAGCCCAAGCCGCCGGCGCGCGATGGGGCCTGCTCGCCCGACAGACTTGCCGTCGATGACGATCGCCTCCGCGCGGTCCGCATGAAGCTCGCCGATGAGCGCCTCGATGAGCTCGATCTGGCCATTGCCGGCAACACCGGCGATGCCGACCACCTCGCCTCCGCGCACCTCGAGCGAGACCTCCTCGAGATCGACGCCGAAGGGCTGGTCGCTCGCCATCGTCAGGCGATCGAGAGCGAGGCGCACGGGGCCCATCGGCGACTCGACACGCTGAGGCGCGGTGAGCGACGTGCCGATCATCAGCTCGGCGAGGCTCCTCGCCGTTTCATTCTTCGGATCGCAGGTGGCGACCACCTTCCCGCCACGCAGCACCGTCGCCGTATCGCAGAGCGAGCGGATCTCCTCGAGCTTGTGGGAGATGTAGAGGATCGAGCAGCCCTCGGAGGCGAGCCGGCGCAGCGTGAGAAAGAGCGTCTCGACCTCCTGCGGCGTCAGCACCGAGGTCGGCTCGTCCATGATGATGAGGCGCGGGTTCTGCAAAAGGCAGCGCACGATCTCGACGCGCTGCCGCTCGCCCACCGACAGCGTGCCGACCTTGCGGCCGGGCTCGAGCTTCAAACCGTAGTATTCAGACACCTCGACGATGCGCTTGGCGAGATTGTCGCGCGCGAGCTCGGGCGAAATGCCGAGGGCGACGTTCTCGGCAACGGTGAGCGCATCAAATAGCGAGAAGTGCTGGAACACCATGCCGATGCCATGGGCCCGCGACTCCGACGGCTTCTGTGGACGGTACGGCTCGCCGTTGAAGTGCATGCCGCCGCTGTCGGGCTGCAGCACGCCGTAGATCATCTTGACCAGCGTCGACTTGCCGGCACCGTTCTCACCGAGCAGCGCATGGATCTCGCCGTGGCCGACGTTGAAGGTCACATCGTCGTTGGCTTTGACACCGGGAAAGCTCTTCGACAGCTTTTCGACGGCGAGCAGCGGATGGTCGCCGGGCGTCCTCACGTCAGCGCTCCCTGGTGGCGGCGCTGCGATGTCTGCGCGGCGGCCTCGATGGCACGCGCGATCTGCGCCAGTGCGGAAACGGCGATGGCGCCCGGCTCCTTGCCCGCAATCCCGTCGATGCCGATCGGCGAGGTCAGGTGTTCGAGCGCGGCGTCGGCAATGCCGGCCTGCCGCAACCGCGACAGAAATCGCGCACGCTTGCTCATCGACCCGATGAGACCCAGGAACGCGAAGTCGTTGCGCTGCAGCAGCGCATGGCAGATGCCGAGATCGATCGCGTGCGAATATGTCATCACCAGATGGTAACAGCCGGCCGGCGCCTGACCAGCCGTGTGCGCGGGGTCGGACGCGATTTCGAGCTGGATGTCACCAGGAATCGTCGCGGGAAAGCGGTCGTGGGCGGTATCGACCCAAACAAGATCGAGCGTCGCCATGATGGCCGCCATCGACGCGACCGCGCGGCCGACGTGGCCCGCGCCGTAGAGATAGAGACAGGGCTTCGCGGCCCGCGCGGGCTCGATAAGCCAATGGCGGACGACGAGCGCGCGGCGCGGTCGGAGGCCCGAGAGCATGTCCGAAGCGGCGCGAGCGACAGGAATCGGAAGTCCTGCCGTCGCTTTGCGGTCACTCACGACGAGAGGCAGGATGCCGCTCGCGAGTGGGCGCAAGACGAGGCTTTGGCCTGCCATCTCACCGGGCGAAAGCAGCAGGCTCCGCTCCCCGACGCCGATCCGCTCGTAGAGCACTCTCACCGTGCCGCCGCAGCACTGCCCGAGCGAGGGCCCGAGGGCGAGCTTCTCTTGCGCGCGCAGCCACGGCTCTTCGGGCGCGCGGAGCATGAGGCGCGCGCGCGCGATCGCCTGATGCTCGAGCGCGCCGCCGCCGATGGTACCAGAGGTCTGCGCGGCCGTGACCAGCATCGCCGCCCCTACCTCGCGCGGGCTCGAGCCATCGGTCTCGACGATGGTAACGCGGATATGAGCGTCAAGCCCGGTCTGATCGAGAAGCGTGCTCATGCTTGACGCGCCGCCTTCATGCGCTCGACCGCCATCAGCACCCGCTCGGGCGTCGCGGGGGCATCGAGCGCGGGATACGTCTTGCCGTCGCCGACGCTCGCGATCGCATCCGAGAGCGACATCAGCACCGAGATGGCGAGCATCAGTGGCGGCTCGCCGACGGCCTTCGAGCGATAGATCGTCTCCTCCTGGTTCTCGCCGTCGAACAGCGCGATGTTGAGCACCTTCGGGCGATCGGAGCAGGCCGGGATCTTGTAGGTCGAGGGCGCGTGCGTGAGGAGACGGCCTTTGTCGCCCCAGACCAGCTCCTCGGTCGTGAGCCAGCCGGCGCCTTGCACGAAGCCGCCCTCGATCTGACCGCGATCGATCGCCGGATTCAGCGAGCGGCCGACGTCGTGCAGGATGTCGGTTCTGAGAATGCGATTCTCACCCGTCAGCGTGTCGATGGCGACCTCGGTGACGGCAGCGCCGTACGAGAAGTAGAAGAACGGCCGGCCCGTGTAGCGATCATTGTCCCAATGGATCTTCGGCGTTGCGTAGAAGCCCGTCGCCGAGAGGGGAATGCGCGCACGATGCGCCTCGCCAGCGAGATCATCGAACGCGATCTCGGACGTTCCAGCCCTCACACGGCCAGGCAGAAAGCGAACCGCGCCCGGCTCCGTCTGGAATCGCTCCGCGACGAAGGCGACGAGCCGCTCCTTGATCGCGCGCGCCGCATTGCGCGCCGCCATGCCATTGAGATCGGAGCCCGACGAGGCCGCCGTCGCCGACGTGTTCGGCACCTTACCCGTCGTCGTCGCGGTGATCTTCACGCGGCCGATGTCGACCTGGAACTCCTCCGCCACGACCTGGGCGACCTTCGTATGCAGCCCCTGCCCCATCTCGGTGCCGCCGTGGTTCACCGAGATCGAGCCGTCGTTGTAGAGGTGGACGAGCGCGCCCGCCTGATTGAGAAACGTCTTCGTGAACGAGATGCCGAACTTGACGGGGGTGAGCGCGATACCGCGCTTCAGGATCGGGCTCCTCGCATTGAAAGCGCGGATCTCCTCGCGGCGCTTGGCATAGTCCGAGGTCTCGCTAAGCCGCTCCATGATCTCGCCGGCGACCATGTCCTCGACGATCATGCCGTAGGGGGTCGCCTTACGAGCCTCGCTAGGCTCGCGCCGCGCCGCATAGAGATTACGCGCGCGCACCACGAGCGGATCGAGATCAAGATTGTGCGCGATGTGATCGATGACCCGCTCCATGCCGAGCATGCCTTGCGGACCACCGAAGCCACGGAACGCCGTATTCGACTGGGTATGCGTCTTCAAGCGATGCGAGGTCACGCGGACAGCCGGCAAATAGTACGTGTTGTCGGCATGCAGCATCGCGCGATCGCAAATCGGCTGCGAAAGATCGAACGACATGCCGCAGCGCACCGCCTGCTCGACCTCGAGGCCGAGGATGCGGCCCGCCTCGTCGAAGCCGACGCGATAGTCGATGCGGAAGTCGTGCCGCTTGCCGGTCAGCATGAAGTCGTCGTCGCGGTCGTAGACGCATTTGGCGGGGCGTCCCGTGAGGCGCGCAGCGAGAGCCGCAACGCAGGCCGGCAGATTGCCCTGGCTCTCCTTGCCGCCGAAGCCGCCACCCATGCGGCGCACCTCGACCGTCACCGCATGATTGGCGAGGCCGAGCACGCCCGCGACCTTGTGCTGGATCTCGGTCGGATGCTGGGTCGAGGAATAGACGAGCATGTCGCCGTCCTCGCCGGGGACGGCAAGCGCAGCCTGCCCCTCGAGATAGAAGTGCTCTTGCCCGCCGATGCGGATGCGGCCTTCCAGAACGCGTGGTGCGGCGGCGATGGCGGCGGCTGCATCGCCGTTCGCCATCACGGCCGGCGGCTCCAGATAGCTTTGCGCAGCCATCGCCTGATCGATGGTGAGAATCGCCGGGAGATCGTCGTAGCGAATGATCGCCTTGGCTGCCGCCGCGCGCGCCTGCTCGATGGTCTCAGCCGCGACGGCGAAGAGCGACTGGCCGTAGTATTCGACGACATCGTGAGCGAACATCGGATCGTCGCCCTTGATGGGGCTGACGTCGTTAATCCCTGGAATGTCGGCGGCTGTCATGACGCAGACGACGCCGGGCGCGGTGCGAACGGCCTCGACATCGAGCTGCGTGATGACAGCATGCGCCCGCGTGCTCTGAGCGATGTAGACCTTGAGGGTGCCGGGCGGATCCGGAATATCATCGGTGTAGATCGCCGCGCCCGTCGTGTGCTTCAAGCCGCTGTCGTGTTGAAGCGCATCGCTCACGCCACCTTTGATGGCGACAGCCTTCGAGATCGCCTTGGGTGCGGGCGCGGTCATGCGGTCACCGCGCCCCGGCCGGCAAGGCGTGTGTCGCCGAGACCATGCTGGCGCTCGTGGAAGCAGCGGCGCAGCAGGTTTTGCGCGACGAGCAGCCGGTACGAAGCCGAAGCCCGCATATCGCCGATGGGCTTGAAATCGTCGGCGAACGACGGCACTGCCGCCTCGATCGTTGCCTCGCTCCACGGCTTGCCGATCAGCGCCGCCTCGACGGCCTTGGCGCGCTTCGGCGTCGCCGCCATGCCGCCGAAGGCGATGCGGGCGCCCGCGACACGGTCCCCCTCGATCTTGATGTTGAAGCATCCGCAGACGGCTGAGATGTCCTGATCGAAGCGCTTCGAGACTTTGTAGCAGGACAGCTCGCCCGGAGCCGCATCGAGCGGAACGGTGACGGACTCGATGAACTCGCCCGGTGCCCGGTCCTGCTTGCCATACGCGATGAAATAGTCCTCGAGCGCGATCTCGCGCGTCTCCGCCCCCTTGCGCAACTTGAGCGTCGCGCCGAGCGCGATCAATGCCGGCGGCATGTCGCCAATCGGCGAGCCGTTGGCGATGTTGCCACCAATGGTGCCTGAGTTCCTCACCTGCCGCGAGCCGAGACGCCGGATCAGCTCGCCGAGGTCGGGGTAGTGGGCGCCGAGAATCTCCTCGGCATGCGTGTAGGTGATGTTGGCGCCGATCTCGATGTGCGAATCGCGGGGCTTGAGCTTTCGCAGCTCCTCGACCCGCCCGATGTAGATCGTCACGGGTAGCGGTCGGTGCTGCTTGGTCACCCAAAGCCCTACATCGGTGGCTCCGGCGATGAGGGGGGCATCCGGATGCTGCGTCGTCAGGCGGACGAGCTCATCCAGCGTGGCGGGCGCATACATCGCTTCGCCATCGTGGGCGATTGCCAAGGTCTCGGTGTGAGCGATTGCGCGGGCGCTCTCGATATCCCTATCGCGCACGCCTCTGTCGACAAAATCATGGCCGTGACGGAGCACCGTCTCGGCCGCCTCGACGATCGGACCATAACCCGTGCAGCGGCACAGATTGCCCGCGAGCGTGTCGTCGATGCTCCCGCTCCGATCGAGCCGCGCTGCGAAAAGCGACATGACGAAGCCCGGAGTACAGAAGCCGCACTGGGAGGCATGCTGGGTGGCCATAGCCAGTTGCACCGGATGCGGCTCGCCACTTGCGTTGGATAGCCCTTCGACCGTCCGCACGGCCTTGCCCTCCAACATCGGCATCAGCACGATGCAGGCATTGATCGCGCGGTAGCGCGGCAGGTAGTCGGAGGGTTCAACCACCGCCACCGTGCACGCCCCGCAATCACCCTCGGCGCATCCTTCCTTCGTGCCCGTGAGCCGCCTCTCGCGGCGCAACCAGTTCAGCAGCGTCGTCGTCGGCGTGATGCCTTCGAGCCGGACGATCTCGCCATTGAGCACGAAGCTCAGCACCTTGCGGGTCATGGGCTAGCTCCCGCGATAGGTCGAGTAGCCGAACGGCGAGAGCAGCAGCGGCACGTGGTAGTGCTGATCGGCACTGGCAATGCCGAAGCGGAGCACGACCTCGTCGAGGAACTTCGGCTCCGGTAGAGCGAGGCCCTGCTCGTCGAAATAGGCACCGGCATCGAATCTGAGCTCGTAGACGCCAGGCACCATCGCAGCGCCCTCGAGCAGCGGCTTGTCGAGGCGGCCGTCGGCATTCGTCCTCGCCTCGACGATCGCGCGGCTTTCGCCAGGCGATACGACAAGGAGCCGTATCGTCAGACCCGCGGCAGGCCGGCCCGTCGAAAGATCGAGAACGTGCGTGGTAAGGCGGCCCAACGGTGCGGCTCCGGCTGTCCTGACGTCGCCTGAGCCTAGTCCTTTTCGGCAGCCCGGCAAGAGCCGCAAGCATTGTTCTCAACGCGGACGGCCGGTAGCATCGCCGGCATGAGCACCCATCTCCATCCCCGCCCCTCGCAGCTCGACCAGCCGAGCTTCGTCGCCCGCTACGGCGGCATCTACGAGCATTCGCCCTGGGTCGCCGAGCGCGCCTTTGCGGAAGGCTTGGGTGAGAGCGACGACACCGCCGAGGGCTTGGCGGCGCGTATGCGCCGCATCGTCGAGGCGGCGGGCGAACCGGCCTGGCTGACGCTCCTGCGGGCCCATCCGGAGCTTGCCGGAAAGCTCGCGGTGGCGGGGGCTCTCACTGCGGAGTCGGCGTCCGAACAAGCATCCGCTGGCCTCGATCGCTGCAGCGAGGCCGAGTTCGCCCGCTTTCAAGCGCTCAATGCGCTCTACGCCGAGCGCTTCGGCTTTCCCTTCATCATCGCGGTGCGGGGCTTGAGCCGCGGCGATATCCTTGCCGCCTTCGAGGCGCGCGCCGGCAACAGCCGCGACGTGGAGATGCGTACCGCGCTCGATCAGGTGCACCGGATCGCGCGGCTCAGGCTCGAGGCGATGCAGACAACAGCCGGCTGATCAGCCTCGTGCTGCGAGCTTGAGCTTGCCCAGGGCGTCGGTCTGCACGAGTTGCGGCTGGCCGAAGTGGAAGCCCTGGAGGTAGTTCGCACCGACTTCCTTCAGGATATCGACGCTTGCCTGGTCGCCGACCCATTCGGCTACGGTTTCCATATGGAAGCTCTTGGCCAGATGCACGAGCGCCTCGACGAAGATACGATCGGAGGGATCGCTCGCCAGGTTCTTGATGAAGGTGCCGTCGATCTTCACCATGTCGGCGCCGAGATGCTTCAGGTTGTGGAAGGACGTGTAGCCGGCGCCGAAATCGTCGATGGCGACCCGGCAGCCGATCTCCTTCACGGTGTCCACGAAGGCGACGCTCTCGTTCAGGTCCTTGATGGCGGCCGTCTCGGTGATCTCGACGATCAGGCGCGCGGCGAGCGCACGATCGCCGTCGATGAGCTTGTCGAGCGCGATGAGCCACTCGTGATCGCCGGCGGTCAGGCCCGAGACGTTGAACGACAATCTCAGATCCGGCTGCTGGCGGAGTAGCGCGACCGAAAGCTCGAGCACGCGGCGATCGAGCAAACGGCTCAAACCGAGCTGCTCGGCGACGGGAATGAACTCGCCCGCCGAGACGATCTCGCCATCGGGCCGTTGCATGCGCAGCAGACACTCGTAGAACGCGACATCGCCACCGGCCGTATGGACGATCGGCTGTAGCGCGATGCGCATGCGCTGCTCGTCGAGCGCCGACATGATCGCATCCGCCATCTCGATGTTGCGGCGGCGGCGCGAGGCGCGGCGCGGATTGGGCGCGTAGACGACCAAGCGATCCTCTCGCCCGGCTTTGGCTTCCTCGAGCGCGTCGAGCGCAAAGCCGACGATATCGCCGACGGTGGTCGCGTGCTGCGGCACCTGCACCGCACCAATCGAGACGGTGGAGGCGATGCGGCAGGCCGGCGTTTCGATCGGCGTCTTGCGAACGACCGAGGCGAGCCGGTTGGCGGCCACCTGCAGCCCATCGATATCGCAGGCGTGCACCAGCACACCGAACTTGTTGGCGGCGAAGCGGCCGATGGCATCGCCACCGCGGACGTCGCCGGCGAGCCGGCGGCCGATCGCGCGGATGAGCTCGTTGCCGGTCTCGAAGCCGAAGGTCTCGTTGACGAGCGCGAGATTGTTGATCGCCACCATGAGAAAGGCGAAAGGTTGCTTCGTCACCGCGTGGTTGGCGAGCGCGCTTTCGATGCCGCGCGTCAGCCGATCGAGATTCAAAAGCCCGGTGAGCTCGTCGTGATCGGCGAGATAGCGCAGCCGGTCCTCCTCGGCACGGCGATCCCCGATCGCATGCACGAAACCGCGCGCGACGAGCGGCTGGCCGTCGCGGGAGGCGAAGGCGCGGCCTTTTTCCTCGACCCACATGAGCTCACCCGCCCGGCGGCCGGAGGGTTTGACCGGATATTCGACGCGGTAGGCCGAGCCCTCCCCGCGGTCGGCGAGTGCGGCGGCGCGGATCGCCTCGTAGCGCCGGCCGGCATGGCTCGCGGCGATGAGCAGATGATAGGCGGCGCCCGTGTCGATCGTCTGCCGGCCATCCACATGCAGCACGACCGAGGCATTCGTCTGCCAGGTCATGCGGTCCGAGCGCATGTCCCAGACATAGGCGACGGTGCCGGCTGCGGCGTAGGTCGCCTCGACATCGAAGCGCAGTGGCGGCAGGGGGTTCGGGGCTTCACGGCTTTCGAGACGCCGGAGCGGCGCCGGCTGACGCGGCGCGCCTGTCGCGTCGGAACCTTCAGTCGACGGCACAGGTTGTCCCTGGCTCGCTTTCGACGAACTGCTCAACACCCACTCCCCAGCGCCCTATCGCGCGAAAGGCATCCTCGCGCGGAAATCCCGGGGAGACAAGCTAGCGCCAAGTCGTAAAAAACCCGCCAACAATGATTGCTGGCGGGGTAACTTTTCGTCTTAACGGTTGCGCAGGCAGCCCGGTGGCCGGCGCCACTATTGGTCGCCGCTGCCGAAGCCGATGTCGCGCCGCGCCGTCCGGATGCCGACGATCGAGCCGATGATGACGTCGAGAGCGGAAATGACGGTAAGCATGAAGAACAGCGAGCTCGAGGCCTTCTCGACGAGCAAGAACTCGATCAGGAAGACCACGAGGACGATGACGGACAACGCCTGATCGGCGAGACCGGCGCCGCGCGTGTAGGTCGCCTTGATGAGCTCGAGGCCGAGCAGCACAAGCGCGATCAGCATGACGAGATCGCCGAGCCAGAAGGTCCACACGCCACCGTGCGGCATGCCGATTTGGAAGAGGTAGCCGCTACGCGCTGCGGTATTGGTCGCCGCGTCGATCGCCGCACTGCCGTAGAAGATCTCGTCGGGCGTGCCGGAGCTGACGAAGACGATGGCGTTATAGAGAATGAGCGCCAGGATCAGCAGCGGAATAGCTTTGAGCGACATCGGTCCCCTCCCAACTCAGGTTCTGCCCCTGCGCCGAAGCAAGCGTCGGCGCTGCGACAGCCGAACCCCGCTGTCGCCTCGCCGTCTTCATACACGGATCGTTAACCAACCGCCAGCCTCGCTCGCGTCAAGCCGAGGCCGCGAGCGCGATCTAGAACTCTTCCTTAGCCGGAAGAATCTGGCGGCCGCGATACTTGCCGCTCTTCAGATCGATGTGATGGGGCCGGCGAAGCTCGCCCGACTCCTTGTCCTCGACGTAGGCCGGGGCCTTGATCGCATCCGCCGAGCGGCGCATGCCGCGCCGGGACGGGCTGGTTTTCTTTTTCGGAACGGCCATGTCACGCCTCGCATGTCATCGGACGGGCGATGTGCCGCCAAGGTCCGGTAAACAATAGGGAATTCTGTCAGCCCGATCCGCTACTGCCCCATCTGGGAGCGGCGGTGGCAGGCCAGAGCGCGGCTTTATAGTTGGAATTCGTGCCGTTGACCAGTGCCTAGTCGCTCATTGGCCGAGTACGCAAGCCGAATAATCCCCGGCGCCCGGCATCCGCCGCGACACTCGAGCGGCCTGCCAACGCGTCTTGGGCCCGGGCTTGCCCGCCTTGCGCGTATTCGGATTTGGCAGGCTCGCGGCGAGCAGGGCCGCCTGATAGGGCGAAAGCTTGGCGGCCGATGTCTTGAAGTGGTGCCTGGCGGCCGCTTCCGCGCCATAGATGCCCGGACCCCACTCGGCGATGTTGAGATAGAGCTCCATCGTCCGCCGCTTACCCCAGACAACCGTCGTCACGTAGCTGAACGGGATCTCCAGAAGCTTGCGCACATAGGTGCGGCTGCCGCCCAGAAACAGGTTCTTGGAGGTCTGCATCGGGATTGTCGAGGCACCGCGATTGCCGGCGGCCCAGGCGTCCGCCATCGCCTCCCAATCGACGCCCCAATGCTCGCAATAGCGGCCGTCCTCGGAGGCGATGACGGCTTTGACGAGGTTGGGTGAGATCTGCTCGATCGGCACCCAGGTCTGCGTCACCGAGCCGCCCCTGAGCCAATGCGTCAGCATCAGCATCGAGAAGGGTGGATTCACGACGGCGTAGAGCAGGATCAGAAGGGAATAGAAGATCGCCAAGCCACCGAGGATGCGTCCTGCGACCCGGCGAATACGGCGCCACGGCCAATCGCGGCGCAGGCGAGCGATCCGTCCCAGTCTCTCGGTCGCGACCCGCTCGGTCATCGCCGGGGCGTCCGGCACCGCCAGTGCCAGCGTGCGCGCGTCGAGCGCCGCGGCCCCGAACGCGAGCCCTTCAGATTCGCCGATGCTGCCGCCCGGCTCTGCCCTATCCACGCGCTTTCCCCGATCTCGCAACTGTTGTATGGCGATCCGGAACCGCGGCGAGCGCCGCTAACAGGCCGATTATCGCGTCTTCGGGCTGCCTGGCAAGGACCGGCCCAAGTACACGAAGCGCCTTGAGCCCTGGGAAAGCGGCCAATCCATGTCTTTCGAGACCCATCTCACGGCCTCTCAACAACATATAGAGTCCCACCTCGCGCGCCTCATCGCCGATCTCGGCCCAGAGGTTCCGACGCGGCTCGCAAGCGCCATGCGCCACGGGGTGCTGGGCGGGGGCAAACGCTTCCGTCCGTTTCTGACCATTGCCACCGCCAAGCTGTTCGGCCAACCGGCCGCCGCCGCACTCGACGCCGGCGCCTCGGTCGAGCTCGTGCATTGCTATTCCCTCATCCACGACGACCTGCCCGCGATGGACAACGACGATATCCGGCGCGGGGCACCAACCGTCCACCGGGCGTTCGACGAGGCGACCGCAATCCTCGCCGGCGACACGATCCTGACGCTGGCCTTCGAGATCCTCGCCCGGCCCGAGGCGCACGCCGATCCTGCGGTCCGCAGCGAGCTGGTTCTGACGCTGGCTCGCGCTGCCGGCGGCATGGGGATGGCCGGTGGCCAGACTTACGACCTTTCGGCCGAGGGTCGATTTGCGCCAGATGGTGCCTTGGTGCCGATCGACGCGCGGCGACCGCAACGCCTCACGCAAGACGAGATCGAGCGTCTGCAGGCGATGAAGACCGGCGCATTGATCCGCGCGTCCGTCGAGCTCGGCGCCATCGTCGGAGGTGCGTCGGCCGCCGAGCGCGCCGCACTCGTCGCGTACGGCCGCGCGTTGGGGCTCGCCTTCCAGATCTCCGACGATCTGCTGGATGCCGAGGGCGAGGCTGCCCTCATGGGCAAGAAGGTTGCCAAGGACAGCGCCGCCGGCAAGGCGACGCTCGTCGGCTTGCTCGGCATTCCGGAGGCACGTCGCCGGCTAGATACCGCCGTCGACGAGGCACTTGCTGCGTTGACGCCGCTCGACCGTCCCACCGATGTGCTCGCCGAGGCCGCGCGCTTCATGGCCTCGCGACAGACCTGATCCGTCAGGGCGCCGTCGAGAGCTTCGCCTCGTCGCCGGGGGTCTCAGGTGGCGTCACCACCAATCCTTCGGGACCGGCAAACAGCGTGCCATCCGGTGCGAAGGCACCGGCGAAGCCGGGCGCCCCGCCGATCCGGCAGTCGAGCGCGCCATCAGCGCCCGTCACGACCACGCAAGGCGACGTTGCCGCTGCGGCATCGGCCTTCAACCGCAAATCTCCGCGCGAGGGGGCCCTGAACCCCGGATCGGCGTGCCGGCCGTTGCGCTCCATGCCGTAGGCGGACACGAGGCCCGCCGGGAAGCCATTGCTCGATACGTCATAGTCGAACGTGTTGGGCAGCTCGCGCATCTCCTGCCCCTTACCGTCACGCGGGAACCAGCGGAAGCAGGAAAAGAAGGGAATGTCCCCCGAGGCGCCCGGCCATTGTGCGAGACCCCAGCCAGAGTCCGCGCCGCACTGCGGATCGCCACGGGCGGGATCCGGCGGCGGCTTGCAAAGCTCCGGATCGTAGCCCTCGACGCCCTTCTCGCAGAACAGGATGGCGTTGTTCCAGTGCTTCAGGTTCTTCGCCATGCCGATACCGGAGACCGGACCGCGGATGAACCAGCTGTTGTTGAAGATGTAGAGCGGCCCTTTCGTCAGATAGGGATAGCGGTCGAAGTCTTGAGGCTTGGCGGCGCCATCCGGCATGCCGAGCTTGACGACGCGCCCCGCCATGCCGCGACGGCACGCCATCTCAGCCGGGTTCATGCGCTCGGGCGCGGCTGGATCGTCGGTGTATTCCTCGATGCCGACCTCGTACCAGCCGCCCTCGCTGTAGTCGAAGCGGCGATCGTAGCGGCTATCGAAGAAATCGCCGTAGTCGGTGAGCTTCTTGCATTCGGGAGCAACGATCTTGCTGGACCACCGCATCGCCGGCATGTCGTCGAACCAGCCGCGATTGGCGAAGATGTAGATCGGTCCGCCGCCGGCGCCGTCGAACGAGAGCCAGGCGTGCGAGTTGTGGATCTCGTTGTCGTACACGTAGGCGTTGCGCGCCCAATCCTCGAGCTCCACCGGGTTGTCGCGCACATAGGAGAAGCGGTTGCCGTAAACCCAGATGCCGTTGCTGTAGTCCTGGCAAACGGCATCGCCCTCGCCGTCCTTCAAGGCATCCGAGCATTTGCGCGCGGTGAGACGGACGCCGTTGTAGGCGTTGAAGATGCTGTTGCGCCGGAACACGATCGGGCCGGCGACGTGCGAGGTCGTGAGCAGCGCGCCGTTGAAGTGGTCATAGGAGCCGTGATGCACCGAGCCCCAGGGGATCGTGCGCCACATGTCGCCGGGGCAGCCGTTCTTCCAGCGATACTGCGCCTTGCACGCCCCGAACCGGGCGTCATCGCCCTCGTAGCCGCTGACGTCCTGCACCCACGTCGTGTCCTCGACCGTGATGCCGCTCGAGCGCCGCTCCTCGGGTTGGCCCGGCTTTTGCCCGCGCACGACCATGCCGTAGCTGCCGCGCGTGATGAAGGCGCGGCGGAGCGTGATGTCGTGGCTGGTTTTGACCCGGATGGCGGCGAGCCAGCAGGAGTCGAAATCGACATCCTCGATGGTGATGTGCTCGGAGCCCTTGATGTCGATGCAGGTGGCGCCGTCGAGCTTGTCGCTTTTCGGCTTTCTCCCATAGCCTTCGGCGGCATCCGACGTGCCTGCGGGGCCAGCATCCAGCAACGCTTCGAACAGGTTGTGCGCCGCGTAGTGCGAGACCTCGCGGTTGTCGGCGACCTGATCGCGGCAGCCGCGCGCATTGAGCGGCGGCGCCGGGCAGCCGCGTACGCCGTCGAGCGACAGCCCGCGAATGATCGTGCGGCGGCCGAGGCCGCGCAGCGTCACACGCTCGAGAGTCTTGAGCAGGATCTGCCCCTCGAAATACGCAACATCCTTGGCACCGGGTGTCGAGGGGAGGAGTTGGAGCACGGTGCCGGGCGCGAGGGTGTCGAAGGTCTGCTGCTCGAAGCGCTGTGCGGTTACGGCGCTTGCGCAATCGGGCACGTAGCCCGGCCGGCCGTCGGGGGTGACGTAGATCGTCGTGGGAGACGCCGCGGGGCAGGTCGCGGCGTAGGCGGTCGGTGCAATGGCGAGCGCCCCGAGCACCACGAACATCCGCAAGGCCGACCGCATCCTCAGTCCCCCCGAGCAAGGCGAGACCACGAGAGTGATGCGGAATTGAAACGAGCACAAGATTAACAATGTAAGTGTTGCCCAAACGACAACGGGGCGACCTTTCGGCCGCCCCGCGTAGATCGTCCAGCGTTTCGCTATCAGCTTACTGCTTGATATCGACGCCGTAGAACTCGTGACGGCCGAACGGGCTCACCTTGTAGCCGTCGACCTCCTTGCGGACCGGCTCGAAGACGGTCGAATGGGCGACCGTCAGCACCGGCTCATTCTCGACGATGATCGCCTGCATCTTCTGATAGAGCTCGGTGCGCTTGGCCGTGTCCGACGTATTGCGCGCCTCGACCCGCATCTTGTCGAAGTCGGCGTTACACCACTTGGCGATGTTCTGGCCGGCGGGCTTGCCATCGGCGCAGCCGAGCAGGAAGTAGAAGTTGTCGGGATCGCCGTTGTCGCCGGTCCAACCGAGCAGTCCGAGCTGATGCTCACCCGCCTGAAGGCGCTTGCGATACTCGCCCCACTCGAAGCTCTTGAGCTCGGCCGTGATACCGACCTTCGCGAGGTCCGCCTGCATCATCTCGGCCATGCGCTTCGCATTGGGGTTGTAGGGACGCTGCACGGGCATCCACCAGAGGTCGGTCGTCAGCGTCTCGACGCCGGCGGCCTTCAACAGCTCCTTGGCCTTGTCGGGATTGTACTCGATGTCGGGAGTCGCATCGTTGTAGGACCAGATGGTCGGCGGGATGAAGTTCTTCGCCTTCTGTCCGGCGCCCTGATAGACCTCTTTCAGGATCGCATCGCGGTCGATCGCCATGGCGACGGCCTTGCGGACCTCGACCTTGTCGAAGGGCGGCTTCTGCGCGTTCATCGAGAGATAGCCGATGTTGAGGCCGGCCTGCTCGAGGACGGTGACAGCGGCGTCTTCCTTCATGGCCGGCAGATCGGCCGGGTTCGGCGCGATCATGACGTGGCACTCACCAGCCTTGAGCTTGGCGTAGCGCGCCGTCGGATCGGGCGTGATCGCGTAGACGAGATCGTCGACCGCGGCCTTGCCGCCCCAGTAGCCGTCGAACGCCTTGAAGCGGATCACGGCGTCCTTCTGGTAGGCGACGAAGGTGTAAGGCCCGGTGCCGATCGGATCTTGGTCGACCTTCTCGGGTGTGCCGGCCTTCAGCATCGCGGCGGCATACTCGCCCGACAGGATCGACGCGAAGTCCATCGCCATGTTTGCGATGAAGGTGGCGTTCGGCTCCTTGAGCGTGAAGACGACCGTGTTGTCGTCGGTCTTCTCGATCTTATCGAGAATGCCCGGCATCTCCATGTCGTTGAAGTAGTCGTAGGCGCCGCCGGAGACCTTGTTGTACGGGTCGTCCGCTTTCCACATGCGGTTGAAGGAGAACAGCACGTCGTCGGCGTTGAAGTCGCGCGTCGGGGTGAACGCGGCATTGCCGTGGATCTTCACGCCCTTGCGCAGGTGGAACGTAACGGTCTTGCCGTCGTCGCTCGTCTCCCATTTCTCGGCAAGACCGGGAACGACGTTGGTCGTGCCGCGCTCGAACTCGACGAGCTGGTTGTACACGGGCCGAGCCGCATCGAGGCTGGTGCCGGTCGTGTTGAGCTGCGGGTTGAAGTTCTCGGGGCTCCCTTCCGAGCAGTAGACCAGCGTCTTGGCGCTGGCACCGCCAGCCATCAGCGCACCGGCGAGCAGGCCGAGCGCAAGCGTCTTCTTCACATGTCGCATACAGATGCCTCCCTGAGCTCCACCGGTTGGAGGTTTGAACGAGGGTGGAGCGGATGGCGTGACCTTAGCCCAGGATCGTGATCACAAGCAAAGGGGCACTGACCATCTCAGTGCACATTCCGTCCCGGCAAGAAATGTTCGTGCCGCGAAACCGTTAACCGCCTGGCCCAGCTGCCCAGAGCTCTGGCCCTTCGTTGCGCGGATTGCTGACGGCGCGGGAGACAGGGCGCTCGGCAAGCAGGCCCTCTGGCGCCGGCTGCAGGAACATCGCCGCGTCCTTGGCACTCACCGATTTCATGTCGAGCCACATCGCGAACTGCTCGGGCGCCAGAATGACAGGCATCCGATCGTGGATCGGCCGCATCATCCGGTTGGCCGAGGTCGTGATGATGGCCATGGTGTCGATCTCGCTACCATCGGCGCCGAGCCAGTGCTCCCACAAGCCCGCGAACGCCATTGGCCCGCCGTCCTTGCGGCGGATGAGATGCGGCTGCTTGTGGCCCACCTCGCCGGTCCATTCGTAGAAGCCGTCGGCCGGCACGAGGCAACGCCGATGCCGCATGGCGCCACGGAACGACGGCTTGTCGGCGACCGTCTCGCCGCGCGCGTTGATGAGCGTCGCGAACTCACGTGGGTCCTTCACCCAGGAGGGGATCAGCCCCCAGCGCACGAGCGCCAGCTCCCGCTCGCCCTTGAGGTCGAGGCGGACGATCGCCACCGGTTGGGAGGGCGCGATGTTGTAGCGGGGCGGGAAGTCCGCCTCGGTCTTGTAGGCGAAGGTGGCGCGGACGGCCTCGGGCGGTGAGGTCAGGCTGTAGCGTGAGCACATGATCGAACCATCGGTCAGCGGACCGGCTGCAGATATGCCATAGTAGCTACCTCCGGCGCATCTGTGAGCCCCACCCATGACCGCCATCGCCATCCCCACGCATTGGCCCAAGGTCGCCGCCAGCATCGCCGTGTTCCGGGACGGACGTGTGCTCATCGTCGAGCGGGCGAAGCCGCCGCTTTCCGGCGTCTGGAGCCTACCTGGCGGCCATATCGAGGCGGGGGAGCCCGCCGCCCAAGCGGCACTGCGGGAGCTCGCCGAGGAAACAGCGATCGAAGCCGAGATCGCCGGCGTCGCCGGCATTCGCGAGGTGATCCGCCGCGATGCGCAAGGCAAAATCGAAGCACACTATGTGATCGTCGTGCATGCCGGCCTCTGGCGCGCGGGCGAGCCGATCGCGCGCAGCGACGTCTCGGACGCCCGCTTCGTCCAGTCGGCAGAGATTTCCCACTACCGGACTACGGACGGGCTTGCCGATGCCATCCGGCGCGCCGAGATGCTCCTGATGCGACCCGCCGCGCCATGATCTTGCCCTATCGCCGGGCGAGGGCGGAGCCTAGACTGGTCACAAGCGACTCGGCCCTTTTGGAAATTCGATGTCTCTGAAGCGCATCATCGCCGCGAGCCTTCTCGTCTTGGGCCTCGTCACCGGTCCGGTGCGGGCGGCCGAGGAGCAGCGGCCCTATGACAACCAGCTCCTGCGACTCGCCGAGCTCTTGGGTGCAGTGCACTATCTGCGTGAGCTGTGCGGCGCCAAGGAGGGCCAGATATGGCGCGAGAAGATGGAGGCCCTTGTCGAGGCGGAAGGCACCTCCGCGCTCAGGCGCGCGAAGCTCGTGCAGAGCTTCAACAAGGGCTACCGCAGCTACCGCCGCACCTACCAGACCTGCACCAAGTCGGCCGAGACGGCCGTGACACGCTTCCTCGCCGAGGGCGCCGAGATCGCCGATGCGGTTTCCGCGAGCGGTACCTGACGTTTAGTTGAGCGTTCACCCTAACACCGGCTAGCCCCTTGGTCGCGCTACAACCCGTGTTAGGAGACGATTGCGACGAGGGAAAAAACGTCAACCGGTCGCGGGGGGAGCGTCAGAACAAAATGCCTTCATTCGACCGAGAGGCCGAGGAATCGCGCGGCACCGCAGCGCTCCGCTTCATGCTCGAAGCTTGGGATGCTGCCCTCGAGGAAGGCGTCGATCCGGATCTGCTCGCCAATGCCGCGCTCTATGCGGCGCTCACTGGTCTCGTGCAGGCGTATGGGCCCGAAGCGGTCGCAACGCTGACAGCCGGACTGCCCGAGCGCATCCGTGAGGGCGAGTTCTCGACCGCGCGATCTTTGCAGTAGAGCCTCTCAGGCCAACCTGACGAAAATCGTCTCGACCATCAGCACCAACCCGAAGGCGACGAGGATCAAGCCGGCGACGCGGTTGATGGTCGTCAACCGCTCGAGCGTCAGCTTGTGTCGGATCGTGGCAATGATGCGCGCGAGCGTCATCCACCACAGAAAGCTGCCGCCCATGACGGCGAGCACGAGGGCGCCTGCTTCCGTATAGCTTTGAATGCCGCCGAAGGCCGAGGTGAGACCACCGAGGATGGCGAACAGACCAAGCACCGCGCCGGGATTGGTGATGGTGAGGAAGAAGGTCTGCGGGATCACCCAATGGTGGCCGTCGTCGTCCTCGAGCGCACCGTTGGCGCGCGGCTTCGTGCGGATGAGCTTCAAGCCGAAGAGAATGAGCAGCAAGCCGCCGACCAGCTTGATCGACGTCCGGTTCTCTTGAATGAGGTCGGAGATCGCCGTCAGGCCGAAGGTCGCGATCAGCGTGATGAGACCATCGCCGATCAGGGCGCCGATACCCGCGGCCAAGCCACCCAGGAATCCGTGCGACAAGGTGCGCTGAATGCAGAGCACATTCACGGGCCCGACGGGCGCCGCGATCAGGATGCCGACGCCGATGCCGGCGAGAATCAACTCGATGTCAGCTCCCACCAGCCGCTTTCCCGCTCAAGTCGCGCCACATCCCGAGGTGTTCTGCCATTGAGGCACGGTCACGCATAACAATGTATGAAGGCGGGGGCTGGCGGCAATGCGTCTCGACGCGCCTGCGCTGATAAGAGCCGGATCAGGCCGGCGTGATGGCGTCGAGCAGGTCCGTGACGAGATCGTGCCCGGCGACCGGCTCGCTCCCCATCATGACCGCAACGGCAAGCCCGAGCGCCGAGGTTTGTGGCGTATGCCGGCCATCCGCCGCGCGCAGGCTCATGACGAGCGTCGGGCAAAGAAAGAGGGCGAGACGGACGACCCGGCGCCAGTCGTCCGCCAACAGCTTTTTCTCGCGCAGCAGACGGAGTAGCGGGCGCCAGACGTGGGTGACTTTTGAGGCGAGCAGAGCTTCGCGGAGCGGACCGGGCCGCCAATCGGTATCGACGACGAGCCGACCGGCGTCCCGTTGCACCTCGATCCTGAAGCGCCTGGTCGCGTCCTCCGGCTCGTACAGCCAGAGCGGATGGGCGAAGACGTTGTGGAACGTCGTCTTCACCTCGGCGAGGAGCGCCGGAACATGCGAGCCGGCGAAGGCCGGATCGAAGAGTGCAAGCCGCGGGGAGCGCCCGGCCCGCGCCTCGTACCAAACGTTGGCGTTGTGCGCATCGCCGTGGGCGGTCACGCCGCCGCCCTCGAGACGGTCCGGCCGAAGCCGCACGAGCGCCTCCGCGAACAGCGCGCCGAGAGTGTGCCGGTAGGTGACGCCATTCAACTGGACCTGCAGCGCCGATAGCTCATCCCAACCGAGACTCATGCCGGGGAGGTCGAAGGTCTTGCCGATATAGAAGGCAGCCAATCGCCCGCCCGGACGGCCGGAGCCGCCCGGATCGGTCAACCGCTCGTGAAACAGGCGATGGATCGGCTCGGCCGCGGACTGATCGGTGGAGATCGGATGCAGGGTGCGCTCATAGATCGCCATGAGCTGCCGATTGAGCTCCGTCTCGGCCGCGATTGCAGCCGTCACTCCGGCAGCGTCCTGCGTTTGGTCGAGGTCCCTCAAGACATCGGCGAACCGGCGATCGTCGCGACGGCGATAGACGAGGATCTGCCGGCCTGGCGCGGCTGAGACGTGCAGTGGCACGTCGACCGGGAAACCGGCCTCGGCGAGCAGCTGAACGCGATAGTACTCGCCCGCCATCGCCGCCTCGTTCTCCTCCTCGTGGAACTTGAAGAAGAGCGGCTGTCCGCCTGCCTCGAAGGTGCCGTTGAGCGAGTTGAGGCTGTAGGCATCGACACCGATGCGCACATTCGCGGGCGCGATCGCGAAAGCGTCCTTGAGCAGATCGGCGACGATCGCCGCCGCTTCCGCGATCCGCCCTGCTTTGGCAAGGCGGCGGGCGCGCGACGTCGGCGGCAGGTCGTCGAGCTGCGTCATCGGGGTGTCTGGCTCCTGGCTGGCCTCGCCGTCGCGAACCGCGCTATAGCACGGGGACGAAACCGGGGAAGCGGTCGATGTTCAGTCTTCGAGGCAAGCGCGCCTTGGTTACCGGCGCCAGTCGCGGCATCGGTGCCGCGATCGCTGTAGGCCTGGCCGAGGCCGGCGCCGACGTCGCCATCGCAGCCCGAGACGCTGGCAGCCTCGCCGGCACCGCCGCCATCATCGCGAAGCTCGGCCACAAGGCCCCCGCCATCGTCCTCGACGTGACCCGCGTCGCCGATTGCCGCCGGGCCGCCGCCGAGGCTACCCAAGCGCTCGGCGGTCTCGACATCCTCGTCAACAATGCGGGCATCGAGCAGGTCTGCCCCTCGCTCGATGTCGATGAGGCGCTCTGGGACAAGATCCTCGACACGAACTTGAAGGGCGCGTTCTTCTGCGCCCAGGCGGCAGCTCGGATCATGAAGACCCAGGGCACGGGCGGCGCCATCCTCAACCTGTGCTCGCTCACGTCCGAGGTCGGCATCCCGACGGCCGTGCCGTATGGCTCGTCCAAGACCGGCCTGCTCGGCATGACACGCGCGCTCGCCGCCGAATGGGCACCGCTCGGCATCCGCGTCAACGCCCTGGCGCCCGGTTACTTCCGCACCAGCCTCACCGAAGCCTTCTACGCGAGCGAGCCCTGGCAACAGGCCATGCTCGGCAAGATCCCGCTCTCCCGCTTCGGCCAACTCGACGACCTCAAAGGCGCGAGCGTCTTTCTCGTTTCCGAGGCTTCGGCCTACATCACGGGCGCTTGCCTGCCGGTCGACGGCGGCACGCTCGCCTCCATCTGACAGGATGATCCCATGACCCGGCCCATCAATTTCATCGAGCTTGCCAAGATCACGCCGGAGGCGCGCACGAAGCTGCTGACGCGCACGGAAGCCGATCTTGCGACCTATGAGGCGAAGGTCCGCCTGATCATCGAGGCGGTGCGCGCCGAGGGGGACACGGCACTCGCCCGCTTCGCCCGCGAGTTCGACAAGTCGCCGGTCGAGGCCAATGCCATCGCTGCGACCGAGGCCGATTTCGCGGAAGCCGAGAAAAACCTCGACCCGAAAGTGCGCGACGCCATGGCTTTCGCGGCGGACTCGATCCGCAAATTCCACGAGGACCAGAAGCCGGAGGAGATGTGGCTGCACGAGGTGCGCCCAGGCGTGTTCGCTGGCGACCGGTCGAGCCCGATCCCCTCGGTTGCCTGCTACATCCCGCGCGGCAAGGGCGCCTTTCCGAGCGTTGCGCTCATGACGACGATCCCGGCCAAGGTCGCGGGCGTCGAGCAGATCTGCATCATCACGCCGCCCGGTCCCGACGGCAAGATCGACGCGGCGACGCTGGTGGCAGCCCGCATGGCCGGCGTCTCGAAGGTGTTCAAGGCGGGCGGCGCCCAGGGCGTCGCGGCGGTCGCCTACGGCACGCAGACGATCCCCAAATGCACGAAGATCATCGGACCCGGCAGCCTGTGGGTCGCAGCAGCCAAGCGCCTCGTCGCGCACCTGATCGATACAGGCACGCCAGCCGGACCGAGCGAGGTCATCATCTTCGCCGACGCGACGACCGACGGCCGCCTCGCCGGTCTCGATCTGCTCATCGAAGCCGAGCATGGCCCCGACAGCTCGGCCTACCTCGTCACCTGGAGCCGCAAAGTCGCCGAGGACGCGCTCGCCGCCATCCCGGGCTACTGGAAGACGATGGGCGCCCAGCGCGTCGATTTCTCCTCGACCGTGCTGTCGGGTCCGATCGGCGGCATCGTGCTCGCGCCCGACGAGGAGGCCGCGATCGCCTTCGTCAACGACTATGCACCGGAGCATTTGGAAGTGCTCTCGAAAGAGCCGTTTCAGTATCTCGGCCGGCTGAAGCACGCGGGCGAGATCTTGCTCGGCGAGCACTCGCCGACGACGCTCGGCAACTTCGTCATCGGCCCCAACCACGTGCTGCCGACGAGCGGCTGGGCGAAGACGGCGTCCGCCGTCTCGGTGTTCGACTTCATGAAGCGCACATCGATCGCCTACGTGACGAGCGCGGGGTATCCCGAGCTCGCCAAGAACGCCCGCACGATCGCGACCTACGAGGGCTTCGAGGCGCACGCGAACGCGGTATCGCCGATGCGCGACAAGATCCTCAAGGGCTGATGCGGATCAGCGTCTTGAGCTGATCCGAGTTTCCCGCGATCAGCCGGTCGTAAGCGGCAGGCACCTCGCCGAGCGTGATCTCGGGCGCGAGCAGCGGCGCGATCATGGGCGCGCAGGCGGGCAACATCGCGATCGCTTCGGCAAGCTCGTGCTGGAAAGCGTGGCAGCCGATCAGCGACAGCTCGCGCTCGACCAGCACGTTCGGGTCGAGATCGAGCGTGCCGTGCGAGATGCCGACGAGGGCCAACCGCGCGCCACCGGGCAGGCAGGGAATGAGCGCCCCGAGAGCGGCGACGCTGCCCGTGGCGTCGATCGCCGCGGCGAGCCGCTTGCCGCCGAGCCGCGCCTTGATGGTCTCAGGGTCGAGTGCGGTGACGGTTGCACCGGTCGTGCTTGCGACAAGCTCGGCCCGCGCAGCATTCCGATCCGCGACGAGGATCGGCCCGAAGCCCAAATGCGCGAGCACGACGGCGCAAAACCCGCCGATCGGGCCGCAGCCCACGACAAGCACCGGCTCGCCCTTCTGCGGATCGAGGCGCCGCACCGCATGCATCGCGACGGCAAATGGCTCGGCGGTCGCCGCGATCCGAGACGGCACCCCGTCTGGCACACGATGGACCAGCCGCACCGGCAGCACCGTCTGCTCCGCGAACCCGCCGTCGCACAGCTCGCCGACGAACCCGAGACGCTCGCACAAGTGATGGCGTCCCTCGCGGCAGGCCGCGCATTTCCCGCACCAGTACCGGCTATCGGCCGCCACCCGCTGCCCAGGCTCAAACCCGGTGACGCCCGCGCCAACCTCGACGACCCGTCCGGCGAACTCGTGCCCCGCCACCGACGGCGATCGCGTGATCCACTGGCCGGTGCGAAAGTTGTGCAAGTCCGAGCCGCAGATGCCGGCGTGCTCGACCGCAATCCGCACCTCGCCTTCCTGCAGCGCACCCGGACGCGGCACCTGCTCCACCCGCAAATCGCCTTTCGCGTAGAGCCGAACGGCTTGCATGGACATCTGGGGGAGCGCTCCGGGGGGCCTCGATTGACGGTGCCGGGAATTTATTGTCAGTTCCCGCGGGGCACAATTCGAAAGGCGTAACTCCGATGACCTGGACTCCTTCCCGCCGCGACCTCCTCAAGGCCGGCGTCGCGACCGCCGCGTTCGGCGGGCTTCTTCCCTCCGCTTTCGCCGAGGATCTCCCGGCGGCACCGGAAGCCGGCGCCATCAAAATGGGCCTCAATCCCTGGCTCGGCTACGGCCAGTGGCATCTCGCCGCCAAGAAGGACCTCTTCAAGGCGCAGGGTCTAGAGAGCGTCGAGCTCGTCAACTTCACGACCGACGCCGATCTGAACGCGGCGCTCGCCTCCGGCCAGCTGCAGTGCGGCAATATCGCGACCCACACGGCGATGAACTTCATGGCCGCCGGTCTGCCGATCAAGATCGTGCTCCTGCTCGACGTCTCGACGAAGGCCGATGCGATGGTCTCCGACGGCTCGATCACCGACGTCAAGGGCCTCAAGGGCATGCAGGTGGCGCTCGAGGAAGGCACGACGAGCGATATCCTGCTGAACTATGCGCTCGCCCAGAACGGCATGACGATCGCCGACGTGCAGAAGGTGCCAATGCCGGCCGCTGACGCAGGCTCGGCCCTCATTGCCGGCAAAGTGCCCGTCGCCGTCACCTACGAGCCGTATCTGACGCTGGCCGCCCAGCAGAACCCGAAGGTCAAGACGATCTTCACGGCCGGCGAGAACCCGGGCCTCATCTCCGACGTGCTCGTCGTCACCGACGAGTTCCTGAAGTCGAAGCCCGGCCAGATCGTGGCGCTGGTGAAAGCCTGGGGCGCGGCGGTCGATGACTACCGCAAGGACACCCCCGGTGGCCGCGCCATCATCTCGGAGGCCGTCGGCGCCAAGCCCGACGAGCTCACCACCGCCTTCGACGGCGTCACCTACTACTCGCTCGCCGAGAACAAGGCGGAGCTCGCCGGCAACTTCAAGGACAAGGTCATCCCGTCGGTGCATACGGCGGCGCGCGCCGCCAACATCCTGCAGGCCGATGTCGACCTGACCCAGGCGATCGACGCACGCTTCGTCGATGCCGCCTCGAAGTAGCGACAACAGGGTGGACGGGCCAATGACCGTCCGTCCACCCGCGCGCCGCTTCTCGATCGGCCAGCCGATTTCGGCGCGCCGCTTTCTCCTGATCGCGGTTTCCGTGTTCCTCGGCTTGGGCCTGCTGTGGTGGGCGGTCACCGCCACGGGACTGATCATCCCCCTGTTCCTGCCTTCACCGGGTGCCGTCCTCTCACGTCTCGCAGACCTCTGGTCGAAAGGCCTGCTGCTCCAGGATCTCGGCATCAGCATCTACCGGATCAGCGTCGGCTTTCTGATCTCGAGCGCGCTGGCGCTGCCCATCGGTGTGCTGATCGGCAGCTATTCCCGCTGGGAGGCGGCTATCGAGCCACTCGTCGACTTCATCCGCTACATGCCGGTGGTCGCCTTCGTGCCGCTGACGATCCTCTGGTCGGGCACCAGCGACGCGCAGAAGTTCCTCATCATCTTCATCGGCACCTTCTTCCAACAGGTGCTGCTCGTCATGGACAACGTGAAGTCGGTGCCACGCGACTTCATCAATCTGGGCCGCACGCTGGCGATGCCCGATTGGCGCGTGCTGCAGCGCATTGTCGTCCCCTCCGCCATGCCAGGCATCTGGGATTCGATGCGGATCAGTCTCGGCTGGGCCTGGACTTGGCTCGTCGTCGCCGAGCTCGTCGCGGCCACCTCCGGCCTCGGCTATCGCATCACGACGGCCCAGCGGTTTTTCCAGACCGATCTCATCTTCGGCTACCTGTTGATCCTGGGTCTGCTCGGCCTCGTCACCGATCAGGCGATGAAGCTCGCCGGCCGGCGGCTGTTCCGCTACCTCAAGGTGCGCTGATGGGGGACGCGAAGCTCAAGATCCGAGGTCTCGGCAAGACCTTCCACACCGATCGCGGCGCGACGGTTGCGCTCCAAGGCGTCGATCTCGATGTCGGCGAAAACGAGTTCGTCGCGCTCGTCGGCACGTCGGGTTGCGGAAAGTCGACGCTCCTTTCGATCGCCGCCGGCCTCGAGGTTGCGAGCCAGGGCGAAATTACTGTCGACGGCACGCCGATCATGGCGCCGGGCCTCGATCGCGGCGTCGTCTTCCAGAGCTACACGCTGCTGCCCTGGCTTACCGCCCAAGGCAATGTCGAGTTCGCGCTCCAGGCGGCCGGCGAGAGCCGCGAGGTTGCCCGAGAGCGCGCCAAGGAGCACCTCGCCGTCGTCGGTCTGGACGGCTTCGAGCAGGCGTATCCGGCCGAGCTGTCGGGCGGCATGAAGCAGCGCGTCGCCATTGCCCGCGCGCTGTCCTACCGCCCGCAGATGCTCTTGATGGACGAGCCGTTCGGCGCGCTCGACGCGCTGACCCGCCATCACATGCAGGAGCTGCTGACCGACATCTGGGAGCGGCACAAGCTCACCGTGCTCTTCATCACCCACGACGTCGAGGAGGCGGTCTACCTCGCCGATCGGGTCGCCGTCATGAGCAACCGGCCCGGCCGCATAAAGACCATCGTTCCGATCGATCTTCCCCGCCCGCGGCGCTACGAGATGGTGGCGTCGCCCGAGTTCCAGCGACTGCACCGGACTGTGCTCGACGAGATCCGCTCGGAGTCGATTGCGGCGGCTGCGCTCGGCAAGCGGCTCGCCTGAGGGAGACAAGAGACGATGCGGTCGATCCTCGCGGCATTCATCGCCGCTGCCCTTCTCCTTGGCTATGGCGCATCGGCCGAGGAGAGCAAGAAGCCGCCGGTTGAGATCGGATATGGTTTGAGCGCCCTGCCCGAGCCAGTGAAAGAAATGCTGCTCGGTATCGGCGAGGCGATCCGCTCGGGAAACATTGACGACCTCAAGGTCGCCATTGAGATGAACGAGATCCCGCCCGTCATCGACGCGAGCGACAGCAAGGACCCGCTCGCCTACTTGAAGTCCGTCGTCAAAGACGACACCGGCGCCGAGGTGCTGGCCAAGCTCAGCCTCATCCTCGATGCCGGCTATGCGCATGTCGACAAGGGCGGCAAGGACGAGAGCTATGTGTGGCCCTATCTCGCCGAAATTGACTTGAAGGCGCTGACGCCGGCCGACCGAGTCAGGTTGCATCGCATCGCACCAGGCGAGGCGGGGGTCGCCATGGAGAAAGCCGGCACATACACAGGGTGGCGCATCTCGATCAGCGCGACCGGCGTCTGGCACGTGCTGGAGACGGGCTCGAAGGCGGCGTCTGCCGCTCAGCCCGCCGCCCCATAGGCCTCCGCGAAGCGCACCGCGCGGCCTTGTGACGGCGTCACAAGCTCGCCCTGCCACATCACCTGACGGCCGCGGACGAACGTGCCGACCGGCCACCCTGTAACCGTCAAGCCGTCGTACGGCGTCCAGCCGCAGCGGCTGGCGATCCAGGTATTTGTGATCGTCTCGCGGCGCTTCACATCGACGATGGTCAGATCGGCATCGTAACCGACAGCAATCCGGCCTTTGCCGGCCAGATCGAACAGCCGTGCCGGGCCATGGCTGGTCAGATCGACAAAGCGGGCGAGGCTGAGGCGTCCCCGGTTCACTTGATCCAACATCACCGGCACGAGCGTCTGCACGCCGGCCATTCCTGATGGTGAGTTGGGATAGGTCTTGGCCTTCTCCTCGAGCGTATGCGGCGCGTGATCGGAGCCGAGGATATCGGCGACGCCGTCGGCCACCGCTTGCCAGATCGCTTCGCGATGGGTTGCATCGCGCACCGGCGGGTTCATCTGGATGAGATTGCCGAGCCGCGCATAGTCCGCGGCGTCCCCGAGCGTCAGATGGTGCGGGGTCACCTCGACCGAGACGAGATCCTTGTGGTGGGCGAGATAAGACATCTCTTCCGCCGTCGAGACATGAAGGATGTGAATGCGCTTGCCGTGACGCTCGGCGAGGCCGACGAGCTCTTGCGTCGCCTCCAGTGCCGCCTGCGGATCGCGCCATTCCGGATGGCTCGACGGGTCGCCCTCACGACGCAAGCCCAGCCGTGCCCGCAAGCGCGCCTCGTTCTCCGAATGGAAGGACGCTCGGCGGCCGAGCTTGGCGAACAGCCGATCGAGATCGCGCCCCCCTTCGACCAGCAGATCGCCCGTAGAGGACCCCCGGAACACCTTGATGCCGGCCGAGCCCGGCAGCTGCTCGAGTGCCGGGATATCGTCGCTGTTGTTCGGCGTCGCGCCGACGAAAAAAGCGAAGTCGCAGTGCATGCGGTTGGTTGCGCGCCGCACCTTGTCGGCGAGCCGCTCGGCATCGACCGTCTCGGGTTTCGTGTTCGGCATCTCGAAGACCGCCGTGACGCCGCCCATGACGGCGGCGCGGCTGCCGGTCTCCAAGTCCTCCTTGTGCTCGGCGCCGGGCTCGCGGAAGTGCACCTGGGTATCGATGACGCCCGGCAGGATGTGCAGGCCCGCCACGTCGAGCGTCGCATCCGCACGGCCTGCTCCAACTTTGCCGATCGCCGCGATGCGCCCGTTGCGGATGCCGATATCTCTGACACCCTCCCCATCGTGATTGACGACGCTGCCACCGGTGAGGACGAGGTCGTAGCGGTCGGTCATGGGTGCGCTCCGGCTTGCGAATAGGGCAATCGTTCCCTTAGTCTCCCCTACCATGGCAACTGTCCCTGACGATACCGGCTCGCTTCGGCTCAATCGGCGGGGCCTCGTGTCCGTCGAAGGCCCCGACACGCGAAAATTCCTGCAGGGCCTGCTCACCGCCGACGTCGGCCGCCTCGACCGGCAGCGCGCGCTCGCTGCGGCGCTGCTGACGCCGCAAGGCAAGGTGCTGGTCGAGATGATCGTCACCGGCACTGCGGACGGCGTGCTGATCGACTGCCCGCTATCGGAGACCGGAAATCTCGTGAAGCGCCTCACGCTGTACAAGCTGCGTGCCAAGATCGAAATTTTGGACCGGACTTCGACACTCGCGGTTGTGTGGACACCGCCTGGCGCAGGCGCAGTTGGCTTCGCCGATCCACGGCATCCAGGTCTCGGATTCCGCTCGATCGTCGACGCCGCCGACGCGCACGGGTCGGGCGATGCCGCCTACGACGCCCACCGTATAGTCCTCGGCATCGCCGAGCAGGACGCCGACTTCGGCCCCTCCGAGGTGTTTCCGCACGAGGCGAGCTACGATCAGCTCGGCTCGGTCGACTTCGACAAGGGCTGCTATGTCGGCCAGGAGGTCGTAAGCCGCATGCAGCATCGCGGCACGGCGCGCAGCCGTTTCGTGCCGGTGTCAGCCTCCGCCGAGCTGCCGCCGAAAGGTACGCCGGTCACGGCGGCCGGGCGCGAGATCGGGCAGATGGGCTCGCACCAGGGAAACTGTGGCCTCGTGCTGATGCGCCTTGATCGTCTGGCCGATGCGGTGGCGGCGGGGACCACTCCCGAGGCGGCGGGCGTCGCTTTGCGAGCTCACCGCCCGGGCTGGGCGCACTTCGACATTGCCGGCGCGGAGACGAGCCCATGACCGAGCGCTGCCCCTGGGCCGGAAGCGATCCGCTCTATGTCGCCTACCACGACACCGAGTGGGGCGTGCCCAAGACGGACGAGCGCGCGCTGTTCGAGAAGCTCGTGCTCGAGGGCTTTCAGTCGGGCTTGTCCTGGATCACAATTCTGAGAAAGCGCGAGAATTTCCGGAAGGCGTTCCACGGCTTCGATCCCGTCCGCATCGTCCGCTACGGCGACAAGGACGTCGCGCGGTTGATGCAGGACGAAGGCATCGTACGCAATCGCCTGAAGGTCGCCGCGACGATCGACAATGCGCGCGCGTATTTGAAGCTCGCCGAGACACGGGGGCTCGCGTCGCTCATCTGGGAGATGGCGGGCGGCAAGCCACAGCAGAACGCCCATCGCAGCATGCAGGACGTGCCGGCCGAAACGCCCGTCAGCAAGGCGATCTCGAAAGAGCTCAAGCGTCGGGGCTTCCGCTTCGTCGGCCCGACCACCATCTACGCGTTCATGCAATCGATGGGCATGGTCAACGATCACCTCGTTGGATGCCCGAGCCACGCCACCTGCGCCGCGCTCGCCAAGCGCTTCAAGGTGCCGTCGTGACGAGTGCTCGCGGCGCCCGCGCCTGGCAACGCATGTTGTCGGGCCGGCGGCTCGATCTCCTGGCGCCCGATCCGGCCGACATCGAGATCGACGACATCGCCCATGGCCTCGCCCGTGTCGCGCGCTGGAACGGACAGACGACCGGCGATCACGCCTTTTCCGTCGCCCAGCACTGCTGCCTCGTCGAGGCGATCGTCGCCGAGCTCGTGCCGGAGGCCTCGCGCGAGCTGCGACTGATGGCTTTGCTGCACGATGCACCCGAATACGTCATCGGCGACTTGATCAGCCCCTTCAAGGCCGCGATCGGGCTCGACTACAAATCCTTCGAGTTGCAGTTGCTCGCCGCCATCCATCGCCGGTTCGGGCTCGCCGCCGAGGTCGATCAAGACGTAGCGCGACTGATCAAACAGGCCGACCGCATCGCGGCTTTCTATGAAGCAACTCGCCTCGCCGGGTTCTCCGTAGAGGAATCGCTGGACTTCTTCGGAAGACCACCAGCTATGCGACACGCATTTACACAATCTTTAGGCATACTCGTTTCTTGGACTGCAAATCATGCAGAAAACCAGTATTTGCAGCGTTATCGGATCCTCACCGCGGCAGATTAAATTGACTGTTCGTTTCTAACCCTCTGGTCAGACACTCAATATCTCCACGCTGCTGCCTAAGTGCTGCCTTGGTTGTGAGTGACCGTTCGACTGCTGCAGACGACAACAACAAGGCGCAATCAATGCGCTGTCCGGTACGCCTACTGTCTCGTCTTTACTCAATGAGGCCGCGCCCTGGCGGGGGGACCGGCGGGACACCAGGGGAACGAACATGAGCGTGATCGACAAGCGCCGCCCGGAGGGGCATGGCGGCGTAACCATTTTGGAAGTAGGCCTCAACGCCGCGATCGTCTCCGTCGCCGACGATCAACCACGCATCCTGACCCTCCGCCCGGACGGTCAGATGCCGAAAACCGACGACCTGCCGCACGGGCTCTATCTGCCGAGCAAACATCTGACGCTCGACGGTGGCTTGCGCAGCTGGGTTTCCACCCAGACTGGTCTGACGCTCGGCTACGTCGAGCAGCTCTTCACCTTTGGCGAGCAGGCCATGCAAGGCCGCCTCGGCGAGAGTGGACCGCAGACCATCTCGATCGGCTATCTCGCCTTGACCCGCCACGCCGACGACCAGCCGTTGACCGGCGGTCACTGGCGGAGCTGGTACGAGTTCTTCCCGTGGGAGGATTGGCGCGACGGCAAGCCCCGCGTGCTCGCCGCCGAGATCGAGCCGCGACTGCGCCGCTGGATCGAAGGCCCGGCCAACGGCCACACACCGGTCGAGCGTGCCGAGCGCTTGCGCATCAACTTCGGTTTGGACGGCGGCAGCTGGGACGAGGAAAAGGTTCAGGAGCGCTTCGACATCATGGTCGAGGCGGGCCTGCTGCCCGAAGCCAAATCCGAAGCCACCGACAGTGCGGCGCCCGATACGTACGTCTGGGCCGGCGAATCCCTGACCCGTCATCACCGGCGGATCCTGGCGACCGCCATCGGCCGTCTGCGTGCCAAAATCAAGTATCGTCCGGTCGTCTTCGAGCTGATGCCGGCCGATTTCACGCTGTTCGAGCTGCAGAAGACCGTCGAGGCAATCCTCGGCAGCCGCCTGCACAAGCAGAACTTCCGCCGGCTCGTCGAAGCTGCAGGCCTCGTTGATACGACGGGCGAGGTGCGCAATCACACGGGTGGGCGGCCGGCAAAGCTCTACCGCTTCCGCCGCGAGGTTCTGCTCGAGCGTCCGGCTCCCGGCGTGCGCGTCCGGGCGGGGGCGGCGCACTAGCTGCTCCACATACGCCACTCACCAGCGAAAGGCCGGGCCATCTTGCCCGGCCTTTTCCATGCGCCGTTCCCGGCTTGATCCGCCTTGGCGTCTTCCCCATATGTGAGAGGCGAACAGCCGAGTTTGAAAGCGGTGGAGGACATCGATGCCGATGGTGATCACCGTCTGGGGCGCGACGGCGCTGATTTCCGGGTTCCTCGGTTTCCTGCTGGCGTCTGCCAAGCGGCGTAGCGCCGATTTCTGGACGGCCGTCTCCTTCCTCTTTCCGCCGAGCCTGCTCGCCCTCTTGATGCTGCCGCGCGCCAGCGACGCCATGGTCGCCGATCGGCAGATGCGCAAGGCCCTGCGGCGGTTCACGTCCGACGACTGACGCCGCCCACCGCATAACCGCCATGCCTTGCGACCCCCTGCGAGCGATGTAGTCTCGGGACGCCGATTGAGCCCGAGGGGGATCGCCGTGAAGTTTCATCTCTTCATCAGCATGGAGCGCTTCTCGCCCGCCGACGACATGCGCGATATCGAGCGGCATGTGCTCGACATGGTGCAGCGGGCGGAGGATGCGGGGTTCGAGACGGCCTGGGCCTCCGAGCACCACACGAACGAGCTCATCGTCGCGCCGAACCCATTTCTCATTCTGACGCGGTGGGCCCACTACACGAGCAAGCTGCGCCTCGGGACCGGGGTCGTCGCCGCGCCCTACTGGCATCCGATCAAGCTCGCCGAGGAAGCGGCTCTCGTCGATCTCTATTCCGGTGGGCGCCTCGATCTTGGCGTCGGCAGCGGCGCCTTCCAGTACGAGTTCGATCGCATGCGGCCGGGCGTCAGCCAGACCGAGGGCTACCTCTACCTGCAGGAGATCGTGCCGCTCGTCGAAGCCCTGTGGAAGGGCGACGTGGCGCACAATGGCAAATACTGGAGCTTCCCGACCGCGACCTCGGTGCCCAAGCCTGTGCAGAAACCATCCCCGCCGATCTGGATCACGGCGCGCTCGCCGCTGACCTACGATTGGGCAATGTCGCACGGCTACAACCTCACCTGCTGGCCGATCACGCGTCCGATCGCCGAGCTCGAGGAATACCGCCAGCGTTACGACAACGCCCTGAAGCATCTGCCCACGGGCAAGCCGCGTCCCCGTTTCGCCGCCATGCGGCATACGACGGTCTACGATCGCAAGGAGCAGTGGCAGGTGCCGGTCGATGCCATGGCAGTCTGGTCGGCGCGCTTCGGCAATCTGTTCGCGACCTCCGGCACAGTGAAGAACGGCTTCGTGCCGCCGGTCGATTTGGCCGAGATCAAGTCGCGCGACAACTTCAATGCCCGGGAGCTTTCCGAGAATCTCATGTTCGGAACGCCCGAGGAGGTGCGCGCGAAGCTCAAAGGATACGAGGCGCTCGGTGTCGACACCTTCCTCTATTTCACGAGCTTCGGCCTCGATCGCGCCACCGAGCGACGCTCGCTCGAGCTGTTCGCGCGTGAGGTCATGCCGGCGTTCGCCGACGCAGCGTCTAAACTCGAAGTGACGGCCTGATCCATGCTCATCGATTGGCACACGAACCTGTGGATGCCCGAGCACTTCGGGCCCGAGGCCAAGGAGCTCACCGGCCGCGTCAGCTCCAACGACGGCTCGCCGCAAGCCTTCGAGCGCGATGTGCTCGGCACGGCGGACCGCGCCGTCATCGTGACGATGAACTTCCCAAAGATCGGCTTGAACGTGCCGAACACCTTCGTCGCCGAGGTGGTGGCCAAGCACAAGGATCGCGTGAAGGGTCTCGCCTGCGTCGATCCCATGCACCCCAACGCCGAGCGCGATCTCGAGCACGCGATCCGCGAGCTTGGACTACAGGGGCTCAAGATTTCGCCGGTCTACGGCGTGTTCGATCCATGGTGCGCGGAAGCCGGGCGCTTGTATCGGCTCTGCGAGCGCTTGCGCGTGCCGCTGCTCTGGCATCAGTCGGCGGGTTTTGCCAGCCAATGCGCGCTCGATTGGGGACGTCCGGCGCTGCTCGATCGCATCGGCCGCGAGTTTCCCAAGCTCAAGCAGATCGTCGCGCATCTGGGCCAGCCCTGGATGGAGGAGGCGGTCGTGCTTCTGCGCAAGCACCCGCAGATCTACTCCGACCTCTCGGCGCGCTTTCATCGCAAGTGGCAGCTCTATCACGGGCTGATGGTGGCGAAGGAGTACGGCGTGACGGGTCAGCTCCTGTTCGGCTCCGACTTTCCGGTGCGCTCGACCGCCGCAGCGGCTGCCGAATTCCGGGCGCTGAACGACTGGGGCGAGGGCGTGCGGATGCCGCGGTTCCCCGACGAGACGATCGAAGAGATCATCAGCGGGCGACCTTGGAGCCTGATTTGGGACGGGGCTTGAGGAGGGCCTCGATCTCGTCGCGAACGATGCTGGCGCTGTTGTGCTTGTCGGCACGGGCCGCATAGAGCAGCGTCAGCGTTTGTTGCTGTGCCAGCGCCGCCAAGCGTTCCAGATGGGCGAGCGCTTCGGGTTGCGCCAACTCCAGGCGATAGCGCTGCGCGAACTCGCTCCAGCGCGCCTCCGCGTGATTGAACCATGTCCGCAGCTCGGGACTCGGCGCGATGTCCTTGAGCCACTCGTCGAGCTGTGCCGCCGCTTTCGTCACCCCGCGCGGCCAAAGCCGGTCGACGAGGACACGATAGCCATCGGCGGGATCGGGAGCGTCGTAGACTCGCTTTGTCGTGATCATACGAGCTCGCGTCGTGCCCACGCCGCATCGGGAAATGCGCCGACTGCGAACTCGAAGGCCCGGCAAATGATCGTGGTCATGGCGGTTTCGGCCCCAGTGGTTTGCAAATTCGAGCGGTTGGTACATAACACGGCCACTGCCGCCGCTGCATAGGCTATGGGATGCGATCATGCTCCTGCTCGAACATCAAGGAAAGTCACTCCTCAGGCGCTTTGGCATTGCGACGCCACCGGGCGTTGTCGTCCACGATGAGGATGAGTTGCGTGAGGCTATGGCCGACGGACGGCCGAAGGTCCTGAAAGTGCAGGTGGCCTCGGGCGGCCGGGGCAAGGCCGGCGGCATCGTGACGGTCGCGAGCGAAGCGGAGGCGCTCGGCGCCTACGGGCGGCTGCGCCAGCTCAAGATCGGCGGGGAGAGGTGCGAGGCTGTGCTCGTCGAGGACCGCGCCGCCTTCGACCGCGAGCGCTACATGGCCGTCCAGATCGAGAGCGGACGGCTTCTGCTTCTGATCGCAGCGCGCGGCGGCGTCGACATCGAGACGATCACCGAGCACGACCCGGCGAACATTCGCACGCTCGAGATCGATGCGGCCGAGGGACCCGATCGAGCGGCACTCGAGGCAGCATTCGCCGCCGTAGGCTTCTCGCCAGCACTCTGGCCGCAGTATGCCGAGATCGCCCGCCGCCTCTACGATCTTGCGCGCGCCTGCGACGCCGCCACCGTCGAGATCAATCCACTCGTCGAGATGGCGGATGGCACGCTGCTCGCGCTCGACGCCCGCGTCTTTCTCGACGAGACGGCACTCGCCCGGCAGCCCGAGCTCGCAGCCTTGCGGCTCACAACGGCCGAAGTGAGTAAGCCAACGGCTCCGAAGCCCTCCTTCAAACAGAATCCTTCGGGCGGTGCGATCGGGTTGATCGGCTTCGGCTCGGGCCTGAACATCACCTTCATGGATTGGATCGCGACGCTCGGCGGCAGCGTTGGGGTCCTCGTCGACATCGATGCCATGGTGACGGGTGGACATGCGGAAGCGGGATTTGCCGCCGCCTTCGCGCATATGGATCACGACCCGGCCGTACGATCCGTGCTGCTGTGCATCATCAGCTGCGGCAACAAGATGGACGACGTCGTCCGCGCGATGATCGGCGCAATCGCCGCGCGCCCCCCTGACGCTAAGCCTCTGATCCTGCATCTGCGCGGCAATCGGATGCGATATGCGCAACCGCTGCTCGATGCGGCGAACCTCTCCAACAGCGCCTCTCTCGCGTCCGCGATCACCGATGTCGTTGCCGTCGCAGCGGAGGCGCGGCCATGAGCATCCTCATCGATCAGACCACTCGGATCGTCGTGCATGGCGCCGAGGCGCGATCGGCGCGCTTCCAGCTCGGCGAGATGGCGAGGTATCCCGCCCGCGTCGTCGCGGCCGTCCCGAGCCGGCCGGGCCCGATCGATCCGCCGTTGCCCGAGCCCGCGCCCCTTTATCCAACGGTTACCTCGGCCATCACCGAAACGAAGGCCGACTTGCTCCTGCTGTTCACGCCCCAGCTCGACGTCAAGGCCGTCGCGGTCGAGGCAATCGGCGCCGGCATCAAAACCATCGTCTGCCTGACCGACGACGTACCGTTGCACGATGCCGTCGAAATCAAGCAAAGGGCGCGGAAAGCAGGCGTCACTTTGCTCGGTCCCAACTCGACAGGGCTCCTGTCACCGGGCGCTGGCAAGGCCGGCTACTACAGCGAGGACGTCTGCATTCCGGGTCGCGTCGGCGTGATCTCCAAGAGCGGCTCGCTCGCCTATGCGATCATGTCCGAGATGGTGAGCTTTGGCCTCGGCGTCAGCACGGTTGCGGGCATTGGCGGCGATGCCGTGCGGGGCGTCGCGTTCGCCGATCTGCTTCCGCTCTACGAGGCGGACCCCGGCACCGACGCCATCGTCATTCTCGGCGAGATCGGCGGCGAGGACGAGGAAAGGGGCGCGGCCGCTCGGATCGCTCTCGGCTTGCGCAAACCCGTGGTCGCCTACATCTCGGGCCGCTCGGTGCCGCTCGGCCAGAGCATGGGGCATGCGGGCGCCATCGCCCGTCAGGGCCGCGGCGACTACCCCTCGAAAGTAAGAGCTCTGACCGATGCCGGAGTGGAGGTCGCCGATACTTTCGGCGACGTCGTGACCATCCTGCAGCGAGTGCTCAGCTAGAGTCATTCCGTTCGAACTGGAATCGCAGGCGCTGCCCTCGTGCCGAGCGCCGGAGGATTTGCATGGGGTCAGACCCTGCGGGGCTGACCCCACAGCTTGGACCGCGGAACAGGGTCAGACCCGCAGGGTCTGACCCCCAGCAGGCGCTTGACCAACAGACCGGCTGATTGATAAATTGTACTCATCGGTCAATTTTGATTGCGTCCGCCAAGAACATCGAGGCACTCCGATGCGCACCGCCCTCGCCGAGCAATTCGGCATCGACGTTCCGATCTTCGCCTTCTCGCACTGCCGCGACGTGGTGGCAGCCGTCAGCAAGGCCGGCGGCATGGGAATCCTCGGTGCTGCCTGGATGACGGCGGACGAGCTCGAGATGTCGCTCGCCTGGATCGACGCCCATGTGGGCGGCAAGCCCTATGGCGTCGATCTGGTGTTTCCCGGCACGTTCGAGGACGTCGACGGGAGCGAGGATCTCGTCTCCCTGCTCCCAGCCTCCCATCGCGCTTTCGTCAATCGCCTCCTCGATGATGCCGGCATCGCCAGGCTGCCTGACGGAGAGCTCGATGCCTTCATGCGCGAGTACGCGCTCAAGATGGCGATGACGCCGAAGAAAAGCCTGCGCCAGTTCGAGATCGCCCTCAAACATCCGGCGCGCTTCATCGTCGGCGCGCTCGGCGTGCCCCCACGCAGCCTGATCGATAAGGCACATGCCAGCGGCGTGAAGATCGGTGCGCTCGTCGGCAGCGCCAAGCATACGGCAAAGCAGCGTGAGGCCGGTGTCGACGTCGTCGTCGCACAAGGCACCGAGGCCGGCGGTAGCGTCGGCTCGATCTCCTCCATGGTGCTCTGGCCGCAGGTGGTCGAGGCGGCAGGACCTATGCCCGTTCTGGCGGCCGGCGGCATCGGTCGCGGCTCGCAGATCCTCGCAGCCCTCGCGATGGGCTGTCAGGGCGTGTGGATGGGCTCGATCTGGCTCGGCACGACGGAAAGCGAGCTTTCGCCCGAGATGAAGAAGGCTCTGTTCGATGCCGCCTCCGAGGAGGCCGTCATCAGCAAAGCGATGACCGGCAAACAGGGCCGCATGCTCCGCTCGCGCTATACGGAGGCCTGGGACAAGGCGCCGTTGAAGCCGCTGACCTTTCCTCTGCAGTCGATCCTCGGCGGCGAGGCCTACAAACGTGCCGAGCGTGGGCGGCGGCTCGACTACTGGACCTACTCGGTCGGCCAGATCGTCGGTGACATGCGCGAGGAAACCACCGTCCGACATGTCATGGAGCGGCTCTTGACGGAGTACGTCGAGGCGGCGGACGCGCTCAAGGGCGTGATGGAGCGCACCTAGATCGGACTCTCAGGCGCTTGCTGTCCACGTCGCCAGCAGCGCCTTCTTGTCGACCTTGCCCGTCTGCCCGAGCGGCAGCTCTGCGAGCATCCGGATCGTACGCGGCACCTTGAAATCCGCCAGCGCACTCTCGGCGTGCGCGATCAGCGTTTCCGGCGTGGGCTTGGCCCCGGCGCGCGGCACGACGAACGCGACCGGCACCTCGCCGAAGATGCGATCCGGCACGCCGATGACGGCGACAGCCTGCACCGCCTCGTGCCGCGCCAGCACGCTCTCGACCTCGGACGGTACGATATTGGCGCCGCCGCGGATGATGATGTCCTTGATGCGGCCGGTGATCGTGTAGAAGCCCTGTCCATCGCGGCAGGCGACATCGCCCGTCTTGAACCAGCCATCGGCGAAGGCCGCAGCCGTCAGCCCCGGCTCCTTGTGGTAGCGCTTGACGAGAGCCGCCCCCTTGACCAGGAGCTCGCCCGCGCTGCCATCGGGACAGTCGCGGCCTTCGCCATCGATGATGCGCACGGATGCACCGGGCGCGAGCCGCCCCGCCGCACCGGCAGGAGGATCGGTGTCGGTCGCGTAGACGCCGAACACGGGCGTGCATTCCGACAGCGCATAGTAGTTGCGGATTTCCTTGCGGAAGCGCTTCGCGAACCGGACCTTCAACTCCTCCGGCAGCGGCGCGCCGGCGCAGATCAGCATCCGCACATGCGTAAGATCGATGTCGAGGCCGCGCTGCTCCGCGTAGTCGAGCATCATGGCGAACATCGTCGGCACGCCCTGGAAAACCGTCGCGCGCTCCTTGACGAAGGCATCCAGCGCCTCGCCCGGATGGAAGCGCCGCATCAGCACGACTTTGGCCCCCATCTTGAGCGCTGCGGCGCTCGCCGTCGACAGGCCGTAGAGATAGCCGAGCGGCAGTCCGACGAGCAGCACGTCGCGATCCGTGATGCCCCACATCTCAGTCAGCGAGGCGAGCACGTTCGTCTGCGAGCGATGCGAGAGGACGATGGCCTTGGGCGCTCCCGTCGAGCCGGACGTGTAGACGACAACCGCATCGTCGTCCTGGGCGATGCGAACGTCCGGGCCTGCATCGGGGACATCGCACGCGTCGAGGAGGCTCGCGATCGGCCGCCGCTTCTCCGCCGGCATGGCCTCCGCCGCAGCCTCAGCGACGAGGTCGTCGTGATAGAGAACCTTGGCCTCGCAATGCACCACCGCATGACGGACCTCTGAGGCCGTCATGTTCGGATTGATCGGCACCATGACGGCGCCGATCTTCGCTGCCGCGAAGTAGGCGACCATGATCTCCGGCCGGTTCTGCGCGTAGACCGCGAACATGTCGCCGTAGCCGACACCGTTTGCGCGGAGCTGCCTGGCGGCTTGATCGACCTGACCGAGCAGCTCGGCGTAGGTCGTCGTGCGCCCCTCGTGGACGATCGCTGGCGCGCCGGCGTGCGTACGGGCCGCCGCCGTGATCGTGCCGTAAACCGTGCTCACGGAGGGTTCCATCACCACTGCCTCACGTCTCAGACGACCTTGCGGCGAAACATGATCTTCCACTCGCCTTCCTGCACGACCTCGTCGCGCTGGTTGACGATGGCGACGTAGAAATTGACGATGCCGAGCGTCGGCTTCTTGGTCTCGCGCTTGCTTGCGACCTTTTGCTTCACGCGGATCGTGTCGCCCATCAGGATCGGCCCCCGGAAATCCCAGGTCATGCCAAGCATGGCGGTCGCGGTACCTTCCTTGATGCCCAGGCGGAACTCGAGGCCGGTCGCGATCGCAAAGCCCGCCGGCCCGTGCAGGATGCGCGTGCCGAACGGGGTCGTCTTGGCGAACTCGGCATCGGTGTGGACCGGGTTATAGTCGCCGGTCAGTCCGGCGAACATGACGATGTCCGCCTCCGTGATCGTGCGCGCCGGCGTCACCCAGCTGCGGCCAACCTCGAAATCGTCGTAAAAAAGCGCGTTCGGCCCGACCTGGACTTCGGCGGCGGCTGGCTTGTCCATTGTTCTTCCTCTGCATTTACGCGGGCCCGGCATGCACATGACGGTCATGGCTGTGGATCGCGGTGTGATCGCGGATATATTTATACCGAACGGTCGGTAACTTTCAATGGCCAGTACATGAAGGCTGCATTTCGCACGCATTTTCCGACTGCCCGGCTGCATCTGAGGGCCGATTTGCCACCAGGGCCAAGCTCCTCTAGCTTCAGCGCCGATTTGATACGAGGTTCCCAAGCATGGCTCCCATCGCCAGGAAGAAGCCGCAGTCGAAGCCGGCCATCCGCAAGCGCATCCGCGAGCAGAAGGTCGCTCTCATCCAGGATCAGATTCTCGAGGTCGCGGCCGAGCTGATCGCCGAGCGCGGGTTCAAGACGGTGACGAGCGAGGACATCAGCGCGGCGATGGGCTTCACGAAGTCCATCATCTACTACTACTTCGAGAACAAGAACGAGATCCTCTGGCGGATCTTCGAGAAGATCGACCGCACCTATTCAGGCTCGCTCGAGCACGTTCTCACGAAAGGCGGTAGTCCGGAGACGATTCTGGCGGACATCATGCGCGCCCACTGCACGAACGTGATGACCCACAAATCGTGGGCGACGATCTACAATCGCGACGAGCACGAGCTCGGCGATGCCCAGCGCAAGATCGTTTCCGCGAACAAGCGCAAGTACAATAAGCAGGTCGAGGAGATCTACAAATCGGGCGTTGCGGCGGGCAAGCTCAAGCCGGGCTCGCCGGCGGTCGCAGTGGCCTGCATGCTCGGCGCCTGCAATTGGACCTATACTTGGTTCAAGCCGACCGGGCCGCTCAGCGCCCAGGAGATCGCCGACCGGTTCGCGACGCAATTGATCGATGGGGTCGGGGTCTGAGCCCGATACGGCGGACGGCGGGGATCACCCGGTGCGATCGGCGATCCAACCCGCGAGCTCGTCCTCGCCAATTTCGCCGGCAGCGAGAGCCAGAATGGCGGCCGTCGCCTCTCCGGGGCTCGGCGCAAAGCGGCACTCGTTCAAGCGCAAGAAAACCATCATCGCCGCAAAGGCGGAACGCTTGTTGCCATCGACGAAGGGATGGTTCTTCGCAATCCCGAACGCGTAGGCTGCGGCGAGCTCGGCCAGTCGATGCTCACCGTAGGCCCAGCGATTGATGGGGCGGCCCAGCGCGGATTCGAGAAGGCCCAAGTCGCGAATGCCCTCTGGACCGCCAAACAACGCCAGCTGCTCGTCATGCAGCGCAATGACGTCCGTCGCCGAAAGCCATTTCGGCTCTTGCGTCACTTGGCGAGCGCCTTGAACGTCTCCCGGTACTCCCGAAAAACCTCGCGGCCGATCTCCATGACCTTCTCATGGTCGGGATCATGGATGGCGATACGGATAGAGTTGTCGGGCGCCTCGGAAACAAAAACGGCATCACCCTGTTGCCAGCCGAGCCTGGCAAGCAGCTCCTTAGGGAGAATAAGCCCGGTCGAATTGCCGATTTTTTTGACTTCAAGCTTCATATCGATCAGGGTCCAGCTGACGTTATACGGAATGTATAACGCAACTCGTGACGGCTGACTAGATTGCACCTGCGGTCTGCTAGCCGCAGGATCCGGACCGTCATGCCGCAATGTTCATCGCGGGCTGTGCCGAGGGCTCGGTCTCGGTCGGCGTGATCCTGAACCAGGCGACGTAGAGCGCGGGCAGAAACACCAGCGTCAGCAGCGTCGCGACGAGCAGCCCTCCGATCACGGCGAAGGCCATCGGCCCCCAGAACACCGTCGGGGCGATCGGGAGCATGCCCAGGACTGCAGCCGCTGCCGTCAGAAGGATCGGCCGCAACCTGTGCTGGGTCGCACTGATGACTGCATCCCACGGCGCCTCGCCGGCAGCGATATGCTTGTCGATCTGGTCGATGAGGATGACGGCGTTGCGGATGACCATGCCGATCAGCGAGATCACTCCGAGGATCGCAACGAAGCCCATCGGTACCCGAAACAGAAGCAAGGATGCTGCGACCCCGATGAGGGCAAGTGGTGCCGTCAGCAGAACCATGATCAGGCGCTGAAAGCTCATCAGCTGAACCATCAGGATCGACAGCATCAAAAGCATCATGAGCGGAAAGACGGCGAAGATGCTGGCCTGGGCCTTGGCGCTGTCCTCTACCGTGCCGCCGGCGACGACGTCGTAGCCGGGCGGCAACTTTGCGCGAAAGCCGGCAATGTCCGCCTGAAGCTGTTTGACGACGGTCATCGGCTGGACGCCCCCGGCGACATCGGCCTGGATGGTCACTGTGGGAAGCCGCTGCCGGCGCCAGACGAGCGGCTGCTCGAGATCGTAGGAGACGTTGGCGATTTGCGACAACGGCACGGCGGCGCCGCTCGGCGTGCCGAGCTGGAGCCTCCGCAGGGTATCCAGCGACGCCCGCTCTTCGGGTATCGCCCGGGCGACGACGTCGACGAGATAGGTCTGGTCGCGCACTTGGGTGACGGTGGTGCCCGACAGGACGGCGTTGATGCTGCTTGCGATCTGCTGCGAGGTCAGACCGACCGCACGGGCCCGGTCCTGGTCGATGTCGATCTTGACGGTCTTCGACATCTCGCCCCAGTCGAAATTGATGTTCTGAACGTTGGTGTTCCTGCTGAGCACCTCGGCAAACTCTCGAGCGAGCGCGCGTACGCGCTCAGGCTGCTCACCGCCGATGCGAAACTTCAGAGGCCAACCGACAGGAGGCCCGAGCTCGAGTGGGCTGATGCGGATCAGCGCGTCGTCGAAGCCATTCGCAATCGCTTGTTCCAACCTGTCCTGCACGCCTTCGCGTTTCTCATACCCTTTCGTCACGACAACGGCCTGGGCGAAGAAGCTGTTCGCGAGCTGGGCGTCGAGCGGCAGGTAGAAGCGTACCGCGCCCTGCCCCACGTAGAAGGTCCAATAGTCGATCTCGGGATCGTCCCGTAAGATTGCCTCGATGCGATCGACGGTCGCGCGCGTACCGGCAAGCGAGGCGGTTTGCGGCAGGGTGACGTTCACGAGAAGCTCGGGCCTGTCGGAAGCCGGAAAGAACTGCTGCTGTACGAATCCCATGCCGGCGAGCGCCAGCACGAACATCGCTGCCGTAGCGCCGAGAACGGCATACTTGGCCCGCAGGAGCCGGTCGAGCATGCGCGTAAACCAACTCGGACCGCCGTGACCGTGCTTCGCCTTCATCGTCTCGGGGAGGATGAGAACGCCCGTCAGCGGAGTGAACAGAACCGCGACGACCCAAGACACGATGAGGGCGATGCCGACGACCGCGAACAGCGTGAAGCAGTATTCGCCAGCGCCGCTCGCGGCGAAGCCGACGGGCACGAAGCCGGCGATGGTGACGAGCGTCCCCGTCAACATCGGAAAGGCAGTCGAGGTGTAGGCATAGGTCGCTGCTGTGACCTTGTCGGCCCCTTCCTCGAGCTTCGAGATCATCATCTCGACGGCAATCATCGCGTCATCGACCAGCAATCCGAGAGCGATGATCAAAGCGCCGAGCGAGATGCGCTGCAGCGAGATGCCGAAGTACATCATGAGCGCGAACGTGACCGCCAGCACCAGCGGGATGGCGACGGCGACGACAATTCCGGGACGCCATCCCAAAGCCAGAAAGCTGACGGCGAGCACGATGGCGATGGCTTCCCACAGTGTCTTGGTGAACTCGCCGACCGCTTCCTCGACGACGTGGGGCTGATTGGCGACGAGATGAACGTCGATGCCGACGGGTATATTGCCCTCGATCTCAGCCATCGCTTTCTCGAGGTGATCGCCCAGCGCGAGCATGTCGCCGCCCGCAGTCATGGAGACCGCGAGCCCGACAGCCGGCTCTCCATTGAAGCGATAGAGCGGTTGAGGAGGATCGACGTAACCTCGGCGTACGGTCGCGATATCGCTCAGCCTGTAGTACCTGTCGCCGGCACGTAGGTTGATCGATCTGAGGCTCTCCTCCGAATCGAAGGCGCCGGAGACGCGCACCGAGATGCGCTCGGCTCCGGATTCGACGACGCCGCTCGGGACGATCGCGTTCTGTGCCCTGAGGCTATCGATCAGCGCCGCCGTATCCAGCCCCAGAGACGCCATCTGCTTGGTCGAGAACTCGAGATAGATCTTCTCGTCCTGCGTGCCGATGAAGTCGACTTTGGCGACGTCCGGTACGTTCAGAAGTCGCGCGCGGACTTTCTCCAACTCGTCGCGAAGCTCTCGCGGCCTGAAGCCATCGGACGTGAAAGCGTAGATCACTCCGTAGGTGTCGCCGAACTCGTCGTTGAAGAAGGGACCCTGCACATCGGAGGGCAACAGAGGCTTGATGTCCCCGACCTTCTTGCGGACCTGATACCAAAGGTCGGGCACGAGGGCGGCCGGGGTCGTATCACGCAGATTGACGTAGATGAGGCTTTCGCCGGGCTTGGTGTAGCTGCGCACGAAGTCGAGGTGCGGAAGATCCTCGAGCTTCTTCTCGATGCGATCCGTCACCTGAAGCAGAGTGTCGGAGATGGTGGCGCCCGGCCAGAGTGCGCGCACGACCATCGTCTTGATCGTGAAAGGCGGGTCTTCCTCTCGGCCCAGCCGCTGATAGGCGTAGGCGCCGGCCGCCGCGGAAATGATCATCAGATAGAGCACGAAGCTCCTGTGCCTCAGCGCCCAATCCGACAAATTGAACGTCATCATGACGGGTCGCCTTGAAGCCGCACCACTTGCTTCTCCCTCAGGCGATTGACGCCAGCAGTGACGACGATATCGCCCTTGCTCAGCCCCTCCGAGATGACGACACGGTCTGCCTCGTACCTCGACACGTTGACGAGCCTGAGCACCACGCTCGTCGTTGCGGCGTCGTAAATCCACACGGCCGGCTTGCCGTCCTTGTCGAACAAAGCGCTGCCGGGCAGAACCGCCACGGGCGCGGTCGTCGCTTTCAGACGGCCGAGAACTCCGGCTCCGAAGCGCATGGCGACGGGTGGCTGATCGAGCGCGACCTTGACTTGATAGGTCCGCGTGGTGGGATCGGCGACGGGCGAAACCTCGCGAACCTTGCCGACGACGCTGACATCAGGGCTGCTCAACAGGCTCACGATCACGTCCGGACGATCGCCCGGCGTGCGGTCGCGGAACGCCGACTCGGCAACGTTGAACACAGCGTCGATCTGATCGGGCCTGGCAAGTTTCAGGACCATCTGCCCGCTGGCGACGACCTGACCGGGCTCAGCGCCGATTGCGGTGACGATGCCGTCGAAGTCCGCTTTGAGCTCAGCATAGCTGATCTGATCCTTGGCGATCGCCAGCGCCGCTTTGGCGGACTCGAGGCTCGACTCTGCGGCCCGCTTGCTCTTGAGGGCCGAGTCGTAGTTGGCCTTGGTCGTCACTCCCTTGCCGAGAAGCTGCCGCTGGCGATCCTCGGCGGCTGACGCCTCGACGAGCACCGCCTCGGCCGATTTCACATCCGCCTGAGCAGAGCGTAGCCGGTTCTGAAAGTCTTGATCGTCCAGGCGGGCAAGGGTTTCCCCCGCCTTGACCGAAGCGCCGATGTCGATGCTGCGGGAGATCAGCTTGCCACCCACGCGAAAGCCGATGTCACTTTCCTGTCTCGGCTTGATCTCGCCGACCACCTGACGATCGTCCTCGATCGGCTTGGGGTCGACGACGATGCTGCGGACCGGCCGAACCTCCTGCTTTGGAGCGGGATCGTCACCGCACCCCTGGAGCATGGCCGAGAGTCCAAGGACAGAGACGACGGCAACGGTCGCGGCGATCATCGTGCTTCGCATGGTCTATCCTTTGCGGGCCGCTCTCCCAATGACCTGCACGGCTGGACAACCGTCAATGCTCGGCGCTTGTGCGTTTGCCGCCGTGATCGAGCCCGTGCCGTCGATCGACCTTGCCAGTACGGAAATCTACGGCCGCGGAAGCAGCCGTCACACCAATCTCATCCAAAAATGTGCAGACTGTCAAAACCGCTGATGCACGGCTCGGCCATCTGGTCGAACGCTTCATGCGGCGCTTGCGCTATGACTCGATAGGCAAGGTGAGACGCTCGTGCTGGAAAGCCGGTCTTTGGCTGGGGCGGGAGGGTTCGAACCTCCGAATGGCGGAATCAAAATCCGCTGCCTTACCACTTGGCTACGCCCCAAGGACCCGGCAGCGGTCGCGCCGCCAAGCGGCCTCATAGACCATAGTTGCAGGCCGCGAGCAAGGCAGACGAAAGACGCCCAATACCCCCCCCCTTGCTCGCTCAGGGGGCGACGAGCCTGCCGCCGATTGCATTGGCAAGCAGCGCCAAGACGCAGGACTGGCAGGGCGCGCTCGACCGGCCGGAGACGCACACCATCTCGACGTCTTCACCGACCGAGGCGCGGATCGATTCGATGGCGGCTCTATAGAGCGTTGAGAGCGATTGGCTCGTCAGCGAGGCGCTTCCCAGACGCACGCCCTCGGTGCATCCGGGCGCAAGCAGACTGATCCGCTTGGTCCCCGGCCGCCCCGCCAGATGGCATGCGATCTGCTCCAGCCCGTCCGCATCAGAATCGAGCATGACGACCTCGCCTTCGAGGCTCGCCGCCTTGACGATAGCGGAAACGTCGGAGACGCCGCTGTCGATGAAGACGATGGCCTCTGGCGCGCGATTCGCCGGAGCAGCCCTCGCCGTCCGTCGCTCAGCCGGCAGGCTTTCGGCCTCGTGATCGGTAGCGGCGAGGCTCATCGGACACCTGTTCGCGATGTCGTCGAGCTCCGTGCAATCGATCGGCCAGCTCGCATAGGCCGGTTCCGTGGACAGGCGGGCGAGGTCGTTCGTCATGCGGGGTCTCCATGCGTTTGCTGCTTAAGCAGCGTTGCATCCTCAGTAGTCCGACCCCCTTGAACCGCGGCATAATCCGCGCGCTCGAATGAGGTTAAAATACTGACCTCTCGGCTTTTCCGATCTCCAAAGCCTCATCTGCGGCAAATGAGAGCGAGATTGTTCGCGATGGATGAAGGAGAGTTGTTCCGGACTGGACGCAATCGTGCCGTTCGCAGGCCGTATCGCACGGCAACAGGCTCGCCTTGTCAGCTCAGCCGCCGTATGCCATCTCGGCCCATGACAAGGGAGTAACCGGCTTATGTCGAGGTATCGCGGAACGCCTTTCGACCTGACGGGCAAGACGGCACTCGTGACAGGTGCCTCCAGCGGACTCGGGCGGGAATTTGCAATTATTCTGGCGGCCGCCGGAGCCAAGGTGGCCTTGGCCGCCCGGCGGCGGGATCGGCTGACGGAGGTCGCCGCCGCGATCGCCGCCAAAGGTGGCACGGCGCATCCGGTCGTCATGGACGTGACGGACACCGGCTCGGCCAAGGACGGGTTCCGTGCGGCGGAGGCCGCCCTCGGCCCGGTCACGATCGCCATCGCCAATGCCGGCGTCCCCTCGAACGGCACCGTCGCCGAGATGACCGACGATTACTGGCGCTCGATCCTCGACATCAATTTGGACGGCGTCTTCCGCGTCGTGCGCGAGGCCGCCTCCGGCATGAAGCGGCACGGCCAGGGCGGCTCGATCATCGCCACCTCCTCCGTCATCGGCCACGCCGTGCTGCCGACGCTCTCGGCCTATGCGGCGTCCAAGGCGGCGGTGGTCGCACTGACGCGCACGACCGCGCTCGAGCTCGTCCGCGACAACATCCGCGTCAACGCCATCGCACCGGGCTACTTCAAGACCGAGCTCAACGACGAGTTCCTGGACTCACCCGCCGGCCAGAAGCTCATCTCCAAGGTGCCGATGCGCCGCCTCGGCAAGCCCGAGGAGCTCGAAGGTCCGATCCTGCTGCTTGCCTCCGACGCCGGCGGCTTCATGACCGGCACGACGCTGTTCTTCGACGGCGGCGCCATGCTCTCGATCTGATCGCAACTCCTTTCAGAAAGACCTCCCCATGATCGATTTCTCGTTGTCGCCAGAGATCGAGGACGTCCGGCTGCGCACGAAGGCCTTCGTCGCCGAGCATCTGATCCCGCTCGAGGCTGATCGCGCCAACTACGACGACCACGACAACATCCGCAACGACCTGCTCGAGCAGATGCGCACCAAGGCCAAAGCGGCGGGGCTGTGGTCGCCGCAGGTGCCGAAATCGCGCGGCGGCATGGGCCTGCCGATGACCGGGCAGGCGGTCATGTACGAAGAGGCAAACTACGGCATCTTCGGCCCCTGCACGTTCAACTGCGCCGCGCCCGACGACGGCAACATGCGCGTGCTGAACCAGCTGCTCGCGACGGACGCACTCAAGGACAAGTGGCTGCAGCCGATCATCGACGGCAAGCTGCGCGGCGCGATCGCCATGACGGAGCCGCATCCGGGCGGCGGCTCCGACCCGACCATGATCCGAACGATCGCGACCCGCGAAGGCGACAAGTGGATCATCAACGGCCGCAAGTGGTTCATTACCGGCGCCGGCTGGGCCTCGCACTTCATCCTGCTCGCGCGGACGTCTGACGAGCCGCGCAAGGAGCTGACGGCGTTCATGGTGCACCGGGACATGCCGGGCTTCCGCGTCGTGCGCCGCATCCCGATCATGGGGCCGGAGGAGCACGGCGGTCACTGCGAGATCGAGATCGAGAATGTCGAGGTGCCGGACGAGAACCGCGTGCTCGACGTCGGCCAGGGCATGCGCGTGATCCAGGCACGTCTCGTGCCGGCCCGGCTGACGCACTGCATGCGCTGGCTCGGCCTCGCCAAGCGCGCCATGGCGATCGCCAACGACTACATCGATGTGCGGCAGGCCTTCGGCACCAAGCTCGCCGACAAGGAAACGGTGCAGCAGATGATCGGCGACGTCGCCAAGGACATCGAGATCGGCCGGTTGCTCGTCATGAAGGCCGCCTGGGCGCTCGACCAGGGCGAGAAGGCGATGAAAGAAACCTCCATGGCGAAGATCTTCGTCGCCAACATGCTGCACAAGGCGGTCGACACGGCGATCCAGCTCAATGGCGCGCGCGGCTATTCCAAGGACACGATCCTCGAGTGGATCTATCGGTATGCCCGCCAGGCCCGCATCCTCGACGGCGCCGACGAGGTGCACAAGATGATCCTGGCGCGGTCGTATCGCAAGGAAGGCCAGGAGTTCTGGGGCTGGGGAGCTTAGGTTAGTCGGAAGGCCACGGCGTATTGTAGGGGCGACCGGCGGTCGCCCCTACAAGCGCATCCACCAAGCGTGATCGTGCGATCCGTTGCTCAACCGATATGGCTGAGCTCCGGAAACAACGTCTTCAAACGCTCGTACGTCTCACGCCAGAGCTGGTATTTCCGCATGAGCACGCGGCTGGCCGCCGGATCGGGCGTAAACACGCGCCCTGGCGCGACGTAACGGCCGATCGCCGACCAATCCTTCAAGGCGCCGACACCCATGCCCGCGACGAAGGCTGCGCCGAGGCACGACCCCGGATGGCCGGCGATGCGGGACACGGGGCGCTCCAATACATCAGCGGCGATCTGGAGCCAGAGATCGCTCTGCGCGCCACCGTCGGCGGCGAGCACGCGCGAGACGCCGACGCCACGCTCGGCCCACACCTCGACATGATGACGGAAGCCGAACACGACTCCTTCGAGCGCCGCTCGCCAGACGTGGGCGAGCGTATGATGCAGCCCGAGACCAACGAGCGTGCCCCGCGCATAGGGGTCCATGAGCGGCGTCTTCTCACCGAGCACGTAGGGCAGGAAGAGCAGATCGTTGGCTGGGCCGATGGGACCAGCCTGGGCATCGAGCCATTGATGCGGCGAAATCCCCTTCGCTTTGGCTGCAGCGACCGCCGTCCCGCCCCACTCGCGCACGACCCAGTTGAGCAGCGATCCCGACGCCGCCATGCAGCCGTTCGGGAAATAAAGCCCAGGCACGATGTGGTGATCGATGAACAACCGCCGGTCGGCGACGGGCTTGTCGGATGACAGGAGAATATCTCCCGCGCCGCCGAATTTGATGACGAGATCGCCGTTGCCCGACGCGCCGCAGACAAAGGCCGAGGCCACGTGATCCGCGCAACCGGCGACGACGGGTGTGCCGGCGGCGAGACCCGTATGAGCGGCCGCCTCCGCCGTGATGCCGCCGACGACCTCCTCGCTGCGGCGGATCGGCGGCAGCAACTTCGGATCGACGTCGGCCATCGCGACGAGGCGCGGATCGTAGCCGCCGGTCGCGAGCGCGACGAAGCCCGACTCGAGCGCCCAATTGTGCTCGACTTGGCGTGTGCCGGTCAGGCGGAAGGTGATGAAATCGGACGCACCCATCACGGAGGAGGCGGCTGCGAATGCCTCGGGCTCGTGCGCGCGCAACCACATGAGCTTCGGTCCGACGAGCTGCTGGCTGTAACCGGTGCCGGCGAGCGCAAGGAAATCCTCCTCGCTCATGCGCTCGCGAAATCGATCGAGCTCGATCGTCGCGCGCGCATCATTCTGCTGGATGGAGCGGCGGAGTGCTCTGCCCTCGCCATCGACGAGGATCACCGTGGGCAGCATCCCCGTGACGCCGACGCCTGCGATGGAGCCGGGATCGATGCCGGCCTTGGCGATCAGAGCCTTCGTGATGGCACCGACGTTCGCCCACCATTCGGCCGTGTCCTCCTCGGCCCAATTCGGATGCTCCGAGAACAGTGTCGCCGGACGACTCTCGAGCGCGAGCGTGCGACCCTCGGCATCGATCAATATCCCGATCGTCGAGGTTGTGCCGATGTCGAGGCCGAGAAGGTGGGGCATGATCAATCCTTGCACACGCTCATCGACTGCCGCGCCATCATCGCGGTCCACCAGCGTGAAAGCCGCGGCTGGTCACCGAGCATGCGGCCCTCGGGTGTGCGCAGAAAATAGTCGATCATCGGCGCGGCGTGCAGGTCGGCGAGCGTGAGCGTATCACCCGCTCGACGAAGATATCCCAGACGAGCGTGCGATAGGCGTAGCTGTCGAGGATGGAGATTGCCTGCATCATGCGGGCACGATCGCGCGGCGTCGAGGGCTGGAGCGACGGACCGGCGAACGTCTCGTCGATGTAGCGGCAGATCGCGGTGGTTTCGTAGAGCCGGAAAGCACCGTGCTCGAAGGCCGGGATCTTGCCGAAGGGTTGGCGCACGAGGTGCGCCTCGCGCGCCGCCTCGTCGCCGAACACGTCGACCTCGACGAGCCGATACGGCACGCCCTTTTCGGCGAGCGCCAAACGGGCGATACGGACATAGACGCTGTAGGGCGCGCCGTAGAGGTGGACCTCGTTCATAGATGGGCCCTAACGGAGCGTGCGCACCTTGTCCATGAAGCGGGCGACGCGCGCCCTGTCGACGGCATTCCAGGTGTTGCCGTCGACCTTGAAATGCGTGCCGACGATGGCGCCGTCGCCGATCCTCAGAATGTCGCCGATGTTGTCGATGTTGCAGCCCGTGTTGGCGAATACGGGCGTCTTCGGCAGCACGTCCTTGACCCGGCTGAGCTCGCCGGTCTCCACCGCCTCGCCCGTCATCGGCCCCGAAACGAGCACCACGTCGGCAAGCCCGGCGAACACGGCGCTCTTGGCGCGTGCGGTGATCGCCCGCTCACCGACGGGTGCAGCGAACTCGGCATTGATGTTGTAAAGCAATTTCAAGTCGGAGCGGCCGCACTCGACCTTGAGACGCTGCGCCTCCATGGCGTTCGGCACCCACAGGCCCATGTCGCTCGCATAGACGCCGGTAAAAATTTCGCGGGCAAAGCGCGCGCCGGAAGCCACCGCCAGCGAAACGGTCGCGACCGGGTCCCAGAGATAGTTGACGCCGAACGGCACCTTGATGAGCGGCTTCAGTTGGCCGACTGCGAACGACATCGCCGCGAGCGTCGCGGGGGTCGCCTTCGTGACGTAAGGCCGGTCGCCCTCGTTGCCGAACATGATGCAATCGACGCCGCCAGCCTGCAGCGCCTCGATGTCTTTCGCCGCGGCGTCGATGACGCCCTGCATGCCGCCGGCCTTGTCGTAGAGCGGCGTCGAGGGAAGCGGCGGGAAATGCACCATGGCGATAATGGGCTTCTTGGTGCCGAAGGTCTCTTGCAGCATGGGCTCTCTCTTGGATCGTGTAGCGCGAGCGGGGGCTCAGGCGGTTCTCTTCAGGGCGACGCCGGTCGCAGCGTCGAAGACATGAATCTCGGACAAGTCGTAGTGAAGCTCGAGGGTGGCGCCCGGCTTGGCGACGAAATCGCGCGGCGCCTTCGCGTGCACCTCCGGGCCGCCCTTGCCGCCGAGCTCACCGACGATGATGACCTCGGGGCCGAGCGTTTCCCCGGCGACGACGGAAACCGCGACGGGGGCCGTCGCGCCGGGGCGCGGCGCCAGGTGAAAATCCTCGGGCCGCAAGCCGACCGTGACGGCCTTGCCCGATTGCCCGCGATAGGCATTGGCGAGCGGCTCAGGCAACGCCAGCCGCGCATTGCCGATCCGGAGCGCGAGACCACCGCCCGACGGATCGAGCACGCCGGTGACGAGGTTCATCGGCGGATTGGCGAGGAAGCCCGCGACGAAGGTGTTCACCGGATTGCGGTAGACCTCCATCGGCGCGCCGACCTGGACGATAACGCCGTCCTTCATGATGCAGATGCGCTCGCCCATCGTCATCGCCTCGACCTGATCATGCGTGACGTGCACGATCGTCGTGCCGAGCTTCTGATGCAGCTTGATGAGCTCGGTGCGCATGGCGGCGCGCAGTTTCGCGTCGAGGTTCGACAAGGGCTCGTCGAGCAGGAAGGCTTTCGGCTCGCGCACGAGTGCCCGGCCGAGCGCCACGCGCTGCCGCTGGCCGCCGGAGAGCTGGCCGGGCTTGCGGTCGAGCAGCTCGCCGATGCCGAGCATCGCCGCGATATCGGCCGTGCGTTGACCGATCGTCGCCTCCGGCACGTGCCGGAGCCGCAAGCCGAAGCTCAGATTGTCGCGCACCGTCATGTGCGGATAGAGCGCGTAGTTCTGGAACACGATGGCGATGTTGCGGTCCGCCGGATCGATCTCGTTGACGCGCTGACCATCGATCCGGATCTCGCCCTCGCTCACCCATTCGAGGCCGGCAACCATGCGCAAGCTCGTCGACTTGCCGCAGCCGGACGGCCCGAGCAGGATCATGAACTCGCCGTCCTTGATGTCGAGCGAGACGTCTTTCACGGCATGAAAGCCGTTCGGATAGCGCTTCGTTACGTGCTCGAGCTCGATGCGGCCCATGTTCGTTCCTTCAGGCAAGCGACCGCATATAGCGGTAGAGGTAGGCGGAGAGCGCGAGGATGACGGCGAGAAGCACGAGCGACATCGCGGAGGCTTCGCCGATGTTGAGCGAGACGAAGGCCGTCCGGTAAATGAAATAGGAGACGAAGTCGGTCGAAACGCCCGGGCCGCCGCGCGTCATGATGTAGATGAGGTCGTAGGTTTTGACCGCGAAGATCGCCCGGATGAGCAGCGTCACGATGATGACGGGGCGCATCAGCGGCAGCGTGATGTGGCGGAAGCAATCGAGCGCGGAAGCCCCGTCGACGCGCGCCGCCTCGTAGGGTTCGCGTGGCAGCGCCGCGAGGCCGGCCAACAGCAGCACGATCATGAACGACACCTGATGCCAGATGTCGACGAGCACGATCGTCCAGATGGCGACCGAGGTGGAGCCCAGCCAATCGACGGCCGGGATGCCGATGAGGCTCAAGAGGTAGTTCACGATGCCGAGCTGAGGATGCAGGAACATGCGCCAGATCAGGCCGACGATGACCGGATTCATCAGCAGCGGGCACAGCAGGATCGCGTAGTAGACGGGCTTGAAACGCTCGACTTGGTTGAGCATCAGCGCGACTGCGAAACCGATCAAGAACTCGAGCGCGACGACGGCCACGACGAAGAACAGCGTCAGCCCCATCGAGTGACGGAACTCGGCATCGCCGACCGCCGCCGTGTAGTTGGCGCTGCCGGTGAACGTGTCGAAGTTGGGTGCGATCAGCGTGTAGTCGTGCAGGCTCGTCCAGAACGCCCACAGCACCGGAAACAGAATGACCGCGAACAGCGCGGCAAGCCCCGGCGCCGAGATCAGCCAGCCGAAGGTGCGATCACGCGTATGAATGGTTGCCGCTGTCATGCCCGAGCTGCCCGTGTCATGGCTTCAGCACGAAGGATTGCGTCAGGAGGCCGGTGGCGGACGTCGCCTCTTGCGTCGGCGTGCCAGGTGCCGTCGGGCTGTCCTGCAGCACGAGCAGTCGGGTGGTGCCTGCCCCCGGCGGCAGCGCGAAGGCGTCGGTCGCGATCGACTGGCCGGCGAGCGTGATGATGACCCGCTTGCCCGCGAGAGACTGCCCAGCGAGCGCGATCGTCACCGGCGCAGGATCGACCCTCACCTGGTCGGGCTCGGCTTGCTGCGACATGCTCTCGATGAACGAGTCCACGGTCAGCGGCTGTGTCGTCACGAAATACATGATCTTGAAGCTGTTGCCTGACAGCGTCCAGATCTTCACGTCGGGCGCGGAGAAGTCGACCTCGAAGGTGAAGTGGCGTGGGTACCGGAACTCGACGCCGCCGTGCGGGAAGATCCGATAGGGCTCGACCTCGAGGGTCACCGACGGATTGGTGAAACTGCCCTCGATCGTGGTCGGTACGCCCTCCGAGAGCGGCACGGTCTTGTCGCCGGCCTTGAGCTGGTACAGCAGCGGCGGCTCGGCCTGCTCGGAGGTTTGAGCCCTCACAACAGTGGTCGAGGCGATGATCGCGAGCAGCGCCACTCCGATCGCTCGCTTCCGGCCGGTCTGCATGTCTCTCTCTTCCCCGATGCAAAAGGTCCGGGCCGAGGATCACCTCGTGCCCGGACCGATCCTTGCGAGCGCTACTTCAGCTTGCCGTCCTTCTTGGCAAGCTCCGACATCTCCGCCTCGATGGCGGCGAGCGCATCCGGCGCCTTCTTCTCGCCGGCGACGACGAGCGAGAGCTCACGCCCGAGCACCTCGACGAGCTGCGGCGTGTAGGTGAATACCGGGAAGTTGTGGCTCGTCAGCAGCAGGTTCTTCAGAGCCTGCGCGTACGGGTACTTCTTGTTCACCTCGGCGTCGTCGAACACGTCGGTGCGGGTCGGCGAGCCACCCTGCAGAGCGCGCTTGACGGCCGTGTCCTTGCTCTCGACCCACTTGATGAACTCCCAAGCGGCATCCGAGTCATTGCTCGACTTCGGGATCGCCCAGCCCCAGGCGCCGTTGAGCGAGGCGCCCTTGCCGGCTTCCTTGCCCGGCACGGGGATGATCTCGGCCTTGCCGACGACCTGCGAGGCCGAGGCGTCGTCGACCTTCGGGCGGAAGAAGTTGTAGGTGATGTAGCTGTAGGCTTTCCCCTGCGCGAAGACGTTGAACGCCTCGTCGAAGGAGAAGCTCGCGGCACCCGTCGGGCCGAACTTGGCGATGTTGTTGGCGTACTGCTCGATCGCCGCGACGCCTGCCGGATTGTTGATGGTCGGCTTCCAGTCGGCGTCGTGATACTCGGCGCCGTTGGCGAAGAGATAGTTCGACCACTCCATGGCGATCGGATCGGGGCGCAGGCCCTGATTGACGACGCCGTAGTTGCCGTCCTTCGTGAAGAACTCGACCTGCTTCAGGTACTCGTCCCAGGTCTGCGGCACGCCAAGGTCCATGCCGTACTTGGCCTTGAACGCGTCTTTGTTCGCCTGGTCGGCGATCCAGTCGGTGCGATAGAGCATGCCCATGGCATAGTTGTAGAAGGGCAGCATGTAGGTGACGCCGTCGACCTGCATGACGAGGTCGCGCATCGGCGGCACGTAGACCGAGGTGTCGACGTTGTCCTTCTTGATGCGCTCGTCGAGCGGCTGCAGCCAGCCGGCCTTCGTGAACTCGCCGACCCAGTAGAAATCGACGACGATCGCCGTGTAGGAGCCGGTCGGCGCGACCAGCTGCGGCACGAGCTTCGTGTGCATCTCGGCGTAGTTGACGACCTCGATGTTGACCTTGTGGCCGGTCGCCTTCTCGAACTCCGGCACCAGCGATTTGACGTACTCGGTGTCTGGCACACCCTCCATGAGGATGTTGATCTCGGCGGCACTCGCCGCCGTCGACAGCCCCGCGACGAGCGCGACGCTGGCGAGAAGTTTCTTCAGCATGTGTTTCCTCCGTGGGTTATGTGGACGCAACTTGGAATTTCGAGAGCCGGATGCTAGATTCTTGACATGAAGATCGAGATTTCAGCAGAGCACGCCGAAGCCCTCAAGGCAGCGGTTTCAGCGGGCGATTTTGCCTCGGTCGACGAGGCCGTTGCCGCCGCATTGGACCAACTGTTCATGTCCGACGAGGATATGAGCTGGGCAAAACCCCTCGTGGCTGAAGCCTTGGCGGAGCTCGAGCGCGGCGAAGGCATCCCGGCCGAGAAGGTCTTCGGTGAATTGAAAGCTCGCTTCGCCAGATCGGGCGCTTGATGGCGAGGCTGCCCGTCCTTCTGGCGCCGCTGGCTCGAACAGATCTCAGCACGCTCTTGGACGATCTCGATCACACCGCGGGGCCGTCGATTGCCGAAAAGTACGTGTTTCGCTTCGAGCGTCTCATCTTGGAGCTCGGAGCGTTTCCGGAAGCCGGATTTCCCCGGCCTCGCCTTGGCAAGGGCATCAGAATGCGCGTTGTCGCCCCCTATGTCGTTCTCTACGCCGTTCGCGAGGATACAGTAACGGTCACGCGCGTATTGCACGGTGCTCGCAAGATCACGCGCAGCATGATCCAAGAATAGCAACCGCTCACTCATTTCAACGCCCCCAGCGACAGCCCCTTGATCAGGTGCTTTCTCAGGAACGGCAGCAGCGCAAACACCGGCAGCAGCGAGATGACGGTCGCGGCCGCGAGCGGCGCGATCTCGACGCCGGCATGCGTCTCGAGGCTCGCCAGCCCGACCGGCAACGTCTGTGACGATGGACCCGACAGCACGAGCGCGAACAGGAACTCGTTCCAGGACAGGATGAACCCGAGCAGGCCCGCCGCCAGAATGCCGGGCGCCGCCACCGGGACCGCGATCCGCGTGAACGCCTGCCAGTGCGTCGCGCCGTCGACACGGGCGGCCTCCTCGAGCATCGCGACATCGCCCTGGAAGAAGGACACGAGCATCCAGGCGAGGAACGGCAGGCTGATCGTCATGTGCGCGATGATGAGGCCGACACGGCTCTGCATCAGGCCCGCAGACAGGAACATCGCAAACAGCGGCAGCACGAGGATGATCGGCGGCAGCATCTGGCTCGCGAGCAGGCCGAGTCTGAGGCCGGGGCCGCCGGTATTGAAGCGTGCGAAGGCATAGGCCATGGCAGTCGCGAGCGGCAGCGAGATCGCGGTTGCAGCCAGCGCCACGATGAGAGAGTTCGAAAACCAGGTGACGAAGGGATATTCGGTCAGCACGTCGACGTAGTTGAAAAAGCCGAAGGTGCCGATCTCAGGCGGGATCTTGTAGGCGGTGAGCTTGTCGGTGAGGGAAACGCGCAGGATCCAGACGAGCGGCAGCAAGATCACGAGCGAGAAGATCACCAGCACCGCGTGCGGCACGACCTTTTCGAGAATGCGCTCGAGCTTGCGCATCAATCCATCCTCACGCCGCCGGTGACGTTGAGGGCTTCGCCGGTGATGAAGCCGGAGAGATCGCTGGCGAGGAACACGACCGATTTCGCGACATCCTCGGCTGTCTCGAGGCGGCCCATCGGCGTCATCGCGACGTATTCTGCGATCACCGCTTCGGGTGTCATGCCGCGCAGCTCCGCCTCCCAGACGACCTCGCGGTCCTGCATGCTCGTCTTGACGAAGCCCGGGCACACGCAGTTGACGCGGATGCCGTGCGGCGCCATCTCGCGCGCGAGCGCCTGCGTGAAGCCGACGACGGCGAACTTCGACGCCGAGTAATGCGCGAGCCACGGCGCGCCCATCTTGCCCGCGAGCGACGCCGTGTTGACGATCACGCCCTTCGTGTTCGACTTGCGCCAATGACGAACGGCTGCCTGATTGGTCAGGAACACGCCGCGCGCGTTGACGTCCATGTTGAAGTCCCAATCCTGGTCGGTCAGGTCCTCGACGAGACGCATGGTCGAGACGCCGGCGTTGGCGCACAGGATGTCGAGACCGCCGAGGCGCGCTATGGCGTCGGACAGCGCCGTCTCGACGCTTCCCCGCTTGGTGACATCGACGGCGAGCGCGCTGGCGCCACGACCGATGGCATTGGCGGCCGACAATGCGGCTTCGGAGTTGAGATCGGCGACGACGACGCGAACGCCCTCGATGGCGAGTGCCTCGGCGATTGCCCGGCCGATCCCGGATGCGCCGCCGGTCACCAACGCACGCTTGCCGCTCAAATCCCTCAGGCTCATTGCGAGCCGCTCCCCGCAAACCACGTACTGATCGTTTCCGATCAGTATCCACATTCCGTTTCGTCCCGCAAGAGGCTGGACAGGCGCATCGTCTTGTGCGGTGATGATCGATAGTGATCATCATGGCGCGAGTGCAGTCGCAATGCGTGAAAGCCGTGCCGAACGCGACCCAGGCCTCGCCGCGCCCCTCGATCGGCGATTGCAGATCCTGCACGCGCTCGCGATCAACGGCTTCATGAGCGTCGGTGCACTCGCCGCCGAGACCGGTGTCTCCGAGATCACCGTCCGGCGCGACTTGGCGCAACTGGAATCGGAAGGCGGGATCAAGCGCACGCACGGGGGCGCCATTGCCCGCAGCATTGGTGATGCCGATACCTTCGAGCCGGCCTTCGAGGCCCGGCGCATGCAGAATGCGGGCGCCAAGCAGCGGATCGCCCAGGCTGCTGCTCGGCTCATCCGGCGCGGCGAGACGGTCGCGCTCGATGTCGGAACGACCGCTCTCGCCTTCGCCGAAGCGATCGCCGGACGCGACGATATCAAGGTCGTGACCAACAATCTGCGCGCCGCCCGCCTGCTCGCAGACACAGCCATCGAGGTCTACGTTCCCGGTGGCCGGGTCCGCAGCCGCGAGCATGCGATCACGGGGCCGATGGCGGCGGCGGCACTCGAAGCCTACTGGTTCGATACGGCGATCATCGGCGTCGCGGGGGTCAGCGGCGAGGCGCTCTACGACTATTCGCCCGACGACAGCGAGATAAAACGTGTCATCATGCACCGAAGCCGCCGCGTGCTCGTACTGGCGGATGCGGCGAAGCTCGGGCGGAAGGCGATGGTGGAGATTGCCCCGCTCGCCGACGCGATGATGCTCGTGACCGATGCCGCGCCGGCGGCGGCACTCGGCAAAGCGCTCGCGGCGCGCAAGGTCGGCGTCGTCGTCGCGTAGGGCGGACTGACCCCGGACTTGATCCGGGGGAAGTCCGCCGCAGGCTGTGCGCGCCCCGGCGGACTTCGCCAAAGGT
>JAXMDB010000011.1:0-154791 GCA_046348995.1 Hyphomicrobiaceae bacterium
AAGGCACGCATCCGGGCGGCGTGCATCTCGAGATGACGGGCAAGAACGTCACCGAATGCACGGGTGGCGCGCAAGCGGTGACGGAGGCCGATCTTTCCGACCGCTATCACACGTTCTGCGATCCGCGCTTGAACGTCGACCAGGCGCTCGAGATCGCCTTCATCATCGCCGAGCGGCTTCGCACCAACCGGCATGAGCGGGCGAACGGCGCCAAGGCCGCCACGGCTTCGGCATAAATTGGCGATATCACCCGCCGCCTGAGCAATCGGGCGGCGGTCGCTCGTGCATGTGGGGAGGGGGCATGTCGACGGGTGCGCAAGCGCAAGCGTTCGTGGGCAAGGTCGCCAAGATGCGCGAGCCGAGCCTGTCAGACTTCCAGGGCACGACCACCTGGCCGATGCCGGTCACACGCTTCCTCGCGGGCGACTACCTGAAGCGCGCCGACATCGTGCTTTCCCGCCACGCCGGCAGCGCATTCTCCTATTTCATCCGCAAGACCACCGGCAGCGTGTTTTCCCATTCCGGGCTCGTCTTCCACGTGCGCGACCAGGAGGACGGCTATGCCAACAACTTCATCATCGAGGCGGGCACCTCCGGCGTCGATCTGACGAACCTGCGCGACTACTGCATGAGCCCGTACTACATCGTCGCCATCAAGCGGTTTTCGCGTCCGTGGTTCGGCGACGACGTGCAGCGTTTCGTGCGCGGTCATCTGCTCGATCACATCAAGGACGACTACGATTTCTGGCGCGTGGTGACGCTGGCCCGCGGCATGCTGCGCGCCCTGATCCTCCGCGACGCGCGTCCGTTCCAGCAACACAACCGGCGGATGCGCTGGGCCCGCATCCGGCGCGGCATGAATGCCAACGAGTTCATCTGTTCGGGGTTGGTGCAGTACGGCTACTTCAAGGCGATCTACAAGCTTTGCAGGCTGAACGGGAAGGCGAAGCCGGGAGGCGAGGAGGGACGGGCAGCCGTCGAGGAGATCAGCAGCACGCGGACGCGACACTTGCTCAAGGCCGAGATGCTGAAAGATGCGCTGTTCTCGGACGAGCTGGAAGCCGACCTCGATCTCGACGAGCAGGGGCGCTTCAAATCCTTCAAGGCCGCACGCCGATTCTGGAACCAGATGCATGCGACGGTGCCGAAGGATTTCGAGGCGAGCCCGAAGCTCGACTGGCTCTACGTCATCCGCGACGGCATGGTGCACAAGGTCTCGACCTACGACGAGGTCAAGGCGCTGGCCAAGGGCAAGATCATCGTCCCGTATGACGAGACGACGGTGTAGCGTTTCTGCTCAACGGATCATGTAGACCTTGCGCACGGTCTCGTGCACGCGGCAGGTGCCTTTCCAGTCCTTCGGGAAGTAGGCCGCGGTGTCGGGCACGATCTCGATCACCTCGCCGGATTGGTGGGTGTAGGTCGCGCGGCCGGACAGGAAGTGACAGAGCTCGTCGCTCGTGACGTGGCAGTTCCACAGGCCCGGCGTGCAATTCCAGATGCCGGTTTCGGCGCCCCGGTCGTCGCGGCGGAAGAGCAGCTTGCCCGACGTCACCGAGCGGCCGGAAATCATGGTCGGCACCGCGCCCCAGTCGACGATGTCGGTGATGGCCGCGGGATTGCGCATGACGTGCACGCCACCGGGCGTGTCGCCGGGGTAGGGTGCCGCCATGTAGATGACGCGGATGGTTTCGGCGACCTCGCAGGTGCCGGTATAGCCCGGCCGGAAGTGCGCGACCGTGCCGGGCGAGACCTCGAGCACGTGGCCCTTGTCGTCCCGATAGGTCGCGCGCCCGGCGACGAAGTGACAGATCTCCTCCTTGGGGATCGTGAGCTTCCAGGTGCCCCGGCGTACAGATCCAAGGCCGGCCTCGGCCGTGCCGTCAGCCATTCCTGAGGAGACGGCCCGTCGAATGGGACGCGCCGGCGAGCGCGTCCGGCTGCGGCTCCCAATCTTTCGGGTCGTCCGCCAAGTGAGTGCGGGGCTAAGGTGGGGGGCGGAGGCAGCGGCAGTTCGAGGGCATGGGGCTCAGGCGGATTGGCTTCGATGCTTACAAACTCAGAAACACACCCCGTCATCCTCGCCCAAGCGAGCAGCGCGAGCGCCGGATGGGGATCCAGGAGAGACTCCGGCCACTGGCCGTCAAGACAAGGCGCCTGCGGCGAAGACTCTCACGCTGGATCCCCGAGCTTGCTCCGGCTTCGCCGTCGCGCTCGAGGATGACGGATGGGGTGGGGCCGGCGCTCGCGCGTGAGGATTGCGCAAGAAGATCACGCCCCCACCAATCCGGTCAAAATCTCCGCCGCCCGTGTCGGGCCGTGGCGGCCTTTCATGTAGGCCGACGTCGCCGCGAGCTTGGTCTGCATCGCCTTGTCGGTCAGCAGCGTGTTGAGGCTCGACCACAATTGCGCGTCGGTCCAATTGGCGCGATGCATCTTGAGGCCGTGGCCGGTCTCCTCGACGCGCGTCGCGTTGTCGTGGCCGTCCCAGACATACGGCATGATGATCGCGGGCTTGCCGAAGTAGAGGCATTCCGTGAACGAGTTGTTGCCGCCGTGATGGATGACGGCGTCGACCTGCGGAATGACGGATGGCTGCGGATACCATTTGTCGGCGATGACGTTGTCCGGGAAACCTTTGTAGCTCTCACCGTAGTCGCCGATGTTGATGAGCACGCGGATCGGCATTTTGCCCAGCGCCGTGATGAGGCGCTGGATGGTCGCCGTGTCGCCCGAGCCGAGCGAGCCGAAGCTCACGTACAAGAGCGGCTTGTCGGCGTTCGCCTTGAAGGCCGGCACGGTGTAGGGCCTGTCCTGGCGCACACAGCCGTCGAGGTACTGGAAGCGCTTCGGATCGAGCGGCGTACGGCGCTTGAACTTCACCGGCTCCGGATAAAGGAGCAGGTTCATGTGAGGCGATGCCTCGAAGAACTGGCCGATCGGATAGGGCGCCTCGCCACACGCCTTCAAATGCTCGTTGAAGCGGTCGTGCGCCGGCTTCACGACCTCATTGAAGCGCGTGTCGTAGGCGCGGAAGCAGGCCTTGTCGTGCTCCCCGCAGCCCGACAGATGCGGCGGGATGTCGGGATCGACGATCTCGTTCTCCGAGCAGGAGATGATCCTGACCCACGGCGCGTTGATCGCTTGCGCGTAGCGCTTGATCGCCGGGAACAGGATGACGTTGTCGACTGAGACGACATCGGGCTTCACCTTGGCGAGCACGCCCGGCAGATCCTTCTCGGCCCAAATGGACGTCTCGACGATCGCGTTCCAGCAATCCTTCACATAGGTGTCGATCTGCTCGTAGGGCGTCTTGTTGAAGTTCGGGATATGTCCGTTGATGAAGTCGACCCAGTACTTCGCCATCACCTCCGGCGGCATCGGCTCCGACATGTTCACGTCGTGCGCCTCGAAGCCGTAGTCGCGGTAGACTTGCGTGAAGCCGGGGTCGGAGAGGAACACCGCCTTGTGTCCGAGCTTTTCGACCGCCTGGGCAATGCCGACCGAGTTGAGCGCCGGCCCAAAGGCGGCCTCCGGGAAGAAGGCGAAAGTCTTTTTGTCGGCCATGGCGTTTCCTCATGCGTCTTGTTGACAGCATGAAGGCCGAGGGGGGCCTGTGAAGTCAACCCGGATTGCTGAGGAACCCCGGACAAGGCATCCTCGTCGCAAAGCTTTATGTTTCGAGGACGGACATGGCGCGGAACGTGACGGTCGCGGCGACGCAGATGGCGGAGACTTGGGATCTGGAGGCCAATCGCAAGACAGCCGAGCGGCTGGTGCGGGAGGCGTCCGCCAAAGGGGCCAACGTGATCCTCATCCAGGAGCTGTTCGAGACGCCGTATTTCTGCATCGAGCAGGACCCGTCGTTCGCCAAGCATGCCCACAAGGGACTCGACAACCCACTCGTTAGGCGCTTTGCCGCCCTCGCCGCCGAGCTCGGCGTCGTGCTGCCCATCAGCTTCTATGAGAAGACCGAGAACGCCCTGTTCAATTCGATCGCCGTCGCGGATGCCGATGGCCGGATCGTCGGCCACTACCGCAAGAGCCACATCCCGGACGGGCCGGGCTATCAGGAGAAGTTCTATTTCACGCCGGGCGACACCGGCTTCCGGGTGCATCAGACGCGATTCGGCACGATCGGCATCGGCATCTGCTGGGACCAGTGGTTCCCGGAGACGGCCCGCGCGCTCTCCCTCATGGGGGCCGAGATCCTGCTCTATCCGACCGCCATTGGCTCGGAGCCGCAGGACCCGTCGATCGACAGCCGCGATCATTGGCAGCGCGTCATGCAGGGCCACGCCGGGGCCAACATGCGCCCGCTGGTCGCCTCCAACCGCTACGGCACGGAGACGGTCGGCGCGACCTCGGACACCTTCTATGGCTCCTCCTTCATCGCCGACCAGACCGGCGCCAAGGTCGCGGAAGCTGGACGGACGGGCGAGGCTGTCTTGACGGCGACCTTCGACCTCGACGCCATCGCCGCCCAGCGTGTGGCCTGGGGCCTATTCCGCGACCGGCGGCCGGAGCTGTATGGCGTCCTGACGGGGCATGATCGCAGCCCGTCCTTCGTGCGTTAGCAGACATAGGCCAGCCTTACTGGACATGCCAATGCGCCGCATTCCTGCCCACAGGGGGAATGTCCGCAACCTCAGAGCCTTGTGCTATCTCAACACCGGGACGAAGGCGCCCCGGCAACGGGCGCCGCCAAGCGCCGTCGAAGGAGCCGATCATGACCACGCCAGCCGCCAAGACGTCTGCCCAAGGCACCGGCCAGAAGTGGGTCTATCGCTTCGGCGGCGGCAAGGCCGATGGAACGGCGGCCATGAAGGAGCTGCTCGGCGGCAAGGGCGCCAACCTCGCCGAGATGTCGAGCCTGGGGCTGCCGGTGCCGCCCGGCTTCACCATCACGACCGAGGTCTGTACCGCCTACTACGCCGACGGGCGGAAGCTGCCGGCCGGGCTCGATGCCGAGGTGACGGCGGCCTTGGCCGAGGTCGGACGGGCGGTTGGGGCGCGCTTCGGTGACAAGTCCGAGCCGTTGCTTGTCTCGGTTCGCTCAGGCGCGCCGGCCTCGATGCCCGGCATGATGGATACGGTGCTCAACCTCGGCCTCAACGACGAGACGGTCGCCGGCATTGCCGCCAAGACCGGCGACGCGCGCTTCGCCTACGACAGCTATCGGCGCTTCATCCAGATGTATTCGGACGTCGTGCTCGGCGTCGACAGCGAGGTGTTCGAGGACATCCTGGATCACCACAAGAGCCTCAACGGCTTCACGCTCGACACCGAGCTCACCGCCACGCATTGGCAGCAGGTGATTGCGGACTACAAGAAGGCCGTCGAGAGCCATACGGAGAAGCCGTTTCCGCAGGATACCCGCGAGCAGCTCTGGGGCGCGATCTCGGCGGTCTTCGGCTCCTGGCAGAACGCGCGCGCCGTCACCTACCGCAAGCTGCACGACATCCCGGTGCATTGGGGGACAGCGGTCAACGTGCAGGCGATGGTGTTCGGCAATCGCGGCGAGACGAGTGCGACCGGCGTCGCCTTCACCCGCAACCCCTCTGTCGGTACGCGCGAGATCTACGGCGAGTTCCTCGTCAACGCACAAGGCGAGGACGTGGTGGCGGGCATCCGTACCCCGCAGAGCCTGACCGAGGCAGCGCGTCTCACCGCCAAGGACAAGAAGCCGTCGCTCGAGACGCTCATGCCGAAGGCGTTCGGCGAGCTCAAGGACGTGTTCTCGCGCCTCGAGAAACACTACCGCGACATGCAGGACATTGAGTTCACGATCCAGGAAGGCACGCTCTTCATCCTGCAGACGCGGTCGGGTAAGCGGACGACGAAAGCTGCGGTGAAGATCGCCGTCGATCTGGCGGAAGAAGGTCTCATCACACGCGCTGAAGCCGTCTCTCGCATCGATCCGATGGCGCTCGACCAGCTGTTGCATCCAACCCTCGATCCCGACGCGAAGAAGAATGTCCTGGCCTCGGGGCTGCCGGCGTCGCCGGGCGCCGCGGTCGGTGAGGTCGTCTTCACGGCGGACGAGGCCGAGGAGCTGAAATCCCAGGGCCGCGAGGTCATGCTCGTGCGCATCGAGACGAGCCCCGAGGACATCCACGGCATGCATGCCGCCGTCGGCATTCTGACGACGCGCGGCGGCATGACGAGTCACGCGGCGGTGGTGGCGCGTGGCATGGGCCGGCCGTGCGTCTCGGGTGCGGGCTCGATCCGCATCGACTATGCGAAGGGCGTGATGACCGCCGGCAAGACGGTGGTGAAGAAGGGTGACATCATCACCATCGACGGCTCGACGGGCCAGGTGCTGCTCGGCCGCGTGCCGATGCGCCAGCCGGAGCTCTCGGGCGACTTTTCCAAGCTGATGACCTGGGCCGACGAGATCCGCCGCATGAAGGTGCGTGCCAACGCCGAGACGCCGCGCGATGCGACTCAGGCGCGCGAGTTCGGCGCCGAGGGCATCGGCCTCTGCCGCACCGAGCACATGTTCTTCGACGAGGACCGCATTCTCGCCATGCGCGAGATGATCTGCTCGGAGACGGAGGCCGGACGCCGCGCCGCCCTCGGCAAGATCCTGCCGATGCAGCGGCAGGACTTCGTCGAGCTGTTCACGATCATGGCAGGCTTCCCCGTCACGATCCGCCTGCTCGATCCGCCGCTGCACGAGTTCCTGCCGCATGAGGCGGCCGAGATGGGCGAGGTCGCCAAGGCGCTGGGCGTGCCCGTCGACAAGCTGAAGGCCCGGGTGGACGAGCTCTCCGAATACAACCCGATGCTGGGCTTCCGCGGCTGCCGGCTCGGGCTCGTGTACCCCGAGATCACTGAGATGCAAGCGCGCGCGATCTTCGAAGCGGCGATCGAGGCCGGCGCCAAGACGGGCAAACCCGTGACGCCCGAGGTGATGGTGCCGCTCGTCGGCTTCGCATCCGAGCTCGCGCGCCTCAAGGCTGTCATCGAGAGGACGGCGGCGGCCGTCGAGAAGGAGAAGGGCGTCAAGCTCACCTACCAGATCGGCACGATGATCGAGTTGCCGCGGGCGGCGCTGAAGGCGGCCGAGATCGCGCGGGACGCCGAGTTCTTCTCCTTCGGCACCAACGATCTGACGCAGACGACGCTCGGCTTGTCCCGCGACGATGCCGCGCCGATCCTCGCCCACTACACGCGCGAGGGCGTCATCGAGACCGATCCGTTCGTGACGATCGATACCGAAGGCGTCGGCGAGCTCGTGAAGCTTGCGGCGGAGCGCGGGCGCAAGACGCGTGGGAACCTCAAGCTCGGCATCTGCGGCGAGCACGGCGGCGACCCGCGCTCGATCGCCTTCTGCGAGACGGTTGGGCTCGACTACGTGTCGTGCTCGCCGTTCCGCGTGCCGGTCGCGCGACTGGCCGCGGCGCAGTCGGCGATCAAGGGTAAGTCGGGCGGGCAGCGGGAGGCTTAGAGGCCGCTCGCGGGCCGACGACACACGGGATCGTGATTGTGGCCTCGCCGCCACAATCCGGACCTCGAAACTGCTATAAACAACCATCGGGCCCGAGTCGGCCCAGAAGCATTACAGGGGGACTGATCCATGCTACCCGCAGCTTATGCCTGGCTCGAGCCGGTCATCTGGGGCGCCATCGTCGTCTTCATCGTCGACCTGATTGGCAACGTCCTGTCGTTCTCGAACCGCTTCGTCAATGCGCTGGTGACGGCGATCGTGTTCGCCATCATCTTTGGCGTGCTGGTGAATATCGGCGTCGTCAACGTGACGGCGACCGCCACCGACCCGACCACGGGCGCTTCGACCACGACGTCGACGACCACCACCACGACGCCCTGACGGCAGTCTGGTTACGAGCTTTTTGGGAACGGGCCCTTGCGGGCCCGTTTTCGTTTTTCGACGTCAGGAATGCGCATGTCGCGCCCACTGCAAATCATGATAGAAGCAGCAGAACAAAGCTGAAACACGCCAGAGCCGCATGACCGAACGCCTGATCACCGGGGGACGCAAGGAGGATGACCTCCTCGAGGCGTCAATCCGCCCGCAATCGCTCACCGACTTCATCGGTCAGGAGCAGGCGCGGCGGAACCTGCGCGTGTTCATCGAGGCGGCGAAGTCGCGTGGCGATGCCCTCGATCACGTGCTGTTCGTGGGGCCTCCCGGCCTCGGCAAGACGACGCTCGCGCAAATCATGTCGAAGGAGCTCGGCGTCGGGTTCCGGTCGACCTCGGGGCCGGTGATCGCCAAGGCCGGCGACCTCGCCGCCTTGCTGACCAACCTTGAAGAGCGCGACGTCCTCTTCATCGACGAGATCCACCGGCTCAATCCGGCGGTCGAGGAGATCCTCTATCCCGCCATGGAGGACTATCAGCTCGACCTCATCATCGGCGAGGGGCCGGCAGCGCGCTCGGTGAAGATAGATCTCGCCAAGTTTACGCTGGTGGGAGCCACCACCCGAGCCGGATTGCTGACCACGCCGCTGCGCGATCGCTTCGGCATCCCCGTGCGGTTGAACTTCTATACCACCGAGGAGCTCGAGCTCATCGTCAAGCGTGGGGCCCGCGTGCTCAAGTGCGGGATGAGCGCGGACGGCGCCCGCGAGATTGCGCGGCGCGCGCGGGGCACGCCTCGGGTCGCCGGCCGGTTGCTCAGGCGCGTGCGCGACTTTGCAGCGGTCGATGGTGCGGAGGAGGTGACGGCCGCAGTGGCCGATCGCGCGTTGCGAGAGCTCGAGGTCGACTCCGAGGGCCTCGACATGCTCGACCACCGGTACTTGAGGTGCATCGCCGTCAACTACGAGGGCGGGCCGGTCGGTATCGAGACGATCGCGGCGGCGCTTTCGGAGCCGCGCGATGCGCTCGAGGAGATCATCGAGCCGTATTTGCTGCAGCAGGGCTTCATCGGCAGGACCCCACGTGGGCGTGTCGTGACAATGAAGACCTATCGCCATCTCGGCCTCATGGCTCCCAATCGCACGCCGGATCAAATCCCGCTCTTCGACGGCGAAGCCGGAGACTCGTAGGGGCGAACCGCTGCGGTCTCGGCGCGTCAGAAGGGGCGACCCGCCGGCCGCCCCTCCGTTTGATGCGGCCGTCGTCTATGACTTCGGCAAGAGCACCTTGTCGATGACGTGGATGACGCCGTTCGACTGGTCGACATCGGCAATCGTGACGTTGGCGACACCGCCCGACTCGTCCTCGACCATGACCTTGCCGTCGGCCGCTTTGACGGTGAGCTCACAGCCGCCGACCGTCTTGACCTTCGTCATGCCGCCGCCGTCTTGAACCATCTTCGCGATCGCGTCCGACATCGCTTCCGTCGGCAACACATGGCAGGTGAGGATCTTCGTCAGCTGATCCTTGCTCTCGGGCTTGAGCAAGCCGTCCACCGTGCCGGCCGGAAGTGCAGCGAAGGCCTCATTCGTCGGCGCGAACACCGTGAACGGCCCGGCGCCCGACAGCGTCTCCACGAGGCCCGCAGCCTTGACGGCGGCGACGAGCGTCGTGTGATCCTTGGAGTTGACCGCGTTTTCGACGATGTTCTTGTCGGGGAACATTTCCGCCCCGCCGACCATCTTGTTGCCGCCGGCGACGGCGAGCGAGGCGCCGGAAGCGAGGAACGCGGCTGTCAGCGCGAGCGTACGAACGTTGAACCCTGCCATGGTCTCTCTCCTTTTGGAGGTTGCGATGGCAGGACTACGGGCCCGGCTTGCGCGCCGGATTTCCATGTTCGACGGTCTCACGCTTTCGTGTTTCTGCGTGAGCGGCGCGATCTCAGGCCGCACTCGTCTTAAGCCAGCGCTTCAAGCCGGACGAGTTCGCGAACGGATCCTCTTTCAGCGTCTTCATCGCCTTCTTGCGCGCGGCCACCGCGAGCTTGAACGCCTTGTCCTCGCCGTGGCGAGAGACCGCGAACTTCGCGCGGCCGACGCGGCGATCCTCGAGCGGCCAGAAGGCGATCCAGTAGGGCTGCTTCACCTTGCGGCCGTTCTGCAGCTCGGTGCTGACGTGACGGCAGACACCGACGATACCGGACTTGTTGTTGCGGCGGCGGATGGACGCGTACTCGGCGCGCGACATCGGTGGGTTGGCGTCGAGCGTCGTATCGCGGAAGGCCTTGGCGGCCTCGAGCGCCTTCTGCTTGGAGCCGTGCTTGCCGTCGCTGAAATACTTGCACCAGATCTTGTTGCGCCGTTGCAGCGTCACGATCCAGGCATGCGTATGGTTCTTGGCGTTGTCGACGCGGTGGATGCCGTACAGCGGCTTCTTGACGAGTGATTTCTTAGGTTTCGTGGCCATGATAGAGAGCGTCCTCGTGCGGTGGTTCAGCCACCAGGAATTGGGGGATGCCCTCCTCTAAGACAGGATTGTGACGGCGGCAACGGTGCCATACCACTACGTAGCTATCGACGTGCTTGCTGGGCCTGATGCGAGCCCGAGTTTGCGCGGTATCACCCGTCCAGGCGCGTCAACGCGCCGCACACGCCCGTCGTTGAACGAGCAGCCAATTAGACCGGAAAGCGCGTCGTTACCGGGCGATCTGCTCAGCCCGCCCCTCAAATATCCAGCACGTCGTCCGACACGAACTCCGCGCGCTCGGAGATGAAGCGGAACCGTGCCTCGGGCTTCGTACCCATGAGGTCGGAGATGGCGCCGGTGGTCTCCTCGCGGGCGTCCTGATCGATCTCGATGCGAAGCATCCGGCGCTTCTTGGGGTCCATCGTCGTCTCTTTGAGCTCGGACGCGTTCATTTCGCCCAGGCCCTTGAAGCGCTGGATGTCGACCTTCTTGTTTTTGAACGTGGTCGAGAGCAACTCCTCGCGATGCCGGTCGTCCTGCGCGTAGACGTGGGAGGTGCCCTGCTTGATCTTGTAGAGCGGTGGCACAGCGAGATAGAGGTGCCCCTTGTCGATGAGGCGCGGCATCTCCTGGAAGAAGAAGGTGATCAGCAGCGAGGCGATATGGGCGCCGTCGACGTCGGCGTCCGTCATGATGATGACCTTGGAGTAGCGCAGATCCTCCTCGCGGAAGCTCGAGCCGGTGCCGCAGCCGAGCGCCAGGATGAGATCGGCGATGAGCTGGTTCTGCGACAGCTTCTGTGACGAGGCGCTGGCCACGTTCAGGATCTTGCCGCGCAACGGCAGGATCGCTTGCGTCGCGCGATCGCGGGCCGATTTCGCCGAGCCGCCGGCCGAGTCGCCCTCGACGATGAAAATCTCGTTGCCGTCCTCCGGCCCGAGCGAGCAATCGGAGAGCTTGCCGGGAAGGCGCAGGCGCTTGGCGGACGAGCGGCGGTCGCGCTCCTTCTCCTGGCGCCGCTTCAGGCGCTCCTCGGCGCGCTCGATCACCCATTCGAGCAGCTTCTGCGCCTGCGCGGGGCTATCGGCCAGCCAATGGTCGAAGGCGTCCTTGACCGTCGTTTCGACGATGCGAGATGCTTCTTGGGTCGCGAGCTTGTCCTTCGTCTGGCCCTGGAACTCGGGCTCGCGGATGAAGACGGACAGCATGCCGGCGGCACTCGTGAAAACATCGTCGGCCGTGACGTGCTGGGCGCGTTTGTTGTTGGTGAGCTCGCCATAGGCCTTGAGGCCGCGCGAGAGCGCCGAGCGCAGTCCATTCTCGTGCGTGCCGCCGTCTGGTGTCGGCACCGTGTTGCAGTAGGAGGAGAGGAAGCCGTCGTCGTCGGCGATCCAGGTGAGCGCCCATTCGACCGAGCCGTGCCCGCCCTCGCGCTCGACCTTGCCGGCGAAGACCTCCTTCGTGACGGTCGTCAGGCCCTCGATCCGGGCGGTGAGGAAATCCTTCAAGCCGCCGGGGAAGTGGAACACGGCCTCGGCCGGGGTGTCGTCCTTGATGATCTCGGGCGCGCAATGCCAGCGGATCTCGACGCCGCCGAACAGGTAGGCCTTCGAGCGCGCCATCTTGAAGAGGCGCGCCGGCTTGAACTGCGCGTCGGCGCCGAAGATCTGGGGGTCCGGATGGAAGCGGACCTTGGTGCCGCGCCGGTTCTTGACCGGTCCCAGATCCTCGAGCTTGGAGACGGCCTTGCCGCGCGAATAGAGCTGCCGGTAGAGCTTCTGCCCGCGCGCAACCTCGATCTCGAGCTTGTCGGAAAGCGCGTTCACCACCGAAACGCCGACGCCGTGCAGGCCGCCCGAGGTATTGTAGACCTTGCTGTCGAATTTGCCGCCCGAGTGCAGCATGGTCATGATGACCTCGAGCGCGGACTTCGGCTTGAACTTGGGATGCGGGTCGATCGGGATGCCGCGGCCGTTGTCGGTGACGGCGAGCGACCCATCGGCCGAAAGCTCGACATCGATCCAGCTCGCATGGCCGGCGACCGCCTCGTCCATGGAATTGTCGATGACCTCGGCGAACAGGTGGTGCAGCGCCTTCTCGTCGGTGCCGCCGATATACATGCCCGGCCGCCGGCGAACGGGCTCGAGGCCTTCGAGCACCTCGATGTCGGCCGCCGTATAGCTCTCGGCCGTCGCACCCTTCTTGGGCAGCGGCTTCTCGGTGAACTCGGTCTCGAGCTTGGCGAAGAGATCGCGCGAGGAGGCCATGGGTGCTCCGCTCATGTCACGTCAACGCCCGGACCTCGCCCGAAGGCGGCCGGATCGAATCTGATTGTCATTATCGCAGGTTGGGTGACACGGAGGAGGGGGTGAAGGCAAGCATCGGGGGCATTCCTGGCCGACTGTGGCAAGGCGGGCCTGCGACAATGCGGCTGGTTCCCGCGCGCCAATACCCATAATCTGCAGGCCGCAGCTGCTCGTTTGGAGGCCCCCCCATGACCGCGCCCCGCCCGACGATCCCCCGCGCCGAGTTCGCCCTGCGGCGGCGCCAAGCCGCGGCGATGGCCAAGGCGGCCGGCCTCAAGGGGCTGGTCGTGGCGGCGCGCGGTGGTGGCTCGCTCGATCGCTACGGCGACGTCATGTATCTCGCCAACTTCTACACGCTGTTTCCCTACATCCCGGACCTCGCTGGCAACTGGAACGCGCGCGCCCACACCTTCCTCGTGCTTTCGGCCGAGGGCGAGGCGCGGCTCGTCGTCGATTGTGCCTATGACGAGACGGTGGCGCTGGACTCTAGCGAGATCATCCGGGCCGACCTTGTCATCGAGGGCGTGATCGGGGCGATGAAGCAGCTCGGCCTGGACACTGGGCCGGTCGGCCTCGTCGGCGGCGATGTCATGACGGTCGACGTCTACCGGGCGCTGTCCGCGGCGTGTCCCGGCGTCGAGTGGCGAAACGGGCAAACGATCCTCAGTGATCTCCGGGCCGTGAAGAGTCCGGCCGAGATTGCTCTCCTGCGGGCGGCCTCCGAGCTCGGCTCGCGGGCGACCGATGCCATGATGACGGCGGCCGTGCCGGGTGCCACCCACGGCGACGTCATCGCGGCCGGCCAGGCCGTCATCGCACCCGCCGGCGGTGTGCTCTACAACTCGTTCATGTCCTCGGGCGTCGGCGGCGACGGCTCGGCCGAGGTCAAGACCCTGTTCCCGACCTGGGGCTCGCCGGTGCCGCTCAAAGAGGGGCAGTGGTTCCACATCGGACTGTCGGGCGTGCTCGACGGCTACTATTTCGATCTGGCCCGCTCGCGGCCCATCGGCAAGCCGAGCAACCGGCAGATCGATCTTTTCGAGGCGTCGATCGCGGCTGTGGAGGCGGGCATCGCGGCCGTCAAGGCCGGCACGACGGCGGAAGCTGTGGCGGCCGCAGGCTTGGGCAAGCAGGTCGAGCTCGGCTTCGAGCTCAAGGGCAATTTCTCCGGGCTCGGCCACGGTGTCGGCTTGGGATGGGACAGCCCCTGGCTCGCGCCCGGCGACAAAACCGTGCTCAAGCCCAACATGGTGCTATGCGTCGAGCGCGGTGTACGTCAGGATGGGTTCCTGGGCGACTTCGAGGAGACGGTCATCGTCACCGAGCACGGCCCCGAGAAGATCACCAACGCCCAGATCCGGTACTGGTAGCGCAAACGAGAGCGGTCCTCATGTCCACGCAATTGGAGCTGCCGCGGCTGCTCGCCGGCACGAAGCTCTTCGGCTCGCTCGGCGATCCCGAGCGGCAGGCGATCGCCAAGCAGATGCGCCCGCTCACCTACGACAACGGTCAGATGATTTTCGCGCGGGGCGACGAAGGCACTGACATCTACCTGCTGACGGCCGGGCGCGTGCGGCTCTCGGTGTTCACGAACGAGGGACGCGAGCTCGCCTTCTTGAATGCCGGCCCCGGTGAGATCTTCGGCGAGATCGCGGCGCTCGACGGCGGGGTGCGGACCGCCGATGCGCGCGCTCTCTCGGCCGTCAAGGCGATGGCGCTGTCGCGGGCGAGCTTGAAGCGGCTGATGGAATCGACGCCCGCCATCACGGATGCCGCGATCCGGTTCCTGTGCTCAAGGCTTCGCTCGACGAACGACGTGTTCGAGGCGGTCGCGCTGCATTCGATCGAGGTGCGGTTGGCGCGCTTCCTGCTGTCGGCGATGAAACTCCGTGGCATCGCTCCCAAGGACGGCAAAGCCTTGCTCGACCTCGGCATGTCGCAGATCGAGATCGCGCTTCTGATCGGCGCGAGCCGTCCGAAGGTCAACCTGGCGCTGCAGGCGCTGGAAGCCGATGGTGCCCTCAAGCGCGACGGCAATGCGCTTCACCTGATGACCGAGAAGCTGTCGCTCATCGCCGATCGGGACGATACCTGACGAGCTTCCTCAGCACCGAAGTGTCTTATACATCCGATAGTGCGAAGGGATGCTCGTCGCGGGTGCGAGCAGACGGGTCTCTGTCAACTTCGCATATCCCATGCGCTCGTAGAACCGTACGGCGGGGCTGGTGGCGGGGGCGTCCAGATGCACTTCTGTGGACCCTACCCGGTCGGCATGCTCCTCCGCCGCGGTTAGCAGCAGGCGTCCGATGCCCTGTCCCCTGAGCGCTGGCGCCACGGCGAGATTGAAGACGTAAAGCGTCTTCTCCGGGATGACCGGAAACAACCAGCCGACAGCCTCCATGCGCCGGCCGACATTCGTTTCATAGCGGGCGACGGTTGCCGCGTAGCGCGACGCCATCTCCGGCTGCGGATAGGCGATCAACAGTCCCACGATCTTTTCATTCCGCTTGGCGACGCTTGCACAGCTGCTCGAGTGCAGACCAAGCTCGGCGAGCCATTCGATTGCACAGCATCGATGCCAGGTCTCGCGATCGCCGAAGACGAATTCGCACATTTCGGGGTCGGTCTCCCAAATGAGATCCGCGATGGTCGCCGCGTCGTCCATTGCCGTTCCGGATGCCAGATGCATGGGAGTGCTCCTGCTCGTGGTGTGAGGCAGGCAAGCAGATGGATCGTGCGGCAACCACCCGAAACTTGCGGCAGCGCCCAGCAAAGACGGTTTTCGATTGTCGGTCGCTGATGGCCAGAATGAACAGCCCTTCAGGTGAACGGCTCTTAAGCGGGCCCTTCAGAACACGTTCAGGGCCGGCGCCCTACATGAGGTCTCACAGTGCGGGTCCAACAAAACAATACGCCTCAAGGGAGACCGTCATGACCATCACCAAGATCGCCCCTCATATGCTGCGCGCCACCGTAGGCTTCGCGCTGCTGGCCGCGGCGGTCGTCATCGGCGGCCCGGCCAAGGCCTGCGCGATGTGCGGCACCTATCGCGTCGTCAACGTCGCCGAGACAGATGTGCTGTACATGCGCTCGGGCCCCACGCGGCACGCCAAGATCGTCGCGGCCATTCCCCACGACGGCTACGGCGTGTTGAAGGCCGGTAGCTGCAAAGGCAATTGGTGCCTCATGGAGCATTTCGGCCGGAGGGGCTGGGTGAACATGAGCTACCTTAAGTACATCCGCTAATTCGGGCACAGAAACTCTTGCCAGAAATGCGGACGCGTCCGCGCCATGACGGTTGGTGACGGCTCCGCCTCAGCTTCGCCACGCTCTCTCCAAACCTCGGTCCGCAATCGGGACTAGGGGCAGTTGCGCCGGGAGACCCCCCGCTCCCGGCGCAACAATGGAGACACGGCATGTTCGTCACACGGCATTTGTGGTCTCAGGTCGCCTTCGCGACAGCCGCGGCACTCGCCACCTCGGCGCCCGTCCTCGCCGCCACCGGCCCCGACGTCACCGGCCCGATCGTTCATGAGCGGCTCGCTGTCTATTTCATCCATGGGAAGAGCGCCGAAGGTCCCGTGCCGCTGACGCTCGCCGAGGCGCTCGCCAAAGGTGCCGTGACCGTGCACGAGACCGGCACCGTCAACGAGCTCGCCATCGAGAACACCAGCGACGAGGAGGTGTTCATTCAGTCGGGCGACATCGTCAAAGGCGGTCAGCAGGATCGCACGTTGACGGTCAGCATGATCGTGCCGCCGAAATCCGGCCGCGTGCCGCTCGCCGCCTTCTGCGTCGAGCAGGGCCGCTGGGCGCAGCGCGGCGGGGAGGATGTGACGGCCTTCGCATCGTCCGAGAAGATGCTGCCGTCGAAGGATGCAAAATTGGCATTGCGGCAGATGGTGAAGGGCATTATCGGTGCCGACGGCGAGACGAAAGATACGAGCGATAAGCAGATGAAGGTTTGGGACTCGGTGTCGAAGGCGCAAGCGGATCTGTCCGAGAATCTCGGGGTCGCGGCGGTCGCCTCCGAAGCCTCGCCGTCGAGCCTCCAGCTCACGCTCGAAAGCGGCAAGGTCGAGGAGACGGTCAAGACCTACGTGGCGGCGCTGGAGGCCAAGGGCCTCGAGACGCAAGACATCGTCGGCTTCGCCTTCGCCGTCGACGGCAAGCTCGCGAGCGCCGAGGTCTATCCCTCGAACGGGCTGTTCCGGAAGATGTGGCCGAAGCTGCTCCGCGCCAGCGCCACAGAGGCCATCGGTGCCGTGAAGGCCGAGGACAAGGCGGAGGCGCCCAAGCCGGAAGGCGTCGCAGCCTATCTCGCCGAGGCCGATGCGGCGAAGGCCGAGACGGGTGCGGTCGATGCGGCCAACGTCGTCGAGACGCGCGATACCGACGACGTTTCCTACGTCGAGACGAAGCGCGCGAAGGGCGACTTCGTACACCGCAGCTATATGGTGAAGTGAGGCCGGCTCAGACGGCGATGTTGTCGATGAGCCGGGTTTTGCCGAGGAAGGCCGCGACGAGCAATCGCCCCGGCCCCGTCGCAGACACGAAAGGCCCGAGCGTCTCGGCGTCGCGCAGCTCGAGATAGTCGACCTTGAAACCGGCGGCGGCGAGGCTGCGCTTGCCCGCTGCCAGGGCCTTGCGGACGTCCCCCCCGCACCGCAAGGCGGCGGCGGTCGTGGCCAGCACCCGATGGAGTGCCGGCGCGACCGCCCGCTCCTCTGCCGTCAGATAGGTATTGCGGGAGGAGAGGGCGAGGCCATCGGCCGCCCGCGCCGTCGGCACGCCGACGATCGAGCAGGGAATGTCCAGATCACGGACGAGCTGCTTGACGACCATCAGCTGCTGATAGTCCTTCTCGCCGAACATCGCGATATCGGCTCGAGTCTGCAGCAACAGCTTGGCGACGATCGTTGCGACGCCGCCGAAGAAGTGCGGACGTGTGAGGCTCTCGAGCCCCTCCGCTGCGCCTGCCGGCTGGATCCGGGTCGCAAAGCCTTCCGGGTACATGGTCTCGCGGGCCGGCGCATAGACGAGATCGGTTGAAACCGTCGCGAGCTTGGCGAGATCGCCCGCTTCGTCGCGTGGGTAGCGGCCGAGATCCTCGTGCGCGGCGAACTGCGCCGGGTTGACGAAAATCGTGACGATGACGCGCTGGGCCTTGCGCCGTGCGGCCGTTACGAGGCCGAGATGTCCGTCGTGCAACGCCCCCATGGTGGGCACGACCGCGACGGTCTCGCCGGCCGCCGTCCAGCGCGCAACGTGACGGCGCACGTCTTTGACGGTGCGGACGATTTTCGGCGCTCGCGGCATGACGGTCCTCGTTTTGCGAGCGGGACCATAGGACGGGTCGCGGACTTCGGGAAGCCGCCCCCAAAAAGCGAAGGCCCCGGCACGGGCGCGCCAGGGCCCTCGACAGTCGTTGCAAGGACTGATCAGCCCTTCGGGCGACGGAACTTCTCGTGGCAGCCGCCGCAGGATTCGCCGAGCGCCGGGAAGGCCGCCCTAAAGGCCGCCTCGTCGGCAGCGCCTGTGATCGCGGTGTAGGCCTCGCCGAACTTGCCGCCGGCGGCTTTCCAACCCTCAGCGTCGGTCCAGATCTCCGGCTTGGCGAAGGTCTCAACCGTCTCACCCTTCTGGGTGTCCGCGCCCCACCACTTGTCCCAGTCGGCACATGCCGTAGCGGTCGCATCGAACGCCGCCTTGATGGCCGCCGCGTCGTAAGGCTTCTCGCCCTTGAACATCGGCCCCATCACTTGCATCTCGGCGCCGTGCGACTTCATGCAGCCCTGACGGCCTTTGATAGCGTCGTCAGCGGCAGCGAAAGCCATCGTCACGCCAAAACCCACGATAGCGGCACCGGCCACCAATGTACCCAAGACCTTACGATCGAGCATCAAGCTTCTCCTCCAAGCGCAGTCTGTATCTTCCGCGACCACCGGACGCAGACCATAGCGTGGCCGACGTTTGCGTCAATCGGAAGTCGGTAACATTGGGAAATCCCAACCTGCCGGTCACGGAAAGTTGAGTTGGAGGCAGCTCGCCTACGCCCGCTTCGTGGCGCCCGGCGGCGTCACGCCCATCGAAACGTAAACGCTCATCAGGTCGTCGACGCCCCCCTCGGCGAGCTTCACCCAGCTCTTGGGCACATACACGAGCGCGCCGCCGACCGGCACCGGCGCGGAGGGCACCAGCACGCCCACATACTCGGTCCCGCCGATCACGACGGGGGTCGGAGACGGCATCAGACCGAGGACGGCGGCGCCCGGCTCGCCGCCGAAGAAGCACCAAACCGGGCTCATGCCCTTGAGGTTGTTGCCGTCCTTCGTGTCCATGATGGACGTGAAGCGTTTCGACATGTCGTAAACGTTGGAGACGAGAGGAATGCGAGCGATCAGCGCCTCGAATAGGCGCCGGATCCAGCTCCCGACACTCGTCTCGACGACGAGCCCGAGCAGGTAGATGCCGATGATCAGCGCCAACAGTCCGATGACGTAGGGCGCCGTCTCGGTGACCCCGACGCTGAGGCCGAGCGATACGAGCGTGCGGCCGAAGAACGTGTTCGGGCCGAAATAGCCGTTGAGGAAGTTGACCACCCAGGCGGTGACGAAGACCGTCACCGTCAGCGGCAACAGCGCCAGCAGTCCGGCGAGGAAAACGCGAAGGACGCGGCTCATGACGGTCTCCGGAAAAATCGGTGTCGGGGAAAGCGCGGGCTAGCGCCAGTGGCTGGGCAGCTTGTCCTCACCCTCCTGCCACACGACTTTGGACCGCTCAGAGTTGAGCTTGTAGTCGGTATTGTGGGTTTTCAGGATGTCGCGGCCGAGCGCAAAGGCGGCCGACATGGGATCTGCCGGGTCCATCGTCACCTCGCCGCGGCGATTGCCGATGCCGGTGACGATGCCGACGAACTGGTGGTCGAGATAGCGGCAGAGCTCCGACACCTGCTCGACGATGCCGAGCCGCGCGGCGAAGTTGGATTCCTCCGCCGTGAGGAGTAGTGCCGCGCGCTTGCCGGGGAGGAGCTTCCGGGCGAGCGCCACGTCCGGATACGAATCCGAGATGAAGCAGAAGATGCGATCGATGAAAGCTTTGAGCTGAGCCGAGATGCCGTACCACCAGATCGGCGTCGCGTAGACGACCACTTCGGCCGTCAGATAGAGGTCGAAGATCGCCTTGTGGCCGTCCTCGATGGCGCATTGACCATCCTCGCGACGGCAGGTGCGGCAGTCGCGAAGCAGATGCGTGACGTGCGTCGACAGGTCGACGAGCACCGCATCGTGGCCGGCGCTCTTGGCACCGGCGGCGAGGCTCTCGGCCAGATTGTGCGAGTTGCCTTCGAGCCGAGGCGAGGAGGTCAGCACCAGCACGCGCGCGCCCGAGCCTGTCCAGGCGCCGATCACAGTCTCCTTTGCCATGTCACGCCGCCGCCTTGCTGAGGGCATCGACGATCTCGCCGACGACGCGTGAGACGAGCCCCTCGTCGTCGCCCTCGGCCATCACGCGGATGACCGGCTCGGTGCCGGACGGCCGAATGACGAGGCGGCCCGAGTTGCCGAGCTTCACCTTGCCGTCCTCGATCGCCTTCTTCACATCGCGATTGTCGAGCGGCTTGCCGTCCTTGTAGCGCACGTTCCTGAGGATCTGCGGCAAGGGCTCGAAGCGGTTGCAGACCTGGCTCACCGGCTTCTCGCTCTGCACGACGACCGCGAGAATCTGCAGGGCGGAGACGAGGCCGTCGCCGGTCGTCGTGTAGTCCGACAGGACGATGTGGCCCGACTGCTCGCCGCCGACGTTGTAGCCGTGCTTCCTCATGTACTCGACCACGTAGCGATCGCCGACGGCGGTGCGCACCATCGAGAGGCCGAGGGAGGCGAGATAGCGCTCGAGCCCCAGGTTGGACATCACCGTCGTGACGATGCCGCCGGCCGCGAGCCGTCCGCGCCGCTTCCAGGCGTCGGCGACCACGGCCATCAGTTGGTCGCCATCGACGATGCGGCCTTGCTCGTCGACGATGATGACGCGGTCGGCGTCGCCGTCGAGCGCGATGCCGATGTCGGCCCTCACCTCGCGGACCTTTTCGCAGAGGGCTTCCGGCGCCGTCGAGCCGCACTTCTTGTTGATGTTGAAGCCGTCCGGGCTGACGCCGATCTTGATCACCTCGGCGCCGAGCTCCCATAAGGCGTCGGGGGCAACCTGATACGCTGCGCCGTTGGCGCAATCGACGACGACCCTGAGGCCGTCGAGCTTCAGATTTCGCGGCAACGTCCGCTTGGCGAACTCGATGTAGCGCTCCTGAGCGCTGTCGACGCGGGTGGCGCGGCCGATCTTCGCCGGGTCGGCAAGCAGCGCCGCCGAGGGCTTGTCCATCAAATCCTCGATCTGCAACTCGAGCTCGTCCGACATCTTGTAGCCGTCGGGGCCGAACAGCTTGATCCCGTTGTCCGCGAAGGCGTTGTGGGAGGCCGAGATCATCACGCCCAAGTCGGCGCGCAGCGACCGCGTCAGCATGGCGACGGCCGGGGTCGGCATCGGGCCGAGCTGGAACACGTCCATGCCGACGGCCGTGAAGCCCGACACCAGCGCGTTCTCGATCATGTAGCCGGAGAGGCGTGTGTCCTTGCCGATGACGACCCGGTGCCGGTGGGTGCCTTTGGTAAATATGTGGCCGGCCGCCATGCCGACCTTCAGCGCCACCTCCGAAGTCATCGGATGGGTGTTGGCGAGGCCGCGGATGCCGTCCGTGCCGAAGTAGCGACGCGCCATAGTGTTCCTCGTAGCTGTCTGCTGGCGAAACGCAGGCCAAAGGCGCCCGAATCTCGACTGCCAGCGCCCCTGGCCGGCGATAATACTGCAAAGTCGCTCGTTCCCATACGGCCTGCGGCAGCCGAAGGGAAGCCACTTGAGCGATCGCGGGCTCAGCCCGGGGTTTTCACGGCCGTGGGCTCGGGCTCGTGCCCGGACCAGGAGGCTGTCGCGATGGCCAGCGCCTGCCGGGTCGCCTTGACGTCGTGGACGCGGACGATCTGAAGCCCTTGTCCGACGCCAGCCATGGCCGCGGCCGCCGACCCGATGACCCGCTCCGCCGCGACTGGCTCCTGCGTCAGCATCCCGATCCAGCGCTTGCGTGAGGCGCCGAGCAAAACCGGGACGCCGAGGCCATGAAACAGGGCGAGGCCAGCCATCAGCTCGAGATTGTGGCGCAGCGTCTTGCCGAAACCGATGCCGGGATCGACGATGAGCTGGTTCCGCGCGATGCCGGCGGCTTCGGCGGCCGCGATGCGGCTTTCGAGATAGTCGTAAACGTCCGTCAAAACGTCGTCGTAGCGCGGGTTGTCCTGCATGGTCTTGGGATCGCCCAGCGCATGCATGAGGACGACGGGGACGCTCAGGTCGGCGGCCGCCTCCAAGGCCTCGGGATCGTGGGACAGCGCCGACACGTCGTTGATCATGCGCGCCCCCGCATCGACGGCGCGGCGCATCACCTCGGCTTTACGCGTGTCTATGGACAGGACGGCATCCGTCTTGGCAGCGAGCCCCTCGATGACGGGTATGACCCTGGCGAGCTCCTCCTCGACCGGCGTCGGATCGGACCCTGGCCGCGTGCTCTCTCCTCCGATGTCGAGGATCGAGGCGCCTTCCGCGGCCAGGCGCAGGCCGTGGGCGATGGCTGATTGCGAGCTCTCCAGGCGGCCGCCGTCGGAAAAGGAGTCCGGCGTCACGTTGACCACGCCCATGATCTGCGGCCTCGTCATATCGAGGCCGGCGACGCGGCGGCGGACGCGGGTTAGGCGATCGAGGACCTCGTCGGCTTCGAGATAGTCCGAGCGCGTGCCGCTCTCCCAGACCTCGCCCAGCGCAACCAGCCGCTTGGCGACGGCCGGGCCGTCACGGCGGATGACCTCGAGGGCGGTAAAGTCGAAGGGGCCGCTGCCGCACAGCGGCAGCAGGCCCGTATAGGTGCCGGGGCCGAGACTGCGGTCGGCGGGGATGAGGCCTGCCGGACGAAGGTAGACTTTGCGCGTCATGGCGGACGCTATAGCGGGGCGGCTCGAGGCCGGCAACCGGAGCAGCGCCGGCCGCGTCACCGCGACCGGCCGCATCCCGGAGGCGGCATGCGCCGCCCCCGGGATGGCTTTGCGTCAGGCGATGTGATCGCCGCGTCCATAACGGACGAGATGCGGGATCTCGGTGCGGGTCAGGCCGATATCCCGTAGCATCCGGTCGTCGAGCTCGTAGAGCTCGCGCTCCATCCGATGCCTGCGGTAGGCCGCGAAGGCCCAACCGAAAACATTGCCAAGCCTTGATGCCGGCGTTCCCGTCCGCTCGAACCGTGCCGTCGACGCCTCGTTGATCGAGGTGCTCATGATGATCTCCGTCTTCTTATGGGTTGCGGCCCGATCAGTTCCGGACGCCGAAGGTTGGCCCGGGCGATCTGCCGATGTAGGGTATATGGAATGATGGTCGCGGCCCGACAAATGACGAGTTCTTACGGGATGCATAACGCCTACTCATGCATTCCCGCAGCGACCCGGTGAGATGGGCTGGCCCATGCGTCGATTGCCGCCGCTCGAAACCTTGCGCGTGTTCGAGGCCGCCGCCCGGCTGAAAAGCTTCAAGGAGGCGGGCGACGAGCTTGCCGTCACCGCGAGCGCCGTCAGCCACCGCATTTCCGCGCTCGAGGAGGAGCTCGAGGCCGTTCTCTTCGTGCGCCATACGCGCCGCATCGAGGTGACGCCCGAGGGCGAGCGGCTCGCCGCCGGCGTCCGGCGGGCGCTCGCCGAGATCCGCAAGGCGGTCGCGAGCATCGATCGGCGCGACGGTGCGCGGCTGCGGATTTCCGCCATTCCCTCGCATGTGACGCGCTGGCTGGCCCCGAGGCTGCACCGGTTTCAGCGGCTGCATCCCGACATCGAGATTCAGATCTTGGCCGATTTGGCACTCGTCGATCTCGCCGGCCGCACCGCGGATGTCGCTCTGCGCTTCGGGGCTGGAAACTATTCCGACGTGATCGCCGAGAAGCTCATGGACGATGCCGTGGTGCTCGTCGCGAGCCCGCGCTACATCGCCGACAATGGGCCGATCGAGGGACCTCACGATGTGCTCTGCCAGACCTGCATCATCGATACGACGTCGGAAAACGACGACAGCTCGATCAATTGGCGCAGCTGGGGCCGGCATCATGGATTGAGCGAGGCGGCCATCGCCAAGCACATTCGCTTCAACGGCTCGGTGCTGACGCTCGAGGCGGCAGCGAGTGGGCTCGGCGTCGCGCTCGTTCGCGAGACTCTCGCGGAGGACGATTTGCGCAGCGGGCGGCTCGAGAAGCTGCCGCGCTGCGATGCCCCGACCGGATGGGCGCACTACGCGCTCGTGTTGCCCGAGCTTGCGGAATGGCCGCCGGTCGAGGCGTTTCTGGCGTGGCTCAGAGCGGAAGCGAAACGCTCGCGCGCAGCAGATGGGCTTTGACCACATCCGGGATCTGGTCGCGCCTGAGGCCGATATCTCGCAGGGAGTGATCGCTCATGCCGGTCAGCTGCTCCGCCAGGCGATCGGCGGATTGGCGGGCGGCCCGGCCCATCATGCGGGTCTCGAGTGCCGTCCGCATGCGTGCGAGCAGGCTCGAGGAGGGGGCGAGGATCGTGGGGGCTGTTGCGGTCATGGCCATGGGGAAGGCTCCTTTTTTCTTTGGGCTTCAGGGACGGCGGGGGAAATCGATGTCCGCTTAGTTGACGATGCGGCCGCGCAGTGCTGCCGACACATCCTCCGCGTCGAGGCCGATGTCGGCGAGCAGGCGGGGATTGACGCGGGCGAGCTCCGCCTCGGCCTGGCGGACGCGGCGGTCCTCACGGATCGCTTGGGCGAGCGACATCAGCGCCTTCACCTCACGCGGCGTGCGGTCGGGGATGGGGCTGAGCACAATGCTGGTGCGGGCGGTGGTTCTCATCGGGCGTCTCCCTCGTCTCTGGTGAGGGAGAGATAAGCCCGCCGGCCGTCACCGCCTGTTCCTGCGGGAACAGCGGATGCAACTCTTCGCTTGCTGTCCTCCCCCGATCAGGGGGCGCTGGCGCTATCGAGCGCCGCGATCTCGGCGGGCGCAAGCTTGAGCGTGGCGGCGGCGGTGAGCGCCTTCAGCTGCTCGAGGCTGGTGGCGCTCGCGATGGGGGCCGTGATGCCGGGCCGCGCCATCATCCAAGCGAGCGCGACCGATGCGGGCTTCGCGGAATGGGCTGCCGCCACGGCGTCGAGGGCGGATAGAATGCGCAGTCCGCGCGGGTTGAGGTATTGCTTCATCTTCGCCCCGCGCACGGCGCTTTTGCTCGAGTCGGCCTCGCTTCTGTACTTGCCCGTCAGGAATCCGCTCGCGAGCGAGAAATAGGGGATGACGCCGATGCCCTCCGCGCGGCAGAGCGGCTCGAGGCCCGCCTCGTAGCCCGCGCGGTCATACAGATTGTACTCGGGCTGCATGGTCTCGAAGCGATGGCCCTTCAAGCGCGCACTGACGCCGAGGGCTTCAGAAAGCCGCGCGGCGGAATAGTTCGAGGCGCCGATCGCGCGCACCTTGCCCGATTGGATGAGGCTTTCGAAGGCGCCGAGAGTCTCGTCCAGCGGTGTTGCCGGGTCGTCCTTGTGAGCCTGGTAGAGGTCGATGTACTCCGTGCCGAGGCGCTTGAGCGAGGCCTCGACCGATTTCAGGATGTGCGCCTTCGAGAGGCCGGTGGCGTCGGGCGCCATCTCCATGCCGACCTTCGTCAGAATGGCGACCTTGTCGCGACCGCCGCGGCGTTTCAGCCAGCGGCCGATGACAGATTCGGACTCGCCGCCCTTGTGGCCGGACACCCACCGCGAGTAGACATCCGCCGTATCGATAGCGTTGAAGCCCGCGTCGACGAAGGCATCGAGCAACGCCTGCGAGGTCGCCTCGTCGGCGGACCAGCCGAACACATTGCCGCCGAATACGAGCGGCGCGATCTTGAGGCCGGAGCGGCCGAGCGGGCGGTGTTGCATGGTGTCCTCGTACTCGTCTAATCCAAGAATGGCGCCGCGACGTCGCGCGACTTCAGCGCTTCGACCACGGGCACGACCTCGAAGGTGACGCCCAAGCCGCGGAAAGTCAGAATCCACTGCTGCAGCAAGCGAATGTCGTCGCATTCCATGACTTGAAAGCAGCGGCCGAAATTGGCTTCGACCCAGCTCGCGACCACCGTCAGTCCATCGGGGAGCATGCGGCCCTTGTCACGGATGCGCTTGTACACCGGGATCATATCTTCTTTCTCGAACCGCTCGACGATCATGAACTGCATGCTCTGCTCCTTGCTTTCGCCGCGGCGGTATCCAAGGATCGGCCGAAGGCCGAGCCGAGGCCCGCACGAAGCGTTGATATATCCTGCTGGCAAATCAGCCTATAGTCGACGGTCGACACGAGCTATCCGGATTGGGCATGACAGGTTTCGATCTCTTCGCCTCCTTCGTCGGCTACGTCGCGCTCCTGCTGTGGGGCGTGCGTATGGTCCGCACCGGGATCACGCGCACCTTCACGGGGCAGATGCGGCATGTGCTGGCGGCCGGCACTCGCAATCGGCTCGCCGCTTTCGGCACCGGCCTCGTCGCGACGATGGCGCTGCAGAGCTCGACGGCGACGGCGCTGATCGTCTCCTCGTTCGTCGCCCGCGAGCTCATGAGCCTCACTGCGGCCCTCGCCATGATGCTCGGCGCCGATGTCGGCACGACGCTGGCGGCCTTCCTGTTCTCGATCGACCTGAGGTGGCTGCCGCCGACGCTGATCGCCGTCGGCGTGTTCACGTTCTTGGCCTCCAACGCCGACCGCTCGCGCAGCTTCGGCCGCATCGCCATCGGCATCGGCCTCGCACTTCTTGCGCTCAGGTTGATCCAGGCGGCGTCCGCCGATTTCCGGCAGGCGCCGCAAGTTCTCGCCGTGCTCGGCTTCCTCGAGACGCAGACGGTCCTCTCCGTGCTGATGGCCGCTCTCGTGACCTGGCTCGCGCATTCGAGCCTCGCCATCGTCATTCTCATCATGTCGCTGGTGGCGACGGGTGTCATCTCGCTGCCGCTGGCCTTGGCGTTGGTGGTTGGGGCCAACATCGGCGGGGCGGTGGCGCCGTTCGTTGATCAGCTCGGTGCGGCGAGCGAAGGCCGCCGCGTGCTGCTCGGCAATCTCGTCATGCGCTCGGCGGCGGCCGTGCTGGTCATTGCGGGTCTCGACGTCGTGCCGCCGCTGATGATGTCGCTCGGGCTGCCCGAGGGGCTGACCGTGCTCGCCGCGCACGTGGCCTTCAACGTGCTCGTCGCTGCGCTGTTCCTTCCCTTCGTCGGACCTGTTTCCACGCTCGTCAGCCAGATCCTCAAGGCGACCCCGCCGACCGACGACAAGAGCGAGCCCCGCTATCTCGATACGGGCGCCATCGACGAGCCGGCCGAGGCGCTGGCGTCGGCCACGCGCGAGACGTTGGCGCTGGCCGATCTCGTCTCCGACATGCTGCGCGAGAGCATGGAGGTGTTCGAGAAGGATGACTCGCGGCTGCTGAAGGAAATCGAGCGGCGCGACGACGACGTCGACAGGCTGCACGAGCAGATCAAGCTCTATCTCGTGAAGGTCTCGGCCGCCGGTCTCGGCATCGACGACAGCCGCCGCTTCGTCGAGATCCTGACCTTCATCACGCATCTGGAGCACATCGGCGACATCATCGACAAGAATCTGATGGAGCTGGCATCCAAGAAGATCAAGCACCGGCTCGCCTTCTCGCGCGAGGGCCTGGACGAGCTCAGACAGTTCCACGCCCGTGTCACCGACAACATGAAGCTCGCGTGCAACGTGTTCACGCTGCGCGACGTGCGGTTGGCGCGCAAGCTCTTGGGCGAAAAGGCGTTGCTGCGCGATGCCGAGGTGCATATGGCGACCGAGCATTTCGGGCGCCTGCGCGTCGGACGTCCGGAGAGCATCGAGACGAGTGCCATTCATCTCGACATCATCCGCGATCTGAAGCGCATCAACGGCCATCTGACCTCCGTCGCCTATCCGATCCTCGAAGCGGCCGGCGAACTGCTCGAGACGCGACTGAAGCAGCGGGGCGAGGCCGGCGAGGCCGCGCGGACGAAGCCCGCATGAGCAATCCCATTCTGGTGGAGGTCACGCGCGGGCGGCTCGTCGAGAGCTTTCATCGTGGCGCGGTGGCGGTCGCGGGCCCGGGTGGCCGCAGCGTGCTCGCGCTCGGCGATGTCGCGCGGCCTGTCTATCCGCGCTCGGCGGTGAAGCTCATCCAGGCGCTGCCGCTCGTCGAGAGTGGTGCAGCGGAGGCGTATGGGTTCGGCGACAAGGAGCTGGCGCTCGCCTGTGCGTCGCATTCGGGCGAGCCGCGTCACGTGGCGCTGGCGAAGAGCATGCTCGCGCGGGCGGGCTTCACCGTCGAGGATCTCGAATGCGGCGCGCATGCGCCCCTTGGCGGGGGCGCGGCGCGCGCCCTCTTTCGCTCCGGTTCCGCGCCGTCGGCACTGCACAACAACTGCTCGGGCAAGCATGCGGGCATGCTCGCGGTCGCGCGGCATCTGGGCGAGGTCCCGCAAGGGTACGTCGCGCCGATGCATCCGGTGCAGCTGCGCATCCGGGCGATCCTCGAAGAGCTCATTGCGGCGCCGATCTCGCCCGATGCCACCGCCATCGACGGCTGCTCGGTGCCGACCTGGGCCGTGCCGCTGTCGAGCCTGGCGCAGGCCTTCTCGCGGTTGGCGACGGGCGAGGGACTGTCGTCTTCGCGTCATGCGGCCGCCCGCCGGCTCATGCAGGCGGCGATGCGTGAGCCCTTCTATGTCGCCGGTGAAGGCCGCGCCTGCACGCGGATGATGCAGCTCGTTGAGGGCCACGCTTTCGTCAAAACCGGCGCAGAGGGCGTCTACTGCGCGGCCATCCCCGACATGGGGCTCGGCATCGCGCTCAAGGTCGACGATGGCGCGGGCCGGGCGGCCGAGTGCGCCGTCGCGAGTGTATTGCAGACGGTGATGAGCGAATATGCAACCGAGCTCCGCCCGGTCGCCTATGCGGGGCTCACGAATGTTCGTGGTGTCGGCGTTGGGGAGGTCCGGCCGTCGGCCGAGCTGCTCAGGGCGCTCGAGCGGTTGTCCACTTAGGGTCAGTCGGCGGCACTCCCGGTCGCGACATTGGCGAGGATGGCGAAGTTCGGATACGCCTCGGCGCTGGCGCGCGTGAGGTCGGGGCCGAGCGGCGCCAAGCCATCCATCGCGCGGATCGCGCCATCGGCGCTCACCGCGATCATGTTCTGCGACACGAACACGAGGCCGCCCTCGGGATCGGAGCTGATGCCGATGCCGACCTTGGCTTTGCGGACGAGGTTCCCGATGACCGCGACATCGCGCTTGAAGGCGCCCCAGCCGACGAGAATGCCCGCCGTCGGTGCGCTCTCGACCACATTGCCGGTGATGCTCGCATCGGCTTCCACCGAGATGCCGACGCCGCGCTTGTCCTCGCTCTCCTCGCGGCGGACGAGATTGCGCACGAGGTTCGACGACACGACCGCGAGCCGCCCGCCCTCGTTGAAGTTCGTCACCGACACGCCTTGCGCGGCGCCATCCACCAAATTCGACGAGATCACCACGCCCTCGAAGGCGAACTCGGCATAGAGCGCGACCTCGCCGATGCGCTCGCAGGAATTGCCGATCATCTGAGCGTTGGAGCTGGCATTCGCGCGCACGGCCGAGAACGCGCAGTCGGTGATGCGATTGCCCGATACGAGCACCGAGCCCGCACGGAACAGGCTGACACCGTTGCCGTTCTCGCCCGTGCCGCCGCCGCGCGCCTCGACGCCCGCGATGCGATTGCCGAGCACGGTCGTGCCGTCCTCGCCGGTCTCCGAGCGCCACACCTGGATGCCGTTGTTGCCGATCTTGGATATGCGATTGTGCGCGATCTCGAGGCCGGTGCTGTCGAGGGCGAGAATGGCGGCCGCGCCGCAATCCTCGATGAGGCTGTCCGTCACTTGGCCCGCGCAGCCGCGCAGCGCGATACCGTTGCCGTGCCCGCCGCGGATCGTGAGCCGCCGGAGTGCGATGAGCTCGCTGCCGGTGATGGAGAGTAGGGCATCGGCGCCGCCGCCCCCAACCGCGCGCCAACTCCCGTCGAGCACGAGTCCGTCGAGGATGAGGCCATGCGCCTTGTCGCCTGCGAGGAAGCTCGCGCCGCCCGCAAAGTCGAGCCAGCTCAGGCCCTCGACGCCGATGAGGACCGTGCCGGAGTGGAGCGACAGATTGGCGACGAGATAACGTCCCGGCGGAATGAGCAGCGCCGTGCCAGCCTCGGCCGCCGTGTCGATCGCCTGCTGGAACGCTTGCGATTGGTCGGCCTTGCTCGCCGGGTCGACGCCGAAGCTCGTGACGCTGACGCCGAGTCCGCCGGTCTCCGCAGCCCGCGCCTGCCGAGGCCCGCTCGCGAGTGCGGCGGCGCCCGCGCCGAGCGCGAGGCCTGCTCCGAGGATTTGACGTCTCAGCGCGTCCATGCCGCGATCCTTGTGTTGTGCGCGCCCGCTACCGCAGGCGCCGTGCCAGGGCCGGTCCACCGGCGGCGATCGCGGCCTCGACGATCGCGAGCGCGCCGTCGAGCTTGTGGTCGGCGCGCTGGCGTTTGGGAACATGGACGAAGGCAACGACTCGGCGAGGCGCATTCAACCTCGCATGCTTGAGCGAATGGTAATAGACGGCGTTGCAGAGATAGCCGCCCGCGTCGTCGGAAAGTCGCGCCCGATGCCCGTCGCGGCGCAGGCGGGCGAGCAGGGCGATGGCATGGGCATGGTCGTGGAGGTGGCGTCCACCGGAGTGCAGCTCGGGGGCAATCGGCAAGCGGCCGGCTGCATCCCGCATCGGCCGCGCCAAATTCATTGCGCGACATTCGACATCGAAGCCCGAGGCCGCGCCCGAGACGCCGAAATGCAGCGCCACGTCCGGCTGCCAGCGATCGAGTGCGGCGTCGACGATGAGCGGCGCGCGCACCCATTCGGTCGGCAGCGCGAGCGTCACCACGTGCAGCCGCGGCCAGCGCCGGCGAACGATCGCGGAGAGCCGTGACACGAGCCGCTTCGTCTCATTGGCGGGCACGCCCGGAAACGGCCCGAAGCCGGTCAGCAAGAGCGTCGCCGCACGGCTGGCGGGTCGGAGGCGATGAGGAGCGCGGTCGAGGGCACGTTGCATCGATGCGAAACCTCAGCTGTCTTCCGTGTTCAACAGCACGAAGTCGTCGCCGGTTCGCGTGTCCGGTTGAGCGGGGAGCTCTGTCGTGACGAGCACCATGCCCGGATGCATGCGAGCTTGCATGGCCTTACGGACCGTGTCGTCGACGCGGATCCGTTTCAATACCGCGGCTTCAGGGTCGTCGAGGTCCGCTGCGGCCTTATCGTGATGAGCGAACGCGTGCCACGCCATTTTCCGGCCGCCGTCGCGCGCGCCGATCAGCATGAAGACGTGACGGCCGAGCGGCTCCTCTGGATGCGTGATCGTCGCCAGGCCCTTGGCGACGACGGCCCCGTTCTCGAGCACATGCGCGGATTTGTCGGCGTGGCTGATGATCACCGCCGTCGCCTTGACGTCGTCGTCGTCGGTCGTCGCAGCCCACGGATCGGCTTTGCCCTTGAGGCCAACCTTGACCGCTTCCATCTCGTGCTCGGCGTAGTCGCCGAGCACGAGGCCGGGATGCACGACCTCCTTGGGATCGGTGCGGCTGCCGGCGAGGATCACCGGCGTGCCGACATGCGTGACGGTGAACAGCAGCTCGGAGAACTTGGGCGGCAGGCGGACGCAGCCGTGCGAGGCGGGGTAGCCTGGAAGGTTCCCCGCATGAAGCGCGATGCCGCTCCAGGTCAGCCGGTTCATGTTGGGCATCGGCGCGTTGTTGTAGGTCGAGGAGCGGTGGCTCTTGTCCTTCTGCAGGATGAGGAACACGCCGGCCGGCGTCTCGTGCCCCTTTTTGCCCGTCGAGCAGGTCGACACCGCGATGCGGATGCCGTTGCGATAGACGTGCACGCGCTGATCCGGGATAGAGACGACGATGGCGACGGGCCCGGCCGGCGAGCGCTCCGGGTGCCAGGTGAACTGTCCGGGTTTCAGTTTCTTGGCGGCCTCGATGAGGTCGTCGGCGCGGGCGGCGCCGAGGACGAGCGTGCCGGTGGCGGCGAGGAGGGTGAGGGCGGCTCTGCGGGTCACTCGGGGCATGGGCATCGCTCGCGCTGAACAAGAGGTGCTCGGCATGCTGCCTGAGCTGTCACGGTCTAGGCAAGGGGCGATGCGAGGCATGCTGCACCGTCTCCGCGGTCCTGAGACCCGAGAGCATGGGGAAATCCAAGGGGACGGAGTGGCCGGCCCTGGGTAAGTTTCAGTCGGATGTGGCCGGGGCCACTCCGCCGTCATCGTGGGCTTCGCTTGCCACCGTGACTCTTGTTTCCAAGAGCCGCTCGCGGACATCCGCCGCGAGAGTAGCTTGCGTCAGGTTCTCCCCGTCGCAAGCGGCAGGTCAGCGCCGGATAGCTTATGTCCGGCACCCACAACGCTCCCTGCTACCGATCCACCAGCGCGCGTTCCGGTCCCTTGGCGGCAGGGTTGAGTGCAGTATGAGGGCGCTGGAGGGGGCGGGGATAAGTTTGCGGCGTGATGTTTCGGATATGGTGAACGCGGCGTTGTCCCGTAGGGGCGAGCGGCGCTCGCCCCTCTTGGCGCCGCGACGGAGGAACGAAGAGGGGGCGAGCGCCGCTCGCCCTACGGACACGCATCCGTTTCTCAGTATGGTCGGATAGATTGAGGGAATGATATGCTTGTGGGCGTCGCTGCCCCTCTCCCTACCCTCTCCACGTTCGCAGCATTGGCTGCGACGGGGAGAAGAGGATACACGGCACGTCCCTGACGAGTCAGGCGGGCGCGGCTCTCTCCTCCTCTCCCCGTAGCGCAAGCGTACGGGGAGAGGGAAGGGTGAGAGGCAGCCACAAGGGAGATCGTTTCCAAGAACAGGCGACCTGCCGGTCGCCCCTACGGCGGATATGCCTCGTTTCATGACATCAGGTGCTTACACCCTATATGGTGTAGGGGCGAGCGGCGCTCGCCCCTCTTGCATCACGACCTTAGGTCGAAGAGGGGCCGACCGCCGGTCGCCCCTACGACGGAGATGGCGCCCGTCCCTAACGCGGAACCTATCTTCCGCTCCCGCCTGCGGGGGTAGAAGGCGCCACAAAGGAGATCGTTTCCACGCGCGAGAGACCTGCCGGTCGCCCCTACGCTTTCACCACATCTACCACTTCGTAGGGGTGAGCGGCAGCTCGCCCACTCTAACGACAGGCGCTGCGCTCGAGATGCGCATTGGTGCTGCTCTCCTCGGTGCGCGAGCTTACGGAGAGAGGGCAGGGCAAGGGGGCAGCCAAAAGGCAAAGCGTTGCCGCCGCTTGCCGGCGCGCCGGCCGGTCCTTTAACCCGCCTTCGGCGCCTGCTCGCCGATGAAGGCGATGCGAACCATGTTGGTGGCGCCGGGGGTGCCCAAGGGCACGCCGGCCGTGATGATGATGCGGTCGCCGGGACGGGCGAAGCCTTCCTCCACCGCGATACGGCAGGCCTTGTCGACCATTTCCGACTGATTGGCGGCATCGCTCGTCAGCACGCAGTGCAAGCCCCAGACGATGGCCAGTCGCCGGCCGGTTGCGGCAATGGGGGTGAGCGCGATCACCGATTGCTGCGGTCGCTCGCGGGCGACGCGAATGCCGGTCGAGCCGGTCGCCGTGTAGCAGATGATGGCGGCGGTCTTCAGCGTCTCGGCGATCGTGCGGGCGGCATTGGCGATGGCGTCGGGGCCGGTCGCGTCGGGCTCGGTGCGCTGGGCGTGGATGATCGCCTCGTAGAGCGGATCCTGCTCGACCTCCTGGGCGACCTTGTCCATGGTCGCGACGGCTTCGGCCGGATATTGGCCGACCGCCGATTCCGCCGACAGCATCACCGCGTCCGCGCCTTCGAACACGGCGGTCGCCACATCCGACACCTCGGCGCGCGTCGGCACCGGCGCCGTGATCATGCTCTCGAGCATCTGCGTCGCGACGACCACGGGCTTTCCGGCCTTGCGCGCCATGCGCGTGATGCGCTTCTGCAGGCCCGGCACCTTCTCCACGGGAAGCTCGACGCCGAGATCGCCGCGCGCGATCATGATGCCGTCGGCAAGCTCCAGGATCTGTGCCAAGTCCGTCACCGCGGACGGCTTCTCGATCTTGGCCATGACGGCGGCGCGGCCGGCGACGAGCTTCTTGGCTTCCGCCACGTCGTCGGCGCGCTGTACGAAGGACAGCGCCATCCAGTCGACACCGAGCTCGGCCGCGAAGGCCAGATCGTTGCGGTCCTTGTCGGTGAGCGCGCCGATCGGCAGCACGGTGTCGGGCAGGCTGATGCCCTTGCGGCTGGCGAGCGCGCCGCCGACGAGCACCTCGGCATTGATGGCCGTGCCGGTGTTCTCGATCACCCGCATCTTGAGCTTGCCGTCGTCGAGCAGCAGCAGGTGCCCAGGCTCCGCCGATGCGAAGATCTGGGTATGGGGCAGATACACACGCTCCGTCGAGCCCGGCGTCTTCTCCTGGTCGAAGCGGAAGGTAGCGCCCTGCCGCAACAGCACGCGCTCGCCCGAAAGCTCACCCACGCGCAGCTTCGGGCCTTGCAGATCGCAGAGGATGCCGATCGGCCGGCCCGTCTCGCTCTCGAGCTTGCGGATGGCCGCATGCTCGGCCCGGACGACGTCGTAGCTCGCGTGGCTCATGTTGAGGCGGAAGACGTCGGCCCCGGCGCGAAAGAGACGGCCGATATTCTCGGCATCCGATGTCGCGGGTCCGAGCGTCGCGATGATCTTGACCCGCCTGTTGCGTCGCATGTGAGGTTTTGCGCCTTTGGTTGCCGTCGCCCGATGCCTGCCTGATTTGGGAGGATCAAAGCAAGCCCCCGCAGAAAGCACAAGGTCGCTGACGCCGGCGGATGGGGGGATGCCAGGCGTCAGAGCGAAAGATCAGCCGGAGAGAGCCTCGCGCTGGGGCTACTTAACGGAACCTTACCGCCGGCGCATCATTTGATCGGCGGGAGTTGAATTCTTGTTCTTGTGTCCGGTGTAAACATGCAGGGTTAGGTCTTGGCAACCTCTGGGATAGGGCAGTCGTGGCTGCGCATACGGGCACAAAGGGACGCGACCGGTTCACCGGCAAGTCGCAGGCGGACGCCTACGACGGCAAGGAGAACTATGACGTCGTCTCCTATGCGAGCTCGACCGCGAATCTGATCATCAATCTCGCGAGCCCATCGGCCAACCGCGGCGATGCGCGCGGCGACACCTTCCTCTCGATCGAATCCTTCTATCTCGGCTCTGGCGACGACCGGTTCACCGGGTCGGCGGCGAAAGAGCATGTCTACGGCATGGCCGGCAACAACACGATCAGCGGCGGCGGTGGCGACGATGTTCTCGTCGGCCACGGCGGCATCGATACGATGACCGGCGGCGACGGCAACGACAAAGCCTGGGGTGGCGGCGGCAACGATCGGCTGATCGGCAGCAACGGCAACGATTACCTGCGAGGCGACAAGGGCGACGATCGCCTCGAGGGAAGCGCCGGCGACGACACGCTCATCGGCGGTACGGGCAACGATACCATCCTCGGCGCGGCCGGCAGCGACATTATTACTGGCGGCGCCGGTGCCGACATCATTTCGGCGGGATCGGCGACAGACAGCACGCGCGATTACGTCCGTTACTCCTCGGTGCTGGACTTTGGCGATACCGTCACGGGCTTTCGTGGCAATAGCACCTACGACATCGTGCAGTTTGGTGGCTCTCTCAAGACCGCCTTCGACGATGCGAGCGTCAACGGAGTCTTCGGCTGGGGCCAGGGCAACAAGGCGGCCGGAGCTGTCACAGTGACCGTCGGCAGCGCGGCCGGAAACGCCGAGGCGCTCTACCTTTCGGGCACTGCCGGAGAAGGCGTCCTGAGCGCCGACCTCGCCAATGCGGACCTCGTCGCGACGGCGTTCAACGCCGAGTTCAACATCACCGCAACGGATGGCGAGGATGCGCTCCTCGTCGTCAACGACACCAATTCCAACAAATTCTCGGTTTGGGCGTGGATGCAAGCCGGCGGAGGCGAGATCGCCGCTGCCGAGCTGCAACTCATCGGGGTCTTCACGTCGAATGCGACGGTGACGACGGCAAGCTTCGGGTTCTTCTGAGCGGCTGGCGATCTCCGTCAAGTCCTCCGATCACTGCGCATCTCAACACGGTTTCTAAAGTCTTACTCAACTCCCGATAATTGGCACCTGGGAGTTGAATTCATGTTCAGACCTCTCTGATAGAACAACAGTATAGCGACCCAGGAGCAGGAAGCTCAGGGCAACGTGTTGGGGGTCTGGCGTGCCGATCATTCGGACAGGGACGAAGGGGGCGGACAAGTTCTTCGCGGCAGCCGCCGCGGAGACGTTCAGTGGCCTCGCCAACTACGACATCGTCTCCTACGCCAACACGTCGGCGGCGGTCACCGTCGACCTCTCCAATCCGGGCAACAACTCAGGCTGGGCCGCCGGCGACACGTTCACGGGCGTCGAGAAGTTCATTCTCGGACGCGGCAACGACACCTTCGTCGGCACGTCGGCCAAGGACACCATCGACGGCTACTACGGCAACGACACGCTGAGCACACTCGGTGGCGACGATCTCGTCTCGGGTCATGCCGGCAACGACACGATCAATGGCGGCGCTGGCGCCGACAGCATCTGGGGCGGCGGCGGCGACGATACGCTCGACGGCGGCAACGACAACGATCTCGTCGTCGGCGACAAGGGCAACGACATCATCGACGGCGGCGCAGGCAACGACATTCTGCAAGGCGGCACGGGCAACGACACGATCATCGGCGGTCTCGGCACCGACACCGTGCGGCTCCTCGGCAATCTCGCCGATTACGACATCACCTTCACGGCGGGCGGCGTCATCGTCACGCACGCCCGCGGCTCGCAGGCCGACGGCACCGACTTCATCGCGTCCTCCATCGAGACCTTCCAGTTCGCCAACGCGACGATCGCGCGCCCGGTCTCGGGCCCGACCGTCACGTTCGGCACCGTGGCCTTCACCGACACCGGCGCGAGCGCCAGCGACGGCGTGACGAACAATGGCGCCGTCACGTTCTCCGGCACGGTCTCCGACGTCGACGGCACCATCACCAAGGTCGAGGTGTTCAACGGCAGCGTCTCGCTCGGGCTCGCAACTGTCACGGGCAACACCTGGTCGCTCGCAACCTCGCTCGCCGATGGCGCCTACACCAATCTGAAGGCCGTCGCGACCGACAATGACAGTGTGACCAGCACCGCGACGCATAGCCAGCAGATCACCGTCGATCGCGCGGCACCGGTTGCGCCTTCGGCTCCCGATCTCTCGACCGCCACCGACAGCCTGCCCGTCGACAACGACAATATCACCAACATCCAGTCGCTCGACCTTTCGGGCACGGCGGAGGCCGGCGCCACCGTGCGTCTCTACAACGCGACGACCGGCGCGCTCTTGGCGACGACGGTCGCGACCGGTGGCGCCTACGCCTTCACCGTCACGGTTCCGTCGGGCACCTACTCGTTCGCGACCACCGCCGAGGATGCGGCCGGCAACGTCAGCGCGTCGTCGGGCGCGCTGTCGGTCCTCGTCGACACGCAGGCGTCGTCCGTTGTCGGGGTCACGGTGGCGGCCGGCAGCATCGGCTTCACGGCGGCAGACGATCACGGGCCGCTGAGCCTGGTCGGTACGTTCGCCGGCTTGGGCGCGGTCAACAACGGTCTGAGCACGACTCTGACGCTCGCCGCTCAGTCGACCGCCAAGAGCGGGCTCCTTCAGGTTCAGGACATCGCCGGCAACCCGAGCACGGTGATGGGCCTCGGTCTCGGCACGACCGGCGCCGATACGCTCACCGGCGCCTCGACCGGCGCGAACGCCCTCTATGGGTTCGCTGGCGACGACGTGCTCACTGGCAACTCGGGCACCGACGTGCTGTTCGGCGGCGACGGCAACGACCGTCTCGTCGTGACCGCCGGCGGCGACACCTACAACGGCGACGCCAATCTCACCGGTGGCGACACGCTCGACTTCGCCAATGCGGCGAGCGCCGTGACCTTCAGCCTGGCCGGCGCCGCCACGCAGAGCACGGGCGCGTCCTTCGGCTCGCTGACCTGGTTCGGCTTGGAGAATATCTTCGGCGGCGCGGCGGGCGATACGCTCACCGGCAGCTCGAGCGCCAACGTGCTCGACGGCAAGGGCGGCAACGACATCCTGACCGGCGGCGCGGGCCTCGATACCTTCGTGATCTCGTCCGGCACAGATACGATCACCGACCTCGGTAACGGCGGCGCCGATGTGGTGACGGTCGCGGGTGGGGCCTCCCTCGCCGCGACGCTCACCGGCGCCTGGACCGCGACGGCAACCTCCACCAACAGCGGCTCCGCGTCGATTGCGACCGCCGGCTTCTCGGCGAGCGTCGCCTCGGCTGGCGGCAGCACCGGCTGGACGCTGACGAACGCGGCGAGCGCCACCGCCGTGACGCTGACCGGCGGCGCGTTCGCCGACACGCTGATCGGTGGCAGCGGCGCCGACACGCTCGTGGGCGGCGCGGGCGCCGACACGCTCAACGGCGGTATCGGCGGCGACATCCTCACCGGCGGCGACGGGGCGGACTCGATCAATCTGGGTGTGTTCAACGACAACGTGCGCGATTACGTGCGCTACGGCGCGACGACCGAGTTCGGCGACACCGTCACGAATTTCGACGTCGATAGCACGCAGGACATGATTCAATTCACGGGCGCGCTCTACACGTCCCTCGACGATGGCAGAACCAATGGCTCGCTGCGTTGGGCCTCGGGCAACAATACGAGCCTGCTCTCCGTGGCGGTCACCGTCGGCCAGGGCAACAACGACCGTGAAGCGCTGATGCTGTCGGGCTCGGCTGGCGAAGGCGTCACGAGCGCCAACCTGTCGAGCGCGAGCGCGGTCTCGGCTGCGATCAACGCCGAGTTCATCATCACCGCCGCTGATGGCGAGGATGCGGTGCTCGTCGTCAACGACACCGACTCGACCAACTTCTCGGTCTGGCATTGGGTGCAGGCCGGCGGTGGCGAGACGTCGGCTGCCGAGATCTCGCTCATCGGCGTGTTCAGCGCCAACGGAACGGTCGGGACCGGCAGCTTCGGCTTCGCCTGATCCCTCGATTGATCCTGAGCAAAGCTCGAGCGGGCAACTGAGCCCACCCTGATGTGATGCAAATCACAAAGGGGCCGTCAATGACGCTTCCTAGATTGACGTTGGCTCTCTGTCTCGTCGCCAGCACGCTCCCGGCACTCGCAGGCGACGACGCCTTGGACGAATGCCGGCATGCCCGCGAGGCAGCCGACCGGCTCGCCGCCTGCTCGGCGGTCATCGCGTCGCCCGAGTTCACCGCGACCCAGCGCGCTGTCGCTTTCCGACTGCGGGGTCTCGAGCGGCTCGAGGCAGGTGCGATCGACGAGGCGATCGCCGACCTATCGCAGGATCTGAGCCTCTCGCCCAAGGATGCCGTGGCCTATGCGGCGCGGGCAAGGGCGAACATGACGAAGGGCGACTTCGACGCGGCCGTGACGGACTACAGCGCGGCGCTCGAGAACACGGCCGATCGCACAGCCAAGACGCCGCTTCTCGTCGGCCGCGGGCATGCGCTCATGGTGAAAGGGCTGTTCGATCCCGCGCTCGCCGATCTCGACGAGGCCATCCGCATCAATCCCAAGAGTGCCAGCGCCTACAATCACCGTGGGCTCGTCTATCGCAAGAAGGGCGACGACGCCCGGGCCATCGAGGACTACACGGTGGCTGTTTCGCTCAACCCGATCTATGCGCTGGCCTATTCGAACCGCGGTCACGCTTACGAGGCGTTGGGCAATCGGAAAGAGGCGATCCGCGATTTCAGCCGGGCGCTGCTGTTGGACGGCAGCCTGACGAGTGCGTCCGATCGGTTGAAAGCGCTGAACGCGGGCTCGGTGCTCGTCGGCGAGAGCGATCGGCTGATCGCGGAAGGCAAAGACCTCGCCGAGCGGACCTGCGCCTTCTGCCACGCCGTCGCCGCGACAGGAGCAAGTCCCAACGCGAAGGCGCCGCCGTTCCGGACGCTCGCGGAGCGCCATCCCGAGCTGTCGCTGCGCGAGCCGTTGTCGCGTGGCGTGCTCGCGCCCCACGACGTCATGCCGAATTTCGGTCTCTCCGATCGCGAGGTCGACGGTCTTGTCGCCTACATCAATACACTCGGGCGGTAGCGTGGAAGGTCCCGCAGCGTCTATTGCCCCTTCAGCGACATGATGTAGGCGGCGAGGTCGCGGATCTCGTTGCGCGTCACCTCGATCTGCGGCATCGGCGGATGCGGCACGACGATGCGCCCGGCAATGCGCTCGGGCGACTGCTCGGGCAGGTTGGCAATCGACTTGAAACTCGGCACGTCCGCCGCAACGGTCGCTGACGCCGCCTCGTCGCCGACGATGTGGCAGTTGGAGCAGAGGCGCTTCGCCAGCGCCTGTCCGTTGGCGGCGTCGCCACCTGCCGCGTGCGCGAGGGGCGAGCTGGTGCATAGGCCCGTCGCCAGCAGAGCCATTCCGAGCGATTTCCAAACGCTTTGCATTCCATGCTCCTTTTGCGGCCCAGCAAGCCCTTCAGCTTACCGCACACGATCATCCCCGGCGAGGCGGTGCGTCGTTGATTTGCCGCAAGGTCGCGGACACAAACGCCAAGGCCACGCTGAAACGGGGAGGAGGACGGCGCGTTTTCCGAGGCGAAAGGATCTATCATGAAAATCACAGCTTTCGCTTTTGCCGCCACGGCGCTGCTCAGTGTCTCGCCCGCCGGGGCCGGCACGTTCGACATCGCACCCTCGCAAGGGGCGACGCTCGTTCCCGTGCAGGACGAGACGCAGCGCACGATCACCTCGCAACCCAATCCGTCGCTCGGCTCGCGCGGCAGCTCGCTCGGAATTGAGGGTGGGCCGGTGACGACACCGTCGGTCGAGCCTCGGAGCCGCATCCGGCCCTACCGCTGGCGGCCGGGCGCCGAGATCCTCGACAATCGCGATCTCGGCCTCGGGCTCGTCGAGCCCGATCCGCTCCAGAATGATCCCTTGATCGGCGATCCCACTCTCGACGGGCAGGATTCGGGCACGACCGGCTCGCCGGGCTCGACCACGACAGCGCCGTTCAGCAGCACGTCGCCGTCCCTCGGCACGGTTCCCTCGATTGGCTCGTCGCCGCCGATCGGCTCGTCGTCCTCGACGGGTTCGCCGACGATGGGCAGCGGCTCGCTCGGCTCGTCGGGATCACTCGGGTCTTCGGGATCGGGCGGTTCGGGCGCGCCGTAGCTACTGCGCGCCGGCCGGCGCCGGATCGACGAGGCGGATCGTGTAGTCCTTCGACTCGCCCGTATCGACCTCGTAGAAGCGCGAGGTCTTGAAGCCACGGCCTTCACAATCCTGGACACCCTTGATTGTGAAGGTCTTGTCGGCCGTGCACATCTCGATCTTGCCCGCCCACTCGCCGCCGCGGTCGTAGTCGAGGGCGTGGACGTAGTAGAAGCGCGCCGACAGCTTTCCCGTCACGAGCGTTTCACACGATTGCGAGAGGATGTTCCACCACCCCTCGGTGATCCATTGCTTGCCGTTCTTGTAGCCGATCGAGATGCCGACGCGGCTCGGGGTGAAGTTGCAGAGCTTCAGATCGGCGCTCGCCGGCGATGTACCTCCGGCGAGCGCAACGATGAGCGCCGCGACGGTGAACGGCGCCCGCTCTACGGGGAAATTCGATACGGCACGCATGCGCTCTAGGATCCGCCCAGCTTAATTCCGCGCTCGCGATCAGGGGTCGACCAGCAAAACGCGGAAGTCGTTGACGTTTGTATGGGTGGGGCCGGAGACGACGAGGTCGCCGAGCCGCGCGAAGAAGCCCGTCGAATCGTTATCGGCAAGAAACTTGGCCGCATTGAGATCGAGCGCGCGGGCCCGCTCTGCGGTATCTGGCAGCACGATCGCGCCGGCCGGATCGTCGGCCGAGCCGTCGCCGCCGTCGATACCGTCGGTGTCGCAGGCGATCGCGGCGATGCCTGGCGCGCCATCGAGCGCATGCGCGACGGCCAACGCATATTCCTGGCTGCGTCCGCCACGCCCTTTGCCGCGCATCGTCACCGTGAGCTCGCCGCCCGAGAGTAGCGCCACCCGCTCGCCCCGCGCCTTGGCCGCCAAGGCCTGCCCGGCATGGGCACGGCCGACCTCGCGCGCCTCGCCCTCGACGGCGTCGCCCAGGTCGATCACGCGATAGCCGAGGCCCTCTGCGACGCGCGCGGCGGCATCGAGCGAGCGGCGCGGCGTCGCGACGAGGCGGTAGTCCGAGCGGGCGAAGATTGCGTCACCGGGCTTGGGTGTCTCGTTCGTGGGATCGGCGAGGGCCTTCAGGATGCTCGCCGGCACCTGATCGCCGAGGGTCGCGACGATGGCGTACGCTTGAGCCAGCGTCACGGGATCGGGCACCGTCGGCCCCGAGCCGATGACGGCCGGATCGTCGCCCGGCACGTCGGAGATCGCGAGCGTCAGAACGGTCGCCTTCGTCGCCGCCGCGAGCCGCCCGCCCTTGATGCGCGACAGGTGCTTGCGGACGCCATTCATCTCGTGGATGCGGTGGCCCGAGCGCAGCAGCGCCTTCGTCACGGCCTGCTTCTCGGCGAGGGTGACGCCGGCGACCGGCGCCGACCAGATGGCAGAGGCGCCCCCCGACATCAGCACGATGACGAGGTCGTCCGGCGTCGCGCTCTGGGCGAGCGCCAGTGCCGCTTCCGCTGCGGCTACGCTCGCGGCATCCGGCACCGGATGCGCGGATTCCCGAACGCCGATATGGATCGTGGGGACGGCGTGGCCGTAGCGGGTCGCGACCTCGCCGGAGATGCGATCGAGCATGCCCAGCGCCGCATAGTGCCGCTCGGTCGCCTGGGCCATGGCGGCCGACGCCTTGCCCGCGCCGAGGATCAGAATCCGCCCCTTGGGCGGCGGCGCGGGGAGATGCGGCGGCACGGCGCTCGCCGGCTGCGCGCTTTTGACGGCCTCGTCGAAGAGCTGCCGGAGCAGGGCGCGCGTATCGGAAGGCATCGAAGGCTCGTCCCTGATCTTCAACGGCCGCGGCTGGTCCACCGGCCCGGCCCGCTTTATACTCGAAACAGGCCCGGACGATAGAGCATCAGGAGTGCGCCATGAGCGAGGACAAAGCGACCCAAACCGAGCTCGAGGCCGCTGCCTTCCGCCGCCTGGTCGAGCATCTGCGCAGCCGCACCGACGTCCAGAACATCGACCTCATGAACCTGGCCGGCTTCTGCCGGAATTGCCTCGCCAACTGGATGCAGGAGGCGGCGCAAGCCAAAGGCGTCGCTCTGACGAAAGACCGGGCCCGGGAAGGCATCTACGGCATGCCCTACGAGGACTGGCGGCAGCGCTATCAGAAAGAAGCGACGGCCGAGCAGAAGGCCAAGCTCGAAAAGTCGCATCCGCACAAGCATTGAGGCGACTTATCCACCGCCCCCCGAAAGCGCTGGATAACCCGCCGTCAAGCCGTTGCGGAGGGGTTGCCTCGCGTCTAGCGTCCACTCCCATGTTGAGGCTCGGGCGCGCGCCGCGAGCCTGAAGCCGTGCGGCGTGATGAGGGGTTTATGCAGCAAGAGATTCAGGTGACGGCCCAGCAGCAGCTTCGCTCCGTGATCGAGCGCATCGAGCGCCTCGAGGAGGAGAAGAAGGCGCTCGCCTCCGACATCCGCGATATCTTCGCCGAGGCCAAGTCGACCGGGTTCGACGTCAAGGCGCTCCGGCAGGTGCTCAAGCTCAGGAAGCAGGACATGCACGAGCGCCAGGAGCAGGAGGCGCTGGTCGAGACCTACATGAACGCGCTCGGCATGCTGCACCAGACGCAGCATCAAGAAGCGGCGGAGTAGGCGAGGCCGCTACTTCTTCGCGGTCTTCACGCGCTTGCCGGTGGCGGCGCCGTCGAACATCCCCGACAGCATCACGTGCTCGGGCGCGAACTGACCGTCCCAGATCAGCGCCGCGACCTTGCCTTCCGGCTTGAAGGAGAGCTCGAGGCCGGCGTCGGCGTCGAGCAGCCGATCGTGCGCGACTTTGAAATCCGGGTGGCGGAGCTGCATGAGCTCAGGCTGATCGAGGCTCGCGTCCGCCGTCAGGAAAACCGCGAGCGCGAAAGGCCGGTAGCTCAGCTCGTCGGGATGCTCCTCGTCGAACTCGGGCGCACGGGCCCAGCCCGAGCGGCTCAAGAAGGTGCCCATCGTCATCTCGGCGGGCTCAGGTGGCACGATCACGCCCTCGTCGCTGCCGGGCTCCGGCGCGAGCGTCGTCTTCTTGATCGGCAGCCGGATCGGGGTGTTCTCGGTGCCGAGAGATGCGAGCACGAGCGCATCCATCTCCTTGCGCGAGGCGAGCGCTGCGGGCTTACGCTTGCCCGAGAGGAGCTGCGGCACCGGCGGCACGAGGCTCGCGACCTGCTTGGTGCGCGACAGCACGGGTTGCGGCGCGGGCGCGTCCGCGAGCGCTGGACCGTCGAGCTCGGGCGCATCGCTGTCGGCCGTCTCGAGCACAGGCTCGGCCACGGGCTCGGCCATCGCGACTTGCTGCTCGGCGCCGTGGTTGTGGCCGTCGTCGCCGCCCTGGTCGGGAATGACGCTCATGCTCGGCTCGGCACTGGCGAGCAGCGTCGTCGAGCGATCGCGGTTGCGCAGCGCATGGAAGGCGGCGACCGTCTGATAGAGCTTGGTGTTCTTCTTCGCCGCCGAGACGTCGGCCAACGAGATCGGGCGGCCGTCGTCGGGGATGTATTTCGACCGGCCGCTCGGGAAGAGGGCGGCAAGCTCGAGGCGCGGCATGCGCGGCCACATGCGCACGCGTCCCGTGTCGATGTGCACGAAAGGAAGCGCCGAGGTCGGGTAGTAGCCGACGCCGCCGCGCTCGCGCACGAGCGCCGAGTAGCGCAAGCGCTGCACGGACACGTCGGCGAAGTGGACGTCGAGGGCCTTACCCAGGATGTGCTGGCTGTTCTTGGCTTGACCGCCGCCGGCCTTGCGCAAGCGCTCGTTGGTGGTCGGCGAGCGGTAGCCCGAGACGACGTGGATGGGGCGCTTGGAGCCGAGCTCTTGGTAGATCTCCCAAAGCAGGTCGAAGGCTTTGGGATCCATCTCCGTCGCCTCGTTGCGGCGCCAGTCGCGGAAGATCCAGCTGAGCTTCTTGAGCGCTTCCTTGTCGTAGGTGTCGCCGCGCTTGAAGACGATGTCGAGCCGCTCGCCGTTGTGGATGTTGTAGAGACTCAAGCGGCGGTCGCCGGGCGCGTCGGCGCTGGGGGCGTTCGAGCCGAGCGAGAGCGCTAGTCCGAGCGCGAGCACGGCCAGGATGATGAAGCCTGCGGGCTGTCTCAACGGTTTGCCCCCGTCCCCTTCGATTCCCGTCTCGCCGAGCCTCAGGCGAGAGATGCCACCTGCCATCCCGAGCATTGATGCGGACGGCACAGGACGGCCGATCCACAATCCTCGGTTGTTATCGTTAAGGGGCAGTTAGCGGGGAGAATTGGCCAGAATTAAGGGCGCGGGGGACCTCGCCCTCAGCGCTTCGTGGTCGACGTGTCGGACCGCTTTTTCTTCGGCTTGATGATGTCGACGCCCGGCTCGTCCTCGTTGACGACGATGCGGGTCCTTTTCTTCTTCTTGGCCGGCATCACGGGGATGTCCTCGATGTCGCTGGTCACCACCTCGGAATCCGACAGATCGTCGAAGATCGGCTCGGCGCCGTTGAGGGCAGCCATCAGGCGACGGTCGTGGCCGTAGATATCGCTGCGGGTGACGAGCTCGCCGGTTTCGGTCACGGTCGCCGTGAAGTAGGTGATGTGGATCGGAATCTTCCGGTCGAACCGCACCTGCTGGTTCTCGCCGTTCGCCACGTGCCGATCGATTTCCTTGCGGTCCCATCCGAGGCCTTCGCCGAGCACGACCTCGGCGAACTTCAAAGGATTGCGCACGCGCATACAACCGTGGCTGAAGGCGCGCGCCGATGCGTTGAACAGGCTCTTCGACGGCGTGTCGTGCATGTACACGTCATGCTTGTTCGGGAACATGAACTTGACGATGCCGAGCGCATTGCCGCGGCCGGGCGGCTGGTAGATGTGGAAGCGGCGGATGTCGATGCTCGACCAGTCGACCGAATAGGGATCGACGGTGCGGCCCTTGTATTTGGCGACGAGGCCCTGGCGGCCGAGCGGGTCGCGTCCGGCCATCAAGCCCGGCAACAGCTCGTTCGTCTTGATCGAGTCGGGCACGTTCCAGAACGGATGGAACTCGACGTACTCCATCTCGTCGGAAAAGATCGGCGTCGGGGTCTTGGGCTTGCCGACGACGATGCGCTCCTCGTAGATCACCGCGCCGTCTTTCACGACGCGCGTCAGGAACTCGGGAATGTTGTTCCAGACGTAGAGCGAGCCCAAATCTGCCGGCAGCCAGCGCCAGCGCTCTATGTTGACGAGCACGCGCTCGATCTGGGTCTGCGTGTCCTCGGCTTGAGGGGCGCCGTTCAGATGCGCGCGCAGCGTCTTGCCGACGATGCCGTCGGCCTTGAGGCCCTCGGCGATCTGATAGTTGCGGACGGCCTCCTCGAGGAACTCGTCGTAGACCTCGCCGTCGAAGGGGTCGGCCCCCTCGGGAATGGCCACCTTGAGTCGCTGACGCAGGAGCACGACGTCGGGATGGCGCATGCCGGGTTTCAGCAGCGGCCCGGGCGGGATCTCGACGGTCGGGGGCTCGGCGGTTGAGAGGCCGCCGGCCTTGCGCAGCTCCGCAAGCTTCAACCGCAGCGCCTCGAACTGGGGATGCGTGGGGTTGAAGCTGACCAGGAACTCGGCCGGATCCTTCGCCAGCGTGATCTTCGACAGAACGTCGTAGGGCTCGGGCGGGACGTTGCCGCGCTCGATCATGCCGGAGTACCGGGCGGGATCGACCCGGCCGGCGCGGGCCTCGGCGGCATAGCGGGAGACGGCGATCGAGAGCAGCCGCTCGGCCTCGACCAGCCGGTCGATGGCGACGATCGCCCCTTCCGTCTTGGAAATCTGCGGCAGCTTATAGCTCGCCGCGTCGAGGCCCCAGTCGTCGGCCTTGCGGATCTCGTCCATGACGGCGAAGGCAGCGGGCAACAGGCCGACGCCGTCCGTCCAGATGGGGGTGTTGCCGCGCTCCTGGTAGAAGCGGTCGATCGATTTGCGCTGGGCGCTCGTGAGACGGTCGACGCCCTCGCCGGCCGTGAGAAGCGCCTGGCGGAGCTTGATACCGACGGCGGCTTCCGGCTCGATCAGCTGCTCAGGAGCGCCCGGCTCGATGGCGAGCACGGCCGATGGCCAGAGCAGCGTGACGGCGAGGACGGCGGCGGCCGAACGGACAAGTCTCATATGCCATGCTCCAGGAACCGGCGGAACGCTAGAGGAGCCGAGCTCACTTGGCTAGCCAGAACAGCATCAATTCGGCGCCAGCAAGGGCGATTTGCGACGGAAAGTTGCAGACGTGATCGTAACAACGTTTCGTGAGTGCCTCCGGAAAAGTGCGAAGCGGCTTTCCGATGAGACGCACAACACTCCAAGAGCCTAGGGCGTTTCCGTCAGTCCAAGAAACCTGGAATTGCCCTAGGCGCCGGGTTGCGCCCGGCCGGCCGATGCGGTCGATCGGCCTTGGCCGCTGAAAACGACGAGGCCGGCGACTTGCGTGACGCGCCGCCTGTCGGCGGAAAAGGGCACGAGCAGCCGCTCGAACGTCACGTCCTCCTCGGGGCTGAGCCCGAAGCGCAGATGCTCGTAGCGAGGGACGCCGCCCGCGGCGCAGCGTGCATAGGCATCTTGAAGCGCCTCGGGGGTCTCGGCGACGAGCTCCTCGACGCGGATATCGCCCAGATGCTCGATCAGCGCCCGGCCGACCTCGCGGAACTGGACTTCGCCCTCGGCCGTCACCTCGGCAATGGTGAGCGCGCCCAAGCTCGCGAACCGCTTCTGATCGAAGCCGTCGGGCGAGGGGAGCTTGTCGGCACCGCCCAGGCCGATCCAGGCGTCGTAGAGCTCGATGAGCGTATCCGATTGCAGACGGCGGCGCAGCGGAAGGTCGTCCAGCCGCGTGCCGACCGCCGACAGCGGCGCGTCGAGCAGGTAGGAAAATCCGGTCGCCGCATAGGTGACCTCCGTCTTGGCCGAGAGGTCGGCTTCGGCGACCGAGCTCAAGAGCGCGCTGCCGAAGCCGCGGCGCTGCGGCGCTTCCACCGGTGGTCCGCTCGTCTCCCTCCACGTCAGCACAAGACGCTCGCCGGGGCCGCGGCCTTGCGTGCGCCACCTGAGCTTGACACGTCCGGCGGGCACCGAGAGCGCGCCGTATTTGCTCGCGTTGGTGGCGAGCTCGTGGATGATGAGGGCCATGGTCTGCGCCGCCCGCGCCGTCAGCATGATCGGCGGCCCCTTGGCGTCGGCGCGGCCGGACAACAGCTGCAACTCAGCCGAGGCGATGCCCGAGAGGGGCGCGCCCGCGAAGCCCTCGTTGACGAGCGTTCCGTACGTGTTGGCGAGCGCGTGTAGGCGGCCGAGAAAGAGGCCGCTCGCCTCCTCGAGCGTGCGCTGGCCCGTGAGGGTTCGCCCGGCGATGGCCTGGACGACGGCGAGCAGGTTCTTGCCGCGATGGGAGAGCTCGCGCATCATCAGCCGCTGCCGCTCCTCCGCGCGCTTCCTTTCGGTCAGATCGAGGAAGCCGCCGAGGACGCCCACGACCGAGCCATCGGAGGCGCGCAAGGGGGCGGTGGCGGCGAGCACCTGGACCGGAGAGCCGTCGGAGCGGCGAAATCGGAACTCGAACTGCTGGTTCTCGCCTCCGAGACTGGCGTCGAGCCACTGCCGCGCTTTGGGCGCATCCTCCTCGAAGCAGTAGCCGATCAGCGCCCGCGCCAGCATCTCGCGCTCGTTGGTGGCGAGCAGCTCGATGAGGCGCGGGTTGGCGAGCAGCGTATCGCCGTCGCGATCGAGCACCCAGATGCCTTCTTGGGCGGTTTCGAAGATCGTGCGGAATCGCGCCTCGCTCTCCTTGAGATTGACGAGCGCCTCCTCGCGGGCGGCGGCGGCCTGCTGAAGGGCGGTGCGAAGATCGGCGATCTCGGGGGGCGGAGCGACCGGTTGTGGCTCTCCGGGGCTCTCGATCGCGGCGGCCTCACGGCTGAGCTCCGCCAGCGGGCGGCTGATCTGGCGGGCGATCGCGAGCGCCAACAGCAAGCTCAGGAGCGAGATCAAGCCTGCCGAGATCGCGGTCCAGCGCACGGTCTGCCAGGTCGCCGCCCGGAGCACGCCCTTGTCGATCGCGACGCTGACCGTCCAGGGGCTTATCCCGGAGACCGCGTTGCCGAGGACCACGCTGTTCCCGTCCAGGGAGACGAGATCGTAAATGCCCTCCTTGATCTGGATCGCGCGGTACTGGGGTGTGGCGGGCACGCCGATGAAACGATCGAGCTCGGGCATGCGCGCGACGACCCGGCCGGCGCCGTCGGTGATGCCGATGATCATGCCGGCCCGTCCGCCCTGCGCATGCAGCAGCTTTGAGAAGCTGCGCGCCTTCAAGGCGACCGAGAGCGAGCGGAACGCTTTGCCGTCCTTGAAGAGGGGCACCTCGATGACGGCGATCCAGTCGCGGTAGCGCTCGCTGAGATAGACACCGGAGATGATGACCTGCCGGCGGTCGAAGGCCTCCTTCTGTATGGCAAGGGAGGGCGCCGAGCGCCACGCGGGAAGCGGCGCGCTGCCGGTGCGGCTGAAATTCAACAGCTGCTGGCCTCCGGGATCGGAGACGAACACCCAGGCATCGGGCAGGTTGGCGAAGGCGCGATCGGCTTCTTCCGCGAAGGGTCTCAGGTCCTCAGCCATCAGCGAGGGCGTGCGCGACAGGCCCTGCGCAACGGCGAGATAGGTGCCGAGCTTGGCGTCGAGCCCGCTCGCAACGGCCTCGGCCGTCGTCTGCAGGGCATTGCGCTGCGATCTGTCCGCGGTGAGCGCCAGATGCCAGATGGCCCCGCCGACGACCGCGTTCAGCGGCAGCGCCACCGCGATCATCATGGCGATCAGCCGGCCGGGGATCGTCCACCGGCGCCCATCGAGCAAAGCGCGCCCACGCCAGCGCCAACGGCTTGGTCGCATTCGATGGCATCCCTGCTTGAAACGCTGGGTTGCAAAGTAGCCCAGGGAGTGCGCGGTCCCGAAAACAATAATTTTTGCTGGTCCGTGGAACCAGTGTCTATGTCGTGAAACCTGTATTCACTCGGTCGGCTGGCGCGTGCCGAGAAACGTCGTCAAAAGAAAAGCCGCGCGGCCCGGCGGGGGACGTGCCGGGCCGCGCGACGGCCTCGAGAGGGAAGTTTAGGGGGAGTGCCAGCCTCGGGGAGAGGAGGGCCCCGGACCGGCTCAGCCGACCCGCTCCTCGAGACCGTAGTCCTTCATTTTCCGGTAGAGTGTCGAGCGGCCGATGTTGAGGCGCTTGGCGACCTCCGTCATGTGACCGCGATAGCGTGCGAGTGCCAGGCGGATCATGTCGGCTTCCATGGCTTCCAGCGAGCGCATCTCGCCGTCCTCGGTGACGGCCGGGATGCCGATCGCCTGTGGGCCGGCCTGCGCCGAGACCTCGACGGTGCGCGGCACGATGCCCTCGATGCCGATGACGGCCGGGCCGATGATCTTGGGCGTCTTGTCGACCGGACGGGGGGCGGCCGGGATCTCGGCCTTGAAGCCTTCGACATGGGCCGCGATCTGCGGGAACTCGGCGACCGTCAGCATGTCGCCTTCCGCGAGCACGGTGGCGCGGAAGACCGCGTTCTCGAGCTGGCGGACGTTGCCGGGCCAGGAGTAGGCCGACAGCAGCTGCGCCGCCTGCGGGTCGAGGCCCGCGACGCGTTTGCCTTCCTCGGCCGCGAACTTCGTAATGAAGTGACGGGCGAGCTCCGGCACATCCTCCATGCGCTCGCGCAAGGGCGGCACCCAGAGCGGGAACACCGAGAGGCGGTAGTAGAGATCCTCGCGGAACTTGCCTTCGCGCACGAGCTGGATCATGTCGCGGTTGGTCGCGGCGATGATGCGGATGTCGACCTTGACGGGACGCTTGGCGCCGACCGGATCGATCTCGCCTTCCTGGAGCGCGCGCAGCAGCTTCACCTGGGCGTCGAGGGGCAGCTCGCCGACCTCGTCGAGGAAGAGCGTGCCGCCGTCGGCCTCCTGGAACTTACCCGTGCGTTTGTCGACCGCACCCGTGAACGAGCCCTTCTCGTGGCCGAACAGCGTGCTCTCGACGAGGTTTTCCGGGATCGCGCCGCAATTGACGGTGACGAACGGCTTGCCGGCGCGCTCGCTCTCGCCCTGGATGGCGCGGGCGATCAGCTCCTTGCCGACGCCGCTCTCGCCCTCGATGAGGACGGGAATGTTGGAGCCGGCGGCCTTGCGGCCGTAGGCGATGACGCGCTGCATGGCTTCGCCGCGCAGGATCAGGTCGTCGAAGGTGAGCTTGCCGACTGACTGCTTCTTGATGCGGTTGATCTCGACGGCGAGCGCCTCGATCTTCAGCGCATTCTTGATCGAGACCTCGAGGCGCTCGGGCGCCACCGGCTTGATCACGAAGTCGACCGCGCCCGCCCGCATGGCGTTGATGGCGGTGTCGATCGAGCCGTGCGCGGTCTGGACGATGACGGGCGGCGCGTTGGCGATGCGCTTCATGCGCTCGAGCACAGCCATGCCGTCGAGACCGGGCATGACGAGGTCGAGGAGAACGATGGCGATGGCGCCGGCTTCGGGGCCTTCGAGGAGGGTCAGCGCCTGCTCGCCCGAGTGGGCGGAGCGGCATTCGTATCCCGAGCGCTTGAGGCTTTCCTCGAGGATGCGGCGCTGGATGGGATCGTCGTCGACAACAAGGACGCGCTTGAGCATGACGCTACACTACTCACACGAAGGACACATACCGGAGGCAGGAGGTCTCAACTGGACCATTGCCTCGGCCGTACAACTGGGCCGAGGACCATCCTGATCGCAAAGCGTAAACAGATGCTTGCCGATTGGCTCGGATTTGCGAAAAGTCCTCGGAATGCCCCAAAAGGGTGGTTCCAACGAGAAACAAAAAGGAAGGGATCGTGAGAATGGCGCAAGCAGCGACGGCGGCGGAACGGCTCGGCGTGATGCCCGAGTGGAACCTGGCGGACCTCTACACCGACATGTCGGCGCCTGCGATCGCGGCAGATCTCGCCTCCTCGGCGTCGGAAGCAGCCGCCATGCAGGCCGAGCTCAAGGGCAAGCTCGCGACGCTGGATGCCACCGCCCTCGCGGCAGCCCTCGCCCGCTATGAAAAGCTTCAGGACGTCCTCGGCCGGCTGTCCTCCTATGCCGGCCTGCTGTACGCGGCCGACACTGCCGATCCGCAGCGCGGCAAGTTCTACGGCGACATGCAGGAGAAGCTGACCGCGATCACGACGGACCTTCTGTTCTTCGAGCTCGAGCTCAACCGGCTCGACGACGCCAAGCTCGAGGCCTTGCTCAAGGAGCCGCCGCTCGTCCGCTTCGCGCCGTGGGTGTTGGATCTCAGGAAAGAGAAACCCTACCAGCTCGAGGATAAGCTCGAGCAGCTCTTCCACGAGAAAAGCGTCACCTCGCGGGCGGCCTTCAATCGGCTGTTCAACGAGACGATGACGGCGCTGCGCTTCAACGTCGGTGGCGAGGAATTGGCCCTCGAGCCGACGCTCAACCGGCTGACCGATCCCGCCGAGCCCAAGCGCCGCGAGGCGGCCGAGGCGTTGGCGCACGTCTTCAAGGACAACATCCGCCTCTTCACGCTGGTGACGAACACGCTCGCCAAGGACAAGGAGATCTCCGACCGCTGGCGCAAGTTCCCGTCCGTTTCGTCGGCGCGGCATCTCGCTAACCGCGTCGAGCCCGAGGTCGTGGAGGCGCTGGTTGCGGCCGTGCGCGCAAGCTATGGCCGGATCGCGCATCGCTACTATGCGATGAAAGCGAAATGGCTCGGCATGGACGCGCTCTCGCACTGGGATCGCAATGCGCCGCTGCCCGAGACGCCCGACCGGCACATGAGTTGGGCGGAAGCGCGCGCAACCGTGCTCTCGGCCTACGGCAGCTTCTCGCCGCGGATGGCCAAGATTGCGGAAGATTTCTTCGACAAACGCTGGATCGATGCGCCGGTGCGTCCCGGCAAGGCGCCCGGCGCCTTCTCGCATCCGACGGTTCCGAGCGCACATCCCTACGTGCTGCTCAACTACATGGGCAAACCCCGCGATGTGATGACGCTGGCGCATGAGCTCGGCCACGGCGTGCACCAGGTGCTGGCGAACAGCCAAGGTCCGCTGCTCGCGCCGACGCCTTTGACGCTCGCGGAAACCGCCTCCGTGTTCGGCGAGATGCTGACCTTCAAGGCGATGCTGGCTCAAACGAAGGACAAGCGCGAGCGCAAGGCCATGCTCGCCCAGAAGGTCGAGGACATGATCAACACGGTCGTGCGCCAGATCGCCTTCTATTGCTTCGAGGAGAAGGTCCACACCGCGCGCCGGCAGGGCGAGCTCACCTCGGACGATCTCGGGCGCTTCTGGCTCGAGGTGCAGGCGGAGAGCTTGGGCCCGTCGGTGAAGTTGCGCGAGGGCTACGACGTGTTCTGGGCCTACATCCCGCACTTCATCCATTCGCCCTTTTATGTCTACGCCTATGCGTTCGGCGATTGCCTCGTGAATTCGCTGTACGCCCAATACGAGAAGGCGCATCCGGGGTTCGTCGACAAGTATTTCGCCATGCTGGAGGCGGGCGGCTCGAAGCACCATTCGGAGCTGCTGGCGCCGTTCGGGCTCGATGCGACGCGGCCAGAGTTCTGGCAGATGGGCCTCTCGGTCATCGAGGGCCTGATCGACGAGATCGCGGCGCTGGAGGGGTAAGCCGCTCGGACCGTCGAGCACTTTCAGTGATCGAGAGGCCGACCCCCACCCTGTCCCTCCCCACAAGGGGGAGGGGACGCTGGAGCCATGGTTCTCGGCACTCATCGGATTGTGGTTGAGCTGTCATGATGCCTCTCCGATAGCGCAGCGGGAAAGTCGCTACGTCCGACGGAAGCCGCGTGACGAAGCGAGTTGCTCGTCGTCAGGGGCCCACGTTGGTTGCGCGCCCTCCCCCTCGTGGGGAGGGTTGGGGTGGGGGGCTACGTCTCGCCCCGGTCAGCGCTTTCGCATACAGTCCTCTTGCACAGCATCGAGGGGAGCCCGCCCATGAAGATCGCCGACATTCGCGCCACCACCGTCAACATTCCCTACACCGCGCCCTACGTCTTTTCGCACGGCTCGATCTCCTCGCTGACGAAGACCGTCATCGAGGTCGAGACGAAGGACGGCGTCGTGGGCCTCGGCGAGTGCGCCGACGGTGACCGCTCGGCCGACGTGCTCAAGATGCGCGATCGTCTCATCGGCCTCGATGTCCGCGAGATCACCACCGCCGAGCGGCGCTGCCTGCCGGGCTACCGCTACTCGCCCTGGGGTGACGTTCAAGGTTTGAAGCGCGTCTTCGGCGGCATCGAGGTTGCGATGTGGGACGCGCGCGCCAAGACCGACGGCGTACCGCTCTACGTGCTGCTCGGCGGCAAGGTGCGCGACGCGGTGGGATTGTCGGAATACTTCGGCTTCCGCCTGCCGGGCCCGAAGGAGAAGGGCGAGGCGACCGCGCTCGATGTTGCGAAATACTGCGCCCGCATGATCGAGGAGCACGACTCGGATTCCTTCGAGGGGAAGGTTGCGACCGTGCCGCTGGATGAGGAAGTGAAGATGATCAAGGAGATCCGGTCGGCCATCGGTGACCGGATGCTCAAGCTCGATGCCAATGCCGGGTGGTCGGTGCCGACCGCGCGCGAAGCGCTGCGCCGGATGGACCCCTATGTGATCCACTATTACGAGGATCCGGTCGAAAGCTACGAGGAGATGGCGCAGCTGCGACCGCACACGCGCGCCTCCTTTTCGACGCACGTTCTCGATCTCGGCCGCGCGCATCAATTGAAGGCGCCGGATACGTTCGTCACGAACTTGAACGACCTCGGCGGCATCCGTCGCACGATCGAGTTCATCGCCGCCTGCGAGCGGCTCGACATCGGCTTCCGCTTCCACTCGGGCGAGACGAGCGTCGGCTGCGCGGCCTACATCCAGGTGTCGGCGGCGATCGAGCATGTCCGCGAGCCGAGTCAGACACTGTTCCGCTGGTACGCCGACGATGTGGTGGCCGAAGGCACCTTCGTGCCCAAGAAGGGCGTCGTGCAGGTGCCGGACGGGCCGGGGCTCGGCGTGACGCTCGATAAGAAGGCCCTCAAACGTTGCCACGAGCGCTTCAAGGACGAGGGCGTGTTCCCGGCGAGCAAGACGGGGAAGCGGTTCAGGTCACGGTTCGAGAAGGTGTGAGGGGTGGGAGTAGCGAGTAGGAAGTAGGGAGTGGCGAGTAGGGAGTAGGGAGTAGGGAGTAGGCGGCGTCGAGAGCCATGGATCGCTTCCGAGATTGGCTGCGCCCTCACGCCAACGTCATCCCGGCGAAGGCCGGGACCTGCGGGGCCATCGATTGAGCAGTCGATGGATCACTCGGGAAGCCCGCTCTCTTCTCAGCCGGTCGTGCGGGGAAACGGAGTTTGCAAGAGCCGCCCACAGGCCCCGGCCTTCGCCGGGGTGACGATGTGGTGGCGTTGCGTTCAATGCCGAAGATCGCGCAGGTCGCAATTCGACCCCCTCACCCCACCCGCACCAGCACATGCCGCTTCTTGCCGAGCGAGAGCTTGATCGCGCCGTCGGGCCCGAGGTCGGCGTTCGTGAGCTGACGCTTCTCGTCCGTGACCGCTTGATCGTTCACCCGCAACCCGCCGCCCTGAATCTGCCGGCGCGCCTCGCCGTTCGAAGCGCAGAGCCCAGCCTTCACGAACGCCGTCAGCACGCCGATGCCGGCGGCGAGCTCGGCCTCGCCAATCGTAATCGTCGGCAGGCCCGCCGCGCTCGCGCCCTCGGCGAACACCTTGCGGGCCGTCTCGGCGGCTTCGTCCGCCGCTGCGCGGCCGTGCACCAGCGCCGTCGTCTCGGTGGCGAGCACCTTTTTCGCCTCGTTGATCTCGGCGCCGCCAAGCGAAGCGAGCCGCGCGATCTCGTCCATCGGCAGCTCGGTATAGAGCTTCAGGAACCGGCCGACGTCGGCGTCCTCGGCATTGCGCCAGTACTGCCAGTAATCGTAGGCGCTCAGCATGTCGGCGTTGAGCCAGACGGCGCCGGCCATCGTCTTGCCCATCTTGGCGCCCGAGGCGGTGGTGAGCAGCGGCGTCGTCAGCGCGAAGGCGTCCTTGCCGTCGACGCGGCGCGTCAATTCCATGCCGTTGACGATGTTGCCCCACTGATCCGAGCCGCCCAGCTGCAGGATGCAGTCGTGACGGCGGTTCAGCTCCAGGAAATCGTAGGCCTGGAGGATCATGTAGTTGAATTCGAGAAACGTCAGCGGCTGCTCGCGCTCCAGACGCAGCTTCACCGAGTCGAAGGTGAGCATGCGGTTGATCGTGAAATGGCGGCCGTAGTCGCGCAGGAAATCGATGTAGTTCAGATGATCGAGCCAGTCGGCATTGTTGACCATCACGGCGTCGGTCTTGCCGGGTCCGAAGGTCAGGAACTTCGAGAACACGCTCTTGATGCCGGCCATGTTCTCGGCGATCTGCTCGACCGAGAGGAGCTTTCGCGCCTCGTCCTTGAAGGACGGATCGCCGATCTTCGTCGTGCCGCCGCCCATCAGCGCGATCGGCCGGTGGCCCGTCTTCTGCAGCCACCTCAACATCATGATCTGCACGAGCGAGCCCGCGTGCAGGCTTCTCGCCGTGCAGTCGAAGCCGATGTAGGCCGTGACGGGGCCCTTGCTGAAGCGGGCGTCCAACTCCTCCGGGTGCGAAACCTGGTGGATGAACCCGCGCTCGTCGAGCGTCTTCAGGAATTCGGATCGGAACTTGCTCATGGGGCGGCTCTCGTGCTTCGTGGCTGCGCTTGTACCAACATCAGAACGAAAAGTCGGCTTAGGTTGCTTCACTTCCCCCCGTGAGGGGGAAGGCCAAGCGCCTTGGACTTAGATGCGTAGCGCTCAAGTCCTTAGGCGCTTGGGATGGGGGGGCAGACGCGAGCAAGAAAGTTCATTTGCTTTCGACCCCCCACCCCGACCCTCCCCCTCAAGGGGGGAGGGGGAGCCTGCAGACCTTCGCAGCCTGATACAATTCAATCTCCTAGGACTGCTACTAACATGGGGCACCGCCGATGGCCAAACTCAAGACGGCATTGGGGTTGATGAGCGGGACGTCGATGGACGGCATCGACGTGGCGCTCCTGCGCACGGACGGCGAGCACCAGATCGAGCATGGGCCGTTCCGCAGCACGGCCTATCCCGAGGACTTTCGCGCCCGACTGCGCCAAGGGCTGATCGACGCGCTGCCGATCCGAAAGCGGTCCGCGCGGCCGGGGTCGCTCGAGGCGCTGGAAAAGGAGCTGACCGAGCGGCACGCGGCGGCGGTGAAGGAGTTTCTGGAGGCGGAGGGCATTCCGCCGCGCGATGTCGATATCGTCGGCTTTCACGGCCAGACCGTGCTGCATCGCGTGCGGCAAGCAATCTTTGCCTTCGAGCGCGGCATGCTCACCGTTCAGATCGGTGATGGCGGCTCGCTTGCCAAGTCCATCGGTATCGACGTCGTCTACGACCTGCGCGCGGCCGATTGCGCGGCGGGCGGGCAAGGCGCGCCGATGGTGCCCGTCTATCATCGGGCGTTGACGGCCAAGCTCGACGCGCGACCGCTTGCGATCCTCAACATCGGCGGCGTCGCCAACGTCACCTGGATCGGCCGCGACGGTAAGCTCCTCGCCTTCGACACCGGCCCCGGCAATGCGCTCATCGACGACTGGCTGTTGCAGCATACCGGCAGGGCCATCGACGAGGATGGGCAGCTCGCGGAGTCGGGCAGGGTGGACGAGGACGTGCTCAAGGCGATGCTGCGCGATCCCTATTTCGCGAAGCTGCCACCCAAATCGCTCGACCGGAAATCCTTCACGATCGAAGGTCTGATCGATATCGCGCCTGCCGATGGCGCGGCGACCCTCACCGCCTTCACCGCCGCCGCCGTCCGCCGCGCGATCGAGCACATGCCCGAGCCACCGGCGCTCTGGCTCGTCTGCGGGGGCGGCCGCCGCAATCGCACGCTGATGAAGGAGCTTGCGGCACGTCTCGAAGCCGCCGTCGCCCCCATCGAGGCGATCGGCGCCAACGGCGATGCGATCGAGGCGGAGGCCTGGGCGTATCTGGCCGTGCGCTCGCTCGGCGGTCTGCCGCTGACGTTTCCTGGCACGACCGGCGTCGCCAAGCCCACAACCGGCGGGGTGCTCGCGCGGGGACGCTAGCGGGACTTGGGCGACCTGGCGGTTGGCGCCGACAGATCAGCGCGCCATGTCTTGGATGACCCGCTCGATCCCGCTCGTGATGCGGGCCAGAGCCATGGCATCGACCTTGTCCACGGTATCGTTGGCAGTGTGATAGTGCGGGTATCTGAAGAGTGCCGTATCGGTGATCATGACCGCCGGAATGCCGACTTCGCCGAACGCCCAATGGTCCGACCAGTCGATTCCAGGCACGAGGGCTGGCAGCACGCCACCGACAGTCGGAAAGCTCGTGTGCTGCCGGAAGGAGCCAATGACCTCGTGCACGAGCGCTCGTGATCCAAGCGTGCCGACCATGGCAACGAAGTTCGCGCGGTCGGGGAAGATTTGGTCGAGGAGCGCGGGGTAGGTCTGGCTGCCGGGCGCGTCGGAAAACGCACCGAGCGTTTCCAGGCACAGCATGCCTCGGACATCCTCACCCGACCCGGCGAGTGCGCGTGCATAGACGAGGCTGCCCATCGTCTCGGTCTTGAAATGCGGCGGCTCCTCGTTGACGAAGAGCACGAAACGGAGGCGGGTCGCTGTTGGTGGCCGAGCCTTCAAGGCCTTGGCAAGCTCGACCACAGCCGCCGTGCCTGTCGCGTTGTCATTGGCGCCAGGCGCAAGACCGGCCGAGTCGTAGTGCGCCCCGATGACGAGCGTGTCGCGCACCGGGCCACTCGGCTCGACGACGACCTCGAGATTGGCGACCTCCTGGCCGTCCGCCGAAAAGACATGTCTGCGCACGCGAAAACCGCCCACTTCGAGTGCGCTCGCCAGATAGGTCTCGACCTTGCGGAGCGCGTCGATATTGGCGGCGTTGTGTGGCTCGGCGGCGATGGCCGCAATGTGAGCGCGGAGTCTTTCGGCGAGTGCGCGCTCGTCGCTCGTCAGCGTCGGCAAGGCACCCGTGAAGGACCGCCCCGGCACCCAGAAGCAAAACCAGCCAAAAGCGGCCCCGCCGATCAGGAGTGCAAGGAACGCCCACGTGAGCCCGTGGAGGAAGTCGCGCATCCTCGACCACTCACCCCAGCGCCTGCTCCAGCCCCTCGCAGGCTTCCGGCAATCCGTCGATCGTACCCAAATATTGCTGCGCGTAGTCGTGGAACAGCTTCCAGTGGTGACGGGCGTCGGCTTTGCGGGTGCGGCCGCCGGTCAGATGATCGCGGACGGGGTCGAGGAGAGCGTGGATCTGCGCCTTGTGTGCGACCTCCGCGTCGTCGATCAGCGCGATGAGGGCGAGGATCTGCGTCCGCGGATCCGCTTCGGCCGGCGGGGCTGAGGGCATCGCGAGCGGCGCCCCGCCGAGCGCCTCGCGGCGCCGGTCGGAGAAGCTACCGAGTGGCGGCCCGCCGAACTCGTCGACAGGGGCGGAGAACGCGTCGTCGCGCACGCTCGCATGGGCGCCGTTGAGCGTCGAAGGAAGCTCGGGATCGGCACGGCGCGCGGGCATGTCTGGCGGCGTGTCGTTCCGAGGCACCTGTAGCGTCGGCAACGATGTGATTGCGGGCTCGGCGGCGTCGTCCGCCGCGATGGTGCTCGAGGAAAGATCGATGGCGATGTGGAGGCCTGGATCGGTGCCCGTCATGGCGAGGCGGATGCGATCGAGCACGAGCCGCAGAAACGCCATGTCGCGGCCCGCGATCAGCACGCGCTCGCCGTCCGACGTCGCGATGACCAGCCGCTTGAGGCCGAGAACGGTCATGGCGAGGGCCAGCGCGAGCATCGCGAGCCCCAGAATGGTCAACTCGTCGAAGCCGAGACCGCCCCGCACGGACGCGGCGGCCAGCAGGATCACGCCGGCAATCAAAGGAAAGCGCGCACCGTGCCGCCAGGGATGCACGGTGCCGGCCTGAACGCTCGCCACCTGCGAAAGCTGAATGATGCGATCGCCGAGATCGATGATCTCGGGGGTGATCTCCAGTCGGGTCGGGGCCGCGCCCATCCGCATATCCTTTGGTCAGCTGAGTGCGCGCGAAGGAAACAGAAACGGCCGGGAGAAACAAGCCGTGTGGCGGTTGGTTTTCGTTGACAAGGCAACTCGATGGGCGCATCCTTTTCATGTTGCCTGTTGAGCTGCGGCGCTGCCCAATCGATGTCTCTCGAGAGCCGATGGCTGCTTACGTCGTAGTCCTCACTTGGACCTGCTCCGGGCCATGGCGACAGCGAAACGCGGAGGAGAAGGCATGACTCCACCGGATAGTCTTGACTGACCCCCCACGGAGGCGGGGTCGCGGCTAGGTCTCGAGGGTGTCGCGCTCCATGTGAGCCGGCGGCCCGTGCGATGAGCAAGGCCTGGTTGATCCATCATCAATTGAAACGGAAGCTCCAGACGGAGCGGATTGTGATCATGACATGATCCGGGACTGTTTGGTTTTGATCGGGCCGTAGGCCCCTATAGTTGACCAGGATCGTCTAACGATCGGGCCCCGCGCGCCTCCCGAGGGAAGCGGCGGGGCCTTACGTTTTTGCGACACTCGAGTGCCGCTGACTAAATCGCGAGCGCGGCTTCCAGCCCTTCGAGCACGGCTTCCTCGGCGGTCCGCGGCGCGAGCGCATCGCCGACGACCGTGACCGTGCCGGGCCACGCGGCGAGACTCAACTCGAGCGTGTCGTTGCGCGCGTGGCCTTGGGCGAGCACGAGCGTATCGGCGGCCTCCATCACGAGCGGCGCGCCGCTCGCGGCATGCTCGAAATAGACGGTGGTGCCATCGATCCCGTAGAGCCGCGCGTACGGCACGACCTCGACGCCGAGGGCCGCCAAAACCCCGGCCTGCTGGTCGCGCACGTACCAGGGCAGCATCTCGCCGGCCCCCAGCCCTTCGACGCACAGCCGCACGCGGCAACCTTCCCGCGCGAGCTTCTCGGCGAGCCCGACGCCGATCCAGTCCGGCCGCCAATCGGCGATGACGACCGAGGCGCCGACATTGGCGCCGTCGAGCACCTGCCAGGCATCGAGCACGTGCGCCGTCTCGCGACCGGCGAGGTCCGGCCAGTAGGGGCGGCCACCGGTCGCGACGATGACAGCGTCAGGCGCTTCTTTCTCCACGACCGCGAGATCGGCAGCGCTGCCGAGAACGATCCGCACGCCCGCCCGCTCGCACTCGCGGTGGAGGTTCGTCGCCAACCCGCCGAACTCGGCCCGCCGCGGCAGGAGCTGCGCGCGTAGCACCTGTCCGCCGGACTGCCGTCCTTTTTCGTAGAGCACGACGTCGTGGCCGCGTTCCGCCGCCACTGCGGCAGCCTTCATGCCGGCCGGGCCTGCACCGGCGACGAGCACGCGCTTCCTGGCTTTTGCCGGCGTCACGGCATGCGTCAGCTCACGGCCCGAGACCGGATGCTGGATGCAGGAGATCGGATAGCCGCGATGGGTGTGGTGGATGCAGGCCTGGTTGCAGGCGATGCAGGCGCGGATGTCCTCGCTGCGGTCAGTCCGCGCCTTGTTCGGCATCTCGGGATCGGCGATCAGCGCCCGCGTCATGCCGCACATATCGGCTTGGCCGGAGGCGATGACGGTTTCCGCGATCTGGGGCTGGTTGATGCGGCCCGCGACGAGCACGGGCACCTTCACGGCCGCTTTCACGGCTGCCGCGAACGGCGCGACATATCCCGTCTCGAGCGCCATCGGCGGCACGATGTGGACAGCGCCCTGGATGGTGGCCGATGTCCCGGCGATGACGTTGAAATAGTCGAGCCCGCCCTCGCGATCATACTGCCGGCAGATCTCGACGATCTCGCTCGGATCGAGCGCGTCGGTGTCCTTGTCGTCGCCCGAGATGCGGATGCCGACTGCAAATCCGGGGCGTGTCTTGGAGCGAATGTCTTCGACGATCTCGCGGATGAGCCGCATGCGGTTGTCGCGCGTACCGCCATAGGCATCGGTGCGGCGGTTGGCTCGGGGATCGAGAAACTGCGCCGGCAGATAGCCGTGCGAGGCAACGATCTCGCAGCCGTCGAGCCCGGCCGTCTGCATCCTGAGCGCCGCATCGCCGTATCCCTTGACGACATCGGCGATGAGGGCCGCCGTCATCGGGATCGGCATCGTGCGGAAGCGGCTGTTGGGGACGGCGGAGGGGGCATAGCCCGGCGGGATGATCCCCTCCTTGCCCTCCATCACCTCGCGACCGGGATGGAACAACTGGCCGAAGATCGTCGCGCCGTGCCGGTGAACGGCGTCCGCGAGGCGCGCATATCCCGGAATGCAGGCATCCGTATGCACCATCAGCACATGCGGCGTGTACAGTGCCGTGCGGTGGACACCGGCCACCTGGACGACGATGAGGCCGGCCCCACCCCGCGCGCGGGCCTCCTGGTAGGCGACGAGGCGATCGGTGATCTTGCCGTCGTGACCCATCGCCGTGTCGTGGCCGGTCGACAGGATGCGGTTGCGGATCGTAGCTCCGCCGATCGTGATCGGTGCAAACAGCTTGGGAAATGCGGTCGTGGTCACGGCAATGAAGCTCCCCGCGGTCGTGTGCAGCGCACCATCGAAACCCTGTTGCGGGCGCGTGGCAACGAAGAAATTCAATTCACGACATGCGATGCCGCCGATGGACGGCCACGGCTACCTGTACTAGCCTTGTCTCAGAACGCTGACAGTACGGTTGGCGCAAACTTCGGAGGAAACCTGATGCAGTTGCTCAAGTCTCTGGCAGGCGCGACGCTCCTGTCGGTCGCTGTCGCCGGTAGTGCGCTCGCGGCCGACGGCCCGACGCTCGCGGCGGTGAAAGCGGCCGGCGAGCTCAAATGCGGCGTCAACACCGGCCTCGGCGGCTTCTCGCTGCCCGACAGCGCCGGTGTCTGGAGCGGCCTCGACGTCGATGTCTGCCGTGCGGTCGCGGCCGTCGTTCTGGGCGATCCCAACAAAGTCAAATTCATCGGCCTCTCCGCTCAGCAGCGCTTCACCGCGCTCCAGAACGGCGAGATCGACATGCTCTCGCGCAACTCCACCTGGACGCTGCAGCGCGACACCAAGCTCGGCCTCAACTTCACGAACGTCACCTTCTACGACGGCCAGGGCTTCATGGTGCCCAAGAAGCTCAACGTGAAGAGCGCCAAGGAGCTCAACGGCGCGACGGTTTGCGTGCAGACCGGCACGACGACCGAGCTCAACCTGTCGAACTACTTCCGCGCCAATGGCATGGAGTTCAAGCCGGTCGTCATCGAGAACCAGCAAGAGGTTCTGGCGGCCTACACCTCCGGCCGCTGCGACGTTTATACGACGGATGCTTCCGGCCTCGCCTCGCAGCTCAAGAACGACATCCCGAACGGCGCCGCCGACCACATGATCCTGCCCGAGATCATCTCGAAAGAGCCGCTCGGACCGGCGGTTCGCCAGGGTGACGAGCAGTGGACCGACATCGTCCGCTATACGGTGTACGCACTCCTCCAGGCGGAAGAGAGCGGCATCACGCAGGCCAACGTCGCCGAGATGGTGACGACGACCAAGGACCCGGACGTGCAGGCGCTGCTCGGCGCCAAGAACGCCGAAGGCAAGACGTCCGGCAACGGCGAGGCGCTCGGCGTCGACGAGGACTGGGCCGTGCGCGCCATCAAGGCGGTCGGTAACTACGGTGAGATCTACGACCGCAACATCAAGCCGCTCGGCCTCGAGCGTGGCATCAACGCGCTGTGGAACAAGGGCGGCCTGATGTACGCCCCGCCGATGCGCTGAGCCTGACGCGATCGGGGGCCGTGCCGGTGGCGCGGCCCTCACCTCTCCCTGCCCCTATTTTTCGGACGGCGGCTCGATGGCTCTGACCGCAACGAGGCCGGGCACCAACGGCTCCACTCTGTCCGCCAACACGCTGGCGATCGGGTTGGCCGGCGGCATTCTCGCGCTGGTGGTGGCCGCGACCTACGCCGGTCATCTGCGTGCCGTCGTCGAGACGACGCTCTGGGCGGCGCCCGTCGTCGGCCTCGTCGCCTTCGTGTCGGGCCTGCTCGTCCGCGATCGCTCCGCCCGCGGCTTCGTCTTCCAGATCCTCGTCTTCGCGCTCGTTGCCGGCGGGCTCGCCTACCTGATCCACAACACCATCATCAATCTGGAAAGCCGCAAGATCGCGACCGGCTATGCCTTCCTCGATCGCGAGGCCCGCTTCGAGATCGGCGAGAGCCTCATCCCCTACAGCGCTGCCTCGCCCTATGGCCGCGCGCTGCTGGTCGGGTTCTTGAACACTCTCAAGGTCTCCGTTCTCGGCATCGTCATCGCGACCGTGCTCGGCATCCTCGTCGGCATCCTGTCCCTGTCGAAGAACTGGCTCGTCGCCAAGCTCGCCGCCGTCTACGTGAATTTCCTGCGGAACGTGCCGATTCTGCTGCACATCATCCTTTGGTACACGGCCGTCACCTATCTGCTGCCGCCGATCCGAGAGGCCTTCGTACCGGCGGCGGGCTTCTTCCTGACGCAGCGGGGACTCTATCTTCCCGTGCCGATCGATGCGCCGGGCTGGCACTGGGCTCTGTGGGCGGTTCCCGTCGGAGCGATCCTCGCCTGGGCGTTCGCACGCTGGGCCAAGGCGCGGCAGGACAGCACCGGTCAGGCGATGCCGGTCGTGTCGATCGGCGCGGCGATCGTCATCGGGCTGCCCGTATTGGTTTGGCTGCTGGCGGGGGCGCCCTCCGAGATGAGCGTTCCCGAGCTCAAGGGGTTCAATTTCCAGGGCGGATACAACATCAGTCCCGAGTTCATGTCGGTGCTCGGCGGGCTGTCGATCTACACCTCGGCCTACATCGCCGAGATCACGCGGGCCGGCATCATGGCGGTTGCGCACGGACAGACGGAGGCCGGACGCTCGCTCGGGCTTTCCGAAGGCGTGATCATGCGCAAGGTGATCCTGCCGCAAGCCTTGCGGGTGATCATTCCGCCGACCACGAACCAGTATTTGAATCTCACGAAGAACTCGTCGCTCTCGGTTGCCGTCGGCTATCCCGATCTCGTCGGCGTCGGCAACACGACGCTGAACCAGACGGGGCAGGCGATCGAGGTGATCGTCATCTTCATGGCGGTGTATCTGACGACGAGCCTCGTCACCTCGTTCCTGATGAATTCGTACAACCGGCGCATCCAATTGGTGGAGCGCTAGATGGCGGACATCGCCGCGCGCCCCGCGCCGATCAGCGAGCGGCCCGGTCCCGTCGCCTGGGCCCGCAAGAACCTGTTCGCCAGCTGGGGCAACGCGATCGTCACGCTGATCTGCCTCTACATCCTGTGGCGCGCCGTACCGCCGTTCCTCGACTGGGCCATCATCAATGCGATCTGGCGGCCCGATCCCGAAGCGTGCCGCGCGGCGGCGGGCGTCGGCGCCTGCTGGGGCATCATCGCCGAGAAGTGGCGGCTGATCCTGTTCGGCACCTATCCGTACGCCGAGCAATGGCGGCCGGGGCTGATGGTGATCCTGCTGCTGGTGCTGATCGGCGTCAGCATGGTGCCGGCGTTCTGGCGGCGCTGGCTCGCTTACGCCTGGGCCGGCGGCATCATCGCCATGGGCGTGCTGATGTGGGGCGGCGTGCTGGGGCTACCCTTCGTGACGACGGATCAGTGGGGCGGGCTGCCGCTGACGCTGATCCTTTCCGTCAACGGCATCGTCTTCTCCTTTCCCCTCGCGATCGCGCTGGCGCTGGGACGGCGCTCGCAGCTGCCCGTGATTCGCGCCGTCTCGACCGCTTTCATCGAGCTCGTGCGCGGCGTGCCGCTCATCACCGTGCTGTTCATGGCGAGCCTGATGATCCCGTTGTTCCTGCCGCAGGGCTTCGACATCAACAAGCTGCTGCGCGCCCAGGTCGCCGTGATCCTGTTCAGCGCCGCCTATCTCGCCGAGGTGGTACGCGCGGGCCTACAGGCGATCCCCAAGGGCCAGTTCGAGGCGGCCGACAGTCTCGGGCTCTCGTATCCGAACAAGATGAGCTTCATCATCTTGCCGCAGGCGCTGCGCCTCGTCATTCCGCCGATGGTCAACTCCTTCATCGCCGGCTTCAAGGATACGAGCCTCGTGCTCATCATCGGGCTGTTCGATCTGCTCGGCACGACACGCCTCGCCGCCAACGATCCGACCTGGCGGCCGTTCTACGTCGAGGGCCTGATCTTCTTGGCCCTCATATACTTCGTGTTCTGCTACACGCTCGCGCGCTACAGCCGCTATCTGGAGACGTTCACCCGCAAGGGCGAGCGCAGGTGAGGACCGCCATGGCCACAGCCGCCCCATCGATCGCCGAAAGCGCCGGGACGGCCGGCGGGCCGATCATCGCCATCGAGAAGCTCAACAAGTGGTACGGCCAGTTCCACGTGCTGCGCGATATCGATCTCGATGTCGCGCGGCGGGAGCGCATCGTCATCTGCGGCCCCTCGGGCTCGGGTAAGTCGACGCTGATCCGCTGCATCAACAAGCTCGAGGATCATCAGCAGGGCTCGATCACGGTCGACGGCACGCGGCTCGACGAGAACGTCAAGAACATCGAGCAGGTGCGCCGCGAGGTCGGCATGGTGTTCCAGCACTTCAATCTGTTTCCACACCTGACCGTGCTGCAGAACCTGACGCTTGCGCCCGTCTGGGTGCGCAAGATGTCGAAGGCCGACGCCGAGGCGACGGCGATGAAGTATCTCGAGCGAGTCCGGATCGCCGAGCAGGCCAACAAGTATCCAGGCCAGCTCTCCGGTGGCCAGCAGCAGCGCGTCGCGATCGCCCGCTCGCTCTGCATGAGTCCCAAGATCATGCTGTTCGACGAGCCGACCTCGGCGCTCGATCCGGAAATGATCAAGGAGGTGCTCGAGGTGATGGTCGATCTCGCGCGTGAAGGCATGACGATGCTCGTCGTCACCCACGAGATGGGGTTCGCCCGCGAGGTCGCCGACCGGGTCGTGTTCATGGACAAGGGCGAGATCGTCGAGCAGGCGCCGCCGAAAGAATTCTTCGCAAATCCGCGGTCGGATCGGACAAAATTGTTTTTGAGCCAGATCTTGGGGCATTGAAGCCAACAGCCCGCAGCCGATTTCGCATGTCAGTCTTGCGCCGCGCCAATTTCGACCATGCCGGGCGCACTCCGCGATACACTGCCCATCTCAGTAACCTCGAGCGCGACCCGCCCCATGGCCTCAGCCGATGCCTCCGCCAACCGATCCGGCTATGCCGCCGGCGTCGTCATGGTGCTGCTGGCCGGCACGGTGTGGTCGATGATGGGGCTCGGCGTCCGCTTCATGGAGAACGCCTCGCCGCTGCAGATCCTGCTCTATCGATCGCTCGGAATGATCCCGGCGCTGACGATCTTCATCGCCATCCGGCACGGCGGACGGCTCGATCGGGCGCTGTATCAGACGGGAACGGCCACCATCATCGGCGGCCTGATGCTCGTCTTCGCGTTCACCGGCAGCATCGTCTCGCTCAAGGAGACGACCGTCGCCAACGCCGTCTTTCTACTCGCGACCGCGCCGTTCTTCGCTGCGATCCTCGGCCGAATCGTGCTCGGCGAGAAGGTGAGGCTCGTCACCTGGATCATGATCGTCGTCGGGCTGTCGGGGGTGGCCATCATGGTCTACGACGGGCTCTCGGCGGGTAAGGTCATCGGCAATGTCGCCGGGCTCGTCTGCGCCATGTTCTTCGCGATCTTCACGATCGCCATGCGCATGGAGACGCGCGGCGACTCGCTCACCGCCGTGCTGCTCGGCGGCATCTTCGCCAGCATCGCCTCGGCCGTGGCGATCGCCGTCGCCGGCCAGCCGCTCGTGCTGTCGTGGCACGACACGGCGATCGCCGTGGTACTCGGCATCGGCGCGCTGGGCTTGGGCCTGGTGCTTTATGCGCTCGGCTCCCGTCATGTTCCGGCCGCCGAAAGCACGCTGCTCGCCATGACGGAGGTGGTGCTGAGCCCGATCTGGGTGTGGTTGGTGTTCGGCGAGACGGCGGGCGTTTTGATGCTGGTCGGGGGGAGCATTCTGCTCTCCGCCCTCTTTGCCAATGCCATCACGGGCGTCGTCCGCGAGCGGCGCGCGAGCCGGGATCGCGCCCCGGCCGGCGCCCTCACTGGGCATGGCAACGGTCACGCAGCGTCGCCGCCACGCGTTGCGCCGAGGGTCGTGCCGGGATATGCCGTTGCAGCACCCCGCGCAACCGCTAGAGCGACACGGCAACCATGACCTTCCTCGACGACAAGCTCGCCCGGGGCGAGACCATCATCCTCGACGGCGGCACGGGCACGGAGCTCGAGCGCCGCGGCGCAAAGATGAGCGATCAGACCTGGTGCGCGGCGGCGACGTTGACCGACCAGCCGATCATCCGCGAGGTGCATCGCGACTATATCCGCGCCGGCGCCGAGGTGGTGACGGCCAATACCTTTGCCTCCAGCGTCTTCTCGCTCGACTATCACGGAAAGCTCGGCGAGCTCGCGGCGATCGACACGACCGCCGTGCGGTTGGCGCGGGAGGCGGTCGGCGAGGCCGGCGTCGCGCGGCCGGTCGCGGTCGCCGGCTCGTTTTCGGCGATGCGGCCGGTCATCGTCGGCACCGACCGCTCGATGCCGCCCGACGCTTGGGACGAAGCCAAGTCCCGCCCGCTCCTGCAACGCAAGGCAGAAGGGCTCAAGGCCGCGGGCGTCGATCTCATCCTGATGGAGATGATGCGCGACCGCGATCATTCGCTGTGGGCGACGGAGGCAGCGGTGGCGACCGGCCTGCCCGTCTGGGTCGGAATCAGCGTCGAGCGGCGTCCCGATGGCGCGCTTGCGGGCTTTGGCCGCCACGACTGGACGCTCGAGGAAATCGTCGCGCCGTTGATGGCGACGGGCGCCAAAGCCTGCTCGGTCATGCACTGCAACGTCAACGACGTGACACCGGCTCTGCAGATCATCCGCAAGCACTGGCAAGGGCCGCTCGGCGCGTATCCGGAATCCGGATTCTTCAAGATGCCGAGCTGGCAGTTCGTCGACATCATCGCGCCGGACGCGCTGGTGGACGCCGCTCGCGAATGGCGCGATCTCGGCGTGACCATCCTCGGCGGCTGTTGCGGCATGGGGCCAGAGCATATCGCGGCGCTGAGCAGCGCTTTCGCGGACAGGCCGGCGGCGTAGTCGCCTTACGCCGGCAACAGCAGCCAGACGATGGTGACATACGTCAGGCCGTGGATGAGCTGGTCGAGACCCAGCAGGTACCAGAAGCCGGACATATCGGGCTTCAAGCCCAGCGTCCGGTTGAGCTGCTCCTTCGTCCAGTCGACATGGTAGTGGAACAGATACTCGCCCGCGAGCAGGCTCAAGCCGTAGCTGAGCGTCGGCGGCGCGAGGACGACGAACACCGGTAGCGTGCAGACGACGTGAATGGCGCTGTGCAAGAGACCGCCGGGGTGCCCGTAGCGGCCCTTGTTGTGAACCTGCCAGACGGTCTGCAACAGGAAATCGGCGACCCAGTGCTTGATCATGAGCACGCAGATCGCCAGCAGGATCGTCTGAGCCGTGACGGCCATCGCGCTCCTCGACTCAACGCGGCGGCGTGGCGGGAGTGCCGGTGCCGTCCGCGGGAGCGCTCGGTTGCGGTGTCATCGCCTCGAGCAACCCCGATAGATAGTCTAAGTGCCCGGAGAGATCGTCCGGTGCAAGCCCTCTCAAGCTTTCCAGAAGCTCTTTTGCACGCCGGGTGTCGCGCGCGTCCAGCGCGGCCATGAGCTCGGCATGCCGGGCGAGAAGGTGACGGAAGGCCGTCGTTTCGGCCGCCGAGCGATCACCCAGAAGCGCGTAAATCCGCGTCCCCACCTGCTTGCCGCGCACGCTGACCGTGCCGAGCGGTAGATAGGCCATGTCGCTCGAGGCGCGATAGGTGCTCTCGCCCGCGATGATGGAGACGCCATAGGCCTTCGTCAGGTCCTGGAGGCGGGACGCGATGTTCACGTCGTCGCCGATGACGGAGTAATCGAACCGCTGCTCGGAGCCCAGATTGCCGACGCAGCAGTGCCCGGTGTTGAGGCCGATGCCGATCTTGATCGGTTTGGGCGGGCGACCCTCCGCCTCTGCCTCTTGCACGAGCGTGCCGTTGAGCTCCTCGAGTGCCGTCAGCATGGCGAGGGCCGCCTCCGCCGACCGCCGCGCGTGCTCGGCATCGTCGAGCGGCGCATTCCAGAACGCCATCACCGCGTCGCCCATGTATTTGTCGATGGTGCCCCGGTGATCGAGGATGACGTTGCTCAAGGGCGTGAAGAGGCGATTGACGAAGCGCGTCAGGGTCTCCGCATCGAGGCCTTCCGAGATCGTCGTGAAGCCGCGCACGTCGGCAAACAGCAGCGTCATCTCGCGCATCTCGCCGCCGAGCTTCAGGCGTCCCGGATTGGCGGCGAGCTCGGCCACCATATCGGGCGACATGTAGCGGCTGAAAGCGGTGCGGACGCGGCGCTTCTCGCCTTCGGTGCGCAGGTAGAGATAGACCGTGCCGGCGATGTAGAGCAGCGTCACCGCGAGCGTCGGATAGACCGGATCGACGAGCCAGCCGAGCCGCGAATAGGCGAGCCAGGAGATGGCGCCGACGGCGACGATCATGAGCGCGCCGAGCGTCGCGCCGACGGCGGCGCCCGAGCGATAGATGAGAAAGCTGATGAGGGCGCCGACGGCGATGAGATAGAGCACCTCGGCCCCCGTCATGAAGTCGGGCCGGCTCAAGGCATTGCCGAGCAGCATCTGCTCGATCGCCTGGGCGTGCACCTCGACGCCGGGGACAGCGGCATCGACGGGCGTCGAGCGCAGGTCGAGGAGCCCCGCCGCACTCGCGCCGACGAGCACGATGCGTCCGGCGATCTCGGTGTCGGGCACGTCACCGGCGAGGATTTTCCAGACCGGCACGAAGCGCTGGCGATCCGTCTTGGTGAAGCGCGGCCAGAGCTGTCCGCCTTCGTCGGTCGCGACCTCGATGTCGCCGATGCGGATGGCGGCGATGCCGGTCTTGGCGCCGAAGTCCTCCTCGCCGCTGGCGCCCGCGGTCTTGACGAGGAGGCTCGACGCGCCGAAGGCGACGCGCAGGCTCTCGGCGGCGAGGCTCGGGTAGAGCTTTCCCGCGACATTGACGACGACGGGCAGCCGCCGGACCACCTGATCGACCTCCGGGACCCAATTGAGGGAGGCGAGCCCGGTCGCGCCGTTGCCGAGGATGGGGAGGCTCTGCGCGGCGCCCGCGAACGCCGGCACGTAGGGGGTCGGATCATCGCCGGCGAAGGCGAACCCGGCCTTCGGTGGCCCGAGCGGCTCGGTCGGGTGCTCCGTGCCAGCGAAGCCGATGATAACCGGCGCGCCGGCGATGGCCTGTGCCATCAGCGAGTCGTGCGTCGGCAGCTTGGCGATCTCGGATTTGAGGCGGTCGTCGGCGAGGCCTTCGGGCAGGCGCTTGAGCACCGCCTCGGGCGAGAGACGGTCGGGCTCCGCCATGACCATGTCGAAGGCGATGACGGCGGCGCCTTGCGCTTGCAACTTTCGGATCAGCTCGGCGAGCGTCGTGCGCGGCCAGGGCCACTGGCCGAGCCGGCTCAAGCTCTCCTCGTCGATGTCGGCGATGCGGACGGGGAGAGCGGGATCGTAGAGGCGCGGGGAGATGCGCTGGTAGCCGTCGAACAACAGGTTCCTCAGCCCCGCGACCGGCAGCGGATCGGCGATCCTTATCAGCACGGCAGCGGCGAGGATGCCGAGCACCAAGGTCAGATAGGCAAGGCGTGCCGGCATGCCGGATTGGTCTCCCCGTCGCTCGGGGAGCAAGCATAGCATGGCTTTCGTGCGTAGCCGATTAAGCGCCGTTACAACCCCGGTGGCTGCAGCTTGCCCTGCTTGGGCCGGGCGTGGCCGATGTGGCGCTCGCGCCAGATAATGAAGAGGCCGGCCGCGATGACGATCGCCATGCCGATGAGGACGATCGGCTCCGCCGTCTCGCCGAACAGCAGATAGCCCACGAGCAGACCCCAGATCATGCCGGAATAGTCGAAGGTGGCGATCGTCGAGGCGTCCGCGTGGCGATAGCTCTCGGTCATGAGGATCTGTCCGACGCCGCCGAGCAGCCCCGAAAGGACGAGCAGGGTCGCCTGCCAGGCATCCGGCCAGACCCAGCCCCAGGGCAGCGTCAGCAGCGCGAAGCCCGAGGCGATGAGAGAGAAATAGACGACGATCGAGGGCGTCGACTCGGTGGTGATGAGGCGGCGGATGAGCACCATGGCGCCGGCTGCTGTGAAGGCGGAGGCAAGCGCAGCGAGCGCGCCCATCGTCTCGCGCGTGCCTGCGCCCGCGAGCGTCTCCGGCGAGAACCGCGGGCCTAAGATGATGAGGATGCCGAAGAAGCCGACCGCCACCGCCGACCAGCGATAGACGCGCACCGTCTCGCCGAGGAAGAGGGCGGCGAAAACCACCGTGACGAGCGGCGAGGCATAGCCGATGGCGAGCGCCTCTGGGAGGGGAATGAGGGCGAGACAGGTGAACCACAGCGCCATCGAGCAGACGCCGACGCTGGATCTGAGGAAATGCCCGCCCAGGCGCTGGGTCTTGACGGCGTGGCGAAGCTCGCCGCGCACCGCGAGGTAGGTCAGCACCGGCACGAGGCCGAGGAACGAGCGCGCGAACATCACCTGTCCGACCGGCACAGTAACGGTCGCCGCCTTCACGCACGCGACCATGACCGTGAACACGAACGTCGAGGCGACCTTGAGCAGGATGCCGAAGACGGGGCCGCGGGTGGGGGGTGCGCTCGCCGCTGCATCCGTCATTGGCAAGAGCCGTCGCGCGACATCACGTTTCCCTCGGAACATTCGAGAGAAATGCAGACGGCGACAGGCAGTGTCAATCGGCGGAAGGACAGGGCAGACTTGATCAATCGTTCAGAGCAGCTCCACGAGCTCCTCGATCGTCAAACGCGCTTGTTTCAGGATTGCAGCCACGAACGGACGCGGCAGATCGCACCCTTTTTGAACGGGAATTGTGGTCGCGCGCGTCGCATCGTCTCGATGCACCAATCGGTGGTGACTGCCAGTCGACCTCACCACCTCGAAGCCGGCCTTTTCGAGCGCACGCATCAGTCGTTGAGCCGTTACGGCGGGAACGCGGGCCATCATGCCGCGAGCGAAACCGTCAGCTCACGCACGCGGGCCTTGCCAATCTCGTTGGGAATATCCTCGCCGCGCTCGGCGCGGCTGGCGAGCACGAGCTCGATGGCATCACGGGCCATGGCGAGCGCTTCCTCCTCGGTGTCACCACCGGTGACGACCTCGGGCAGCGCGGGCACGCGCACCAAGAACGCACCCTCTTCGACGGGTTCGAGGACCACGCTATAGGTTCTGCTCTCGGCCACTTCGATGCTCCAACACGGCAAGACGGCGGCGATCCAATACTCCTAAACGGATAGCATGGAAGCGGTCGATAGGCGACGGCCGGCATAGAGACGCTCGCGGCGTTCCATGCCAGCCCGCCTTCCGTTCAAACTCGATCCCGTCAACCCCTGAACACCCGCTCGACCGGCACGAGGTCGCCGGCGCCGTAGCCGTTGAAGCGGGTCGAGGTCGCCATGCCGTAGGCGCCGAGGCCGGCGAACTCGAGATAGTCGTCCTCGGTGATGCCCTCCGGCAGCTTGGCCGGGTTCGGCAGGCGGTCGAGCGAGTCGCAGGTCGGGCCGAAGACGACGAACGGCTTCGTCTCGCCCTCGAGCACCTTGCCATCGCGGATGACCCGCACGAACGGCTGCAGCTTCGGCGCCTGGTAGCACTCCATGAGGCCGCCGTAGATACCGTCGTTGATGAACACCTGACCCAGGCCGTGCTTGGCGAGCTTCACGCGCACGAGCAGCGAGACCGCGGCGGCGACCATGCCGCGGCCGGGCTCGCACTCGAGCTTGGGCGGGTTGACCTCACCGAACGCCTCGATGACCGCCGCGCCGATGACGCGGAAGTATTGACCAAGCTCCGGCGCCCGCGACTCCGTGTAGTCGGCCGCGAAGCCGCCACCGACGTTGAGCGTCTCCAAGTGCACGCCGGCCTCCCGGGCGATCTCGGCCGCAGTCAGGATATGACGGCGATAGGCCTCAGGATCCGTGCACTGCGAGCCCGGATGGAAGGTCATCACAGGCTTCAAGCCGGCGGCCGCAACCATGCGCACGAGCTCGACAGCCAGCGCCGGACGGGCGCCGAACTTGGAGGAGAACTCGTGCACGGCGTTGCCGGCGGTAGCGAGGCAGAACCGCACCGCGATCTCGACCGAGCTGTCGCCGCCGGTGACGTCCAGGATTTTTGCGATCTCCTCGGCCGAGTCGGCCGAGAACCGGCGCACGCCGTAGCCGTAGGCCTTGGCGATCTCAGGCCGCGCTTTGATCGGGTTGTGGTAGTGCAGGCGGGCACGCGGCGCGATATGGCGCACCGTCTCGATCTCGGGGATCGAGGCGACGTCGAAGGTGGCGACGCCGGCACCGCTAAGCGTCAAGAGAACCTCGGGGGAGGGGTTCGACTTGACGGCATAGGAGACCTCGCCGGGGAAGCCCGCGATGAAGGCCTCGGCTCGCGCGGCAAGCGCCGACCGGTCGAAGCAGAACACGGGCTCCTCGGGACTGCGCCGCGCCGCCACGTCCATGGCGTCGGCGAACACCGACGGAACACGCGAGCGCCCGATCCGGGCGACGGGACGGCCTGCACGAGTGGCCTGCATCTGCTTCATTCAAGGACCCTCCGGGTTCGTGGGACGATTCAACGAGCAGGAAAATGATGGTTTCATGCGACGGTTGCTATCCGTCGATATGAGTCATGATGGACTCTAGGGTGGCGAATCGACGGACGATCCGTCAAAGTGCCGGAATGGCGACCGACAAGGATAAGCAACTCATCGCGCTCTTGAAGCTCGACGCGCGCGAATCGACGGCGAGCCTTGCGCGCAAGCTCGGGCTGTCGCGCACGACCGTGCAGGACCGGCTCAAGAAGCTCGAGCGCGACGGTACGATCGAGGGCTACACGCTGCGGCTAAGAAGCGATACGGAGGCGAAGGGCGTGAAGGCCTTCGTCATCGTGGAGGTCGAGCCGCGCCGCATCGCCGAGGTGATCACGCGATTGAAGAAGATCCCCGAGATCGAGACGCTCTACAGCGTCTCCGGCAAGTTCGATCTCATCGCCATGCTCCGCGCCGAAAGTGCCGAGGACCTGGACGAGGTGCTCGACCGCATCGGCGAGACGACCGGCGTCGAGGAGACGGAGTCGGCGATCATCCTCTCGACGAAGGTCGATCGGCGGTAGGGAACATCACGTCCCCATCCGTCGCCGTACCGCTGGCGCGGCCTCGTACCAGTCGCGCGTCGCATTGACGATCTTCACGACCGACAGCATCACCGGCACCTCGATGAGCACGCCGACGACGGTCGCCAGCGCCGCGCCGGAGTTGAAGCCGAACAAGCTGATGGCGGCGGCGACGGCGAGCTCGAAGAAGTTGCTCGCCCCGATCAGGGCGGATGGCGCCGCCACGCAGTGCGCTTCGCCCGCCGCGCGGTTGAGCAGATAGGCAAGCCCCGAATTGAAGTAGACCTGGATCAGGATCGGCACCGCCAGCAGCGCGATGACGAGCGGTTGCGCGAGGATCTGCTCGCCCTGGAAGCCGAACAGCAGCACCAGCGTCGTAAGCAACGCGAGGAGCGAGATCGGCTGCAGCGTCCTGAGCAGGCGAGCGAGCGCCGGCTCTCCGCCCCTCGCCAGTATGGCCCGGCGCACGATCTGGGCGATCACGACCGGGACGACGATGTAGAGGACGACCGAAAGCAGCAACGTCGCCCAGGGAACCGTGATCGCCGAAAGGCCGAGCAGCAAACCGACGATCGGCGCGAAAGCCACGATCATGATGACGTCGTTGAGGGCGACCTGGCTCAGCGTGAAGTGGGGCTCGCCCTTGGAGAGATTGCTCCAGACGAAGACCATGGCGGTGCAGGGGGCTGCCGCGAGCAGGATCAAGCCCGCGATGTAGCTGTTGATCTGGTCGGGCGGGAGATAGGGACGAAAGAGCCCGCCGATGAAGAGCCAGCCGAGCAGCGCCATGGAGAACGGCTTGACGGCCCAGTTGATGAAGAGCGTCACGCCGATGCCGCGCCAGTGCTCCCGCACTTTCCCGAGCGCTGCAAAATCGATTCTGAGCAGCATCGGAATGATCATGAGCCAGATCAGCAGGGCGACCGGCAGATTGACCTTGGCGATCTCGGCCGTGCCGATGGCCTGAAAGATCACCGGGAAGGCGTGCCCGAGCGCGATGCCGAGCACGATGCACAGCCCGACCCACAGTGTCAGATAGCGTTCGAACGTCGACATCGAGGCCTCGTGGTGTGCATCGGCACGTCGGGTGCCGACAGGGATGATCGGCGAAAGGCCATCAGGCGCGTCGCGCGCCGAGGGTGGCGCTCTCATCCATGTGCCCGATCGTGTCGAGCTGCCGTTTCAGCGACAGGCGCTCGAGGGAGGCGAGCGGCAGGTTGACGAAGGCCTCGATGCGCCGCGTCAGCATCCGGTGCGTCTCGGCGAAGGCGTAGAGCTTCTCGGCCTCCGTGCCCGCGACGGCCGACGGGTCGGGCAAGCCCCAGTGCGCCGTCGTGGGCTGGCCCGGCCACACCGGGCACACCTCGTGGGCCGCGTTGTCGCAAACCGTGAAGACGAAGCTCATCGCGGGAGCGCCGGGCTCGGCAAATGTCTGCCATGACTTCGAGGCGAGGCCCGCGATCTCGTAGCCGAGCGATCCGAGGAGATCGAGCGCCATCGGGTGGACGCGCCCGCTCGGCATGCTGCCGGCGCTGAACCCCTTGAAACGTCCGCGACCCAGCCGGTTCATGACGCACTCGGCGATCACCGAGCGTGCCGAGTTATGGGTGCAGAGGAAGAGCACATTGTGCACGCGCTCGCCTGTCATCGGCATTTTTCCTTCGGGCTGCAAACGGCGCGAGCACGCACGAAGTCCGCGCCGCACAGCTCCGGCCGGCCCTGGCAGCACTCTTCCGTGAGATAGACGAGCAGCTTGCGCATCGTCTCGACGTGGACCGCGTAGCGGATGTAGCGGCCCTGGCGCGTCGCGGTGAGGAGGCCTGCGTGCTCCAACTCCTTCAGGTGAAAGGACGCGCTGGTGGCGCTGATCCCGGCTCGATCGGCGATGTCGGTGGAGGGCAACCCCGATGGACCCGTCTTCACGAGCAGCCGGAAAATGCGAATCCGGTGCTCCTGCGCGAGAGCTCCGAGGATGGCGACGGCAGCGAGGTCTTTCATGAATGCGAGAATACAATGATGGTTGCAGTATGCAAGTGGTACTCGCTAAGCGACCGCCTCTCCGTTCCGGCGCCGCTGTTGTCCGCCGGGTTTGTTCCTCGTTGAGAGGCACGCGCACGGTCGAGGCCGCGTCGGCGTGGTCTGGTCACTCAACGGACGCCGGCAGTTCCGCCGCCTCACCTGCTCACCGCCCCTTCGCCTTCCGCCACGCCGCAAAGTCCACCTTCGTCTGCTCGTCCGTCGCCGGGTAGAGGCCGAGGATCGAGCGGCCTTCGTGCACCTTCTCGGTGACGAAGTCCTCGAACGCGGTCATCTCGACGGCTTCGGTGGCGATCTCGTCGGCGATCCCGGCCGGAATGACGACGCAGCCGTCGCTGTCGCCGACGATGACGTCGCCGGGGAACACCGGCGCGTCGCCGCAGCCGATCGGCACGTTGATGTCGATCGCCTGGTGCAGCGTCAGATTCGTCGGCGCGGACGGGCGCTGATGGAAGGCGGGCATGGCGAGCTTGGCGATCTCGGCCGCGTCCCTCAGTCCCCCATCGGTGACGATGCCGGCGCAGCCACGCTTCATGAGGCGTGTGGCGAGGATCGCGCCCGCCGACGCCGCGCGGGGATCCTTGCGGCTGTCGACGACGAGGACGTGCCCGGGCGGGCACTCTTCCACGGCCTTGCGCTGCGGGTGGGCGCGGTTCTGGAACACGCTCACCGGGTTCAGATCCTCGCGCGCTGGGATGTAGCGCAAGGTGTAGGCCTCGCCGACCATCGTGGGCTTGCCGGGATCGAGCGGCACGGCGCCCTGGATCATTTGATTGCGGAAGCCACGCTTGAAGAGGGCCGTGCAGATCGTTGCGGTGCTGACCGTCGCGAGCTTCCGGCGGGTCGTGTCGGAGAGGGGCATGAGCGGGGTCCCGAGCTGTGGCGCGGGCGCAGTTTGCGCCGGCGCCTTGCGCGCGGCAACCAGGCGGCAGTTGCCGTCTCTATTGGCAGCTCTGACCGATCTTTTTCTTGACGTAATTGCCATTCACCGCCGGGCAATAGAAATAATCGGCGCCCACACAGAGTAGAATGCAATTCTGGTAGACCCGCTCGGCCTCATCGGGCGGCGTAACGCTCTTGTGCAAGGGCTCGCACTGCGACTCGCAACTCGGTTGATATTTGGGGAGCGAGGTCGGGCAGCAGTACTCGTTCTTTCGATCGGAGTTCTTCTTGTGCGCCTCCCAGCCTTGCGCGCACGGGCCCTTCTTGATGTAGCAGGTGGCGACCGGACTGTTGCCCTCGCCATAGCGCATGCACTTTCCCTTGCCCTTGTAGGCCGAGAACACGGTGCCGGGTGGACAGGCGTACGCGGCCGTGGCCCCGATGAGGACGATGAGGGCGACGGCCAGCAATCTGAACGCCTGAAATTGCACTCTGCTGCTCCTTATACGTTCGACGCACCCGCGATATGCAAGGCTCACGCTGCCAAGCTTGGCAATATCTACAATCGCCAGAGGGCCTGTCCAGCCGTTTTGCGGAGCGGGAACGATCGGCTTTGCGGGTGCTCAGGCCGCTGCCGCCCGGCCGTAAAACCCGGCCTGCTCCTTGGCGGTCATCGTGACGCCGGGCCGATCGAAGAAGGAGAAGATCGCCACCAGCCGCTCGACTGGTCCCCCGACGGGGACGACCCGGTGCAGCGTGTCGACGCCGCGAAAGACGTTGAGCGCGCCCGGCTTGAGCTTCGCCTTGCGGGCCAGCGGATCCTCGCCGCGCAGCACGGCCGCAACGCCGTCGAAGTTGGGGTTGTCGGCGCTGCGCAGATCCTTCCGGTACTCGAGCTCGCCGCCCCTGTCGGGGGCCTGCAGGAGGATCGTGGTCGTGAACTCGGAGCGGTCGAAATGCCAGTTCAGCGCCTCGCCGTCGCGGCTGGCCTGGACATTCACCCGCGCCAACGGGTCGTCCATGCGGTAGAGCGCCGGCTTGCTCATCGTGGCGGCGAGAAAGTCGACGAAGGGCTGCCACTCGTACAGGCTCATCACCGGATTGCCGGGGATCTGATCGGCGCACACCGTATGGTTGATGGTCTCCTGGGGCACCAGCGCCGGGTGATCCGCAGCCAGGCCGTCGACCGTGTCGCGGAAGTAGACATTGTGGCGGCGCGCGTGCCGGAAGCTGTCGCTCGCCATCACCGGCTCCACCATGCGGACGGCCGTCTCGACCGCCTCGGGGCGGAGGAAGCCCGGCAGCTCGAACATGCCGTCCTCGGCCAGCCGCGCGCGGCACTGGGCCACGAGCGTCGCATAGGCGGCGCTATCGGGGCGATCGAGGGGATAGGCGGCAAGATCGACGAGGGTGTTCATGGCGCGCTCCGGCGTGAGAGTTCGCCCGACTGTCGGTGCGATCGTGCGCGCGTGCAACGGGGAGAAAAATGGGCCAGGCTAAGAATTTCTTGCTCTGAAGCGAGTGTGGAACGACAATCGTGCAGAGAATGCGGCTTTCGCGTCCGCCGCGATGTCCCCGAGACTTAGTGTCGATTGAGAGGCTTCAGCGTGGCCGAGCGACTTCCCCTCAACGCCCTGCAGGCGTTCGAAGCGGCCGCGCGGAGCGGAAGCTTTGTCTCGGCTGGCGGGGCACTGGGCGTCAGCGCGGCGGCCATCAGTCAGCACATCCGCGTTCTCGAGGGCCGGTTCGGCAAGCAATTGTTCCACCGCCATGCCAACGGGATCGAGCTCACCGACGCCGGACGCGAGCTCTTCGTTCGGGTCGCGGGCGCGTTCGCAGAGCTCGGCGAGGCGGCCCAGCATCTGCGCGCCGGGACGTCGCGGCCGGGGGCCGTGATTTCCGTCATCGCGTCCGTCGGCGAGCTCTGGCTGCTGCCCCGGCTGGCGGAGCTGCCGGAGCGGGCCGGCATTCAGATCATCGAGGAGAGCGAGGACCCCATCGACTTTGCCGCGCGCGGTGTGGATATCCGCATCACCTATGGCGCGACGGCCTATCCCCATCATGCTGTGGAGGTGCTGTTCCAGGACCGCATGCTGCCGGTCGCGGCGCCGGAGCTGGCGGCGGGTCTGACGGAGGGGGCTGTCTCGGCCACCGACGACAGGCTCATCCATACGAATTGGGGACCGACGTATGCCAACGCCCAGTCGTGGGCCGATTGGCACGCGGCGATCGGCAGTGCACGCCGACCCGATGCGGGCCGGGGGCTCTGCGTCGACCGGTTGGTCGTTGCCGCGACGGCCGCGCGGCGCGGCATGGGCGTGGCCCTGCTTCCGGAAAGTCTCGTCGCCGCCGATCTGGCACGCGGCACGTTGACGGCCGTCGGCCCTCCGGCGGCGCTTCTACCGCAGCCCTACGTCATGATCGCCCGTCCGGCCGCGCGGCATCGTCCAGGCGTCGAGCCGATCTGGAGGCACCTCAAGACGCAGGTGCAGGCATCAAAACCGGCAGGCAACCGATGATGTGCGCCGGCTCCTCCGGCTATCGACTTTCCGCGTGTCGCGATAAGCTCAGCCGATCCACGAGGCGCCGACCATGACCGCCAAGCTCACCACCGCCGACTATCCGCTCTCCGAGAAGCGGCCGGAGCTCATCGAGGGGCAGCGCGGCAAGCGCCTCGACGAGCTGACGCTCGAGCGTCTGGTCGCCGGCGAGGTGACGCTGGAGGATCTGCGGATCACCCCTGAGGCCCTGAGGCTCCAGGGAGAGATCGCGCAAGCCGCGGGGCGGCCGACCTTGGCGCAGAATTTCGAGCGCGCCGCCGAGCTCGCCGATGTTCCGCAGGACGTCATCATGCGAATCTACGAGCTGCTCCGGCCGGGGCGGGCGCAGTCGAAAGACGATCTTCTCGCAGCCGCGCGGGAGCTGCGCGAGACTTACGGCGCCAACCGCATGGCCGCTTTCGTCGAGGAGGCCGCGCAGGTCTATGAGGCCCGCGGCCTGTTCGTCAGGCGGTACTAACGGTCGAGAATGGCATCGGCGAGCTTCTCCGCCATCATGATGGTCGGGGCATTGAGATTGCCGGTTGGGATTTCCGGCATGATCGACGCGTCGACGACGCGCAGGCCCTCCAGACCGTGGACGCGGGCCGCCTCGTCGACCACCGCACGATCGTCGACGCCCATTCGGCACGAGCAACAGGGATGATAGTTCGTCGCGGCCGCCGTGCGGATCCAGCGCGCGATGTCGGCATCGGTCGTCGCGTTGGCGCCCGGGGCCTCCTCCTCGCCGCGCAGCCCGTCCCAGGCACGCTGACGCACGATCTCGCGCGTGGCCCTGACCGCCTCGACCATCTGCGCCATGTCGTCGGGATCGGAGAGGTAGTTGAACTGGAATTTTGGTGCGGCGAGCGGATCGGCGCTGGCGAGTGTTACGGCACCGGAATTCTTCGGGCGCTGCAGGCTCATGTAGTACTGGATGCCGTCGTCGAGGTTGACGGAACCGTGCGCGATCTCGCCGATCATCGGCACGAACTCGTATTGGATGTTGGGCGCCGGCAAGCCCGGGCGTGTCGAGATGAAGCCGCCCACCTCGAAGAAATTCGAGACGCCGAGGCCACGCTTGAACAGCAGCCACTGCGCGCCGATCGCGAGCCTCCCGAGGCTGCTGCCGAGCCGGCTGCCGATCGAGACCGGCCTCGTCACGCGATACTGCATCGGTAGCGAGATGTGGTCCTTCAGTCCCTGTCCGACGCCGGGGAGCGCGTGGGCGACGGCGATGCCGTGCCGGCGCAGCTCTGCCGGATCGCCGATGCCCGACAGCATCAGCACGTGCGGCGATTGCAGTGCGCCCGCCGAGAGGATGATCTCTCGCGAGGCTTCGGCAGCGCGCGTCGCTTCGCCCGAGCGGTAGTGGACGCGGACGGCCCGCCGGCCATCGAGCTCGATGCGCGTGACGCGCGCGCCCGTCTCGATCGTGAGGTTGGGAGGCACGCCGGGTGTCTTGAGGTAGCCGCGCGACGTGCTCCAGCGCCGGCCGCCATGCACATTGCGCTGGGTGACGTGAATGCCCTCTTGCTGCTCCGCGTTGTGGTCCGGATTGATCCGATGCCCGGCTTGCTCACCGGCTTTCAGGAACGCCTGGAACACCGGATTGTCGGCTGGACAGGTCTCGATCCGCATCGGTCCGGAGCCGCCGCGCCAGGCATTCGGGCCACGGTCGAACGTCTCGGCTTTCTTGAAGTAGGGCAGCACGCCCGCATAGCTCCACGACGGCAGACCCTTGGTGGCCCAATTGTCGTAGTCCCAGGCGTTGCCGCGCACCCAGTTGAGGCCGTTGATCGAGGAGGAGCCGCCGAGCACCCGTCCGCGCGCCTCGTAAACCCGGCGTCCGTCGAGATAGGGCTCCGGCTCGGTGTTGAACGACCAATTGTAGCGGTCGTTTCCGAGCAGCAGGCCCAGCGCCGCCGGCATGTCGATGACGACGGCCCCATCCTTGGGGCCGGCCTCGAGCAGCAGCACGCGATGGCGGGCGGCGGAAAGCCGGTGGGCGAGGACGCAGCCGGCCGAGCCGGCGCCGATGATGACGTAGTCGAACGCTGTGCTCACGCGCACCCCTCCCTTGGCCGTCCGACGATCTACCATGAATGCCGATCGACCGGACAGCGCCCCGCTGCACTCCCCCCTTGCGTCCTGCGTCCCGATCGCCAAGAGTCGCAGGAGCGACCCTGCCACAGGATTTTCACCCCATGCTCGACACGATCTTCGACCCCGCCATCATCGCGAGCTTCTTGTCGCTCGCGGCGCTCGAGATCGTGCTCGGCATCGACAATGTCGTCTTCCTGTCGCTGATCATCTCCCGGCTGCCGCCCGAGCAGCGGAAGCGTGCCCGCCAGATCGGTCTCGGTCTCGCGCTCGGCATGCGCATCATCATGCTGCTCGGCATCACGTGGATCATGCAACTCACGACGCCGATCCTCTCGATCTACGACTACGATCTGTCCTGGCGCGATCTGATCCTGCTCTCGGGCGGATTGTTCCTGCTCGCCAAGGGCACGCACGAGATTCATCGCGGCATCGAGGGCGAGGAGGGCGAGGACGGCAACGGAGCGGCGGCGATGTCGAGCTTCACGTCGGTCATCATCCAGGTGGTGCTGATCGATCTGGTGTTCTCGATCGATTCCATCATCACCGCCGTCGGCATCGCCGATGTGGTCGGCGTCATGATCGCGGCCGTCATGGTCGCGATCGCGGTGATGTACTTCGCCTCCGAGACCGTCAGCCACTTCATCGAGCATCATCCGACGACGAAGATGCTGGCCTTGAGCTTCCTGTTGCTCATCGGCGTCGCGCTCGTCGCCGACGGCCTGCATTTCCACATTCCGCGCGGCTACATCTACTTCGCGATGGCCTTCGCGGCGTTCGTCGAAATCTTCAACGTCATCTCGCAGCGGCGGCGGAAGAAGGCGCGCGCCGCGCACAAGTAGGAGCGCCGGCTCACCAAGCGCCGGCAGGCCGTTGCATGGTCGAGGCGCTGTGCCGGGATTGCGCGAAGCTCGTGCCTGAGGGCACCGAGCGGTGTCCCGCGTGCGGCGGCGCGCGTCTCGTGCATCACGCCGAGCTCGACGAGCTCTCGATCGGCCACGTCGACTGCGACGCGTTCTATGCCTCCGTCGAGAAGCGCGACCGGCCGGAGATCCGGGGTGAGCCGTTGATCGTCGGCCACGCGGGCGGACGCGGCGTCGTGACCACCGCCTGCTACATCGCCCGCACCTTCGGCGTGCGCTCGGCGATGCCGATGTTCAAGGCGATGGAGCTGTGTCCCAAGGCCGTCGTGCTCTCGCCCGACATGGCGAAGTACAAGGCCGTGTCGCGCGACATCAGGGCGATCTTCCGCGAGGCGACCGAGGTGATCGAGCCGTTGTCGCTGGACGAGGCCTATCTGGATCTGGGCGCCGGCTCGGGACGCCCGGCCGCAGCCCTCGCCCGCATCGCCAAGCGGGTCGAGAGCGAGGTCGGCATTACCGTCTCGGCCGGACTCGCACCCAACAAGCTGCTCGCCAAGCTCGCGTCCGACTTCGAGAAGCCGCGCGGCTTCTCCGTCATCGGCCGGCGGGAGGCGGAGGAGGTGCTGGCGCCGATGCCGGTCGGGCGCATTCACGGCGTCGGCGGGGTGATGGCCAGAAAGCTCGCGGAGGCCGGCATGCCGACGATCGGCGATCTGCAGGCCAAGAGCGAGATGGAGCTCGTGACGCGTTTCGGCCGCTTCGGCCGCCAGCTCTGGCACTACGCGCGCGGCGAGGACGATCGGCGCGTGACACCCGACCGGCCGACGAAAAGCGTGTCCTCCGAGACGACCTTCGATCGCGATCTGAGCTCGGCCGAGCAGCTCATCGCGACGGCGCGCGAGCTCGCCGACGACGTTGCGCGCTCGCTGGAGCGGCAGGCGCTGGCCGGCCTTGTCGTTACGGTGAAGCTCAAGACGTCGGAGTTCCGCATCATCTCGCGCTCGCGCCGCCTCGCCCATCCGACGCAGCGTGCCGCCGTGTTGCTCGAGGCGGCGTCAGGCCTCATCCGCCGCGAGGCCGACGGCCGCTCGTTTCGTCTCCTCGGCGTCGGCGTCGACGTGCTCGCGCCCGCGAACGAGGCCGATCCGCCGGATCTGTTCGGCGAAGGTTAGTGTCGCGGATGGTGTAGGGCGGGTTGAGCCGAAGGCGAAGCCCGCCATTCAAGGCGGTGCTCGTCGCGGCGGGCTTCGCACGGATCAAATTCGGGCTCAACCCGCCGTACGGTCCTTGCCAGTTTTGCACTATGGGCTGGCGTGCGCCCTGCTCGTCACTCCCCCGCGTGGGTGACTGCCCGCAGCGCCGCCTTGATCTCGCGGCCGACCGTTACCGTTCCGAGCACCGTGGCAAGCGCCGAGCGGAAGGCGCCACGCGAGTAGAGGCCAGCGACCGCCTTCGCACCCTCGAGCCAGGCAAGCTCGCTCGGCTCGGCCGTCTCGGGCAGCGCGAAGGCGCCCTCGCCGGTCTTCGTCTCCATCTCCGACACCGCACCGGTGTTGCGCAGGATCACGCGCTCGAGCAGCACCTCGGTGCTTTCGGCACTCGGGATCACCTGGAGCAACAGGTGCGGATAGCGCGGGACGTCCGGCACCTTGGCCGGTCCCGCGCCGGTGACGACGGAGATCTCGATCGCCGCATCCCGCCGCTTGGCGCTGGCGGTGACGGCGCGGCCCGTCGCCTGGAAGGTGCAGTCAGTATACTTTTTCGGATAGCCGAAGGGTTCGCGGCCCAGCGCCAGACCGTCGTCGGTATCGAGATAGCAGAACGCATAGTAGCCGCCGACGGTGCCCTTATAGGACGCGGGCACGACGACCCCGCCGCCCATGAAGCGCGCGACGCCGAACGGCTCGTCGAGCACCATGAGCTCGATCCAGGCGTGGCCTGAGACGAAGTCGAACGGCGTCTCGGCGAGGAGGGCGCGGACACGGTCCTCGGGCACCTCCAGCAGCACGCTCGCGACCTTCGCATCCTCGGCGCCGTAGATGAGCGAGGAGGGGTAGAGCGGCCGGTGGACGGGGATGTTGTTGGGACGCGTCATTGGCAGGTCTCCTCATCGGCGAGACAGCAAGGCTATTGCGTCCCGCCTTCTCCCGCGATACGGCCCGGCGCAGACGTGACATGCGCCATCCACAGCATGGGGAGCGCGCGTGACCGCGGCTCCCCAAGACGCTCGTGGCTTCCGCGATCTCGACAGCCTCACGGGCAATCTGCGAGACTGGCCGGGGAGATCGTTTGGGGGAGGACGACTTGGCACGCGCAGGCTTCTGGCGCCATGCGATCGCGCTCGCTGTCGACGTGCTGCTGTTGTCGCTGCTGGTGCAGCTGTCCGCTCTCGTCCTCTATCCGGCTTCCGGAGGTCATATCCAGGCCGAGGGCTCGATTGGCGAGACGGCCTGCACGGCATCGACGGCGCCGCCGGCCGGTGCCGTCGTATCTCCAGACCTCCGTGCGACCAAGTTCACCGAATGCCGCCAAACGCTCTACGGCATCGAGCACGCCCATACGCTCACCGTCGAGCGCGTCGAGCAGGATGGCGACGGCTCGACGAGCGTCGCCAATTCCGTCCTCATCGGCGCCGATGGCGGCATCGTCGCGGGGCTGATGCTCGATACGCTGATCCTGCCGGTGCTCGTGCTCGTGCGGGCCTTGCGCGATGGTCGCTCGCGGCCGACGCCGGGCCGCTGGCTGACCCGCACCAAGGTCGTCGGCCGGACCAAAGGAGCTGCGCCGGGCTTCGGCCGGGCGCTGCAGCGGCAACTTTACTACTGGCTGGTTCCGCTGCTGGCGAGCGGCGTTTTCGTCGGCGCAAGCCTGTCGGGCGAGATCATCTTGCCCGAGTTCTGGCCGACCGTCGCCTTCGTGTTCGGCGTGGTCTTCGCCTGGCTTGCCTGGATCGCCGCCTCGGCGATCATGGAAGCGATGAAGCGCGATACGCTTGCCGATCGTCTCTCGGGTGCGGTGGTCGTGATCGAGGGGACGGCTGAGGACGCTGGCGGGCCAGTCGCGACTACGCCGCCGTGAGCTTGGCCAAAACCGCCTCCGACACCTCGAAGTTGGCGAAGACGTTCTGCACGTCGTCGTCCTCGTCGAGGGCAGCGATGAGCTTCATGACGGACTGGGCGCTGTCCTCATCGACGGGCGTGGTGAGCGTCGGCTTCCACAGGCTCTTGACGGTCTCGGCCTCGCCGAAGCGGGCCTCGAGCGCTTGCGCGACGCTGCCCAGGCCGTCGAACGCACAGGTGATGGTGTGGCCCGAGGCATCGCTGACGACGTCGTCGGCGCCGGCCTCGATGGCGGCTTCGAGCATGTCGTCGGCGGACGCTTTGGCCGCGGGATAGGCGATCTCGCCGACGCGTGTGAACATGTGGCCGACCGCGCCGGTGGCGCCGAGATTGCCGCCGTACTTCGTGAATGCGGCGCGCACCGCCGCGCCCGTGCGATTGCGGTTGTCGGTGAGCGCCTCGACGATGACGGCAACGCCCCCCGGCGCATAGCCCTCGTAACGAATCTCCTCGTAGTTCTCGCCGTCGTTGCCGATCGCCTTCTTGATGGCACGCTCGATATTGTCTTTCGGCATATTCTCGGCGCGTGCGGCCAAGACGGCTAAGCGCAGGCGCGCGTTCATGGCGGGATCGGGCGCGCCCATCTTGGCCGAGACCGTGATCTCGCGCGCGAGCTTGGAGAAGAGCTTGGAGCGGACGGCGTCCACCCGGCCCTTCTTGTGCATGATGTTCTTGAATTGTGAATGGCCGGCCATGGCGCGCTCGTGTCGGGCAAGGGGTTGGATTTGCCCGGACTTATAGGCGGTCGGGCGGCAAAAATCCAGGCTGCTCAACGCCGGGACCGGAGCAGCAGCTGGGCCACGATCAGCAGCAGGAACGAGGACAGGAGCACGACGCTGCCCACCGCGTTGATCTCGGGTGTGACGCCACGCCGGATCGAGGAGAAGATATAGATCGGCAGTGTGACGTCGGGGCCGGCGACGAAGAAGGCGATGATGAAATCCTCGAAGGAGAGGGTGAAGGCGAGCAGGAAGCCGGCGAGAATCGAGGGGAGCAACAGGGGCAGCACGACCTGCCGGAAGGTTCCGAAGGGGGTTGCGTAGAGGTCGTCGGAGGCCTCGATGAGCGCCCGGTCCATGCCGGTGAGCCGGGCCCGCACGATGAGGATGACGACGGCGATATTGAAAAGGACATGGGCGGCGACGACCGACCAGCTCCCCATCTCGACCTTGAAGCCCGCGATCCCGAGCAGCACCGGATTGACGACCTCGAAGAGCGCCACGAAGGCGATCAGCGTCGAGATGCCGATGACGACTCCCGGCACCATGATGGCGATGTAGATCAGGGCATCGAAGAGCGTGCGCAGCCAGCCCGTCGTGCGCTCGAGGCCCAGCGCGGCCAGCGTGCCGATGATGGAGGAGAGCGTCGCCGTCGACAGCGCGATGCCGAGGCTTGTCAGCAAGGCTTCCGTGATCAGCGGGTTGGAGAAGGCCTTCGGATACCATTCGAGCGAGAAGCCCTGCCAGTCCATGGCATAGCGGCCGGCGTTGAAAGAGAAGAAGACGATCAGCGCGACCGGCCCGTAGAGGAACAGGTAGATCAGGGCGGCGTAGAGTCTCACGGCGCCTCCCTCCGGAGCCACGACACTGCGCCCTCATGGCAATCAGCCAACGCCCACAACTGCGTCATCCTCGGCCAAGCGAGCCATGCCGAAATCAGCGGAGATCCAGACATTGCAGTGCTCGCGAAGCACCGCGCTTTTCCCCCTCCCCCCTTGAGGGGGAGGGCTGGGGTGGGGGGTATGCTGCAAACTCTTCGTCTGCGTCTGTCCCCCCATCCCAAGCGCCTAAGGACTTGATCGCTGATGCGCTCAAGTCCGAGGCGCTTGGCCTTCCCTCACGGGGGGAAGAAGAGCTCCAGAGTTCGAGGATGATTTTGGAAGTCTCATGGTCCCCTCACACCAGCGCCGTTCGCTTCTGGCCGCTGTGGCCGAGCACGAAGCGCATGTAGACGGCGATCGTCACGAACATGATGGCGATGAGGGCGACGGAGACCGCCGCGCCGAACGGCCAGTTGCGCGACTGCAGGAAGAGATCGACGAGCGCGTTGCCGATGAAGAACACCTTACCGCCACCGAGGAATTGCGGAAGGATGTAGTCGCCCATCAGCAGGATGAAGACGAGCATCGAGCCGGTCGCGACCCCCGGCAGCGACAACGGCAGCGTCACCTGCAAGAAGGTCCGCCAGGGCGGCGCGCCCAGATCGTCGGAGGCTTCGAGCAACCGCCGGTCGAGCTTTTCAAGACTGACATAGATCGGCGGCACCATCAGCGGCAGGAAGCCGTAGACAGCGCCGATCATCACCGCGAGCGGCGTGTTGATGAGGCGCACGTCGGCGATGCCGATCCAGGCGAGCCAGGAGGGAATGCCCTTGGCGCCGAGGATCATCATCCAGGCGTAGTAGCGCAAGAGCTGGCTCGTCCAGAAGGGGGCCATGACGAGCACGAGCATCATCACGCGCCATTTGGGGCTCACCTTCACGGCGAGGAAATAGGCCATCGGGTAGGCGAAGAGCACCGTGAGGAAGGTCGCGAGCGGGGCGAGCGTCAGCGTATTGGTGAAGGCTTTGCTGCGCGCAGGAAGGTTCAGATAATTGGCGAATGTGAAAGCCGGCTCGTAGCCGCCGGCCGCTGCGCGCTCGCCGAACGAGTAGATGATGACGATCGTGAGCGGCAGCACGAGCAGGAACAGAAAAAACAGCGCCGCCGGCGCGACGAGCGCGGCAGTGAGCGTCCAGGGACGGTGTCGGCGCCGCGTCGATTGCGGATTCATCTGATCGGCACCAGCAAGCTCCTCATCCCCACCTCAGCGCGCCCGCGTATCTAGGACGGGGGCAAGACCCTGCGGGTCTCACCCCCACACAAAGATCTCGAACCGGGCTCAGACCCGCAGGGTCTGACCCTGTCGACGTCACGCCGACTTGAAGCGGGCCATGATCTCGGCGCGCAACGGGTTGGTGAGAGTCGCGGCGGCGCCGAACTCGAGCGGGGCCAGGAGCTCCTTTGCCGGATAGAGGATCGGGTTCTCGAGCGTCTCCTTCGGCAGCAGCGCGTTCGTGCGGCTGTCCGTCGAAGGATAGCCGTGCGCCTGCACCTCGAGCGCGTTCACCGCCGGCGTCAGCAGGTGGTCGATGAGGGCGTAGGCGGCCTCCGGGTTGGGTGCGCCCTTCGGGATCGCATAGTAGTCGGTCCAGATCTCGCCGCCTTCCTTGCCGAGCACGTAAGCCATCTCCGGCATGTCGCGCTTGAGTTGGGTCGCATCACCCGTCCAGCACACCGACATCCACGCATCGCCGTTGCGCATCGAGGGCTGGTAGTCCGAGTTGATGGCGAACAGGTGGGGCTTGGCCTCGATCAAGAGCTTTTCGGCCTCGCCGAGCTCTTTCTCGTCGTTCGAGTTGAAGGAGTAGCCGAACGATTTGAGCGCATTGCCGATGGTGGTGAGCTGATAGTCGTGCACCATGACGCGGCCCGTGAGCGGCCCCTTCGTCAGGTCCCAGAACTCTTTCCAGGAGGTTGGCCCCTGCGTGACATTCTTCGTGTTGATGACGAAGCCCGTCGTGCCCCAATCCTTCGGCACCGCCAGCACGGTCCCGTCGATCGTGCCCTCGGCGGTGAAGCGCTGATCCTGCGAGGCCGCGTCGTAGTTCGGCAGCTTGGCCAGATCGAGCGGCTCGATGAGGTCGAGCTGCTTGTAGGTCGAGATCGTGTAGTTGGTCGGCACGAAGACGTCCCAGCCGGTCGAGCCCGCCTGCAGCTTCGCCAGCATCTCCTCGTTGGAGCCGAACACCGACATGTTCACTTTGACGCCGGTCTTGGCGGCGAAGTCGTCGAGGTTCTTCTGGTTGTGATAGTTGGGCCAGGTGGTGAGGTTGACCGTGCCCGAGAGTGCCGCATAGGCCTTGCGCGGCTTGAGGCCCGGGATGGCGCTGCCGAGCACGAGGGTCGCTGCGCCCAATCCTGTGACGCCGAGGAAATGCCGGCGCGACACCGAGCCTTTCTGGTAGCGCCGGAGCTCGTCCAGGAATTTCTGTGCGGAGATGCCGTCGTCGAATTTGTTCGTCATCGTTTCCTCCGTTGTGTTTCAGTCATCTGTGAGCAGGAGTGCCGCGTCGGGTTGCCAGCTGATGAGCGCGGCGTCGCCCGGTGCAAAGCCGCCGGCCGTTGCCTCGAGCCGCTTGGGCGTCAGCACGAGCAGATCGCCCAGCCCCTTCGTCGCCACGAGATACTCGGTGTTCTCGCCGAGAAAGATCCGGTTCTTGACCGTGGCCTCGATGAGTATCCCGTTCGAGGCGCCCGGGCCAGCATCGGGGCGGCTCATGGCGATCAATTCCGGGCGTACAGCAATGGCGACAGGGCTTTGCGCGGTAAGCGACCGCGTGGCGTTGCCGGTCCAGCGGCCGGCGACGACAGTGCCGTTGGCGAGGCGGGCGGCCGGCCGGTTGCTCGTCTCGACGAGTACGCCCGGCAGGAAATTCGACTTGCCGACGAAGTCGGCGACATAGCGGTTGACCGGCGCGTCGTAGAGCTCGGTCGGCGTGCCTTGCTGGACGATGCGCCCATCCTTCATGACGCAGACGAGATCGCTCATCGAGAGCGCCTCCTCCTGGTCGTGCGTCACGAGCACGAAGGTGATGCCGACGTCGCGCTGGAGGTTCTGTAGCTCGATCTGCATGTCGCGGCGCAGCTTGCGATCGAGCGCTGCGAGCGGCTCGTCGAGCAACAGCACTTTCGGACGGTTGACGAGCGCGCGTGCGAGCGCCACGCGCTGCTGCTGGCCGCCGGAGATCTCCGACGACCGTCGCTTGCCGTAGCCGGCGAGCCGCACCTGTTCCAAGGCTTCGCCGACTCGCTTCTCGACCTCGCTCGCCTCCGGCTTCGGCCGCCGCTGGCGCAACCCATAGGCGACATTGTCGAAGACGTTGAGGTGCGGGAACAGCGCGTAGTGCTGAAACACCATGTTGAGCGGGCGGCGATAGGCGGGCTCCCCCGTCACGTCGCGGCCCTCGATGAGGACGCGCCCCTCGGAGGGCTGCTCGAAGCCCGCCATCATCCGGAGCGACGTGGTCTTGCCGCAGCCCGAGGGGCCGAGCAGCGAGACGAAGGCGCGCTTGGGTATAGCAAGGTCGATACGATCGACCGCCAGCACCTCGCCGTAGCGCTTCGAGACCGCCTCGAAGGCGATATCGGCGACGGGATCGGACGGGCTCGGCATCGGATCCTCGCGAAGGGAGCGGCGCAAGCGGCCAAGCTAACCCGGATTTCCGGCCTCAAGCAAACAATCTGACGCTCAGCCCCGCCGCCGCCTCACACCCTCCCGCCAGGCGATGACGATGCCGCTCGTGACGATGGTGAGGATGCCGGTCCAGGTGACGGCGGACGGGAAATCGCCGAATAGCCAGTAGCCCAGCGCCGCCGCCGAGACGATCTCGGCATAGGCGAAGGGGGCGAGGCCCGAGGCGCTGGACCGCTCGTAGGCCAAGATGATGAGCATGTGGCCGAAGGCCGAGACGACGCCCATGAGTAGCATCAGCCCCCATTGTTCCGCCGTCGGCATCACCCAGACGAAGGGGAGAATGAGGGACGCTGCGCCCGCGCCGACGAGCCCCGTCATGTTGAGCGTGACGAGCGGATGGTCGGTGCCGGCGAGCTTGCGGGTGATGAGCGCATAGCCCGCGTAGGTGAAGCCTGAGCCGATCGCGAACACGAGGCCCGGCGTGAAGGTCTGAAAACCCGGCCGGATGACGAGCAGCGCGCCGGCAAAGCCCAGAATGACCGCGCTCCAGCGCCAGGGTCCGACATGCTCGCCGAGCACGAGTGGGGAAAACATCGTCGTCAGGATCGGGCTCAAGAAGAACACCGCCAGCGCATCGGCGAGCGGCATGGTTTGCAGGGCGGCGAAGAAGAAGACGGTGCCGATGGTGAGAATGAGCGAGCGGGCGAGCTGAAGGCGCAGATTGTTGGAGCGGAACACGCCCGTGCCGAGCTTCGCCACGCCAACGGGGAGCAGCGTCAGCATCTGGAACACATAGCGCGCCCAGACGAGCTGCAGGGCAGGGATCGCAACCGTCATGTATTTGGCCGCCGCGTCCGTCACCGGCAGGATCGCCATGGCGGTGAGCATCATCACAATGCCGGTGAGCGGGCTGTCTTTCGATGTCGGCGGCAAGGCAGGCTCGCTCATGACGGGTGGTGCTGGCGGTTCGCGGTGCGAATGGAGGGCCTCACCGCTACACCGTCTCGGCCGCATGTGCCACTGTGCAGGCTGTGGAGCTGGAAAAGGAGCGCCGGGTGAAGCGAATCTGGCTCGTGACCACAGGGGGAACGATCGCGTCGCGTCATGTCGCGGCGAGCGACGAGGTCGTGACGGGGATCGCGGGCGCAGAGCTGCTCGGAACCGTGCGGGAGGTGCCGGCCGGATTCACGCTGCAGGTCGATGACGTCATGGGCGTCGTCAGCTGCGCGATCACGCTGCCGGTCGCCTTCGCCTTGGCCGGACGGATCAACGCTCGCCTCGCCGAGCCCGATTGTGCGGGCGTCGTCGTCACCCACGGCACGGACACGATGGAGGAGGTCGCCTATCTCTGCGATCTGCTCCTCGAGAGCGACAAGCCGGTCGTCTTCACCGGCGCCCAACGGCCGGGCGACGATCCCGACACCGACGGCCCGCGCAATCTGACCGATGCGATTGGGCTCGCGGCGTCTCCGCTGGCGGTCGGGCTCGGCGCCGTCGTGGTGATGGATCAGCAGGTCCTGGCGGCGCGCGACGTCACGAAGGCCCATACGTCGCGGGTGTCTGCCTTCGTGTCGCGAGGCCACGGCAGCCTCGGTGTGGTCGACGGCTCCGACATCGTCATCCAGCGCCGGCCGGCCGCGCGGCGGACATATCGAGTGCCCGCCGTCGAGTCCAAGGTCGATCTCATCCGCATGGTGCTCGGAGCGGACGATCGCCTGATCCGGCATGCGGCGGCGAGCGGGGCGCGAGCGATCGTGATCGAGGGCTTCGGCCGGGGCAACACCACGCCCGTCGTCGCGGAGGCCGTGGCTGACATCATCCGCGGCGGGGTGCCGGTTCTCATCGCCTCGCGTTGTGGCGAGGGCCGCGTCAAGCCGGTGTACGGCAATGCCGGTGGCGGCAAGGAGCTCGAGCGGGCCGGAGCGATCTTCGGCGGCGACCTCAGCGGCGCCAAGCTCCGCATTCTCGTCGCGGTGCTGCTCGGCATGGGGATGCCGCTATCGGAAATCCGGGAGGAGATCGCGATGGTCGCCGGTTGACCTCCGGGTCAGTCCCGACCGTTGAGCCCGGCAGCCGTTCGTCATAGGCTCGGCGGCGACCCAGAGGAGATCTCCATGGCGCGGCGCGAAAGCTACACCTATGTCGACGGCAAATGGCACGACGGAACGCCCAATATCATCAATGCCGAGACGCACGGCTTCAACTTAGGCTGCAGCGTGTTCGACGGCGCGCGCTATTTCGAGGGCATCACGCCCGACCTCGACTTGCACTCGGCCCGCATCAATCGCTCGGCCAAGGCGCTCGGCCTCGAGCCGACGCACACGCCCGCGGAGATCGAGCGGATCATCCGCGAGGGCCTGAAGCGCTTCAAGAGCAAGGAAGCGATCTACATCCGGCCGATGTATTGGTCGGAAGCGGGCGGCTACATGTACATCCCGCCCGATTCCGCCTCGACCCGCTTCCTCGTGTTCCTCGTCGAGGAGCCGATGATCGATCCCAAGGGCTTTTCGGTGACGGTCGGCAAATGGCGGCGTCCGTCCGCCGAGTGCGCGCCGACCGACGCCAAGTCGGGCTGCCTCTATCCGATGGGCGGCAAGATCATCATGGAGGCGAAGAGCCGGGGCTTCGACAATGCGCTCGTGCTCGATCTCTTGGGCAACGTCGCCGAGACGGCATCCTCCAACGTGTTCATGGTCAAAGACGGCATCGTGCTGACGCCGATCCCGAACGGCTCGTTCCTCAATGGCATCACCCGCCAGCGCGTCATCGGACTATTGCGCGGTGCGGGGCACGAGGTCGTCGAGCGCTCGATCAAGCCGGAAGAGTTCTTCGCCGCCGACGAGATCTTTGCGACCGGAAATCATTCCAAGGTGACGCCGATCATCCGAATCGAGGAACGCCATCTGCAAGCCGGCCCGATCACCAAGCGGGCGCGCGAGCTCTATTGGGCCTGGGCACACGGGAAAGGGTGAGTGGAAGCGGTTCGCCGGTACCGATCAGGCTGGCGGGTACGGGTGTGATAGCGGCGAGGCGAGTGTAATCACGTTGCCGTCGGCATCGTGGACTTGCGCCAATGTGGAATAGTCCCCCGCGATATCGCTTCCGAGGACGATCCCAAGACCGTTCAATCTCCGCCGCTCTGCTGGAAGGTCGGCGACGATGAGAAAGATCGCGCCTGTGCGAGCGATCTCCTCGTCGGTGGATATGCCGAGACCGCCCGCGTCGGAGACATCCCATTGGACCAGCGTGTCCATGGGGCGATGATCCGGCTTCCGGCCGAGGAGATTCGCAAACCAGATTTCGGACGTGGCCAAGTCTGCAATGAGTAAATAGGTATAGGCCTTGAGCAACTGCATTTTCGGGCTCCTAGTCCGAAAACGTAGTTTGGTCCGGCAGGTTCCTGCCTTCTCTTACCGGCCGGCAAAAGCGATGACACTCGATTTAGTCGCCCCCTCCCCCCTCGAGGGGGAGGGTAGGGTGGGGGGCAAAGCAAAAGAGTTCTTGCTCGAGAATCCCCCTCATCCCAAGCCCCTAAGGACTTACGCGCTGCGCGCCTAAGTCCAAGGCGCTTGGCCTTCCCCCTCAAGGGGGGAAGGGACTAACGCGAGGGTCAACAGTTTTGTCGTTCGGCCTCGCTCCGAAGCTCAGCCGTACAACCCCGCATAGGTCTCGCGCAGCTTCGCCTTCTGCACCTTGCCCATGGCGTTGCGGGGGAGGTCGTCGAGGAAGATCACGCGCTTCGGCAGCTTGAACTTTGCGAGACGGTCAGAGAGCGCGGCGATAACGGACGCCTCGTCGAGCTTGGCGTCCTTCGCACACACGACCACAGCCGTCACAGCTTCGCCGAAGTCGGGGTGCGCCAAGCCGATGATAGCCGACTCGACGACTCCAGGCAGCGCATCGATCTCGGCCTCGACCTCTTTCGGATAAACGTTGAGGCCGCCCGTGATGACGAGATCCTTGCCGCGCCCGACGATCGAGACGTAGCCCTTCGCATCGATCTGCCCGAGGTCGCCTGTGATGAAGAAGCCGTCGGGACGGAAGCTCTCGGCGGTTTTCTCCGGGTTGCGCCAATAGCCGGTGCAGACGTTGGGACCGCGCAGCTCGATCATCCCGATCTCGCCTTGCGGCAACGCTGCGCCATTCACCGGATCGGCGATGCGCAATTCCACATCGGGCAACGGAAACCCGACGGTGCCGGCGATGCGCGCGCCGCGATACGGGTTCGACGTGTTCATGTTCGTTTCGGTCATGCCGTAGCGCTCGAGGATCGCTTGGCCGGTGCGTTCTTCGAACGCGCGATGCGTCTCGGCGAGGAGCGGCGCGGAGCCTGAGATGAACAGGCGGATGGGTGCGGCAGCCTCGCGCGTCAGTCCGGCATGATCGAGCAGGCGCGTGTAGAAGGTCGGCACGCCCATGAGCGAGGTTGCGCGCGCAAACAAGCCCAGCACCTCGCCGGCATCGAACTTCGAAAGCCACAGCATGCGCCCGCCGGCGAGCGTCAGCGTGTTGGTGGCCGTGAAGAGACCGTGCGTGTGATAGACGGGCAGCGCGTGGATCAGCACGTCGTCGCGCGTGAAGCCCCAGATGTCGGCGAGCGCCAACCCGTTCGAGGCGAGATTGCCGTGGGTCAGCATGGCGCCTTTGGAGCGCCCGGTCGTGCCCGAGGTGTAGAGAATGGCGGCGAGATCGTCCCAGCCGAGCTCAGGCGCGGTGACATCGGGGCCGGCCTCGCGGGCCCGATCCATCAACGTGCCATCGCCGCGTGTGCCGAGCGTCAGCGTCGCCGCCGCCCCGAGACGTCGCGCCAGGGCGCCGACGCCGGCTTCTGCTTCCGGACGCACGACGACGACCGTCGGCTCGGCATCGCTCAGGAAGTACTCGAGCTCGGCCAGCGTATAGGCCGTGTTCAGCGGCAGGTAGATGGCCCCGATCCGCGCCGTCGCCTGGAAGAGGAGCACTGCCTCCGGGCTCTTCTCGACCTGCACCGCGACGCGATCGCCGCGTTTGACGCCGGAGGCCTGCAGTGCCGCCGCGAGACGCCCGGCGAGATCCGACGCCTCGCCATACGTCCAGCTTCGCCCGCCGGGCTCCTCGATGTAGGGGACGTCGCGACCCGGGCGCGTCGCCCGCCACAGCGCGCCGAGATTGTCGACGCCGCGGCCGGACCACTGGCGAAGCGCGGTGGATGACATGACTGCGCTCCTGCTCAGGCGGCGCTGTTGGAGATTTCGACGGCCTTGGCGAGTGTCTTCAATCCGCGCCCGTCGTCGAGTGCCTTCAGAGCCATTTGCACGCCCTCGGCGAGCGAGGCTGCCTTCTCGGCGATGACGAGGGCCGCCGCGGCATTGAGCGAGACCGCATGGCGGAAGGCGAGCACGCCGGCCGACCGATCGCCGCCGAGGATGGCGCGGATTTTCGCGGTGTTCTCCTCCGGGCTGCCGCCGAGGATGTGGCCGAACGGGTGCTCGGGCAGGCCCGCATCCTCGGGCTTGATCTCGAACTGCTCGACCTTGCCGCCCATCAGCGAGACGACATAGGTCGGGCCGGAGATCGAGATCTCGTCGGTGCCGTCCATACCGTGCACGAGCCAGGCGCGCTCGGTGCCGAGCGTGCGCAAGGTCTCGGCCATCGGGCGCAGCAGCGCGCGCGTGAAGGTGCCGGTCAGCTGCCGTTTGACGCCGGCCGGGTTCGTCATCGGTCCGAGGATGTTGAACACCGTGCGCGTGCCGAGCTCGATGCGGGCAGGCATGACGTAGCGCATGGCCGCATGGTGGTTGGGCGCGTGCATGTAGCCGATGCCGGCTTCGACGATGCAGCGCTCGATCGTCTCGACCGGCGTGTTGATGTTGAGGCCGAGGGTTGCGAGCGCATCGGCAGCGCCCGACTTCGAGGACTGCGCCTTGTTGCCGTGCTTGGCGATCGGCACGCCGAGGCTCGCCACGAGGATCGCGGTCGTCGTCGAGATGTTGAGCGTGCCGCGCCCGTCGCCGCCGGTGCCGACGATGTCCATGGCGCCCTCCGGCGCACGCACCTTCTTCGACTTCGCCCGCATCGCGAGCGTCGCCCCGGCGATCTCTTCCAAGCTCTCGCCGCGATGACGCAGGATCATGAGGAAGCCGCCGATCTGCGCCGCCGTTGCCTTGCCCGACATGATGATGTCGAAGGCTTCCTCGGCCTCGTGCTGCATGAGGGCTGAATCGAGGGCGCGCGAGATATAGGGCTTGAGCAGGCTCGGATCGGTCTCGGTCGTCATGGCACCACGCGATGGATGGGACAGGTCAGGCGGCTTTGTTGGCCGGGCGCTTGCGTTTCTGGGTCAAACCCGCGAGCCCGAGGAAATTGGCGAGGAGGGCGTGCCCCTGCTCGGAGGCGATGCTCTCGGGATGGAATTGCACGCCGTGCACCGGATGGGTCGCATGCTCGAGCCCCATGATGAGGCCGTCGCTGGTCTCGGCCGTGATCTTCAGGCAATCGGGCAGGCTTTTGCGCTCGACGATGAGCGAATGATAGCGCGTCACCTGGAACGACTTCGGCAGTCCCTCGAAGAGCCCCTTGCCGCGGTTCGTGATGGTCGAGAGCTTGCCGTGCATCAGCTCGGGCGCCCGGATCACCTTGCCGCCATAGGCCTGGCCGATCGCCTGATGGCCTAAGCAGACACCGAGCACCGGGAGCTTCGGTCCCGCCTCGCGGATGAGGTCGAGACAGATGCCGGCCTCGTTGGGCGTGCAGGGCCCGGGCGACAGCACGATCGCCTTGGGCTTCTCGGCCATCACCTCAGCAACCGTCACCTGGTCGTTGCGATAGACCCGGCACAGCGCGCCGAGCTCGCCCAGGTAGTGCACGAGATTGTAGGTGAAGCTGTCGTAGTTATCGATGAGGGTCAGCATGGATCGACCAAACCATTGTTAACGCGCAATCATCCCAGCGCCATCGCCGTTTGGTCAAGCGTCGTTCCGAGGATCTGCGACTGCCGTGGCGATGGGCTGCACTTCTAGCGGCATCTTTGTCGTGCCCGATCGTTGCAATCAAGGCAAGACTGGGCTCTCGCGCCGTCCAGCCGGGCATTCAGTCCCAGTCGCTGGGCACAGTGAAGCAATCGCAGAGTGTCTTGGACCGGCCCCTACGCGGCCCCCGGCGCTGGGCTGGGGCTGAATGTGCCAAACTGCTCGAGCTCGGCCATGAAGGCCTGGCGTTGCTCGAAGTGCACGAGGGCGCCGGTCGGGAAGGGGTGACGCGTCCAGTTGGGCCGCGCGTCGACCCATGCCGCCTCGCTGAAATCGGCGAAGTCTCCCTTGGTCGCGTGCGGCATCCAGATCGGCAGGTCGAGCGCCTCGTACACACGGCGGATATCGGCGGAGAACAGTCGGCCTGAGACGAAGGCAAACGGCGCGTAGCGAGCGCCGGGCTGATGCGCGGTCAGATAGTCGTAGGCGAGCAGCGACTCGTCGATCTCTTTCGAGCCGTAGGTCTTCTCCAAGAAGTACCGGATGCTGACGCGGGAGACGAGCGCGCCCCACAGCCCGTCACGCAGCAGCGGCAGCGAGACGATCTTGTGCACACCGGGGATCTCGCGGGTCGCACCTGCCGGCCCCGTGAGCTTCGACGCGCCCTTCTGGAAGCCTGTCGGGGTGACGAGCACGAGGCTGCTCAGACGCGAGCGCGCACGCAGCGTCGCGCGCGCCAGGAGCTCGCACGAGAGCGACAGGGCGAGTGCGTTCACCGGCGCGGACCCGTGGCGGTGCGCGATCTCGTCGAGCATGTCGAGGATCGCGTCGACATACAGATCGCGATCGTAGAGCCGGTCGCTGCGATCGGAATGCCCGAAGCCCGGAAGGTCGAGCGCGTAGACGCACCATCCGGCCGGTGCCGCGTCCCAGATCGGGCGTACCTCATAGGCGGAGGCGGCGGCGTTGATGCTGTGGATCAGCAGAACCGGCGTGCCGCGTCCTTTGACAATGTAGGTGATCGGGCCGGCGCGCCTGTTGCAGCTGTGACGCTGTCCAAGCACCGGTTGAGGCAGATGAGGGGCGTCTGTCATTGCACCGTCCTTGGCCTGGTCAAGCGCGAAGAACGGCAGCGCGCCGGTGTTGGTTCCGGCGGCGGCAGGACGAGGCCCGGACAACCGTGCGGCCGCAGCCGCGTCCCTCCTGACAGAACGCTGTCAGCAGGGACGGTGTAGACGCTCCGCGAGGCTTGGTCGAGGGCGCCATGCGGGGCCGGCACATAGCATGTATGCTGTTGTCGGCCCCGGCGCCCGGCCGAAGGTCTCGACCGCTGCCCCTCGAGCGGCTATGAGCTTGCACGAGCAGCCGAACACGCAGACCGCAGAGAGGCTTATGACGCGACAGATTGTGAGCTGGTTGATCGTCGTCGCGGCTATCGCGGGCGTCGGCGGGGGGCTGGCCTATTACAAGCAGAAGCAGCTTGCGGCGTCGGACGCGGCGGCGTCCGCGGCCTGGGAGCCGGCCGTTGCCGTCGCTTCCGCGCGCGCCCGTGCCGGCACCTGGTCGGTGACGACGAAGGCGATCGGTACCGTCGTTGCGCTGCGGATGCTCGAGGTGAAGAACGAGTCGGCCGGCGTGATCGCGACGCTCGGCTTCACGTCCGGCGGCATCGTCGAGCCCGGCCAGGTGCTCGTCGCCTTCGACGCGCGCGCCGAGGAGGCAGCGCTTGCCGCCTCGAAGGCGGAGATGCAACTCGCCCAGCTGACGCTTGCCCGGCGCGACAAGCTCCGCAAGAGCTCGGCTTTTTCAGAGCAGGACTACGACAAAGCGCGGCTCGAGCTCGAGACGATGAAGGCGCGTGCGCGCGCGCTCGAGGTGGTGGTCGAGAAGAAGACGATCAAGGCGCCGTTCCGCGGCCGCATCGGCATCACGAGCCTGCAGCCGGGCACCTACCTCGAAGCCGGCACGCGTATTGCCACGCTCCAGGGTGTCGACGACGATGCCTATGTCGACTTCGCCCTGCCGCAAGAAAGTGCGGCAGCCGTACGTGTCGGCTCGACCGTCACGATCGGCAGCGCCGCCTTCGCCGGCGGCGAGGCCACGGCGGTCGTCGAGGCCGAGAGTGAGGGCGTCGACCCGGTGCGGCGCACCATCGGCTTCCGTGCGCGCGTCAGCGGCGCCGGTCAGCGCCTCAGGCCCGGCATGTTCGTCGACGTGAGCGCGGTCACGTCGGAGCCCGTCGCGACCGTCCTCGTGCCGCTGACCGCGCTCCGACGCTCGGCCCACGGCGAGCATGTGTTCGTCCTGGCGGAAGCCGACGGCAAGCTTCGCGCGCAATACCGGATCGTCAAGACAGGGCCGACGCAAGGCTCGGACGTCGCCATCGACAATGGCTTGCAGGTGGGCGAGCAGGTGGCGACCGACGGCTCCTTCAAGCTCACCGACGGCGCTCTGGTTCAGCCCGAGACCGTCGCCGGCGAAGCCGGGCAGACCAGTGCGAATTGAGCTGAGGCCCGCCCGATCATGTCCGTGATGGAAATGTTCATCCGCCGGCCGGTTCTCGCCATCGTGGTGAACCTCGCGCTCGTGCTGGTCGGCCTCAGAGCGGCGACGCAGCTGCCTGTCCAGCAATACCCACGCATCGAGAGCTCGTCGGTGGTCGTCACCACGGTCTATGTCGGCGCCTCGGCGGAGGTGATCCGCGGCTTCGTCACGACGCCGATCGAGCGGGCGGTCTCCTCGATCACCGGCGTCGACTATGTGGAATCGAGCAGCGTCGCGGGCGTCAGCACCGTCACCGTGCGCCTCAAGCTCAATCATTCGAGCACGGTGGCGCTGGCGGAGGTCGGCAACCGGCTCGATCAGATCCGGAGCGAGCTGCCCAGCGAGATTGAATCCCCCGTCGTGGAGATCCAGCGGGCCGACCGGCCCTATGCGACCTTCTACGTGGCGGTGACGTCGGAAACGCTGACACCGCCGCAGCTGACGGACTACCTGTCGCGCGAAATCCAGCCGCGGTTGTCGACCATCCCTGACGTCCAGCGGGTCGGCCTCGAGGGTGGCCGCCCGCAAGCGATGCGGATCTGGCTCGATACCGCGCGCCTCGCCGCGTTCGACCTGAGTGCGCTGGATGTTCAAGAGGCGCTTTCTCGCAACAATTTCGTCGCCGCCGTCGGACAGGCCAAGGGCCGCGACGTGCAGCTCGATCTGCTCGCTGATACGAACCTCAAGACGGTGGACGAGTTCGAGCGCTTGATCGTGCGCGAGGACGGCGCGCGGGTCGTGCGATTGGGCGACATCGGCCGCGTCGAGCTCAGCGCCGAGGAGCCTTCGGCCAACGTGCGGCACAACGGAAAGGACGCCGTCTATCTGTCGGTGTGGCCGCTGCCCGGCGCCAACGAGATCAGCGTCGCGCATGCCCTGCGCGCCGCCATCGATCGCCTGAAGCCGATGTTGCCGCCGAAGACGGAGATCGCGCTCGCCTTCGACGGCACCGTCTACATGGAGAACTCGATCAAGGAGATCGCGACGACCTTCACCGAGACGGTGGCGATCGTCGGCCTGGTCGTGTTCCTGTTTCTCGGCTCGCTGCGGAGCGCCTTCGTGCCGCTGGTCACTATCCCGATCTCGCTGATCGGCGCGCTCGCCGCCATGATGGCGATGGGGTTCTCGCTCAATTTGCTGACGCTGCTCGCGATCGTGCTCTCGGTCGGCATCGTCGTCGACGACGCCATCGTCGTGATCGAGAACGTCACCCGCCACATGCGCGAAGGGATGGGGCGGATAGATGCGGCACTCGCCTCTGCCCGCCAGCTGTTCGGCCCGATCGTGGCGATGACGATCACGCTGGCGACGGTCTATGCGCCGATCGGCTTTCTCTCGGGTCTCACCGGCGTGCTCTTCAAGGAGTTCGTGTTCACGCTGGCGACGGCGGTCGTGGTGTCGGGCTTCGTCGCCGTCACGCTCTCGCCCGTCATGAGCGCCTATGCGGCCGCCGAGGGCGGGCGGGAGAACGCCTATGCGCGCTTCGTCGGCCACACGATCGAGCGGCTTTCCGCAGCCTACGGGCGCCTGCTCGACGTGCTGCTCAGGGCGAAGTGGCCGGTCCTCTGCTTCGGTCTCTTCGTCTGCCTGCTCGCCGCGCCGCTCGCGCTCTATTCGGGCCAGGAGCTCGCCCCCGTCGAGGACGAGGGGTTCATTCTGTTGATCGTCAATGCAGCGCCGGACTCCTCGCTCGATTATACGGCGAAGCACATGGACAAGGTTTATGCGATCGGCAAAGCGCTGCCCGAGTTCGAGGCGATGTTTGAGATCGTGTTCCCCTCGAACGGGTTCGGTGGCTATCTCCTCAAGAGCTGGCACGACCGGAAGAGGTCCGCGCACGAGATCCAACCCGAGGTGTACGGCGCGGTCTCCGCGATCAAGGAGCTGCAACTGTTCGCGGTGCTGCCGCCGCCGCTGCCAGGCGCCGGCAATTTCGATGTCGAGCTGGTTCTCAAGGGCCCCGGCACGCCGCTGCAGCGCGCGGAGTATGCAGCGCAGCTCGTCGGCGCGGCGTTCGGCAGCGGTAAATTCCTGTTCGCCGACACCGATCTCAAGGTGGACCTGCCGCAGGTGCTCGTGACGGTCAATCGCGAGCGCGTCGCCGATTTGGGTCTCGACATGGCCGATGTCGGCCGCCAGCTCGCGATCCTGCTCTCGGGCAACTATGTCAATCGCTTCACGATGGACGGCCGTGCCTACAAGGTCATTCCGCAGGTCGATCGCGACGCGCGCCTGACGGCCGAGCGCATGCTCGACTACAAGATTCGCTCGGCCAGAGGCACCCAGGTGCCGGTCTCGGCGATCGCGAGCTTGGAGGTGAGTGCCGCGCCTCGCACGTTGTCGCGGTTCCAGCAGTCGGACAGCTTCCGTGTGTTCGGGGCGGCGGCACCTGGCGTCACGAAGATGGAGGCGCTGGCGGCCCTCGAGGCGGCAAGCATGTCGATCCTGCCCGACGGCTACACGGTCGACTACGCGGGCGAATCCCGCCAGCTCCGGCAAGAGGGAACGACACTGCTGAGCTCGCTCGGCTTCGCGCTCGTGCTGATCTACCTCGTGCTGGTTGCCCAATTCGGCAGCTTCCGCGATCCGCTCGTCGTGCTCGCGGGCTCGGTGCCGATGGCGCTGAGCTCGGCGCTCGTGTTCACGTTCTTAGGGTTCACGACGCTCAACATCTACAGCCAGATCGGGCTCATCACGCTCGTCGGCCTGATCGCCAAGAACGGCATTCTCATCGTCTCGTTCGCCAACGAGCTGCAGCTTCAGGGGCTGAGCAAGGCGGACGCGATCCGCGAGGCCGCGATGACGCGGCTGCGCCCGGTGCTGATGACGACGGCGGCGACGGTTTTCGGCCACTTGCCGCTCGTCTTCGTGACCGGTGCGGGGGCCGAAGCGCGCAACAGCATCGGCATTATGCTCGTCAGCGGCATGGCGATCGGCACGTTCTTCACGCTGGTCGTCCTGCCAGTCGTCTACCTGGTGCTGGCAACGCGCCATAAGCCGGCCGCGGATCGCGCGGACGCGGGGGCAGCGGCGAGCGCGGTTGCGTCGCCCGCGTAGAAAGGGCGCCGCTCGTGTGAGCGACGCCCCTCGATCAGATCAGCGACGGCGTAGGCTTACCGCAGATACGGGCAGACATACGTGTTGCCGTCGTAGCCGGTGTAGGTGCCCGAACCCCAGTCGAAGCTGCGATAGCGATCGGCGCAGGCGCGACGCGCGTCGTCGGTCGCCCGGCCCTCGGTGATCGCGTCGGCGATGATGCCGGCCGTGATCGCGCCGAGCACGAGGCCGCCGACGCCGACACCATTGTCGTGATGGCGATGGCGCCAGTGGCGACGGCCGTCCCGGTTGCGCCAAGCGCGGTTGCCCCGGTGACGCAGCTGCTGAACGAGAACCGTCGAGTTGCCGACGGACTTCGCCGGCGATGGCGCGTGCAGCGCGGGCGCGGCCGAAGCCGGAAGCGCCGCCGTGGCGGCAATGAGTGCGGTTGCGACGAGTGTTGTCTTGATCATCTCTAGTCCTCTTCTTGTTGGCGGCAGGCGTTGCCTGCCTTGCTTGCTTACACGGGCAGGTCTAGGCCGCCTTCTTGTTGACGGCGGTTTCGGCGATCTGGGTCAGGAGTGCGTCGGCGTGCTTCTCCTCGGCGAGATTGGCCTCGAGAAACGAGACCGCATCCTTCTGGCCAATCTGCTTCGCCCACGCGATCAGCGTGCCGTAGCGCGTGATCTCGTAGTGCTCGACGGCCTGCGCGGATCCGACCATGCCGGCGTCGCGCACCTCCGGATCCTCGATGTCGTCCATGTGCTCCTTGGCTTCGGCAATGATGCCTTCGATGGCATCGCACTTCTTGCCGCGGGCCGGCACCTCCATGAGCTCGAAGACCTTCTCGAGCCGGCCGACTTGCCCCTCGGTCTCTTTGCGATGGGTCTCGAGCGCAGTCCTGAGCTTGGCATCGCCGGCCTTCTTGACCATTCCGGGCAGCGCTTTGAGGATTTGCTTCTCGGCGTAGTAGATGTCCTTCAAGGTCTCGACGAATAGGTCTTCCATCGATTTGACGGGCATGTCTGATGTCTCCGATATGACGGCGATCGGTTGTGGATGACCGGTGAACGTCGCGTTTCGGCGATCAGTTCCAGCCGAGCTCGGAACCTTATGAATCCGCGGGGCGTTGCGGTCTGTGTCATTCGGGTTACCGAGTTAAGGCCATGGACAGCATCATCTATCTCGTCGGTCTGATCGTCATCGTGATGTTCATCTTGGGCCTGCTCGGGCTCCGGTAGCTCAAGCGGTTGGTGTGTCATGTCCGATGTCGACGTCGCTCGCGTGTCTCCCGCAATCGCGGTTTCGCGGCCTGCCTATGTGGAGTGGGGACCGGTTCTCGCCGGCGCATTCCTCGCGGCCGCACTGTCCTTCGTGCTGCTGACTTTCCTCACCGCGATCGGGTTCACCGCCGTCTCGCCATGGCCGAGCGAGGGGATGTCGCCGCGCGTGGCGGCGTCGCTCGCGGCGTTCTTTCTGTTGCTTCAGCAGATCGCGTCCTTCATGGCCGGCGGCTACGTCGCCGGCCGCATGCGGGCACGCTGGGGCGAAGGCGATCATGATGAGGCCCGCTTTCGCGACGGCTTGCACGGCGGCTTGGTCTGGGCGATCGGCGTCGTCATTGGAGCCGCGCTGATTTTCTCGACCGCCAGCATGACGGTGCGCACCGGTGTCGCGGCTATTGGGGCTGGCGCCGCGGTGACGTCCGACCCGATGGACATCGTGCTCGATACTCTACTCAGGCCAGCGAGCGCATCGGCCGCCGAGACAGCGGCAGCGACGCCCGCCGCATCCGAAGGCGAGGCCACCACGGCGGCGGCTACACCCCGACAGACGGCGGACACCGCTCGCGCCGAGATGAGCCGGATCCTCGCCAAGGCCGTGACCTCGGGCGGCTTGTCCGAGGCGGATCGCCCCTACCTTGCAAGCCTCGTCGCCGCGCGCACAGGATTGCCGCAGGCGGAGGCCGAGAAGCGCGTCGACCAGGCCGTGACGTCGGCGCGAGAGGCGGCCGATACCGCGCGAAAGGGCGCTGCCTTGCTCGGCTTCATCACGGCGGCATCGCTGATCCTGTCGCTCGGCGCCGCGTGGTGGGCCGCGACGCGTGGCGGACATCATCGCGACACCGAGGTGCCGGCGCGCTTCGTGATGGGTACGATGCGACGGCCGCTCAACCCCACATAAGCCGTGCGACTTGCTCGGAGAGATCGAGGCCTCGGCGGGCCTCGATTGCTTTTACGCCACCGGCAGACGCCGCGGCGACATAAAGAGGCGCAGGATGCCGGTCTTGGGCGTCGCCTCGGCCCAGCGCGTGGCAGTGAAGTTGAGAACCGCCAATCCTGCGGTCGGAAACTTGGTCCGGATCGCCTCGAGGTCGCTTCGGCGTCCGGCTCCCGCAAGCTCGAGCGCCAACTCCTGCACACCGGGATTGTGGCCGATCACCATGACGCGCTTGTGCGAACCCGCCCTGGCGAGGATCACGGCACGGATCTCCTCGGGCTCGGCGAGGTAGAGATCCTCGGTGAAGATGATCTCCGGCGCGGTCATGAGCTCAGCCCGAGCGAGATCGAGCGTTTCTCGCGTCCGTTTGGCGCTCGAGCAGAGGATGAGATCGGGCTCCATGTCGTGGGCGGCGATGAACCGGCCCATCAGCGGCGCCGCCTCGCGGCCACGCGGGGCGAGCGGGCGGTCGATGTCCCGGAGCCCCGGTCTATCGGAGCCGGCCTTGGCGTGGCGAAGGATCAGAAGCGTCAGCATGCGGGAAGATTAAGGGGCCGCGGACCGCTCCGCAATTGCCCCTGTGATCAGCCGCGACGCGAGCCCCGCTGGGAGAAGCGGATCGCTTCCTCGGCGGCGCGGAAGAGGGCGGCAGCCTTGTTCTGGCACTCGCCCTGCTCCATGTCGGGCGCGCTGTCGGCGACGATGCCGGCGCCCGCTTGGACGTGCATGACGCCGTCCTTCACGACGGCCGTTCTGAGCACGATGCAGGTGTCCATCTCGCCGTCGGCCGAGAAATAGCCGACGCAGCCGGCATAGGGGCCGCGCTTGTCCGTCTCGAGCTCGTCGATGATCTGCATGGCGCGAACCTTCGGCGCGCCGGAAACGGTGCCGGCCGGAAAGCCCGCCATCAGGGCGTCGATGGCGTCGTGCCGCTCGCGGTCGAGCTTGCCCGTCACGTTCGAGACGATGTGCATGACGTGGCTGTAGTATTCGAGGAAGAAGCTGTCGGTGACCTTGACCGAGCCGATCTGGGCGACGCGGCCGACGTCGTTGCGGCCGAGATCGAGCAGCATCAGATGCTCGGCCCGCTCCTTCGCATCGCCCAACAATTCAGCCGAGAGCTCGCGATCCTCGGCCGGTGTCTTGCCGCGCGGCCGCGTGCCTGCGATCGGCCGGATCGTCACCTCGTCGTCGCGGACACGCACCAGGATTTCCGGGCTCGAGCCGACGATGGCGAATTGGCCGAAGTCGAGATGGTACAGGAACGGCGAGGGGTTCAGGCGACGCAGCGCCCGATAGAGCGCGAACGGCGGCAGCGTGAAGGGAACCGAGAAGCGCTGCGAGAGCACGACCTGGAAGATGTCGCCGGCGCCGATGTAGTCTTTGGCCTTGCGCACCATGTCCATGTAGTGGGCGGCGGGCGTATTCGACTTGGGGAGCGCGGGTTGGCTCGTCGACGGCTCGGCGCCGGTGCCGTGCGGCAGCTCGCCTTCCAGCCGCTCGACGGCTTCGGCCAAGCGCGCGGATGCCGCGGCATAGGCCTCGCGGGCGGGAATGCCGGGCTTCGGGAAAATCGTGGTGACGACCGTCATCTGGTCGCGCACGGCGTCGAAGATCAGGATGATGGTCGGGCGGATCAGGATGCTGTCGGGCACGCCCAGCACGTCGGTCTTCTCGGCGGGAAGTCGCTCGATCAGCCGCACCGTGTCGTAGCCCATGTAGCCGAACACGCCAGCCGCCATCGGCGGCAGCTCCTCAGGCAACGCGATCCGGCTTTCGGCGAGCAGCGCCCGCAAGGCCTCGAGCGTGCCGCCCGGCATCGGCTCGAAGCGATCGGCGTGGGTGAGGGCGACGCGGTTGATCTCGGCCTTGTCGCCATGCGCGCGCCAGATCACGTCGGGCGCCGTGCCGATGATCGAGTAGCGGCCACGTACGGCGCCGCCCTCGACGGATTCGAGCAGGAAGCTCATCGGCCGCTCGCGGCAGAGCTTGAGCTTGGCCGAGACCGGCGTTTCGAGATCCGCGACGAGATGCGTCCAGGCGACCTGCGGCTCGCCCGCCGCATAGCGCTTGTCGAATTGGGAGAAGTCCGGCGCCACCGCCAGCGAGGTCCTCGATCCGCCGCTCATGGGGCCCAAGCTCCGGCTGCTATTCTTTCGTGCCGTAGAGGCGATTGTAGAGGTCCTGATTGATGGTCAGGCCGTATTGCGTGCGCAGACCCGCCACGTACTCGCTCGCCACGTCGGTCGACCTCAACTGTGCGAGTTTTGCCGCGAGATTCTTGCGCGTTTCTTCCGTCAGCGCCTCCGGCGCCACGATGTCCTTCAAACGGAAGATCAGCCGCGTCGTGCCTTCGGTCCCGGGCGTCCAGGAGGCTGAGCCCTTGGCGAGCGAGAAGGCGAGCGGCAGCGCCGTCTCCGGCAGATCGGGCGAACCGCTCGTGCGCGTCAGCGGCTCGCTCGTTTTCACTGTGGCAGCGACCTCGGTCGCGAGCTTGGCCAGATCCTCGCCCGCGTTGGCGCGCTTCACGAGATCCTCGGCCTTGGCCGACAGCGCCTTGGCCTTCTCGGCGGCGATGTAGGCTTCCGTGAGCTTGGGCTTCACCTCGTCGAGCGCCCGCTCGCGCGGTGCGATGACCTCGAGCACGTCGACCCAGACGTAGCCGCCCTGCGCGCGCTCGAGGGGCTCCGTCTCGACGCCGACATCGGCGTCGAAAACGGTCTTCAAGAGGTTCGCCGCGATAGCGGCGGCCGGAACCGTCTTTCCATCGGCGTCGGTGCCCGCCAGCGAGACGCCCGGCACCTCGGTGTATTTGAGACCGACGACTGCGGCCGCATCCTTGAGCGTGCTGCCCTTGGCGCGCTCGTCCTCGACCTTGTCGTAGAGGTCCTGCAGCGCGGCATTCGCCTTGTCGAGCGCCAAGCGATCCTTGATCTCGTCCTTGACGTCGGCGAGCGTCTTCTTGATCGCGGGCTCGATTTCCTTCACCCGTACGATCGAGACGCTGAGCGCACCCTCGATAACGGCGCTGTTGGTATCCTTGGCGAGCGAGAAGGCCGCGTCGGCGACGGCTTGATCGACGAGCTGATCCTTCGTGACCGTGCCTCGATCGACGTCGGTATCGCTGCGGCCGGCGGCTTTCGCGACATCGAGGAAGTCCTTGCCCGCGGCAAGCTCGGCGAGAGCCTTTTCCGCGGCAGGCTTGTCCGGGAACACGATTTGCAGGATGCGCCGCTTCTCGGGCGTGTCGAAGGACGCCTCGTGCGACTTGTAGTAGGTCTCGATCTCGGCATCGGGAACGGTGAAGCCGGACTTGAGAGCTTGCGGATCCGCCTCGAGCAGGCCGATGCGGCGGAGCTCCGGCACCGTGTAGTCCTTCTTGCGCCGATCGTAGAACGCTTTGAGCGCGGCCTCGTCGGGAGCCGCGGGCTCCGCCACCTGCTTCTCGTCCAGCACGAAGAAGTCGAGCACGCGCTTCTCGTTCTGGTAGCGGTTGACGGCGTCGAGCATCACCTGCGGCGTCGTCGTCTCGCCGGCGAGCCCGCTCAAGGCCTGCTCGCGCAGCGCCTGCCGGCGCTCGGTCTCGAGGAAGCCTTGCTCGCTCAGGCCGTTGTTGGCGAGCACCTCTTGAAACTTCGCCGGATCGAATTTCCCAGAGAAGCCCTTGAAGGCTTCCGACGACTGGATGCGCGCGAGCAGCGCATCATGCGAGATGCCGAGGCCCAGATCGTGGATATGCGTGTCGATGAGGAGACCGGCGAACACGCGCTGGTCGAGGCCGAGCGCGCGGCCCTCCTGCGGCGTGATCTGGCGCCGCACGCTTTCGCTCAGCGCATTGAGCTCGCGAGTGAACAGCGATTCATAGGACTGGGGTGTCAGCGTCGTGCTGCCGACCGTTGCGAGCGTATTGCCGCCGAAGCCGCGGAACACGTCGGCGATGCCCCAGAAGGCGAAGGAGATGACCAGGATGCCGAACAGGATCTTGGCGACCCAGCTTCCGGCGCCTTTGCGCAGTGCTTCAAGCATGATGTTGTTGTGCCGATGCCGATCGCGTAGAGAGCAGGGGAAGGCGCCCGAAACGGGTGCCGATCGAATGCGGGTGCATCATAGGTAGACCGGCCCGGCGCTGCAAGCCGGGGCGAGGGGAGACGGGGCAATGGCGAAGCGGCAGCCGATCGTGGCTGGGAATTGGAAGATGAACGGGCTCGCGGCCGCGCTCGGCGAGGCGAAGGCGGTGGCGGCAGGCCTCAAATCCGGTGGTCCCGAGGTGCTGATCTGCCCGCCGGCGACCCTGATCCGGCCGCTCGCCGACGCGGTGTCGGGAACCCCCGTCGGGGTCGGCGGCCAGGATTGCCATGCCAAGGCGAGCGGCGCCCACACCGGCGACATTTCCGCCGAGATGCTGAAGGACGCCGGCGCCCGCGCCGTCATCGTCGGCCATTCCGAGCGGCGCAGCGACCACGGCGAGCGCGACCGGGACGTCAAGGCGAAGGCCGAGGCGGCGCTGAGGGCCGGGCTCACCGCGATCGTCTGCATCGGCGAGACCTTGGGGCAGCGGCAGGCCGGATTGGTGCTCGAGGTGTGCGCGCGCCAGCTTTCAGGCTCCCGGCCCGAGGGGGCGACCGCCGGCAATCTCGTCGTCGCCTACGAGCCGGTCTGGGCCATCGGCACGGGGCTGACGCCCAGTGCCGCCGATATCGCCGAGATGCATGCGCGGCTAAGAGCGGAGCTGAAAGTCGCCGGGCTCGATGGCGTCCGCATCCTCTACGGCGGCTCGGTCAAGGCCGCCAACGCGCGCGAGATCCTGACGATCGAGAATGTCGACGGCGCGCTCGTCGGCGGCGCAAGCCTCAAGGCTGCCGATTTCCTGGGCATCATCCACGCCTACGGATGAACCGCCGGGGCACGGCGTCGGCGAATTCGCCTACGTCGTCCGCGGTCGCTCACCGCTGGCAATCGCCAAGCGCAGCAGGTCGGCGAAGCTCGTGACGCCGAGCCGCTTCATCATGTTGGCGCGGTGCGTCTCGACGGTCCGCTCGGCGATTTGCATGTCGTGGGCGACCTGCTTGTTGCGCTGACCCTTGAGCAAGCGCTCGAGCACCTCCGCCTCGCGGGGCGAGACCTTGCTCCAGACATCGACGACAGCCGACGGCCGGACGCCCGCCTCCCCGCGTTGGCGCCCGCTGACACGCTTGACCACCTCGACGAGCTCTTCCGGATCGACGGGTTTCTCGAGAAAGTCGGCCGCGCCGGCCTTGATCGCCTTGACGGCCGAGCGAACGTCGCCGCGGCCCGAGACCATGATGACGGGAATGTCGCTGCGCGCGCTCGCCAGGCGTTTCAACACCTCGAGGCCGCCCATGCCGGGCATGCGCAAGTCGAGGATGACGAGAGTGGCGTCGAGGGTTGCGAGCGCGGCGAGAAACGCCTCGCAGTCGCTGGTCACCTGGACCTCGTAGCCGGAGGTGGTGAGGATCGACTGCAGCTGTTTGGCATCCGCTGGATCGTCGTCGACGATCTGGATGCGCTTGTTTGTCGTGGTCGCCATTGGTCGCCGTTGTTTCAACTCTCTAAGGAAGCACTTGCAGGCATGACGTGTCCAGCCCGCCCCGGCCCGATCAGCCCACTTGCCTGGGCCAGGTGAGAAGAACTGTCGTGCCGCGGGATGTGCGTGTGTTCAGGATTTCGGCCGCGCCTCCGAGCCGCCGCGCCGCTGTGGCGACGAGCGAGAGGCCGAGCCCGGCTCCTCCGGGCGTCGCCGAAAGACGCCGGAACGGCTCGAAGATGCGCTCCCGCTCGCTCTCCGGAATGCCAGGTCCGTCGTCGGTAACCGTCAATCGCCAGATCTTGTCGTCGCTTTCGAGGCCCAACGTGATCGTTCCGGTGGCGAGATCGTGATGGCGCACGGCGTTGGCGAGGAGATTGCGGAGCGCGATCTCGAGCGGCACGCGGGGGGCGCGCAGGACGAGGGTGTCGCCCGCGCAAAGCAAGCGGAAGCGCTCGCCGCCGGCCGTCGCTGCGAGGGTCTCGCGGGCAAAGCTCGAGAGGTCGATGTCCTCGGGCGTACCGCCGGTCGCTCCCGCCCGCGCATGCTCCATCAGATCGGCGAGCATGCCGTGCAGTCGGGTTGATGCGGCAGCGGCGCCCGCCAAGTCGGCCGATCCGAGCGCGCGATCGATCGCCCGGCGGGGGGCTTCGAGATCGTGGGCGGCGGCGGCGAACTCCTCGAGCGCGCGGTTCGAGGCTTCCAGGCTTTCAATGCGCGCGCGCAAGCGGTCGATCTCGGCGGCCTCGCCCGAGAGATCGCTCACGGTGATGATCGCGCCGCGACTCTCGTTACGCTCGGTCGGAACGGCGCGGACCGCGAAATCGTGCGGACTGCCGCCGATCGGGAGGGCGATTCTCCCGGCGAGGCTCTGTCCGGCAAACACCCGATCGAGGCGATCGGCGAGCGCTGCGGTCGCGGGCGAGGCGTCGAGCGCGGTTCCAGCGGGAAGATCGGCCGGCAAGCCGAACAGTCCTCGCCATGCCTCGGTTACGAGCTCGTATCCACCATTCGAGCCGACGATGGCGAGAGCGACGGGCGCGCGCTCGGCCAGCACCGCGAGCAGGGACGTCTGCGAGGCGAGATCCTGCCGCGCACGCTGCAGATGCGCCTCGGCGATGCGGCGGGCGCGCGCCTGCTTGACGATCTCGGCCTCGGGCTCCGTTTTCAGGCCGAGCTTGTGCAAGAGGACGTAGTAGTGCCGCTCCGCGGCGATCCAGAAGGCTTCGATGTTGAGCTTTTCGGTGCCGTCCGGCCCGGCGAGACCGACATTGCCCAGCGCAAACACAGCCTCGGGCTCGTCCTGAAGATTCAAAAGGTCGGGGGCGAGACCCGCCAGATGCGGCATCCCCTCGTCGATCGGGACGCCTCTAGGAACGGGGTCGGCGAGGCGCCCATGGCTCGCTTGCACGACGAGGTTCTCGTCCAGCAGTAGCACGGCGACGATGCCGTGGCCGGCGAGCCAGGTCATGGCTTTGAGACAAATCTCGCTGGGATCGAGCGTTCCCGGCATCACAGACTCCGCGCCAGAATCTCGGCGGCGATGGCCGTGAACGCATCGGCGACGTGCGCGCCCGATTTGGCGCTGGTCTCAATGAGCGCCGCACCCGCGACCTTCCGCGCCGCCGAGAGCGCCGCATCGTCCGCCGCCATGAGATCGCTCTTGTTGACGACGAGTCGGTAGGGACGGCCGGGCAGGGTGTCGGCGAAGCCCAGGCTCAAGTCGAGCATGCTCGAGATGGTCGAGGCGCGGGTGCGGTCGGCGATGATCAAGGCCCCGGCGGCGCCGCGGATGTAGGCGTGATTGAAGATGCTGTCGCCGAAATCACCGTCCACATCCCAGATGACGAGCGTCAGCGGCACGTCGGTGCCGCGCACGTTCGCCGTCACGTCGTGGGTGTAGATGTCGACGCCGATCGTCGCCTTGTAGTCGGCCTCGAAGCGATCGAAGACGAGCCGGCGGGCAAGCGAGGTCTTGCCGACGCCGATATCGCCGAGCAGCATGACCTTACGGGCGTCTGGCACCGCCGAAGCTCCGCTCGCCGCGATAGGCGATTTCGAGGGCGACGCGGCGATCACTCTGGCCGTCGGTCGAGGCGATGTCGCTGATGAGCGGACCGTCGGGGCGCGCCACGAGGATCAGACGCTCGCGCGGCAATCCGGCCTTGACGAGCAGGTCGGCAACGATGCGGGCGCGCTCGCCGGCCAGGTCCCGATTGCGCTCCGAGGTGCCCCGGGGATCCGTGAAGCCGACGACGCGCAAATCGACTCCCGCGGCGATGACCTGAGACGCCACGGCCTTCGCCATCGCCTCCGCGTCCGTCTTGTTGAGCACCGCCGTGCCGACGTCGAAGAAGACGGCCTGCGTCCCGATCAAGCGCTGCAGGGCCGCCATCGGATCGTCGAGCCGGCGGCTGAGCGCGTCGAGGTCGGCGGCTAAGCGCTCGACGTCGACCTTCCCGGCGAGGGTTGCTAGACGTGCCTTCATGCCGTCGAGAGCTGTGCTGATCTCGGACAGGTTCGCCTGCATCTCCGGTTTCGTCGCGGCCTCGTCGCGCAGTTTGTCGAGCTCGGTGCGGATTTCCGGAATGAGCGCCGAAAGCGCCAGCAGATCCCCCTGGCCGGCGAACCGCCCCAGCGACGCGTCGAGCGCCTGCAACCGCTTCGTCAGTCCGTCGAGCTCGGTGAGTGCGTCGTGGAGCGCGCGCTCGTTGGTGACGTAGGCAAAGCGGGGCTCGACGGGGATCGGAGCGATGTCCTGCGTGATGACCTTGCCGAGGCGCTCGGCATCGGCGCTCGAGGGCGCGAGCCCCTTCAGCCGCACGGACGCGCGCCCCCGCGCGACGACGATGTCGATCGGATAGCCGCTGAACGCCGGATCGGCCTCGATGGCGGTCGCGACACGGCTGCGCAGCGCTTCCGTGCGATAGTGATCGAAAGCGTACCAGCCGATGCCACCCGCGATCGCGAGACCGAGCAGGCTCAGCAGCGCAAAGGCGAGCACGGGCTTGCGCTTCTCGGACTCGAGCACCTCGCCAAGCGAGTCGGCGAGCTCGGGCAGGATCGTGCGGATCTCGCTCTTGGCACCCGGCTCCTCGGTGTCGATGAGCGCATTCGTGTGCTTCTCGAGGATATCGATCAGGGCGCCGTCGATCGCGCGCTGCACGCGCCGGCCCGTCGCCCCCGTCGCCCGCACGGCGAGCAGATGCGCCGCGCTCGTGCGCAAGAAGAGCCGCGAGCCGCCGATGTCGAGTGCCCGCAACTCGTCACGGCCGCCGGCGAAAGCCTGCCGTGCGAAGTCGTTGATGGCCGAGAGCAGGCCGCCGATCAGGGCGCCGCTCTGGCCGGACGCCGCCTCTGGCTCCCCCGGCGAGAGCCAGCGGTCGACGAGCACGCCCGACGAGCGCTTGATGAGGAGCAGCTCGCGCACCCGCGGGCTGCCGCTTTCGAGCATCCTGAGCTCGCGATAGGGCCGCCTCGTGAACAGGCTTTTGACGCGCAAGCGCAGGAATCGGAGGCTCAGCCCGCTTTCCAGCCGCTCGTTCGTGCTCTCCATGGCGTCCCGCACGGCGGCCGAGACGTAGGCCGAGACGAGCCGCCCCATGATCGGATAGAGCGCCTCGACCATCTCGTCGCGCGAGTTGACGATCTCGCGCTTGATCGAGGTGACGACGAGGGGGGAGACGGCGCCCGCGAGCTCGCGGTGGTTCTTGATGTCGGCGGCCTTGAAGCTCTCGGCGAGCACGGTCGATACGGTCTCGGAGAGACGCGCGTCGGTGCCGATGCGGTCGTGGTGCTGCTCGACGATCTCCCGAATGGCCGACAGAGAGTGCCGCTCCTCATGGAACAGCAGCTCTTTCAGTCTGACGACCTCGGCCTGCTCACTCCGGCTTGCGGACATGCGGGCCGGTGCCTCCTGCGTCGCGCAACGTGGTGCCGGACAGCTGCTGGCCGAGCTCGGCGAAGGTCCGGCCGACCTCGCGCATCAGCGATTGCTGGGTGGAGGAGGCGCCTGCCATCTCCTCGAAGCGCAGGCTGAGCTCGCGGAATCGCTGGTCGAGGCTCTGCTCGAGATTGGCGATGACGCCTTCGAGCTTCTGTATGCGGGCCTCGAGCGACCGCTGCGTCTCACCGAACAGGAGCTCGCGGACGGCCTGCATCTCGATCTGCTCGGACGCGGGCGTGGAAGCGCCGTTGGGCTGCTGCCCATTACGCGGATTGAACAACATGGCATACCCCAAACCGCGACGCGCCGTCCCGGTATCGGGCGAGCAATATCACGGTTCTACGTGATGTCTAGCCATAGAGAAGAACACGAGGATTAGGATTAATTCGAGGCCGACTTATCAAGTCTATGTACAATCGACAAAAAACTTGACGCCAGGGAGCGCGACCGGTTGGATCGTCGCGCTGCGGTACAGCTTCGCGTTGGGCTGCAGCGGGGGTGGGTCAGTCCCGGAACCCCGCACCCGGGACTGACCCCCTTGTCTTCGTACGCCGTGCCACGACGGTGCCGTCGTTTGCCCTCAGGCGATCGGCGCAGCCCGCGCTGCGCCGCCGTCGTGGTGTGTCCACCCGCAGTGGACCAACCCAAGATGCTCCCCCTTGGCTCCCGGCGCCAGAGTCGGAATTCCCTGAATTTTGTTCGTAGTGGGGAATAATTTAGAGCGCGCCTTCCAGGGCGTTGAGCAGCCGGTCGACATCCGCCTCGTCGTTGTAGTGGACGAGGGAGATGCGGGCGACGCCCTTGGCCGGATCGACGCCGACGGCCTCGATGAGCCGGTGGGCGTAGAAGTCCGCGCCGCCGCCGATGGCGATCCGGGCCTCGGCGAGCTTGGTCATGACGGCCTCCGGCGCGGCTCTCTTCGGCACGAAGGCGATGGTTGCGGCGCGCTTGTGTGGCTCGGCGGTCTCCGGGCCGATGATGCGCGCACCCTTGTCGCGCAGCAGTCCCAGCACGCGGTTGGCGAGCCTGCACTCGTGAAGGTGGAAGGCCTCCATCGTGGCGCGGATGCGATCGCCGGTGGTCTTGCCTTCGACGCCATGGTGGCGGCCGACGTCCTCGAGATAGTCGACGATGCCGGAGGCGCAGGCGATCTCGCCGTGCTGGGGACCGGCGGGCGTCAGCCTCTTGCCGAGCTTCTCCTTGTTGAAGAAGTGGCCCTGATTGGCCATCCGCTCCAAATGCTCGCGGCGGACGTACATGAGCCCCTGATGCGGGCCGAACACCTTGTAGAGCGAGCAATAGTAGAAATCGACGCCGAGCGCCTTCACATCCGCGATCATGTGCGGGGCGTAGGACACCGCATCCACCGCGATGCGCGCGCCCGCCTGATGGACGATGCGGGCGAGCGCCGCGACGTCGTTGATCTCACCCGCGATGTTCGAGCACTGGGTGACGCAAACGAGCTTCGTGCGCTTGTTGAGGAGCGCCTCCAGCCCCTTCACGTCGAGCCGCCCGGTCAGCGGATCGACGCCCCATTCCCTGACGACGATGCCCGAGTTGCCGTCGGCGAGCCGCCGCCAGGCGCCGACATTGGCCTCGTGATCCTGGTTGGTGACGACGACCTCGTCGCCGGTCTGCAGCTCGGCTCTCAGCGCATGCGCGAGCACATACGTGTTCATGGAGGTGGACGGACCGAACATGATCTCGTCTTGATCGGCGTTGAAGGCCGCCGCGAGCAGCGCCTGCGAGCGGTCCATGGCCCGGCCGGCCTCGGCGGAGGGCGAGGACACCCAATAAGGCTGCACCTTCGTCGCGGTCATGAAGTGATAGAGCTTGTCGACGACTTGCGCCGGCGCATAGGCCCCGCCGGCATTCTCCGCCATCACCCAGCGTCCCGTCTCGGGGTGCGAGAAGGCCGGGAACTGGCTGCGGATGAAGGCGAGATCGAGGGGGCGCATGGCGGCTTTTCCGTGCTGGCGTGGGAATGGCCCCATAGAGCACGGCGCACGCGCGCCCGGCAAGGATGTCTCAGGCGGCCGTGTCGGTGAGCTCGGCGCTTACCTCTCCCGCCGTTGCGACGCCGGCGCCCGGGGGCACGAGGCGACGCGGCTTCGCATCCCAACGCCAAAGATTGTCGTCGGTCAGAAGCGTGCCGCCCCACCAGTGGTCGGTACCGTTGTGCGCGCGGTCGTCGACCTCGCCCTTGAGAACGGCGGCGCCGTAGCTCGTCAGCTTCATCTCCGGCAGCACGTAGCGGCGCCAATCGATGAGGGCCATGTTGGGGTTGAAGGCGACCTCGGATTTGCCTTCGACCAGCGCGAACGGTCCGTCGGCGAGACCGTCGAGGATGGCGTAGAACATCCAATCCTCGAGATGCGAATGCGGCTCCATGCTGAAATGCGCGCGATAGAGATCGCGGGCGGCGAGGTTGTGCCGCTTCAAGAGCTCGACGATCTGAAGCTGAGACCGGGTGAGACCGGAGCCCGTGTGGGGGAGCTCCTCGAGCCCGCGCTGGATCGCCCGGGCGAGGAAGGGAAGGGCCGCCGTCTCGTAGCTCAGCAGGTCTGCCCAAGCTTCCGGCGTCGGCTGGCGATAGGCCTCCCAGGCGGCGCGGGCGAGATCGAGCGCCTCGGGCGTTACCTCGACGGCCTTCTTGTCGAGATCGGCCGTCGCCTGCTCGGTGAGCTCGTCGATGAAGCCTTCGACGTGCACGATACGGACGGATCGCCGCTCCGGTGCGGCGGCGATCGTATCAAGCACCTCGAGCAGCTGGAGCTGGTCGAGATAGTTCCGCTGGAAGTAGAGCACGAGATCGGCCGTAGCGACGGCATCGGCGAGACGCCGGTTGCGCGCCGTATAGTAGTCTCGTCCGAGGCGGCTGAAGCCGAAGCTCTGACGCTGAAAATAGGCCACGCGCTTGCTCGGCGAGCGCGTCGAGGCTCTTGCTCGCGGGAACTGGGCCGATATGCAGGGGATCGAACCAGGCGAGCGCCTCGGCTGCGCAACCGGCGCGCTTCAGGCAACCGGCGGCCTGATCGGATGAGGTAATGGCAAGCGGGCTCGGCATGCGGTCGTCCCCAAGCAGGTCCCATGATATCGAACGGGTGTCGCCGGCAACCCATGAGGCGACGACTCAACGCCAACGGAGGGGATGGTCTCACACCCCGTGTGGCAATCTAAGGGCCAATGTGCCAACAGGGAGTTGAGACATTCGCGAGAAAACGGTGGCCGTATGCGCAGCTACAACTATTACCCATTCGTGATGGCGGCCTTCGTGGCCGTGCTGCTGTGCTCGAACCTCATCGGCCCGGCCAAGATCACCGAGGTCGACGTGCCGTTGTGGGGGCCGATCGCATTTTCGACCGCTGTCGTGTTCTTTCCGCTCTCCTACGTCTTCGGCGACGTGTTGACCGAGGTCTACGGCTATGCCCGGGCGCGGCGGGTGATCTGGGCGGGCTTCGGCGCGCTGTTGTTCGCCACTCTCATGACCGTCATCGTCCTCGCGCTACCGCCGGCCTCGTTCTGGAACCAGCAAGCGGCCTACGAGACGGTGTTCGGCAACACCTGGCGGATCGTCGTCGCCTCGATGGCCGCCTACTTCTGCGGCGAGTTCGTCAACTCCTACGTTCTCGCCAAGATGAAAGTCTGGCAGGAAGGGCGGCACCTGTGGGGCCGCACCATCGGCTCGACGCTCGCCGGCCAGTCGGTCGACAGTGCGATCTTCTTTCCGATCGCCTTCTACAACTCCGGCATCCTCCCCAACGAGGCGATCCTCGCCGTGGCGGTCACCGAGCTCGTGCTCAAGGTCGGCATCGAGGCGGTGCTGACGCCCTTCACCTACGCGATCGTCGGCTTCCTCAAACGCACCGAGCGCGAGGACTACTACGACCGCACCACCGATTTCTCGCCGTTCAGGCTCCGGGCGTAGTGGTTTTGGGGCGCTCTTTCTGCGGCCGGTTCACCACCGATGTTTGCGATGGCCCAGCTGCTCTCGCCCGGTGATAGAGCTGCTACACTGGGTAGTCCCGACGATCCCGGCCATCGCCGGGATGCCGGAGGTGAAGGATTGCGAGCGGCAGTCGCTACGGCGGAAGTGAGATCCAGGCATCCTGCCCGCATCTCCGATACTTTGCGGGCCATCGATTGAAGTCGCACTCCATCCACGTCGTCATCCCGGCGAAGGCCGGGACCTGCGGGTGCCAGATGGGATAGCTTGGCCTCTCCAGCCAGTCCGTCGGGGGCCAGACAGAATGCGCGAGCTCAAGCAGCCCTGTGTCTACATTCTGGCCAAACGCCCCCACGGCACGCTGTATGTCGGGGTAACGAGTGATCTACTGTTGCGAATGGCCCAGCATGCCGAAGGCCTCTTCCCGGGGTTCACGAAAACTCACGGCATCCGGCAACTGGTCTACTACGAGATGCATGCGAGCATGGACATTGCGATCCATCGCGAGAAGCTCCTCAAGCGCTGGCACCGTCCTTGGAAGTATCGCTTGATCGAGCAGATGAACCCGGAATAGTGCAACCTCTACGATGAGGCACGCAACGAAATCCTGGATGGCCCTGCGGATCTTGCTCGGTGAGAGGCATGTGAAACGTCGACAGGCCCGCAGGTCCCGGCCTGCGCCGGGATGACGATGTGGAGAGATTTGAGCGGGATCCTACGCTCCGTCTTGTCGCCATCGTACCTTCGTCGCTCGCATCCTCGGGCCGCCGATGCGACGGGTCGAGTGCTCCTCCATCATCCCGACGCAGGCCGGGACCTGCGAGTGCCCAAGGCAAGAGCGCCACCTAGCCAATCGGCTGGAGTCCATCGCACAACGGCTTGAGCAGCCCGATGGTCAATCGTCAAACGAGCGCTGATGCGTCACTCCGCATCCCGCCGCGAGCCTTTCCGGGCCTCGCCCCTTCGGTTATGAAGCCCCGAGCATAGCCCTTCACCTCCCATAGGAGATCCCCATGACCGCGATCGTCGACATCATCGGCCGGGAGGTGCTCGACAGCCGTGGCAATCCGACGGTCGAGGTGGACGTGGTGCTTGAGGATGGCTCCTTCGGCCGGGCGGCGGTGCCGTCGGGGGCCTCGACCGGCGCGCACGAGGCCAACGAGCTCAGGGACGGCGACAAGCTGCGCTACATGGGCAAGGGCGTGCGCAAGGCGGTGGCCGCCGTCAACACCGAGATTTTCGAGGCGCTGGGCGGCATGGATGCGGAAGATCAGCGCCGGATCGACGCCGCGCTCATCGAGCTCGACGGCACCAAGAACAAGGCGCGTCTCGGCGCCAACGCGATCCTCGGCGTCTCGCTCGCCATCGCGAAAGCCGCAGCGGAAGCGACCGGCCTGCCGCTCTATCGCTACGTCGGTGGCGCGCAGGCGCACGTGCTCCCAGTGCCGATGATGAACATCATCAACGGCGGTGCGCATGCCGACAATCCGATCGACTTCCAGGAGTTCATGATCCTCCCCGTGTCGGCCGAGACCTGCGCGGATGCCATCCGCATGGGTGCCGAGATCTTCCACACGCTCAAGAAGGCGCTGAAGGACGCGGGCGAGAATACCGGCGTCGGTGACGAGGGTGGCTTCGCGCCCAACCTCAAGTCGGCGGATGCGGCGCTCGGCTTCATCATGAAGGCGATCGAGAAGGCCGGCTACCGTCCGGGCGACCAGGTGCTGCTCGGCCTCGATTGCGCCTCGACCGAGTACTTCAGGAAGGGCAAGTACGCGCTCGACGGCGAGGGCAAGACGCTCGACAGCGCGGGCAATGCGAAGTTTCTCGCCGACCTCGTGAAGCGCTATCCGATCGCGTCCATCGAGGACGGCATGGCCGAGGACGATTGGGACGGCTGGAAGGCCTTGACCCAAGAGATCGGCGGCAAATGCCAGCTGGTCGGCGACGACCTTTTCGTCACGAACACCGAGCGGCTTTCCCAAGGGATCGAGCAGGGCATCGCCAACTCGATCCTCGTCAAGGTCAACCAGATCGGCACGCTGACGGAGACGCTCGCCGCCGTCGAGATGGCGCACTGCGCCCGCTACACGGCCGTCATGTCCCACCGCTCGGGCGAGACGGAGGACGCCACGATCGCCGATTTGGCGATCGCCACCAACTGCGGACAGATCAAGACCGGCTCGCTCTCCCGTTCCGACCGGCTCGCCAAATACAACCAGCTCATCCGCATCGAGGAGGAGCTCGGCGACCAGGCGGTCTATGCCGGCCGCAGGGCGCTCCGGCGGGGGTGAAAACCGATTGTCATAAATCGGGCCTGAGCTTTACGCGGCTTTAACCGGGAGGGTGGCAGTGTACGTGGGTCAGCCGATGCTGACACACAGTTTTGCGTACCCCATCCTGGAGCGACGATGGTCCGAACCGGCAGCCGACAGCAGAATGTGGTTTTGCTTATCTGCGTGCTGCTGACCAGCTACTTCGGCTATCATGCGATCAAGGGCAAACATGGCCTCGAGGCGCATTCAGAGTTGACCCTCCGAGCCGAAAGGCTCTCAGGCGATCTGAAGGCCCTCGAGGCTATTCGCTCGGATCTCGAGCGCGACATCGCGCTGTTGAGCGACAAGGCCGTCGATCCGGACTATCTCGACGAGCTGGCGCGCAGCATCGTGGGCTTCGCCGGCCCCGGCGACATCGTCATTCTCGAAAAGCCCTGAGACTCCGGCCGCCCGGCCTCGTCTCTCACCACAATTGCGAACCCTCAGGCCGCTCGCCGGTTGTCGCTCGAGGCGAACGGTTGCTATATGTGCATTCTGCACAGCAACCCGAAGGCCCGGAAATGGCGGCAAAATCCCAAGGCGACGGCCAAGGCAAAAAGACAGCGGGTCCGCCCGGCTTGAGCGAGGCCGACGAGCTTCGCGCCTATCGCGACATGCTGCTCATCCGCCGCTTCGAGGAGAAGGCCGGCCAGCTCTATGGCATGGGCTTCATCGGTGGGTTCTGCCACCTCTATATCGGCCAGGAGGCGGTGGTCGTCGGCATGCAGATGGCGCTGAAGGCGGGTGACCAGGTCATCACCGCTTATCGCGACCACGGTCACATGCTCGCCTGCGGGATGGAGTCGAAGGGCGTGATGGCCGAGCTCACCGGGCGGCGCGGCGGGTATTCCCGCGGCAAGGGCGGCTCGATGCATATGTTCTCCGTCGAGAAGGGGTTCTTCGGCGGCCACGGCATCGTCGGCGGCCAGGTGCCGCTCGGCACGGGCCTCGCCTTCGCCAACAAGTATCGCGGCAACGACAACGTGGCGCTCGCCTATTTCGGCGACGGCGCGGCGAACCAAGGCCAAGTCTACGAAGCCTTCAACATGGCGGAGCTGTGGAAGCTCCCCGTCATCTACATCATCGAGAACAACAAATACGCGATGGGCACAGCCATCGAACGCTCCTCCGCCACGACCAACCTCTCCCAGCGCGGCGCCTCGTTCGGCATCCCGGGCGAGCAGGTCGACGGCATGGATGTGCGCGCGGTGAAGGCCGCCGGCGACAAGGCCGTCCAGTGGGCGCGCGCGGGCAAGGGCCCGTACATCCTCGAGATGCTCACGTATCGCTATCGCGGGCATTCCATGTCGGACCCAGCCAAGTACCGCACCCGCGAGGAGGTCGACAAGGTCCGCTCCGAGGCCGACCCAATCGAGATGGTGGGCAGGCGCTTGGTCGATACGAAGCGCGCGAGCGAGGATGATTTGAAGCGCTTCGACAAGGAGGTCCGCGCCATCGTCAACGAGGCCGCCGAGTTCGCCCAGACGGACCCGGAGCCCGATGTGGCCGAGCTCTATACGGATGTGGTGGTGGGGTGAGCATTTGGTCCTGTTGGTGAGAGCGGACTGGGCGAATGGCTGATCCGGCCGAGAAACATGCGAGCTACGCCGACATCGAGGCGCTGCCGCCCAATGTCGTCGGCGAGATCATTTTTGGTAGCTTGGTGACGCATCCTCGCCCCGTTCAATGGCACGGTGCGGCGGCGGGAGCTCTCAACGTCGCTCTAGGAGCGCCTTACCAATTTGGTAGTGGCGGACCAGGCGGTTGGGTGTTCATACCTGAGCCCGAGCTGCACCTTGGTCCGCATGTCATCGTGCCTGATCTCGGAGGGTGGCTGCGGGAGCGCATGACCGAGCCGCCGAGCAAAGGATGGCACGAGGTGGCGCCCGACTGGGTGTGTGAGATCCTGTCACCTGGAACAGAGAGGCACGATAAAGGCGCCAAGCGGACAATCTATGCGACCTACGGTGTCAATCATCTCTGGCAGGTGGATCCGCGGTTGAAAAGCCTCGAGGTGTTCCGCCGCCAGGACAATGGCTGGCTACTCACCGGCACGTTCTTCGAGAACGACGATGTCAACGCCGAGCCTTTCACCGAATTGACCTTCCCGCTCGGCCGCCTCTGGCCGCTCGATCCCCCATCAACGCCCGCGACGTGAGAGAAGCATGCCCACCGAAATCCTGATGCCTGCGCTCTCGCCCACCATGGAGGAGGGCACGCTCGCCAAGTGGCTCGTCGCGGAAGGCGCGACGGTCAAATCCGGCGACGTCATCGCCGAGATCGAGACCGACAAGGCGACGATGGAGGTCGAGGCGGTGGATGAAGGCACCGTCGACAAGATCCTCATTCCCGCCGGCACAGAAAACGTGAAGGTCAACACGCCGATCGCCATGCTGCGGGTGGATGGGGAATCCTCCTCTCCCCGCGCGAAAGCGGAACCGGCCAAAACGGCAGCGTCTTCTTCCCCCTCCCCCCTCGAGGGGGAGGGCCGGGGTGGGGGGGCTGTCACGGCTAAGCCCGTGTCGAGCCCCACGGTCACCTCATCCGCAGCTGCCCCTCACCCCAACCCTCTCCCCGCAGGCGGGGAGAGGGAGCTTGCCGTCGGCACCGAGATGGTGACCCAAACCGTCCGCGAGGCGCTGCGCGACGCCATGGCGGAGGAGATGCGGCGCGACGGCGACGTGTTCCTGATGGGCGAGGAGGTGGCGCAATACCAGGGCGCCTACAAGATCAGCCAGGGTCTGCTGGACGAGTTCGGCGCCCGCCGCGTCATCGATACGCCGATCACCGAGTATGGCTTTGCCGGCATCGGCGTCGGCGCGGCGATGGCGGGGTTGAAACCCATTGTCGAGTTCATGACCTGGAATTTTGCGATGCAGGCGATTGACCACATCGTCAATTCCGCGGCGAAGACCCTCTACATGTCGGGCGGGCAGATGCGCTGCCCGATCGTCTTCCGTGGGCCCAACGGCGCTGCCGCCCGCGTCGCTGCCCAGCACAGCCAGGAGTATTCGGCCTGGTACGCGCATGTGCCGGGCTTGAAGGTCGTGGCGCCGTTCTCGGCCGCTGATGCGAAGGGGCTGTTGAAGGCCGCGATCCGCGATCCCAACCCGGTCGTGTTCCTGGAGAACGAGATCCTCTATGGCACGAACGGCCCGGTGCCGAAGGTCGACGACTGGCTGGTTGAGATCGGCAAGGCGAAGATCGTGCGCCCCGGCCGTGACGTGACGATCGTCTCGTGGTCGCGCGGCATGTCGTATTCGCTCGCGGCGGCGGACGAGCTGGCAAAGGACGGCATCGAGGCGGAGGTGATCGATCTGCGCACGCTCCGGCCCTTGGATATGGCCACCGTCATCGAGAGCGTGAAGCGCACGAACCGCCTCGTGACGGTGGAAGAAAGCTTCCCCGTCTGCTCGGTCGGCTCCGAGGTTTGCGCGCGGGTGACGAGCGAAGCCTTCGACTATCTCGACGCGCCGCCGACGAAGGTATCGGGTGAGGACGTGCCGATGCCCTATGCGGCGAACCTGGAAAAGCTCGCGCTGCCGAATGCGGCGAAGGTCGTCGCGGCGGTGAGACAGATCATCTGAGTGTGAGACGGGGCTGCAGTGCCCGAACCGTGATACAACCTGCACATGGCCCAACCTGCAAAACAAAATGCAACGTATGACGACCTCCTCGCGCTCCCGGACGATGTGCGAGGTGAGATCATCTTCGGCGCGCTGTACGTTCACCCGAGCCCAGCGCCACCACATGGCAGCTCACAATTCTCTCTGAGCGTCGAGCTCGGTGGTCCCTTTCAGAAGGGACGAGGCGGGCCTGGCGGCTGGTGGTTTATGATCCAGCCCGAGCTGCATCTCGGCCCCCATGTGCTTCAGCCGGACATCGCTGGTTGGCGGCAGGAGCGGATGAAGCAGTTGCCGCAAACTGCTTATGTCGAATTGGCTCCAGACTGGGTATGCGAGGTCCTTTCGCCGTCGACCGAGGGTATCGATCGTGGCGCCAAGCGTCGTATCTACGCCACCTATGGCGTCGGCCATCTTTGGTACTTGCATCCGGTCGCGCGCTATCTCGAGGTGTCTGCCTTGCACAACGATGGATGGCTGCACATCGACACGTTCGACGATGCCGAGGAGTTTCGAGCGCCTCCCTTCGAGGCCGTTGCGTTCCGGCTTGCCGATCTTTGGCCGATCCCGCCCACTTCCGATCAAACTTGAATTGAGCCCCCATGCCCACCCCCATCCTCATGCCCGCGCTCTCCCCCACGATGGAAGAGGGTAAGCTTGCCAAATGGCTCGTGAAAAAGGGTCAGAAGGTCAAATCGGGCGACGTCATCGCCGAGATCGAGACCGACAAGGCGACCATGGAGGTCGAGGCGGTGGACGAGGGGACCGTCGGCGACATCCTCGTCGCCGAGGGGACCGAGGGGGTGAAGGTCAACAGCCAGATCGCGATCCTGCTGGGTGAGGGCGAGAGCGCCGGAGCCGCGTCCGTCGCACCGGCGGCTGCACCACCCCCGTCGCAACCCTCACTTGCACAGGGCCAGGGCACGAGCGCGGCGGCTTCCTCCTCTCCCCGTGAAGCGAATGCGCAACGGGGAGAGGGTCGGGGTGAGGGGCAGCCGCAAGGTGTCGCTTCCTCGACAGCCCCCCCACCCCAGCCCTCCCCCTCGAGGGGGGAGGGGGCTACACCACAGCCTGCGCGGGCACACTCTGCCGCCGCAGGCGGGGAGAGGGCAGGTGCCAACGGCAAAGGCAGCCGCCTCTTCGCCTCCCCGCTCGCCAAGCGCATCGCCAAGGAGCGCGGCCTCGATCTTTCCGCGATCTCGGGCACGGGCCCGCACGGCCGCATCGTCAAGGCCGACGTGGAGAAAGCGCAGTCGTCACCGCAAGCGCGCGCCGTCAGCGCTCAAGGCGCCGCACCGGCCGCTGCGCCAGCAGCGCCGCTCGCTCAGCCCATGCCCGACAAGAAGATCATGGCGCTGTACGAGGAGGGCAGCTTCGAGGTCCTGCCGCACGACAACATGCGCAAGACCATCGCCAAGCGGCTGGTGGAAGCCAAGCAAACCATTCCGCATTTCTATCTGACGGTCGACTGCCGCCTCGACGAGCTGCTCGCCGCCAGGAAGCGTCTCAATGCCCGCTCGCCGCTCGAAGGCCCGCACGCCTACAAGCTTTCGGTCAACGACTTCATCATCAAGGCGCTGGCGCTGGGCTTGCGTGACGTGCCGGCCGCGAACGCCACCTGGACCGAAGGCGGCATGCTCCGCCACAAGCGGATCGACGTCGGCGTCGCGGTTGCGATCGAGGGCGGTCTCTTCACGCCGCTCGTTCGCCATGCCGACCTGAAAACGCTCTCGGAGATTTCCAACGAGATGAAGGATCTGGCCGAGCGTGCGCGCAAACGCCGGCTCGCCCCGCACGAGTACCAGGGCGGCACGACGTCCATCTCCAATCTCGGCATGTTCGGCATCAAGACGTTCGACGCCGTGATCAATCCCCCGCACGCGACGATCCTCGCCGTCGGCGCGGGCGAGGAGGTGGCGGTCGTCAAGGACGGCAAGATCGAGATCGCGACCATCATGCAGTGCACGATGTCGTGCGACCACCGCGTCGTCGACGGCGCTCTCGGCGCCCATCTGCTCAATGCCTTCAAGGCCTATATCGAGGATCCGGTCAGGATGCTGGTGTGACGTGCCGGCATCTCACCCGGCACGGTGCATACGGGCAACAGCGAACTTGACTTGAGCGGCCCTGCCTCCAACATGCTCGCCACACAGCGACGGAGGGACTCATGCGCGTGTCAGCTGCGATCGCCGTCCTACTGCTGGCCCTGAGCACAACGAGCGCGCTCGCCGCCAAGAAGCTCGCTCTCGTCTTCGGCAACGATACCTACGACGCGCTGCCCTCGCTCAAGAAGGCGGTGAATGACGCGACCTCGATGAGCGAGGCATTGAAGGAGATCGGCTTCGAAGCGGATCTGACGACCAATGCCACGCGCCGCACGATGACCCAGGCGCTCGCTAAGTTCGAGGCGAAGGTCGCGCCGGGCGACGAGATCTTCTTCTTCTACGCCGGCCACGGCGTCGCCATCGCGGGAGAGAACTATCTCATCCCGACCGACATGCTCGCGCCCGAGGCCGGTGCCGAGAGCCTCATCGAGGACGAGGCGATCAGCGTCGATCGGGTGATCCGCAAATTCCAGGGGCGCGGCGCGGCCGTCTCCTTCGTCGTGCTCGACGCCTGCCGCGACAATCCCTTCGCGGGCGAGGACGGTACGCGCTCGATCGGGCAATCGCGCGGCCTCACCCGCATCGAGCCGCCCTCGGGGGTTTTCGTGCTCTACTCGGCCGGTCTCGGTCAGACGGCGCTCGACCGTTTGAACGACGACGATCCCAATCCGAACTCGGTCTTCACCCGCTCGTTGCTGCCGATCCTGAAGACGCCGGGGCTGACCCACGTCGGCATCGCCAAACGCGTGCAATCGGCCGTCATCGAGGAGGCGGCGCTCGTCGGTCATCGCCAGGAGCCCGCCTACTACGACCAGATCAAGGGCGAGATCGTGCTGCTCCCCGGCGCCGAGGTCGTGCCCGAGATCAAGGCGCCCGAGAAGCGCGAGGGCTTGAGCGGTATCATAGGCAAGACGGAGGTCGGACTCGTGCTGCCCGAGGGGCATTGCGAGCTCGATTCCTCGGAGCCGGCCGATGCGCGCTTGATCAGCTCGATCCGCGGTGCCATCGCCGGCACCAACGAGCTCGTCTCGAGCTTCGCCGATTGTGAGGAGCTCAAGGCCTGGCGTGCGGGAACGAAGCCGACGCTCGACAACTTCGGCCAGTACATGACGCTGCTGCAGACGCTCAACCAGAACATCGACGCGCCGCGGCCCTCCTTCGTCAGCGAGGTCTGTAGTCAGATGCGCGCGACGAGCCCGGCCGAGAACGAGGCGTTGACCTCGAAGGCGAGCACGCGGGTCGAGGCCATCATGGAAGGCGTCAAAGTCAACGAGCAGAAGATGCTGGGGGTCGTCGCCGAGGACGAGAACGGCTGCTATGCGGCGCTGTTCCAGAAGATGCTGGCCGAGGTCGGCGGCGAGAAGGAGATCGCGGGCGTTTTCACCACGACGCTCGTCAAGGGCAAGATCGTGTACCTCAATCTTTACGCTCCGTTCGGCGACGGCGTCGTCGACCGGCTGCTGACGGCGCAGAAGGCGCTGGCGAAGCGGTTCGTCGAGGCCAATCCCTGACGGCGAGGCGTTGCGCAGATACAACAGTTGCCGAAGGGCGCATGCGATGCGACGGCCTGGGCGTTGAGTTCGCACGCCCGACTTGCTTGGGTGCCCGGACAAATGAGGGAGGGCCGCCCATGAGTCTGCGCGCTTTGCGTCTGATGTCCGCCAGTGTTGTCGCGGCGCTTCTCGTCACGGGCTGCAGTGGTGGCGGCGGCCAAGCGCCGGCCGCAGGCTTCACGGCGTCGGGGGACTGCAAATCGCAGAAGGCGGAGCTCAGCCGGCTCGCGAGCCAGGGCGTCGAGAGCGAGATCGCCGCCTCATCCTCTGGCAAGAAGCTCTCGCCGGAGGCGCAAGGCCGAGTCGATCGCTACAACAGCGTGTTGAATTCCTACCTCAGCAACGGCTGCCATAGCTCGTAAGCTCCTGAAACGAGACCTCTCTCCCATCGCCGGGCCCTCCCTCACGGGCGGGACGTGAGCGCCCTGGCATGCCACGGCTGCATCGCGGCCGAGGTTGCCCGTCGCATGCTCACGGCGCCATTCTGGCAGGCAGAATTTTCTCAAACACTGGCCTGTCGTAGCGCTCCCACGCTTATTCGTGCAGGCCGGGCCTGCTCCAATAGAAAACCATGCTCCCTTTTGCTAGGGTCCGCGCGCTGTCCGGGCTCCCGCTCCCGGCCGGCCAAACCTTTGAGGTGATCATGGGCACCGTCACCGTCGTCGCCGAGGACGGCGAGCGTCAGAGCTACGACGCCGTCGAAGGCTGGCGCGTCATGCAGATCCTGCGCGAGCACGGGCTGCCGATCAAAGGCACCTGCGATGGCGCGGGGGTCTGTGGCACCTGCCATGTTGAGGTCGCGGACGGCTGGGCGGAGCGGATCGCGCCTGCCAACGACGACGAGGAGGCGACGCTCGACATGCTCCCCAACGTCGGACCTCGGTCTCGGCTGTGCTGCCAGATCATCTATGACGAGGCCCTCGACGGCTTCGAGGTGACCCTCGCCGGTGAGGGATTCGTCGACGGAGATGGCATATGAGGTATTTCCCGATCTTCGTCGATGTCGACGGCGGGGACATTCTCATCGTCGGCGGGGGCGAGCAGGCGGCTCAAAAGCTGCGCCTCGTCCTCAAGACGACGGCGCGCGTGACGGTGCTTGCCGAGGCACCGGTCCCCGAGATCGAGGGCTATGCCCGGGATGGCCGAGTGCGGATCGAGCGGCGCGCGTTCGCCGCCACCGATGCGGACGGCATTGCGCTCGCCTTCGTCGCCACCGGCGATACGGCCAAGAACGCCCGCGTCGCCGGTCTTCTTCGCGCCGCCAGAGTGCCGGTCAACGTCGTCGACGAGCCGGCGCTCTCGACCTTCATCACGCCCGCCATCGTCGATCGCGATCCGGTGGTGGTGGCGATCGGAACGGAGGGGGCGGCGCCCGTCATCGGCCGCGAGATCAAGACGAAGCTCGAGGCCTGGCTGCCGGCCCGGCTCGGCGATATCGCCGCGCGCGCCGCTGGTTTGCGGCCGCGCATAGCGGCCCTGTTCCACGACGGTACGACCCGCCGGCGGTTCTGGACGCGGCTATTCGACGGACCCTTCCGCGCCGCGGCTCTCGCTGGCGACGCGGCCGCTGCCGACGCGGCGATCGAAACCGAGATCGCGCGGGCGACCGAGGACGTGACGACGCGCGGCGGTCGTGTTCTGCTCATCGGGTGCGGGCCGGGCGATGCGGATCTGCTCACCCTCAAGGCCCAGCGCGCCTTGCAGGACGCCGATGTCCTCGTCGTCGACCGGCTCGTGTCGAAGGCTGTGCTCGAGCACGCGCGACGCGATGCGGTTCGCATCGATGTCGGCAAGACACCGGGCGGCCCTTCGGTCGCCCAAGACGAGATCAATCGCATCCTCGTGCGCGAGGGGCTCAAGGGCCTGACGGTCGCGCGCCTCAAAGGCGGCGATGCGTTCGTGTTCGGACGCGCGGCGGAAGAGATGGTGGCGGCGCGCGCGGCGGGTCTCGACGTCGAGGTCATCCCCGGCATCACGGCCGCGCACGGCATCGCCGCGCGGATCGGTTTACCGCTGACGCTGCGCGAGAAGGTACGGCAGTTCTCGGTGCTGACGGGTGCTACCGCGGACGGCGCCGCCGATCACGACTGGGCGGCGCTGGCGCGCGAAGGTTCGGCGGCGGCGGTCTACATGGGCGTCGGCGCGGCGCCGCGATCGAGCGGCAGATGCTCGCCCACGGCGCCGATCCGTCGCTGCCTGTCGTCATCGTCGAGAAGGGCACGCTGGCGACGGAGCGCATCGTCGAGACGCGGCTTGGCCTGCTTGCCGACGCGATCCAGGACTGCGGTATCAAAGGCCCGGCGATCATCTATCTCGGTCTGAATTGGGTGAGCGCCGGTCTGAGCCGGCCGGCGAGCGTAGCGGGTTACGTGGGCCCCGCGCCTTCTGTAGGGGCGACCGGCGGTCGCCCGCTTATCCACCGCCACGGCACATGCGATGAAACGGGCGACCGCCGGTCGCCCCTATGGCCCTTAGCGCCATCCCACGATTCTGCAGCAAAGGACGCCTGACATGGCTGCCCCCAAAGACATCCGCCAGATCCTCACCGCCAATCACCTGAGAGGCGGACATGTCGTCTTTCTCGCCGAGGGCGGCAGCTGGTCGCCGTGGATCGACGACGCGGTGGTGGCGCGCACGAAAGAGCGCGCGGCCGAGCTCGAGAGCAAGGGCAACGAGCAGCAGAAGCTCAATGTCGTCGTCGGCCCCTACCTCGTCGATGTCGTCGAGGAGAACGGCCGGCTGCGCTGCATGCACATCCGCGAGCATCTGCGCACGCTCGGCCCAAGCGTGCGCCGCGATCTCGGCAAGCAGGCGACCGGCGCCGTCGAGCGCGCCGGGCCGGATGGAATTTAGGCAGTAGGCAGTAGCCAGTAGCCAGTCACTCCGCCTACTGCCTACTGCCTCACTGCCCAATCACTAAAGACCGACTCTCTCGAGGCTTTACATGTACCGCTACGACGAATTCGACCACCAGTTCGTGCGCGAGCGCACCGAGCAGTTCCGCGATCAGGTGAGCCGCCGCCTCTCAGGCGAGCTCAACGAGGACGAGTTCCGCCCCTTGCGCCTGATGAACGGCGTCTATCTGCAGCTGCACGCCTACATGCTGCGCGTCGCCATTCCCTACGGCACGCTGTCGTCCAAACAGATGCGGATGCTGGCCCATCTCGCCGAGACGTACGACAAGGGCTACGGGCATTTCACGACGCGCCAGAACATCCAGTACAACTGGCCCAAGCTCGACGACGTGCCCGCCATGCTGGCGGATTTGGCGAGTGTCGAGATGCACGCCATCCAGACGTCGGGCAACTGCATCCGCAACGTCACCGCCGATCACTGGGCGGGCGTCGCCGCCGACGAGATCGAGGATCCGCGGCCGTGGGGCGAGCTGTTGCGGCAATGGTCGACGCTGCATCCGGAGTTCTGCTACCTCCCCCGCAAGTTCAAGATTGCCGTGACGGGCGCCAAAGCCGATCGCGCGGCGATCGCCTTCCACGACATCGGCATCCGCGTCACGAGGAACGACAAGGGCGAGACGGGCTTCGAGGTGCTGGTCGGCGGCGGCATGGGGCGCACGCCGATGCTCGCCAAGGTCTGCAATCCGTTCGTGCCGAAGGATCGCCTGCTCGCGTATCTGGAAGCCGTGATGCGCGTCTACAATCTCTACGGACGCCGCGACAACAAATACAAAGCGCGCATCAAGATCCTGCTGCACGAGGAGGGCGACGCCGAGTTCCGCCGTCTCGTCGACGAGGAGTATGCCCGGATCGGCGCTCCCACGCACGTCGTGCCGGAAAAAGAGCTTTCCCGCATTCTTGCCTACTTCAAGCCGCCGGCCTACGACACTTTGCCGGACGACGATCCGCAGCTTTCCCACAACCTCGCCGCCAACGCCGCCTTCAAGCGCTGGCATGAGGTCAACGTCGCCGCCCACAAGCAGCCGGGCTATGCCATCGTCAACATCTCGCTCAAGCCCGAAGGCGGCATTCCGGGCGATGCGACGGCGGACGAGATGCGCATCGTCGCCGATCTCGCCGATCAGTTCTCGCTCGGCGAAATCCGCGTCAGCCACGCCCAGAACCTCGTGCTGCCTTATGTGAGGAAGCGCGATCTCGTGGCGCTTTTTCATGCGCTGGTGAAGGCCAAGCTCGCCACCGCCAACGTCAACCTCGTCTCCGACATCATCGCCTGCCCCGGCCTCGACTACTGCTCGCTCGCGACGGCCCGCTCGATCCCCGTCGCGCAGGCCTTGTCGAAGCGCTTCGCGGACGCCGGGCGGCAGAAGACGATCGGCGAGCTCAAGATCAAGATCTCGGGCTGCATCAACGCCTGCGGCCATCACCACGCCGGGCACATCGGCATCCTGGGGCTCGATAAGGCGGGCAAGGAGTTCTATCAGGTCACGCTCGGCGGCTCGGAGGACGAGCGTGCGTCGATCGGGCAGATCATGGGGCCGGGATTCTCGGAGACCGAGGTCGTCGACGCCATCGAGACGATCGTCGACACCTACATCGGTCTGCGCCAGGACGGCGAGACGTTCCTGCAAGCCTACCGGCGCGTCGGCGCCGCCCCGTTCAAGGAGGCCGTCTATGCCGCTCATTAAGAACGGTGCCTATGTCGAGGACACCTTCGAGCGCGTCGAGGGCGAGGCGCCGCTGCCGGACGGCGGCGATGTGCTCATCGACTGGAGCCGGCTGAAGGAGGATGCCTCCGTGGCGGGCTTCAACGGCCGGCTCGGCGTGGTGTTTCCCAACACCGCCGATGCCAACGAGCTTGCGCCGTATCTGACGCGGCTCGCGCTCGTGACGCTCGAGTTTCCGAGCTTCACCGACGGGCGCGGGTTCAGCCAGGCGCGCATCCTGCGCCAGCAGCTGAAATTCAAGGGCGAGATCCGCGCCACCGGCAATCCCAAGGCCGACCAGGGCGCGTTCCTGATCCGCTGCGGCGTCGATGCGTTCGAGGTGCGCGGCAGTCAGCCGCTCGAGACCTGGCAGAGGACGATCGCCTCCGTCACGCGAGTCTATCAGCGGACGTACGCGGCGGGCGCGGGCGAGGTGAAGGCGTAGGTTGCCGGAGGACGACGGCCACAACACTGCCCTACGCAATGCGAGGCCGGCTGACCTCTGGCGAGGGCGGCCGCGTGCGCCGTTCAGATGCCGGCGCCATCCGACTCGAGCACGACCGGCACGCCGACCGCATGGATCCCGCACTCGACCTTGCCCTTGCCGCGCCAGCGGCCGGCGCGGGCGTCCTCGCCGGCCGCGACCGGCTCGGTGCAGGGTGCGCAGCCGATCGAGGGATAGCCCTTGGCGACGAGGGGGTGCGCGGGGAGATCGTGCTCCGCCATGTAGCGGGCGATGTCGTCGGGGCCCCAGGAGGCGATCGGGTTGATCTTCACGTGCGTCGCATCGGACTCGATCGACGGCAGCGTGCCGCGCGTCGCCGCCTGGTAGCGCTTGCGGCCGGAGATCCACGCCGCGAAGGGGGCGAGCGCCGGCGCCAGGGGCAATACCTTCCGCAGCTCGCAGCAACGATCGGGATCGGCCAGATGCAGGTAGCCCTCCGGATCCTCCTTGGCGAGCGGAGGCGCGGCGGGACGCAGGTCGACGACGCCGTTCAGCCTCAGCCGGGCGATGAGCGCGTCGCGGTAGGCGAGGGTTTCGGGGAAGTGCTTGCCGGTTTCGAGGAACAGCACCGGCAGGCTGCGATCGATGCTGGCGGCGAGATGCAGCAGCACGGCCGATTCGGCACCGAAGGAGGAGACGAGCGCGATCCGGCCTGCGAACTCCCGCTCAATCATGGCGGCCATGAGCGCGCGCCCGGCAAGCCCCTGATAGCGTGAGGCAAGCGCGCTCACCGTCCGGCGTGCCCGGCTGCTGTCTTCGATCGTCGCGAGACCGTCCGCCATCGTCCTACCGTCCAGCCAGTTTGGTTGAGTCGATAGAGCCAATATGTCTGGCGGACGCTAGCCGCTCAAGATTGCTGGAAAAATAAACCAGGATGTGTGGCCGCAAGGATGCCTAGCGAAACGTTTTCGGGCGTCCCGTCGCCGGACGAGCAAATGAATTCCTGGAAATTGCCCGGCGGCCCGTATCCGCTACCGGCCGCTCCCTGTGGATAGCCTGCGGGACGTCACCATCGTTTCGCACGAATCGCGGGACAAACCCTGAACGGCTTCCCTCGCGCGCCGTCCGCCTGCTAGAGCCCTACACTCATGTTCCGGTTCATCCACACCGCCGATTGGCAGATCGGCAAGACCTTCGGCGGTTTTGCGCCCGACAAGCGGAGCGTGCTGCGCGAGGCGCGGCTCGCCGCCGTCGACCGGATCGCGGAAGCGGCGCGGGGGCACGGGGCATCCGACGTGCTCGTCGCGGGAGACGTTTTCGACCAGGAGACCTTGTCGTCGGGCGAGACGCGGCGTCTGCTGGAACGCTTGGCGTCGGCGGCGCCGCTGCGCTGGCATCTCCTCCCCGGCAATCACGACCCGGGTCGGCCCGGCGGCATCTACGAGCGGCTGCTGCGCGGGGGCATTCCCGAGGCCGTCCTCGTGCACCGCGAGGCGCGGGCCGTCGAGATCGCGCCGGGCGTTGCGCTCTTGCCCGCCCCGCTCACGGCGCGCGCCGTCACCGCCGATCCGACGCTCTGGATGGATGCGGCGCCGACCGCTCCGGGCACGCTCAGGATCGGTCTCGCGCATGGCTCCGTGCAGGCCTTCGGCACGTCGAGCGACTCCGCTGCGCGCCTGTCGCCCGAGCGCCGCCGGACCGCCGGGCTCGCCTATCTGGCGCTCGGCGACTGGCACGGCACGAAGGAGGTGGCGGAGGGCGTCTGGTACTCGGGCACGCCCGAGCCCGACCGCTATCTCGACAACGACGCGGGGCAGGTGCTGGCCGTGACGGTGGGCGGACCGGCTGGCCTTGCCGTGAGACCTGTTCCGACGGCCGCGTATCGCTGGGTCGGCCGGGAGCTGCCCGTCCGCTCGGAGGCCGATGCGGTCGCTCTCGAGCGTGTCCTCGGCGGCGGTCTCGATCGCGTTCTTCTGAAGCTTCACGTTGCGGGCCGCGTCTCGATCGGAACGCATGGCGCGGTGCTGGCGCACCTGATGGCGCTGGGCGAGCGGCTGTTCCATCTCGATCTCGACCGCGAGGCCTTCGAGGTCGCTCCCGCGGGCGACGAGGTGGCGAGCCTCGGTGTCGAGAGCGGTCTTTCGCGCGTCGCCGATCGGCTCGTGGCGCTGCGCGACGCGGGTCAAACACCGGCGGCCGAGCGTGCGCTCGAAATCCTCTTTCGCCTCGCCGCCGGGGCGGCGCCATGAAGATCCGGGCGCTGAGGCTGCGCGAGGTCGGTTGCTTCTCGGAGGCGCTCGCGCTCGAAGGACTGTCGGGCGGCCTCGATGTGCTCGCGGGGCCGAACGAGACCGGCAAGTCGACGCTGTTCCGTGCGCTCCAGACGCTGTTCGGCGAGAGCTACAAGAACGACAACAAGGTTCTGCGCGATCTCGTGCCTTATCGCGGCGGCACACCCTTGATCGAGGCGGATATCGAGATCGCGGGCAAGGCGTGGCGGTACCGAAAACAATACGGCTCGGGCCGGATGGCGGAGTTGCGATCGCTCGACAGCGGCGAGGTGCTGCGTAACGCCGACGCCGAGGCGCACATTGCGCGCGAGGTCGATTTGGCCGGGCTCGGGCTCGTCTGGGTGCCGCAGACCACGGCACACGAGTTGGTTGCCCCCGAAGCCGCCGGGCGCGATCTCGTGCGTGCGGCCATCGAGACGGAGGTCGCGGCGACGGCAAGCGGAGGGCTGAGCGAGATCGTGCGCAAGGCCGTCGCGGCCGAGCTCGGCGAGCTCGTGACGCTGAAGCAGCAGCGGCCGCGCAATGCCTTCAAGGCGGAGATCGAGCGCGTTGAGCAGCTGGAACGCAGCCTCGCCGAGGCCGAGGCGCGCGCCGCAGCAACGGAAGCGCATCTGGCGACGCTCGAAGCGCTCCGGGGCGAGCAGGTGGCGGTGTCATCTCCGGCCGCCGCCGCCGCGCGCCTGGAGCGACAGGCCGATCTCGATCGGCGGCTCGGCGAGGACGAGCGGTTGGGGAGCGATCTCGAGTTGGCCGCCGAGCGCGGCCGGCACTTGGAGCAGCAGGCGGCCGCGGCGGCACATGCCCATGCCGGGCTCGAGGAGGCGATGGCGGCGCTCGCCACGCTCGATGCCGAGATCGTTGCGGTGGGAAAGGATCTGGCGGCGCTCGCAGCGGGACTGCAGCAAGCCGAGGCGACCGCGAGCGAGGCCCTCGCCGCGCGCCGGTCGGCTGACGCGCGAGCGACCGATGCTGCGAGCCGCCTCGACCGTGCCTCCCGTCACGCCGAAGGCCTGAGGTTGGCGGCGCGGCTCGAAGCGGCGCTCGATGCCGAGACGGAGAGCGTGCGCCAACGCGCGGTGCTCGAGACTGCTGGCGTCACGGAGCACCTGCTCACCCGCATCGAGGCCGAGGCGCAGTCGATCGCCATCCTCGAGGCGCAGGCCAGTGCGCAGGCACCTACGGTCGAGATCCATCTCGAGCCGGATGGCGCCGGCAAGGTCGCCATCGACGGCGCGCGGATCACCGTCGATCAAGCGCTTCGCCCGACGGCGCCGGTGACGATCGCCGTCCCCGGAGTGGCCCAGGTCCGCGTGACCCCATCGGGCGGCTCGGCGAGCGAGGAGTTGCAGGCGGACCTCGCCGCGCATCGCGAGACGCTGACCGCGCTGCTCGCGCGAGCCGGTGTGCGGGGGATCGAGGAGGCCCGCGCTCAGGGCGCGATCCGCCGTACGGCGGAAACTGCGCTGCGCGAGGCGGCCGTGAGGCTCGCCGCTGTCGCACCCGAAGGGATCGAGGCTCTGAGGCAGGCCGTGGCGGGACACGACCTCGCGGCGGCCGACCCGGCCGGCGAAACCCTCGACGCCCTCCGCCAAACTCTGGCGCAAGCGCGGGCAGCCTCGGCACAGGCAGGGCTTGGCGCCGATGCCGCCGAGACGGCGCGCGCGGCCGCCACCACGGCGCACGCGGTGGCGCGGGCCCGCATCGAGGCGCGGCAACAGCAGCGGCTGGCGCTCGCCGCAACGCTGCCGCCGGAGCCCGAGCGCGCGGCCCGCCTCGCCGCTCTCGCCGACGCCAAGGCGGCAACCCGCATCGCGGCGTCCGAGGCGGCCGATGCAGTTCTTGTCATGAGCCGCCGGCGGTTGGCCGATGAGGAGCGCCAACGCCTGCTCGTCGAGCGTCAGTCCCTGCGCGCGGAAACGGTCCGCACCGACCAGCGCTCCCGCGAGATCGAGCGCGAGAGTGCCCGTCTCGTCGGACTGATCGAGGCCCAGGCCGAAGCGGGCCTCGGCCCCGAGATCGATCGCCTGCAGGGCGAGCTTGCCGAAGCCCGCCGCCGCAAAGCGAGCTTGGAAGCGGATGTCGCTGGTCTGACGCTGCTCGACCGGCTGCTCGCCGAGGTCGCGGCCGAGAGCACGGCCACCTATCTCGGCCCCGTGCTCGCCCGCCTCGGCCCCCCGCTCAAGGCTTTGCTCGGAGCGGACGCGGCGTCGCTCTCCGAAGGCCTCGGCGTGGGCGGCATCGTCCGGCAGGGGCGGACGGAAGCGCCCGAGCGGCTCAGCACCGGCACGCGCGAGCAGATCGCCGTGCTGGTGCGGCTGGCCTTTGCCGATATTCTCGCCAGCGCCGGGCGGCCCCTGCCGGTCGCCCTCGACGATGCCTTGGTTTATGCCGACGACGACCGGCTGGCGCAGATGATCGGGCTCATCGAGGCGGCATCCCGCAAGCATCAGGTGGTGCTCCTCACCTGCCGCACCCGGGCCATGGCGGAGGCCGGGTTCACGCCCTTGACGCTGACGCCGTGGCGGCCCTGATAGGAAGTTATCCCCGGTGTCCGGGACTGGCTTAGAATTGCCTCGGACACGGAATAGGGCAGGCTCATGAGCGCCGACGACGGAACCGGGATGGGACAGGGGGGCAGCACCGCGCTGGCGCTCGCTCCGTTGGCTGCCGCCGCCAAGGCTGGCGATGCGGAGGCCATCAGGACGGCGCTGGACGGGCTCGTAGAGGCAATGGGCACGGCGCCCCAGACCGCGTCCGCCACCGCGCACGATGCGCTCGGCCTCCTTCAAGAGGCCCGGGCCTTCGGTGAGATGGCAGCCTTCTGCGAGCGACTGATCCGGCAGGGCCTCGACGACGCGCAGATCCGCCGCCGCTACGGCCAGGCGCTGATCGACGGCGGCCGGCCGGTTGCGGCGCTCGCCCTTCTACAGCCGCTCCGGGAGAAGGGTGCTGCTCCCGAGGAGGAGCAGGCTATCGCCACTGGCGCTATGGGGCGGGCGTATAAGCAACTTTACATCGATCGCCTCCGCGAGCAGCCGGGCAAGGCCGCGCCAGCGTTCTTGAGGCGCGCGATCGAGAGCTACATGGCCGGCTTCGCCACCGGCTCGGTCAAGAACCAGCGGCGATGCCGGATCAACCTCGTCGCGCTGCTCATTCGCGGCGAGCGCGACGGCGCGATCGGTGGCGGCGCTGAGCAGGCTCGGTCGGTTGCCCGCCATCTCATCGCCGAGCTGACGCAGGGCAACGCGGGACCGCTCACGCAATGGGATGCGGCGACGCTCGCCGAAGCCCATGTGGCGCTCGGCGATCTTAGTGCCGCCAGCCACTGGTACGGCCGCTACGCCGAGCATGCCGACGTCACCGCCTTCCAGCTCGCGAGCGCGATCCGTCAGCTCGAGGAGGTGTGGGGGTTCAGTGTGACGTCTCCCGACGGCGGACCGCTCCTCACCGCCCTCAAGACGAAGCTGATCGGACAGGCGTCGGGCGAGATCGCGCTCTCGGGCGCCGAGCGGATGGCCCTGCGAGACGCCGAGGCAACCGGCGCCGCTTACGAGGCCGTGCTCGGCCGCGAAGGCCCCTTGCGCGTGCGCTGGCTGAAAGCTGGCCTCGAGGTGGCGCGCGGCGTCGGCCGCATCCGCGATCGGCTGACGGGGCGCACCTACGGAACCGGCTTTCTCGTACGCGGCGGCGATCTCAAATCCGACATGGGCGATGCGCCGGTCGTCGTCACCAACAGCCATGTCGTGTCCGCGCGCGGCGCGTCGGCCCTGGGGCTCGCCGATTCCGACATCGTCTTCGACGAGGCCGAGGGAAGCCTGCCCCTCGCGTTCGGCGCCATCGTCTTCGAGAGCCCCCAGGAGCAGCTCGACGTGACGGTGCTGACGCTCGAGGGCACGCCCGCCGTGCCACCGCTCGCACTCGCCCCGCTCGACTATCTCGCCGACGATCTCGACCGTCTGTCGGAGGCCCGGCGGCGCGCCATCGTCATCGGCCACGCCGACGGCCGCGATCTCGCCGTTTCCCTCGCCGACACCCAGATCGTCGATTTGGGCTATCGCGACCCCGAGCGGCAGGGCGGGCTCTTCGTGCACTATCGCACGCCGACGGCGCCGGGCAGCTCCGGCAGCCCCGTGCTGACGCCTGAGGCTTGGCAGGTCGCGGCGCTGCATCATGCCGGGCCGCGCGGCACGCAAGGACTCCGGCGCCTGTCGGGCCGCGCGGGTCATCACCGGGCCAACGAGGGCATCGCGCTATCGTCCATCGCCCGCGCCATGGTGCGGCCGAGCAAGCCCGTCGCCATGCCTCTGCGCGTGACGGAGCTGCCCGCGGTCGCCGTGGCGCTCGCGATGCCGGCGGCGGTCAAGCTCGTCGCGCCGGTGGAGCCACCGCCGGCGAGCGTCCCGCTGCAACCCGCGCGCCCGCCCTTGCCGCCGGTCGCCTCGCCGGCCGAGCTCAAGGCGACGCTCGAGCGGCTCGACATCCCCGAGCAGGACTTGCGCTCCCTCCTCGAGCTCGATCGCGGACGCTCGGATGCGTTCGCGCCGGAGGTGGTAGCGAAGCGCGAGAGCGTCGCGGCACCGGGCCCCGCGCGCTCGGGCGACGACGCCTTCGCCGAAAGCGCCCCGATCGCGCTCATCGAGAGCCTCAACACGATTGCGCGCTGGCGCCGGCAGCGCGCCTACGCCGCCAAGATCAAGGCCGGCTGGTCGGGACTGCGCTTCGTCGCGCACGGCGACTCCTGGTTCCAGTACCCCTTTCTGGTCGAGGACATCATCGATCATCTCTTTGCCGAGCACGCGATCCTCGACCTCTCGGGGGCCGGCCGTACGCTGCATGACCTGGGCTTGAGCGACGAGCTCGTGCATGCGGTCAAAAGCGAGATGCCGAACGGCGTGCTGCTGTCGGGCGGCGGCAACGACATCCTGGGCGAGCAGGCGATCAAGCTGTACCTGAAAGACTTCTCGGCCGGCCGCGCCGTCGCCGACTACGCGGAGGCGACGCTTGCCGCGCATCTCGAGCTGATCGTCGCCCAGTACGATCGGATCATCGGACAACTGCAGGCGGTGTCGCCGAGCCTGCGCATCTTCTGCCATGGCTACGACTGGGCTATCCCGGATGCGCGCAAGGGCGCGTGGCTCGCGGGGCCGATGACGGCCAAGGGCATCGTCGAGACGGGGCTGCAACAGAGCCTCGTGCGGCTCCTGATCGACCGCTTCAACGAGGCGATGCGCGGCCTGGAGCGCCGCTATCCCGGCCGCGTTCTCGTGGTCGATTGCCGCGGCGCGGTCGGCTCCGGGCGCTGGTACGACGAGCTCCACCCCAACGACCAAGGCTTCGGCGACGTCGCCGCCCGCTTCCGCAAGCGCATCGCACGGGCGTTCGATCTGGCGACGGGCTGACCCGGCTTGGCAGACGCGCTGGGCGCCGCTAGGAAATCCCAGACACATCGAACAGGGAGCGGCCGGCGATATGGCGCGCAAAGTTCTCTTCATCACCGGCGATCAGTGGCGCGGCGAGGCGCTGTCCTATCTCGGTCATCCGGCGGCCCGTACGCCGCATCTGGATCGCCTCGCGCGCGAGGGCACGACCTTCAAGCGCCACTACACGGCGAGCGTGCCGTGTGGTCCGGCGCGCACAACGCTGCTGACAGGGCTTTACCCCTTCATCCACCGCTCGGTGCGCAACGGCGCGCCGCTCGACCGCCGGCATACCAACATCGCGCTCGAAGCCCGCAAGGCCGGATACGATCCGGTGCTGTTCGGCTACACGGATTCCTCTGCCGATCCGCGCGAGCTGGCGCCCGACGATCCGCGTCTCAGAAGCTACGAGGGCGTGATGCCGGGCTTCCGGCTGGAGGCGTCGCTCAACGAAGCCTGCCTCACCGGCTGGATGTCGGAGTTGGCGCGCAAGGGCTACGACATCCCCGAGCGGCACATGGACATCTACCTGCACGCCGGCACGCCGAAGGTGATCGAGCGTTTCAACCGCGGCCCCGCGCAGTACCGCGCCGAGGACAGCGACACGGCCTATATCGCCGACAAGGTGCTCGACTACCTGCGTCTGCGCCGCAAGCAGGACTGGTTCATCCACGCTGTGTTCCTGAGGCCGCATCCGCCGATCATTGCGTCCGCCCCCTACAACACGATGATCCCGGCGAAGGACGTGCCCAAGCCCGTGAAGCTCGCGGATCGGTCGAAGGAAGCGGCCGTCCATCCCTATCTCGCCTACTGGCTCGAGCAGCAGAAGGACCCGGCCTACTTCGAGAGCCAAGTGAACGTGCAGGGCATTCCCGAGAGCGATTTGGACGAGCTGCGCGCCGTCTACTACGGCCTCATCGCCGAGGTCGATGCACAGATCGGGCGCATTTTCGCGCATCTGGAAAAGACCGGCGAGCTCGACGAGACGCTCATCATCTTCACCTCCGACCACGGCGAGATGCTGGGCGATCATTGGGCCTGGGGGAAGGGCGCCTGGTATGATGCGGCGAACTCCATTCCGCTCGTGATCCGCGATCCGCGCGCGCCGAAATCGGCGCGAGGCCGCATCGTCGATAGTTTCACCGAGTCCGTCGACGTGACGCCGACAATCCTCGAGTGGCTCGGCCTCGACGTGCCGCACGAGATGAACGGGCACTCGCTCATGCCCTGGATCACCGGCGCGACGCCCGAGGTCTGGCGCAACGCCGTGTTCTGGGAGTTCGACTTCCGCGATCCGCCGGGGCAGAAGCCCGAGCGGGCGTTGGGCATCACATCCGATCAGGCGACGCTCAACGTGATCCGCGACGACCGGTTCAAGTACGTGCATTTCACCGGGCTGCCGCCGCTGCTGTACGACTTGCGGAAAGATCCCGGCGAGCTCGTCAACGTCGTCGCCGATCCGGCCTATGGTCGCGTGGTAGGCGAGTGCGCACAAAAGCTGCTCACCCATCGCATGCTGCACGCCGAGCGCTCGCTCGCCAACGCGATGCTGACGCCCAGTGGCGTGCAGTATCACCGCGGCCCGAGAGGACATGCTCCGGGATGGGTGGGGGCGCCGGAGTGAAGTGACGGATTAGCGCCGACCCTATCTGTCATCCCGGGCCTTGTGCCCGGGACCCATTCTTCCGTACGCGCCATTGTTGATGCCGTCACGCTTTCGATGCTGCCGACGTTTCCAGAGCGCCTATTGGGACGCAAGGCGTAAGCGGCGCCATGGGTCCCGGGCACAAGGCCACGGCTGTCCGGTTCAGCATAGGTCGAGCTCCTGCTGGCGGATGTCACTGATCCGTCGAGGGGGTGGCTGGTCGAGATCTTGGAGGGGCCTCAAGTGCATGAGGTTAGCCCTTACGAGCCTGACGAAGCTGAGGAGGCTCGAGGTGGCACGTGACGCCTCGGCTGCAAGGCGTAGCATCACGAACACGATCAAAGCGACCGCGATCTGAGCACGAATGGCGTTCTCGGACGTTCCGAGGAAGTGCTTGATCTTGAGATGCTGCTTGACCCAGCGGAAGAATAGCTCGACCTGCCAGCGCGTTTGTAGAGCGCCGCAATGCTCTCGGCCGTCGCGTCGAGATCGTTGGTCAGCAGGCGCAAGGTCCGCCCCTTGTCGATCGTGACGGTAATCTCGCGCAGGCTGACGTCGGCGAGTGGGTTGCGCCGGTTGCCTTTCAATCGCTGGTCGATGGTAACGATCTGGTCGGACGTAATCGGAGCATCGGCTGGAACGCAACGCTTCTCGACGACGCGCGGACGCGTATTGGTCTTGAGCCGCGTGACGATCCGGCAGCCTGCCTCGTCGAGCCGAGACCACCAGGAAAAGTCATAATATCCAAGGTCGAAGACGTATGTTGCACCAGGCTCTACCGGCAGTGTGTGAGCCATGACGATGTCGTTGATGCGTGCGGGCGTGATCGCGATGTTGGCTGGTATCGCGCAGCCGGCGTCGAAGTCGACATGGACTTTCACGAGCGCGCCGTGCGCCTCGTAGTCGGCCCAGGCGAGAGACACGTCGGTCAGGCGGATGCTGGTCGCATCGACGAGATGGACGGCCTCGCGCATGTGGCGCCTGAGGCCTCGCCCCGCAGACATGGTCATCACCGCGAAGAGGTCGGCGAACACCTTCGCCAGGCCGCTTGGCGTTGGCATCGGCAAGCGTGGACCGCGCCTACTGCGTCACGCCGAGATGATAGAGCCTCGGCGCATGGCTGCCCAACCCCTGTTCGATCTCACGCAGGCTCTGAGCCCTGAAAGCTGACCGTACATCAGCGCGACGAGCTGGCTTTTGGTCGTCAAACGGCGCACGCGCCGATCAGCTCCGTGATACGCGACGATCTCGCCGAACCGATCCCAAGGCACGACCTGCAACAGTTGATGAAACAGGCTATTGTGATGCCGCATGGCGTTGATCCCAATCCGTGTTCGATGAAGCCGGGAAGCTCTCGAATCACAGTTGAATCAGCGTCATGCGCACAGTCCACAAAAACTGAACCGGACAGCCGTGGCACAAGGCCCGGGATGACAAGAATGCGTGGGGATGGCGCTCGGGACCACTCGGGGTGCGCTCGTGGTGGCGATGCGATCCTCTGAACGCCCAGCGTCGCCTCACCTGTCGCCTCCGCTCCCGAACCTCGCTATGGTCCGGCCATGACAGACGGAAAATTTATCACCCTGGAAGGCGGGGAAGGGGCGGGGAAGTCGACGCAGGTGGAGCGGCTGGCTGCCCGCTTGCGCGCGGCGGGGCATGAGGCCGTCGTCACGCGCGAGCCCGGCGGGTCGCCGCTCGGCGAGCGCATCCGCGCGCTGATCCTCGACGCCAAGGAGATGCGGCCCGAAACGGAGCTGTTTCTGTTCGCTGCCCAGCGCGCCGAGCATCTGGCGGCGACGATCCTGCCGGCGCTCGCGGGCGGCGCCTGGGTGATCTCGGACCGTTTCGCGGATTCGACCCGCGTTTATCAGGGCGACCTCGGCGGCATGGATCGCCAACGCATCTCCGCCGTCGAGCGCCTCTCCGTCGCCCGTATGCCAGATCTGACGCTGATCCTCGACCTTCCCGTCGAGATCGGCCACGCGCGCGCGGCCATCCGGGGCGCGCAGAACCGATACGACGCCCAGTCGCTCGCCAAGCACGAGATCATCCGCCAAGGCTTCCTCCGCATCGCCCGCGACGAGCCCGACCGTTGCGCCGTCGTCGATGCCGCCCAGGACGCCGATGCGGTTGCCGCCGCGATCTGGCGCACGGTCGTGGAGCGGCTCGCCCCATGAGCCGCCGGCCGCGCGAGGTCACCATCGAGGCCGAGGAGGCCGTGCCCGAGGCCGATCGCCTCGAGGGCTTCCCGCACCCGCGCGAGACGATGGATCTCGTCGGCCAGAGCAAGGCCGAGCAGGCGCTGCTCGCCGCCTGGCGCGCGGGCCACCTGCACCACGCCTGGCTGCTGACGGGCCCCGAAGGCGTCGGCAAGGCGACGCTTGCCTACCGCTTCGCGCGCTTTCTGCTGTCGGGTGCGCCCGAGGATACGCTCGTGCCGCGCCTCGACCTCGCCGTCTCGCCGGCGCTCCCCGCCGTCCGGCAGATCGTGGCGCAGGCGCATCCGGGGCTGCTCGTCATCCGGCGTCCTTATGACCAGAAGAACAAGCGCCTCACCACGACGATTCCCGTCGACGAGGTCCGGCGGTTGAAAGACTTCCTCGCGCTCACCGCCGACGAGGGGGCCTGGCGTATCGTTATCGTCGATCGGGCCGACGAGATGAACGTCAATGCCGCCAACGCACTGCTCAAGTCGCTGGAAGAGCCGCCGCCGCGCACGCTGTTCCTGCTCGTCACCGCCGAGCCCGGCCGCATCCTGCGTACCATACGCTCGCGCGCCCGCCGTCTCGAGCTCGACCCCCTCTCGGCGACCGACCTCGAGCGGGCGCTGAACCCGCTGCGCGTCGCCACCGACGAGCCGCCGCTGCCCGCATCCGAGATCGCGACGCTCGCGACATTGTCCGGTGGCAGCATCCGTAAGGCGCTGCAGCTCTCCTCCGGCAACGCGCTCGCCGTCTACGAGCGCCTGCTCAAGATCGCCGGCGCCCTAAAGCCCGCGCCCGAGATCCTGAAGCTCATCGACCAAGTGCCGGCGACGGGCGGCGATACGGCCCCCTTCCTCACCATTCTCGATCTGCTCGAAGGGTTGATGGGCCGTCTCGCCCGCCACGCCCTCACCGGCGAAGGCGCGCTGCCGGCCGAGACCCGTCTCGCCGGCCGTCTCGCCGAGGCCGACCGGCTTGCGACCTGGGCGGAGCTATGGGAAAGCATCGGCCGCCTCCGGGCCGACGCGCTGGCCCTGCAACTCGACCGCAAAGCGATCCTCGTGGACCTGCTCACGCGGCTGACGGAGCCGGGCTTGAAGGCGGCCTGAGGTCTTCCGGCGCATGACCCGCGAAGTGGCTTCCCGGCTCACCCGGTAACATGCGACAAGACACGAAACTTAATCCTCCTGTGAGGACACCCATGGCCGCGCGCGGCAAGTTCTACATCACGACCGCCATCAACTACCCGAATGGCCGTCCCCACGTCGGTCACGCCTACGAGGCGATCGCGACCGACTGCATCGCCCGCTTCAAGCGGCTCGACGGCTACGACGTCTATTTCCTGACCGGCACCGACGAGCACGGTCTGAAGATGAAGCAGACGGCGGAGAAGGAGGGCTTGACCCCACGCGCGCTCGCCGACCGCAACACGGCTGTCTTCCGGGAGATGGGCAAGACTCTTGGCTGCTCGAACGACGATTTCATCCGCACGACGGAAGCGCGCCACTACCGCTCCTGCGAGGAGATCTGGAAGCGCATGGTCGCGGCCGGCGACATCTACGCCGCCAAATACGCCGGCTGGTACTCGGTGCGCGACGAGGCCTTCTACGCGGAGGAGGAGACGAAGGTCGGCGAGGACGGTATCCGGCGCGGTGTGCAGGGCACGCCCGTCGAGTGGACGGAGGAGGAGACCTACTTCTTCCGCCTCTCCAAATTCGAGAAACCGCTGCTCGATCACTACGCAGCCAATCCCGACTTCATCCTTCCGGAAGAGCGGCGCAACGAGATCCTGAGCTTCGTCAAAGGCGGGTTGCAGGATCTGTCCGTCTCGCGCACGACCTTCGATTGGGGCATCCCGGTGCCGGGCGCCCAGGGCCACGTCATGTATGTCTGGGTCGATGCACTGACGAACTACATCACCGGCGTCGGGTTTCCCGATGAAGCGTCCCCGCTCTGGACATACTGGCCGGCCGACGTGCACGTCATCGGCAAGGACATCACGCGCTTCCACGCGGTCTATTGGCCGGCCTTCCTCATGTCGGCGGGCATCGCGCTGCCCAAACGCATCTTCGGCCACGGCTTCGTGCTCAACCGCGGCGAGAAGATGTCGAAGTCGGCCGGCAACGTCGCCGATCCCTTCGACCTCGTGACGGCCTACGGCGTCGACCAGGTGCGCTACTTCTTCCTGCGCGAGGTCGCGTTCGGCCAGGACGGCAGCTACAGCCCCGAGGCGATCATCAATCGCACGAATGCCGATCTCGCCAACGACTTCGGCAATCTCGCGCAGCGCTCGCTGTCGATGATCGCCAAGAACTGCGATGGCGTGATCCCTGCGCCAGGTGCCTTCTCGGAGGCCGATGCGGCGCTGCTCGCTCAGGCCGACGGCATGAGCGGCAAAGCGCGCGAGGCGATGGAGCGCCAGCAGATCAACAAGTACCTGGATGCCGTCTGGGACGTCATCGCGGAGACCAACCGCTACTTCGCGGGCGAGGCGCCGTGGGCCTTGAAGAAGACCGATCCGGCCCGCATGGGCACCGTGCTCTACGTCACCGCCGAGGTCGTGCGGCAGGCGGCGATCCTCGCCCTGCCGGCGATGCCCACGTCGTGTGGAAAGATGCTCGACCAGCTGGCGATTGCCGAAGGTGACCGCTCGTTCGCGGCGCTGGGAGCGGCCGGGCGGTTGAAGGGCGGGGCCAAGCTCGGCCCGCTCGCGCCCGTGTTTCCACGCTATGTCGAGCCCGAGGGCAAAGCCAGCTGATGCTCGTCGATCATCACTGCCATCTCGACTTTCCGGAGCTCTCCGCCGATCTCGACGGCGTGATCGCGCGCGCCGGCGCGGCGGGTGTCGGCACGCTGGTGACGATCTCGACGCGCATCCGCCGCTTCGAGCGCTACAAGGAGATCGCGGAGCGCTCGCCCGCGGTCTATTTCTCGGTCGGCACGCATCCCCACTACGCGCACGAGGAGCTCGATATTCCGCTCGCCGAGATCGTGCGGTTGGCGACGAGCCATCCGCGCGTGATTGCCATCGGCGAGGCGGGGCTCGATTATTTCTACAAGGATAAGGCCCCGCGCGACGCTCAGGAGACTGGGTTCAGGCGGCATATCGCGGCGGCGCGGGAGACGGGCCTGCCGCTCGTCATCCACTCGCGTGATGCCGATGCCGATACGATCGCCATTCTCGAAGAGGAAACGGCGAAGGGCGCCTTCTCGTTCGTGCTGCACTGCTACACCGGTGGCATGGCGCTGGCGAAGCGCGGCGTCGAGCTCGGCGGCTACGTGTCGTTCTCGGGCGTGCTGACGTTCAAGAAGTCGGAAGCCCTGCGCGAGATTGCGATGGCCATGCCGCTCGACCGGCTGCTGGTCGAAACCGACAGCCCGTATCTCGCCCCCGAGCCCTTCCGGGGAAAGCGCAACGAGCCGGCCCACGTCGTGCACACGGCGCGCGTGCTCGCGGAGACGAAGGGCGTCACCTACGAGGCGCTTTGCGCAGCGACGACGGAGAACTTTCTGCGGCTCTATTCCAAAGCCGCGCCGATCGAGCAGGCGAGGGAGGGATGAGAGCCCTCATGGTCTTTGCTCCGGCGCAGCTGTTGGGTGCGCTTCCCCCCGTGAGGGGGAAGGCCAAGCGCCTTGGACTTAGATGCGCAGCAGCTAAGTCCTTAGGCGCTTGGGATGGGGGGAGAGACGCAACCGCAGAGTCATTTGCTCTGGCCCCCCCACCCCGACCCTCCCCCTCAAGGGGGGAGGGGGTAACCCGGCAGCGCTATCCTCAGTCGAGAGCGCCAGAAAGACTTTACCTGTCTCATCGGCAGGACGTCGCCCCATGACGCTGCGCTTCGTCATCTTGGGTTGCGGCTCATCCTTCGGCGTCCCGCGCATCGGCAACTTCTGGGGCGAGTGCGATCCGGCGAACCCGAAGAACCGGCGGCGGCGGGCGTCGCTGCTCGTCGAGAAGCATGGGCCCAAGGGTGTCACGCGCGCCCTCATCGACACGTCGCCGGATCTGCGCGAGCAGCTGCTCGCTGCCAACGTGCCCGAGATCGACGCCGTGCTCTACACCCACGATCACGCCGATCACACGCACGGCATCGACGACTTACGCGCGCTGGCGCTCGCGTCCGGACGGCGCGTCCCGACGTATATGGACGCCCCGACCAGCATGAGTCTGGAGGCACGCTTCTCCTACTGCTTCTCCTCCCCCGCAGGCTCATCCTACCCGCCAATCCTGAAGCCTGTGCTCATGACGGCGGGGGAGACGGTGACGGTATCGGGCGCGGGCGGGGCGATCGATATCCTGCCCTTGCAGCAGACCCACGGCGACATCGGCTCGCTCGGCTTCAAGATCGGCGGTCTCGCCTATTCGCCGGATGTGAGCGCGATCCCCGACGCGACCGTACCGCACCTGCGCGGCCTCGACGTGTGGATCGTCGATGCGCTCCGCTACAGCCCGCATCCGAGCCATTTCAGCGTCGACGACGCGCTGCAGTGGATCGGGCATCTGGCGCCTAAGCGCGCGATCCTCACCCACCTCCATACCGATCTCGACTACGAGACGCTCAAGGCGGGCCTTGCCGCCCACGTCGAGCCGGCGTTCGACGGGATGGAGATCGAGATGGAGGGTAGGTTGGGTTGGCGCGGGAACCGCGCGTAACCCAACACGGCATACAGCAAACCATGTTGGGTTACGCGCTTCGCGCTAACCCAACCTACGGCCTATCCCTCACACCGGCGTATCGTATCCGCGAAACCGCGGCGCGCCATCGGTGTCGATCTCGTAGTAATCCGCCTTGTCGTCGACGAAGATGTGCTTCTCGATGTGCAGGCCGGTCGGCTGGTCGAGACAGCCGAGATTGATGCCGACGGTCTCGCCATCGTTGTCCCAGAACATCACCGAGCCGCACTCCCGGCAGAACCCGCGCCGGGCCTCGGGTGAGGATTGAAACCAGGCGAGCGTATTGTCCGCGAGGAACACGAGGCCGTTGCGCGCAGCACTCGCGCCGACAACGAAATGTCCGCTCTGGCGGCGGCACTGGCCGCAGTGGCAGGCGTGCGTGCCGGTGAGCGGCCCGCGGACCTCGAAGCGAACGGCGCCGCAGAGGCAATGGCCGGTGAAGGGGGGACGTGTCGTCATGGGGGCATCTCCAGTGGCGATCGATGGTCCCCGGTCTAACACGGGTCGCATTGCGGGCGACGCACCCCGCTCTCTCCTTGCTGACACCCTGATGTCAGGAGCCGCGTCCGTAGGCCGGATGCCTCTGCGCCTCGACGAGCACCCCGTTTCCGGTGAACGCCGGTGACAGCATCTCCAGCACCACCGGCTTAAGCCGCGCCGGGTCGGGTTGCGAGGACGGCGTCTCGCCCGGAAAGGCCTGCTGCCTTAGCCCCGTCCGCGTCACGCCCGGATCGAGCAGGTTCGCCCGCGCCGTCGTATGGGCGAGCTCGGCCGCGTAGCTTCTGACCAGCGCCTCGAGCCCCGCCTTGGAAGCCGCATACGGTCCCCGGTAGGCTTCCGTCTCCCGCGCCGCGGCGCAGGTCAGGAACACGGCCCGGCCGGCCGGCGCCGCCCGCAAGAGCGGATCGAGGCTGCGGATCAGCCGCCAATTGGCGGTGAGGTTGACCTCCATCAGCCGCGTCCAGTCCTCGGTCTTCACGTGCCCGAGCGGTGACAGCGGCCCGAGCATGCCCGCTGCCGCCACCAGCATGTCGAGCTTGGGAAAGCGCGGATAGAGGGAAGGGCCCAGCGCATCGAGCTTGTCGCCGTGCACCAGATTGAGTGGCACGAGCGTCGCGGTAGAGCCCAGCGCCTTGATCTCGTCGTCGAGCTCCTCGAGCGCCCCTTTCGTGCGCGCCACTGCCACGATGTGCGCCCCAGCCCCGGCGAGCGCCACGGCGAGCGCCCGGCCGATGCCGCGCGAGGCGCCGGTGACGAGGGCGGTTCTGTCGGCGAAGGGACGGTCGGTCATGGCGGCTCCGGCCTTGGGGAAAGCGAGGACAGGGCTATCGGGCGCATAGCCGAAAGGCAAGGGCGGCGGGTCTTTAGCCTTTGCGGATGCCGGAAGCTCTGCCTTAGACTTGCCGGCACGGAACAGGCACGGAGCGCGCCATGAGCTACACGGATCACATCTTCACCGCCTATCACCAGCGCTGTGCCGAGCTCGCGGCGAGCCCCAATAAGCTCGCGGCCGGCGTCGCCTACGTCGGGGGCGAGTACGTGCCGGTGAAAGAGGCGCGGATCCCGCTCATGGATCAGGGCTTCATCCATGCCGACCAGACCTACGACGTGCCCGCCGTCTGGGACGGCCGCTACTTCCGGCTCGACGATCACCTCGACCGCTTCGAGGCGAGCTGCGCCAAGATGCGCTACCGCAATCCGCTCTCCCGCCAGGAGATGCGCGACAAGCTCGTCGAGATGGTGGCGATGACCGGCATCCGCGACGCCTATGTGATGATGATCGTCACGCGCGGCCTCCAATACATCCGGCAGGTCGCGCCCGAGAATTGCGAGAACTTCTGCTACCTGTTCGTCATTCCCTATTATTGGATCATGGACGAGGAGCGGCAGAAGACCGGCGGCACGGCGATTATTCCGCGGACCGTGCGGCGCATTCCGCCCGGCGCTTTCGATCCGACGGTGAAGAACGTGCTGTGGGGCGACTTCACACGGGCGATCCTGGAAGCCCGCGATCGCGGCGCGCAGTATCCGATCCTCTCCGACGGCGACGGCAACATCACCGAGGGCTCCGGCTTCAACGTCATGCTGGTCAAGGACCGCAAGGTCTATACCGCCCGCAAAGGCGTGCTCGAGGGCGTGACCCGCAAGACCGTGCTCGAGGTCGCCAAGGAGAAAGGCCTCGAGTGCCATCACGACGACGTGCCGGTGCAGCTGGCCTACGAGGCGGACGAGATTTTCTTCGTCTCGACGGCCGGCGGCGTCATGCCGATCACGCGGCTGGACGACGCGCCCGTCGGATCCGGCGAGGTCGGCCCGATCACCAAGGAGCTGTGGAAGGGCTATTGGGACAAGCACTACGATCCCAAGCTGAGCTTCGGGATCAACTATTATTGAGGACGCGTGCGGGGGGAGGTTTCGTAGAAGCGTGCGCCCCCTTCTGCCTCGACGATAGACCTCCCGTAAGGACACCCCTCACCCGCCTGCCGGCACCCTCTCCCTCAGGGAGAGGGCCGGCTAGAGCGAAGGCGTTACACTCGGCAGGAAAGCGCCGTATGCGCAACCTCGATCGTGCCAAACACCTTCGTCGGCAGAGTACGGAGGCGGAGCGGCGTCTTTGGGAGCGATTGAGAGGACGCCGTCTCGAAGGTCTGAAGTTTCGGCGTCAGGTACCGATTGGCCGTTACATTGCTGACTTCGTCTGTCACGACGCCAAGCTGATTGTCGAGGTCGACGGCAGCCAGCATGACGACGTTGTCGCGGCCGATGCCGAGCGCACGAGAGCACTCGAGGCAGCCGGCTATCTCGTCGTGCGCTGCTGGAACAACGATGTCATGGCCCAAATCGAAGCTGTCGTTGCGATGATCGCGGACACGGCCATTGCCGCGCGTCGCGGCGACAGCGGCGATTGATTGCGATTCACTCATGCGGCGACGCCATTTGATATGGAGCCGGCCTTCTCCCGTTGGGGAGAAGGTGGTGCGAAGCGCCGGATGAGGGGTGGAGCGGAGCACACAATCTCCACGTCCACAAAGACAATCGATGCAAGCAACGAGGGCCGTCGCAACGACGCTCTCATCAGCCTGCCGGCAGCCGCCTTGGGCAGAGTGCCGGCCGCATGAGCAATGTGCTGCGTGAGACTCTAGGTTCAGCAACAACCGCAGCAGTGGACCGAAACCTCAATTCTGCCCGTCCGTCGAGGTCTCCGAGCCGGTGCCCATCTTCTTCTTGGCCTCGTCGTAGAGCTCCTTGGCGCCTTCGGTCGCCTGGTCCTTCATCTCCTTGGCGCGCTCCAGCGCCTTGTCGAGCGTGGGCTTGGCCTTCTCGCGCGCCTTCTGCGAGACGTCGACCATCTTCTCGACGCTGACCGCGGAAATCTCCTTCGTCCGCTTCCAGAGCTTGGAGAAGAAGCCCTGCTTGGGCTGCAGGTCCTCGACCTTCACGGCCTCGATGGTCTTGATCAGGTCCTCCTGATCCTTGCGGGCGTTGCCCTCGTCGACCCGCGCGGGCGCGCCCGTGAACACCACCATCGGCGTGCAGGCGGTGAC
>JAXMDB010000012.1:0-134920 GCA_046348995.1 Hyphomicrobiaceae bacterium
GTTCCGGTCGCAGACGGTGTTCGACCGCTACGACGGCAAGCTCGGGCCGGCGGTGGCGGTGACGCTGCATCTGGGCAATTGGGAGCTGTCGATCGAGCCGTTCACGCGCATGGGCGGACATCCGGCGGCGATCTACCGGCTCGTCAAGAACCCCTATGTCGACCGCTACATCCGCCAGCAGCGCAAGGATCTGTTTCCCGGCGGCATGCTCGCCAAGGGCAAGGCCTACGGTGACAATTCGGAAGGGCAGAGGACGGCGCGCCTCATCATGGATTTCGTGCGCCGGGGCGGGCGGCTCGGCATCGTCTCCGATCTCCACGACAAGAACGGGCTGCCGGTGCCGTTCTTCGGCAAACCCGCCAAATCGACGCCGGTGCCGGCGATGATCGCGCGGCGGACCGGGAGCCGGATCTGGATCGGCCGCTGCGTGCGCAAGGGCGAGAGCTCGCGCTTCTGGCTCGAGGTGAAGGAGCTGAAGGTGCAGCGAACCGCCAACATGGGGGAGGACATCCGCGAGACGACGGCCGCCATCCAGCGCCAGTTCGAGGCCTGGATCCGCGAGACGCCCGAGCAGTGGATGTGGTCGAACCGGCGGTGGGGGTGAGGCGCTCTTCGCGGCGTCCTTGCCTCGCGGAGGTTTTCCACACATAATCAACAGGTGTCGCCCGCGCTGGGCGTGCGCCTCGTTTGTTGGTCGAGACGTCACCCGTTGAACGGTCGCCTTTTCCAATCACCGAGCTTCCCGTCTGCGTCGCAGACAAGGCATGGAAAAGGTTAATCGCATGCGTATTCAGGGCACCGTCAAGTTCTTCAATTCGGCCAAAGGCTTCGGCTTCATCGCTCCGGCCGACGGCTCCAAGGACGTGTTCGTCCATGTGAGCGCGCTCGAGCGGGCCGGCATCCCCGGCCTCAACGAGGGCGACAAGGTGAGCTTCGTGCTCGAGGACGACCGCAAGGGTCGCGGCAAGCAGGCCGCGCAGATCGAGCGCGCCTGACCGGCATCAGGCCAGCCCGCACGCTGGCAATCGACGTGAGACAGCATGCGCCAGGCCGAGCGACCGGTCTGGCCCGTCGCGTTTGCCCAAAAGGAGGTGTCATGGCCGTCGAACTCGCCGTCAAAACCGCCCGCGGCACGAAACGGACGTGCCTCGCCTGCGAGACGCGCTTCTACGATCTCGCCCGCTCGCCCATCATCTGCCCGAGCTGCGCGACCGAATTCGTGCCGGTGTCGCGTCGTGCCGCCGAGGCGGCCACCCGGTCGGCGTGGTCGGGAGGCAATACGCGTGGCCGGCCGCAAGCCGAGGCCGCGGCGGCCCCAGAGGTCGCCGAGGAAGCCGCCGAGCTCGAGGTCGAGATCAAGGACGACGTCGAGGCGGACGGCGCAGGCGCGGCCGACGACGAGGTGCTGCTCGAGGAGACCGAGGAGGACATCGAGGATCCGGCGGTGCTCGTCGATCCCGAGGCCGATGCAGAAGAACGCTGATCGTCCCTTTGCCGAAAGGAGTCCCATGCCGCCGCCCAACAAACCGACGCGCATCGACCGCTTCGCCGAGCGCGAGCAGGCTCAGGACCTCATTCGCAAGGAGCAGCTGCGAGAGCAGAAGGCGCGGCAGGAAAACACGGCGCGCCTGAAGGCGCTGCGTCTCGCCAAGGAGGCAGCCGACAAAGCCGCTGCAGAGGTTGCGCCGAAGCCGGGCCCCAAGCCGAAAAAGGCGCCGCCTAAGGCGAAATAGGACGACGCCTTGGCGTTTTGTCCCCGCCGGGACGAGGCGGTGGTATGCTCGCGCTGGACGAAGATTTCGGAGCGCGCCTATGGCGGACGACGCCGTTGTCCCGAACTTTCGATACAAATGCTCGACCTGCGAGGAGATTCACACGGGCTTTCGCGTGTTCCGCCTGATCAATCCCGATGCCTTTCTCGCCATCCCGAAAGCCGAGCGCGAGCACCGGTGTTTCAAGACCGACGACACGTGCATCATCGACGGCGAGCAATACCTCGTTCGCTGCGATATTGATCTCGTGATCCAAGGCACGCGTGAAACGCTCACGCTCAGCGTGTGGGGCTCGCTCAGCGAGGCGAATTTCAAGCTTTACGAGCGGCATCGCGACGACAGCGACCGGGCGCGGCTCGGCCCCTTCTTCAGCTGGCTCTCGAGCAGACTCGATACCGACGAGTATCCGGATACCCTCAATCTCGCTTGTCGCATGCAGATACGCGATCCGGGGCTTCACCCGCTGCTCATATTGCAGTCAGAGGACGATCACCCTCTGGCGCGCGAGCAGCACGACGGCATCGCGTTCGCCAAAGCGCTCCGCATCGTCCAGCCGTTCATCACGTGGCACTCGGCCGGGGTGACGTAACCATGATGAGTCCGAGCTCCTTCTGCACGCGCTTGGGCAACGTCAGCGCGGCCAGGCGGTGGCTTTCGCGGAGATAGGCCTTCAAGTCGGCATCGCTGATGCTCTCATCCGACGTGCGCTGAATCCAGAGCAGCCCGCGCGAGGCGAGATAGGGTGCGGGCCGACAGCCTGGTTGCTCTTTCAGAAGCGCGAAACTCATCTCGGAGCATTTGAAGGTGACGGCGAGCGGCTCGTTTTCGGCTTCCCAGCCGCCGATCGCAAACACCTTTCCCCCGACTTTCCACACATGCGCGCCACCCCACTGCACGACATGCGTCGTGTGCGGCAGCGCTTTGCAGATGCGGTTGTAGTGGGCGAGGTTCATCGCTCACTCCACCCCCACCGTATTCGCCGGCCGGAAGCAGAAATCGAGGTCGCGGTAGACGTTGTCGCCGACGCCGGGCGGGTCCTCGTAGGTCAGGCCCGCCGCATCGAACAGGTGGCCGTTCTCCGGGTTGCGGGCGCGGGTCAGGATGAGCACGCGCGTGACGATGCGGGTGAACCCGTGCGGGCAGGCGCCTGTCCCGACGAGCAGCAGCATCGGCTGGGCGAGCTCGCGCGCGAGGGCAGAGCGCGTGAGCGCCGCATCGGCCTTCGTCGTCTCAAGCTCGGCCTCGAGGGTCGCGATGCGCTTCTCTTGCGCGGCCACGCGAGCGTCGAGAGCCGCGAGCATTGCAGCAACGTCGTCGGCCGCATGAGCCCCAGCGCCACCCGTGCCAATGACGACGAGCGCCAGAAGCAGTCGCCACATGCCCATGCCGAGCCTCCTCTTCAGCGCCGCGAAGGCGAAAGAGCTCAGGCTAGCACGAGCGGCGGCACTCTCCTCACAACGGAATGTTGTCGTGCTTCTTCCAGGGGTTCTCGACGGTCTTGTTGCGCAGCATGTTGAGCGCGCGGCAGATGCGGCGGCGCGTGTTGCGCGGCAGGATCACCTCGTCGATGTAGCCGCGCTCGGCGGCGACGAACGGATTGGCGAAGCGGTCCTGATACTCCTTGATGCGGCCGGCGATCTTCTCCGTATCGCCGAGCTCAGCGCGATAGAGGATCTCGGCCGCGCCCTTTGCGCCCATGACGGCGATCTCGGCCGTCGGCCAGGCGTAGTTGACGTCGCCGCGGATGTGCTTGGAGCTCATGACGTCGTAAGCGCCACCGTAGGCCTTGCGCGTGATGACGGTGACTTTCGGCACGGTGGCCTCGGCGTAGGCGAACAGCAGCTTGGCGCCGTGCTTGATGAGGCCGCCGTACTCCTGCGCGGTGCCCGGCAGGAACCCCGGCACGTCGACGAAGGTGACGAGCGGAATCGAGAAGCAATCGCAGAACCGCACGAAGCGGGCGGCCTTGCGGGACGCATCGCTGTCGAGCACCCCCGCGAGCACCATCGGCTGATTGGCGACGACGCCGACGGTGCGGCCTTCCATCCGCGCAAAGCCGGTGACGATGTTCTTGGCGAAGCTCTCCTGGATCTCGAAGAAATCGGCCTCGTCGACGACCTTGAGGATCAGCTCCCGCATGTCGTAGGGCTTGTTGGGATTGTCGGGGATCAGCGTATCGAGGCTCGGCTCGAGCCGATCGGCCTTGTCGCGGGTGGGCAGCTCCGGCACGCCCGACAGATTGGAGGACGGCAGGAAATCCATGAGCCGCCGCATCTGTAGCAGCGCCTCGAGATCGTTCTCGTAAGCGCGGTCGGCGATCGACGAGCGCATGGTATGAACGCTGGCGCCGCCGAGCTCCTCGGCTGTCACCGTCTCGTTCGTCACCGTCTTCACGACGTCGGGCCCCGTCACGAACATGTAGCTCGTATCTTTGACCATGAAGATGAAGTCGGTCATGGCGGGGGAATAGACATCGCCGCCGGCACAGGGACCCATGATGACCGAGATCTGCGGGATGACGCCGGAGGCGAGCACGTTCCTAAGGAACACCTCGCCGTAGCCGCCGAGTGCCGCGACTCCCTCCTGAATGCGCGCGCCGCCCGCATCGAAGATGCCGATGATCGGCGCCCGGTTCTGGATCGCCATATCCTGGATCTTGTTGATCTTCTTGGCATGCGTCTCGGAGAGCGAGCCGCCGAAGACGGTGAAGTCCTTGGCGAACAGATAGACGGTCCGGCCGTTGATCGTGCCCCAGCCGGTGACGACGCCGTCGCCGGGGATCTTCGTCTTCTCCATGCCGAAGTCGGTGCAGCGGTGCTCGACATACATGTCGAACTCCTCGAACGAGCCCTCGTCGAGGATCAGCTCGATGCGCTCGCGCGCGGTCAGCTTGCCGCGCTTGTGCTGGGCGTCGATGCGGGCCTGCCCGCCGCCCAGGCGCGCATTGTCGCGCCGGCGCTCGAGCTCGTCGATGATGTGCTTCATGGCGTGGCCTTGCGAAGTGAAACGTTCCCTCAGCAAGCCAGATACCATGCGGCGCCGCACAGGGCCAACCGGGCTCGGGGGTCGTCCGAATTAACCATGGCCGGGAAACCTGCGCGTCAACGGTCGATCGTGAGCATCCGGCGCAGGGCTGCCTTGACTCAGGACGCCGCGCATCTTGCCGCCCCCTGCCCTAGTCTTCCCCCGAGTCATCAGGCAGGCGGGCATGACGCGAGCGGCAACCGAGGCGACGGCGCCGGCCGAAAGCCGGACGCGGGGCATTCTGCTCTGCGTCGCCGCCATGGCGTTGTTTGCGACCGCGAACGGCTTTCTGCTGGTGTCGCTGTCGAGCTTCTCGGCCATCCAGACCATGATGCTGCGGCTGTGGGCGCTGCTAGCCATGGCGTCCATCATCGCGATGCGGCGTGGAGGACTCCTGACGGCCTTGCGGGCGCGCCGGCCCTGGCTGCAGCTATCCCGCGGCGCCTTTCTCGTGTTCGACCAGCTGATGTTCACGCTGACGCTGATGTTCCTCGGCCTCATCGAGGTCTCGGCGCTCTATGCGGTGACGCCCCTGCTCGCCATGGCGCTCGCGGTGCCGCTCTTGGGCGAGCGCATCGGCTGGCGGCATGTGCTGGCCGTCTCGGTCGGCTTTGCCGGAGCGCTGCTCATCATCCGTCCGGGCTCGGCCGTGTTCGATCCATGGGCCCTGCTCGCCGTGTTCGGCGCCCTCATGTATGCGCTCTACGCCATCTCGACCCGGCTCGCGAGCTTGACCGACAGCCACGAGACGAGCCTGCTCTACACCTCGATCTTCGGCGCCTTCGCGACGACCCCGTTCGGAATTGCGCAATGGCACTGGGGCGATCCGCACGCCTGGACGTTTCTCGGCATCTCGCTGAGCTTGAGCCTGCTCGCCCATGCGATCGTCATCCGCGCCTATGCGCTCGTCCCGGCCTATGTGCTGCAGCCGTTCAACTATGTCGGGTTGGCGAGCAGCACGCTGATCGGCATCGTCTTTTTCGCCGAGCGTCCGGATGCGCTCTCGATCGCGGGGATGGCTGCGATCGCGACCGCAGGCTTGTCGATCGCGCTCTACGAGGGCCGGCGGCGTCCGTGACGCCTCGCGTAACAGCGCCGAAACCAATGCAACATGGACATGCGCGGACCGCGCTTGCCCGGCGTCCTGAAAACGATTACACAGGCGATCCAGCACGAATTTCCTGCTAACCTCAATTCTCAGACTTCGCTCAAGGAGCCCACCTCAATGAAGATTCCGAATTTCCAAGGCGTCATCAGCGTCACCTGCACGCCCTTCGACAAGCAGGGCCGGGTCGACGAGAAGGCCTGGACGAAGCATCTCGACTTCCTGATGAAGAACGGCGTGCACGCGATCATGCCGCACGGCACGACCGGCGAGTACTACGCGCAGACCATGGAGGAGCGGAAGCGCGGCCTCGAGTTCTGCATGGATCACGTCGGCAAGAAGCTGCCGATGTATGCCGGCACCAACAGCGTGCGTCCGGCCGACATCGTCGAGCTGTCGAACCACGCCCAGGATCTCGGCTACCAGGCCCTCTTGCTGGCGGCGCCCTACTACTCTCTGCCGACGACGAAGGAGCTGGTCGACCACTACCGCTTTATCGCCAAGAACACCGACCTGCCGATCATCCTCTACAATTTCCCGGCCCGCACCGGCGTCGACATGAACAAGGAGTTCCTCGAGGGCATCGCCGACATCAAGGCGATCTGCGCCATCAAGGAAAGCTCGGGCTCGTTCGCCCGCATGCTCGAGCACATCGTGTTCTTCGACAACCGCTTCCAGCGGATCGCTGGCGCCGACGACCAGGCGGCGGACGCGTTCCTCTGGGGCGCCAAGAGCTGGATCGCGGGTGCCTCGAACTGCCTGCCGGCCGAGCACGTCGCCGTCTACAAGGCTTGCGTCGAGAAGCAGGATTATGCCCTCGGACGCGACCTCATGCATGCCATGCTGCCCTTGCTCTACCTGCTCGAGAACGGCGGTAAGTATCTCCAGTACGTGAAGTACGCCTGCGAGCTCGCGGGCTCGCCGATCGGTACGGCCCGCCAGCCGCTGCAGCCGCTCTCCTCGGAGGAGAAGGCGCAGTTCAAGAAGCTGTGGGACGCCATGAAGAAGTCGCCGGCTCTGAAGAAGGCGGCGTAAGGAAGACGGCAGTAGGCAGTGAGGCAGTAGGCAGTAAAGGAAGCGGCCACTCATTTGGCTCAATCCTACTGCCTCCCTGCCTACTGCCTTACTGCCCGGCTCCAGACGACGCACTTGCGAGTTCAAGCACTCCATCCACATTCCCGGAGCCCCAATGCGCTTCTCCCGCATGATCAACGTCGTCGGCGTGCACGCCGAGGGCGAGCTCAACGAGGTCATCACCGGCGGCGTGCTCGATGTGCCGGGCAAGACCGTCTACGAGAAGATGGAATACGTGCAGACGAAGGCCGACTGGCTCAGGCTGTTCCTGCTCAACGAGCCGCGCGGCAAGGTCAATCAGTGCGTGAACCTCGTCGTGCCGCCCTGCGATCCGAGGGCCGACGCGGGCTTCGTCATCATCGAGAGCGATTACTACGTGCCGATGTCGGGCACGAACACGATGTGCACGACGACCGCCCTGCTCGAAACCGGCATGTTGCCGATGACCGAGCCGGTGACGAAGCTGACGCTCGAAGCGCCGGGCGGGCTGATCTCGGTCGAGGCCAAGTGCAAGGACGGCAAGTGTGAGAGCGTCTCGTTCAACAACGTGCCGGCCTTCGTGTTCTATCTGCAGAAGCCCGTCGAGGTACCGGGCGTCGGCACCATCACGGTCGATGTCGGCTACGGCGGCATGATCTACTGCGTGGTCGATGCGGCCTCGCTCGGCATCAAGCTCGACCCGTCGGAGGCGCGTGACCTCGTCGACCTGGGCGAGAAGATCAAGCGCGCGGCGGCTGTCCAGCTCCCCTGCGTGCATCCGGAGAACCCCGGCATCCACACCATCAACCAGACGCTGTTCGCCGGGCCGCTCCGCACCGAGAACGGCGTCAAGACGGCCAAGAACACCGTCATCGTTTCGCCCGGCCGCCACGACCGCTCACCCTGCGGCACCGGCACGACGGCACGGCTCGCGATCATGCACGCGAAGGGTCAGATCGGCCTCAACGAGGACTTCGTGCATGAGAGCTTGATCGGCACGAAGTTCATCGGCCGCGTCACCGGCACGGGCCGCTGCGGCGACAAGGACAGTGTTGATATCCGCATCACGGGGCGCGCCTGGATCACGGCGTTCCACCAGTATGTTCTCGACCCGAGCGATCCGTTCCCGCTCGGCTATCGTGTCGGCGACCAGTGGCCGGAGAGTGCGTGAATGCAAGGTCGCGCGACCTAGATCGGGTTCAGCTCAAATGGAATCGAGAACCCGATCTAGGCTGTTGGTTTTGAGCACGTTCTTACGGCGAACCGGTTTCCACTTCGCCTAAACGTGCTCCTCCGCCCTATTGCCGCAATCAGATTGCATCACATCGCCGCTGGAGTGTCGTCAGCCGCGAGGTCTGATCATGAAAGCCGCTGTCTGCACGGCCTATGGTGGACCGCAGGTCGTCGCGGTCCGTGACCTCGCCGATCCACTCGTCAAGCCGGACGAGGTCTTGATCCGGGTCCATGCGACGACGGTTGCCTCGGGCGATGCTCGCATCCGCGGCTCGCGTTTCCCTTCAGGCTTCTGGCTCGCCGCACGCCTGATGTTCGGCCTCGCGCGACCGCGCAAGACGATCCTCGGCACGGAATGCGCCGGCATCGTCGAGCAGGCCGGCAGCCGGGTCACACGGTATCAACCGGGCGACCGGGTGTTCGCCTTCAGCGGCGCCAAGCTCGGGTGTCACGCCGAGCTCGTCGCCATGCGCGAGGATGGGGCGATCGCGCCAATCCCCAACGGGTACTCATTCGAGGAGGCGGCCGCCATCTCGTTCGGCGGCACCACGGCGCTCTACTTCCTGCGCGACCTCGGCAAGCTCAAAGCGGGCGAGCGCGTGCTCGTCAATGGGGCATCCGGCACGGTCGGCACCGCAGTCGTACAGCTTGCGCGACATCTCGGCGCCCACGTCACCGGTGTCTGCTCGGCGGATCATGCGGAGCTCGTGCGCTCGCTCGGCGCCCACGAGGTGATCGACTACCGGTCCGAGGATTTCGCCAGAAGGGGCGCTCGGTGGGACATGATTCTCGACGTGGTGGGCACGGCGCCGTTTGCACGCTGCAGCCAGGCGCTCACCGAGAATGGACGCTTGCTCCTCGTCGTCGCCGGGCTCGGCGACATGCTGAAAGCGCCGCTGCAATCGCGGACCGGTGGGCGCCGCGTGCTCGCAGGGACCGCACCGGATCGGGCCGGGGACATCGTCCCACTGAAGGGGCTCTGCGAGGCCGGGGCCTACCGGCCCGTTATCGATAGCTGCTACCCCCTCGAGCGCATCGTCGAAGCCCATGCCCGGGTCGACACGGGCCACAAGGCGGGCAGCGTCGTCGTGACGATACCGATCCCAACTTGAGCACGTTCTTACGGCGAACCGGTGTCCACTTCGCCTGAACGTGCTCTAATCCTGCCGCTTCAGCACCGCCGCCAGCACGTCCCGCACGCCGACAGAGCCGATGAAGCGATCGTCGGTGTCGAAGATCGCGACGGGGGCGATGGCGGCCTTGTGGACGGCGAGGATCACGGTCTTCAGCGTCGTTCCGGGGCGCGCCCAATAGACGGCGGTTTTCCCCTCGGGCAGTCCCTTTTCGATCTCGTCGCAGGAGACCCACTCGGCTGCTTTGCCCTCGCGCTCGGCTTGCACGACCTTGCCGTCAGGCCCGAGCTTGAAGCGCGTCGTCTTGCGCTTGTCGAGCCACACCCAGCATTCGCCGGCGGACTCCAGCTCGTGCACCGCGCGCATGACGTTCCAGGCCGTCAGCACCGATAGCGGGTTCACGTTGGCGATGAAGTCGCGCACGTAGTCGTTGGCGGGCTTCAGCACGATCTCCTCGGCCGGCCCCGACTGCACGATCCGCCCGCCCTCCATGATCGTGATACGGTTGCCGAGCTTCAGCGCCTCCTCCAGATCGTGGCTGACGAACAGGATCGTCTTGCGGATCGACTTTTGGAGTTGCAGCAGCTCGTCCTGCAGCTTCGTGCGGATCAGGGGATCGAGGGCCGAGAACGGCTCGTCCATCAGCAGGATCGGCGCTTCCGTGGCGAACGCGCGCGCCAAGCCGACGCGCTGCTGCATGCCGCCCGACAGCTCGTGCACGTATTTGTTGGCCCACTGGTCGAGGCCGACCAGTTGGAGCTGCCTTGCCACGCGCTCGTTGCGCTCTTTCTCGGGCACGCCAGCGAGCTCGAGGCCGAAGCCGGCATTTTCCTTGACCGTCCGCCAGGGCAGCAGCGCGAACTGCTGGAACACCATCGCCACCTGCTTCTGGCGGATATGGCGCAGCGTCGCCTCATCGCAGGAGGCGACGTCGACCATGCGCGCGCCGTCTTTGACGAGCACTTCTCCGCCGGTCACCTTGTTCAAGCCGTTGACGGCCCTGAGCAGCGTCGACTTGCCGGAGCCCGAGAGGCCCATCAGCACCGAGATCTCGCCTTCGTTGACGGCGAGGCTCGCGCCGGTCGCGCCGAGCACGGCTCCGGTTTGCGCGAGGATCTCGGCGCGCGACACGCCCCGATGAGCCATCTCCTGCGCTTGCCGGGCCTTGTCGCCGAAGATGATGTCGACGTTCTTGAACTCGATCGCGACGCTCATTTCTTGGCTCCGTGTCGGACGGCCAGCGCACGGTCGAGGATGATGGCAATGATGACGATCGCCAGCCCCGCCTCGATGCCGAGCGGAATGTTACGCGTGGCGAGCGCCTTGTTGACCGGGTTGCCTAAGCTCGGCGCGCCGATCAGCGTCGCAAACACCACCATCGAGAGCGACAGCATGATGCACTGCGTGAGCCCCGCCATGATGGAGGGCGTCGCCGCGGGAAGCTCGACCTTCCAGAGGAGCTGCCGCTTCGTCGCGCCGAAGCTCTCGCCCGCCTCGATCATGGGCTTCGGGATCGAGGTGATGCCGAGATAGGTCATGCGCACGGGAGCGGGCATGGCGAAGATGACCGTGACGATGAGGGCCGGCGCCGCGCCCAACCCGAACAGGATCAGGATCGGGATCAGGTAGACGAAGGTCGGCATCGTCTGCATGAGATCGAGCGTCGGCTGCATCACGCGCCAAACACGCGGCTTGTGCGCCGCCCAGATGCCGAGCGGCACGCCGATCGCCATCGAGGTGGCCGTCGCCGCAACGACGAGCACGAGGGTCTGGACCGTCTCCTTCCAAAGACCGAGATTGATGATGAGAAGGAGGCTCAGGAAGGCACCGAGCGCCAGCGGCTTGGAACGTTGAAGCCAGAAGACGAGGCCGGCGAAAATGGCTGCCAGACCCACGGGTGGGATCATCAGCAGCAACCCGGTTGCGCCTTCGACCAGGAAGTTCATCGACACCTTGAGGGCGTCGAACAGCCATTGGAACCAGTCGATGATAAGCTCGATCAGGGCCTTGCCCCACTGGCCCACCGGAATCTTGTACGACGCCACGAATTGTGACACCGGATCCATCGTCCCCTCCCTTGGGATCGCGTTGGCGCCCGGCGGCTGACAGCCGCTCGTCTTTTGAAACCGGCGCACGCGTCGTCGTGACAGAACCCGCGGCAGCAGACGCCGCCGCGGGGAATGCTGTTAGATCAGCCGCCGATCGCAGCCGCAACTCCGGCCGCCGGGTCGCTGCCGTCGAACGCCGTCACGCCGTTCAAGTAGGCCTTGACGGTGTCCGCATTGGCCTTGAGCCAATTCTTGGCGACGACCTTGGGATCGGCGCCCTTGGCGATCACCTCGTCCATCATGGCGCTCTCGCCGGCGATGTCGAACTTGAGGTTCGAAATCAGCTTGGCGGCGTTCGGGCACTCGGTGCCGTAGCCGGCGCGAACGTTCGTGTAGACCGTCGCCGCACCGAACCCAGAGTCACCCATGCCGTCGAGATAGTGGATCGCCATCTTGCCGAGCACCGGATGGGGCGTCCAACCGAGGAACACGATCCACTGGTTGTCCTTGATGGCCTTCTCGGCTTCCGTGATCATGCCGGCTTCCGAGCTCTCGACCATGGTGAAGCCCGCCAAGTTGTTCTTGGCGTCGTCGATCATGCTCTGGATGATGCGGTTGCCGTCGTTGCCGGCCTCGATGCCGTAGATTTTGCCGCCGAACTTGTCCTTCTGCGCGCCGATGTCGGCGAGGCTCTTGACGCCCGCGTCCGCCACATACTGCGGCACGACGAGGCCGTAGCCCGCGTTCTCGAGATTGACCGACAGCTGCTCGACGGATTTGTCGTCGAGGTAGGGCTTGATGTCGGCGGTCATGCTCGGCATCCAGTTGCCGAGGAACGCGTCGATGTCCTTGTTCTTCATCGAGGCGAAGGACACCGGCACCGACAGCGTGCTGATCGTCGGCGCGTAGCCCATGCCCTCGAGCAGGATCGAGGCGACGTTCGTGGTCAGCTGAATGTCCGTCCAACCGACTTCGGCGAAACGAACGGTCTTGCAGCTCTCGGCGTCTCCTGCTTGCGCAGCCGCCGACAGGGCGACGGTCGCTCCCACGGCGAGAGCGACGACGAGCGCCTTGGTCTTCATCATACAGATTCTCCCATCAGTAGGCGGACCGGTCGTTCGAAAGGCTTGTCTGGTCCGCAATGGGCGGGACGCTAGCACGGCTTTTGGCCCGTCCTGAAGCCTCCCGATGTCGATTTCTTGTTGGCTGCGCTGAGGCTGGACAGGCGTTTACCACGCCTCAGCGCGCGGGCGGCCAGACGTCGAGGGCCGGCATGGCCGTCAGCGGGCGGCTCATGGACTCGAGCATCGACTGGAAAACATCGCGAGGGCCGAGCTTGCCCGATTTGAGCACGACCGCGAGCGGCCGGCGCAAGTGAACGACGCCGCGGTTCATGCCGAGGCCCAGATACGGGCCGACGACGATCTCGCGCACGCCGAGCGCCTCCATGACGGCGCCGGAGGTCTCCCCGCCCGCGACGATCAGGCGGGCGAGCCCAAGCTCCGCGATCAATCCCTTGGCGATCGCAGCGTGAAGCCGCTCCGCGCACGCCGCCGTCTCCGCCCGGCCATAGGTCGCCTGGAGTCGCTCCACCTCCGCCTGTGGGACGGCCGTGCTGATGGCGATGTCCCGGCCGGCGGCGAACTGATCCCGCGCAAAGCTCAAGGCCTCGACGACGAGATCATCGCCTGCGAGGGCCCGCGCGATGTCGAGCGTCAATACCGGAACATGCCCGGCGACGTCCGCGAGTTGCAGCAGCGTCTGCTCGGCGACGCTCCCCGCCAGGATGGCGCCTGGCCCCTCGACGCCGGGAAGCGCGATCGGCGCCGGCGAACCGGCGAGGCCACGTCCCTGCCAGAGGGGTGGGAGGTGAGCCGCGACGGACGAGTTGCCGGTCAGCAGCGGCGCATCGAGGGCGGCCGCAGCAAGTGTTGCAAGATGCCGCTCGGCGAGTGTGTCGGCAATCACGAGCGCGACGCCTTCGGCAGCGAGCCTGGCGAGATGCGCGTGGACGGCGTCTGGGCCCGCCTCCACCGACGCGTAGGGCAAGAGTCCGGCCTTGCCCCGGCTCTGCGCCTGTAGCACGCGCACGAGGTTCGAATCCGTCATCGGCGTCAGCGGATCGAAGCGCTTCGGGCTCTCTGCCAGAAGCTGGCTGCCGCCGAACATGTGGCCCTGGTAGACGGTGCGTCCCGTTTCACAGAGCGCCGGCACGAACAGCGCTTGCCGCGTGCCGAGCTTTTCCATGAGCGCCTCCGCGCACGGCCCGATGTTGCCGCGTGGCGTCGAGTCGAAGGTGGCGCAGTATTTGAAGTAAAGCTGACGGGTTCCTGCCGCGATCAGCCGATCGGCCGCAGCGAGCACCTGCGCGACGGCGTCGGCAGCCGGAATGACCCGCGTCTTCAGCGCGATCACCTGGGCGTCCGCATCCGATCGCAGCGGGGCTCCGGCGCCAATGGCGAACCCCGTGCGCACGCCCCGCGCCACCAGCATCGAGGCAAGCTCGATGCCGCCGGTCAGATCGTCGGCGACGGCACCAAAGACGAGGCGATGGGACATGGCATTTGATCCGCGAGACACGTCGCGGACGGTGCCACAGATCGCCGCTCAAAGGCGAGCCCCGGCTACCGCGATCGCCTAAGAACCGCGTGCACCGTGTAGCCCCGGTGCCAACGCTCGAAAGAGAGCGATAGCCCAGCATCGGCAGCAAGCTCGGCAAGCTCGACCTCCAGATCGGCGCGCGGCGCGACCGAATATTGGGCGAGAAAAGCCTCGAGTCCGCGTTTGACGACACCGGGCAACTGCTCGCACTGGCCGAAGTCGACGATGTGCAGCTCGCCGCCGAGCGCGACGACCCGGGCCGCGGCCGCGAGCGCCCTGCGCCAGCCCGGGATCATCGACAGCGCATAGGAGACGAACACGCGATCGAAGCTCGCCTCAGCGAAGGCCCGCTGCGTGTCGAGCACGGTGGCATCGGCCTGCGCTATTCTGATCCGCCGTGTCAGCCCGGTACGCGCGATGGCCTGCCCCGCCGTCTCGAGCATCGCCGTCGACACGTCGATGCCGAACAGGCGGGTGTCCGGATAGAGCCGCGCGGCACGGATCAGGTTCCAGGCCGTGCCGCAGGCGACCTCCAGGACGCTGCCGTCGGCCGGCGGACACAGCTGGCGCAGCATCGGCATCCGCCCGATCAGGTAGCGCGTGCGCGTCGCGTCGTAGATGTGGCGCTGGTAGCGATAGTGCCGGTCCATGCGGGCGGCTTCGTCGAGAAACATCTGCATCGGCTCTTCCCAGGCTTGGCTGCTGGACAGATGAAGAATCCCTGGTGCCGCAGGTAAGTTCCACGACGCTATTCGAGAGTGTCCCGACACGAGCGCACCACCCGCTTCCCCGACCGCACGTGAGGCTCGTCAACTATGCGAGCAGTTGCTTATACGGGACGACGGCGACGGTTCCCTTGACCTGCCGGGCGAGCGCCTTGTCGAGCGTCACGAAGGCATCGGCCTGGAGGCGGGTCAGCGCGATGTATTCGGCGGTCATCGTGTCGGGCCAGCCGAGCGCCTCGGCGATTTTCCACGCCTCGCTCTGCAGCACACGGTCGGCCAACAGGCGAATGCGCAGCTTGCGCAAGACATCGAGCGCGCCGACGGCATCGCTCTTCGACATCGCGCCGGCCGCAACGTCGCGATAGAGCCGCGACAGCACCTCTGAGCGCAGGAGCGTCGGAGCGAGCAGCTTGGTACCGCCTGAGATCGACGCCCGCTCTCTCGCCAGCCGCAGCGCCACGTCCGGCCCGATGACCAGGCGGGTCATGGCGCAATCGGGGACCGGCCACGCGCCGGTCCCCGGTGTTTCTTCACTGCGAGGCGCCTTTGTAGAGGTCCTGCAGCTTGGCTTCGGTGCAGGTCATCGTCGCGAGCGACAGCGCCGCTCCCGTCTGACCGGCCTTCTCGGAGTCCGCCTTGCATTTGTCGGTGATGGCTGCGTTCAGCGATTTCCGCAGTGCCTTGATGTTGTCCTGAAGGCACGTCTTCTTCTCGCCGTCGGCCACGGTCTTGCAATCCTTCACCTGTGGCGCATCGGCCATGGCGGCCGGCGCCGGTGCGACGGCCAAGAGGCAAACGGTCAACGTCAGCGCGATCGATCTCATCGTCGGGTTCCTTCGTGATGATGCAGTTTAGGTCGAGCAGAAAGTCGGCCGAGGTGCCGTCGATGGCTTGCATGACGCATGAGCAGCCAACGCCCTCGAGAGAGTCGCAATCTCGTCACGGACGACCTTGGTCCGGACTTGTGGAAACACTATGGTCAAGCCAAGGCAACCGGCCATGATCGTGGGGCAGGGTTGCATGCCGGACACCAGTGCACCTTTGCGTGGCCCACCGCTTCCATCCTACGTTTCAGCAGTCCAACATCGTGGAGGAGACAAAGATGGCTAAGGCAAAGGATAAGATTGCCGTTCTCGGCGCTGGCCTGATCGGCGCAGGTTGGGCGGCACGCCTGAGCTACGCCGGTCACGAGGTCGCCCTCTACGACACCTCGGCGAGCGTCGAGGGGCGCGCCCGCGAGGTCATCGACCGTGGCCACAAGGCGCTCAGCGACCTCGCCGGCTCGCGGACGCCGGCCCCGATCCGCTTCACGACCGACCTCAATGCCGCGATCGCCGGCGCGGCTTTCGTGCAAGAAGCCGCGCCCGAGCGCGAGGACGTCAAGCGAAAGCTGTTCACCGCCGTCAGCAAAGCTCTCCCCGCCGACATCGTCATCGCCTCCTCCTCGTCGGCCTTCCTGCCGACCCGCCTGCAAGAGGGCATGACGCATCCCGAGCGCATCCTGATCGGTCACCCGTTCAATCCGGTCTACCTCATTCCGCTGTGCGAGATCGTGGGTGGCAAAGCGACCTCGGCCGCCGCCATGAGCAAAGCCAAGGCCTTGTACGATTCCGTGGGCATGCATTCGCTCGTCATGGACAAAGAGATCGATGCCTACATCGCCAATCGCCTCCAGGAAGCGGTTTGGACGGAATCGCTGCATCTGATCGATCAGGGCATCGCCACTGCCGGGCAAATCGACGATGCCGTCGCCTTCGGGCCGGGCCTGCGGTGGGCCTTCATGGGCGCCTTCGTGACGTCGCATCTGGCCGGCGGGGCAGGTGGCATGCGCTACTTCGTCGAGCATTTCGGGCCAAGTCTCGCCAATCCCAATTGCTTCATGAAGCCGCCGAAGATCACGCCCGAGCTGATCGAGAAGATCGCCTCCCAGACCGAGGCCAAGGTCGGAGCGCAGCCGGTCGCCGAGATGGAGGCGGTGCGCGACCGCGCGCTCGTCGCCGTCATGAAGGCCCTCGCCGAGGTCGGTATCGGGGCGGGAGAGACGGTCAAGGCCTTCAAACGCTCCTGAGCGGCTCTGCTCGTTTACGCGTTGCAAAGACGAAACACGGCCGGATATGGCCGCGGGCGAGGCCCTCTGTTAGGCTCGCTCGCGTCCGTAGCCGCTATGGGGACCCCCGCATGCTCGCCCGAGGAGCTGTGCTACTCGCCGTGACAGTGCTCTCCGCGCTGATCGGCAGCGTGTGGCCAGCCTTCGCCGAAAAGCGGGTCGCCCTCGTCATCGGCAACGCGGCCTATAAGAACTACGGCCAGCTCGTCAATCCGCCGCAGGATGCCGCTGCCGTCGCCGAAACGTTGCGGCGCGCCGACTTCGAGGTCATCGAGGCCATCGATCTGCCGCGTGGCGATTTCGAGCGCGCTTTGCGCGGCTATTTCGGCCGCTTGGACGACGCCGATGTCAGTCTCGTCTATTACTCGGGCCACGCCGTCCAGGTGGGTGGTCGCAACTTCATCGTGCCCATCGATGCCAAGATCGAAAGCGAGCTCGACCTCGATTTCGAGGCCATCGATCTCGACACGATCATGAAATTCATGCAGGCGCGGACGAAAGTCCGCTTCCTGTTCCTGGATGCCTGCCGCAACAACCCGTTCGCCGGCAAGGCGTTCTCGACCGCCGAGCAGCAGACGCGGAGTGTCGCGACACGGGGTCTTGCCCGCATCGATGCCGGCGTCGGCACTCTGATCGCCTTCTCGACCGCCCCCGGCGACGTTGCCCTCGACGGCGATCAAGGCGGCATGAGCCCGTTCACCTCGGCCTTCGTCAAGAATGCGCTCACCCCGGCCATCGACATCCGCCAAATGCTGACCGCCGTGCGCAACGACGTCGTCGCCGCCACGCAAGGCAAGCAGGTGCCGTGGGAAAATTCGTCGCTCGTCTCCGATTTCTTCTTCGTGCCCAAGCGCACTCCGCCGGTGGTCGAGGAGATGCACCAGGTGGCCGTGGCGCCGGGCGGACGCACCGCGCTCGGCGTGGCCGCGCCCACCCAGCCGGAAGGCGGCCCCCTCAAGGTCACGATCGAAGCGCCGCCGGAGCAAGGCAAGGTTCTCCTCAAGGGCAAGCCACTCGCGGCCGGCGACGGGCTCGCGGCGACGGATGTGCCCCTGCTCGAATTCGATGGGGCCGGCGTCGCCAAGGGTGCGGCAGCCGTTCTGCGTTATCGCGTCGAGGACGCTTGGGGCAATGCCAAGACCGCACTCGTCGTCGTCACGGTGACCGAGGGGGCCGCCCCGGCCGTAGCCTCGAGCAGCAGCACCGGAGGTGAGAGCAATGCCGTCGCCGACTGGATCGAAAAGGCCATAGCCGCGCCCAAGCCTGTCAGCGCCGGCGTCGGGGCCATGCCGCTGTTCGCGTCCCTCGAGGGAATGCCGGGCGAGGCAAGCGCCTTTCAGCTGAGAGTCGACGGCTTTCCGGAGCGCGGCGAGCTTTGGGCCGGCGAGCGCCGGCTCGACAGAGGCGAGACGGTCGCCGTCGCCGACCTCGCAGCAGTCGGGTACGCAGCCCATACCGCCGGCGGCACGGATGCCAAAATCGACTTGGCGCTCGTCGATCGCGCCGGCCAGAGCGTCCGCAGCCTCACCGCGCCTTTGACGATCGGCCTTGATCCCTGCGACGCGTTCGGTGGCGAGCCGCTCGATCTGCAAGGTGTCGCGGCGGGCGTCGCCCCCAACGAGATCGACGTCGCCAAGGCCAAGCCCGCCTGCATCGCCGCGGTGTTGGCCCACCCGGAGGTCGCGCGCTTCTATTATGAGCTCGGCCGCGTCCAACTCGCCAACCGCGAGACCGAGCAAGGCGCCGGTCTCGTCAAGAAGGCCGCTGATCTGGGTTACATCCGCGCGCTGACGACCTACGGCATGCTGCTCGCACGCGGTGCGCTCGGCAAAGCCGATCCGGACGGCGCCAACACACTGCTCGAGAAAGGTGCGGCCGCCGGCGATCCCTACGCCTTGAACGAGCTCGGCCAGCGTCTCTATTTCGGCCGCGATATCGATCAGGACCGCAAGCGCGGCCTGACGATGCTCCTGCAAAGCGCCGAGATGGGCCACACCTATGCGATCAATGCGTTGGGCGCGATCTTCGAGACCGGCAACGGCGTCAAGGCCGATCCGGCGCGCGCGCTCGGCTTCTACGAGCAGTCGGTGGCTCGCAACGACATCTACGGCTTCAACAATCTCGGCATCTTCCTGCTCGATGGTAAGGGTGGCCCGCCCGATTACCCGAAGGCGCTCGAGCTCTTCCTCAAGGCCCACAAGGGCGGTCATCCCTTCGCTGCGACCAACATCGGCCGCATGCACTATCTGGGTCTCGGCGTGAAGAAGGACGTGCCGCAGGCGGTGCTGTGGTATGGCCTCGCCGCCAAGCGTGGCGATCCCTACGCGTCCAATAATCTCGGCTACATCGTCCTGCACGGCGAGAGCGGCGCTGCCGACCCGGCGGCGGCGGCCGGCTACTATGCGCATGCGATCGCGCTCGGTCAGGACGGGCCGCGGGCGGATGCGGAGCTCGCCCTCCTCGAAATTCCCGAAGCGGCCCAGAAGCAGGCGATCGCGAGCCTGTTGTCGGAGCTCGGCTACGCCGAGGCCGGCAAACCGTTCACCGGCAAGCTGCCGGAGACGGCACGCGCAGGGCTCACGGACGCTGGCCTCGAGGTGCCGAAAGACGTGACTGCGACGCTCATCGCGCTCGCCAAGCTCAACTGGCTCCGGTCCAAGCCGAGGTTCGATCTTTTCTGAGACGGCACGCGGCTCTAAGATGCTGCTATTCGATATGATGGAGGTGGTCATGCGACTGATGCGGCCGATCGCACTCGGTACCCTGCTCGTGCTCGCAATGCTTGCCGGCCCGGCCTCCGCTGAGGAGACCACGGCGGCCAAGGCCCCCGTCGCGGCCGACGAGACGCTCTGGACCTCGATCAAGGATCTGTCGATGCCGGACCTGATCCAGGAGTTCATCAAGCAATATCCCGACAGTCCGCACCGCGCCGAGGCGGAAGCCAAGCTCAAGTCGTTACAAGGACAATCCGATGCCGTACCGGCGTCCGAGCAGGCGGCCAAGCTGTTGGAGCCGGCGGCGGACGGCAGCTCGGGAGAGGCGACCGCGACCCGCACAGTGACAGCCGAGCCCGTTGCCGCGGCCGCTCCTGATGCCACGCTCGTCACCGGCATCGTCGCCGAGCTCGAGCGCGCAGGCTGCGCGCCGGGCGCCGGCGACGGAACCTACAACGATGGGACGAAGGCTGCCGTTGATCGGTTCTCGTCTGCGACCGGCGTGAAGCTCGACAGCGCGGCGCCGACACCCGAAATGTTGTCGGTGCTGAAGCTCGCGGCTGACGGCACCTGCGGTCCGGCGACAGTCAAAGCCGCCGAGCCTGTCGCACCGGAAGTCGCGACGCCGCCCAAAAAGTCGGCCACGGTGCAGAAGTCGCGGACGAAGAAGTCGAAGGTCAAATCGCAAACGGCATCGGCCCCGAAGGCGTCAAGGAAGACCGTCCGCAAGGTCGAGGACAAACCGGTGAAGGCGAAAACCAAGGTCGTCGCGAGGAAGAGCAAGGCCGCGCCGGCTAAGTCCACCAATCAGGTCGCATCCAAGAAACGCGCAAAACCCGAAACGAAGGTCAGCACCGCGACACCGAGGAAGAAGAAGAGCAAGGCGCCGTCGGCGACCGCCTCCTCGAGCACCAGCACGCAAGGCAACATCATTGTCTTCTCGAGCAACGGCGGCAGCGGCTCGGGGGGCGGATCGGGGAGTGGCTCGGGTGGTGGTTCCGGCAGCGGCGGCGGATCTAGTGGCGGCGGTGCCGGGAGCGGCGGCGGAGCGGGCAGTGGCGGGGGCTCGGGCAGTAGCGGTGGTGGCGGCTGGTCGGATGCGCGGCTGAAGACCGACATCGCGGCCGTCGGCCGGACAGCGGACGGACTGAGGCTCTACCGTTTCCGCTATGTGTGGGCGCCAGAGGTCTATGTCGGCGTCATGGCCCAGGATCTCCTGGCCCGCGATCAGGCTGACGCGGTCATCATGACAGAAAGCGGCTACATGAAAGTCGACTATGCCAGGCTCGGCCTTCGGATGGTGTCCTACCGCGACTGGCAGGCTCATGGCCTGGGCGCCGTCACCGGCAACTGACGACGGCACAGCTCGACACAACAAGGGCCGGATCGCGGGATCCGGCCCTTGTCTTATTCAGCCCTCTCGCGTCCGGCGATCAGCCGCCGATCGTCTTGAGGTTGCCCGCCGAGGTGCGGCCCTGACGGTCGCGCTCGAGGTCATAGGACACCTTCTGTCCCTCGCGCGGGCTGGCGATGCCGGCCTTCTCGACCGCGGAGACGTGCAGGAACACGTCCTTGCCGCCGTCATCCGGCTGGATGAAGCCATAGCCCTTGGTCGCGTTGAACCACTTTACAGTCCCAGTCGCCATTTCTGTCTCCTTCAAACGGCTGATTGCTGGTCTTGGGAAGGCCCGTTCTCGGAAAGAGGCAGACCTGTCATTCTTGAGATTTCGTCAGGCGACGCTGTGCGCGTAGTGCGGCCGGGACCGGCGGCGACGCGAGCGGGATGATCCCCCACCCCCACCGGGCTTGCCGTTCCCGTTACCGTTGCCGCCGCGCTGCGGCTGCGCCTTGGGAGCGTGCTGCTGCGCTTTGGGTGCAGCCCGCACCTGGGCCGGCCGCGGCTGCTCGCCAGTCGGACGTGACGACGCCGCTCGTTCGGCGGCCGGCACCGAAACCTTGGTGTCCACGGTCTTCAGCGGACGACGGATCAGCCGCTCGATGTCCTTCAGATGGCCGCGCTCGTCGGGGGCGCAAAACGTGACCGCCGTGCCCGTCGCACCCGCGCGCGCCGTGCGGCCGATGCGGTGCACGTAGCTCTCGGGCTCATTGGGCACATCGAAGTTCACGACATGGGTGACGTCGTCGATGTCGAGACCACGGGCGGCGATATCGGTCGCGACCAGCACGCGGACGCGGCCACCCTTGAAGAGCTGCAGAGCCCGCTCGCGCGCATTCTGCGACTTGTTGCCGTGGATCGCCTCGGCGGCGATGCCGGCTTTGGCGAGCGACTGCGTCACGCGATTGGCGCCGTGCTTCGTCCGCGTGAACACGATCACGCGCGAGAGCGCGTTGTCCTGGAGCAGCGAGGCGAGAAGGGCGCGCTTGGCGCCGGCGTCGACGAAATGAACCCGCTGCTCGATCGCATCGACGGTCTGTCCCTGGGGCGAGACCTCGACGCGCACGGGATCCTTCAGGATGTCGTGGGCGAGCCGGGTGATCTCGGGCGCCATCGTCGCCGAGGTCAGAATCGTCTGCCGCTCCTTGGGCAGCATCGCGACGATCTTGCGGATGTCACGGATGAAGCCCATGTCGAGCATCCGGTCGGCTTCGTCGAGAACCAGATGCATGATGTCGTCGAAGCGAACGGCGTGCTGGGTCGCGAGATCGAGCAACCGGCCGGGCGTAGCGATCAGGACATCGACGCCCTTCTCGATCGCCTGGACCTGCGGCCCCTGACCGACGCCGCCGAAGATGACGAAATGCGTCAACCGCATGTTGCGGCCATAGGCGGTGAAGCTCGCGCCGATCTGGCTCGCAAGCTCACGAGTGGGCGCCAGAATGAGAGCACGCGGACGCCGCGCCTCGGGCCTGCCGCCGAACGCCGAAAGATGGTGTAGGATCGGCAGCGCGAAGGCCGCCGTTTTACCGGTGCCGGTCTGGGCGATACCCAACAGATCGCGCCCTTCTAGAAGGCTCGGAATGGCGCGGCGCTGGATGGGAGTGGGCCGCTCGTAACCGTCGGCGGATAGTGCACGGATGAGAGGCTCGGCCAGCCCGAGCCCGTCGAAATCTGAAAGTGTCAAGAGGTAATCGTCTTCCTGCCCAGCAAACCTCGAGAGGAGATTCGCCTGAGCGATTGCTGGGTCCCCCTCGCGCAAATCAGAGGGCCCTGAGTTCTATGGGGCGATTATCTCGGATAACGTCGCAGCATGGCCCGCTGCCACACCGGCGACCGCTTCGCGCGATCGCGAGAAAATCAATGTCGTAGGCGAAAAATGGGGGGTCGGGGACCTAAAGTCAAGCGATTTACTAGCTCACCGCCCAAGCCATGCGCTGGCTGCACACGGCCTGGTTAACCATCGGTTCGTCTCTGCGCCGTAGCCTTCGCGGCAAGCGATTTGCTTCGGGAGCCCTGCGAGACATGACCCTACTGGACACTGCCAGCACCACCGGCGGCGCTGCCGTGCCGGCCGATCCGTATGCGCAACCCACCTCGCTGCCCTACCGGTTTCGCGCCCACCGCTTTGCAACCGTCAAGGCATCGATCGACGCCACGCTGGCCGAGAAGGGCCGCTGCCGCATTCTGGATGTCGGCGGCACCGAGCGCTACTGGGATATCGCGGGCGACCTCCTCCGCCATCCCGGCGTCGAGGTCGACCTCGTCAACATCGAGGCGATGCCAGTCACGCGCAGCGCGTTCCGATCCTTCGCGGGCGATGCCGCCGACCTTTCCGGCCTCGACGACATGAGCTACGACCTCGTCCATTCCAACTCGGTCATCGAGCATGTCGGCACCTGGGACCGCATGATGAAGATGGCCGAGAACGTCCGCCGTCTCGCTCCCCGGTACTACGTGCAGACCCCCAACTTCTGGTTTCCGCTCGAGCCTCACTTCCGGGCACCATTCTTCCATTGGCTGCCCGAGCAGCTCCGCTACCGGGTTTTCATGAACATGCGGCTCGGCTTCCGTGGCCAGGCGCCCTCGGTCGATGCGGCCATGCGGTCGATCCAGGGGGCCTGCCTCCTCGATCAGCGGCAGATGCGGGCGCTCTTCCCGGATGCCCAGATCAAGCGCGAACGGGTGCTCGGCCTGACGAAGTCGTGGATGGCCGTCAGGGGTTGATCGGAGCGATCGGCACCGGATCCCATTGCACCTGCTCGAGCCGCTCGGCTCCGGTGGCCAACATCACGAGCCGGTCGAAGCCCAGCGCCACGCCCGAGGCGTCCGGCATATGGGCGAGCGCCACGAGGAAGTCCTCGTCGAGCGGATAGCGCTCGCCATAGAGACGCTCCTTCTCGGCCATATCCGCCTCGAAGCGGCGGCGCTGCTCGGAGGCGTCGTTGAGCTCGCCGAAGCCATTGGCGAGCTCAACGCCGCAGAGATACAGCTCGAACCGCTCGGCCAAGCGCGGGTCGTGCGGGGCGGGCCTCGCGAGCGCCGCCTCGATCACCGGATACTCGTAGAGAATGGTGGGGCGACCCCGCCCGAGCTTCGGCTCGATCGCGGCGACGAGCACGCGCGAGAAGATGTCCGACCAGGTGTCGTCGGTGGCCGTTTCGATGCCGGCCGACTCGGCAGCGTGACGCAGGCGGCTCACGTCCCCCACGCCACCGTCGATCGTCGAAATGAGATCGATGCCGGCGTAGCGCGTGAAGGCCTCGGCGACCGTCAGCAGCTCGGGCGGCGCGAACGGATCCGCCGTCCGCCCGGCAAACCGAATGTCCCGCGCTCCCGCCGTCTCGGCCGCGAGGCGAACGAGCGCGGCGACGTCCTCGAAGAGTTGCGCATACGGCTCTCGGGCCCGGTACCATTCGACCATGGTGAACTCGGGCGCGTGCAGGCGGCCACGCTCGCGATTGCGGAACACCCGGGCGAAGTCGACGATCCGGCGCTCTCCGGCGCTAAGTAGCTTTTTGCAGGCGAACTCGGGCGAGGTGCGCAGATAGAGCGGTCGCCGCCCCCCGTCGAGGCCTATAGCCTCTGTGGAAAAGGCGTGCAGATGTGTCTCGTTGCCGGGCGAGACCTGGAGCGCCGACGTCTCGACCTCGAGAAAGCCCCGCTCCGTAAACCATGTCCGGAAGGCCTGGGTGATGCGCGCACGCGCCAAGAGGAACGGCCGCCGGTCGGCGTGCCGGGACGGATCCCACCAGGGTGAAACGGGCGTCGTCATGAACCTTCGAGCCTATCTGTCGCGAGGGTCTACGCCTAAGGGGGCTTGGCGGAATCCCCGGTCTTGGGTATCACTCCGGCCGGTTGAGACCCTTCGCGAGAACGCGCCGCTGGCCGTGCCAGGGTCATCCTTAGCACCGTCACACGAAGGAGCCGCTTCCTTGGCCAAGATTTCTGCCAGCCAGCTTCGCAAGGGCAATATCGTCGAAAAGGAGGGCGAGCTCTACATCGTCCTGCACGCCGAAAGCATTCATCCGGGCAAGGGCACGCCCGTCACCCAGCTCGACATGCGCAACATCCGCACCGGCGTCAAGGTCGCCGACCGCTACAAGACGACGGATGTGGTCGAGCGCGCCTATGTCGAGGATCGCGACTTCCAGTACCTCTACCAGGACGGCGCCGACTTCGTGTTCATGAATTCAGAGACCTTCGATCAGATCCACATCTCGGGCGAAACGGTGGGCGACGGCGCGGTCTACCTGCAGGAGAACATGACCTGCAAGGTGCAGCTGTTCGAGGGCAATCCGGTCGCCATCGAGCTGCCGCAGCGCGTGACGCTCGAGATCGTCGAGACCGAGCCGACGGTGAAGGGCCAGACGGCGTCCTCATCCTACAAGCCGGCGATCTTGTCGAACGGCGTCCGCGTCATGGTCCCTCCGCATATCGCGACCGGCACCCGCATCGTCGTCATGACGGCGGACGGCACGTATGTGGAGCGCGCGCGGGACTGAGCGGCTGACGACGCATATCCGTCATCCTCTGCCAAGCGAGCCACGGCGAGCGCTGGCAGGGGATCCAGGAGAGACTCTCCTCCGAAATGCATCTTGCCGGCCTTCGGCCGACATCTCGCGCTGGATCCCCACGCATGCTCCGCGCTGCGCGCTCGCGCGTGAGGATGACGATGTAGGTGGACTGCCAGTTACCCCTTGACGATCGCGTGCCACGATCACGGCACGCTCGGACCTCAATAGATCGGGAACCGGCGGCAGAGCGCGGTCGCCTTTTCCTTGACCGCCGCCTCGACAGCGCCGTTGCCCTCGCTGCCGTTCTTGGCGAGCCCGTCGAGCACCTCGACGATCAGGTTGCCGACCTCCTGGAACTCCGCCACGCCGAAGCCGCGCGTGGTGCCGGCGGGCGAGCCCAGCCGAATGCCCGATGTGATCATCGGCTTCTCGGTGTCGAAGGGGACGCCGTTCTTGTTGCAGGTGATGTGGGCGCGACCGAGCGCCAGCTCCGCGTCCTTGCCGGTGAGCTTCTTGGGACGCAGATCGACCAGGATCAGGTGCGTGTCGGTGCCGCCCGAGACGAGATCGAGGCCGGCGCGATTGAGCACCTCACCCATCGCCCTCGCATTGGCGACGACGGCTTGCGCATAGGTCTTGAACTCGGGGCGCAACGCCTCCCCGAACGCCACCGCCTTGCCGGCGATGACGTGCATCAGCGGGCCGCCCTGGATGCCCGGGAAGATCGCCGAGTTGACCTTCTTGGCGATCTCCTCGTCGTTCGTCAGGATCATGCCGCCGCGGGGACCGCGCAACGTCTTGTGCGTCGTCGTCGTCACCACATGGGCATGCGGGAACGGCGAGGGATGGACGCCCGCCGCGACGAGACCCGCGAAGTGCGCCATGTCGACCATGAGATAGGCGCCGATCTCGTCGGCGATCGCCCGGAACCTCGCGAAATCGATGATGCGCGGATAGGCCGAGCCGCCGGCGATGATGATCTTGGGCTTGTGCTCGCGGGCGAGCTTCACGACATCGTCGAAATCGATGCGGTGGTCCTGCCGCCGCACGGTGTAGGACTGCGCGTTGAACCACTTGCCCGACTGATTGACGGGCGAGCCGTGGGTCAGGTGACCGCCCGCCGCGAGGCTCAAGCCGAGGAACGTCTCGCCGGGCTTCAGGAGTGCGTTGAACACGCCCTGGTTGGCCTGGCTGCCCGAGTGAGGCTGCACGTTCGCAAACGCGCAACCGAACAGCTTCTTGGCCCGATCGATTGCGAGATCCTCGGCGACGTCGACCCATTTGCAGCCGCCGTAGTAGCGGCGCCCGGGATAGCCCTCGGCGTATTTGTTCGTGAGCACGCTGCCCGCGGCGTCGAGCACCGCGCGCGACACGATGTTCTCGGAGGCGATGAGCTCGATCTCGTCACGCTGGCGCGTCAGCTCGCCGCCGATGGCGCGAAACAGCTCGGGGTCCGTCTCGGACAGCGGGGCAGCGAAGAAGCGCGAGGTCTGGGCGCTCATGGGGGTCGTCCTTTTGCGTCAGGGGGCGGATACGGCAACGCCTAGCATGCAGCATGGTCCAGGCACCGGGCAATGCTGCGACAGCGGCTGATCCGATTGCGCCATCAGCGCCTGACACGCCTCAGAGCGCGGAATCGAGTCCCAGGTCACGCCACAGTGCCGTCAGCGCCACGACCAGCTCCTCGATATCGGCCTCGGAGTGTACGGGGCCCGGCGTCAAGCGGATCCTCTCGGTGCCACGGGGCACGGTCGGATAGTTGATCGGCTGCACATAGATGCCGAAGCGGTCGAGCAAGCTGTCGGTCAAGAGCTTGCAGCGGACAGGGTCGCCGACGAGCACGGGCACGATGTGGCTCGGCCCGTCGATGACCGGCAGCCCGGCAAGCTTCAGCCGGCGCTTCAGATCGCAGGCCCGCCGCTGATGCAGCGTCCGCTCCTGCTGGCTCGCCTTCAGATGCCGGACGCTGGCGAGCGCACCGGCGCAGATGACGGGAGCGAGCGATGTCGTGAAGATGAACCCCGGCGCATAGGAGCGGATGGCGTCGCAAAGCACAGCCGAGGCCGCGATATAGCCACCCATCAGCCCGAACCCCTTGGCGAGCGTGCCTTCGATCACGTCGATCCGATCCATGACACCGTCACGCTCGGCAACGCCACCGCCGCGCGGGCCGTACATGCCGACGGCATGCACCTCGTCGAGATAGGTGAGCGCGCCGTGCCGCTCGGCAACATCGGCGATCTCCGCTAACGGAGCGATATCGCCATCCATCGAGTAGACGGACTCGAAGGCGACGATTTTCGGCACGTGCGGCGCGTAGCTCGACAGCAGCTCGTCTAGATGGGTCACATCGTTGTGCCGGAAGATGCGCTTCTCGCCCTCACCGTGGCGGATGCCCTCGATCATCGAGGCGTGATTGAGCGCGTCCGAGAAAATGACCGCGCCGGGTATGAGCTTGGCGAGCGTCGAGAGCGTCGCGTCGTTGGCGACGTAGCCGGAGGTGAACAGTAACGCCTGCGGCTTGCCATGCAGGTCGGCGAGCTCGCGCTCGAGGAGAACGTGATAGTGGGTCGTACCGGAGATATTGCGGGTGCCACCCGAGCCGGCGCCGGCGCGCTCGATGGCCTCATGCATGGCCGCCGTCACGGCCGGATGCTGGCCCATGCCGAGATAGTCGTTGGAACACCAGACCTTGATACGCCGCGCGCGACCGCCGCGATGCTCGATCGCCTGGGGAAATTTGCCGCGGTCGCGCAAGAGGTCGGCGAAGTGGCGATAGCGGCCCTCGCGCCGGAGCGTCTCGAGACTGCTCTCCAGCAGCGTCTCATAGCGCGAGGCCGGCTTGGGCGCGGACTTGCGGGTGGGGGCTTTTTCCGCCGTTGATCGGATCATGTCGTCCTCCCCTAGGCCTTTGCGGCCTTGGTCCTTGCCGGACTCTTGGGCGCGTTCTCTCGTGCCGCATGAGGTAGGCCGCTCGACGACGCAATCAATGGCTGGCCGTGTAACAGCGCGTGTGTCGAGAGAGTGCTTTGGGGGGTGTTGCCCCCCGTGTGCGCCGCCCAAAAGCAAACGGCCCCGGTGGAGGCCGGGGCCGTCTAAACAGTCGAGATCGCAGCGCTCAGTAGGTCGAGGCCAGCTGATCGACGCCGAGGCTCGCGTCCTTTTTGTAAAGATCGCGGCGGAAGTGCACCGTGCCGTCGTCGGTGGCCCAGGCCGTGATGTAGACCCAGTAGAGGGGCACGGACTTCTTAAGCGAGACGTTCTCGCTCTTGCCGTTCTCTTTCATCGACATGACCTGCTGCAGCCCCCAGCCATTGTCGCGCAGGAGCCAGGCGGCCAACCGCTCGACATGCTGGACGCGAATGCAGCCCGAGCTCGCCGCGCGGTAGGTTTTCTCAAACAGCCGCGGCGACGGTGTGTCGTGCATGTAGACGGAATGTGGGCTCGGGAAATCGATCTTCACGAAGCCGAGCGGGTTGTCCACGCCGGGCCGCTGCACGTAGCGGTAGCCGAGCACGGCATCCGACGACCAATTGATCTTGGAGGAGTCGAGCTTGCGCCCCGAGCCGTCGAAGGCGTCGATCTCGTACTTGACGAGCACATCCTGGTTCTTGCGCGCCATGTCGCGGCCCTTGGGGACGAGGTCCTCCTTGAGCACGGTCGGCGGCACGGTCCAATCCGGGTTGAACTTGAGCTGATTGATAGCGGAGTTCAGCAACGGGCTCGGACGGTCCGGCTTTCCGACGACGCCGACGAGACGCAGGTCGACCTTGCCCCCGTCCACGGCCTCGATCTCCTGAGCCGGGATGTTGACCATGACGTAGCGTTGCTTGGCGGTCTTCGCAAACGACTGAATGCGGGTCAGGTTGGCCTTGAGCTGCTTCAGGCGCGAGCTTGCCGGCACGTTCAGCGCATTGATCGTACGGGTGCCGTTCTTGGCGAGCGAGTTGTCGAGCAGGTCACCGGTCGGGATGAGCCCATTGCGCGCCTGGAAGTGGCGAACGGCCTCCTCCATCGCCCCGTCGAACGAGCTGTCGCCGAAGAAACCGCCCTTGCCGAGGTCACCCTCGATCTCGAGCCGCTTGCGCAGAATGGCCACGGCCTCGTCGGTGGTGCCAGGCCCCATTTGGACGCGCGGCACTGTCGGCCAGCCGCCGGCCGCGTTGATCGCCTCGTAGCGCGCGATCGCCTTCTGCAGCGGCTCGACATTCGCAGGCGAGAGCGTCGGGCGGCCCAGCGCCAGGTCCTGACCGAGATCCGGCTCGCCATTGCCGAACAGGCTCCAACCGAGGCTGCTCGGCTCGTCTTCCTTGAGTTGATCCTCATCCGCCGGAGCAGAGCTATTCTTCTGCTTCGTCTCGCCTGTCGCCGAAGCCGCCTGCTCGGTCGCGGCAGCCGCTGTCGGCGCCGGATCGAAAATCGTGCCGAAGATCGAAGGCGTCTCTAGGCCAGGCCAATTCTCGCCACGAGCACCGGCCTTCTTGGCGACCGCTTCTGACTTCGGCTTCGCCACGGCATCGGCGACGGCCGCGTCGGACTTCTTCTTGGCGACCTTTTTCTTCGCTTTTTTCTTAGGCTTAGCCGTCGCTGCTGCAAGGTCGGCAGCCGCTGTCGCCGGCTTGGCGGACGGCACATCGACGGATGGCACGGGGAGACTCGGCGCCGCCGCAGTGGTCGACGGCTTGGCGATATAGGCGGGCGGATCCGCGCTCACCGGGCCGGTCAACGCCAGCACGAGTGCAACGGCAGCGCCTGCCGATAGTCGCCTCAACACCTGATGGTAGCCGATCCGGTCGACCATAGGGCCCCCTCGAAAATCGTGCTCATGACCACATTCGTGGCCCACTGTTATCGGTCGCCATGCCTAGCACAGGCGGGACGGTCGACCAAACGATTACGCCGCACGTTACACGGCGAAACCACCGGTGAAGAGACGTCCACACACCGATTTGGCGGCGCAATCCACAGCTGTGTCGTCGCGCCGGCCGATGGGGTGAAAATCATGCGTCGGCCCGGCAACGCAACGCACGATTGGATGATGCGGGCGCGTTTCGGCCCAATTGAGGCATCGGCGCAACAGAAAGGGGCCCGGTTGCTTGCGCAGCCGAGCCCCCAAGGTCGTGTCTGCCGTCGAGATTACAGACGGTAGCGGATCTGGTCCGACCAGAAGCGCTCGAGCCGCATCAGGGACAGGTTCAGCCCCCGCATGTCGCGCTCGGTGATCTCGGCGATGGCGCCGAGGGACTGGAGCTGGCGATGGTAGAGGTCGTTGACGATCGTCCACGCCTCCTGCCCCTTGTCGGTCAGGCTCACCCGCACCGAGCGGCGATCGGTCTCCGACCGCTTGTGGTGGATGTAGCCCATGTCGACGAGCTTCTTCAGGTTGTAGGAGACGTTCGAGCCCAGGTAGTAGCCGCGCGTCTTGAGCTCGCCTGCGGTGAGCTCCGAAGTGCCAATATTGTAGATCAAAAGCGCCTGCACGCTGTTGATCTCGGTCGAGCCGACGCGGTCGAACTCGTCCTTGATGACGTCGAGGAGCAAGCGGTGGAGCCGCTCGACGAGCCTCAGCGCCTGAAGGTACTCGACCTTGAGGCCTTCGGTCTCCTCGCTGGATTTGCGGTGGGAGAATTCAACTGCTGCGGTCATAGCCCTGCCTGTCGTTACTTAGGTTGACGCCCGGTTATTCTTGTTTGTGTGTGTACATTAGCCCGGCTCGGCTAATTTGTGCTTAAGTGGCAGAGTTAAGAGCGCGTGAAATACGCGTCTTTCTGAAACAATTCAGTGCGGGAAAAACAGCTTTTGCTTAGCCGAGTGCTTCGGGTACGCCTGCTGGCGGCTTGAGGCCCAAGGCGGCCGTGGCGCGGGCCAGAGCGCCCTGCCAAACGTCTGCTGACCCGCCCTCGGCTCGCGTCATGGCAATCGCATAGTCGCGCTCGAGGGTCTGCTTGAGCGAGCCTCTTCTCGCGTCCTGAATGAGGATCCGCAGAAGACCGACCCCAGCCGCAGCTGACTCGCTACCCTCTCGAAACCCAGGGGATTTGCTCAGTTGGGGCAGACCGTCAAGCACCTGATCGATCGGATCGGCGTCGGCATAGACGCGCTCGATCAGATCGAACGAGGCGGATGAGACGTGATGCGTGAGAAGGCCCCGCGCCAAGGCGTCGCCTGCCCCAATGACGCGGCCCGGCGCCGTTTCCGCGATCGCCTCGGGGAGCCGGGAGAGCCACCACGTGGCGCCGGCATCGAAAACACCGGTTATCGGAATCGTCAGATCGAGCCTGAACCCTTCCCCCGCCACCTTATGCGTCCCATGCCGGACGAGGCAGAAATCCGCCCAGCTCATCTCCCCGTCGAGCAAGGCGACCGTCGGCTTGGAGAACCGATCGATGGTCCAGATGAGGCGATAGAGGTCGGCGAGACCGTCGAGATCGGTTGCGTGGGCGACGTCCCTGAGGGGAGCGCCGGAATACCGAACGAGCGCGCCGTAGACGTTCGGATCGGCGATCCATTGGTCGTAGGCTGCCGTCCACGTCCGCCAATCGGCGGCGCTGGCCGGCCCCGGACCGAGGGTGACGCGGCCGATGGCCCCGATCCGGTCGAGCCGGATCGCGTCCGCCTTGACCGCCGCGCCCTCCGCCATCTCCTGCCCCTCCAAGGCCCGCCCGCAAAAGCCGTGGATTTGCCAGCCCGCGCCACGATGATTACATGATGTAAACGCAGCCTCCGTCGCGAACAAGCCGGGGGGCGCGAGCGGGATGCCGATGAGACGAGATGTGGTCAGTGCGGCAGGCCTCACGAGCACGTGCCTTCTCCTGGCCGTGCTGCCGCTCGGCGTTGCGGCCCTCGCCGCCGATGTTCCTCCGCCCGAGCGCAGTCCATTCCACATGTTGAAGCCCGCGCTGGATGGTGAGGTTCCTCTCGCCTCGTCCGGGATGATGCCGCTACCAGAGCGCCGGCCCTCCGGTTCGACGTCCAAGGCCGAGACCAAGTCGAAGACCGCCGACGCCAAGAAGGACGAGCCGCCGGCAACCTGGACCGACGCCGAGATCGCCGCGGCCAAGGCCGAATGCGAGCGCCTGACCAAGGGGCTTACTGTCGAGATGCGCTACGTCGCGCCGATCCGTCAGGGTCAGTGCGGCACGGCTCAGCCGGTCGAGGTCAGAAGCCTCGGCAGCGGCTTGAAGGTGACGCTCGTGCCACCCGCCATCATGAACTGCCGGATGGTGGCGATGCTCACCCGCTGGCTCGACACGAGCGTCCAGCCGAAGGCCAAGGCGCTGCTCGGCAAGCCCATCGCGCGGCTCACCAATGCCTCGGCCTATGTCTGCCGCAACCGGTACAACGCCAAGGACCAGAAGCTCTCCGAGCATGCCAAGGCCAACGCGCTCGACGTCTCGGGCTTCATAACGACGGACGGCAAGGAGGTCGCGGTCGCCGAATACTGGGGGCCGACCATGGCGGAGCTCGAGGCAAAGAAGGTCGCGGAGGCCGAGAGGGCCGCCGAGGCCGCCAAGCCGACGCAAAAATCTTCGACGACCTCGATGGCTGCCGCGGATGCGGCCCCCGAGACTGCGTCGGGCTGGGCCGCCAGTGCCGATGCGCCCGAGACCGCATCCACCGCGCCGCCCTTGCCGGAGCAGGCGGTCGTGTCCAAGACTCAGGGCAAGTCGAGATCAAAGCTCGCGAAGCCCGCGGGTCTCGGCGCACTGGTCAAAGGCGAGCCGCTGATCGCCACGGGCTCGAAGCTCGACCGAAAGCGGAAGCGCGGCACGCTCGTTGCCCGGCCGGTTGAGTACGCGCCGAAGACACCTGAAGGCAAATTCCTACAAGCCGTCCACGCGGATGCCTGCGCCACCTTCGGCACCGTGCTCGGCCCCGAGGCGAACTACGCGCATCACGATCATCTGCACCTCGACCTCGCGCCACGGCGGACGTCGAATTTCTGTCAGTGAGCCAACATCGAGTTGCCGATAGCGAGGCGTGCACCGCGACGGGGCTGAGCACTCGCCACGACCTACTCGCTACTCGCCATTCGCTACGCGCATATTCTTCATGCTACCCCCTCGCCCATGTCCCAACCTCTGATTCGCATCATCGGCATCGATCCGGGTCTCCGGCGCACCGGCTGGGGCGTCATCGATACGGACGGCGTCCGGCTCGTCTATGTGGCGAGTGGCGTCGTCACCTCGGACGCCGAGGCTGATCTCGCGTTCCGGCTGCTCGAGCTGAAACGCGGCCTGCAAAGCGTCATCGCTTCCTTGCATCCGGCCGAGGCGGCTGTCGAGGAGACCTTCGTCAACGAGAACGCACGGGCGACTTTGAAGCTCGGCCAAGCGCGCGGCATCGCGCTCGTCGTACCGGCCGAGGCCGGTCTGCGCGTCGCCGAATACGCGCCCAACCAGATCAAGAAAACGGTGACCGGCGTCGGCCACGGCGAGAAGCAGCAGGTGGCGATGATGGTCGGTTTGCTCCTCCCCAAGGCGAAACCGCAAAGCCCCGACGAGTCGGACGCGCTTGCCATCGCCATTTGCCATGCCCAACATCGGGCGAGCCGCACGCTCGCGGCGGCACTGCGCGCTTGAGGAGACGGCTTCATGATCGGCAAGCTCCGCGGCCTCGTCGACGGGACAGGTGAGGATTGGGTGATCCTCGACGTCGGCGGCGTCGGCTACGAGGTCGCCTGCTCGGGACGCACGCTCGCCTGGCTGCAGACCCAGACGGGCGAGGTGACGCTGTCGATCGAGACGCATGTCCGCGAGGATCAGATCCGCCTGTTCGGGTTCCGCACCTCTGACGAGCGGGAGTGGTTCCGTCTCCTCCAGACCGTGCAGGGCGTCGGCGCCAAGGTCGCGCTCTCGATCATGGGCACGCTCGGGCCGACCGATCTCGCCAATGCGATCGCGCTTCAGGACAAGGCCGCGATCCGCGCGCCGCATGTGGGCCCCAAGCTCGCCCAGCGCATCCTGGCCGAGCTCAAGGACAAGGCGCCGGCGCTGTCGGCGGCGGGGATCGCTTTGCCGCAGGGCGCCAAGGCTGTCGCCGCACCGGCAGATGGCCCAGCCCGCGTCTCGGCCGAGGCGGTGTCGGCGCTCGTCAATCTGGGCTACCAGCAGCTGCAGGCGTCGGCCGCCGTTTCGGCCGCCCTCAAGGAGCTCGGTGCCGACGCCAAGACCGAGCAGCTCATCCGCCGGGGGCTGAAGGAGTTGGCGCGGTAGCCGCGCCTCAAGCCTTCCACCCGGCCTTCGCCATATCCGCTTTCAGATCGTGGCGGGCGCGCGGGTAGTGAGCGGTCTCGTCCGGCACGATGCGGTTGCGGACGCCCGAGCCCATCTCCTCCGAGATGTGCGCGATGAGGCCGGGGAAGGTCGAGAGAATGGCGATGCCCGCCATCTCCTGCGGTGTGTAGCCCATGCCGGCGAGAATGCAGGCGATCATGCCGACGTCGTTGATCACAAGATCGGGCTTGTTGGCGGCCACCTTGAACGCGCGATGGATCGCTTCGTAGACCTCGCCGATCTCGTTCCAGACGCCACCCGCGACCGCCTCGTCCCGCAACGCTTGCGCGCGCGGATCGATGCCTCTGAATACTTGATGACCGAATCCTGGGACGCGGGCCTTCTCGGCCCGCAGCCGCTCGACCATCTTGGCGGCGAACGCGTCCATCGTCTCGCCGCTCGCCGTCCAGGCCTTGTGCGCCTCGACGATGAAGCGGCCGGTGTTCTCGGGCGATAGCGCGTGCTCGCCCGCCGCCAGCACACCGGCGCCGAGCCCCGCCGTCATCTGCGGATTGACCGAGACGACGCAGCGCGCGGCGACCGTCCCCGACTTGTGCAACGCATAGTCGAGAATCGAGGAGAGGATGACATCCATCATCCGTGCCTCGCCCGGCGTCGGCAGCTTGCCGCGGATCATGAGCACCGTAATCGCCGAGAACGGCAGCGTGCCGATGATGGAGCGCAGGGGGTAGCCGCGGACGTAGACGTCCTCGGGCGCGATGTCGCTGACGGATGAGGTCCAGTAGGCCTTCGGCGTCTCGGAGGTCATCTGATTGTCTTGTCCTTAGTTGATGCCGGAAGACGAGGTTTTCCGTGCAAGCGCCACGGCGGCCGCGAACGCCTTCCGCGCTTGTTTGGCCTCGTCGGCGTAGAAGCCGCTCGGCTGCTCGTAGAAGCCGGCGCGTGAGATGTGATAGCCGCCCTTCTGTTTCAGATCGGCGAGGCTCTCGGCCATCTTCAGCGCCATCAGGTTCGGGTTCATGATCGCGAATTTGGGCGGCGCGTTCCCCTTCATCAGCCATTGCTGGAAGCAGGCGGCGACGATCGTGCAGCCCATGATGATGGTGTCGACGTAGGTTTCCTTCACGACCTCCTCGCACCGCTTGATGGTGTCGAGCGCGACCGCATCCGGATTGTTGATCATATCGCGGATGTACCACTCGATCGTGCGGATGCCGTGATAGTTGCCGTTGAGACCCGACAGCTTGATCACGTCCTCGATCCAGGGCGCGGCTTTGTGGTGATCGGTGACGACGGTGTAATTGTAGCCGTGATAGCCCGCCGTCTGCATGGACGCTTCCATCGGGCCAATCACTGGAATGTCGACGAGCTCGCGGGCAACGCGCACGCCCGGATCGTAGCAGCAGCCGATGATGACGGCGTCGAAGCCCTTCGCCTCCGATTGCATCACGTGCTCGAAAAGCACGGCCTCCATCAGGTGCTTGGAATAGAAGTAGTCGATCTCGGTCGTGAAGCCGTCGAGATGGCTGATGGTGAGCTCGGTGCCCTCGCCCGCATAATGCGAGAGCGTCTTGTGGATGAGGTCGTCGTAGAGGCGCGACCCGAACGGATTGACGAAATCGATGCGGCGCACCATCGCCCTTCCCCCTCAAACCAATCCCAGGAGACTCGTTTCTCTGCCCTCGCGCAGACGCCGCGCGATGACGAGCTTGTTGATGTCGTTCGTTCCCTCGCCGACGAGGTAGAGGAGCGCTTCGCGATGCAGCCGCTCGACCTGATAGTCGGCGATGTAGCCGTGGCCACCGTGGACGCGGATCGCGTCTTGCGTGATCTCGGCAGCGGCCTCGCTCGCGTAGAGCTTGGCCATCGCGCTCACCATGTCGGCGCGGCCCCCGGCCTGTTTCGTCTCGGCAGCGAGCAGCGTCACTTGACGGGCGGCCAAGAGCTTCGTCGCCATCTCGGCCAATCTCAGCTCGATCGCCTGATGCTGGTCGATCGGCTTGCCGAAGGCTTTGCGCTCTGAGGCAAACTGCATCGCCGCCTTGAGCGACGCCGCCGCGACACCGACCGCACTCGCGGCAATGGCGATGCGCCCGACCTCGAGGCTTTCCATCAACTGCGCAAACCCCTTGCCGATCTGATCGCCGAGAACCGCATCTGCACCGAGTTTCGCCTGCTCGAACCGGATCTCGACCGTGTCGACCAGGTGGAATCCCATTTTCCGGTAGGTGCCGCCGACCGCAAGTCCCGGAGCCGTCTTCGGCACCAGCAGCAGGCTCATGCTCTGCGAGGGCTTCGCCGCCGCACGGTCGGTCTTGGCGAGCACCATCAGGAGATCGGCACGGCCGCCATTCGTCACGTAGATCTTGTTGCCCGACAGAGCCAACCCACCGCCGGCAGGCTCGGCTTTCGTCTCGATCGCCTGGAGATCGGAGCCGGCGTGGGGCTCAGTCAGGCACATGGCCGCCCGCACCTCGCCGGTTGCGAGCTTCGGCAGCCACTGCGATTTCTGCGCCTCGCTGCCGTAGCGGGAGATCGCGTAGGCAACCGTGCTGTGGCTGTTGATATAGGCGGCGAGCGACGACCACCCCTGCGAGAGCGTCTCGAACACGGCGGCGGCAGCCGGTTGGCTGAGCCCCAGTCCTCCATAGGTCTCCGGAACCGCGACCCCGAACAACCCGAGCTCTTTCATCGCGGCCACAAGCGCGTCGGGGTACGTGCCCTCGCGCTCGTGCTTGGCGACGGCCGGAGCGACATCGCGCGTCACGAACCGCGCGACCGTGTCGACAATCGCCTGCTCCTCGCTCGTCAGGCGCTCGAAGCTCATGTGGCCGTCCAGCCTCCGTCGATGGCGATGGTCTGGCCCTGAATGTAGCCCGACTTGTCGGAGGCGAGATAGACGGCGAGATCGCCGACCTCGGAGGGCTTGCCGCGCCGCTTGTCCGGCACCAGCCGCTTGTAGCCGTCGGGATCGGCGCCGACGCCGCGCATGGGGGGCGAGTCGGGCCCGAGAATCTTCGTCGAATTGGCGCGGATGTTGGTCTGGATGACGCCGGGGCAAATCGCGTTGACGGCGATCCCCTTCTCGCCGAAGTCGCAGGCGATCTGCTTCGTCATGCCGACGATGCCGAACTTGGAGGCCGTGTAGGCCGTTCCATCCGCCGCCCCCTTCAGGCCGCCGACCGAGGCGACGTTGATGATCTTGCCGCGGCCGGCCGGCACCATGTGCCGGAGGGCTGCCCGGCAGCCGTAGAACGATCCTCTGAGGTTGATGTTGATCACTGCCTCCCAGAGCGCGTCGGACGTATCGAGGCAGCTCGCGAAACCGTCGAAGATCGCCGCGTTGTTGACCATCACGTCGAGGCGGCCATGCTTCTTCACGGCACCATCGACGAGCCCGTCGACATCGGAGAGCTTGCGCACGTCGATGGCGACGAACTCGGCCTTGCCGCCGGCCTTGGTGATCGCCTCAACCGTCGTCTTGCCCTCGTCGGCGAGGATGCCACCAATGACGATGTGCATGCCCTCGGCCGCCAGCGCCTCGGCGATCCCGCGCCCGATCCCCGTTTCACCACCCGTGACGATCCCGATCTGGCCTTTGAATTGTGACATTGGCATCCTGCTCGCTGGCATTGCGCCTGCCCAGCTGCTCGCAAGCAATGCTGGACTAGCTGGTTTGCAAATCCGACCCGTTGGTACATAATACGGAAGTCATCGCCTCCCGCAAGAGGGCGACTGTTCCGGAAGGCGATCGGGGAACACCTATGCAGAAATACGACGCGGTCATCGTCGGCGCAGGTCACAACGGGCTCGTCTGCGCCAATTATTTGGGCAAGGCCGGCCTCAAGGTGCTGGTCTTGGAGCGGCGCGAGATCCCAGGCGGCGCGACCGTCACCGAGGAGCTGTGGCCGGGCTACAAGATTTCCGTCGCCTCCTACATCATGAGCCTGCTGCAGCCCAAGATCATGATCGATCTCGACTTGCGCCGACATGGCGTCGAGGTCGTCGAGGGTGCAGGCCCCTCCTTCCAGCCGTTCGACGACGGCCGCAGTCTCGTCTTCTGGCCGGACACACCCCGCATGGTCGAGGAGATCGCCAAGTTCTCCAAGGCCGATGCCGAGGCCTATCCCAAATTCGTCGCGCATATGGACAAGGTCATTCCCTACATGCGCCGGCTGCTGTTCGAGACCCCGCCCGACCCGACGACGGGCCGGATCAAGGACATCGGCCGGGCGATGTCGCTCGCCTGGCGCTTCCGCGACATCGGCGGGCACCTCTACGACGTGTGGGATTTGCTGACGCTGAGCGCCCACGACTATCTGAAGCGGTGGTTTACGAGCGATCAGGTGCTGACCGCCTACGGCAGCTACGCCTCGGGCGCCGCCGGCCTCATCAGTCCGAGGACCCAAGGCTCGGCCTATGTGCTTGCCCGGCCCTTGCTGCGCGAAGGCGATACCGCGGCGGGGCCTGGCGGTCTCGTCAAAGGCGGCATGGGCTCGATCACGAAGGCGCTCGTCGCGGCGGGCCGTGAGAACGGCGTCGAGGTCCGCACCAGCGCACCCGTCGCCAAGATCGACATCGTCGAGGGCCGTGCCCGCGGAGTCGTGCTCCAGAATGGCGAGCGTATCGAGGCCAATGTCATCGGCGCGAACCTGCAGGCGAAGCTGCTCTACCTGAGCCTCATCGACAAACAGTGGCTGCCGGCCGAGGTGGTCGAGGCCGTCAAGGGCATGCGCACCGACTCGATCTGCTTCAAGATCAACATCGCCGCGAGCGCGCTTCCCCGCTGGACGGCCTACGATGACCGGCGACTGAACGATCCCAATCCCGGCTCGATCACCATCGCCGAGAATACGGACGAGCTCGAGGACGCGTTCTACTCTGCCCGCAACGGCGAGATGGCGAAGCGCCCCTATCTATGGATCACGACGCCCTCGGCGTTCGATCCCTCCGTCGCTCCCCCTGGTCAGCATGTCATCAACGTGTTGGGCGGCCATGTCCCCTACGCGCTCAAGGGTCGGGAGTGGGACGAAGCGGCGAAGGAGGAGCTGTTCCAGATCGTCATGAAGCAGATCTGCCGCTACGCACCAGGCTTCGACAAGCACATCACCCACCGGCAGGTGCTGACGCCGCAAGACATCGAGCGCATCTTCGCGCTGCCCGGCGGCCACGTGCACCACGGCGAGATGAGCATGGACCAGATCTTCTTCCGCAGACCCATCGCGCGCTACGCCGACTACCGCACGCCTGTGAAATCTCTCTACATCTGCTCGGCCTCCGCGCATCCAGGCGGCGGCGTCACCGGTGTTCCGGGGCACAACGCCGCCCGCGAGATTCTGAAGGACCTCGGCCGGAAGATGCCGTAAGAGACGGCGCCATGGATATTGCCGAGCTGAAGCGCCGCCTCGTGTTGCCGGTCGTCGCGGCGCCGCTGTTCCTCGTCTCGGGGCCGGAGCTGCTTATCGCCTGTTGCAAGGCCGGGATCGTCGGCAGCATCACGGCGGAGAACGCGCGCGCGGTCGAGGAATTGGCTGCGTGGCTCGACGCGATCGGGCGAGATCTCGATCGAGTGGCACAGCAGTCCGGCATCGCGCCCGCACCGTGGGCGCTGAACCTCGTCGTCCGCAACGACGGGTCGCCGCGCTTTGCCGAGCAACGCGCCCTCGTCGAGCGGTACAGGCCGCCGATCGTCATCACGAGCTTCGGCCAGCCGGGCGACGTGGCCAAACGCGTGCACCACTATGGCGGGCTCGTGTTCCACGACGTCGCGACGATGCGCCATGTCGAGAAATGCATCGAGGCCGGCGTCGATGGGCTGATCCTCCTGACCGCAGGAGCCGGCGGCCACACGGGTACGGCGAACCCGTTCGCCTTCGTGCCCCAGGTGCGCAAGATCTTCGATGGCGCGATCCTGCTCGCCGGCGGCATCGGCGACGGCCGCGGCATCCGGGCGGCCGAGGTGCTCGGCGCCGATTTCGCCTACATGGGGACGCGGTTTGTGGCCACGCGTGAATCCCGCGCCGGCGACGCGTACAAAGCGCTGCTCATCTCGCAGCAGATGGCCGACGTGATCACCACGGACCGGATCTCGGGCGTGCCCGCGACATTCCTTCGCGGCTCTATCGCCATGGCCGGGCTCGATCCCGATGCACTCCCGCCACTCTCCGCCCCGCGCACGCCAGCGCTTCCGGACGACCTCAAAGCCTGGCGCGACATCTGGAGTGCCGGCCATGGCGTCGGGCTGATCGACGACCTGCCCGAGGTTGCCACCCTCGTCGAAGGCCTGCGTGCGGATTACGCGCACGCGCGCGACGCCTAGCGGCAAGCGCCCGACCCAACGACTCGCGCCGTATCGCCGGGCCGCGGGCTGCCGTCGAGTTGCCTTGAAATTTCATTCGGGAGCGATAACGTCTGACGGCGCGCCCTTGTCATTCCAACGCGCCAACCGTCAACTCAACCGGCCGGCCTTGAACCCGGGCGCCTGTGGAAAGACCGGCCTTGTACGACATCGCGATCATCGGCGGCGGCATCAACGGCTGCGGCATCGCCCGCGACGCGGCCGGGCGCGGGCTGTCGGTTCTGCTCGCTGAGAAGGGCGATCTCGCCAGCGGCACGAGCTCGGCCTCGACGAAGCTCATTCATGGCGGCCTGCGCTACCTCGAGCACTACGAGTTCCGCCTTGTGCGGGAGGCTCTCGCCGAGCGGGAGGTGCTGCTCGGGATGGCGCCGCATATCGCCTGGCCGCTCCGTTTCGTGCTGCCGCATCACGACAAGCTCCGTCCCGCCTGGATGATTCGCATCGGCTTGTTTCTCTACGATCATCTCGGCGGCCGGCGCATCTTGCCGGCGTCGCGTCGCATCGACCTCAGCCGCGAGCCCTCGGGCGCGCCGCTCAAGCCTGCCTACCGCAGCGGCTTCGAGTATTCGGATTGCTGGGTGGATGACGCCCGCCTCGTCGTTCTCAACGCCATCGACGCGAAACGTCGCGGCGCCGACATTCGCGTCCGCACTGAAGTTGTGCATGCGACGCGTGCGAACGGACATTGGCTCCTCGAGCTTGAGGACAAGACCACCGGTGCGCAGCAAACGGCCGAAGCGCGTATGCTCGTCAACGCCGCCGGCCCCTGGGTCGGCGAAGTTCTGAAAGCCCACCTCGGCGTACGCTCGAGAGGCAAAGTCCGCCTCGTCAAAGGCAGCCACATCGTCGTGCCGAAGCTGTTCGACCACGACCGCGCCTACATCTTCCAGAACGCCGACCGCCGCATCGTCTTCGCCATTCCCTACGAGCGCGATTTCACGCTGATCGGCACGACCGATGTGGATTACGCGGGCGACCCCGCCGATGTCGCGATCACGCCCGACGAGATCACCTATCTCTGTGCGGCCGTGAGCGGCTACTTCAACACCCCCGTCGAGCCATCGCATGTTCGCTGGACTTACTCCGGAGTCCGCCCCCTGTACGACGACGGCAGCAGCGCCGCGCAGGAAGCGACCCGCGACTTCGTTCTCGAGCTCGACGCGGCGCGCGACGAGGCCCCTCTCCTCAACGTGTTCGGCGGCAAGATCACGACCTACCGGCGGCTCGCCGAGGGCGCGCTCGACAAGCTGAAGCCGCATCTGCGCGGCAAGACGTCGACGTGGACGGCGGGTGCGACGCTGCCCGGCGGCGACTTTCCCGTCGACGGCTTTCCGGCTCTGCTCCGGCGCATCCGCGACGCTTGTCCGGGCCTCGGCGAGGAGACCGCGAGCCGCCTCGCCCGCACTTACGGCACGACGGCGTTGGAGCTGCTCGGTGGCGCGTCGAGCCTGCAAGATCTCGGGATCCACTTCGGCGCCGGCCTGACCGAGCGGGAGGTGAGACATCTCGTCGAGAACGAGTGGGCCCGCACGGCCGGGGATATCCTGTGGCGGCGGACGAAGCTCGGGCTCCGGCTCGACGCGGCGGCTGCGTCCCATCTCGCCCAGTGGCTCGACGGGATCACGAGAAGCTCGAGTGCCGTAGCCGCAGGGCGCTGATCACCATCCCACCTCTCAATCGGCCGGCAGGCCAAGCGCGAGGCGCGTGCGGGCCTTGGCGTGTGCGCCGTCTCGCAAGGGGACGAGCCGCGGATGCTCCGTCGGCGCGATCTTGATGACGGCGACACGCGGTCCATCCGTCGTCGCGGGAAAGCGCGAGGCGAAATCCTCGAGCCCGCGCGCGTCGGTGACCTGCTCGACATGCGCGATCCCGCAAGCTTTTGCCACCGCAGCCAAATCCGTCCGCGAGGTATGGCTCGCCTGCGCGCCCGTCTCCCCGTAGAGGCCGTTGTCGAGCACCACGATCGAGAGGTTGGCCGGAGCTTGCTGCGCGATCGTCGCGAAGCTCCCCATGCCCATCAGCATCTCGCCGTCACCGGTGACGACGACGACCGGCACGTCCGGTTGGGCCAGAGCGAGGCCACAGCCGAGCGCCGCGGCGCCCCCCATCGCACCCCAGAGATAGAAGTTGCGGGGTGTATCGCCGGCGGCGGCGACATCGTAGGTCGCGGCTCCGAGACCCGTGACGACGAGCGCATTGCCACGCTTGGCCATCAGGCGGGCGACGACGTCACGCCGATTGAGACCGTTGCTCATCGCTTGTCCTCCGGCTTCGTAAACACCTTGGCGCCGATCAGGCGCTGCGACAGCAGCACGGCGACTGCCGATCCGCCCCCGTAGACCATCGTCGCCGCATTGCGCACCGTGAGCGCGGCGTCCTCCGGCCGCTCGACACGCACGCATTCGACGCCCATGAGGCGGAAGGAGGCTTCGACGGTCGAGCCCATCGGCACCTGCCAGGGATTGAACTCGCCCCATTCGCCGCGCATCGTGACGAGCGTCAGCAGCGGGAATTTGCAGACCTTGATGAGCGACAGCATGTTGATGCAGTTGCCGACCCCGCTCGACTGCATCAAAAGCGCGGCACGCTCTCCGCCGAGCCAAGCGCCGGCGCTAAGCGCGATCCCCTCCTCCTCCGTGGTGAGCGGAATGCCCCGCATGGCGGGGGTGGCGTGAACGCGCTCGATCAAGCGTGCGTGCCCGCCGTCGGGCACGTAAGGCACCTGAGCGACCGAGAACTCCTCAAGAACGCAAAAAATTTCGTCGGGCCAGCCTGTTGCGGCATGGTCGCCTGTGTCTCTTGCAGCCGTAGCCATGATGGCACCTCCTGTCCGGCGGGGTTTGTATGCCGTTTTCCTAGCCTTTCTTAAATGAAAAAGCTGAGATAGGTGCTATTCATGACTTCGATAGGCCGTCCGGAGCACGTCCTTGGATCTGAAGCAGCTCAAAACCTTCATCCTCGTCGCCGAGACGGGCTCGCTGAGCAAAGCCTCCGACCGGCTGAGGCTCGCCCAGCCCTCGTTGTCGCGGCACATCCGCATGCTCGAAGCGACGGTCGGCGTACCGCTGTTCGCGCGCACCGGCCGCGGCATGCAGCTGACGGAGGGCGGCCAGCTGCTGCTCCGCCGCGTCACCGGCATCGTGCACCAGCTGGAAAGCTCGCTCGACGAGGTCAGGTCGGCCGTGTCCGCGCCTCGGGGGGCGGTGGCCTTCGGCATGATGCCGACCGTGTCCTATTTCCTCGCCGCACGCGCCATCGAGCGCGCCGCCCGCGAGCTTCCGGGTGTCTCCCTTCGAATCGTCGAAGGCTATGCGGGCCACCTGATCGACTGGCTGCACCGTGGTGAGATCGATGCGACGCTGCTCTACGGCCCCGCGACGGACAGTCATGCCCGCACCGAGACGCTCGCCTACGAGGAGCTCGTGCTCGTCGAGCCAGGCTCGAGCCCGCCCGCAGCGGGTGAGTTTGTTCCGTTCAAGGAGCTCGGTCGTGTCGATCTCATTCTGCCGAGCCGTGTGCACGGCTTGCGTGCGGTGGTCGAGCAAGCGGCCCGCAAAACCGGCACGACCTTGACCATCGCCTTCGAAGCGGACTCGTTCCACGTGCTCAAGGAGCTCGTCGAGACCGGCCTCGGAGCGACGATCCTTCCGCTGTCGGCCATTGCTCGCGAGGTGGCGGCCGGCCGCTTGCGCGGAACGCCCATCCGCAAGCCCAAGGTCATGCGCGAGATCGTGCTCGCCCTGCCGCCGGGACGCACAGATACGCGCGCGACGCAGGCCGTGGTCGCGCTGTTGCGTCGCGAGCTCGAGACCATGGTCGACATCGGCGAGTGGAGCGCCGTGCTGACGGGCCGCAAGGCAACGGCGCGCGCGCCGCGATGACGCCTACTCGGCCGCCTGGCGGAGGCTCGGCTGGCTGGTCGGGCAGGCCTGCCACAAGCCGGACAGCGCGTCGACCAGCGCATCGATATGCGCATCCGTGTGCAGCGGCGTCGGCGTCAGGCGAATGCGCTCGGTCTTGCGCGGCACGGTCGGGTAGTTGATCGGCTGCGCGTAGATCCCGTGCGAGCGCAGAAGCGCGTCCGTGATCGCCTTGCAGTGCACCGGATTGCCCACATGCACGGGCACGATGTGGCTCGGATTCTCCATCACCGGAAGCCCCGCCGCGACGAGCCGCGCCTTGACCGTCCGCGCGCGCTCCTGATGCCGCTCGCGCTCGAGCGTGCTCGAGCGAAGATGCCGGATGCTCGCCGTAGCTCCCGCCGCCACCGCCGGCGCCAGCGCCGTCGTGAAGATGAAGCCCGGCGCATGCGAGCGGACGAAATCGCAGCAGAGCCGGCTCGCCGCGATATAGCCGCCCATGACGCCGAAGCCTTTGGCGAGCGTGCCGTTGATGACGTCGATCCGGCTCATGGCGCCGTCGCGCTCGGCGATGCCGCCGCCGTGAGGCCCGTAGAGCCCGACGGCGTGAACCTCGTCCAGATAGGTCAAGGCGCCGTAGCGCTCGGCCAGATCGCAGTAGGCGTGAATGTCGGAGATCGTGCCGTCCATCGAGTAGACGCTCTCGAAGGCGATGATCTTCATGGCCTTGGCCGGAGCGGCCTTCAGCAGCTCCTCGAGATGGCCGATGTCGTTGTGCCGGTAGATCTGCTTCTCGGTGCGCCCGTTGCGGATGCCGGCGATCATCGAGGCGTGGTTCTTGGCGTCGGAGAAGATGATCGTGCCCGGCGCCAGGTTGGCGAGCGTCGACAGGCTCGCCTCGTTGGCGACGAAGGCTGAGGTGAAGACGAGCGCCGCCTCCTTGCCGTGCAGGCGCGCGATCTCCTGCTCGAGCTCGACGATGTAGTGGGTGTTGCCCGAGATGTTGCGCGTGCCGCCGGAGCCGGCGCCGGCCGCGTCGATGGCGGCATGCATGGCCGCGAGCACGGATGGGTTCTGGCTCATGCCGAGATAATCGTTCGAGCACCAGACCGTCACCGGACGGGTCGCGCCGTCGCCGGTGTAGTGATCGGCCACCGGCAGCGCGCCCTGGCGCCGCTTGATGTCGGCGAAGACCCGATAGTTGCCCTCGCGGCGCAGCGCCTCGAGACGCTCGGAATACAGTGCTTCAAACGACATGACGGCCTCCGACTTGCCGGTTTGCCGACCCTTCGGCCAGCACAGGTTGAACGTTGAATTTGCCATCGCCATGGCGGCCGCGACTTGACTTAGGATAAGTCCAGCCGGGCCGGGCTTTGCGCGCGGACAGGGCCCATTCCCAGAGCCGCTCGGCGTCGATGGGAAGGATCAGCAGCCAATGCTCCAGGATCGCGAGCGCGAGCAGCGTCGCGAGCGCGGTCGTAGCGGCCTTCTCAGCGGCCGTCGCATCGACCGCGATCGCCGCTTGCACCATCAAGGTGAGCACGATGGTCGAGCCCGTGATCGAGATGGGAAACAGCAGGTTCATCGGGCGTTGCCGCATGAACCCTTTGAGAAATCCCAGATGGTCGGGAAGCAGATTGGCACTCAGATTGCGCACACCGAGCATCACATTGAGCTTGGCACTGTGCTGCATGACGAGAAGGATGAGGTAAGCCCAGAAACCGGTCCAGTTGTCCGTCTCCGCGACCAGCCACAGCAGGGCGCCGGCGCCGACGAAGACCGAGATCTCGTGCCAGAGCGTAGCATCGATGGCGTGGGCCAAGTGCCTCACACCGCTGCAATGTTCCGCGCAGGTTTCCTTTCTGCGACCGGTGATCGTCCCCGTGTAGAAGCCGATCTCGTGCCAACCCCAAGCCAGGACACCGCACGTGAATGAGAGGTAGGCGCCGAGCAAGGAGGTATCGCTCGACGTCTCCGCCAACCCCCAGACACTGAGAGCCAGTACGCCGGTCGCGCCGAGCATGCTCCATTTGAAGGTCCAGCGCGGGAGGTTGTCGAGATAGATGATCACTCCGGTGCTGAACCACCAGATGAAGACGGCAAACAGAGCTGGGTAGACGTGCTCGGTCATGTCCGCGCTAAGGGGCCTCTCTCACCACGCCGGCTGCAAACGGCTGCGCGCCGGGATCTCGTTGCTCTTCGCCGGTATTGCGAGCAGCCGAGTGAAGGCAGCGCCCGCCGCCGCCATCAGACCCGCCCGCTTGATCCGCGCCCCGAGACCGCGCCCTTTGACGCCATCGAGCGCAACGTTGATCTTGTGCAACCGATCGAGCCCCTTGCGGAAGCTCGGATGATCGATATCGAGCATCAGCGGGAACACCTGCTTCGTGATCTCCGTGGTCACGCGGTAGACCTGCATATCGTACGCCGTCGGATCGAGGCCGAGAGCCTTGTGGAACTCGACGCGCGCGTGATCGCGGACATACATCGTCGCGAAGACGGCGAGCAGGAAGAACTTCACCCAGAGCTTGTTCAAGCCGCTGATCATGCCGGGATTGGCCCGCATCAACAGCGCGAAGGCTTCGCCATGCCGGAACTCGTCGTTGCACCACTGCTCGAACCACTTGAATATCGGGTGGATGCGCCGGTCGGGATTGCGCTGCAGATGGCGATAGATCGTGATGTAGCGCGCGTAGCCGATCTTCTCGGACAGGTAGGTCGCGTAAAAGATGAATTTCGGGCTGAAGAACGTGTACTTCTTCTTGCGCGTCAGATAGCCCAAATCGACGCCGAGCCCGGCATCCTTGAGCGTGTCGTTGATGAAGCCGGCGTGCCGCGCCTCGTCACGGCTCATCAACTTGAACAGCTCGCACATGTCGGCGTTCTTGCCGCGCTTGCGCATCTCCGCATAGAGCACGCAGCCCGAGAACTCGGCGGTGAGCGAGCTGATCAGGAAGTCGACGAACTCCTTCCGCAGGCCTTCCGGCAGGGCGTTGATATCGACCTTGTCCCATTCCGCGTTGCGCTTGAAGTGTCCCTTGTTCGGGTCGCTCCGCATCTCGGCGATGAGCTCGTCCCATTCGCCGCGCACGGAGCTCACGTCCATCTTGTCGAGGACGGCGAAGTCCGTCGTATAGAAGCGCGGGCTCAGCAGCGTGCTCTGCTCGGCGACGGCCGTGGCGGCATTGGGGGCGATGGACAGATTTTCGATCGTCATAGCCGCTCTCCTGAGAAACTGAACTCGCAAAGCTCCATGAACTCGAGGTCGCCGGTCAGGCGCGTCCAGGCCCGCTCGAAACGGCCCGCCCGCGAGACCGTCGCCATGCGCTTGATCGAGCGCTTCTCGCCGAACGGCACGACGATCGGATCGCCATGCACCTCCACCTCGTCGCCGGGCTCGATAGCGATGTCGCCATCGAGCTCCACATGTGCATGGAGGCTCTCGTAGGTGTTCTCGATGATCACCGTGCAGCCGACATCGAACGTGGTCTTGGCCATACTCGGAGCTCCCTCAAGGTAGCGTAGCGCTGGTTGCAGCCGGCGCCACCGAAGCCTGCGTCAGTGACTTGGCGCCGAGCAACTCCGTGAACACGATGCTGTTCGTCGAGCCGAATGCACCGAGAGTGACGACCCGTCCGGTGGACGGATCGTCGAGCGTCAGACTGCCGTCTGCGTGACGGCTGACGGTGAAGGCGATCTCCGGGCCCACACCGCGAGCGCGCCGGTCGCGGGCGAGCCCCCGAAGCACGGCTCTCACGAACCCGAGCTCGCCACGTTGGATGACCTTGAGCGTCTTGCCCGTCTCGTCCTTGATGACGATGACGCCGCCGTCGCGATCGCTGAAGACCACGGCCTGCTGGGCGACAACCATGGACGCTTGCCGGTGACCAGCGGAGTAGCCGGTCATGTTGGCCCAGCCGACCGCGGCGAGCGACGTTCCGATCAACAAGCCTGCCGCGATCAGCATGCTGACGGGAAACCGGTTCGTCGGAGATCTGGCATCCACGGTGCAAACTCCTCAGACTGCTCTCAATGACTTCGTCAGAAGGTCCGCCACGCCGTCGATGTCGTCGATGGCGCGGAGCATCGGTTGTGGCCGCCCGAGCTTCCAGGGCCGGACATGCGGCCACATCAGGAGGTAGGCGGGGGACTGATCGCGTCTCAGCGTCAGCGCGATGTCGCCCGCGCCGTCGCCGTAAGCGCGCTTGCCAGCCGACTCGATGATGCTGAACGGGATGTTCACGGCCATCGGCAGCGCAAGTCCGAAGCGCATGACCAAACGCCGGTTCGTGATGGTGTAGACAGTCGTGCGATGGATGAGCCAGGACAGCGCCCATGCGATCGCGAGCACGGCGATACCGAACGCGATCAGCCAAGGGGCGCGCTGCAGCAGGACAGCGACACCGCGCCCCTCGAGGAGTGTGACGCCCGCGCTCAGTGCGATCAGCGCGAGAAAGTAGCCGATCAGAATGCGGGCATAGAACGCATGGCGTGCGATGCCCTGGGTGCTCGGCACACCCTGCCAGAGGATGTGCTCGCCCTGCGGCGGCTTCTCCGGCAAGCCCCGGATCGGCTCGACGTCGAACTCGGACTCGCTCACAGCAGCGGCTCCTGACGGTCAGGCGTTGCGTAGAGAGTACCCGCGCCATAGTAGGCGCAGATCATATCCTCTTCCAGGAACGTCACGATGTCAGCCGACTTCGTGACCGGCACATCCGCGAACTGGGCGGCCGTGATGGCATCCACCTCGACGACGCGGCGCGTGCCATGGACGACGACGAAGGTCATCGGTACCAGCACGTGACGGGCGGTCTCAGCCTTGCCCGACCCTGAAACGGCGACTTCCAGGTAGCGGATGATCATGTCGGACCGATCGAGCCAGACGTCGGTGACCTTGCCGGCCTCGCGCTTGTCACAACCGATGACCGCCATGCCGCGCGGGTCCGGATCCCGGCTCTCGAGGAAGTAGGTCGGCGACGAGCGCAACGGCGTGATGCGGTTGTGTCCGTCGAAGGTGACGTCCGGGATGTCCGCTCGCTGGGCATAGGCACCGGGCCCGACCCCGGCGAGCATGGGATTCCCATCGGGCCGCAGCGGCGCCCCGGTGAACTTCTCGGTCGGCGTCCCCTTCACGGGGCGATCATCGCCGCGCCCCGTCGGGGCCATGACCTTGCGGCCATCCGAAAGATTGAAGGTCTTGGGCGGCGGGATCCAGATCAGACCCGGATCGTCGGCGCGGCCGGAGACCTCCGAAACCAGCGGATAGCCTTCGCGACGATCCTCACGGCGCAGATAGAAGATCAGAAAAGCGAAGAACACCCAGAATGCGTAAAGAACCACCTGAGCGACATCGAGATGCTCGGTGATGCGTCCGATCTCCATGGTACGGCTCCTTCGTTGTCGACTAGCCGGGAAGCTCCGGCAATCCGAATTTCGAACCCCGCTCGTCGGCAGACGGGCTGTAGCGTCGTACGAGCGGCCCGAGAGCAATGAGCGTTGCGAACAGCAAGGCGATCTCGATGTGATAGACGGCGCCGTAACCCGCATAGGCCGGGCTCATCCAACCCGAGTCCGGCAGGGACGGTGCGGAAGCCACGGCGGCGTCGCGAACGATGCCGCCGGCCGCGAGCGCGCAGCCGAGCGACGTCGCCTGGACGGCACCCCAGGCACCGAGCGCAAGTCCGCTCGTATCGCGCCGGGCGAGCGTCATGACAGCGATCAGCGTGCCGACCGAGAACAAGCCGCTACCGAGACCGATCAGCGTCACGCCGATCTGGAAGAGCAGCGGCAGTTGCATCGCGCCCGACAGGAGCACGCAGGTGAAGGCCGAGAGGCCCGTGAGCACGCCGATAGCCGCAACCCGGCACGGATCGGCGGCGCGTTTGATCCAACCGGCTGCCAGAGTAAACCCGGCGATGCTGCCGGCCGCAGCCATGGCGGTGAGCAAGGTCGTTTGGCCGACGGAAAGCTTCAGCACCTCGCCGCCGTACGGCTCGAGCAGGATATCCTGCATGCCGAACGCCGCCGTCCCGAGCGCGACGGTCGCGAGCAGGCGGCCAGGTTGCACCTCTCCCGCGAAGCTGCGCCACACCTGCCAGAACGCCGGACGTTGCTCGCCCTTCGGCTTCAACGCGGGGTTCCGCGGCTCTTGTTTCCAGAGCGCGATCGAGGTCAAGATCATGCTCGTGAGCGCACACCCCTGCACCACCTGGATCAGGCGCTTCGGGCTGAAGTCGGCGAGCAGGGTGCCGAGCAGCAATGCGCTGACGAGCATGCCGGCGAGCAGCATGACATACAGCAGCGCCACGACCCGCGGGCGGTTCTCGTCCTCGCTGAGATCGCTCGCCAGCGCGAGACCGGCCGTTTGGGTCATGTGCATGCCGGCGCCCGTCAACAGAAAAGCCAGGGCGGCACCGACCTGACCGGCCGCGACCGGCGCATGCCCCTCTCCCGACAATACCAGCAGCGCGAAGGGCATGATCGCGAGGCCGCCGAATTGCAGCAGCGAGCCGAACCAGATGTAGGGCACACGACGCCAGCCGAGGTAGGAGCGATGATGATCGGACCGGAAGCCGACCAGCGTCCGCAAGGGCGCAAAGACGAGCGGCAGTCCGGCCATGATCGCGACGAGCGTTGCAGGCACGTTGAGCTCGACGATCATCACCCGGTTGAGCGTTCCCGTCAGCAGCACGGCCGTCATGCCGACGGAGACTTGAAACAGTGACAGCCGCATCAGACGGCTCAAGGGCAAATCGCGCGTGGCGGCATCGGCAAACGGCAGCAGGCCCGGTCCGAGCGAGCCCCACAGCCTGATGAATGCCGCGCCGACTTTCATGTCCGCACCAGCTCCATCGCTTGCGATACGTAGAAGCCGACGTGAACTTTCGAGGTCCGGCGCAGCGTCCAATCCGACAGCTCCCTCGTCCGCGCGATCTCGCGGCGCAGACGCGCCTCGCTGACCGGCTCGATGCTCGGCGCACGATCCGATCTCGGGAATAGACGTCCGACGACATGCATCGTCGCCAGCACCGGCGTCTGCGGCGCGAAGGTGAAGACGATGGATCGCTCGCAACGGGCCGACAGCGTCCTCAGCACGGCGACCATGTCCTGGACCCTGTAGTGGATCAGGCTATCCATGGCGACGATGTGGTCGAAGGTTCCGAGCTTCGCGTCGAGCATGTCGCCTGAGACGAATGTCAGACGACCGGCATGTGGCTCTGTGGCCGTCCGCTCGCGTGCCACCTCGACGAGCGAGGCGGACAGGTCGACACCGACGACGGCAGCGCCACGGACCGCCGCCTCGGACGCGAGCACTCCCGTTCCGCACCCCGCATCGAGAATCCTGGTCCCCGCCAAATCCTCAGGCAACCAGGAGAGCAGGGTGTTGCGCATCTTCTCGCGCCCGGCGCGGACGGTGGCGCGAATGCCGCTCACCTTCGCCGTCGAGGTCAGCGCCTTCCAGGCATCGACGGCCGTCCGATCGAAATAGGTCTCGATCGCCGAGCGCCGCGTCTCGTAGGTCGACGTCTGTGTCATCACTGGAACCCCAGGAAGTCGAAGATCTCGCGGTCCTTCATGGATTTGGCCGGGAGTGGATCGGTGCCGGCCCACAGCGTGGCGGCGAGCTTGAGATACTCGGCCTGCACGGCAGCCAACGCCGGCGTCTGCTCCATCTCAAACAGCGTCGATTTCTTGAGACGGCTGCGGCGAATTTCGTCGAGGTCGGGGAAGTGCGCCAACCGCTTCAGGCCCGTCGCATCGCAGAAGCGGTCGATCTCCTCGGTGCCCGCGCTGCGATTGGCGATGAGGCCACCCAAGCGAACCTCGTAGTTCTTCGACTTGGCAGCAATCGCCGCCACGATCCGGTTCATGGCGAAGATCGAGTCGAAGTCGTTCGCCGTCACGATCAGCGCCCGGCTCGCGTGCTGGAGCGGCGCCGCGAAGCCTCCGCAGACGACATCGCCGAGCACGTCGAAGATGACGACGTCCGTGTCCTCGAGCAGATGGTGCTCCTTGAGGAGCTTGACCGTCTGGCCGACGACATAGCCGCCGCAGCCCGTGCCAGCCGGCGGGCCGCCAGCCTCGACGCACATGACGCCGTTGTAGCCTTCGAAGACGAAGTCCTCGACGCGCAGCTCCTCGGCGTGGAAGTCGACCGCCTCAAGCGCATCGATGACGGTCGGCACCAATCGCTTCGTCAGCGTGAAGGTCGAGTCGTGCTTGGGATCGCAGCCGATCTGGAGCACGCGCTTGCCGAGCTTGGAGAATGCGACGGACAGGTTCGACGACGTCGTGCTCTTGCCGATGCCGCCCTTGCCATAAACAGCGAAGACTTTGGCCGTCCCGATGCTGACCTTGGGATCGAGATGCACCTGCACGCTGCCGTCACCATCGAGTGGCGCCAGCGACGCGCAGCCACCACAGCCCGTTTGCTTCAGGTCCAGTGTCATGCGGCGGTCTCCACTCCAATGCCTTCGACGCGATCCTCGAGCTGCTCACTCGCCATGATAAGCGACGACAGCGTGTCGTCGTCCGGTGTCCAGTATTGCCGTTGATGCGCCTCGAGCAGGCGATTGGCGATCTTGGCGGAAGCTGTCGGGTTGAGCGTCGACAGGCGCAGCCTCATCGCCTCGTCGAGCACGTAGGTCTCCGTGATCTGCTGATAGACCCAGGGGGCAACCTGGCCAGTCGTCGCCGACCAGCCGACCGTATTGGTCACGTGTGCCTCGATGTGGCGGACGCCCTCGTAACCGTGCTTCAGAATGCCTTCGAACCACTTCGGGTTGAGCATGCGTGTCCGCGTCTCGAGCGTCACCTGCTCGCTCAAGGTGCGCACCTTTCCCTCGGTGCCCCGGGTCTGGTCGCCGATATAAACCGGCACGTCGACGCCCGAGCTTTTCCGCACCGCGCGCGATATACCGCCGAGCGAGTCGAAATAGTGATCGACCGTCGTCACGCCAAGCTCGACGGACTCGAGATTCTGGTAGGCGAGGCCGACGTCTTTCAGGATCGTCTGCATCAGATCGCGCTGCTGGCGAGACTGCCCATCCTGGCCGAAAGCGAAGCATTTACGGCGCGTGAACACCTCGGCGAGCTCGTCCTCCTCCTGCCACGTTCCGCTCTCGATGAGATGATTGACGTTCGAGCCGTAGGCGCCATCGACGTTCGAGAAGACGCGCAACGCGGCCGTCTCGAAATCGCATCCATGCGTCGCCTGATAGGCGAGCGCGTGCTTGCGGACGAAATTCTGCTCGAGCGGCTCGTCGGCGGATGCGGCGAGATAGGCGGCCTGCGCGAGGATCTTCGTCTGCAGCGGAAGCAGATCGCGGAAGATGCCGGAGATCGAGAGCACCACATCGATGCGGGGACGGCCGAGCTCAGCCAAGGGCACCAGCTCCGCGCCGCAGAGCCGGCCGTAGCTGTCGAACCGCGGGCGAGCGCCGATGAGCGACAGCGCCTGCCCGATCGGACCGCCTTCGCTCTTCAGGTTGTCGGTGCCCCAGAGCACGAGCGCAACGGTCTGTGGCAGCTCGAAGCCGTCCGCCCGGTGCCGTGCGATCAGCCGGTCGACCTGCTTGCGGCCTTCGAGCATGGCGAACGCGCTCGGGATCCGGAAGGGATCGAAACCGTGCGTATTGCGGCCCGTCGGCAGGATCGCCGGGCTGCGAATGAGATCGCCGCTCGGTGATGGCGGCACAAACCGGCCGTTCAATGCATGCTTGATGCCGTCGATCTCGGAATCGCGGGCGAGCAGAGTATCGATCTCCCGCATCGACCTGACCTTGGCGATCTCAGCCTCTCCGTCACGGCCGAAAGCAAGCCGGCTCACCGCGCGATCGGACGCACCATCGACGAGCGAAGAGATTGCCTCGGTCGTCAGAGCCCGATCGCCGGAGGCTTCGCTGATCGCGGCCAGCATCTCCTTGCGCTGGTCGGCCGCCATCGGCTCGCCGACCACATGCAGTCCGCTCGGGATCAGCGTGTACTCGAGCTCGAGCAGGGCAATCCAGAGCTTGGAGACCTCGGCCATCGGGTCCGGCCAAGCCGGCTCGGCGACCGCCAGATCGATCTGCGCGGCTTGCGATTGGATGAGAGTCGCGAGACCCGGCCGCTTGTGCTCCTCCTCGACATCGAGCGTACGCCAACGCTCGATCGAGGCCTTGAGCTCGACAAGACCGCGATAGAGACCGGCTTGTCCGACCGAAGGCGTCAGATAGCTGATGAGGGTCGCGTTCGAGCGCCGCTTGGCAATGGCGCCCTCGGACGGATTGTTGGCAGCATAGAGATAGAAGTTCGGCAGGTCACCGATGAGCCGATCCGGCCAACAGGCCTGTGAGAGCGCGTTTTGCTTGCCCGGCATGAACTCGAGCGCGCCGTGCGTGCCGAAGTGAAGAACCGCATCGACGGCGAGATCCTCGCGCAAGTAGCGATAAAAGGACGAGAAGGCGTGCGTCGGCGAGAAGCTGTGCTCGAACAAGAGGCGCATGGGGTCGCCCTCGTAGCCGAAGCTCGGCTGCACCCCCACAAAGACGTTTCCGAACTTGGCGCCGAGCACGAGGATCGAGTTTCCGCTCGTCTGATCGCGGCCAGGGGCCGGTCCCCATTGCCGCTCGATCTCGCGCAGATGGCGCTCGCGCCGGACATGGTCGTCGGCGCTGATCCGCGTATGCACATTGGCCTTGGCGCCGAACATCGCGGCGTTGCCGTTGAGGATGCTGTCACGCAGAGCGTCCACGCTCGCGGGCACATCGACCCGGTATCCGTCGGCCGCCAAGGCCTTCATCGTGTTGTAGAGCGACTCGAACACGGACAGATAGGCGGCCGTGCCGACGCTGCCGGCGTTCGGTGGGAATCCGAACAGCACGATGGCGAGCTTGCGCTCGGCGGCGGTCCGCTTTCGCAGTGCGATCAGCTTGCTGATCCGGGCGGCGAGCATGTCCGTCCGCTCCCCATTGAGCGACATATCACGCCCAGCCTCGCCGTTCGCCTGATCCGCGCGTCCGCCGAACACGATCGAGCCCGTCGCACCATCGATCTCGGGGATCGACAGCATCATCGTCGCCTCGATCGGCAAGAGGCCGCGTTGCGAGGATTCCCACTGATCGAGCGACTGAAACTCGACCGCCTGCGCCGAGATGTAAGGCACATCCAGCTGCTTCAGCATCTCGGCAGCGGCATCGCCGTCGTTGTAGGCAGGACCGCCGACCAGGGAGAAGCCGACAAGGGAAAGCAGGGCGTCGATCTTGGCGACGCCGTCCGTCATCATGAACTGCTTGATGGCCGGGCGTTGATCGAGTCCGCTCGAGAAGGCGACGATTGTTCTGAGGCCACGCGCTTCGAGGGCCCGGATCACACCGTCATAGTGCTTCGTATTGCCGGCGAGGAGATACGACCGCATGACGAGAACGCCGACCGTTCCGCGTAAGGGTGCGGAGAGCACAGGCAGCTTCGCGGCACTATCGGCGATCCGGCCAGGCAGGTCGGGGTGATAGACGCCGACGTCGGGATAGTCGACCGGCTCGGCCCAAGCGATGGCGCCCTTGAGACGGCTTCTCGGACCACTCGCATAGCGCGCGGTCAGGAAGCGCAACAGGTTCTCGATGTTCACGTCGGAGCCGGCGATCCAGTACTGCATCGCCAGGAAGTAGGCGCGCAGATCCTGTGCCGCGCCGGGGATATAACGCAAGATCTTCGGCAAGCGGCGCAGCATCGCCATCTGACCGGCGCCCGAGCTCACGCCCTTCTTGCGGCTGCCCTTGAGGCGGTTGAGGAGCGACAGGAGGCCCTTCTTCTCGCCGCCCATCGAGAGCGAGCCTAGCCGCGTCAGACGAATGATCTCGCTCGCCGACATGAAGCCGACCATCGCATCGCAGCTCGCGCGCCGCGCCTTGAGATCGGGCAGCACGGCCTGGATGTGATCCTCCATGAACAGCATCGTCACGATGATGATGTCGGCCGTCGCGATATCCGCCCGGCAGCGATCGAGAAGCTGCGGATTGGCTTGCCAGGAGGCTGCCGCGTGAAGGGTGACCGAAAGCCCTGGGATGGCCGGCTTCAGCGCCGCGGAGACGCGCTCGATCGTGCTCGCCAAATGATTGTCGAGCGTGACGAACACGATCCGGACGGGAGAGCCGTCAGCGGCTGAAGTGGGCTTTGGCATCGTAGAGCGTCTCCAGGCTGATCGATTGGAGCCCGTGCATGCGTGCGAAGACTTCGGTATTGCGTCGCGCTTTACCTCGAACGAAGAAGGGAACTTTCTTGAGCTCGCTCTCGGCTTCGGCGGCCCAGATGAGCGTGCCATCGCCAGAAGCGATCGGCCGCAGAGCGGACTGCGGAGCGGAGTTTGATGGTTGTGCGGTAGCTGCCGCGCGAACTGCGGGCGCCGTGACCGGGAGGTGGGAAGCCGGTGCCTCGTCGTGAAACTCGAAATCGTCGCGGAAGAGGTGCAGCAAATGCTCTTCCAGCCCCATCATCAGCGGATGCACCCAGCTGTCGAACAGGACGTTCGCGCCTTCAAATCCCATCTGCGGCGAGTAGCGTGCGGGAAAATCCTGCACGTGCACGGGTGCCGAGATCACGGCGCACGGGATGCCATGCCGCTTGGCGATGTGGCGCTCCATCTGGGTGCCGAGCACGAGCTCGGGCTGCGCGCGCTCGATCGCGGCCTCGACCTCGAGATAATCATCGGTGATCAGCGGCTCGACGCCGTAGCGCTCGGCCGCCTGGCGAACATCGCGGGCCTGCTCACGCGAATACGTGCCGAGGCCGCAGACTTTGAATCCGAGCTCGGCGTGAGCAATCCGCGCCGCAGCCACCGCGTGCGTGGCATCGCCGAAGATGAAGACCCGCTTGCCGGTGAGGTAGGTCGAGTCGACGGACTTCGAGTACCAGGGCGAGCGTGAGGCGTCGGATATGCCCTGCGGGCAGGAGAGGCCGGTCAGCGCACAGACTTCCGCGATGAAGTCGCGTGTGGCGCCGACACCGATCGGGACGATGGAGGTCATTGGCTGGCCATAAGTGCGCTTCAGCCACTGAGCCGCCGTTCCCGCGATCTCGGGGTACAGGCTGACGTTGAAATCGGCATCCGGCAGACGGGCGATGTCCGCCGGGGTGGCATTCAGCGGAGCGACGACCGAAACATCGACGCCGATCTCGTTCAGCATTCGCGTGATCTCGGTGACATCGTCACGATGCCGGAAGCCGAGCGCCGTCGGGCCGAGGAGATTGCACGTCGGCCGGCGGCCTTGCGGCATGGTCCGTCCGGCGTCCGCCTCGGTGCGTGGGCGCGCGAGCTTGCGCACGATCTGATAGAACGTCTCGGCCGCGCCCCAATTCTCCTTGCGCTGGTAGGCGGGTAGCTCGAGCGGCACGACCGGGACGGTCAGTCCCAGCGCGTCGGAGAGACCCTTCGGATCGTCCTGGATGAGCTCGGCGGTGCAAGAGGCCCCGACGAGGAGCAGCTTCGGCTTGAAGCGGTCGACAGCCTGCCGCAAGGCCTCCTGGAACAATTCGCTCGTGTCGCTGCCGAGATCCCGGGCCTGGAACGTCGTGTAGGTCACCGGCGGCCGGCGGTCCCGGCGCTCGATCATCGTGAAGAGCAGATCGGCATAGGTGTCGCCTTGCGGAGCGTGCAGGACATAGTGCACGTCACGCATGGCCGTTGCGATGCGCATCGCGCCGATATGGGGCGGGCCCTCGTATGTCCACAGCGTCAGCTCCACGACGGCGCCTCCAGGAGCTCGCGCCGCCGGAGCGGACGCGCGAACAGCTCGGCGAGATCACCGGCCTGCTCGAAGCCGTGAATGGGCGAGAACAGCAGCTCGATCGACCACTTGGTCGCCAGACCTTCGGCCTCGAGTGGATTGGCGAGACCGAGACCGCAGACCGTCAGATCCGGACGCGCAGCGCGGCACCGGTCGAGCTGGCGCTCGACATCCTGGCCTTCCGACAACACCGCCGAAGCCGGCAGCGCCGCGAGCTCCGGCGCGAGCTGCCGGCGATTGAGATAGGGCGTGCCGACCTCGACGAGCTGCATGCCGATCTCGTTGGCGAGGAAGCGCGCGAGTGGAATCTCGAGTTGCGAGTCGGGGAAGAAGAAGATCCGGCGCCCTGCGAGCTTCTCGCGGTGCGCCTCGAGAGCGCGGCGGGCGCGCTGCAACGGCGCCTGCAGGGCGGACTGAATGCGAGCCGGCGCGATACCGATCGCCTGAGCGCCGGCAGTCACCCAAGCAGCCGACCCCTCGGCACCGAACGGGAAAGGCGCGACGACAATGCGGGCACCGCGCTTTTCGAGGGCAGCAGCGGTATCGGTCAAATACGGCTGCGCCAACAGCACCACGGTTTGCGGTCCGATGGCCGGCAGCTCCGTGCTCCGCCGCGGCGGCAACGTCTGGACGCGCTCGAAGCCCATCTCGGCAAACAGACGCCGGAACTGCTCCTCGACCACATCCGCAAGACAACCTGCGATGAGGAGCGAAGTCTCCTGGCGAGGTGCCGCCGGCATCTCGGCGACCAAGGCTGCGAGACTCGCGTCCTCGCCTTGAGTGAACGTCGTCTCGATGCCGCTGCCCGAATAGTTGAGCACGCGGACCCGGCCGAGATACCGCTCCGACAGGCGCTGAGCTGCCCGCTTCAGATCGAGCTTGATGACCTCGGAGGGGCAGGAGCCGACCAGGAAGAGCATGCGAATGTCGGGGCGTCGCGCGACGAGCCGCTCGACGACGCGATCGAGCTCCTCGTTCGCATCCGACAGCCCGGCAAGATCGCGCTCGCCGATGATCGCGGTTGCAAACCGCGGCTCGGCGAAGATCATGACGCCGGCGGCCGATTGCAGAAGGTGAGCGCAGGTGCGCGAGCCGACGACCAGGAAGAAGGCGTCCTGGATCTTGCGATGCAGCCAGATGATGCTGGTGAGGCCGCAGAACACCTCCCGCTGACCTCGCTGACGCAATACCGGGCTCTCGGCCCGCTCGGCCGGCACGCAATCGATGCTGCGGGCGAGGGTGCTCACGGCGCCGCCTCCGCAAGCTTGCCAGCGGCGACCGGCTGGCCGAGACGAGCAGCTCTCAGTTTCAGGAGGAACTGGGCTGCGTTGACGACATAGGTGGCATAGGCCGCAAGCGCCAACAGCATCAGGTTGAGCGGGCTGAGCAGCTGCCAGAACAGAGCGACACAGTAGGCCGTGTGCAGCGCGATCACGCCCATGCTCACGACGTCCTCCCAGAAGAAGGCCGGCGCGAACAGGTAGCGCCCGAAGACGTCCTTCTCCCAGATCGAGCCCGTCACCATGATCGTGTAGAGCACGGCCGTCTTCGTCAGGATCGAAGCGTTGGCAACAGCAAGCCCTTCGCCCGTCAGAAGAAAACGAAGCACGAGACCGAAACTTATGAGGAAAACCGCGAACTGAAGCGGCGCCAGAACGCCTTGCACAATCGTCCAGACGGAGGCGTCACGACGGCGACGCTCCTCGGCGCTGTAGAGGCTGTAGCGCTGCGAATGTTCGGTGGGTCGATGCCGCATGATCTCGCCGCCCCATTCCGGCGAGCCGAGCGAGCCCTGCCGTTGAGAGCAATCCTAAGGCATGCCGTTTGCGACTGTCAATCAAACTTGACGTCAATCCGCAATTACGTACAAATAGGCTCGCTGCCGCTCGTGCGGCCCACGTCGACCGCAGAGCGGCGGCGAAGATACGAGCGAAGGTTCTCTCTGGCCTGAGGTGGTCAACAGTGATCTACTTGGATCAATCTCGCGCGCCGGCACCAGCGGCGATAGCCGGGATCAGAGGAGACGGGTCAATGCACGACATCTACCAAGCACCGGGGATGAACTCCTGATGTAGATTGACGTCGAAGGGGGAAGGACGACGGCATGTCTAGTCACCGCGTTACACAAGCAGTGCCATTCGCCGAAGTGTGCAACTGGGACGATCCTCTACCCTCGAGCTGGATCGAAGCGCGCAAGCGAGCGGAGATCAAGGATACGTCCAGGGCAGCAGACCTCGATCAAGTCATCGAGGAAGAGATCATCCCCAGACTGATGCTCCTCCACAAGAAGTCCGCCGCGGAGATCGATCCCGGCCCATCTTCATCTGCCGAGATCGACGAGGCGTTCGTCGCCCGCTTCGCCCAGATGACTCAACGGATGAAAAGCGAAGAGCTTCAACGCTTAGTGCTGACGCTGATCGAGAATGGCGCGACGGCTCAAATGGTTCTTCTCGATCTCTTCGCCCCGGCCGCCCGGCTACTCGGCGAAAGCTGGATTTCGGACGAGATCGATTTCGTCGGCGTCACGATTGGCTTGTCGAGAATACAACAACTCGTCCACGATGTTATTTCGGCGGCTCCGCCGACGGTCGAAACGCAGATCAGGCTAAAGGCCCTGATCGTGCCGGCCCCTGGCGAGCAGCACTCCTTGGGCGCCGTCATCGCCGGTCACGTCTTCCGCACCTCGGGCTGGATCGTCGACGGCGGACTTTCCCTGACGCTTGCGGAGATCAAGGGAATGATGCAACAGGACGACTATGCCGTTCTTGGCTTCTCGCTCGCTTCGGAGCTGCATGTCGCGGATGTGGCAACCGCCATTAAGCATGTTCGGAAACTGAAACCTAAGAAAGACTTGGCTGTCATTGTCGGCGGAAATCTGGCAGCGTGCCGCCCAGACCTGTGCGCCGAAATCGGGGCGGATCTGCTGACTACGGATGTCGCGACCGCAATCGACTTCGGCAACGCGTTTGCTGCGGCAACGGGGCGGGTTCGCGGCCAGCCGATGCTCAGCTAGACAATTTCGCCCAAGCCCATGCGAAGCGAGACACTCCTTTGAAACACTTCAAATCCGCACAGCGACTGGTCGGGAAGCTCGATCCTGAAGTCACCTGCAGGATCGTGGAGGCGTCTGCCGACATTGCCGTGATCGTGGATACGAAGGGCGTGGTCAAGGACGTCGCGCACAACGACAAGATCGGCGACGAGGTGGCGAAAGCCTGGATCGGCAGCCGCTGGGTCGACACCGTCACGGTCGAGAGCCGGCCGAAGATCACCGATCTGCTCAATCCTGAGGCGACCGGCGAGCCGTCGCGCTGGCGGCAGGTCAATCATCTGGTAGCCTCCGGCGACGATCTGCCTGTTCGCTACAAATCCTTTCCCATCGCCGACGGCTCGCGCATTCTCGCGGTCGGCCACGAGCTCGCATCGGTGGCCAAGTCCCAACAGCGCCTGATCGAGGCGCAAGTCGCCGTCGAGCGCGAGTACAGCCGCGTTCGGGGGGCGGAGACGCGGTATCGCGCGCTCTTCCAACTGTCGAAAGAGGCCATCCTCATCGTCGACGGCACGAGCCTCCGCCTGACCGAGGTGAACCCGGCCGCGACGAAGCTTCTGTCGAACGGCTCGTCCGTTTTCACCGGCCGCCGGCTGAACGACCTGTTCGACCAGGATTCCGCCGAGACGGTCGCGAGCCTGCTCGCGAGCGTGCGGACCTCGCCCCGCGTCGATGACGTGCAAGTCAAGCTCGCACACTCGCTGAGGCCGATGTGGATCTCGGCCTCGCTGTTCCGCCAGGATGCCGCGTCGCATCTCATCGTTCGCCTGATTCCCGCGTCGACGACCTCCACGGAGCGCAGCCCAGGTAAGCCGGGGCCCGATGTCGTCTCACTGCTCCCCGACGCGTTTGTGGTCACCGACGAGAATCGCCGGATCAGGTTCGCCAACACGGCCTTCCTCGATCTGGTGCAGCTGGCGTCGGTAGAGCAAGTTCTGGAGCAGCCGATCGAGCGCTGGCTCGGCCGCACGACGGTCGATCTCGAGGTCCTGGTCGCCAACCTGCGCGAGCACGGCACCGTCAGCGAGTTCACGATGCTGGCGCGCGGCGAGTATGGAGCCAACGAGGACGTGGTCGTGTCCGCCGTCGCGGCGCTGCATGGCCGCCTGCCGAGCTACGGGCTCAGCATTCGCAAGCTCAAGCGCCATGCAGATCAAGAGGTCAGCGCAGACCCCTCGTTGCAGCGCAGCGTCGAGCGGCTGACGAAGCTGGTCGGCCGCGTTCCACTCAAGGAGATCGTGCGCGATACCAGCGATCTCATCGAGCAGATGTGCATTCAGGCGGCGCTGGAGCTGACGAGCGACAACCGCGCTTCTGCTGCCGAGATCCTGGGCCTCAGCCGCCAAAGCCTCTACGTGAAGCTTCGCCGACACGGGCTCGCCTCCGGCGATCCGGAGAACAACGGATAAGATCAAGCGTCAATTGCCCTTGACGTTTGATTGTGTCATCCTTTGATGACGATCTCGGATGGAGATCGCCCCAGAGGACTGACATGGCCCTCGACACCAACCACGCCGGATCGTCGCTCCCCTCGCTGAGCGCAACTCTCGAGCTTCTGAAGCCGATCACGTGGTTCGCGCCGATGTGGGCCTACGGCTGCGGCGTCGTCTCCGGCGGCGGCAGCGTCAGCGATCACATCGACACCCTCATCGTTGGCGTTCTTCTCGCCGGCCCTCTCGTTTGTGGAACGAGCCAGGCCGTCAACGACTGGTACGACCGGCATGTCGACGCGATCAACGAGCCGCAGCGACCGATCCCCTCTGGACGAATTCCGGGTGCCTGGGGCCTCTACATCGCCATCATATGGACCGCCGTCTCGCTTGCCGCGGCGACACTGCTCGGACAGACGGGGTTCGTCGCTGCGATTGTCGGGCTCGCTCTCGCCTGGGCCTACAGCGCGCCGCCTGTGCGCCTCAAGCGCAACGGCTGGTGGGGCAACACCGCTGTCGCCTGCTGCTACGAAGGACTGCCTTGGATCACGGGCGCCGCCATCATGGCCGGCTCGCTGCCCTCTGTCCAAACGCTCGTGATCGCTGCGCTCTACAGCTTCGGCGCCCACGGCATCATGACGCTCAACGACTTCAAATCCATCGAGGGGGATGCGCGGCTCGGCATTCGCTCTCTTCCGGTCATCCTCGGCGCCGATCGTGCAGCAAAAGTGGCCTGCGCCATGATGGCCATGCCTCAGGTCGTGGTCGCCGGATTGCTGCTCGCGTGGGGCGCGCCTGTATACGGCGCAATCGTCCTCATCTCGCTTGGCGTCCAAATCCTTCTGATGGCGCGCTTCCTCGGCGATCCGAAGGGGCTTGCGCCCTGGTACAACGGCACCGGCACGACCCTCTATGTGCTCGGCATGCTCGTCTCCGCGTTCGCACTGAGGGGGTTGTCATGAACGGCACCGGCACGTCCGGCCTCGGCTGGATATCGATCTTCCGTCTCGGACTCGTGCAAATGGCGCTCGGAGCCATCGTTGTTCTGACGACATCGACCATGAACCGCATCATGGTCGTCGAGCTGGTCTTGCCGGCCATGCTCCCGGGATTTCTCGTCGTCATTCACCACGCGCTTCAGCTGACCCGGCCATCATGGGGACATCGCTCGGATGTCGCCGGACGGCGCACCGCGTGGATCATCGGAGGCATGGCGACACTCGCGGCCGGGGCGATCGTTGCGGCAGTGTCGATCATGCTGATGGAGACCTCGCGCGGCCTCGGGATCGCCGGAGCCGTGTGTGGGTTCGTGTTGATCGGTCTCGGTGTCGGCTGCGCCGGCACATCCTTGCTCGCGCTTCTCGCCAAGCAGGTGTCGCCCGCTCGCCGGCCGGCAGCCGCCACGATCGTCTGGGTCATGATGATCGTCGGGTTCATCCTCACCGCGGGCTTTGCCGGACATTTCCTCGATCCCTACTCGTCCACACGCCTGGTCGGCGTGACGACGGCCGTCTCGGTCATCGCCTTGCTCGTCGCGACCGTTGCGGTGCTCGGCATCGAGCGGCAGCCGGCGTCCACCGGCGATACACCGGTCGAGCGCGGCGACGTTCCCTTCCGCGAGGCCTTGCGGTTCGTCGCAACCGAGCCGCGAACGCTACAATTCGCGATCTTCATATTCGTCTCCATGATCGCTTTCAGCGCGCAGGATCTGATCCTCGAGCCGTTCGCAGGGATCGTCTTCGGGCTGACGCCTGGGCAATCGACGAAACTGTCCAGCGTTCAGAACATGGGCGTCCTGCTCGGCATGATCGCGGTTCCCGTTTGTGCGAGCCTGGCCGGCCGCATCGCCGACGCCCGCGTCAAATGGGCGACGTCGCTCGGGATATGGACGGTCGTCGGATGCATCTCGTCCGTTCTGGCGCTCGCATTGCTGGCGTATTCGGCCGCCGCCGGACCCGACTGGCCACTGCAGCCGACCGTCTTCTATCTGGGCCTGAGCAACGGCATTTTCGCTGTTGGCGCCATCGGCTCGATGATGGCGCTTGCGGGCGCCGACATGCCCGGCCGCGAGGGCCTGCAGATGGGTGTGTGGGGCGCGGCCCAAGCCATTGCGTTCGGCATCGGTGGCTTCCTCGGCGCGGCCGCCTCCGACATTATCCGGGCCCTCACCGGCTCCGTCGTGAGCGGCTACGGCTTCGTCTTCGCCGGCGAGGCGGTGCTTTTCGGCATCTCGGCGGTGCTCGCCGCCCGCATCTACCGGATGTCGCCGCTGCCGTCGCGCAGCACCGAGTCTTCGCTCAGGCACCTGAGCGAGGAGCTGCTCTCGATGCCCGCGGCACGGACCTGAAGGAGCCCGGTATGGACACGTTCGACACGGTCGTCGTCGGCGGCGGACCAGCGGGCGCGACCGCCGCGGAAACGCTCGCCGGTTGCGGGCGAAGCGTGCTCATGATCGATCGGCGCGGCCGCATCAAGCCCTGTGGAGGCGCCATCCCGCCCCGTCTCATTCGAGACTTCGGCATTCCGGATCATCTCCTGGCCTGCAAGGTCAGGTCGGCGCGCATGATCTCGCCGACCGGCCGTCGCGTGGACATGCCGATCGACAATGGCTTCGTCGGCATGGTCGACCGCGAGATCTTCGACGAATGGCTGCGCGAGCGTGCGGTATCCGCAGGGGCTGCACGCACGGACGGAACCGTCGTCACGATCGATCGGGAGCCGCAAGGCGCCTACCGCATCGGCTATCGCGAGAAGGAGAGCGATCGTACCATCCGCTACGTTCGCTCGCGCACGCTCGTCGGCGCCGACGGCGCGAGCTCGACGACAGCACGCCTCATGATGCCCGCTGCAGAGCGCCCTCCCTTCGTCTTTGCGTATCACGAGATCATCAGCACGCAAGGCCTCGCGCCCGACAAGCTCGATCCCGCCCGGTGCGATGTGCTGTACGATGGCCGCCTGTCACCCGATTTCTACGCCTGGGTGTTTCCACACGGGGCGACCGCGAGCATCGGGCTCGGCAGCGCCGCCAAGGGCTTCCCCTTGCGCGAGACGGTCACAGACTTACGTGATCGCATCGGACTCGGCGAGTGCGAGACGATCCGCCGCGAAGGCGCGCCCATTCCCTTGAAGCCCCGCCGCCGGTGGGATGATGGCAATGGGCTGGTGCTGACAGGCGATGCCGCCGGCCTCGTCGCGCCGGCGTCCGGCGAAGGGATCTACTACGCCATGTATGGTGGCAAGGTAGCGGCGGAGGCCGTCGAGGCCCGACTGGCGACCGGACGAGGGCGCGCGCTCGCCACAGCCCGCAAGACGTTCATGAAAGAGCATGGCCGCGTCTTCTGGGTGCTCGGTCTGCTCCAGCACTTCTTCTACCGCAACGACCGGCGGCGCGAGCGGTTCGTCAGCATCTGCCAGGACTCCGATGTTCAGCGCCTGACTTGGGAGTCTTATATGAACAAACGGCTGGTGCGGTCCGCACCCGGCGCGCACCTCAGGATCTTCCTCAAGGATGTCGCTCACTTGACCGGGTTGGCACCTGCCCGCTGATGCGCAATTTGATCCTCAAGCATCCGATCATCGTCGCGGCCGCCGGCGTCATCGTCGTCGCCTTGCTTGGCGGCTCCATGACCGACACGGGGCCTTGGTACCAGGCCTTGAACAAACCGAGCTGGCAGCCTCCGGGTTGGCTGTTCGCTCCGGCCTGGACCCTGATCTTCGCCTTCGTCGCATTGGGCGCAACCGCTGCCTGGCGCGACGTCCCGTCCGAGGGCAAACGGCAAGGATTGATCCTGCTCCTCTGCGTCAACGCACTCCTCAATGTCGCCTGGAGCTTCCTGTTCTTCCAGATGCAGCGGCCCGACTGGGCCCTGATCGAGGTTGCCGTGTTTTGGGCCTCGATCCTGGCCCTCGTCATCTACACGCTGCCGTACTCACTCAAGGCCGCACTATACTTTGCTCCCTATCTCGCCTGGGTGAGCATTGCGGCTGTCCTCAATTGGGCTGTCGTGTCTCTCAATTGAGCATACGTTCGGAACGGCTCGGCGCCTGCCGACGACAGGGCGAGGGGACACCTTGGAAACGCTGCTGACATCCGGACGGATCGCCGAGCTGATCCTGGCGCTGATGGCGATCGAAATCGCCGCCTTGCTGCTTCTGTGGTTCCGCTACGGCATCGGCGTGCGACCGCTGTCGTTGATCGCCAACATGGCGGCCGGCGGAAGCCTCGTGGCGGCGCTTTACGTGGCGCTGACCGGCGGCTCGACCGACACGCTCGCCGTCATTCTGCTCGTGTCGCTCGTTGCGCACGTGGCGGACATGGCGACACGCTGGACACGGCGCGCGCCCGAAGCAACCACCGCTAAGCGTTGACCCGCTCTCTCAGCTCGCGAAGATGCCACCGGCCGTTGACCGGGGCGACCTCGGCCATGACCCGTGCGGCAATCGATTCCGCATCGAGGCCGGCACGCGCAACCTGTGAGGCCGGCGAGTCGTGGTCGATGAACTCGTCGGGCAAGTGAAGCGATCGCACGCGCGCGAGGAGCTGCTCGAGCCTCTGCCGCATCAAGCTGTCGACGACCTGTGTCGCGAACCCGCCGACCGATCCTTCCTCCAGCGTGATCAGCACAGTGTGCTCTCGCGCCAATCGCGCGACGAGATCGTCGTCGATCGGTTTGGCAAAGCGGGCATCCGCCACGGTCACGGAGACGCCCAACCCCTCAAGCGCGCGCGCAGCCTCGAGCGCCGCCGGCAGGCGCGACCCGTAGGAAAGGATGCAGGCATCGTCACCTTGGACGATCACTCTGCCACGTCCGATCTCGATCGGCTCGGCCGGGAGCGCCACCGGAACACCGATTCCATCGCCGCGCGGAAACCGGAAGGCGCAGGGACGGTCGTCGATCTCGCAGGCGGTCGCCACCATGCGCGCGAGCTCAGCCTCGTCGCCCGCCGCCATCAAGACGAAGTGCGGCAGACAGCCGAGCATAGCGATGTCGAAGGCCCCCTGGTGGGTCATCCCATCCTGGCCGACGAGACCCGCGCGATCGATGGCGAACCGGACCGGCAGCCGTTGAATGGCGACGTCGTGCACGATCTGGTCGTAGGCGCGCTGGAGAAACGTCGAATAGATGGCCGCGAAGGGCCGCATGCCGTCGGCGGCGAGCGCGGCCGCAAACGTGACGGCATGCTGCTCGGCAATCCCAGCGTCGAAGCACCGGTTGGGAAACACTTTGCCGAAGGTGTCGAGGCCGGTGCCGGACGGCATGGCCGCCGTGATCGCGACAACTCGCTCGTCGCGATGGGCCTCCGCGATCAATGCCTCGCTGAAGACGCTCGTATAGCTGCGGGCCCGGCTGGCCGATTTGCGCTGTTGACCCGAGGCGATGTCGAAAGGGCTGACGCTGTGGTAGCGATCCGACGCCTTGAGCGCCGGCGCGTAGCCGTGCCCTTTGTCCGTGCGCACGTGCACGACGACCGGACCGGTCGGATGGCGGCGGGCCGCCTCGAGCACGCGCACCATCTCATCGACGTCGTGTCCATCGAAGGGGCCGCAATAGGTCAGGCCGAACGCGTCGAAGATCGTCGAGCCGCTCACGAACCGCGGCAGGGGATCCCGCGCGAACGCCTCCTGCCTCGCGTCCTTGTCCGGCATCTGCCGGCGCAGAATCGCCAGATGCTGGGCCACCGCGCCCGACGGCGGCGCGATCGACATGTTGTTGTCGTTCAGGACGATGACCAATCGGCGCTGCTCGGCGCCGATGTTGTTGAGCCCCTCCATCGCGAGCCCGCCCGTCAGCGCGCCATCGCCGATGACGGCAACCACATGCTCCTCGGTCGCATTGAGGTCGCGCGCGACGGCGAAGCCCAATCCGGCCGACAATGATGTCGAGCTGTGCGCCGTGCCGAACGGGTCATAGGGGCTTTCGTTCCGAGAGGTGAATCCGGCGGGTCCGCCTTTTTGCCTCAAGGCGCGCATGGCCTCACGACGGCCTGTCAGAATTTTGTGCGGGTAGCACTGATGGCTGACGTCCCAGATCAGCCGGTCGCGCGGCGTGTCGTAGACGTAATGCAAGGCGACCGTCAGCTCGACGACACCGAGCCCGGCGCCGAGGTGGCCGCCCGTCTCCGCGACGATTGCCAGTAGCTCCTCACGCAGCTCATCCGCCACTTGCGGCAGAGCCGATCTCGGCAGGGTGCGCAGAGTCTCGGGATTGTCGATGATCGGCAGGAACGGTGCATTCGCTCGATGTGACGGGCGGGTGGGCATGTTGCTCCCCAGCTGAGCGGCAAACTGACACCACCGATGATGAGCGTAAATCTAGGTTTACGTCAACTTTCTTTTACGTTAGTCTCGACAATGTCTCGTTCGGCTCACTCGGGTGAGCGATCGGCCCAAAACCCATTGCATAGGTGATGGCCTATGTCTCAAGCGCACGTCGAGAGGTCGCGCAGCCCGGCACGGGGCACTGTGAGCCCTCGCGATATCGAGAGACTGTCCAAGAGCAGCCAATCGATCATCGCCCGTGGCTCGAAGAGCTTCGCACATGCCTCGCGTCTGTTGCCGCCGGCGCTCCGCCCGAGCGTGCACATGCTTTACGCCTGGTGCCGGCATTGCGATGACGTGATCGATGGCCAAGAGCTCGGGCACTCGACCGGGCAACAGCCCTCCCACGACGAGCAGCTCCGTCTACTCGATGCACTGGAGCGCGATACCGCGAAAGCTCTCGATGGTGAGGCTACGAGCGGCGTGTTTGCCGGCCTCGGCTTCGTCTTCGATCGCCACCACATCGACCGGCGGTATCCGAGCCAGCTGCTATCGGGCCTGCGCATGGACGTCGAGGGACGCAGCTACGAGCGCATCGAGGACCTGCTCGAATATTGCTACTGCGTGGCCGGAACCGTCGGCCTCATGATGGCAACTGTCATGGGGGTTCGCTCGCTTCCACATCTGCGCTGCGCCTGCGACCTCGGCATCGCCTTTCAGCTGACCAACGTCGCCCGCGATCTCGTCGCCGATCATCGCGCCGGGCGCATCTATGTTCCCCTCGAGTGGCTCGATCAGGTCGAGTTGCCCCGCGACGCAATGACGGACCCGGCACAGCGTTCGAAGCTCTCGTCGATCGCAACCCGCCTGCTGTCGATGGCCGATTTGTACTACAGCTCGGCGGCGAACGGATTGCCGGCGTTGGGCTTCAGGTCCGCCTGGTCCGTCGCCACCGCGAAGGTCGTCTACCGCGCCATCGGCGTGGAGATTCTGCGCCGTGGACCGCTCGCCTGGAACGAGCGGGTGTCCGTCAGCGTCTTGAAGAAAATCCTTGGAACAGGCGAAGGCCTGATCGAGGCCGCTCGCTCCTCGGCACCCGGCCGGTCGAGCTCGCAGCCGATGCGATCGGGATTGTGGACACCGGGCATCCTGAGGTCTCTGGAGGACAACTGAACCACCGAGCGGAGCATCACCACCGCCTCGAGCGAATCGCAGACAGAGCACCATGCCAAAGCCAACACGACACGCCATTCCCCTCCGCTTCGACGCGCTGGATACGCACCAGACGCAGACGCCATTGCGGGCAGGCACGATCGCGGAACGCAAGAACGACCATCTCGACACCGTCATGACACGCGACGTCGGCTGTGGCGCGACGACGACGGGCTTCGAGCATATCCGTTTTGCTCATGTGGCTCTGCCGGAGCTCTGCCTAGACGACATCGATCTCGCGACGACGTTTCTCGGCCGCCGGGTCAAGGCGCCGATCTTGATCAGCTCCATGACCGGCGGCCCGGCGCGCTCGGCCGCCATCAACAGAGCCGTCGCCGAAGCAGCCCAGACCGTCGGCATCGGCTTCGGCGTCGGCTCGCAGCGCATTGCGCTCGGGGGAAACGGCAGTCACGGGCTCGGCCGAGACCTTCGACGGCGCGCCCCGGATGTCCCGATCATGGCCAATCTCGGCGCGGCGCAGCTTCGCGACACTGCCGGAATCGATATGGCCCGTCGTGCCGTCGAGATGATCGAGGCCGACGCGCTGATCATCCACCTCAACCCGCTTCAGGAGGCGGTGCAGGACGGCGGGGATCGCGACTGGCGTGGTCTGCTTCGCCAGATCGCGCGTGTGTGCGCGAGCTGTGGGGTTCCGGTTGTCGCCAAGGAGGTCGGCTCGGGGCTATCCGGCGCGTTGGCCGCGAGGCTGGTCGCCAGCGGTGTCAGCATCCTTGATGTGGCGGGCGCCGGCGGCACGAGCTGGGCAGCGGTCGAAGCAGGCCGGGCCCGCACTGCGCGAGGGCGTGCGGTGGCCGAAGCCTTTCGAGAGTGGGGCATTCCGACGGCCGCCGCTCTCCTCGACGTGCGCCGCAGCTGCCCCGGCGCGACTGTCATCGCCTCTGGCGGTCTGCGGACCGGCATCGATTGCGCAAAAGCCTTGCGCCTCGGTGCTGATGTCACTGGATTTGCCGCCGGCGTGCTGCCAGCCGCCGTCGCCGGCCCCGAGGCGCTGATCGAAAAATTGGAGATCCTCGCCGAGGAGCTCCGCATTGCCTGCTTCTGCACCGGCAGCAGCAGCATCGCGAATCTCAAACGAGCGCCCCTCCTGTCATCAATCGCCGTTTCCCTGGACGATCGTGCGCCCTGATCCATTTCACGAAGTCATGGTTCGACGGCCCCTCGTAAGCTCGAGCGCACCGGCTGCGGTGGTGATCGGTGGCGGCTTCGGCGGTATGGCGGCGGCTCTGCGCCTGCGCGCCAAAGGCTACCGCGTCACGCTCGTCGATCGTTTGGGTATGCTCGGCGGCCGGGCGCAGTCCTATACGCACGGTGGCTTCAGGCACGATGCGGGACCGACCGTCCTGACCGCACCGGTCCTCTTCGAGGAGCTGTTCTCCCTCTTCGGACGGCGCCTCGAAGACTATGCGACGCTGGCTCCACTCGAGACGTGGTACCGGTTCCGCTTCAACGACGCCTCCGTCTTCAACTACGGCGGCCCATTGGAACGCACGCTCGCAGCGATCCAGGACTACGCACCGGCCGATGTGGACGGCTACCGGCGGCTGCTCGAGTATTCGCGCCGCTTGTTCGATACGGCGTTTGCGAAAATGTCGGCCGTGCCGTTCGATTCGATCTGGTCGATGGTTTCGCAAGGACCCCAGCTCGCCAAGCTGAGTGCCCACAAGAGCGTCTGGCAGATGGTGTCGCATTTCATCCGCGATCCCAATCTTCACCAAGCCTTCTCCATCCAGCCACTCCTCGTCGGTGGAAATCCGTTCTCGACGACGAGCATCTACATGCTCATCCACTATCTCGAGCAAAAGTGGGGCGTTCACTACGCCGTCGGAGGCACAAGCGCCCTCGTCACAGCATTCGCGCGCCTCATCGAGGAGACCGGCATCGAGGTGATGCTCTCGGAGACGGCCGAGCGCATCGAGGTGGACGCTGGCCGGGCCGTCAGTGGCGTCGTGCTGGCATCAGGCAAGCGTCTGCCTGCGAGCATCGTCGTCTCGAACTGCGATCCTATCCATCTCTACGCCCACATGCTGCCGCGCAGCACCGTCGGGCTCGGCGCGCGATTGAAGCAGCGCGCGCGCCTCTCGATGGGACTCTTCGTGCTCTACTTCGGCACGCGGCAGCCTTACCCGGATGTCGCGCGCCACACGATCCTGCTCGGCGAAGGCTTCCGGGCCCACCTCGACGAAATTTTCAAGCACGGCCGTATCGGCGAGGATATCTCGCTCTACTTGCACCGGCCGACGGCAACAGATCCGAGCTTTGCCCCGGCAGGCGCCGATTCCTTCTACGCTCTCTGCCCCGTTCCCAATCTCAATGCCGGCATCGATTGGTCGATCGAGGCGCCCCGGCTGCGGGCCAAGATCATCGACCGGCTCGCGAAAACGGTGCTGCCCGGCCTTGCGGAAAGGATCGTCGCGGATTTCCACGTGACACCGGCGGAGTTCGAGAAGGATTACCTGAGCGTCGCCGGAGCTGGATTTTCGATCGCCCCGATCTTCACGCAGTCGGCGTGGTTCCGGTTCCACAACCGCGGCGAGGGCCCGAACGGTCTCTATCTGACGGGAGCTGGCACACATCCAGGAGCCGGAATTCCCGGCGTGCTTTGCTCTGCCAAAGTCGTCGATGCCCTCGTACCGGCGGTGTGAGAGACGGGCCTGCGCTTCGATCCCGAAACGATCACGCTCCAGTGCCGGACGCTCTTCGGTCGAGACGCTCCGCGATCCACAAAAGCAGAGGCATCGCCACGCCCCATGCCCCGGCGATCACCGATAGACTGACCGCCATCGGATCGCCGATCGACAGGGCGCCCAGCCGCGCGCCGGCGAGGTAGGATATGGGGCCGAGGGCTGCTCCAGCGATCAGGGCGATCGTAAGCTTCCTGCGGCCGAGCCATCCGCCCAAGGTCCCAAGCGTCGTGGCGAAGGCCATCCACAGCCCGACGATCCAGAGTGGCGCCGCAAGCGCACTCGGCCATGGTGCGGCGTGATGCACGGCACCCGCCGCTGAAAACAGGCTTTCGGCCAGGACACCCAACAGGCCCGCGGCGGCAATCAAACTTGCCGTCGCCAGCTTTCGCACCGACCTCGCGAGCTGAAGTGTGACGAAGGCCAGCGATGCGGCCATTCCCGGAAGTGCGCTGCCAGCCGCTGCGCCCAACGCACAGCAGAGCCACACGATCTGAAAGCCAGCGACATCGACGAGAATGGTTTCCCACCTCCCCGTCGACTTGGGGCTCTCCTTCAAGACGTTCCCCGGCCCATCCGAGCCGCCGCTCCATATCCGGCCAGCGCGGCGATCGCCGACAACACCGTGCCCCAAGCCATATCGAGCAATGCCAATCCGGGCGTGTAGCCGTTGATGATCGCGAGGCTCGTGAGGTCGTAGGTGGCATAGGCCGTGAGCCCGACTACGGCACCGTTGATCAGCGAGACGCCGAGCGAGCTGGCACCCAAGGCAGGCCGGACGGCCAGAAGAACCAGACCGCCGGCATAAACGAGGTAGAAAGCGATAGCGGCGTTGAGATAAGGCACGGCGCGCAGCGTCGCGCCGAGCGCGTCCTGGAATTGACCGAGGGCGATCAAGCCGATCCAGCGGAGTCGAGCACCGCGAGCGTGAGGAGGGTGGCGGCGTAGGCGATCGAGATGCGCATTGTACCCCTATCAACCTTCAAGAAGTCCGGCACCACCGCGTCGCGCGCGGCGGTTCACGACTTTGCCACCCTCGGCGGTTCCCTCGACACTAGTCCGATCGGGCTGTCCGGACGTAGCAAATACGCATCGCTGCCACGTTCGCCAGACGATCTGGGACACGGCCGGCACGCAACGAAAGAGACCTGGAATGGTTACGCCTTGGCGGACCGCATGGATCACGGGTGCGAGTAGCGGCATCGGCCGTGAGCTCGCCCTCCAGCTTGCGCGAAGGGGCGTGAACGTCGCCGCGTCTGCACGCTCGGCTGAAAAGCTCGACGCCCTCACTCGCACCCAGACCGGAATCTTGCCGTTTCCTCTCGATGTGACGGATGCCGGGGCCGTGTCCTCGGTACACGATCGGATCGTGGCGGAGACGGGCGCGATCGATCTCGCCGTGTTGAATGCTGGCGTCTGGCACCCGATGAATGCCGCCGACTACGATGCCGGCCTCGCGCTTCAGTCCATGGCGGTCAACTACGGTGGGATCGTCAACGCGCTCAGTCCTCTCATCCCCGCCATGCTCACCAAGGGGGGCGGCCACATCGCACTCGTCGCGTCCGTTGCCGGCTACCGGGGCCTGCCCAAGGCCGCAGCCTACGCTCCGAGCAAAGCTGCCGTCATCGCGCTTGCAGAGGTGCTGCGGCTCGAGCTTGCGAGCCGGGGCATCACGGTGAGCCTCGTCAATCCCGGCTTTGTCGAGACACCGATGACGTCGGTCAACACGTTCGAGATGCCGTTCATCATCAAGGCCGAGGATGCTGCCGCTCGGATCATTCGCGGGCTCGAGCGGGGCGCATTCGAGATCGCGTTCCCATGGCAGCTCGTAGTGATGCTCAAGGTGCTCCGGCTGTTGCCGAACAGGCTCTATCTCCCGATTGCACGGCGGATGGTCGAGCGCTGATCGGCGTGCCTATGATGCTCGTGCGTGGCTCGCGCCCGTTGCGAAGAAGAGCGATACCTCGCCGAGCTTCACGCCCCATTTGCGCATGACGGCCCGATTGACGGCAATGCCGTCGCCGATCAGGTAGAAGCGATCCTCGAAATTCACGTGAAGCTCGCGGCCGTCGATCTTCAGCCGGAACCGGTATGACATCGAAATCTGATCGGCCTCGCAGACGCCGCGGGCCTCACCGACGCAATCGTCGCTCGTCGCCGTGAAGCGGTTGTTGCCTCGTGGAACAACGAGCCAAATACGGGTCTCGCGGCTCTGATCCTCGTAGGTGAAGCTCTCCTCGAGCCTGAAAACACCATCGCGCCAACGCCCCACGAGCTCAACGGAAAATCGCCGCCTCACTCTGCCGAAGCGATCCTCGAAAATGCCCCAGGCGGAGGACCGTCCCTCGAGAAAGCTCGTCAGCTCGAACAAGCGGTTAGCCCCGGACTGTGCCATGTCTTGAGCCATTCTCGCGCACTCTCCGCTATCCGTTGATACGGCCTCGACACCCATTCGGATGCTACGGCCGTCACGTCCTCTCGAAGCGGTACAGGCCGACATCGATCGTTCGGTTTCGGAAGCCAACCTCGCAATAGTCGAGGTAGTAAAGCCAGGTGCGCCGGAACCGCTCGTCGAAGCCGAGCGCCTCGATGCGCGGCCAAGCCGCAATGAACCGCCGGCGCCATTCGGCAATGGTCTGCGCATAGGAGTCTCCGAAGCGCTCGATCTCGGAGAAGACGAGCCCGCTCTGCTCCGCATGGGCACGCATCCGGGGAATGCTCGGCAGCATACCGCCGGGGAAGATGTAACGCTGGATGAAATCCGGATTTCGTCGATACGGCTCGTAGAGGTCCTCACGGATCGTGATGGCCTGAACGACCGCACATCCGCCAGGCTTCAGACGCTCGTGGATCGTGCGAAAATAGGTCGGCCAGTTCTCCTCGCCGACCGCCTCGATCATCTCGATCGACGCGATGCGATCGAAGCTCCCACGGGTATCGCGATAGTCCTCGAACCTCACGTCCGCGCGACCGGCATCGATGATGGGCGCAAGCCGCCTCCGGCTCGCCTCGAGTTGCTGCTCGGAGATGGTGATCGCCGTCACATGCGCACCTTGCGCCGCGATCTCCTCGGCGAGCGCGCCCCACCCGCAACCGATCTCCAGCACCGCTTGCCCTGCTTCGAGACCGAGCGCCTCGATGATGCGCGCATGCTTGGCGGCCTGCGCTTCCTCGAGCGTCGCACCGGGCTGCCGGTAGATGCCGCTCGAGTAGGACATCCCCGCATCGAGCCAGAGCTCATAGAAGGCGTTCCCGAGATCGTAGTGCGCCGCGATGTTACGCTGGCTACCTGACCGGGTGTTGTGGCGCGACGCGTGATAGGCGACGTCTCGCCCGGCGCTGCGCATCAGCTGCGGCAGGCGCGATGTGATCGCCGTCTCGTTGTCGAGGAAGTACTGGAACACGGCGCGCAGATCGTCGGTCTCGACGTCTTCATTGATGAAGGCATCGGCGAAGCCGAGCAGGCCACGATTTATCAGCTTCAAGGTTGCGCTATAGCGCTTGATCGCAAGCCGCGCTTCGACGCCCTCTCCCGCTCCGATGATGGCACTCAGTCCCGACGGCAAACGCAGGTGGAGACGGCCGCTCCTGGCTCGCTTCAGAACCAGCGACAGAGCTTTGAGTAGGCAAGCATCGGCGAGGCGTCTGATGCCGCGCCCCCGCGATTGAATGATATAGGGCGACGCGACGGCGGCGAAGACAGGCTCAGACATTCTGGATCTTCCCGGCGACAGTATCGATTTTGGTGAAGGAGTAGCGCGGCGATGCGTGATAGGGCTTCAACGGAACGCCCTTCATCCACAAGCGGAAGGCTTCGATGTGGATTGCAGCGATGACCTTGAAAGTCATCAGGGGGTAGCGCAAGAGCAAGCCCGCCAGGGCCTTGTCGCTCAGCGAGAGCCTGCTCCCCTTGAAGTAGGTCTTCAGCACCGCCTTCCCTTGCTCGCGCAAGTCGACGCCGACGAGGATCTGATCCGCCGGCGGAACGACACGAAAGCTATAGCCTGCCTCCGAAGCGGTGAACGGCGACACATACATCGCCTTGTCGCACGCCTGCGCGACCACCCCGTCCTCAGGTGAAGAGGCGACTGGAATGACGTAGCTCTTGCGCTCCTTCAGGGTATTGCTGACCTCATAGATGATCACGCCCAAGCGGTCGTCCGAGTCATAGCCGAAGTACACGCTTAAGGGATTGAAGACGTAGCCCAGCAATCGCGGATAGCACACCAGCTCGATACGGGCGCCGAAAGCGCCGAGACCGGATGAGCGCAACACCTCTCGCGCATGCGCTCCGACGGGCTCGCCGGTCCCGGCCGCATGATCGGCGTCGTGGAAGCTCAAAAGATTCCATCGATTGTGGGAGAACAACCGCAGCGAGCCGGAGAGTCGATCGAGCTCGTCGACATCGAGACAGAGAGCGAAGACGCGATAGGTGAATGCATGCCGGCGCGGCATCAGTCGCTTGTGGACGACTTTGCCGACGAAGGCGCACGAGCGGAACGTGGTCATTCGGCCGCCTCGAGCGACGCCAGACGCTCCGCTTGCTCCGGAGCGAGCGTGATGCGTCCTGACTCGCCGGCCACGCGCCAGGGACGCCGGACTCCCCCGATACTTTCTGCGGCGGCCAGCCCGGACTGCAAGCCATCCTCGTGAAAGCCATAGCCGAAGTAGCTGCCGGCATACCATGTGCGCCGCTGGCCCTGCAGCTGCCAAAGCTCTCGCTGTGAGCCCATCGCCCGGCGATCATACATCGGGTGGGCGTAATCGATCGTGGCGCTCACGAGGCCCGCTGCGATGTCGTGAGCCGGATTGAGCGTCACGAAGATGTCCGGGCACTGCGGTCCCAAAGGCTGCAGATTGTTCATCCAGTAGCTCAGGGACAGCGTCCGCTCGTGGCCCTCGCCGCGGCCGAGATAGTTCCAGCTCGACCAGAGCCGGCGGCGCCGCGGCATGAGCGAGGGATCACGGTGCAACACGGCGCGATTAGACTGATAGCAGAACGCACCCAGTAGGCGTTGCTCGTCGCGATCGGGATCTGCCAGCAGGGAGAGCGCTTGATCAGCATGTGTGGCGATCACGCAGGCATCGAAATGCGCATCGTCACTTTGGGTGCAGACCCGAACGCTGCGGGCGTTGCGCTCGATCCTGGTGACGGCAGAGCCGAGCGCGATACGGCCCTGCATGTCGCCCAGAAGGCGCTCGACATAGACGCGACTGCCTCCGGTGACCGTGCGCCATACTGGCTGATTGCGAGCCTGCAACAGACCATGGTTGGCGAAGAAGCGGACGAACGAGCCGGCCGGGAAATTCAAGACCTCTGCCGACGGCGTCGACCAGATCGCAGCGGCCATCGGCAAGATGTGCCGATCTACGAAGGCGCGAGAATAGCCGTGAGCCTCGAGATAGGCGCCGAGCGATTGGCCATCATCGCCGTCTGCCGTCAACAACGCTTTCGCCTCGCGAAAGAACCGGAGTATGTCGGCTGTCATCCGCCAATGCGACGGCCGAGCCAGGTTCGAGAACTGACCGAACAGACCGGCCAGCCCCGAGCCCGAATACTCGTAGCGCCCCCCATCGAGAGAGGCGGCAAAGCTCATCCGGCTCGGCGAGGTCGGTACGCCGAGCGTGTCGAACAAGGCCACGAGATTGGGGTAGGATGTCTCATTGTAGACGATGAACCCCGTATCGACGGGCACGACCATTCCAGGCAGCTCGACCTCGACGGTATGGCTGTGCCCGCCCGGCCTGCTCTCTTGCTCGAACAACGTCACGTCGTAGCGCCTCGACAGCAACCATGCGGCCGCCAGGCCGGAGATGCCGCTGCCGATAACGGCGATCGAGCGCAATGCGTGCATGAGACGCCCCCAGACGTACCCATATCGTACGAGGACGCTCGGCGCTTGGATCAGTTTTCTTGGCTGCGACCCGCGTTGTTGCCGTCATCGCCGGCCACGCTAGGCGCAGAAGGCCCCACATCCGATCAAACTAGCATCAGCACATCGGATTGATACGACATAGTTCTCGCATGCTTCAGGTATCCGGAACTATCCGGCACGGCCGATACTCTACCTTTAGCTGAGCGCAATGTTCTACCTGAGACGCCTAGACACGCAAATTGCCTGCATTCTAGCTTCCTGTGCGCCGCAGAGAGCGGGCGAAGCTCCACGCACAGCTCGACACTTGAGATCCTGACGGCGTGAGGGACAAATGCAAAGAAGAAAGCATAAGAATGGCCAAGGAAGATAATAGCAATGCGGCTTCCCGCATCAAACAACTCCAAGAAGAGATAGCAAGCTTGCAAGCCGATGCGAAAGAGCAGCTGTTGCAGCGCATCCGCAAGGACATCGCCGAGCTGAACGGTCTGGGCGTGACCTACCAGCTCGTCGCCGGGCGCTCGCGCGGTGGATCTGGCGGCAAGCGGTTCTCCGACCCCAATCGTCCCTGCCCGGTTTGCAAGTTCCGCACCGAGCCCTTCCACGACGCGCGCACACACCGCAGCCAGGGACGGACCAAGAAGCCGTTCACGGCCGAGGAGTTGCGCAAGTTGGGGCTCACGCGCGCTTGACCAGGTGACAATTGTTCTTGTTATCCAGGCGCTACGTGTGGATATCTACTCTCGCACCATGAGTGTGCGGAAGACAGGTATTCGAGAAAGCTGTCGTGACGCGATCCGGTTTGATCTTTGACGACCGTGGTAACGTATGGTCGGCGACGACGGATGATCTGAGGCGAAATCTCGCCTCGGATCTGCCGATGGGCGCGCTCACCGAGCTGTTGATCTCGCAACAGGGCTATGTCCGCCTCGCCCATTTGGCTTCGGGCGTCCATATCGAGCTCTGCGCGGATCGGCTCTCGCAAGCGGCCTATGCCAGCGTCATACACTGGCTGGCCGACAACCCCCAATCCCGGGTGAGCCTGGCAGTGAGACGCGGCACGGCGCACGCAGAGATCACCGGCTTGCCGGCCGAGGTCAAGCGCCAGCTCGCGGCCTGCATCCAAGACTCTCGATCGCGCGCGGCTCCACGCCTGCACCGATTGCCGATATCGCCCTCGGCACTCGCTGCAGCCAGCCCATTGCGCATTCTCCGTCAGCTTTGGCAACACGGAGTCGATCCCGGCGAGCCGGGCTTTGCGAGTGCGTGCGATCGGCTGTTCAGGGGGCGCTACATTCTCACCGAGCGCACGGGTTCGGGCGATCTCGTGATCCGCGAGCACGGCGGGGGATACATCGCCTACTCGAACGCCTACCTCTCGCGTTGTGTCGGGCTTCGTATCGAGGATGATCCCGACATGGAGTACGGGCTTTGGACTCGGGACGCCTATCGAGAAGCACTTCGGGATTGGCGCCCACTCGTCGAGGACGTCGATGTCGCCATACACGGCGCGCGCGAGGTTGGGCGGCACGTCCGGTATCAGCGCATTATCGCGCCTTTGACCGGCCGCGGCGGTTCGACGTTCCTCTTCTCGGCTTCCGTATTGGCGAGCACCCTGCCGCTCGAAACAGATAAGATCTAAGCTGTCTCTGCCCAAGCGGTCGCGTCGCGATCACAGCGCGACTATGATGCCGAGTGTCGCAACGAAGGCTCTCGCCGATGACCTCAATCCCGCCAACGCTCACTCAGCTCGGCCACAAATCCGCGCTTCCGGCCTCTCCGGCGGACGCTGTGCTCGAGCGGGTCGAGAACACACAGGCCGATACGAGCTATCTCGTCCGCTTCACGGCGCCGGAGTTCACCGCGCTGTGCCCCGTCACCGGGCAACCCGATTTTGCGCACTTCGTCATCGACTATGTGCCGGACAAGTGGCTGGTCGAGAGTAAGTCGCTGAAGCTGTTCATGGGCTCGTTCCGCAACGAGGGCATCTTCCACGAGGACTGCACCGTCGGCATTGGACGTCGGCTCGTCGCCGAGATCGCACCCAAGTGGCTCCGTATCGGCGGCTATTGGTATCCGCGCGGCGGCTTGCCGATCGACGTGTTCTGGCAGACCGGCGCTCCTCCTGCCGGCGTCTGGCTGCCGGATCAGGGTGTCGCGCCCTATCGCGGACGCGGGTGAGCCCCATGACATCACCGCACCCCCACGTCGGCCGGGAGCAAGTCCTCACCGAAACTCTCGACGGCGGCCCCTCCGATCGTCTGGCGGCCGCGCTCGATCGGGAGGATCGACCGTTCGCATCCAGCAGTGCGCTGCCGAACGCCTGGCATTGGTTGCATTTCCACGCTGTGCCGCGCGCTTCGCAACTCTCGGCCGACGGTCGCGGCTCGGCCGAGGGACTGTTGCCGGGCTTTCCGGGCCTCGCGCGCATGTGGGCGGGAGGGGCCTTCAACTTCGCACAGCCGATCCGCGTCGGCGACACGATCGAAAAGCGGTCTCGCGTCGCCTCGATCGTCGAGAAAGAGGGCCGCAGCGGCCCCCTGGTGCTCGCGAGCGTCGAGCACACGCTGTCAGGTCCGGCCGGACATTGCTTCACCGAGCGGCAGGACATCGTCTTCCGCCGGCCGTCGAAGTACTCAGGGGCCGCCGAGGGTGAGCGCGCGAGCGCAACGCCGGCATGGCGGCGCGAGCTGGTGCCCGACGAGGTGCTTCTCTTCTGCTTCTCAGCGGTGACTTACAATCCGCACCGCATCCACTACGACTTTCCCTACGCGACCACCATAGAGGGCTATCCGGGATTGCTCGTGCACGGGCCGCTGACGTGCGTTCTCCTGCTCGATCTCATCCGGCGATCTGTGCCCGAGCGAGCGCTGACGCACTTCGACTATCGCGCGCTGCGGCCGCTCATCTGCGGGCGCAAGCTGACGCTGGCCGGCCGGATGACGGATACGAACGGCGTCGAGGTCTGGGCTGAGGACGATTCCGGCTTCGTCGCAATGCGCGGGACGGGCACGTTCAGGTAGCGGCGGCCGCCGGCGTCGGCGCGGTTTGCACCGGCTTCAACGCTTTTAGTGCCGCGAGCGTCAGCGGATCGAGGCCCGCTCCGCCCTTTGCCACGTGCTCGATGATGCCGCGGCGCATGCGCGGGTCCCAGAATTTCTCGATATGCGCCGTGATCTGCGGCACGGCGCGCGCCTCGCCTTGCGCGGAGAAAAACTTGGCGATCTGGTTCGCCATCATCACGAGCTTCTCAGGCTGCATTGACTGCCACCATGATTCTGGCCGGTTCCCCGATGCGATCGAGCCCGAGCCTGTGGGGATGCGTGAAAACTTCGAAACCGTCCTGCCGCGCCACCGCGAGCATCGTGATGCCGGCAGCCTCCGCCGTGCGGATCGCGAGATCCGTCGGCGCCGACACCGCCACGATCACCGGCGCGCCCGCCTTGGCGGCTTTCTGCACCATCTCGACCGACACGCGGCTCGTCAACAGAACGAGCCCTGAGGCCGCGTCGAGCCCACGCGATGCGATCTTGCCGACGAGCTTGTCGAGCGCATTGTGCCGGCCGACATCCTCGGCGAGCGCAACGATGCCCTGATCGCGCGTCCAGTACGCCGCCGCATGCACAGCCCGCGTCTCGCGGTTGAGCGCCTGCATGGGCGCCAGCGCACTCGTCGCGTCCATCACCTCTGTCGGGGTGTAGCGGCCGGCATCGCGGACATGGGCAACGTCCGGCACTGCCTCCGTCAAGCTCTCGATGCCGCAGAGCCCGCAGCCCGTCGGCCCGGCCAGATGCCGCCGCCGCTCCGCGAGCCGCCGCGCCCGGGCCTCGTCGACCCACATCTGCAGCTCGATGCCCGGCCCATGCTCGACGATCTCGAGCGAGGAGATCTCGGCGCGAGACGCAACGATCCCCTCCGTCAGGCTAAAGCCCAGCGCGAAGGCTTCGAGATCCGTGGGCGACGCCATCATCACGGCGTAAGTCGTGCCGTTGTAGACGAAGGCCACCGGCATCTCGACCGGCACGGCACGCTCGTGGCGCGTGACGGTACCGTCGCTTGCCACCTTGAGCGCCTGCACCCTTGTCGCCGCGTTCGGCATCGCGCCTATTCCGCTGCCTCGACCGCCGCGATCCGGCGCGCCGATTTGCCGAACTCCTCGTATTCCTCCTGGTAGTGCGTCGGGCCGTTCGAGCGGCCGATCTGCACCGCCGTCACCTTGTACTCAGGGCAGTTCGTCGCCCAGTCGGAGTAGTCGGTCGTCACCACGTTCGCCTGCGTCAGCGGGTGATGGAAGGTCGTGTAGACGACGCCCGGCGCCACGCGATCGGTGATAGTTGCGCGCAACGCCGTCTCGCCGGCGCGGCTCGCGAGCTTCACCCAATCGCCCTCCTTGATACCCCGCTGCTCGGCGTCGTGCGGATTGACCTCGAGCACGTCCTCGGCGTGGAACATGGAGTTGGGCGTGCGCCGCGTCTGCGCGCCGACGTTGTACTGCGAGAGAATGCGGCCGGTGGTGAGCAGCAGCGGGAAGCGCGGGCCGGTGCGCTCATCCGTCGGCACGTATTCGGTCAGCATCATGCGGCCCTTGCCACGCGCAAAGGTCACGGTGTGCATGATCGGCGAGCCGACCGGATTGGCGTCGTTGCAGGGCCACTGCACGGAGCCGAGCTCCTCGATGCGCTTATAGCTGACACCCGCGAAGGTCGGCGTCAGCTTGGCGATCTCGGCCATGATCTCGGACGGGTGCGTGTAGCTCCACTTGAGGCCGATGGCATTCGCCATGAGCTGCGTGATCTCCCAATCGGCAAAGCCGTTCTTGGGCGTCTTCACCTTGTTGACGAGCTGGATGCGGCGCTCGGCGTTCGTGAAGGTGCCGTCCTTCTCGAGGAAGGTCGAGCCCGGCAGGAAGACGTGCGCGTAGTTGGCGGTCTCGTTCAGGAACAGATCCTGGACGACGACGCATTCCATGGCCGCGAGACCGGCGGCGACGTGCGTCGTGTTGGGGTCGGACTGCAAGATGTCCTCACCCTGGACGTAGAGGCCCTTGAAGCTGCCGTCGACGGCGGCGTCCAGCATGTTGGGAATGCGCAGGCCCGGTTCCGGACTGATTTTGGTGCCCCACAGCGCCTCGAACATCGAGCGGGTCGCGGTGTCGGACACGTGGCGATAGCCCGACAGCTCGTGCGGGAACGAGCCCATGTCGCACGAGCCCTGCACGTTGTTCTGGCCGCGCAGCGGGTTCACGCCGACGCCGCGCCGGCCGAGATTGCCGGTCGCGAGCGCGAGGTTGGCGATCGCCATGACGGTGGTCGAGCCCTGGCTGTGCTCGGTGACGCCGAGCCCGTAGTAGATCGCGCCGTTGCCGCCGGTGGCGTAGAGGCGGGCCGCGCCGCGCACGAGCGCCGGATCGACGCCCGTGTACTTGGCGGACGCCTCCGGCGAGTTGCGCTCCTCCGCCACGAACGCCGCCCACTCGGCGAAGTCCTGGGGCTCGCAGCGCTCGCGCACGAAGGCCTCGTTGACGAGCCCCTCGGTGACGATGACATGCGCCAGCGCATTGAGAACGGCGACGTTGGTGCCGGGCGTCAGCGGCAGATGGAAGGCCGCATCGATGTGCGCCGAGCGCACGAGATCGATGCGGCGCGGATCGATGACAATGAGCTTCGCGCCCTGCCGCAACCGCTTCTTCATGCGGCTCGCGAACACCGGATGGCCGTCCGTCGGATTCGCGCCGATGAGTATCATCACATCGGAGTCTTCGACCGAGTCGAAATCCTGCGTGCCGGCGGACGTGCCGAACGCGGTGCTGAGACCATAGCCGGTCGGGGAGTGGCAGACGCGGGCGCAGGTGTCGACGTTGTTCACGCCGAAGCCCGAGCGGATGAACTTCTGGACGAGGAAGGTCTCCTCGTTCGTGCAGCGCGACGAGGTGATGCCGCCGATCGCCGTCGAGCCGTACTTGGATTCGATGCGCTTGAACTCGGATGCCACCCGGCCGATCGCCTCCTCCCAGGTCGTCTCGCGCCACGGATCGGTGATCTTGTCACGTACCATCGGCTTGAGAATCCGCTCGCGGTGCGTGGCGTAGCCCCAGGCGAAGCGGCCCTTGACGCAGGAGTGACCGCGATTGGCCTTGCCGTCCTTGTAGGGCACCATGCGCACGACTTCCTCGCCGCGCATCTCGGCCTTGAAGGAGCAGCCGACACCACAGTACGCACACGTGGTGACGACCGAGTGCTCCGGCTGGCCGATCTCGATGAGCGACTTCTCCGAGAGGGTCGCGGTCGGGCAGGCCTGCACGCAGGCGCCGCAGGACACACACTCCGAGTCGAAGAAATTCTCCGACATGCCGGGCGAGACGCGGCTATCGAATCCGCGGCCGGCGATCGTCAACGCGAAGGTGCCCTGCACCTCCTCGCACGCGCGCACGCAGCGATTGCAGACGATGCACTTGGAAGGATCATAGGTGAAATAGGGATTGCTCTCGTCCTTGGGCTTCCACTGGAAGTTCTCGGCGCCGTTGCTCTTGGCGAAAACGTGGTTCTCGCCCTCGTAGCCGTAGCGGACATCGCGCAGGCCGACGGCCCCCGCCATATCCTGCAGCTCGCAATCGCCATTGGCGGCGCAGGTCAGGCAGTCGAGTGGATGGTCGGAGATATAGAGCTCCATGACACCCTTGCGCAGCGCCTTCAGGCGCGGGCTCTGCGTATGGACGACGATGCCTTCGGCAACGGGTGTCGTGCAGGAGGCGGGCGTGCCCGCGCGGCCCTCGATCTCGCAGAGGCACAGCCGGCAGGAGCCGAAGGCCTCGATTGAGTCGGTCGCACAGAGCTTCGGGATCTTCGTCCCGAGCTCCATCGCGGCGCGCATGATCGAGGTGCCTTCCGGCACCGTGATCTTGTTGCCGTCGATTGTGAGCGTCACGATCTTCGTCGCTTTCGACGCCGGCGTACCGTAGTCGATCTCGTCGATCAGCGTCGTCGGACGGGGATTGCCATCGGCTGACATGGGCGTCACTCCGCAGCTTGCAGCCGCTTTGCGCGGCGGAAATCGTCGGGGAAATGGGCGATCGCGCTGCGCACCGGATAGGGGGTAAACCCGCCGAGCGCACAAAGGGATCCGAATTTCATCGTGTTGCAGAGGTCGTCGACGAGGGCCAAGTTCGCCTCGACGGCGTCGCCCTTCATGATCTTCTCGACCGTCTCGGCGCCACGGACCGCACCGATCCGGCAGGGCGTGCACTTGCCGCAGCTCTCGATGGCGCAGAACTCGAACGCGAAGCGGGCCTGCTTGGCCATATCGACCGTGTCGTCGAACACGACGATGCCGCCATGGCCGACTAGGCCGTCCTTGGCGGCGAAGGCCTCGTAGTCGAACGGGGTCGAAAACAGCGCGCGCGGGAAGTAGGCGCCGAGCGGGCCGCCGACCTGCACAGCTTTCACAGGACGTCCGGACGCCGTGCCGCCACCGATGTCGTCGACAAGCTCGCCGAGCGTCATGCCGAAGGCCGTCTCGAACAAACCGCCGTGCTTGATGTTGCCCGCGAGCTGGATCGGCATCGTGCCGCGCGAGCGGCCCATGCCGAAGTCCGCGTAGGTCTTGGCGCCGTCGGCGAGAATGTGCGGGACGGCGGCCAGCGACAGCACGTTGTTGATGACGGTGGGCTTGCCGAACAGACCCTTGTGGGCGGGCAGCGGGGGCTTGGCACGCACGACGCCGCGCTTGCCCTCGAGGCTGTCGAGAAGCGCCGTCTCCTCGCCGCACACATAGGCACCGGCGCCGACGCGCACCTCGAGATCGAAGGCCTTGCCGCTGTCGGCGACGTTCGACCCGAGCAGCCGCTCCTGGCGTGCGATCGCGATCGCCGCATTGAGCGCGGCGATCGCATGCGGATATTCGGAGCGGACGTAGATGAAGCCCTTGGTGGCGCCGGTCGCGAGGCCCGCGATCGTCATGCCCTCGATGAGCGCGAAGGGATCGCCCTCCATCAGCATGCGGTCGGCGAAGGTGCCGCTGTCGCCCTCGTCGGCGTTGCAGACGATGTACTTCTGAACGGCTTGCGCATCGGCGACCGTCTTCCATTTGATGCCGGTCGGAAAGCCTGCGCCGCCACGGCCGCGCAGCCCCGAGGCCGTGACTTCCGCGAGCGTCCCGGCAGACCCGAGCGAAAGCGCCTTGGCGAGGCCTTTCGTACCGCCGGTCGCGCGATAGTCGGCGAGCGAGAGCGGGTCGGTACGGCCGGCGCGCGCGAAGGTAAGGCGGGTCTGGCGGGCGAGGTAGGCGTGCTTCTCGACGGGGCCAAGGCTAAGCGGATGTTTGATGCCCGCGACCTTGGCGGGATCGAGCAGGCCCTGGGCCCCGAGCGTCGCGACATCTGCCGGCGTCATCGGCCCAAAGCCGTAGCGCGTCCCCGACACCTCGACCTCGACGAGCGGCTCGAGCCAGAGCATGCCGCGGGAGGAGTTGCGCTTGATCGCAACCGATGCGCCCGTCTGCTTGGCCGCCGTGGCGATTGCCGCCACGACCTCCTCGGCTCCGCAGGCGATGGCGGCGGCGTCCTTGGGCACGTAAACGGTAAGGCTCATCTCTGCGCCTCATCCAGGATGGCGTCGAGCTTGGCGGCGGTCAGGCGTCCGACGACGCGCCCGTCGACGAGCGCCGAGGGAGCCGTGGCGCACAGCCCGAGGCAATACACCGGCTCGAGCGTCACGCGGCCGTCGGCCGTGGTCTCGCCGCAGGCGACGTGAAGCCTCTGCTCGGCACGCTCGACGAGGCTCTCGCAGCCCATCGACTGGCAGGCTTCTGCCCGGCAGAGCTTGACGACGTGCTTGCCCGCGGGCTCCGCACGATAGTCGTGATAGAAGGTGACGACGCCGTGCACCTCGGCGCGCGACAGGTTCAGGGCCTCCGCAACCATCGGCACGGCCTCGCGCGGCACATGTCCGAACGTCTCCTGCAGGGCATGCAGAATGGGGAGCAACGGCCCCTCGCCTGCCTGATGGGCGGCGATGACCTCGCGCCCTCGCTTTTCGCTCCACGACTCGGCGTGCGCCATTATGACCTCGGGTAAGGCAAAGTTGACGGCACAATTGCGAAATCGCGCCCCCGGTTCAAGGGCGACGGACCGTCAATCGATAAAATACTCTAATCGAAAGCTGCGGTTATGATAAGGAAAACCCTAGCAACCGATCCGGTGTCATCCGCCCTGGAGCGGTGGCATGATCACCACCTCGGCGTCCTTGGGGATCGGGTGCAGCCAGGAAGCCCGGTAAACCAAGCCGTTGATGGCGACCGCCACGCCCTTGGCCAGGATCGGCTTCAGCTCGGGATAATCGGCGCCGAGCCGGTCGAGCAGCTGCCCGATGTTGACCACCTCGAAATCGAACTCGGTCTTGCCACCGGCCGCCGACATGAGGACGCCGCCGACCAGGCGGACGTGAACGTGCACGGGCTGTGGCGCGCCGGGCGGCGGCGGATCCTTGAGACCGGTGCTCTTGAAACGGCGCGGCATAGGCAAGCTCCTCGTCAATAGATAAGGGCCGCCGCCCGGATGGACAGCGGCCCTCGTAGATTAGCCTAAACGATCAGCCCTTGGATTTGATCGCCTTCAAGACCCGGGGCGGCGACATCGGGGTGTGCGTCATCTGCGAGCCGGTCGCGGCCGAGATGGCGATGCCGATGGCGGCCAGCGGTGGCACGATCGACGTCTCGCCGACGCCGCGAACGCCGTAGGGATGACCCGGATTCGGCACCTCGAGGATCACGGTGTCGATCATCGGCAGGTCGGAGGCGACCGGGATGCGGTAATCCAGGAAGCCCGCATTCTGCAGCGTTCCGTCCTTGCCGTAGATGTACTCCTCGTTGAGCGCCCAGCCGATGCCCTGGGCAGCCGCGCCCTGGTACTGGCCTTCGACGTAGCTCGGATGCACGGCCTTGCCGGCATCCTGGCAGACCGTGTAGCGCGTGATCGTGGTCCGCCCGGTCTCCTTGTCGATCTCGAGATCGCAGATGTGCGAGGCAAAGCCCACGCCGGCTCCGTCCGCATTGACCTCGTAGTGACCGGCGATCGGCCCGCCCGTGTTGGGCGAGTTCGCGGCGATCTGGGCGAGCGAGAGCGGCTCGAACTTGCCGGCGTTGGCGCCGGCCGGTTTCGCGTAGCCCTTCTCCCAGACGACCGCGTCCTCCGGGATGCCCCAGGTCTTGGCGGCGCGCTGGCAGGCTTTCTTGATGGCGTCCCGCGCGGCGTTGATCGTCGCGAGGCCCGTCGAGAAGGTGGTGCGGCTGCCGTCCGTCACGTCGTTGTGGCCGAGGGAGGCCGTGTCGGCGATGATGCAGCGTACCTTGTCGTAGGGGATGCCCAGCTCCTCGGCCGCCATCATGCTCATGGAGGCGCGCGAGCCGCCGATGTCGGGCGTGCCGACCGAGAGGTTCACGGTGCCGTCGAAGCCGACGTTCATCGACACGCAGGTGTTGCCGCCGAAGTTGAACCAGAAGCCGCAGGCGACGCCGCGAGCTTGGTTCGCCTTCAAGGGCGCCTTGTAGTGCGGATGCTCCTTCGTCGCCTTCAGGCAATCGATGATGCCGATCGGTCCGAAGGTCGGCCCGTAGCAGGACTTGGTGCCCTCCTTGGCCGCGTTCTTCAGGCGGAACTCGATCGGATCGAGCCCCAGCTTGCCGGCGAGCTCCGTCATGGCGCTCTCGACGGCAAAGGCGGCGATCGGCGCACTCGGCGCCCGGTAGGCGGCGAGCTTGGGCCGGTTGCAGAGCACGTCCCAGCCGACGATGCGGACATTCTCGAGGTCATAGCAGGCGAACGAGGTCATCGCCCCGTACTCGACGCCCGAGCCTGGGAACGCGCCGCCCTGGAAGCGCATGACCATGTCGGCGGCCGTGATCCGGCCGTCCTTCTTGGCGCCGATCTTGACGTCCATGGACGAGGACGCGGTCGGGCCGGTCGCCTTGAACACCTCCTCGCGGGTCATGACGACCTTCACGGGACGGTTGGCCTTGCGCGAGAGCGCCAGCGCCACCGGCTCGATGAACACGGTCGTCTTGCCGCCGAAGCCGCCGCCGATCTCGGAGGCGGTGACGCGCACCCGGGACTGATCCATGCCCAGAAGCTGGGCGCAGACGTTGCGGATCATGTAGTGGCCCTGGGTGCAGACCCACAGATCCGCCTGCCCATCGGGACCGACGCTCGCCAGACACGCGTGCGGCTCGATGTAGCCCTGGTGCGTCGCTTCGGTCTTGAAGGAGCGCTCGACGATGATGTCGGCCTCCTTGAAGCCCTTGTCGACGTCGCCGTGGCCGAACTGGTGGCGGGCGGCGACGTTGGAGGCCTTCGCCGGCGCCGGCTCGACGCCCGAGGTGATGAGCCCGTCGCGGATCAGCGGCGCACCGGCCTTCATCGCCTCGTCGACATCGGTGACGTGCGGCAACGCCTCGTAGTCGACCTTGATGAGCGACAGCGCCTTGCGGGCGACCGATGCGCTCGTGGCGGCGACGGCGGCGACCGCATGCCCGTCATAGAGCGCCTTGTCGCGCGCCATGACGTTGGTGAGGATGTCCATGAGGCCGGAGTTGCCGTCGGTCACCGGGAAATCGTCCTTCGTGACGATCGCCTTGACGCCGGGGAGTGCTACCGCCTTCGACACGTCGATCTTCTTGATCTTGGCGTGCGCATGCGGGGAGCGGAGGATACGGCCGACGAGCATGCCGGGCGCATTCATGTCGGCGCCGAAGCGGGCCCGGCCCGTCACCTTGTCGACGCCGTCGGGACGAACCGGACGGGTGCCGACGACGTCGAATTTACGGGACTTCTGAGCGATGTCCTGAGCCATTACGCCCTCCTCATCTCGGCGGCGGCATCCATGACCGCGCGAATGATCTTGTCATAGCCCGTGCAGCGGCAGAGGTTGCCCGCGAGCCAGTAGCGGACCTCGGTCTCCGTCGGGTTCGAGTTGCGCTCGAGCAAGGCCTTCGAGGCCACGAGGAAGCCCGGCGTGCAGATGCCGCACTGCAGCGCCGCATGCTCGAGGAACTTCGTCTGCAGCGGGTGCAGCTTGTCGCCGTTGGCCATGCCTTCGATGGTCGTGATCTTGCGGCCGTCGGCTTCCGCCGCGAGCACGAGGCACGAGCAGACGAGGCGGCCGTCGAGGGTCACGCTGCAGGCGCCGCAATCGCCGGTGCCGCAGCCTTCCTTCGTGCCGGTCATACCGAGCCGGTCGCGCAGCGCATCGAGCAACGGCTCGTCGGCCTCGCACAGGAACTCGGTCGCATCACCGTTGATGGTGGTCGTTACGTGAATCTGGCTCATCACTTCCCCTTCGCGCGGTCGAGCGCAATCTTGGCCGCGCGCTTGGCGAGCACGCCGGCGACATCGGTCCGGAACTCCTTGGTGCCGCGCTTGTCGTCGATCGGCGTCGCCGCGGCCGAGGCCGCAGTCGCGAGCTTCGACAGGGCCGCGTCGTCGACCTTCGTGCCGATCAACGCCTTGGCGGCCGCATCCGACAGGATGACCCTCGGGCCGACGGCGCCGAGCGCGACGCGGGCGGCGGTGCAGGTGCCGCTGGCGTCCAGCGTCAGGCACACGCCGACGCCGACGACGGCGATATCCATCTCGGTGCGCGGAATGAAGCGCAGATAGGCGTCACCCGTGTTGGCGGGCTTGGCGGGAAGAACAATCGCCTCGACGATCTCGTCCTTGGCGAGCGAAGTTTTACCGGGTGCGGTCGGGATCTCGGCGACGGGCACCTCGCGCTTGCCTTTCGAGCCCGCGACGACGGCCATGGCGTTGGCGGCAACGAGCGCCGGCACGCTATCGGCGGCGGGCGAGGCGTTGCACAGGTTGCCGACCATGCTGGCGCGGCCCTGCACCTGGGTCGAGCCGATGAGGCGCGCGGCCTCGACGACACCGGGCCAGGCCTTCTTGATCTCGGCATGCTCGCCGAGCTCGGCGCCGGCAACGGCCGCACCGATCCGGAAGCCGCCCTTCTCGGAGCTGACCTTGCGCATCCCCTCGATGCGCTTGATGTCGACGACGAGGTCCGGCTCGAGCCGGCCGGATTTCATCTGGACGAGCAGATCAGTGCCGCCGGCGAGAACACGGGCATGGCCCTTCTCGCCGCCGAGCAGCTTGACCGCCTCGTCGATAGACTTCGGGGCTTCGTATCGCATGCTTGCTCTCGGTTTCTTGGGTTCTGAAACTGGATTGGGCGTTCCAAGGCTATCTCTAGCGCGGCCAAGCGACTTCTGCCAGCCCCCGGGACGTGGGCGGAGCCGGTGTCGCATGGCTCCTATGTGCGGGGGTGGGCGGGTGGTGGCGTTTGACGGCGCGGACGACCATGTCGGCGACGAAGCGGTTGACGTGGGCTTCGTTGGTGATGTCTTTCAGGCGTTCGACATCGTCGGCGTCGCTGGCGTCGGTTGACACTCTGCCAGCACCACAGGCCGGGGCGGAGGGCAGGCTCAGGACCCATCCACGCTAATTTCTGCGAGCCTTTCGGTCCAGATCAACAAACATGTCGTGCATGTCCCAACCATCTTTATCCCGCTCTATCGGCCTCTCACTCTCGCCGACAATAAACCTGAATTCGAGATGATCATAAGCTTCCTTTCCCTGAAGCGACGCTACGCCATCTATTATACACAACAGCCTGAATAGGCAGAGTGAGGCAGCGCCATCTACAATCTCCTGCACCACGCCCTTCTCTCCCGCACTCAGGCCATTGAAGAATTTTGACTGCCGCATCAAATCGTCAGATGGACGTTTCCCCGCAGGCTTCTTAAGCCCATCTAGAAATCCAGATACTGCAACATTTTTGACGTCTTCTATCAATCGCGTTATGAATTCTTCTTGAGTCATGAATTTCCCCCTTTGGACTGAAATTACACCAATAATCCTCGGCCGTTGAACTTCGACGACTTCTAACGAGCTGTACCAAACGCAAGCGCCAAGCGTGCACCCAACCCCCGCCTCTGCTATACCACCTTCATGGAATTGGCGCCCGAGGATCGGTTCGAGTTTCGCCGGGGCGAGGGGTCGACCCTCGTCATCGCCTGCGGGGCGCTCGGCCGGGAGATCGTCGAGGCGATCGAGCTCAACCGGATCGCCGGGCTCGACGTCACCTGCCTGCCGGCCATCTGGCACAACACGCCGGAGAAGATCCCGGACGGCGTCGCTGAGAAAATCCGCGCGGCCAAAGGCAAATACGACCGCATCCTCGTCGCCTACGGCGATTGCGGCACCGGCGGGCTGCTCGACCAGGTGCTGGCCGAGGAAGGCGTCGAGCGGATCGAGGGGCCGCATTGCTACGCCTTCTTTTCCGGCAACGCCGCCTTCGACAAGACGGCGATGGACGAAGACCTGACGGCCTTCTTCCTGACCGACTATCTCACGCGCCAGTTCGACAAGCTGATCTGGCAGCACTACCGGCTCGACCGCCCCGGCATGCGCGACATGATGTTCGGCAACTACACGAAGGTCGTCTATCTCGCCCAGACCGACGATCCGGCGCTCGGGGCCATGGCGGAGGCAGCGGCGAAAAAGCTCGGGCTCGCTTACGAGTATCGCTTCACCGGTTACGGCGAGCTGACGCCGTTCCTGGAACGGGGCAAGCGCTAGCTTCCCCAAGTCCGGCCGACGCGATAGACCAAGCCTCGACCGAGCAGTCGCCGACAATCCGGACCCCACCCATGACCAAAACCAACCCCGGCCGTTTCTTCGAGGACTTTCGCGTCGGCGAGACGCTCCGGCACGCGACGCCGCGGACCGTCACGGTGGGCGATGTCGCGCTCTACACGGCGCTGACGGGAAGCCGGTTCGCGGTGCAGTCATCGGATGCGTTCGCGAAGGCCCTCGGCTATCCCGCCGCGCCGCTCGACGATTTCCTCGTCTTCCACGTCGTCTTCGGCAAGACCGTGCCGGACGTCTCGCTCAATGCGGTGGCTAATCTCGGCTACGCGGGCGGGCGGTTTCTCAAACCCGTGTTCCCCGGCGACACGCTCTGGACGACCTCGGAGGTCATCGGCCTCAAGGAAAACTCCAACCGCGAGACCGGCACGGTCTACGTCATATCGACTGGGCGAAATCAGCGTGGCGAGCCGGTGCTCGAGTACAATCGCTGGGTGATGGTGCGCAAGCGCGACCCCAAGTCCCCCACGCCGGACGCGGTGCTGCCCAAGCTCGGCGAGCGCGTGGACCCGTCGCTCATCGGCGGCGCGGTGCCGGAGCTCGATCCCAAAGCCTACGACACGGGTCTTGCCGGCAGCCCGCATCGCTTCGGCGACTATCAGGCGGGCGAAAAGATCGACCACGTCGACGGCATGACGTTCGAGGAGGCCGAGCATCAGCTCGCCACCCGGCTCTATCAGAACACCGCCAAGGTGCATTTCAACGCGCATACCGAGCGGCAGGGCCGTTTCGGCAAGCGCATCATCTACGGCGGACATGTGATCTCGATCGCGCGCGCGCTGTCGTTCAACGGCCTCGCCAACGCCTTCCACATCGCGGCGCTGAACGGCGGCCGGCATGTCGCGCCGACGTTTGCCGGCGATACGCTGTATGCCTGGTCGGAGGTGCTGGAGACGTCGGCCGTGCGCGACCGCGCCGATGTGGGCGCGCTGCGCATCCGCACGATCGCGCTCAAGGATCGCTCGGCCGACGGCTTCCCGGGCCGCAAGGCCGACGGGTCCTACGAGGACGGCGTCGTGCTCGATCTGGACTATTGGGCGATCCTTCCAAGGTAACACGATGCGATTGCCGATCGACACGCACCTCATTCTCGTCGATGTGCAGATGGCCATCGACGACCCGAAGTGGGGCCCGCGCAACAATCCTGACGCGGAGCTGCGGATCGCCGAGCTGCTCGCGGCCTGGCGGGAGGCCAAGGCGCCCGTCGTGCACGTCCGGCACGACTCGACGGAAGCTGCCTCGCCCTACCGTCCGGGCCAGCCGGGGAACACGTTCAAAGCGTGCGCCATGCCCAGCAACGGTGAGGCTGTCGTCGCCAAGCAAACCAACAGCGCCTTCATCGGCACGGAGCTCGAGTCGTTGCTCGAGGCGGCCGGCGCCACGACGCTCGTGATCGCCGGCGTGCTGACGCACAATTCGCTCGAGGCCACCGTCAGGCATGCGGGCAACCTCGGCTTCCGCGTCGTGGTGCCCGAGGATGCGTGCTGGGCGGTCGACGTGACCGACACGTCCGGGCGTCGCTGGCCCGCCGAGGACGTCCACCAGCTCTCGCTCGCGGTGATGGACGGCGAGTATGCCGAGGTGACAGACACGGCGTCAGTGACAGCCGCGATCGCGGCGGAGCGGTGGCGGAAGGACAAAAGGGCAACGAACCGTAGGGTGCAATAGGCGCTCCTAGCGCCGTATTTCACCTGCTTTACGCCACGCCAACGGTGCAATACGCCCGCCGAGGCGGGCTATTGCACCCTACGGCAACCCGAGCGTCCGCGTGACAAGATCCGCGATCTTCCCCACATCGTTCAAATCGAGCACCGGCACGGCTGCCTCGACCGGATAATCCGCCGCGATCGCGAGCACGTGCGGATCGACCGGGGCAAGATCGCCATCGCGGTTGCTTTCGCGACGCCTCACCTCGATTTTCTTCAACGGCAGTGACTTGTAGCCCTCGACGATCACCAGATCGGCCGGCCCCAAGCTCGCGAGCACCGCCTCGAAGGGCGGCTCCTCGCCTTCCGCGATCTCGCGCACGATCCCGACGCGCCGCGCCGAGACGATCGCCACGGACGACGCGCCCGCCTGCCGGTGCCGGAAGCTGTCGGTCCCCTCGTGGTCGATCTCGAAGATGTGGTGGGCGTGCTTGATGCTCGCGACGCGCACGCCACGCGACACGAGCTCGGCAATGAGCTTCGTCACCAGCGTTGTCTTGCCGGAATTCTTCCAGCCGACGACGGCGATCACGGGCGTAGAAACGGGGGACTGCATCAGCCAAGCGCCTCGGCATACTCTTCGGCGCGAGCGAGATCCTCGGGCCGGTTGACGTTGAAGAAGGGATCGATGTGCCGGCCGCCCGCGACGATCGTGTCGAACATGACAATGGCCGGCCGGTGCTGCGCCGCCCAGGCGCCGGCTTTGCGATGGCCGGCCTTGAGAGTCGCGGCGAGATCGCCCATGAGCGCGATCGAGAACAGGCCCACGGTATGATGCGTGCCCGACTCGGACGCCGCCAGAGCGAGCGGCACGTTAGCCTCGCGCCGCGCCGCCGCGAGCCTCGCCACGAGATCGTCCGGGATGAACGGCGTATCGGCGGCGACCGTCACGACGTCGGCCCCACCCATCGCCTGGAGCGAATACGCCATCCCGGCGAGCAGGCCCGCCAGCGGACCGGCGAATCCCTCGATCGTATCGGCGATCACCGGCAGGCCGTACCCACGAAATCGTGCCGGATCGCCATTGGCGTTGATCACCATCCGCTCGACTTGTCGGCCGAGCCGCTCGACGACATGCGTGATCATCGGCTGGCGGGCGAGCGACAGCATCGCCTTCTCGCGCCCGCCCATGCGCTCGGAGCGGCCACCGGCGAGGACGACCCCCAATGGGGACAGGGCATTCGTCATCGGCTCGCTCCGCGTCCAAACACGGGGTTAGACTTCCCACGGAGCATATCGGAGCCAAGGCGCTTGCCCGGTCCCATGTTCTGGCCAATAGTGAACGTCATAATTTCAAGGGCCGATGGTTGGCGAACATTCAAACACGGGAGATGACATGACCAGTCCGAGCTTGAGAAGGCGCGACGTCTTGAAAGGCGCAGGCGCAGGTGTTGCCGCCGCAGCCGCCACGACGATCGCCGCACCCGCTATCGCGCAATCGGCGCCCGAGCTCAAGTGGCGCATGACGTCGAGCTTCCCGAAATCGCTCGATACCATTTACGGCGGCGCCGAGAGCTTCGCCAAATACGTCTCGGAAGCGACCGACGGCAAGTTCCAGATCCAGGTGTTCCCGCCGCCCGAGCTCGCACCCGCGCTCGAAGCCGCCAACAAGGTCGGCGACGGCTCGGTCGAGATGTGCCACACGGCCATGTACTACTACTGGGGCAAGGACCCGACCTACGCGCTGGCGACCGCCATCCCCTTCGGCCTCAACTATCGCGCGCAGAACGCCTGGTGGTTCTTCGGCGGCGGCGAGGACCTCTGCAACAAATTCTTCGCCAAGCAGAACCTGGTCGCGATCGCGGCCGGGAATACCGGCGTGCAGATGGGCGGCTGGTACCGCAAGGAGATCAAGGCGCTCGCCGACCTCGAGGGCGTGAAGATGCGCATCGGCGGCTTCGGCGGTAAGGTCATCGCCAAGCTCGGCGTCGTGCCGCAGCAGATCGGCGGCCCCGACATCTATCCGGCGCTGGAGAAGGGCACCATCGACGCCGCCGAATGGGTCGGCCCCTACGACGACGAGAAGCTCGGCTTCAACAAGGTTGCGCCCTACTACTATTACCCCGGTTGGTGGGAAGGCGGGCCGATGCTGCATGTCTGCGTGAACAAGGCCAAATACGAGGAGCTGCCGCAGAGCTACAAGTCTGTGCTCCGGATCGCCGGCGGCTACGCCAATCAGGAGATGGTCGCAAAGTATGACGCCCTGAATCCGAAGGCGATCCGCAGTCTCGTTGCCGGCGGCGCGCAGCTGAGGCCGTTCCCGCAGGATGTGATGGAAGCGGCGTTCAAGGCCGCGAGTGGGATTTACGACGAGCTATCGGCCAGCAACGCCGAGTGGAAGCCGATCTACGAATCGATCAAGGCCTTCCGCAACGAGGCTTTCCTCTGGCAGCAAGTGGCCGAGGCCGGCTTCGACAACTTCATGATGGGCCAGCAGCGCAACAAGGCGCTGTAGGCCGTCCTATTCCATGTCAGGCGACGGGAGCCCCGGCAGCACTGCCGGGGCTTTTTGTTGCAAGCCGATCGTCTCAGATTTGGAGACCGGCCTACGGCCGGGAGTCTCACGCTGGATCCCCACGCGAGCTGCGCGCTTCGCGCTCGCGCGTGAGGATGACGGAGTGTGCCACTCGTTCGGCGACCCTTACTTCCGTCATCCTCAGACGAGTGAGCCTCAGGCGAACGACGGCTGGGGATCCAGCGTGAGACTCTGGCCGAAGGCCGTCCGGATATGGCCACCCTTTCCCAATCTCACTCGAACGACGGCGGAGCAACTGGCCCGGCGGGCGCGCCGAAATCGGGCAAGCCGGCTCCGCTCGAATCCGGTACGACGATCTCGACCTGCGAGGGATCAACCGTCGAGGTGCCCTTGTAGTGCATCACCATCTGCGGGAAGGCGATGGTGAGACCGACCATGATGAGCTGGATGATCACGAACGGCACGGCGCCCCAGTAGATCTGCCCCGTCGTCACCGGCGCCATCTTGCGGCCCGTGACCTTGTCGAGATATTCGCCGCGCGGCGCCACCGACCTCAGATAGAACAGCGCGAAGCCGAATGGCGGGTGCATGAAGCTCGTCTGCATGTTGATGCCGAGCAGGACGCCGAACCAGATGAGATCGATGCCGAGCTTTTCCGCCACCGGCCCGAGTAGCGGCACGACGATGAAGGCGAGCTCGAAGAAATCGAGGAAGAAGGCGAGCACGAAGACGAGCAAATTGACGAAGACGAGGAAGCCGACCTGACCGCCGGGCAGATCGAGCAGCAGGTGCTCGACCCATCTGTGGCCGTCGACGCCGTAGAAGGTGAGCGAGAAGACCCGCGCGCCGATCAGAATGAAGATCACGAAGGCTGAAAGCTTCGTCGTCGTATCGAGTGCCTGCCGCGTCAGGTCGAAGGAGAGTCTGCCCTTCAGGATCGCGAGCGCAAGTGCGCCGACGGCCCCCATGGCCCCACCCTCGGTCGGCGTCGCGATGCCCTGGAAGATCGTGCCGAGCACGAGGAAGATCAGGATCAGCGGCGGCAGGAAGTCGGAGATGATCTTGAAAACCGCACGTGCGACCGGCGGCGACGGCGCCCGCCACAGCGCATGCGAGGCGAGCGAGAGCGACGCGATGGCGAGACAGAAATGCCAGCCGCTCGCGACCCAGACGAGGAGATCGACGATGGCGAAGAGCCCCCGATCGCCAGCCGGCGGCAGGCTCACGTAGCCTTCGGCCAGGAACCAAACGAGGCGGTAGAGCACGAGCAGCGCGGCAATCTGCAAAATCGCCGCTATTGCCCGGGCGGGCACCCGAGGCAGCCAGCGCAGCACCGCGACGTAAAGCCCGTAGACCACCGCCGGCCCGATCGTGAAGGCGGCCATGCTGGCGGCCGGGGTCGCGATGGTGGCGGCCTCGACCGACCCGAGCCAGGGCCACAGATCGGCAATCACCCCGCGCGCGAGCTCGGGCGCGAACAGCGCGATCATGACCATCAGCACGAGCGCCATCGGCAGCACGACCGCGCGCATCACCGGGGCATACGAGGCCCCGTCTCCGAACGAGCGCGCCTCGGCCGGAAGCGCTGGCGCGGCCGCCGGCTTGAACAACGTCACGCCGAGCACATAGCCCATGTAGAGCCCGGTCAGCACGAGGCCCGGCACGATGGCGCCCTTGTACATGTCGCCGACCGAGCGGCCGAGCTGATCGGCCATGATGATGAGCACGAGCGAGGGCGGAATGATCTGCGCGAGCGTGCCGGAGGCGGCGATGACGCCGGACGCGAGCCTGCGGTCGTAGCCGTAGCGCAACATGATCGGCAGCGAGATCAGCCCCATGGCGATGACGGAGGCGGCCACCACGCCGGTCGTCGCGGCCAGCATTGCGCCGACGATTATGACCGCGTAGGCGACACCACCGCGCACCGGCCCGAACAGCTTGCCCGCGGTATCGAGCAACTCCTCCGCCATGCCCGTGCGCTCGAGGATCAGCCCCATGAAGGTGAAGAAGGGAATGGCGAGCAGCGTCTCGTTCGACATGATCTGCCAGACGCGTTCCGGCAGGAGTTGCAGGAACACCGGCTCGAACAGACCGAGCGCGATACCGATCAGCGCAAAGGAGAGGCCGACGAAGGAGAGCGCAAAGGCGACGGGGTAGCCGAGCAGCAGGCAGACGACGAGCGCCAGGAACATGATCGGCGCCATGTTCTCGATGAAGAGCGCGATCATTGCGCCGTCTCCCCTGGCGGCACGTGCGCACCGTGCTCGGGGTACGGCTCGGGGATCTCGCCGCGGATGACCGCGATCCGTTTGATGAGCTCGGAGATCGCCTGCGCGAGCAGCAGCAGGAAGCCCAAGAACATGGCGAGGCGAGCGGGCCACAGCACGAGACCACCGGCCGACCCCGAGACCTCACCCGACTCGTAGGTCCGCCAGAAGAACGTCCAGCACAGGAACGTCATCAGAACGCAGAGCGGCAGCAGCATCAGCATATGCCCCGCGACATCGATCCAGTCGCGCGTGCGCTTGGAGAAGCGGCTCGACACGATGTCGATGCGGATATGCTCGTTCTTCTGCAGCGTGTAGGCGGCTGCCAGCATGAATACCGTGCCGAACAGATACCACTGCAGCTCGAGCCAGGAATTCGACGAGATATCGAAAACCTTGCGGATGATCGCGTTGATCGCCGAAACGAGCACGGCGGCCAAAATGAGCCAGGAGACGTGGCGGCCGACGAAGGCCGATAGGCGATCGATGACCCGGCTCGCGGCGAGCAGTGTCTGCATGGGTCGTCCTCCCTGCCGCGCGGTCTTGCTGCCGCGTCGTCGGCTTGATTGAAAAGTAGACGGACGCCCGGCAGGCGCAACGGAAAAACACGGCCTATGCACGAGCCTGGACGGCCCTTGCCTTGACCGGATGCGCCCCATGACTAGAGTCGCCGCCGACAACGAAACGAAGAAAGCACATCCGTCATGACCCGCCCCCTGACGAAGGATGCGGTGCTCGAGGCGTTGCGAGCCGTCCCCGCCCCCACGGGTTCGGGCAGCATCGTCGACCAGGGCCTCGTCTCCGAGATCGTTCTCGCCAACGCCAAAGTCTATTTCTCGATCACGGTGCCGCCCGAGAAGGCCTCGGCGATGGAGCCGATGCGCAAGGCCGCGGAAGCCGCCGTCAAGGTGCTGCCCGGCGTCGACAGCGTCAACGCGGCGCTGACGGCCGAGCGGGCGCCGTCGCGAGGCACAACGCCTCCCCAGCGCGGCAGTGGACAGCCTCCGCAACCGCAGCGGCCGGGCAAGCGCGATCAGATCGAGGTGCCGGGTGTCGGCAGCATCATCGCGGTCGCTTCGGGCAAGGGCGGCGTCGGCAAATCGACGACGGCGGTCAACCTCGCGCTCGGGCTCAAGACGCTCGGCCTCAAGGTCGGCATGCTCGATGCCGATGTCTACGGTCCCTCGCTGCCGCGCCTGCTCGGGCTTTCAGGGCGTCCGCAGGTCAAGGAAAATCGCCTGCAGCCGATGCAGGCCTATGGCCTCAAGGTCATGTCGATGGGCTTCCTCGTCGAGGAAGGCACGCCCGTCATCTGGCGCGGGCCGATGGTCATGTCGGCGCTCTCACAGATGCTGCGCGAGGTCGACTGGGGTGAGCTCGACGTCATGGTCGTCGACATGCCGCCCGGCACCGGCGACGCGCAGCTGACCATGGCCCAGCAGGTGGCCCTCAAGGGTGCCGTCATCGTCTCGACGCCGCAGGACCTGGCGCTCATCGACGCGCGCAAGGGCCTCAACATGTTCCGGCAGGTCGAGGTGCCGGTGCTCGGCATCGTCGAGAACATGAGCTATTTCCTCTGCCCGTCCTGCGGCACGCGTTCCGACATCTTCGGTCACGGCGGCGCGGCGGCGGAGGCAACGAAGCTCGGCGTGCCGTTCCTGGGCGAGGTGCCCTTGCACATGACGATCCGCGAGACGTCGGATCGCGGCGAGCCGGTGACGGCGGTCACACCGGACAGTCCACATGCGAAGATCTATCGCGGCATCGCCGAGAAGGTGGCTGCCGCACTCAAAGGCGGCACGACGAAAGCGGCGCCCCGGATCGTGGTGGAGTGATGACCTCGCCCGAGCCCTGGCCGACGGAAATCCGGCTCGACGCCGAGAAGCGCAACCTCACCGTCGCCTTCGATACCGGCGAGGCCTACACGCTTGCGGCCGAGATGTTGCGCGTCATGAGCCCGAGCGCCGAGGTGCAGGGGCATACGGCGGCGCAGCGCGTGACGGTGCCGGGCAAGCGCAACGTCAAAATCCGCGAGGTCGTGCCGGTGGGCAACTACGCCGTGCAGATCATCTTCGACGACGGCCACTCGACCGGCTTCTACCGCTGGAGCTATCTGGCAGATCTCGGCCGCAACCGCGACGCGCATTGGCAGGCCTACGAGGCGGAGCTTGCCGGGAAGGGGCTCACGCGGGGGTGAAGGCCGCCCATGCCGACCTTGCCGAGAAGGGGCACACGCGCGGGTGAAGGCCGCCCGTAGGGTGCGATAGACGCCCGTCTTCGGGCGGCGTATCGCACCGCTTCCAGGTGAGACGGTCGCCGATGGGTCTGGTGCAATACGCCTGCCGAAGGGGCAGGCTATTGCACCCTACGATGCCGACCTTGCCGGGAAGGGGCTCGCGCGAGGGTGAAGGTCGCCCGCCGTGAAATGCGGCAGACGCGAGAGGGCGACCTGCCGGTCGCCCCTACGTGGCGTAGCGCTCATCCGCCGAACAGCACCGGAAACTGCGGGCCCGCGAGCGCCGCACCGTGCGGCAAGGTCACGTCGCGCATCGGCGGCGAGGTGACGATGCCGTCGACCCGGCGATAGCTCGCGCCGTCGCCGACGACGCGGAGAGAAAAGGCCCGCCGCCGCTCGGCCTTCGAGAGATTGGCCGGCGCGGCATGGATCGTCTTGTAGTCGAACGCGACCGCGTCGCCGGGCTCCAGCGGCCAGGCGAGCACCTTGTACCTCGACGGATCGCCGTCGATGTCGGGCAGCACGTCGAGGCCGTCGTTCTCGTTGAGCGCCGTCTTGTTGAAGCGCATCGGCTTGTAGAGCTTGCCCCATTTGTGCGAGCCCGCGACGAACTGGACGGTGCGCTCCATCGGCACGCGATCGAGCGGGATCCAGAGGCTGCAGGTCAGCGGCCCTTCGACCGAGTAGTAGGGCGCGTCCTGGTGCCACGGCGTCGGCGTGTCGGCGCCCGGCTCCTTGACGAGGATGTGGTCGTGGAAGAGGCGCACGGTCTTGGAGCCCATGAGCTTTGCGGCGACAGCGGCTGCCGGCGACTTGAACACGAAGTCGTTGAGCTCTGTCACGTCCATCCAGCGGCAATAGTCGTTGAGGAAACGGCCGCCGCCGGGGCTGTCGTAGATGCGCGCATCGCCCGACGGCCCGGCAAGGCATGTCTCAATGGCGGCGCGCAACCGCTCGACCCAGTCCGTGAACACACCGCGTATCGGCACCGCGCCGTCGCGGCGGTAGTCTGAGACCATGGCGTCGGTCACGGCGCCGGGCGGGAGAATCGATGTCATACGGAATCTCCGATGCGAGCTCAGCGAATGCTCTGATAACGGTCAGGAACTCGCCTTCTTATACGCCGCGAACAGATCGCTGACGAGGACGCCATCGATCCGCGTCCCGGTCAGATCGGCGTCGCGGATATCCGTATCGGCCAAGGTCACACCTCGGATCGTCAGTCGCGACAGGTTCGCGTTGACGATGGTGGACCCGGACAGAGTGACGTTGTTGAAAGTCGCGCCCGCGAGATTGACGTCATCGAAGCTCGCGGCACTAAGATTGGTGTCGGTGAACTTCGCGGACGTCATCACCGCGAAAAAGCGCGCGCGATCCAAGTTCACACCATCGAAATTGGCGCCGGACATGTCGGCGCGCTGGTGGTGAACGCCTTGCAGTTGTGGACCGTCGAAAGGGTTGCGGGTCTCGGGATCGCTCATGGCACCGTCCTGTACGAAAGACCGGGCGACGGGTCGCCTGCGTGCTCGCCGGGAGCGATTGTATGCGGACGCGACGGCGATGCACAACGCTCAGAAGACTTCTTAGCCGTCGGCACGCGATGAGCCGCGCCGCCTCCTACCACCCGCCCGTCTCGATCCACCGCTCCACCTGATCGAGCCGGTCGGCACCCCAGAACATCTCACCATCGACGATGAAGGTGGGCGCGCCGAACACGCCCTTGGCGATCGAGGCATCGACATGCGCGCGCAGGCGCTGCTTCACCGCATCGGTTTCGATGGCCGCGAGCAGCTCAGCCCGCGGCACGCCCAGCGCCTCGGCCTCGCCGGCGACCGCCTCGGCCGTGCCCATGTCGCGCCCCTCGCCCCAGTGTGCTGCGAAGATCCTCTGCGCGAAGCGCGTGGCCAATGCCGCGTCGCGATCCTTGATCCACGTGAAGGCCCGAGCGGACGGTAGCGGCGCGAACTGCGTCTCAGCTGCCGCCGAATAGGGAATGCCGAGATACCGGGCGAACCGCGCCGCGTCATGATCGGAGTAGGGGCCCTTGAGCGGCGTGTCCGGGACCGGCTTCAGGCCCATCACCTTGAGCACGCTGATGCCGAGCAGCATCGGCCGCCAATCGACGGCGCGGCCGTGGCGCTCGGCGATGCGCTCGATGCCGATCGAGCCGAGATAGGCGTAGGGCGAGATGAAATCGAAATAGAACTCGATCGGCTCGGGCATGACCTACAGCCGCTACATGACGCCCTTGGCTTCCGGGGCAATCCGCGAGGTCTGCTCGTCGGGGGCGCCGAAATGCGCGAAGTAGCGCGGATCGATGCGCTCGACCGGCAGGATGATGCAGACGTCCACCGTGCCGAACTGCCGGTCGATGACCGCGCCGTCACCGACGAAGGCGCCGAGCCGGAGATAGCCCTTGATGAGCGGCGGCACGGCCTTGAGCGCGGCTTTCGCGTTGAGCTTGTCCTTCGGGATCAAGTCCATCTTCGTGTAGAGGTGCGAATGCGCTTTCACGCGCCACTCGGGCGGCGCCAGCGCATGGTGGTAGAGGAAGCTCAGGGCTTCCGCATGCTCTTGCGGATCGGTGCCTTCGAACGACGCGCAGCCGATCATGACATCGGCGCCATGCTCGCGAATGTAGGTCCACAGCCCGTGCCAGAGCAGCTCGATCGTCCGCTTGTTGCGATAAGGCTTCAGCACGCAGGAGCGCCCGAGCTCGAGGAACTGATAGTCGGGCCCTTTCGCTGCGATCAGCGGCGCGATGTCGTACTCGCCCTGCGTGTAGAAGCCGTCGTTGGCGTCGGCCACTTCCTGGCGAAGCACCCGATAGGTGCCGACGACGCGCGGCCGCCGCCAGCCCCGGTGCTTGGCGGGCTCGGGCTTGCGCTCGATGACGAGCAGGTGATCGCAGACCGCGTCATACGGATCCTCGTCGCGGCGCTTGAACGCTGCGATGGGATCGGGAACGGCCGCCATCTCCTCGTAAAACACTTTGTAGCGCAGGCGCTGCGCGCGCCGGATGTCGCGTGGATTGCGCGCCAGGCGAACCTCGAGATCGCCGATGCTGCCATAGGACTTGTTGGGCTTGCGGCGGGCGAGGAACGGCGCCGCCAACGCGCGAGGGGTGTGCCGGAACAACAGGCGCACGGGCAGACCCGAATAGGGCCGGCTCACCGTGAACCGGCGCACCAGCCCTCGCGGGCTGAGCGGTCTCGTCCGCATGCGGCTTCTCCCAGACATCCCGTCTCTCGACCCGGCCAGCCAGAAGCGCCGAGCGAACCCCAGCTCCCCCGAACCGGTTCACCGATTCGGCCACAAATTCACGGCTCACGCAATGTAATTAAGGCGTGACGGCGTGATGACAAGGGGTGGGACAGCTCAGGACGGTCCGGCCAAGGCCCGCTCGCCGAGCCATTTTTCGAGCAGCTCGTCGATATCGGACCGCTCGAAAGGCTTGGCCAGGTAGTCGTCCATGCCGGCCCGGAGGCAGCGCTGGCGGTCCTCGGGAAAGGCGTTGGCGGTCAGCGCCACGACCGGCGGCGGGCGGCGGCCGGTCTCGCGCCAGCGGTCGAGGGCCTTGATGGCGGTGGTCGCCGAGAGCCCGTCGATCTCGGGCATGTGCACGTCCATCAGGATCAGGTCGTACATCTCGGCCGAAGCGAGGCCGACGACCGATTCGATCGCCTCGCGCCCGTTCTGCACGCGATCGACGTCGGCGCCTGCCGCCTCGACCATGCGCATGGCGAGCAACGCGTTGATGTCGTTGTCCTCGGCGAGCAGGATGCGGCAGCGACGGCGCGCGGGCTCGCCGGCTTTCGGTGCACCGTTACCAGAGTTTTCAGTCGCGATATCGCCGCTCGCCTCGCCGCGACGGGGTCTGATCTGCGACATCAGCGACGTCGCCCGCACCGGACGAAGCAAGTAGCGGTCGAATCCGATCCGGCGAAACGCGCGCAAGGCCTCGCGTTGCGAGGCATCGATGAGCACGATGCCGCGCTCGGCGCGAGGACCACCCGAAGACGGCTCGGCGGGTATCCGCCAGCCGGCAATCGCCTCGGGCGCGATCGCGGCATCGGCAATGACCGTGTCGTAGGGCAATGTAGCGACGCCGTCCGGCAGGGCATCGGGGCTGCTCGCCGGACGCACGTCGACCTCGTGACCTGCGGCTTCGAGCGTGCGGGCGATCAGGCTGGCCTCGACCGGACGGCTTTCCAGAATCAGAATGCGCTGCTTGCGCACCGGGGTCCAGGCCGAGCGGAGCGGCTCGACGCCCGGGATCAGCCCCACCTCGATCGTGACCGCGAAGGTCGAGCCTTCGCCGAGCCCGCTCGTGACCGAGATGTCGCCGTTCATCGCGGTCGCCAGCCGCCGCGAGATGGCAAGCCCCAAGCCCGTGCCGCCGAACCGGCGTGCGCGCGTCGTATCCGCCTGCACGAACTCGCCGAACACGTCGAGACGGGCCTCCTCGCTCAGGCCGATGCCGGTATCGACGACGTCGATCGTGAGCCTGAGCGTGTCCGGGCTCGACGGCTCCGCCGGCCTGACGACGACGCTGATCCCGCCGGTATCCGTGAACTTGATGGCATTGCCGACAAGGTTCGTCAGGATCTGGCGGATTCGCCCCTCGTCGCCGATCAGCGTGCGCGGCAGGTCCGGATCGACATGCCAGCCGATCTCGAGACCCTTGACGTGGGCGCGCGGGGCCAACAGCTCGACGACGGCCTGCACGAGGTCGTCGACGGCGAATGGCTGCAGGGCGAGCTCGATGCGGCCGGCCTCGATCTTGGAGAAGTCGAGGATCTCGTCGATGAGCGACAGCAGCGTCTTCGAGGATTGCTTGATGGCGCGCGCGTAGGTGCTCTGGTCGGGGGTGAGCTCGGTGTCGAGGATCAGGTTCGTCATGCCCATGATGCCGTTCATGGGCGTGCGGATCTCGTGGCTCATGACCGCAAGGAAACGCGATTTTGCACGGTTGGCGGCTTCCGCCTGATCGCGCGCCTCCTGCAGCTGCACCTCGGCTTCGCGCTGCTCGGTGATGTCGCGGCCGACGGTCTGCACCTCCATGGCGCCGGTATCGTCGCCCGGCACCACATAGTCGTCCCAGGCGAACCAGCGCGGCCCTTGCGAGGTCTCGACCTGCTGCACGTAGTGGCGGCGGCGCTCGGCGCCGGCGACCTGCGGCAGCGCGACATCGGCGCCATCGAGCTTGCGCGGGCGGAAGCTGCGGCCGAGGACGTTCGCCGCCTCGACGCCGAATACCCGGCAGAACGACTGGTTGACGAACAGCAGACGGCCCGCCACGTCGCGGCGGACAATGACGTCCTGCTGGCTGTCGAGCAGGTCGCGATAGCGCGCCTCGTTCTCGCGCAGCTCCCATTGCATGTCCTTGAGGCTCTCGATCGAGCGCTCGAGGCGATCACCCAGATGCGCGATGGGCGCGATCTCGACGGGGGCGGCGGGAGCCGGATCGGGCCTCAGTGCGATGGCGACGCCGGCCACCATGATCACGAGCGTGCCGATGACGGCGGAGAGCGCCGCGAAGGTCATGGGACCGGCGCTGAAGATCAAGCCGCTCAAGACGAGCGAGGCGCCGGCCGACAGCGCGATCAGCGCCATGCCCCGCCAGAGCGGAACGGCGAGAGGACGTTTTTCGGGGACAGACGCGGATTTGGACGCCGGGCGCGCGGTCGCAGGCGCCATCGGCGCCGCCACGTTCTGCGGCCGCTGGTCCCTGAGATTTTGCACGTCCGCTTGTCCTGCACACACCCGGGAGCACAGTGCGCGTGCGGGCTTAAATCGTGGCTAAGCGACAGGGCTAATGTTGTCTTACCGGGCGTGTCAGGGCTTCAGGATCACCTTGCCGATTGCCTCGCGACGCTCGATGGCGCCGAGCGCCTCGGCGATTTTCTCGAGCGGATAGACGCCATGGATCGCCGGCTTGATCTCGCCCTTGGCGACCCAGTCGAGCACCTGCTGCATATGCCGGGCATGGCCGCCGGGCACCTGTTTCAAATATGCCCCCCAGAACACGCCGACGGCGGAGGCGCTTTTGAGGAGGAGAAGGTTGAGGGGGAGCTTGGGGATTTCTCCTCCCGCAAAGCCCACGACGAGGAAGCGCCCATCCCAGCCGAGCGAGCGGACGGCGGGCTCGGCATATTTGTCGCCGACGCAGTCGTAGACGACGTCGACGCCTTTGCCTCCCGAGAGCTCCTTGAGCACGGCCTTCAAATCCGCCGTCTCGTAGTTCACGAGCTCGGCTGCCCCGTGCGCGCGCGCCGCCTCGAGCTTGGCATCCGACGACGCGCAGGCGATGACGCGCGCGCCGAGCCGGGCGCCGATCTCGACGGCGGCGAGCCCCGCGCCGCCCGACGCGCCGAGCACGACGAGGCTCTCGCCGGCCTTCACCCGGCCGCGATCGATGAGGCCGTGCATGGCTGTGCCATAGGTCACCGACAGGCCGGCGCCGACCTCGGAGGAGACCGCATCCGGCAGCCGCGCCAGGTTCTCGGCCTTGGCGACGGCTTTCTCGGCCGCTCCTCCCCAGCCGACATAGGTCATGACGCGCTCGCCGGGCGCAAAGCCCGTCACGCCCGCGCCGAGCGTCTCGATCCGGCCGGCGATCTCGGCGGACGGCGGAAAGGGCAGCTTCGGCTTGAACTGGTACTTGTCGCGGATGATGAGAGTGTCGAAATAGTTGAGGGCCGCCGCCTCGACGCGGATCAGCACCTCGCCGGGGCCGGGAGCGGGATCGGGCACCTCGGCCACCTCGAGCAGCTCGGGTCCGCCATAGGTCTTGCAGAGAGCAGCGCGCATGTGACTCCTCCGGCGGAAAGAGCGATCCTCAACGTCGGATTGAGATCGCGAAAGATCTCCCTCCCCCCTTGAGGGGGAGGGCAGGGTGGGGGGTCGAAAGTAAATGAACCCGTGCTTGGGTCTCTCCCCCCATCCCAAGCCCCTAAGGACTTAGCCGCTCACGCGTCTAAGTCCAAGGCGCTTGGCCTTCCCCCTCACGGGGGGAAGGGGCTACAGGATGTTCCTTCGGACAAAGGGACATTCCATGCGTGGCTATTTCGGCATCGGCGCGGAGCGCATCTCCAAGCAGCTCAATCTCGGCAATCTGATCCGGTCCGCGCACGGCTTCGGGGCGAGCTTCTTTTTCACGGTGGGCTCGTCCTTGAGCCGCGGCGAATCCTATGCCGACACCTCGAAGGCGTCCGGTCACCTGCCGATCTACAGCTATCCGGGCGTCGCCGACCTCGAATTGCCGAAGGGCTGCAAGCTCGTCGGCATCGAGCTTTTGGACGATGCCATCGATCTGCCGAGTTTCCGCCATCCGCTGCTGGCAGCCTATGTGCTCGGACCCGAGCGCGGGTCGCTCTCTGCCCCGCTCGTCGAGCGTTGCGACTACATCGTCAAGATACCGACCTCGTTCTGCGTGAATGTTGCCATGGCGGGCGCGATTGTGATGTATGACCGGGTTCGCAGCCTTGGGCGATTTGCCGAGCGGCCGGTCGGCGAGGGCGGTCCACTTGGACCGGGGACGGACGTTGCGCGATCCGATGCGATCGCGGGCACGCGAACGGGGAAGCGCCGGGACTGATCGATGAGGAGACGATGCTGATACGTGCTGCGCTGGCTGCTGCCGCCCTGATCGCTCTGCCGCTTTCTGCTTCGGCCCAGACCGCCGAGCTGATCGAGAAGCACAAGGATTGGTCGTCCTACCGTCACAAGGCGGAGAAGGACACGACCTGTTTTGCGGTGACCCAACCCAAGGACACCGAGCCGAAGGGCGCCAAGCGCGGCGACATCTTCCTCTACATCTCCTTCTGGCCCTCCGACAAAGTCAGCGAGCAGGTGATGATCAGGCTCGGCTATCCGATCAAGGACAATACGACGGTCTCGGCGGCGATCGGCTCCGACACCTTCACCTTCGACCCCAAAGAGGACAAGGCCTTCATCCAGGACGGCGACACCGAGAAGAAGTTCGTCGCGGCGCTCAAGAAGGGCGACAAGCTCGTCATCAAGGGCACGTCCAAGAAGGGCACCGAGACGACGGACGTCTACTCCCTGCTCGGCGTCAGCGCGGCGCTGAAGCAAGCCGAGGAGGCCTGCGCGACGAAGTCGTGAGGAGCGAGGGCGGAGGCAGCGATGAAGCTGCTGCTCATTCCATGTTTCCTAGCCGGGCTGCTCGGCTACGAGCTGCCGTATGCACCGCTCATTCCGGACGAGAAGCCGCAGGTCAAGCGGGCGTACAAGCCTAGCGATTGGTCGGTGTGGCCTGAATGGAATTCAGGTTTCGAGGAGCAACGCTACTGTTCGATCTCGGCCGTTCCGGTGTTCAAATTCGACGTGAGAGCCAAGCCGCTGCCTCTCGTCTTGGTCAATTTCGGCCGAGGACCACCCGACTTGAAGATCAGGCTCGCCTACGAAGCGAAACCCGACGCAGAGTTCCAAGCCGTCGTCGGGGAGAAGCGATACGCACTGTCTCTCATCGGCAAGATTACGACGGCAAGACGGCGCCAAGATACCGCGTCGTTGCAGGACAGCTCCATCGTCACCGAGTTTCTAACCACCCTGCGGGACGGCGACTTCATGACGATCGTCGGCACCGATCAGAGCGGCAAGCTCGTATCCGAGGTCTACAACCTGCAGACCTTCAACGACGCACTCGAGCAGGTGCGGCGCACCTGCGGTCGCTGAAAGATGAGCAGAAACGCGTGATCACCTCCACATTGGCTCGCCTTGGAATTAGGCGCATCGCGCGTAAGGCCTTGGGCGCCCATAGGTGGGGTGGTGAGTTGCGCGTCGTGTGCGCCCCTCACGCCGCCGGCAGCACCAGGAACGCCGCACCGATCATCGCGACGATGCCGGCGAAGCGGGTGGCCATGGCTTTGCCGCGCGAAGCCTGCACCATGTGTCCGGCGATGAGGAAGGCAACGCCGAGGCCCACGGCAAGCAACAGGAACCACAGCACCGAGGCCGGCGGCAGCCAGAGCGCGGTGGCCGCAATGAGCTTGCCCGCGCCGCCGCCCATCAGGCCGACCGCGAACAAGCCGATCACCACCGCGAAGGTGATGACGAAAGCGAGCGTGTGCCAACCCAAGTCGCCGAGCGCCATGCCCGTCCAGATCGCATAGGCCGGAAAGGCCGCCAGCATCACGATCACGAGCCAGTTCGGCACGATGCCCTTCCAGAGGTTCAGCAGCGCCGCGACGGCCAAGAGGCCGACTGGAATGATCACCGATGGCTCGAGCATATTTTGCCTCCCGGGGCGTTGTTCTGTCGGGAATAAAACTGGGCTGCGCCGGTTAGCGAAGGGTTAAGACCACGGCCTTGCTCGCCGCGATCGGACCCCTCTCGACACCCCGACTCAACATCCGTCCCGCTGACGCCGTGCTGGACAATCCGGCAGCCTTTTTCAACGGCCCTTGCGCCGTGGCGAGGCGTGTCCGCACCTTACCCACCGGTTATGCCCCGCGTTTGAACGCCCGCTACGGGCTCGGCCGTGTGACCGAAGTGCTGAGCGGCGCAGGCAACGGGATGCTAGGAAAGCTCTGCGACATTGTCCGTGGCCGGAGATGGGTGTGCACCAATGTCAGTCGAGCGCCTTCTGAACTATGCGTCGGGCCGGTGTGACCGCGGCGTACGTTCTGGGTGTCCCAACTAATGATCTTGTGGCTGGCAGGGAGCAGCATACGTTTCGCTGTTTCCTTGGTCACGAAACAAAGTGCGGGCGCCGCCCTGAGCGTCGGCTTGACGGCTAGCGCGCTGATCTTTTTGACTTTAGCGATCGCGATCCCGGCTCGGATCCTCTTCGACCTGCGCCGGCTGCACGACCGCGGCAAGACGGGGCTCTGGCTCGTGATCGTGTGGGTGCCCGTCATCGCCAAATGGCTTACGCACGATAATGCCCATGCGGCCGGTAGCGCTGTCCAAGTGATCGTGAGCTTGGTGTTCTATCTGGCGATGGCCTGGTATGTGATCGACCTAGGATTTCTGCCCGGCGAGGCCGACGTGAACGCCTATGGGCCTCCCCTGCCTCCGCGGCGCCGGCGCATGAAGGAGTGGGTTGCGGCAGGCGGCTCACTCGAAAAATTCGAGGTCAATGCCGCCCTCGACCGCATCGTCGCCGACAAGCGCGAGCGCGACCGGCAGAAGGCCCAGGCCGCCGAGCAGCAAAGCGATCGGTATCGCTCCAGGACCCCACCACGCGATTGAACACCAAGGCTGCTCTCACCCCGCGTTTGAGTTCCCGCGCGGCCTAAGCTAAAGCCTTTCTGCCGATTTTCGGGAGGCACGCCCTGGAAGGCCGAGCGCCTGATTGGGGTCAGACCCTGCGGGTCTGACCCTCGTTGGAGGCGCTTGGGATGAAGGGACTGCGCGTCCGAGGTCTGCGCTGCATACCCCCCACCCCGACCCTCCCCCTCAAGGGGGGAGGGGGTGAGCCAGCGATTGGGCTGCGTTCGAGGTGGGGTTTGGACGGATCGTCAACACCGGACGCACCATGAAATTCACTCTCTCCTGGCTTCGCGATCACCTCGACACCGATAGCCCCGTCGAGAAGCTCGCCGACACGCTCTCCTCCATCGGCCTCGAGGTCGAGGGGATCGAGAACCCGGCGGCGAAGCTCAAGGCCTTCACGATCGCGCGCGTGGTGGAAGCCAAGCAGCATCCCAACGCCGACAAGCTGCGGGTCTGCCAGGTCGACACCGGCAAGGGCATCCTCGAGGTCGTGTGCGGCGCGCCCAACGCGCGGACGGGTCTCGTCGGCGTGTTCGCGCCGATGGGTACCTACATTCCCGGCACCGGTCTGACGCTGGAAGCCAAGCCGGTGCGCGGCGTCGTTTCCAATGGGATGTTGTGCTCCGAGCGCGAGCTCGAGCTGTCGAACGAGCACGATGGCATCATCGAGCTCGATCCCAAATTCGCCGAGCATCTGGGCAAGCGCTTCGTCGACGTCATGGGGATGGACGACCCGGTCATCGAGATCAAGGTGACGCCGAACCGTCCCGATGCGTTGGGCGTGCGCGGCGTCGCCCGCGATCTCGCTGCCGCCGGCCACGGCACGTTGAAGCCGGCCAAGACCGGCTTGACGGGAGAGGGCAAATTCGATTGCCCGGTCAAGATCGCGCTGCGCTTTCCCAAGGGCGAGGAAGCCGCCTGCCCCGTGTTCGGCGGGCTCTATATCAAGGGGGTCAAAAACGGCCCCTCACCCGCCTGGCTGCAACAGCGGCTGAAGGCGATCGGCTTGAGGCCGATCTCGACGCTCGTCGACATCACGAACTACATCACCTACGACCGCGCCCGGCCGCTCCACGTCTACGATGCCGACAAGCTCAAGGGCACGATCCACGCCCGCTTCGGCAAGGCAGGGGAGACCTTCGCGGCGCTCGACGGCAAGACCTACGAGGTCGACGAGACCATGACGGTCATCGCCGACGACAGTGGAGTCCTCGGTCTCGCCGGCATCATCGGCGGCGAAACCACCGGCTGCAGCGACGGCACGACGAACGTGCTCATCGAGGCGGCCTATTTCGATCCCGTCCGCACCGCGATGACCGGCCGCAAGACCGGCGTTCGCTCGGATGCGCGCTACCGCTTCGAGCGCGGCATCGATCCCTCGTCGGTGCCGGTGGGCGTGGCGCTGTGCGCGCAGATGATCCTCGATCTGTGCGGCGGTACGCCGAGCAAGCCGCTGACGGCCGGCAAGACGCCTGAGCGCAAGCTCGTCGTCGGCTTCGATCCGGCACAGGTCAGGCGGCTCGCCGGCCTCGATACGCCGAACACGGAGGTCGAACGGGTGCTGACGGCGTTGGGCTTCACGTCGAAGGCTAAGGGCGAGACGCTCGAGGTCGCCGTGCCGAGCTGGCGGCCGGACGTGCACGGCGCGGCCGATCTGGTGGAAGAGGTCGTCCGCATCGTCGGCATCGACAAGGTGCCGTTCACGGCGCTGCCGCGCGGTCGTGGCGTGGCGCGGGCCGTGCTGACGGAAACGCAGAAGCGCGTGCGTCGCGCGCGCCGGGTGCTGGCCGCGCGCGGGCTCGTCGAGGCGATCACCTGGAGCTTCATCACGAGCGGTCAGGCGAAGCTATTCGGCGGCGGCGCCGACGCGCTCGACCTCGCCAATCCGATCTCCTCGGAAATGACCAGCATGCGGCCGAGCCTGCTGCCGGGGCTGCTTGCGGCGGCTCAGCGCAATCTCGATCGCAGCCAGTCGGACTTCGGGTTGTTCGAGGTCGGCCAGGCCTATCGCGGCATCAAGCCGGAGGATCAGTTCTTCGCCGCCGCGGGCGTCCGGGTCGGGCTCTCGCACTTGTCAGGCAGCGGACGGCAGTGGAGCGCGTCGAAGGCGGACGCAGGGTTGTTCGATGCGAAGTCGGATGCGGCGTCCCTCATCGCCGCGCTCGGCCTCGATCCGTCGCGACTGATGATCACGCGGGATGCGCCGGGGTGGTTCCATCCTGGCCGCTCGGGCACGATCCGGCTCGGGCCGAAAGTCGCGCTCGCGCATTTCGGCGAGCTCCATCCCAATCTGACGAAGGCCTTCGACATCGCCGAGACGGCCGTCGCCTTCGAGGTGTTCCTCGATGCGTTGCCGCAGCCGAAGAAGAAGTCGAAGGCGAAACCCGCCTTCGAGGCCGGCGATCTGCAGCCCGTGCGCCGCGACTTCGCCTTCGTGCTCGATCGCGATGTGGCAGCCTCGGATGTCGTGAAGGCCGCCGAGGGCGTCGACAAGAAGCTCGTGTCGCAGGTCACCGTGTTCGATCTCTTCGAGGGCGCGTCGCTCGGTGAAGGCAAGAAGTCGCTCGCCATCGAGGTGACGCTGCAGCCGAAGGAGCGCACGCTCACCGACGCCGAGATCGAGGCGGTCGCTCAGAAGATCGTCGGCGAGGTGAAGAAGCAGACCGGCGGCGAGATCCGGGGGTAGCGTCTATCGCGTTTAGCACCTCCTCCCCCCTTGAGGGGGAGGGTAGGGTGGGGGGGTCCAGAAAAACGACTCGCGGTCCGAGTCTGGTTCCCCACCTCAAGCTTCCGATCGAGTCCATTCGAACGACCATTAGCGGAGAGACCATGCTGTTTGCCGTCATCTGCACCGACAAGCCGGGCGCGCTCGAAACGCGCAAGGCCACCCGCCGAGAGCACCTCGAGCACCTGAAGGCGCTCGGCGACAAGCTGAAGCTCGCCGGACCGTTCTTGACCGAAGGCGACGCCACCCCCTGCGGCAGCCTCCTCGTCATCGAGGGCGCGAGCGCCGCCGAGGTGAAAGCCATCGCCGACGCCGACCCGTACGCGAAGGCTGGCGTGTTCCAGAGCGTCGATGTCAGGCCGTGGAACCTGGTGCTCGGGACGATCGGGAAGTAGGAGTGCAGGATGACCCCAGCACAGTATTTCAACGAAATTGCATTGCCGACAGTTCAGGAGTTCAAAAAGGATAGACAATCAAGGCGTCACGCATACCTTGCCTGCATTGCCGTGTTTCATGTCATGAACTATTTAGCCGAGGCGAGATCGGAGAAGAAAGCGAAGACTGTTCAGGATATTGTAAAGGCCGATTTGGGCGAATCATTTCATGTCGTCAGGGTCGTTTGTAACAGCGCAAAGCATCTCAGACTGGACGATAAACATGAGATCGAATTTCGTTCAGGTGACGATTGGTCAAGACCGGCTGCGAGGGCTGGCCAAGCAATAGCCGGACTGTCCCGAATCGGCGATCAGAATGGCGACCGTGAATTTCAATTCAAGAACAGGAGATATGGGATCTACGCTTGCATTCGACGGATCCTCATTAGCTACGAGAAAAAGTTCCCATCGCATTTTGCTGGCTGTGATTTCAGCGCAATCTGAAAATGCGACCAATTGGACTCTTCTGAGAAAACCATGACCAAGAAACCCGTCCCTCTCCCCGTCTCGACCGGCTACTGGCTCCTGAAGTCCGAGCCCGACGTGTTCTCCTATGACGATCTCGAGAAGCGCGGGAAGAAAGGCCAGTACTGGGACGGCGTGCGCAATTATCAGGCGCGCAACAACATGCGGGCGATGAAGCTCGGCGACAAAGGCTTCTTCTATCATTCCAACGAGGGCAAGAACGTCGTCGGCATCGTCGAGGTGATCGCGCTCGCCCACCCCGATCCAACCGACGACACCGGCACCTGGGAGTGCGTGGACGTTCGCGCGGTCGAGCGGATGCCGAAGCCCGTCTCGATCGACGACGCGAAGGAAAATCCCAAGCTCGCGAAGATGGTGCTGATCAACAACTCGCGGCTCTCGGTCCAACCCGTGCAGCCGGCCGAGTGGGCGGAGGTCTGCCGGATGGGTGGGCTCAAGACGAAGTCCGCGACGTGACGGACGGCAAGGCGATCACCGATCGCGCCAGCTTCATCCGAACCAACACCAAGCTCCTCACGCCTCCGCTGGTCCCCGAGGTGACGCTCCATCTCGCCGAGGAAAGCTTACCGATCTGGCAGAAGACGGAGGAGCAGCTCGGCGAGGAAGGTCTGCCGCCGCCGTTCTGGGCGTTCGCCTGGGCGGGTGGACAGGCGCTGGCGCGCTTCGTGCTCGATCATCCGGAGCTGGTGAAGGGCAAACGGGTGATCGATCTCGCCGCCGGCTCCGGCCTCGTCGCCATCGCGGCGATGAAAGCGGGTGCGGCGTCCGTGCTCGCCGCCGAGATCGACGCCTTCGCAGTCGAGGCGATCCGGATCAATGCCGCCGAGAACGCCGTCGCGGTCGAAGCCGCCGAGCGCGACCTGCTGGCGGAAGGCGTCCCCGCCGCCGGCATCATCCTCGTCGGCGACCTGTTCTACGAGAAGCCACTCGCCGAGCGCGCGCTCGCCTGGCTCCGCCGCTGCCGCGATGCAGGCCTCGACGTGCTCATCGGCGATCCCGGCCGCAGCTACCTGCCGCGCGAGGCCCTGACCGAGATCGGCGCCTACCAAGTCCCCGTCACCCGCGAGCTCGAGGACGCCGAGATCAAGCGAACGGCAGTCTGGCGACTGAAAAGCTGAGCCCGCTCACGCCGTTAGCCGCATTCGGCTGGGGACAAGTGGCAGTCCTGCAACATTTCTCGCCGTGCGCCCGTGTAGAAGGGCGCAATCTGGGCGAGGGCCGACGCAGGGGGCGCACATGGACTTTCTCTCAAACCGCATCAACGGCATCATCGAGCGGCTCCCCGATTTCGACAGCAACGCCGTGCTCTACGCCTTCATTGCCGGCCTCATCACGGGCTGGGCCTGGTATGCGATCGCGGGCCAGGTCTGGAAGTCGGCGGTGGCCTCCGCGGGCGGCATCAACTCGCCCCGGCGCTACATCTTTTCGGCGATCGCCCAGATCATCATGACGATCATGCTGGCGATCACCATCCGCCGGTTGGGCGAGACGACGATCGCGGGCGCCATCGAGACAGGATTTGCCGTCTGGTTCGGCTTCGTCATGACGACGATCCTCGTCAACTACGCGAACTTGGGCGCGCGGCTCACGCTGACGGTGATCGACGGCGTGCACTGGCTGTTGGTGTTCCTGGTCATGTCGGCCGTCATCGGCGCGGTGAGCAAGAGCCCGGCACCGGCTACGGCGACCGCACCTGCCGCGACAGAGAGCGGGGCGACCACCGGCACGTCGACGACGGGGACCAGCACGACCACCACGACGACCGGCTCGGGCGGCTAGCTGACCGGAAGACGCCGGCCTAACCTGCCGTCAGGAACCAAGGGGAGGGGTCAATGGCATTCGCTGGCGTGAGCTATCTCGCAGTGCTGTTCGCGGCCATCGCGAGCTACATCTTCGGCGCCGTTTGGTATATGGCGCTTGCAAAATACTGGATGGCCGCCCTCGGCAAGACCGAGTCCGAGCTTAAGAGCCGGAAGCCCTCGCCCCTCCCCTTCGTCATCGCCTTCGCCGCGCAGCTCGTGATGGCCTACATCCTCGCCGGCACGATCGGACATCTCGGCATCGGTCAGGTGACCGTCAAGAACGGGCTGATCTCCGCGCTCGTCGTCTACTTGGGCTTCGTGCTGACCACCCTCGTCACCAATCACGGCTTCCAGGGCAACAAGCCGTCCCTCACCCTCATCGATGGGTTGCATTGGCTCGGCGTGCTGTTGATCCAGGGATTGGTGATCGGGTTGTTCGGGGTGTGATCGGGGACGTAGGGCGGGTTGAGCGAAGCGAAGCCCGCCACGACGAATACTGCAATTGATATGGCGGGCTTCGCCCGGATCAGGACCGGGCTCAACCCGCACTACGCGTCGAGAACGTTCACCGCTTCCTCAGCGTCAGCCGTTGCAACAGCCCCGCGTCGCGGCGTGCCATCTTGGCGTCGTAGGCGTCCGACGACAGCGGGCCGCTCATTGCCGTATCGAGCTTCTCGCCGAACGCCTTATCGAACGGGAAGCCGCTATCGAGATCGTCGGCGATGTTTGCGAGCGTCTCGGCATAGGTCGTCAGCATCTGCGCATAGCCCTTGCGGGTCGTCAGCTGGAAGGTCTCGAACGGGCCGATGACCGACCAGCGATGCGCCAGGCCATCGCGGACGGCGATGTCGACGTCCTGCGGCGAGCACACGCCTTGCGCCACCAGATGCCAGGCCTCGCGCACGAGCGCGATCTGCAGGCGGTTCATGACGAAGCCCTTGCGCTCGGCCGTCATGACGAGCGGCGCCTGACCGCACGCGGCCATGAACACCTTCGCCCGCTCGACCGTCTCCGGCGCCGTCTCGGGGCTCGGACAGAGCTCGACGGCCGGCACCAGATGCGGCGGGTTCAACGGATGTGCCACCACCATGCGCGCCGAGCCTTTGTGACCGGTCATGAACTCCGACGGCGGGATCTCGGAGGTGGAGCTCGCGATCACGGCCCCGGCTGGTGTCGCCTTGTCGAGATTGGCGAACAGCTCGCGCTTCAGCACCCGGTTCTCGGTGGCGCTCTCCTGCACGTAGTCTGCGTCGCCGACCGCATCCTCGAGGCTCGTCGCGAGCTTGATGCGCAAGCGCGCCGCCACCGGATCGGCGATGATGCCGGCCTTGCCGAGATCGCTCATCGCCCGGTCGATGTAGGCTAGCCCGTTCGCCCGGCCTTCCGGCGAGGGATCGTAGACGCGCACGATATCGGCGTGACGGGCGAACGCCACCGCCCACGAGCTGCCGATCAGTCCCATGCCCACGCAAGCGGCGACGGTCATTCTCGCTTCCCCTTCTGGTCCTGTAAAAAACGCATTGGACGTAGCACGATGCGCGAGGGCTTGAAGCCCCATTTGCGCTCGCGCCTGTCCGGTCCCTCTCCTAGTATGACGCGAAATTCGTCATGAGGTCCAACGTGCCCGGCGCCGATTACTCAGTCTCCGACGGCATTGCCGTCATCACCATCGACAATCCGCCCGTCAACGCCATGAGTCCCGGCGTGCCGGATGCGATCATCGCCGGCATCGAACGTGCGAATGCCGACGCATCCGTATCGGCCATCGTGTTGCGCGGGGGCGGGTCGGGTGGCATCGCGGGGGCCGACATCCGCATGTTCGGCAAGCCCTGGCCTCAAGGCCAGGCAACGCTGCGCGACATCATCACGGCCGTCGAAGCGAGCGCCAAGCCTGTCGTGCTCGCGATCAAGACGCTCGCCTTGGGCGGGGCGTCCGAGATCGCACTCGGCTGCCACTATCGCGTGGCCGCGCCCGACGCCGTCGTCGGCCAGCCGGAGGTGAAGCTCGGCATGCCGCCCGGAGCCGGGGCGACACAACGGCTGCCGCGGCTCGCCGGTGTCGAGGCGGCCCTCGCCATAATCGTCGACGGCAATCCGGTGCCGGCCAGGAAAGCGCTGGCCCTCGGCATCGTCGATCGCATCGTCGAGGGCGACTTCGCCGAGGGGTGCATCGCCTTCGCGAAGGAAAAGATCGCGGAGGGCGGACCGCACGGCCTCGTGCGCGACAAGCCGATCGAGGACCGCGACAAAGCCTGGTTCGATGCCAAGCGCGCCGAGATCGCGAAGAGGTCGAAGGGGCAGCGTGCGGCGCTCGCCTGCGTCGATTGCGTGGAGGCGGCCGTCACCCTGCCCTTTGATCAGGGGCTCAAGCGCGAGCGCGAGATCTTCGAGGCGTGCTTGAATTCCGCCGAAGGACGGGCGCTCCGCCACGTGTTCTTCGCCGAGCGGGCGGCGGGCAAGGTTCCGGGGATCACCAAGGCCACCGCGACGGCACCGATCGCGCGCGCGGCCGTCATCGGCTCGGGCACGATGGGCTCGGGGATCACGATGTGTTTCGCCGAAGCCGGCATTCCGGTTTCGATCCTCGACGCCAATCCACAGGCGCTCGAGAGAGGCGTCGCCAAGATCCGCAGCACCTACGACTCCGCGGCCGCCAAGGGCCGCCTCGCTGCCGCCGATGTCGAGAAGCGAATGGGTCTCATCACACCAACCTCGGACTATGCGGCGCTCGCAGACGCCGACATCGTCATCGAGGCGGTGTTCGAGGAGATGCCGATCAAGAAGCAGGTGTTCGCACAGCTCGACAAGGTGGCGAAGCCGTCCGCGATCCTTGCCTCCAACACCTCGTACCTCGACGTCGACGAGATCGCGGCGACACTGCCGCACCGTGCCGGCAAGGTGCTCGGCCTGCACTTCTTCTCGCCCGCCAACCTGATGCGGCTGTTGGAGGTCGTTCGAACGAAGTCGGTATCCTCGGAGACGCTCGCCACCGCGATGGCGCTCGGACGCAAGCTCAGGAAGCTCCCGGTCGTCGCCGGCGTGTGCCACGGCTTTATCGGCAATCGGATGCTCGCCGGATATATCCGCGAGGCCGGGTTTCTGCTCGAAGAGGGGGCGTCTCCCGCCGAGGTCGACAAGGCGATCACCGATTTCGGCCTGCCGATGGGGCCTTTCGCCATGAAGGATCTCGCTGGCCTCGACATCAGCTATCGCAACCGTAAGGCCTTCGCGCATCTGCGTGCGCCCAACAAGCGAACCTCGGTCATCGACGATCGCCTGAACGAGATGGGCCGCCTCGGTCAGAAAACCAACGCCGGCTACTACCGCTACGAGGCCGGCAGTCGCGCGCCCATACCCGATCCCATCGTCGATCAGGTGATCGTGGAGGCCGCGAAAGCTGCCGGGATCGCGCGCCGCACCATACCCGCCGGCGAAATCGTCGCGCGCTGTCTCTATCCGCTCGTCAACGAAGGCGCGCGGGTGCTGGACGAAGGCATCGCGCTCCGCGCGAGCGACATCGATCTCGTCTGGATCAACGGCTATGCCTTCCCCGCCTGGCGCGGCGGACCGATGCATTGGGCCGAGGAGACCGGGCTCGCGACGATCCTCGACAGCATCGAGACGTTCGCGAGAACGCATGACTACTGGGAGCCCGCGCCACTGCTCGAGCGCCTCGTCCGCGAGGGCAAGAGCTTCGGCGACCTCGACGCCAAGGAGACCGACGATGCGTGAGGCTGTGATCGTTTCGACGGCGCGCACGCCGATCGGCCGTGCCTACAAAGGCGCCTTCAATCGCACGCACGGCGCGACCCTACTCGGACATGCGATCGAGCACGCGGTCAAACGCGCCAAGCTCGACCCGGCCGAGGTCGAGGATGTGGTCGCTGGCTGCGGCTATCCGGAAGCGGCCCAGGGCTTCAACATCGCGCGGCAGGCGGCATTGCGCGCAGGCCTTCCGGTGACGACGGCGGGCACGACCATCAATCGCTTCTGCTCCTCAGGCCTGCAGGCGATCAGCGTCGCAGCCGAGCGTATCGTTGCCGGCGGCGTGCCGATCATGGTGGCGGGCGGGCTCGAGCAGATCAGCCTCGTCGCGCGCTCGGCCAACCAGACGAACAGGGAGGAGGCCTGGCTCAAGACGCATGTGCCGACGCTGCACATGCCGATGATCGATACGGCCGAGGTGGTCGCCGCGCGCTATGGCGTCGGCCGCGAGGCGCAGGACGAGTACTCGCTCATCAGCCAGCAGCGCACGGCCGCAGGCCAGCAGGCCGGCCGCTTCGACCAAGAGATCGTCCCGCTGACGACCGAGAAAGAGGTCGAGGACAAGGCGACGGGCGAGAAGCGGCTCGAGACGGTGACGCTTACGAAGGATGAAGGCAATCGCCCCGACACGAGCGCTGCCGGATTGGCCAAGCTCGAGCCGGTGCGGGGCGCAGGCTTCACGATCACGGCCGGCAACGCCTCGCAGCTTTCCGACGGAGCCTCGGCCTGCGTGCTGATGGAGCGCAAGCTCGCCGAGAGCCGCGGCCTCGAAATTCTCGGCGCCTATCGTGGCATGGCGGCGGCCGGCTGCGAGCCCGACGAGATGGGTATCGGTCCGGTGTTCGCCGTACCGCGCCTGCTGCAGCGGCATGGCCTCGCCATCAAGGACATCGATCTCTGGGAGCTCAACGAGGCGTTCGCGGTGCAGGTCATCTATTGCCGCGATCGCCTCGGCATTCCCATGGAGAAGCTCAACGTCGACGGCGGCTCGATCTCGATCGGACACCCCTTCGGCATGAGTGGCGCGCGCATGACCGGGCACGCGCTCATCGAAGGCAAGCGGCGCGGCGCCAAACTCGCCGTCGTCACGATGTGCATCGGCGGCGGACAGGGCATGGCGGGTCTTTTCGAGATCGGCTGAGACGTCCGCGCGATCACGCCTTCCCAATATGGGACAAACTACTTTTGGCGATGCTGCAATAGGCGGTGTCAGAAGTACGGCTATTTGCGTTTCCTCAATACTATATCTACTCGTCATATCAATGACTTATGGCTTCTGTCGTTATCTTTTCGCTGCACTCTTAAATGTTAAGGAAAATTTTACTCTCTTCTCAGGCACAGGTTTTGCTCAGGCTATTTACGACTTGGAAAGGGTTTGGTGCCGACCCGGACGAACAGCAAAACCGACGAGCGCGGACGTCTCACAGCAATCGAGATGAACCGCTGATCCCTCCGGCAACGGCGCCCGGACCCGCTCTGAGACCCACCCCGCCGGGTGGCGCGTGTGTCCTTTGGTTCCGTTGCGTGGAGTTTTGTCGTGTCCCTCAAGAAGAAGCCTACCGTCGTCACGTTCGAGGAGCTTTGCAGACAGAACACCGCTCCGGTGTTGCGCCCCGACAGCAACTGGGTCAAGGAGGATGGCCCCCTCCTCGCCAAGGGCAATGTGCTCAAGGCGCTCGCCCATCCCGGCGCTCCGTTCGGCAGCTTCGCCGATCGCGCAGATACGGACGCCAATCACAATGTCCTCAAGGTGACGACGGCCGGCACCTTCTTCGGCCAGTTCGGCAAGCTCGTCATCCACACCAACGGCTCGTACACGTACACTCTGTACAGCAATGCTGATAAGCCTGCGGCCTTCGCGAAGGTGCAGGGCCTGAGCGACGGCGAGAGGCTCACCGAGAGCTTCAAGTACAAGGCGACCGACGGCTTCGTGACGAAGGGCTCGATCCTCAAGATCACGATCTTCGGAACGGACGATCCGGTCACGATCTCGGACATCAATCTCGAAGGCGGCGACACGATCGTCGACGAGGACGGGTTGCCGGGCGCCCTGCTCGACGGAACGCCATTGCTCCGCCCGGGCGAGGTCGACTCCAACGAGCTCGCAGCCAACACCGGCGACTTCAAGGTGACCGCGCCCGACGGCATCGACGACCTTGTCGTCGGCGGCACGCTCGTGATTTCCAACGGCGTGTTCATTCCGGGCGTCGTCATCACGACCCCGCTCGGCAATCAGCTCGCCATCACCGGCTTCAATGCGGCCACCGGCGTCGTCAGCTACACCTACACTCTCCTTGCGCCCGAATCGCATCCGGGCGCCGGCGAGGACAGCATCTTCGACAACATCCTCGTGAAGCTCACCGACGAGGACGGTTCGTCGGCGACCGCCACGCTGAAGGTCGAAGTCGTCGACGACCAGCCGATGATCGAGGTCTGTCAGAACTTCTCCGAGGACGCGCGATTCAATGTCGTGGTCGACGAGTGCATTCCTCCGAGCCTGCTCTCCGTCGACGAGACCGATCTCGGCACCGACGCCACCAGCAACTTCGCCGGCATCTTCGACAGCAATTTCGGCGCCGATGGCCCCGGCAGCATCACCTTCGCCGTCGACACCTCAGGCGGCCCGAGCGGCCTCATCGATACAGTGACAGGCTTCGTTGTCACCGTCGCCAAGGAAGGCAACGACATCGTCGGCCGCATCGGCCCCAATCCGGCCGATGTCGTCTTCGTCATCTCGATCGACGCCGTCACCGGCACGGTCACCTTCGACCAGCAGCGGGCTGTCGTGCACGATCCGAATTTCGGCCCGAACGACTTCGAGTTTCTGCCGTTCGATCTCGTCAAGGTCGTCGCCACCATTACCGACGCCGACGGCGACACGGATTCGGCCACGTACAATGCCGGCAACCTCTTCGGCTTCTTCGACGCCGCGCCGACGGCACAAGACGAGCCGGCTCAGTCTGTCGCCGAAGGCGCGACGATCACGGGCGTCTTCGACTTCGCGCCCGGCAGCGACGGCGCGACCGTCACCGCCATCAACGGCACGCCGCTCGTGTTCGGCGCCGACGGTTTCTCGCAGAATGTCGATCTCGGCCTCGGCTCCATAAAGGTAAAGGCCGACGGCACGTACGAGCTCACGGCCGACAACCCGACGAACAATCCCGTCAAGATCACCGGCACCTTCACGGTGACGGACGGCGACGGCGATCCCGACAACGGCGCCTTCGAGTTCGACATCACCGACGCCAATGCGCCGACGGGCGGCACCGCAACAGCAACCGTCGACGACGATGGGCTGCCCGGCGGCAATTCGGCGAGCATCATCGGCGATCTCGACGCCAATACCGGCGATGATCCGGCCGATGTGAGCGAGGCGACCTTCACCGGCACCCTCGGCGGCAGCGTCGGTCTCGACGTGCCCGGCACCTTCTCGTTTGCCCCCGCACTCAACGGCGCCAGCATTGCGGTTGGCCTCGAGACAGCCACACTCGCCGTCGCCGGCAACATCCTGACGGCGACCGGCCCGCGCGGCCCACTCTTCCAGGTCGTGATCACGAATCCGGCGACCGGCGCCTATCACGTTACCCTCCTCGACAACGTGCTGCACGCTGGCGGCCCCAACTACGAGGAGCTGAACGCCGTCGTCGATCTCGGCTACGTCATCACCGACTCCGACGGCTCCACCGCCAACGGCACGCTCTCGATCGTCTTCGACGACGATGCACCGACGGTTGCGCTGAACTTCTCGATGTACGGCGACACCGTTCTCGACGAGACCGCGACGACGAGCACGGCACCGACGATCTCCATCGGTGCGTTCGTTGCCGGCGACGATCCGGACGTCGGCGGAACCGGTGTCATCGCCACCGCGAACAGCATCGGTCCCGTGGTCGTTCCGACGATCGCCTTCGGCGCCGATGGCGCGGCCGCTACCAACTCCGTCGCCTACTCGCTCTCCGTCGGCTCAGTGCCTCCGGGTCTCGCCGTCACCGATGGATCGTTGATCGAGCTCGTCCAAGTGAGCCCGACCGTCGTCGTCGGCAAGGTCGTCGGCGGTGCGTTCGACGGACAGGTGGCGTTCGCAGTCGAAATCGATGCGGCCGCCGGCACGCTCAAGGTCGAGCAGTATCTGTCGCTCGATCACCCGCTCAACCCCGATCCCAACGATGTGCTCGATATCGCCGATTTCGCTTTGATTGCCGTGGTCACCGTGACCGATGGCGACAACGACGTGGCGAGCGCCGGCTATACCATCGGCGACAAGATCCGCTTCTTCGACGACGGCGCGAGCGCTGCAAACGATTCCGACTCGATCGCTGCGGGCGCCTATGGCCCGGCGACCGGCAACGTTATCACTGGCCTCGATGGCGTCGGCGGCGACGCCAATGCGACCGATGGTGTCGCCGACAGCTCGGGCGCCGACGGCGGCCTCGCCGTCACGGCCATTACCGGCTTCGGCGGTGCCGGAGCGATCGGCGGCACGACTACCGGCCAATACGGCAATCTCACCATCAACGCGGATGGCAGCTACAGCTACACCCGCAATCCGGGAACGCCCGGCGGTGTCAGCGATGTGTTCACCTACACCGTTGCCGATGGCGACGGCGATACGACGACGGCGACACTCACCATTGCCATCGGGGATGCGCGTCCTGTGACGGCCGCCAACGGCGCTGTTCAGCTCGACGACGACGCGGTGCCCGGCGCCGGCGGCAACCCCGGCGGCACCGGCGACGATCCGGACTCGATCAATGCCACAGGCTTCCTCTCGGGCTCGGGCGGCGACGGGCCGCTGACGTGGTCGATGATCTCTGTCACAACCCCGCTCGACTTCACTGCGTCATTCGTCAACTCAAGCCTCACCGAAGTCTTCCAGGGCACAACCAAGGTGATGGCAATCACCTTGGACACGGCCACGGGAGCATACACCGTCACCCAGTTGGCACCGATTGCCCACCCGGCTGGAACCAACGAGAACAATTCAAACTTCTCGCTCGGATACCTGGTGACCGACAGCGATGGCGATTTCGCCAATGGCTCACTTCACATCAACATCGACGACGACACGGCGATCGCGGTGAACGACACCGACGTGATCCCCTCGGGAAGCGTCTTACCGGCGGTCGGCAACGTCATCACGGATGCGGAAGGCGACGGCGGGGCCGACTCGGTCGGTGCCGACGGCGGTGCGGCGATTGTCGCGATCACGGGCTTCGGCGGCGCTGGCGCAATCGGCGGCCTGACGACGGGCCAGTACGGCCAGCTCACCATCAACTCCGATGGCGGCTACAGCTACACCCGCAATCCGGGAACCCCCGGCGGCGTGACCGACACCTTCACCTATACGCTGACGGACGGCGACGGCGACACGACAACGGCGACCCTCTCCATCACGATCAACAACAGCATCCCGATCACCGGCACCAACGCCACGGTGCAGCTCGACGACGACGCGCTCGCTGGCGGCAATGCCGGCGGCACGGGCGACGATGCGAACGCGCTGAACACGACGGGCACGCTCTCCGCCTCCGGTGGCGACGGTGCGCTGACCTTCGCGTTCGGCAGCATAACGGTGCCGCCCGCGTTGAGCTTCACGGTCGACTCCCCGAACGCGACCACGCGTCTCGTCAAGCAAAGCGGCATCACGGTTCTGACGATCACGATCGACATGGCAACGGGCGGCTACATCGTCACGCAGAACGCTCCGATCTCGCATCCGTCCGGCGGCAACGAGAACAACCTCGACTTCACCGTCGGCTATACCGTGACGGATGCGGACGGCGAGTCGGCCAATGGCACGCTCGCCATCAACATCGACGACGACACGGCGATCGCCAATGTGGTGGTCAACCCGAACCTGACCGACGACGAGGGCAAGGGAGCGTTCGCCGCCAACTCGATCGAAGGCCAGACGACTCCGCTCGCCACTGATGCAGACGTTACAGCCTCTCCCGCAACGGCTTCCGGAGGCGCCGGAACGCTGTTCTCGATCGGCGCCGACGGCCTCGGCTCGATCTCCGTCACCGGCCCGGCCGGCGTGCTCGCGATCTACAAGCTCGCAAGCGGTCTGCCCGGACAGGAGGTGGTCGCCTATACGAGCGTGACCGACGGCTCGGGCAACGTCACGCTGACGGGCAAAGGCGCCGTCAGCGGCAACACGGCCTTCACGCTCAAGGTCAACGCCGACGGCTCGTACCTCTTCACGCAGAGCGCAGCCCTGGTGCATCCGCTCTTCAATCCGGCGAACGAGGACGACCTGCCGCTCGCCTTCACCTTCACCTTCACCGACAAGGACGGCGATCCGGCCTCTGGCTCGCTCACGGTCACGGTCGACGACGACACGCCAGTCGGCGGTGCCGTCACCAAGACGATCAACGAGTCGGCGGACGTCGATACCAACGTGTCGCTGATCCTCGACGTCTCGGGCTCGATGGGCGATCCGTCGGGTCTGACGGGTCTGACCCGGCTCGACGTATTGAAGGCCTCGGTCATCGAGTTGCTCGAGCAGTACGACGCGCTCGGCAACGTCGCCGTCCGCATCGTCACCTTCGACACCAACGCCGCAGCCATCGGCTCGGTCTGGATGTCGGTTGCCGATGCCAAGGCCGCTGTTCAAGCCCTGGTGCCGCTCAACTCGACCAACTACGACGAAGCCCTGACGGACATCATGGCGGCCTTCGGCTCGGCGGGTAAGATCACCGGCGCTCAGAACGTCGCCTACTTCATCTCCGACGGTCAGCCCAACCAGCCCTCGGGCAGCGCCGGCATCGACGCTACCGAGCAGGCGGCGTGGGAGAGCTTCCTCGACACCAACAACATCGTCGCGCATGCGCTCGGCGCCGGCTCCGGCGTCACGGTGTCGGCGCTCGATCCGATCGCCTTCAACGGCGTGACGGGCAGTCAGATCGCTCCGCTCGTCGTCACCGACCTCGGGCAGTTGACCGCGACGCTCGTCGCCACCGTCACCGGCGCGACGACCACCGGCAATCTGCTGACCGAAGGTGCCGGAAACTTCGGCGCCGACGGAGGGTACCTGAGCTCGGTCGCCATCGGCGGCAAGACGTTCACCTACGACCCGGTCACCGATGCGATCACCGCCTCGGGTGCAGGCACCGCGACGTTCACCTTCAATGCCACGACGAACGTGCTGACGATCGCGACCGCGATCGGCGGACAGCTCGCGGTCGACCTCGACAACGGCGCCTACACCTACACGGGTCCGGCCTCCGTTCCGAGCAATCAGTCGGACGTGTTCACCTACACGCTCAAGGATGGCGACGGCGATACGGCGAGCGCGACCTTCACCGTCAACATCCTGAACGAGGACCGGGCTCCGATCGTGCGTGACGACGCCATCATCACCAACATCGGTGGCAGCGGCGCCGCGATCGTCATCCCGACCTTCGCGCTGACCTACAACGACAGCGATCCGGACGGACAGGCAATCACAGTGACGGCTGCCGGTTCGGTCGTGGATGCGACCTCCGCCGTCCTCGGTGCCGGCATCGTCACCTTCAACGACAACGACACCGACGGCGGCGCGTTCGCCTACACCGGCTCGACCACCGCGCCGGCCGGCAGCGACACGGCCACCGTCACGGTCACGCGCGTGTCGGCAACTACCGACCCGCTCAATGGCAATGGCCTGGCGAACATTCTGATCGACAACGACAGCGCCAACACGTTGAACGGCTTCGAAGGCAACGACGTGCTGATCGGCAATGGCGGCAACGACATCCTGGTCGGCGGCGCGGGTGCCGACGTGATGCAGGGTGGCGCTGGCGACGACATCTTCGACTTCAATGCCGTGTCGGAGAGCCCGACTCTCGCCCTCGCCGATACGATCCTCGATTTCAACACGGCCTCGGCGGGGGAGAAGATCGATCTGGCCGGGATTTTCGGTGGCACGCTCGCCTTCCAGGGCGCCCAGAGCACGGCCACCGTCGCCAACACCGTCACCTGGTCTCAGGACGCGGGCACGAACACGACGATCGTTCGGGCCGATGTCGACGGCAATACGACCGCCGACTTCTTCATCAAGCTGACGGGCCTGCTGACCCTGACGGCCGGCGACTTCAACCTCTGAGGCGTCGAGGCGCGTCAGCTCGACATCCAGGGCGGCCTTCGGGCCGCCCTTTTTGTTCCGGTTTTCCACAGGCTCCCATTGGACTGCTTGTGGACAGAGTCCGTGGACGCTCCGCGATGTTGCGTAAATGCATCATGGCGCGCGGGAACGAGGTGCTCCCCGCCAAGCAAGATCGACTTGGCCCGGTGCCATCCTAAGACTCGCACGAAACCTACTGATTCGTGATCGGAGGCACCTGAATGGCTCGCGCCGCACTTTTCTCGCTCGCCGCTGCTATGGCGACCGCAGCCGCCGTCGCGAGCCCGGCGCTCGCCGACATGGGCCGCGCGCCGGTCGGACCGGGTGGGCGCTACTTTTCGCTCGAAGGAGGCTTCCTGCATCAGGAAGGCGCGGATGTCATCGGCTACGGCGTCGCCGACTCGATCGGCGGTCCGGTGAATGACATCGCCGTCTCGCCGGCCGAAGGCTGGTTCGCCGGCGCCATGCTCGGCTGGGATACCGGCCGCGAGATCATTCCGAGCCTGCCGTTCACCCGCATCGAGGGCTACGCGCTGTTCGGCTCCGCCGACGACAGCGCATCCGATACCGCGCCTGCAGGTGGCGAGATCCTGCTCAAGTCCGCGGACGGCGATCCGCTCGGCGTCGGCGGCACGATCGGTGAAACCTCGGTCGAGCGGCGCTTCTTCGAAGGCGGGCTCCGCTTCGAGGGCGATCGCGTGCGCTCGGAAGGCGGGTCGCTCAAGGACGAGGCGCCCGTCGAGCGCAGCTCGCTCACCTGGGTTCTGAATCCGTTCGTGCGCTGGACCGGCGAAGAGTCGGACACGCACGTGCCGAACTGCTGCGCCACGCGCTCGGCCGACGTCGACACCTGGGCCTACGGCGCCCTGCTCGCGATCGAGCCCGAGTTGCTTCTGCGCCCCGGCGTTTCGCTCGTCGGTCGTGCCGGCGCAGGTGTCTACGGCTACAACGCCGACGGCGACTTCCACTCGGCGAGCGCCGCCTCGCCCGATCCGTTCGCCTCCGACTTCTCCGACAGCCAATCGGGTGTCGGCTTCCGCGGCCAGCTCGGCGCGGGCCTGAAATTCTGGATGTCGGAGCGCTCGATCCTCGACGTGTTCGCCGAGGCCGATTACTTCTCCGATGTCGGCACGGCGGCGATGTCGGACAACCAGCCGACGAACGCCGATAGCTCCCAGGTCGAGACCGACGATCTGTGGGAAGTCCGTCTGGGCGCCCGCGTGACGATCGGCCTCGACGGCAACTGATCGTAAGCTCAGATCGCTTCGTGAAGCGGCGCCCTCGCGGGCGCCGTTTTCGTTTCGTCACGCCGGACGATTGCTCGGCTGCCGCTCCGCCGCCGTCGGCCGCGGCGTCTTGGCGAACACGGCCAGCGTGAACCACTTCGGGAACGTGCGGCAGAGGATGCGCTCGCCGGTGAGCTTGAGAGCGCCCGACTGCAAGGCTTTCGCGAGGGGGATATCCCCCATCCAAACCGCGATCGCATCCGCGGACGTGGCGGTGATGAAGCAGCCGACATCCTTGCCAGGGTCCTCGTAGCAGAGATCCACCTCGCCCTCGCCGGCCCCGCAGACCAGCCACCAGATCTTGAACCGATCGAGGTCGGTGAACTGGAAGCACAGGACGGTTTCGCCATCGGGCATCGCCGACCTGTCGATCCGCCGCTGGATGTCGAACATGAGGAAGCTCACGTCGAGGTCGCCCGGCTGCATCGCGTCACGCGCCCAGCGCATGCCCCAAACGGCGAGCGCCTCGACGACGGGATAGAGCTCGCGCCCCGCCGGCGTCAGACGATACTCGTGTCCGCGCTGCCCATTGAGACGCCGCCGGACGATGACACCCCGCTGCTCGAGGTTTTTGAGGCGGGTGTTGAGCACGGTCGGGGAAATGCGCGACAGGCCGCGCTGCAGCGCATTGAAGCGGCTGCTTCCGAGCAGCATCTCACGAACGATCAAAAGCGACCAGGGATCGCCGAGAATCTCGGACGCCTTCGCGACCGGACAGAACTGACCGTAGGTCGTCATGGGCACACCCATCGCATCCCGCGCCGCGCCGTTCAACTACGCCAAGCGTAGTTGATTGCTCTGCCCCGCGCAGTTTCCGCGCCGGCCGGCCCCGCTTATGTCGCTCGTCAGTCACCCAACGCCCAACGAAGGACACGGCCATGACCCGGTTTCTCAAACATGTGCTCGAGCTTTTCGGCATCGTCTATCTGCGCTTTCGCGCCGTCCCGCGCCTGTGGTGCGTGTGGCTCGTCGGCGTCAACGCCGCCTGTCTGCTGTACATCACGCATGTCGAGGCCCAAGCCGTCCTGCTGGTGACGGCGATCGCGGTCGCCGCGCAGGCGCTGATCTACGGGCGCATCGGTTTCACACGCATTCTCGGTGCCGTGCACCTCATGTGGGTGCCGATGTTCGCCTGGTTCGCCACGCGCGCGGGCAGCATCGCGTCCGATCCGGGCCTCGCCCACTGGATCGTGCTGCTGTTCGCGACGAACACCGTCTCGCTGATCGTGGATGCCGTCGACAGCATCCGGTTCCTCCGCGGCGAGCGCGCGCCGCACTACCGCTGGGCGCGCGCCTGACGGTCTCTCTCGCCTCAGATGATATTGACCTCGAGCACCGGCTTGTTGTCGCGGATGCGCTCGTAGCCGAAAGCCGTCAGGTCGATCGAGACGAAGCGGCCGTGGGCGATGAGCTCCGCGACCGCCCGCCCGGCACCCGCCGACTGCTGCACGCCGTGGCCCGAGAAGCCGTTGATCATAAAGAGGTTGCCGATCTCGGGGTGGCGGCCGATGACGGCGTTCTGATCGAAGGTGTTGTAGTCGTAGTGGCCGGCATAGGCGCGGACGAGCTTCGTCTCCTCGAAGGCTGGGATGCGGTTGGCGATGGCCGGCCAACAGACCTCCTCGAACTGGCTGTAGACCGGCTCGAAGTCGTTGGGATCGGCGGTCGGATCGTCCGCTTCGGGCGGCGACCAGCCACACAGATGATAGTGCCCCTCCGGCCTCAGCCACACGCCGGTCGTGTCGGTGAGCAGCGGCATCGTCTGCGGCGCGTTGCGGCAATGGATGACGAAGGCCGAGCGCTTGCGGCCCTCGACCGGCAAATCCACACCCGCGAGCTTGGCGACCCGTCCGGCGAGCCGCCCTGTCGCGAGCACGATCGATCCGGCCGCGATCGTCTCGCCGCTGGCGAGGGTCACGCCGGTGAGCTTGTCGCCTGCCCGCTCGATACCGACGACCTCGCCCGTCAGCAGATCGGCGCCGGCCTCCTTCGCCTTCGAGCGATAGACGCCATGCATGTTGGCGACATCGAACCAGCCTTCGCGCTTGGGGCCGTAGGAGCCCGCGACGACGCCGTCGAGATTGAGATAGGGAAAGCGCTCGGCCAGCCCATCGCGCTCGAGCACCATGGTCGCCGCACCCTCGCGGTTCTGAATCGTGGCGTTGCTCTCGATGATGTGACGCTGCTCGGGGCTGCCGAGGATCAGGTAGCCCTGCTCCTTGAAGCCACCGTCGGCCTGCGGCCCGAAGCGGTCCTTGAGGCTGGTAATGAACTCGACGCCGAAGGCCGACAGGTGAATGTTCTCAGGGGTCGAGAACTGCAGGCGAATGCCTTGGGTCGAGAGCATCGTCGAGGCGGTGGTGAACGTCGGGTCGCGCTCGATGACGGCGACCGAGCCCGGGAACTTCAGCTCGTGCTTCAGGAAGAAGGCGACGGAGGAGCCCATGGCGCCGCCGCCGATGATGACGACATCGTACCGTTTGTCCGCCACGCGCCACTCCCTTGGAAGACCTGCTGCGTCTGGTCATATTGGCTCCTGACCGGCCGCGCAACTACACCGTCCGCAACGCAAATCTGCGAGGAGCTTCGATCATGACCGCCGCCATCCGTCCGCGCCGCAGCGTGCTTTACATGCCGGGGGCGAACCCGCGGGCGATGGAGAAGGCACGCACGCTGCCCGCCGACGCGCTGATCCTCGATCTCGAAGACTCGGTCGCGCCCGACGTCAAGGCCGAGGCGCGGCAGCTCACCGCCGAGACCGTCGCCAAAGGCGGCTTCGGGCCCCGTGAGATCGCCATCCGCTGCAATACGATCGGCAGCGCCTGGGCCGCCGACGACATCGCCATGATCGCCCGGAGCGGCGCCGGTGCGGTGCTCGTCCCGAAAGTCGGCTCGGCGGACGAGCTGGCGACGGTGCGGGCCTTCTTGGCCAAGCACGACGCTCCAGCCGGACTCGCGCTCTGGGCGATGATCGAGACGCCGCTGGGCATCCTCAACGTGCACGAGATCGCCCGCGCGGCCCGCCACGAGCGCTATCCGCTGACCGTCTTCGTGCTCGGCACGAACGATCTTGCGAAAGAAACGCGGGCGGCGCTCGTGAAGGGCCGGCAGCCGATGCTCGCCTGGCTGTCGACGGCGGTGATCGCGGGCCGCGCCTACGGGCTCGACGTCATCGATGGGGTCTACAACGCCTTCCAGGACCAGGACGGTTTCCGTGAGGAATGCGCGCAGGGCCGCGCCCTCGGCATGGACGGCAAGACGGTCATTCACCCGACCCAGATCGCCGTCGCCAACGAGGTGTTCGGTCCGAGCGCGGAGGAGGCCGCCGCCGCCGAGAAGATCGTCGCGGTATTCGAGCGTCCCGAAAATCAAGGCAAGGGCGCCATCAGTCTCGACGGCCGCATGGTCGAGCTGCTTCACCGCGACATGGCGCGGCGGACGCTGGCTCTGCGGGATGCGATCGCGGCGCGCACGTAGGGTGGACTGAGCGCACGCGAAGTCCACCGCGGCAAACGCAGCGCCGGTGGTG
>JAXMDB010000013.1:0-123631 GCA_046348995.1 Hyphomicrobiaceae bacterium
GGCGGCCGCGACTTGACTTAGGATAAGTCCAGCCGGGCCGGGCTTTGCGCGACCCAGGCCTATCCACGGCCTGCGCGCTCAGCCTGGAACGAGACGGCCCCCCTCGACACGCAGAACGCGGTCCATGCGCGCGGCCAAATCCAGGTTGTGAGTGGCGATCAGCGCGGCGAGACCGGTCGAGCGGATGAGCCCGATCAGCTCGGCGAAGACGTGCTCGGCCGTCGGCGGATCGAGATTTCCGGTCGGCTCGTCGGCGAGCAGAAGGCTCGGACCGTTAGCGAGCGCGCGGGCGATGGCGACGCGCTGCTGCTCGCCACCAGACAGCTCCATCGGCTGATGTTTCAGGCGATTGGCAAGGCCGAGCCGGCCGAGCAGCTCCTTGGCGCGCGCCTTCGCATCGCGCCGCCGCCGTCCACCGATGAGTTGCGGCAGCACGACATTCTCGAGCGCGGTAAACTCCGGCAACAGATGGTGAAACTGATAGACGAAACCGATTTCGCCACGGCGGATGCGAGTCCGCTCGCGGTCGGACAGCGCGACCGCGTTGCGCCCGGCAATGACGACGCGGCCGCCATCGGGAGCTTCGAGCAACCCCGCGATGTGCAGCAGCGAAGATTTCCCGGCACCCGACGGGCCAACGAGCGCCACGGCCTCGCCGCGACGGACGACCGCAGAGGCGCCGGAGAGCACCTCGATCGCCTGCGCGCCCTCGCCATAGCGGCGGACGATGTCTGACAGCTCGAGCACGGCGTCCGGCATTGGCCTCACTCGTAGCGCAGGGCTTTGACGGGATCGATCCGCGAGGCCCGCCAGGAGGGATAGAGCGTCGCGAGAATCGACAGCGCGAAGGCGAAGACGACGATGGCGCCAGTCTCATAGGGGTCGAGCTTCGCCGGCAGGCTGGCGATGAAGTAGATGTCGGGGTCGAACACCTTGGCGCCGGTGACGATAGAGACGAACTCGCGGATCGGCTCGCGGTAGTGGAGGATGACGAGGCCGAGGCCGAGGCCTGCAATCGTGCCGACGATGCCGATCGAGGCGCCCGTCACCAGGAACACGCGCATGATGGCGCCGCGCGCCGCCCCCATCGTCCGCAGGATGGCGATGTCGCGGCTCTTGTCCTTCACCAGCATCATGATGCCGGAGATGATGTTGAGCGCGGCCACGAGGATGATGAGCGACAGGATGAAGAACATCGTGTTGCGCTCGACCTCGAGCACGGTGAAGAAGGTCTCGTTGCGCTGCTTCCAATCCGTCGTGAAGAGCGAGGCGCCGCCGGCGTTCTTGATCGCCTGTCCGAGCTCGCCGACGTTCTCGGGGTTCCGCGTCATCACCTCGATGACATCGACCTTGTCGGGCATGTTGAAGAAGGCTTGCGCGGTGTGCAGCGGCATGAAGCTGATGGTGCGATCGTACTCCGACATGCCGAGCTCGAAGACCGCGACGACTGTGAAATCGCGCAGCTTAGGCTTGCGGCCGAACACCGTCGTCTGACCGCGCGGATTGATGAGCGTCACCTTGTCGCCGACGGTGACGCCGAGCGTGTTGGCGAGCCGCAAGCCCAACGCAATGCCCTCGCCGTCGTCGAAACCCTCCAGCGAGCCGATGCGCAAGTTTCCGGCGACGAGCTTCATCTGCTGGATGTCGGCGGCGCGCATTCCCCGGACGAGCGCACCCAGCGCATTGCGCGGCGACGTGATCAGCACCTGACTCTCGATCAGCGGCATCGCGGACTCGACGTCGGGCAGCTCGATGATCTTATCGCGGACGGCATCGAAATTGGTGAAAGGCTCGCCGACCTTGGAGACGACGACATGACCGTTGAGCCCGAGGATCTTGTCGTAGAGCTCGGCGCGAAAGCCGTTCATCACCGCCATCACGACGATGAGCGTGGCGACACCGAGCATGATCCCTAAGAACGAGAACAGCGCGATCACCGAGACGAAGCCGTCGCGGCGGCGCGAGCGCAGGTAGCGCATCGCGATCTGCCACTCGAAAGGGGCAAAGGGCATGGTCGCGGTGGCCGTGGCCATGGGAAGCGCCCCTCTCCGGTGTCCGCTAGCTCGCGGCCGGCCTTTTCGCCACCGACTGGAGCTTATTCATGGCGGCCTCGAGGGTCAGCTCCTCCTTGGCGCCGGTCTTGCGCTCCTTCACCTCGACGACACCGGATTTGAGGCCCTTCGGTCCGACGATCAGCTGCCAGGGCAGCCCGATCAGGTCCATGCTCGTGAACTTGGCGCCGGCCCGCTCGTCAGTGTCGTCGTAGAGCACTTCGACTCCCGAGCTCTCGAGCTTGGCGTAGAGATCGCCGGCCGCGGCGTCCGTCGCCGCATCCCCCGTCTTCAGGTTGATGAGGCCGACGGCGAAGGGGGCCACCGGCAGCGGCCAGATGATTCCGTTCTGATCGTGCGAGGCCTCGATGACGCCGGCAACCAACCGCGAGACGCCGATGCCGTAGGAGCCTGACTGGATCGTCACCGGCTCGCCCGACGGCGACTGGACGACGAGGCCGAGCGGCTTCGAGTACTTCGTGCCGAAGAAGAAGATGTGTCCGACCTCGATGCCGCGGCCGGAGAGCTGGCGATCCTTGGGTACGCGGCCGTCGAACTCGCCCGCGTCGTGCTTCTCGTCGGAGGCGGCGTATTTGCTCGTGAAGCGGTCGACCACCTCGGCGACTTTGCCGACGTCGTCGTAGTCGATCGAGAAGGCCGACCAATCCATGTCGTAGAAGTCACGGTCGAAGTAAACGGCGCTCTCGCCCGTATCGGCGAGGATCAGGAACTCGTGGGAGAGGTCGCCGCCGATCGGGCCGGTGTCGGCGCGCATTGGGATCGCCTTCAATCCCATCCGCGCATAGGTGCGCAGATAGGCGACGAACATCTTGTTGTAGGAGTGCTTGCCGGCCTCGGCCGAGAGGTCGAACGAGTAGGCGTCCTTCATCAGGAACTCGCGGCCGCGCATGACGCCGAAACGCGGGCGGACCTCGTCGCGGAATTTCCACTGGATATGATAGAGATTGCGCGGCAGGTCGCGGTAGCTCTGCACGCCCTGGCGGAAGATGTCGGTAATCATCTCCTCGTTGGTCGGCCCGTAAAGCATATCGCGATCATGGCGATCCTTGATGCGCAGCATCTCCTTGCCGTAGTCGCCGTAGCGGCCGCTCTTCTTCCACAGATCGGCCGACTGGATCGTCGGCATCAGCACCTCGAGGGCGCCCGCGCGATCCTGCTCCTCGCGCACGATCTGCTCGATGCGCTTCAAGACGCGGAATCCTGCCGGCAACCAGGAGTAGATGCCGGCGCTCTCCTGCCGGATCATGCCGGTCCGCAGCATGAGCTGGTGGGAGACGATCTCCGCCTCTTTCGGCGTATCGCGGAGGACGGGCATGAAATAGCGGCTCAAGCGCATGGGTCGCATCACCTGGTGACTTGCGGATGCCGGCCGGGGCGACGCTTCTTCAGGCGTTCCAGCCGCGAACGGGGCTGAATACCGGTTTCGGGGTGGGGTGTCCATCGGGAAGCCCCGTCGTCTTCACCCCCTCACGCAACCCCCTTGCCGGTCCTTCCAAAATTTCTGCGGATTTGAGCATGAAAGTTTCGTGACAGGGCCATAGCCATTGGCTATGTTCTCATTTGCGCGGCATATGTGAAGGCGCGCAAAGGTCCGGTGGAACAGCTCGTCTGTGTGTTCCGGTCCAAGTCCTGGGAGGAAGAGGAGCGTGCCGAGAGCGTCTTGAGGCCCGGCACAGTCCGTTGGAAGAGGTCAAGCGTAGCAAAGTCGCTGAGGCCTACGACACAACAACAAGAAACTCTCGGTGCAAGGTCCTCTGGACCTTGCATTTTTCATTTCAGCGGGGCGGCATGACCAACCCGTCGAGCCAGCCCATGCTGAGGGCCAGATAGAGAACGCCGAAGATCACGCCGGCGATGAGCGTCGTGGCCAGCACCTTCCGTCCCATGCGAGGGTTGATCGGCGCACTCTCGGCCGAGCCCCTGACGATCTCGCCCGCCTCGTGCTGCGTGTGCACGCCCCACGGCAGCACGGCAAACAGCGTCACCGACCAGATGACGGCATAGATCGCCAACCCCAAAACCCAGTTCATCGCGCGTGTCCTCTCAGGCCTCTTCGAGCTCGGTGAGCGTGCCGCAGAAGTCCTTGGGATGCAGGAACAGCACGCGCTTGCCGTGCGCGCCGATCTTGGGCGTGCCGTCGCCGAGCACGCGGGCGCCCTTGGCGACGAGCTGATCGCGGGCGGCGATGATGTCGGCGACCTCGTAGCAAATGTGGTGGATGCCGCCGTCGGGGGCACGCTCGAGAAATTTCGCGATCGGCGAGGCGGCCCCCAGCGGCTCGAGCAGCTCGATCTTCGTGTTGGGCAGGGTGATGAAGACGGTCGACACGCCGTGGTCGGGCTGGGGAACGATCTCCGACACGGTCGCGCCCAGCGTATCCCGGTAGACGGCGGACGCCTTCCTGATGTCGGCGACGGCGATGGCGACGTGATTGAGACGGCCGATCATTCTGTCCTCGAGAGGCGAGTGGCGAAATGGCGAATGGCGAGTGGTTAAAGGCAAGTATGGCTCGGTCTTGCGACCCCCATTCGCCACTCCCCACTCGCCTTTCTTCCTACACCACCGTCAGCATCACCTTGCAAATGGGCTTCTTGCCCCAGGCAGCGCTGACGGCGCCGCGGGCCGCACGGCGTGCCGCCTCCTCGACGACCGCCCGATCGCGCCGCTTGCCCTTGGGAATGCTCGCCACCGCCCCCTCGACCTCGTCGAGGATGAAGTCGGCGATGGACTCGCCCTCGCGGTCCACCGTCGGCACCCCATCGAGGATCACCTGCGGATCGGCCGCGAGCTCGCCGTTCTTGCCGACCACGAGCGAGACGACGACGATGCCGGCGAAGCTCAGCCGGCGGCGCTCGCGCACCGGGCCGTCCTCGCCGTCGACGATGAGATTGCCGTCGCGGAACAGCCGCCCGACCGGCACCTCGTCCACGACCTCGACGGGACCAGGCAGGAAGCGCAGCATGCGCCCGTTACGCGTCTGCGCGACGGCGGGCACGCCGAGCGAGCGGGCATAGCGTCCCTGCTCCTCCAGATGCCGGGGCTCGCCGTGCATCGGCACGAGCGTCTTCGGCTTGACCCACTCGTACATCTGCTTGAGCTCGCCGCGCCTGGGATGGCCGGTGACATGGACGAGCGCCTCGTTGTCGGTGACGAGACGAACACCTTGATCGACGAGCGCGTTCTGGATCTTGCCGACGGCCCTCTCGTTGCCGGGAATGGTGCGCGAGGAGAAGATGACGAGATCATCCGGCGCCAGATCGATCTCGGGATGCTCGCCGGCCGCCACGCGGGCCAGCGCTGCACGCGGCTCGCCCTGGCTCCCCGTCATCAGGAGCAGGATCTTGTTGCGCTCGAAATATCCGAAAGCCTGCTGATCGTGGAACTTGAGCGAGCGCGGCAGGATGCCGGTCTCCTGCGCCGCCAGGATCACGCGATGCATGGCGCGGCCGGCGACGACGAGCTCCCGGCCGGTCTGGCGCGCGGCGTCCGCGACCGAGCGGATGCGGGCGACGTTGGAGGCAAAGATCGTGACGGCGACGCGCTGCTTGGCCTCCTTCACGATCGCGGCGATGTTGCGACCGACCTCCTCCTCCGACGGCGAGATGCCCTCGCGCATGGCGTTCGTCGAGTCGCAGACGAGAACGTCGACCCCTTCGGCGCCGAGCTCGCGCAAGCGCGCCTCGTCGGTCGGTGCGCCGGTGATGGGGGCCGCGTCGATCTTCCAGTCGGCGGTGTGCACGACGAGCCCGAGCGGCGTGCGGATGGCGAGCGCATTGGGCTCGGGGATCGAATGCGCGACATTGACGAGCTCGATCGAGAACGGCCCGAGCGTGATCTTGGCCTTGAGCGGGATCACCTTGATGTCGAGCTCGCGCCGGCCGCCATCCTCGCCCATTTTGGATTTGAGCAGCTCGGCCGTGAAGGCAGTGGCATAGACCGGCACCTTCAGCCGCGGCCACAGGTCGAGCACGGCGCCGATGTGGTCCTCGTGCCCGTGCGTCAGCACGATGCCGACGAGATCGCGGCGCATCTCCTCGATGAAGCGCAGGTCCGGCAGCACGACATCAACGCCCGGCTCGTCAGGGCCAGGAAAGGTCACGCCCAAGTCCACCATGAGCCACTTGCGGTCATGGGAGGGGCCAAAGCCATAGAGATAGACGTTCATGCCGATCTCGCCGATGCCGCCGAGCGGCACGAACACGAGCTCGCTGGCCCCGGGGGCTTTCTCCGTCCGCTGGGCCATTACCTCTCCTAGCTCAGGCGATCCGTCATAGGATTGTTACGTCGCCGAACGTGACGCGATGATCCGTCCCATCCGCGGACTTGACCATGAGTGCCCCGTCCTCGGCAAGTCCGGTGAAGGTTCCGCTGACCCGCCCCGCGTGGGTTTGGGCGCCGACCTCGACGCCGATCCGATGGGCGCGCTCGAGCCATTCCTCGCGGAAGGCCGAGAAGCCCTGTTTGACCCAGACCCTCAGAGCCAAGTCGAGGGCGCCGGCGATCCGTTTCAACAGCTCGGACGGCTCGATCTCGATGCCGTGCACTTTGAGGTTGGTCACGGGCTGGCCGACGTCGGCCGGGTGCGTTGCCACGTTGACGCCGATGCCGATGACGGCCGTGAATCCGGGCTCGCCGCTGGTGATCGAGGTCTCGATGAGGATGCCTGCGAGCTTGGCGGCGTCGAGCAGGAGGTCGTTCGGCCATTTGAGATGCAGACGGCCGGTTGCCGCCTCGTGCGGCAGCAGCTGGGCGATGACGCGATGCACGGCGACGCCGGTGACGAGCGCAAGCTCGGAGGCGTGCGCCGGCGGCGCCGCGAGTGGGATGAGCAGCGAGGCGTAGAGATTGCCCGGCGGCGACGTCCAGCCCCGCCCGTTGCGGCCGCGTCCGCCCGTCTGCGCGATCGCACGCATCCAGAGCGGTCCCTTGTCGCCTTGGGCAAGCCGGCGCATCGCCTCGAGATTCGTCGAGTCGATCGTTTCCAGCGTCTCCAGCCGATAGCCTCTCGGCAGGCCGGTGCCGGGCACGTCAGTAGAGCGACTTCGCCGCCGCCTCGGCTGCCGCGACGAGCGGGCCGGGATAGACGACGTAGAGCATCACGAAGAGGCCGGCGAGCGCATAGACGAGCTTCGTCAGGCCCGGCATCGGCAGGAACGGCTCGGCGGCCTCGTCGAAGAACATGATCTTGACGATCCGCAGATAGTAGTAGCAGCCGACGACGCTCGCGAGCATGCCGATGACGGCGAGCTCGTAGTAGCCGGCGTTGATGGCGGGAAGGAAGACGTACCACTTGGCCCAGAAGCCGGCCAGCGGCGGAATGCCGGCGAGCGAGAACAAGAGCGCACCGAGCACGGCCGCCATCGGCAGGTTCGTGCGCGACAGGCCAGCGAGCTGATCGATGTCCTCGACCATGCCCGATTGACGCCGCATCGACAGGATCGCCGCGAAGGTGCCGATCGTCATGACGAGGTAGATCGCCATGTAGACGAGCACGCCGCGGACGCCTTGGCTGGTGCCGGCCGACAGCCCGACGAGCGCGAAGCCGACATGGCCGATCGAGGAGTAGGCCATCAGGCGCTTGATGTTCTTCTGGCCGATCGCCGCGAAAGCGCCGAGCAGCATCGAGGCGATCGAGAGAAAGACGATGATGCTCTGCCACTGCGGAATGATGCCGGGAAAGGCATCGAACAGCGTGCGCATCAGAAGCGCCATGGCGGCGACCTTGGGAGCGGCCGAGAAGAAGGCCGTCACCGGCGTCGGCGCGCCCTCGTAGACGTCGGGCGCCCACATGTGGAAGGGCACGGCCGTAATCTTGAACGCAAGGCCCGCGAGAACGAACACCAAGCCGAACACGAGGCCGACGGAGATGCGGGCGCCTTCAACCGGCGGCACGGCCGCCTGCGCGATCGCCGTGAACTCGGTCGAGCCGGTGAAGCCGTAGACGAGCGACGCACCGTAGAGCAGCATGCCCGACGACAGCGCACCCAGCACGAAATACTTGAGCCCGGCCTCGCTCGAGCGGACGTCGTCGCGCTGGAAGGCGGCGATGACGTAGAGCGCCAGCGACTGCATCTCGAGCCCGAGATAGAGCGCGATGAGGCTGCCCGCCGAGATCATCATCATCATGCCGGCGGTCGAGAGCAGCACGAGCACGGGCAGCTCGAACTTGAGGATCTTCGCGTTGCGCAGATATTCGAACGACATGAGCAGCGTCGCTCCGCCGCCGACGAGCACGAGCACTTTCATGAAGCGCGCGAAGCCGTCGTCGATGAATGAGCCGCCGAACAGCGTCGAGGCGGGCGCCTCCGAGACGGCGACGATGAAGGCCGTGCCGAACAGCGTCAGGATGGCGAGCCAGTTGACGAGCGGCCCCGCCTCCTCGCGGCGGAAGACGCCGAGCATCAGGAGCACCATCGCCATCACGGCGAGGCCGATCTCCGGGTAGAGGGCTGAGAGATCGTTGAGTGAGGTATCCATCTCTCATTCCACCTATTGCGCGAGCGCGAGGCTCGCCGCCTTCGCGAGCTTGAGGCCGGTCTCGTAGTCGGCGAGGAGCTTCTCCACCGACGCCGCCGTGACGTCGAGGATCGGCCCTGGATAGACGCCGAACAGGATCGTCAGCACGACGAGCGGCGCCATGTAGGCGATCTCGCGCCCGTTCATGTCGAGGATGTCCTTGAGCGACGCTTTCTCGAGCTTGCCGAAAATCATCCGGCGATAGAGGTAGAGCGCGTACGCAGCCGACAGGATCACACCGGTGGTGGCGAGGAACGCCACCCAGGTGTTGGCCTTGAAAGCGCCGAGCAGCGACAGGAACTCGCCGACGAAGCCGCTGGTGCCGGGCATGCCGACGTTCGCCAGCGTGAACACCATGAAGCAGAAGGCGTAGATCGGCATGCGGTTGACGAGGCCGCCATAGGCCGCGATCTCGCGCGTGTGCATGCGGTCGTAGACGACGCCGACGCAGAGGAACAGCGCCGCCGAGACGATGCCATGCGAGAGCATCTGGAAGATGCCGCCCTGCACGCCCTGCATCGTGAAGGTGAAGGCACCCATCGTCACGAAGCCCATATGAGCGACGGAGGAGTAGGCGATGAGCTTCTTCACGTCCTCCTGCGCCAGCGCCACGAGCGAGGTGTAGATGATGGCGATGACGGAGAGCGCGAAAACGAAGGGGGCGAGCTGCTCGGAGGCGAGCGGGAACATCGGGATCGAGAAGCGGAGGAACCCGTAGCCACCCATCTTCAGGAGGATGCCGGCGAGGATGACGGAGCCGGCCGTCGGCGCCTCCACGTGCGCATCCGGCAACCAGGTGTGCACCGGCCACATCGGCATCTTGACGGCGAAGGAGGCGAAGAAGGCGATCCACAGCCACGTCTGCATGGACGCCGGGATCTTGCCGGGCTCGAGCAGCGTCGGAATGTCGGTCGTGCCGGCCGTACCGTAGATCGCCATGAGCGCGAGCAGCATCAGCAGTGAGCCGAGCAGCGTATAGAGGAAGAATTTGAAGCTCGCATAGACGCGCCGCTTGCCGCCCCACACGCCGATGATGAGGAACATCGGGATGAGGCCGCCCTCGAAGAAGAGGTAGAACAGCACGAGGTCGAGCGCGCAGAAGACGCCGATCATCAGCGTCTCGAGCACGAGGAAGGCGATCATATATTCTTTGACGCGCGTCTCGATCGACCGCCAGCTCGCCAGGATGCAGATCGGCATCAGGAAGGTGGTCAGGATCACGAACAGCATCGAGATGCCGTCGACGCCCATCTTGTAGGTGATGTTGCCGCCGATCCACTCCTTCTGCTCGACGAACTGGAAGCCGGCATTCGCCGGATCGAAGTCGCGCCAAATCAAGAGCGAGACGGCGAAGGTGACGAGCGTCGTCCAGAGCGCGATCCAGCGCGCGTTGCGCTGCGCCGCGGCGTCGTCACCGCGCGCCGAGATGGCGAGGATGAGCGCGCCCGCGAGCGGCAGGAAGGTGACGAGCGAGAGAATAGGCCATGTCGACACGGGTCAGCCTCCCCGGCCGATGAGCTGGAGCACGAGTTGTCTCAACTCGTCGCTCATGATGAAGGCGGTCGCGATCACGGTGACACCGATCAGCATGACGAAGGCGTAGGTGTAGACGAAGCCGGACTGCAGCTTGACGACGCGGCCCGTCACGTCGAGCACGCGGGCCGAGATGCCGTTGGGACCCAATCCATCGATGATGGTTCCGTCGCCGGTCTTCCAGAGCTTGCGGCCGATCCACAGCGCAGGGCGCACGAAGATCGCGTCGTAGAGCTCGTCGAAGTACCACTTGTTCAAGAGGAACAGGTAGATCGGACGGAACGCACGGGCGAGCGCCACCGGCATGCCGGGCGAGACGATGTAGAAGAGGTAGGCGAGTGCGAAGCCCGCCGCCATCATCAGGAATGGCGACCACTTGACGAGCTCCGGCACGTGATGGGCGTGCTCGAGGATGTGGTTTTCGGGGCCGTTGAAGAGGCTCGACTTCCAGAACTCGCCGTAGGCCTCGCCGACGAAGTAGCCGTGGAAGATGATGCCCGCCAGCAGCGCGCCGGCCGACAGCACGAGGAGCGGCACGAGCATGACCCACGGGCTCTCGTGCGCATGATCATAGGTGTGGTGATCGGCGCGGGTGGTCCCGTGGAAGGTCAGGAACATCAGCCGCCAGGAATAGAACGAGGTCATGAAGGCGGCGACGACGAGCAGCCAAAAGGCGTAGCCGGCAACGCCGCTCTCGGAGGCGAAGGCGCTCTCGATGATCGTGTCCTTGGAGTAGAAGCCGGCCGTGCCGATCTCCAGTCCTGGAATACCGAGGCCGGTGAGGGCCACGGTGCCGATCAACATCATCGCCCAGGTGAGCGGGATCTTGGCCTTGAGGCCACCCATGTTGCGGATGTCCTGCTCGTGATGCATCGCGTGGATGACGGAGCCGGCACCTAAGAACAGCAGCGCCTTGAAGAAGGCGTGCGTGAAGAGGTGGAAGATGCCCGCGCCATACGCGCCGACGCCGCAGGCGACGAACATGTAGCCGAGCTGCGAGCAGGTCGAATAGGCGATGACGCGCTTGATGTCGTTCTGCACCAGGCCGACGGTCGCCGCGAAGAACGCGGTCGTCGCGCCGATGAAGGTCACGACCTCGAGGGCCACGGGCGCCTGCTCGAACAGCGGCGACAGTCGCGCCACCATGAACACGCCGGCCGTCACCATCGTCGCCGCATGGATGAGGGCTGAGACCGGCGTCGGGCCTTCCATCGCGTCCGGCAGCCAGGTGTGCAGCAAAATCTGCGCCGACTTGCCCATCGCGCCCATGAACAGCAGGAGGCACAGCACGGTCATCACGTCGAGCTGCCAGGAGAGGAACGGCATCGTCTTTCCGGCCAAGCCGGGCGCGGCGCCGAACACGGTGTCGAGATCGATCGAGCCCGTCATGGCGAAGACGCCGAAGATGCCGAGCGCGAAACCGAAATCGCCGACGCGGTTGACGATGAAGGCCTTCATGGCGGCCGCGTTCGCTTCCGGCTTGTGATACCAGAAGCCGATCAGCAGGTACGACGCGAGGCCGACGCCCTCCCAGCCGAAGAACATCTGCAGCAGGTTGTCGCTCGTCACCAGCATGAGCATGGCGAAGGTGAAGAGCGAGAGGTAGGCGAAGAAGCGCGGCCGGTGCGGGTCCTCGTGCATGTAGCCGATCGAGTAGAGGTGCACGAGGCTCGACACGGTGTTGACGACGACGAGCATGACGGCCGTCAGCGTGTCGATGCGCAAGCTCCACGAGACCTCGAGCGTTCCCGAGGAGAGCCACGTCAGCAGCGGCACCTTCTCGACGCCCTCCTGCGTGCCATTGATGACGCCGATGAAGACGATCCACGACAGCACGGCCGCGATCAGCAGGAACAGCGTCGTGACCAGCTCGGAGGCCCGGTCGCTGATGGCGCGCCCGAAGAACCCAGCGATGATTGCGCCGATGAGGGGCAGGAAGACGATAGCTTGGTAGATCATTCGCTCCGCTCCTCTAGGGAGTAGGGAGTTGGGAGTAGGGAGTAGGACATTGAGATCACCGTCTGGTGCACCACGCGTCCCTTCCCCCCTTCGAGGGGGAAAGCCGATCGCCTGATGGGGGTCAGACCCTGCGGGTCTGACCCCGTTTCAAAGAACTTGATTATGGAGTCAAACCCGCAGGGTCTGACCCCAAGCGAGCCCTTAGGCGATTGGGATGCGGGGGCACTCGCGCTCATGCGGGCAGCATACCCCCCACCCCGGCCCTCCTCCTCAAGGGGGGAGGGGGAGCGCAAGCTCGCCGACATGTGTGCGCGTTGCCCCGTTTGCAAGATCGTGCCTCGACTAGCCCTTCATCATGTTGATGTCCTCAACCGCGATCGACCCGCGGTTGCGGAAGTAGACGACGACGATGGCGAGGCCGATGGCGGCTTCGGCGGCGGCGACCGTCAGCACGAACAGCGCGAACACCTGGCCGACGAGATCGCCCATGAAGGCCGAGAACGCCACCAGGTTGATGTTGACCGCGAGCAGCATCAGCTCGATCGACATCAGGATGACGATGACGTTCTTCCGGTTGAGGAAGATGCCGAAGATGCCGAGCGTGAACAGGATCGCGGCAACGGTCAGGTAGTGGCCGAGCGTGATGGTCATCATCACCGCACCCCCTCTTTCGGCACGCGCGACTCGCCGGGCTTGAGCTTGATGGTCTCGACCGCGAGCGCCGGACGGCGGTTGACCTGGCGGCCGATGTCCTGGCGCTTGACGCCCGTCTTGTGCCGCAGCGTCAGCACGATCGCGCCGATCATGGCGATGAGCAGGATCAGGCCCGCGACCTCGAAGTAGAAGAGGTAGTTCGTGTAGAGGACGCGGCCGAGCGCCGCGGTGTTCGAGATGCCGGTCGTGGCGAGATCGGGCGACGGCGCCGCAGCTTTCACGCCCGATCCGATCGCCCAGTAGAAAACGAAGGAGATGAGCTCGGCGGCGAGGACGAGCCCGATCAAAAGCCCGAGCGGCGCGTTCTTCACCCAGCCCGCGCGCAACTCCGCGAAGTCGACGTCGAGCATCATGACGACGAACAGGAACAGCACGAGCACCGCGCCGACGTAGACGACGACGAGGATCATCGCCAGGAACTCGGCGCCCAAGAGCACGAACAGGCCGGCCGCATTGAAGAAGGCGAGGATCAGGAACAGCACCGCGTGCACAGGGTTCTTGGCCGAGATGACCATCACCGCCGAGAGCACGAGCACGAAGGAGAAGAGATAGAAGAAGATCGCCGGGAGGATCATGGACGAACCTCCATCATCATCGGAGTCAGCCGAGCCCCCCCACCCCAGCCCTCCCCACGAGGGGGAGGGGGAGCTAGCGGTGTGCGTCCCTGACTGGCATGCGTCCAGATGACCCCGCGTGGCTCCGGGAGCGCATCCGAACAGGCCGATACAGCAAACGAAGACAATGTGCCGATTGCCCGCTCACATGCATTCTCGCTCGCCCAGTGAGCGTCAATGCCCGAACGCTCGCCCCCCAACGTCCCCTCCCCCTCGTGGGGAGGGACAGGGTGGGGGGTGGACGCCATAGCCCCCTCAAAGCCCAATGATCGAGATGTGCTCCCCCTCATCTCACCCTCACCGGTACGGCGCGTCGAGCGCGATGTTCTGGGCGATCTGCTTCTCCCAGCGATCGCCGTTCGCGAGCAGCCGCTCCTTGTTGTAGAGAAGCTCCTCGCGCGTCTCGGTCGCGAACTCGAAGTTCGGCCCCTCGACGATCGCATCCACCGGGCAGGCTTCCTGGCAGAGCCCGCAATAGATGCACTTCACCATGTCGATGTCGTAGCGGGTCGTGCGACGCGTGCCGTCGTTGCGGCGCGGGCCGGCCTCGATGGTGATCGCCTGCGCGGGACAGATCGCCTCGCAGAGCTTGCAGGCGATGCAGCGCTCCTCGCCGTTCGGATAGCGGCGCAGCGCATGCTCCCCACGGAAGCGGGGCGACAGCGGACCTTTCTCGAACGGATAGTCCAGCGTCGCCTTCGGCTTGAAGAAATAGCGCATGGTCAGCACGAACGCCGAGACGAACTCGGAGAGGAAGAGCGACCGGGCGCCGGTGCCAAGTGACATGGCTAGCCCTTTCCTTGGGTCATGGGGCAAGCCCCCCGAAATGGAGGACGCCCGCGACGACGACGACCATGGCGAGCGACAAGGGCAGGAACACTTTCCAGCCAAGCCGCATGAGCTGGTCGTAGCGGTAGCGCGGCACCATCGCCTTCACCATCGCGAACATGAAGAAGACGAAGACGACCTTGGCGACGAACCAGAAAATGCCGGGGATCCAGTTGAACGGCGCAATGTCGAGCGGCGGCAACCAGCCGCCCAGGAACAGCACCGTCGTCAGCGCGCACATGGTGACGATCGCCACGTACTCGCCGAGCATGAAGAGGAGGTAGGGCGTCGAGGAATACTCGACCATGAAGCCGGCGACGAGCTCCGACTCGGCCTCGACCAGATCGAACGGCGGCCGGTTCGTCTCCGCGAGCGCGGAAACGAAGAAGACGATGAACATCGGGAAGAGCGGCAGCCAGTACCAGTTGAGGAACGTGAGCCACGGCAGCCCGACCCAACTCGCGAGTCCGCTGGTCTGTGCCGAAACGATGCTCGACAGGTTGAGGGAGCCGACGCAGAGCAGCACGGTGATGATCACGAAGCCGATCGAGACCTCGTAAGACACCATCTGCGCCGCCGACCGCAGCGCGCCCAGAAACGGATACTTCGAGTTCGACGCCCAGCCGGCCATGATGACGCCGTAGACGCCGAGCGAGGAGATCGCGAAGATGTACAGAATTCCGACGTTGAGATCGGCGACCGCCCACCCGTCGGCGACCGGCACGACGGCCCAGGCGGCAAGCGCCGTCGTCGTCGTGATGAGGGGTGCGAGCAGGAAGACGATCTTGTCCGCGCTCGCCGGGATCACCGGTTCCTTGAAGGCGAATTTGAGCAGATCGGCGAACGATTGCAGGAGGCCGAAGGCGCCGACGACGTTGGGGCCGCGGCGCAGCTGCACGGCGGCCCACACCTTGCGGTCCATCAGCAGCAGGTAGGCGATGATCAGCAACAGCGCGACGATGAGCAGGATGCTCTGCAACGCCTTCAGCGTTGCGTCGTGCGTCAGGATCGGCCAGAGCGTGTTGTCCCAGAAGTCAGCCATGGGTGCCGGTCGCTCCCGTCAGTCGGCTCGGTTGGCCCGATTCACTTTGTGCGGCCGTGTCATAGCAACGGGAGTGCAGCCCCGTCACGCCCCCCACGCCCCGGCCGCTCGTCGAAGAGGCGTAGGTTGGGTTAGCGCGCAGCGCGTAACCCAACACCGGCCTGCGATGTAGCAGTTGGGTTACGCACGGCATTGCCGCGCCAACCCAACCTACGAGCCTGCGATCCAGGTCGCCCATCGCCCTACTCCGCGGCCTCGGCCACCGTGCGGCGGCCGTGCTGATAGCGGCTCATCTCGCCCATGACGCGAGAGGCGCGGGCGATCGGATTCGTCAGATAGAAGTCGTCGATGGTGCGGCCGAAGGGGCTACGATCGAGCTTGGCAGCGCCAGCGGCGAGCGTCTTGAGGGTTCCTGCATCCGCAGCGGCAACGGCGCCGATCCGCATCAGGCTCGGTGTCGCGGCGTACATCGCCTTGCGAACGGCGGCGAGATTGTCGAACGGCAAGGCCTTCCCCATGACGCCCGACAGCGCGCGTGCGATCGCCCAGTCCTCTTTCGCCTCGCCCGGCGGGAAGACGGCGCGCGTCGTCATTTGCGCGCGGCCCTCCGTGTTGACATAGGTCGCCGATTTCTCGGTGTAGGCCGCCGCCGGCAGAATGACGTCGGCGCGATGCGCGCCCCGGTCGCCGTGACTGCCCTGGTAGACGACGAACGCCTTGCCCAGCCCCATCGTATCGATCTCGTCGGCGCCGAGCAGATAGATGAGGTCGATCTCACCAGCGCCCGCCGCACGCACCATGCCCGGCGCATCGAGGCCGCCCTGGCCCGGCACGAAGCCGAGATCGAGACCGCCGACGCGGCCGGCCGAGGTATGCAGCACGTTGAAGGCGTTCCAGCCGTCCGACGCCGTCAGGCTCGTGGCGAGGCGCGCCGCCGCCGTCAACACCGCTTGGCCATCGAGACGTGCCAGCGCCGCTTGACCGACGATCACCATCGGCTTCTTGGCGGCCTTGAGCACGGCGGCAAACCCGTCCGTCGCATCGATGAGGCCGATCAGCGTTTCGGGTCCGGCGCCCAGATGCTGGCAGGCGTAGGTAAGATCGACCGCCTCGCCGACAAGGCCGACGCTGAGGCCGCCCTGCCGCCAGCGCTTGCGGATGCGCGCATTGAGCACCGGCGCCTCGAGACGCGGATTGGCGCCGACGATCAGAATGGCATCCGCGCTCTCGATGCCCTCGATGGTCGAGTTGAACAGATAGCTCGCGCGTCCGAGCGCCGGATCGAGCTTGGCGCCGTCCTGCCGGCAATCGAGATTGGCGACGCCAAGCCCGGTGAGCAGCGCCTTCAAGGCGAACATATCCTCGGCCGCCGCCAGATCGCCGGCGATCGCACCGATGCGGGCGGCCGGCGTCGCCTTGAGCTTGGCCGCGACCAGCGCGAGGGCCTGATCCCACGTCGCGGGCTTGAGCTTACCGCCTTCACGGACATAGGGCTGATCGAGACGCTGCGTGCGAAGCCCGTCGGCGACGTAGCGCGTCTTGTCAGAGATCCACTCCTCGTTCACGGCATCGTTCACGCGCGGCAGGATGCGGACGACCTCGGGGCCGCGCGCGTCGACGCGGATCGCGGATCCCAGCGCATCCATGACGTCGATGGTCTCGGTCTTGCGGTACTCCCACGGCCGCGCCTGGAAGGCGTTGGGTTTGGAGGTCAGCGCGCCGACGGGGCATAGATCGATGACATTGGCGGAGAGCTCGGAGGACAGCCCGGCTTCCAGATAGCTCGTGATCTCCATGTCCTCGCCGCGGCCGGTGGCACCCAGCTCCTCGACGCCCGCGACCTCGGTCATGAAGCGCACGCAGCGCGTGCACTGGATGCAGCGCGTCATCGCCGTCTTGACGAGCGGCCCGAGATACTTCTCCTCGACCGCCCGCTTGTTCTCGTCGTAGCGCGAGCCGTCCATGCCGAAGGCCATGGACTGGTCCTGCAGGTCGCACTCGCCGCCCTGATCGCAGATCGGGCAATCGAGCGGATGATTGATGAGCAGGAACTCCATGACGCCGTGGCGCGCCTTCAGCACCATCTCGGACTTCGTCAGGATCGCTGGCGCCTCGCCGTTCTTGCCGGGGCGCAGGTCGTTGACGGTCATCGCGCAGGACGCTTGCGGCTTCGGCGGTCCGCCCACGACCTCGACGAGGCACATGCGGCAGTTGCCCGCGATCGACAGGCGCTCGTGATAGCAGAAGCGCGGGATCTCGATACCCGCCTGCTCGCACGCCTGGATCAGCGTCGTGCCGTTCTCGAACTCGTACTCGGTGCCGTCGATGTTGAGCTTGGGCATCAGGGATCTCGATGTCTGGGCGCGCGGACGGTCGCGTCGGATTCCCCCTCCCCCCTTGAGGGGAGGGCCGGGGTGGGGCCGAAAGCAGAGGAGTCTGTGGTCGCGACCTTCCCCAGTTCGCAAGGCCCGAGGGGCTTGGGATAGGGAGCACAAATGCGGGCCTGCATGGGGCGGCTTACCCCCCACCCTGCCCTCCCCCTCAAGGGGGGAGGGGGTGGCCCCCCGAAAGATATTGCTTGTGTGAGAGCGGTCATGCGCAGCGGACCTCGCGCATGCGGTTGTCGTCCATCACTTGGGCCCAGCCGAAGGCGCGGTCGCTCGCGCCGTTCGTCTCGTAGTCGGCCAAGCGGGCGGCGGCCTCGTCGAGCGTCGGGATATGACCCTCCTCGATCCACCACATCACGAAGTGCGGCTTCTCCATGAGGTCGAACCAGGCCTGGCGCTTCTTGTAGAAACGGACATGCACGGTCTTGAAGACGAAGGCCTCGAGATCGGCGGCCGTCTCCCAGACCGAGAGGTTGACGGCGGAATTGTCGCCCAAGCGAAAATCCGTGGCGTTGTTGTTGTCGCCCTTCAAGCGCCAGACGAATCCCTGCGCCCGCTCGGCAAGCCCGTTCACGAGATCGAGATTGGTCATGAACTCCGCCATCCGCGGATCGTCCGTCGGATACCGGAAGCGGCCGATGTTGAGCTGGGCCAAGTGCATGCCCCTACTCCGCCGCCTGCCGCTGCCGCGATTTGCGCGACGCGATCCGCTCCTCGATGACGGGGCGGAAATGCGTGATGAGGCCCTGAATCGGCCAGGCCGCGGCATCGCCCAGCGCGCAGATCGTGTGCCCCTCGATCTGCTTCGTGACGTTGAACAACAGATCGATCTCGCGCGGCTCGGCATCACCCTTGGCGAGCCGCTCCATGACGCGCCACATCCACCCCGCCCCTTCACGGCAGGGCGTGCACTGGCCGCAGCTCTCGTGCTTGTAGAAGGCCGACAGCCGCGCGATCGCCGCGATGATGTCCGTCGACTTGTCCATGACGATCACGGCCGCCGTGCCGAGACCGGATTTGAGCTTCATCAGGCTGTCGAAATCCATCGTCAGGTCTTCGCCGCAGAGCGGCGCGGGGAGACAGCGGACCGATGAGCCGCCGGGAATGACGGCGAGCAGATTGTCCCAGCCGCCGCGCACGCCGCCGGCATGCCGGTCGATCAGCTCGCGGAAGGGGATGCCCATCTCCTCTTCAACCGTGCATGGGCGGTTGACGTGGCCGGAGATGCAGAAGAGCTTCGTGCCGGTGTTGTTGGGCTTGCCCAAACCGGCGAACCAGGCCGCGCCCCGGCGTAGGATCGTGCCCGAAACCGCGATGCTCTCGACGTTGTTGACGGTGGTCGGCGCGCCGTAGAGCCCGACGTTGGCCGGGAACGGCGGTTTCATGCGCGGCTGGCCCTTCTTGCCCTCGAGACTCTCGAGCAGCGCCGTCTCCTCGCCGCAGATATAGGCGCCGGCGCCGTGATGGACGATGAGGTCGAAGTCCCAGCCGTGGACGTTGTTCTTGCCGATGAGGCGGGCGTCGTAGGCTTGGCGGACGGCCGCCTCGAAGCGCTCGCGCTCGGCGACGAACTCGCCGCGCACGTAGACGTAGCAGGCGTGCGCGCGCATCGCGAAAGAGGCGAGCAGACAGCCTTCGATCAAGAGATGCGGATCGTGGCGCAGGATCTCGCGATCCTTGCAGGTGCCGGGCTCCGATTCGTCGGCGTTGACGACGAGATAGCTCGGCCGCGGATCGCTCTTGGGCATGAACGACCATTTGAGGCCGGTCGGAAAGCCCGCGCCGCCACGGCCGCGAAGGCCAGAGGCTTTCACCTCCTCGACGATCCAGTCGGGGCCCTTGTCGATGAAGGTCTTCGTACCATCCCAGCAGCCGCGCTTCTTGGCGCCGTCGAGGCCCCAGTCGTGGCGGCCGTACAGGTTCGTGAAGATGCGGTCTTGGTCTTTCAACATCTACGGAGCCATCAATTCTTCGGCCGCTCGCCGACGTCCTTGTCGGGACGCCAGCCGGTGGCCAGCTTCTGGCACTGCTCGATCCACTTGTCGCGCGCGATGCGGCCGTCGAAGCCCTTCATCTCGGCTTCGAACCAAGCAACGTTCTCAGGTGTCCATTTTGCGATCTGGTCGAAATGCCAGATGCCCATGCCGTTGAGCTTCTCCTCGAGTTTCTCGGCGACGCCCCAGATGAGCTTCAGGTCGTCGCCCTTACCGCCACGCGGCGCCGCGAGAAGCTCGGGCTTGCCGCCGCTCGTCGCCGTTTCGGGCGGAGCGCTCACGAGCGTTTGCGTCGCAGCGGGCTTGGCCGGCGCGACTGGTGCCGGGGCGGGAGTGGCGCTGGCGGATGCCGGAGCCGCAGCCTGAGCCGCTGCAGCCGCCTGAGTCGCCGCGTCAGCCTTGGCCTTCTCGGCCGCATCGAAGCGCGCGCGCCACGATCCGACGACGCTGCCATCGAACAGCTTGGGATCAGTGAGCGTCGTCTCGCCGCCCTCGGGCGCGGACAGCTGGCGATCGATCATCGGGCCGGGCTTGGGCGGGTTGCCGGCGGCAAAGCCGTCGAGCAGGCGCTCGAAGCTCTCGGGCGTCAGGTCCTCCCAGGTGTCCTTGACGACCTGCACCATTGGCGCGTTCACGCAGGCACCGAGGCACTCGACCTCCTCCCAGGAGAAATCACCATCGGCCGAGAGATGATGCGGCTCCGGATGGATGCGATGGCGGCAGACGTCCTTGATCGCTTCCGCGCCGCGCAGCATGCACGGCGTCGTCCCGCAGACCTGGACGTGCGCCTTGCGGCCGACCGGCGCCAGCTGGAACATCGTGTAGAAGGTCGCGACCTCGAGCACGCGGATGTCGGCCATGCCGAGCATCTGCGCAACCGATTCGATCATCGGCCGCGATACCCAGCCTTCCTGCAGCTGCCCCTTCCACAACAGCGGGATCACCGCCGATGCCTGCTTGCCGGGGGGATACTCGGCGATCTTGGCCTTGGCCCAGGCGAGATTCTCCGGGCTGAAGGCGAACGTGTCAGGCTGGTCTGGATAGAGGCGGCGGACGGCCATGGGAGACGGTCTCGGGAGCGGCCCCGAACAGGGCTCTGGATTGGTGCCCGTCTTCTAAGCGCTCGCTGCCCGAAAGGCTAGAGGCTAGACGCCGCAATTGGGGTCAACGAGCAGCCAGCGGCGTCCAGCGATAGGCGTCGGCAAGCGGGATCGAGACGCCGATGGCCGACAGCTCACAAGAGGCTGCGAGCCCCACGATGGTGCGCGGCTTCCAACCGGTAGCACGGTCGTAGACTACCATCTCGGCCGCTTTGGTCGAGACCGTCACATAATGCTCGCAGTTGGGAACGCTCGCATAGACCTTACGCCGCCAGGCCTGATCGGCCTTCGTATTCGACTTGGACAGAACCTCGAAGAGAACCAGCGCTTCGTCGCTGACAGCCGATTCGTCTCCGAGCTCTGCTTTCACCATGAGGTCAGGCTGCGGCAGGCTGTTTGCGGAGATGGGGACGCGGGTGCCGATGCCAAGAATCGGCACCCAACTTGCTCCGGATCGCTGTTTTTCGTTCGCGAGCCAGGTCGCGATGTTGACGACGAGAATTTGATGAATGTTCGTCGGTGACGGGTTCATGACCGCAGCCCCCTCGATCAATTCCCAGCGTTCGCCATCTGGACGCGATTCCATGAAGGCGAGGAATTCCTCGATGGTGAGCTGCAGCTCCGGAGATAGTCTCGCGTGTGCGGTCATGCTGACATTCTAGCGGATCCATCAACAAGAATCACGCCCTACCGGTCCACCTCGCCGAACACGATGTCGAGGCTGCCGAGCACGGCGGAGACGTCGGCCAGCAAATGGCCGCGGTTCAGGAAATCCATCGCCTGCAAATGGGCGAAGCCCGGGGCGCGGATCTTGCAGCGGTAGGGCTTGTTTGAGCCGTCGGCAACGAGGTAGACGCCGAACTCGCCCTTGGGCGCCTCGACCGCCGCATAGACCTCGCCCGGCGGCACGTGGAAGCCTTCGGTGTAGAGCTTGAAGTGATGGATCAGCGCTTCCATCGAGCGCTTCATCTCGGGCCGCTTGGGCGGCACGATCTTGTGGTCGTCGGCCACGTGCGGACCGGCGCCCTCGGCCGAGAGCAGCTTCTGGCAGCACTGCTTCATGATCCTGACCGACTGGCGCATTTCGATCATGCGGATGAGGTAGCGATCGAAGCAGTCGCCGTTCTTGCCGATCGGGATATCGAAATCGAGCTCGGAGTAGCACTCGTAGGGCTGCGACTTGCGCAAATCCCACGCCGCGCCCGAGCCGCGCACCATGACGCCCGAGAAGCCCCAGGCGAAGGCATCGTCGAGCGACACGACGCCGATGTCGACATTGCGCTGCTTGAAGATGCGGTTCTCGGTCAGCAGCCCCTCGATGTCGTCCAAGACCTTCGGATGCGTTTCGCAGAACTTGGCGATGTCCTCGATAAGCTTCACCGGAAGATCCTGGTGAACGCCGCCGGGGCGGAAGTAGGCTGCATGCATGCGGCTGCCCGAGGCGCGCTCGTAGAACACCATGAGCTTCTCGCGCTCCTCGAAGCCCCAGAGCGGGGGCGTCAGCGCGCCGACGTCCATGGCCTGTGTCGTCACGTTCAAGAGATGCGAGAGCAGGCGCCCGATCTCGGAGTAGAGCACGCGGATGACCTGCGCGCGCTTGGGCACTTGGAGCCCGAGCATGCGCTCCAAGGCGAGGCAGAAGGCGTGCTCCTGGTTCATCGGCGCGACGTAGTCGAGCCGGTCGAAATAGGGGATCGCCTGCAGATAGGTCTTGGCCTCGATCAGCTTCTCGGTGCCGCGATGCAGCAGGCCGATATGCGGATCGACGCGCTCGACCACCTCGCCGTCGAGCTCGAGCACCAGGCGAAGCACGCCGTGCGCGGCCGGATGCTGCGGGCCGAAGTTGATCGTGAAATTGCGGATGTCGGTTTCGGGCATGTTTCTTCGCGAATGGTGGGTGGCGAATGGCGAGTGGGGATGTTCACATACGCTGATAGATTTCGGCGAGGGAGAGTGAGATTCCAAGGCTTGGGACCTCAATCGTCTCCTGCTTGCCTTTAGCCGTCGCGGGCTCAGTCGGAAAGGTGCCGCTGTTATCGCGCTGCCAGACGAAGCAAGCGGGCTCGTCTTGGCTGGCAACGATGTAGGCCTGAAGTCCAGCGAAGCTGAAATACTCCGCCGGCTTCACATCCAAGTCCCGATCTGTCGAGCTTGGAGACAGAATCTCGACGATCAGTGTAGGATCGGTGGTCGACAGGCTCTTACGTTCCGCCCCGACCGGCTCGACGACAATGTCGGGATAACGGATCGTCTCAACCGTTTCGACAGCCCGGTCATTCGTGCCGACAAGCCATTTCGCCGGGTCCAGCTGCCGATCAAGTGCAACAAGAAACCGCCGCACGAGCTGAATATGGCCGAGAGTGGCCCCAGTCTGTTGCATCACCCGCCCCCGCACATACTCGACCCGCCCCTCGATCTGCTCTGCGAGCTTGAAGAAGGTTGCCTTGTCGACATGCGTGAAGAGGCTGGCGTTCATAGTCCGAGTTTAGCCCTCTCAAGGCCCTCCTGCTAGCTCGCTTTGCCGGCCTTCTCATCCCCCGGCAACGGATACTCGACGCCTTCCCACGGACTCTCGAAGTCGAAGCTCCGGAATTCCTGGGTGAGCTTGACCGGCTCGTAGACGACCTTCTTGCGCTCGTCGTCGTAGCGGACCTGGAACTGGCCGGTTAAGGGGAAGTCCTTCCGCAGTGGGTGGCCGCGGAAGCCGTAGTCGGTCAGCATGCGGCGCAGATCCGGATGGCCGGAAAATAGGATGCCGTACATGTCGTAGGCTTCCCGCTCGAACCAGTTGGCGGCCGGGAACACGCCGATCGCGCTCGGCACCGGGGTGTCCTCGTCCGTCGTGATCTTCACTCGGATGCGCTGGTTCAGACGCGGCGACAACAGGTGATAGACGACGTCGAAGCGCTCGGGACGCGCCGGCCAGTCGACGCCGCAGATGTCGATCAGCACCTGGAACAGGCAACGCGGATCGTCGCGCAGCTTGGTCAGCACGGCGACGATGTCGTCGCGGCCGGCGGTGACGGTCAGCTCGTCGAAGGCGTCCACGGTCGATGTGGCGACCGATCCCAGCACGGAGGTGACGACGTTTGGCAGGTCTAGGTTCATGTCAGTCGCTCACGAAGGGTCGTTGCGAACCCGGTCCTCGAGATCGGCGCGAATTTGGCCGGGCGATGCCAGACGGCGCCACAGCCGCTCGGATAGCACTGTCGAAACGATGAACACCATCCCCGCCGCCGTCACGCCGAGCCAGACCGGCGTGAGCCAAAGCCCGTCTCCGAGGGCAGTGAGCCCGCCACCGAACCCGGTCAGCAGTCGAAGCGAGGCGGCAGCGGACATGGCTCTGCGTGCTCCCGACCCGGCTCAGCGCGTGATCGTACCGGTGCGGCGGATCTTTTTCTGCAGCAACAGGATGCCGTAAACGAGCGCTTCCGCCGTCGGCGGGCAACCGGGCACGTAGATGTCGACCGGCACGACCCGGTCGCAGCCGCGCACCACGGCGTAGGAATAGTGGTAGTAGCCGCCACCGTTGGCGCACGAGCCCATCGAGATGACGTAGCGCGGCTCCGGCATCTGGTCGTAGACCTTGCGGAGCGCGGGCGCCATTTTGTTGGTCAGCGTCCCCGCGACGATCATGACGTCCGATTGCCGGGGCGAGGCGCGCGGCGCGAAGCCGAAGCGCTCGACGTCGTAGCGCGGCATCGACGCCTGCATCATCTCGACCGCGCAGCAGGCGAGCCCGAACGTCATCCACATGAGCGAGCCGGTGCGCGCCCAGTTGATGAGATCGTCGGTCGAGGTGACGATGAAGCCCTTGTCGGCGAGCTTGGCGTTGATCTCGGCGAAATAGGGGTCGTTAGCGCGTTGCGCGGCCGTACGGCCCTCGCCCGGCTGCTCGAGCGCAGGTGCCGGCAACAGTCCCTCTGGGCGAATCAATCCCATTCGAGCGCTCCCTTGCGCCACTCGTAGATGAAGCCGATCGTCAAAAGTCCCAAGAAGATCATCATCGCCCAGAAGCCCAAGCCGCCGACCTCTTTGAAGGCAACCGCCCAGGGAAACAGAAAGGCGACCTCGAGATCGAAGATGATGAAGAGGATCGACACGAGATAGAACCGCACGTCGAACTTCATGCGCGCGTCGTCGAAGGCGGCGAATCCGCACTCGTAGGCCGAGACTTTCTCGGGATCGGGATTACGCACGGCGATGAGGAACGGCACGATCATCAGCACGAGCGCCAGACCGGCGGCGATGGCGATGAAAATGGCGACCGGCAGATAGTCGAGCAAGAGCTCTGACATGGTCGGGTTGGCTCCGAATGAGCGGCGCAGAGGTGGGTTGCGCGACGCGGCCGGACTGTAGCGGCGTTCCCGTGGGCCCTCAACCCCCGCATGCCCTGCCAAGTGCCGCAGCCGGTGCCATTCGCCCACGCCGCTCAGTGCAGCTTCACAACCGGCACCGTTCCCCGGGTGAGCAGGCGCGCCAGCGAATCGCGGACGACCTTCCCAGTGCCGTGCAGCGCCCGCTCGTGATCAGCGTGCAGGCCCCTGTAGACGAGCCAGGCAAGGGTCCCCTCGATGAACAGGCTGCCACCAGCGAGCACGCCCATGAGAGTGCCGATCGCCTGATGCCGGCCAAACGATAGCAGCGAGCCGAAATCGCGATAGGTCCAGTCGCGCAAAGGGCGGCCGGCGATGCGGCGGCCGATCTGGCCGACCATGTGAGTGGCTTGCTGATGGGCCGCCTGGGCACGGGCCGGCACGGGTTCCGGATGTCCAGGCCAGGGACAATCAGCACAATCCCCGATCGCAAAAACGTCGTCGTCCAGAGTCGTCTGTAGTGTCGGGCGGACGCTGAGCTGACCCGCCCGATTGGTCGCAAGTCCGAGCTTGCGCAAGACATCGGGGGCCTTGATTCCGGCGGTCCACAGGATGTGCTCGGCCGGAATGCGCTCGCCCGTGGCGAGCACCACTGCACCCGCCTCGACTGCACTCACGCGGGCGTTTGTCCGAGTTTCGATGTCGAGCCGGTTCAAGAGTTCTTGCGCTGCCTTGCCGAGCCGCTCGGGCAGCGCCGGCAGGACGCGTGGCGCCGCCTCGATCAGGCGAATACAGATGTCGCGATCCGGGTCGATGCGATCGAGCCCGTAGCCGACGAGCTCGCGCATCGTGCCGTGCAGCTCCGCCGCCAGCTCGGTGCCCGTTGCGCCGGCACCGATGATCGCGACATCGAGCTGCTCTGGCCGCAATGGCCCCTCCTGCGCCTGGGCCCTGAGGCAGGCATCGACGAGCCGCGTATGGAATCGCCGGGCCTCGTCGGGCGTCTCGAGCGGGATCGCATGCTCGTGCACGCCGGGGATGCCGAAGTCGCTCGTCAGGCTGCCGATGGCGACGACGAGCGTGTCGTAGGCGATCTCGCCGCCGGGCGTGAGCTGCACCCCGTCCACATCCCGGGAGGGGCCGATGCGGACGACGTGGCGCTCGCGATCGAGACCCTGGAGGTCGCCGAGCCGGAAACAGAACCGATGCCTGTGCGCTTGGGCGAGATAGTCGATCTCGTGACGGTCCAGATCGCGGCTGCCGGCGGCGACCTCGTGGAGAAGCGGCTTCCAGAGGTGGGTGCGGCGGCGGTCGATGAGGGTGACGAGAGCCCGGCCCCGCCGGCCGAGCGTGTTGCCGAGCCGCGTCGCGAGCTCGAGACCGCCAGCACCACCGCCAACGATGACGATCCGGTGTGGCCCGCCATCGTGCCGCGAATCGGTCGTAAGACCGGGCCGGGGTGAAGTCCTCTGCATGACGATCCCTGGGCATGCCGTCTTCGAGGGCAACCCCCTGCGGCCGGAATAGGTCCAGCTCGGCAGCAGGAGCCCGCCGAAAAGCGTCGGGGCCGAACCTTACGATTCGACCCCGAGCGACGTCTCTGGACGTGGCCGGACTCAGGTCGGCTGAGGCTCCATGCCGCCCGTCGGCTCCTCGCCCTCGCGTTTGCGGCGACCGGTGGCGGGCACGGCCGAGCCGGTCGGCCCTTTCGGCGCATCGCCCATGTCGCGGGTGACGGTGCCGCCGGACATCACGCGCTTCACCTCGTCTCCCGAGAGCGTCTCGTGCTCCAGCAGGGCCTTTGCGACAGCGTGGAGACTGTCGAGCTTCTCGGACAGGATGGATCGCGCCTTCGCCTCGCCGGCCGAGATCAGGTCGCGAATCTCCTGGTCGATGAGCTTCGCCGTATCGTCGGAGATGTTCTTCGTCTGCGTCACGGAGTGGCCGAGGAAAACTTCCTGCTCGTTGCCGTTGTAGCGAACACGGCCGAGCTTGTCGGACATGCCCCACTCCATGATCATGGCCCGGGCGAGCCCGGTCGCCATCTGAATGTCGCCGGTGGCGCCGTTCGTCACGTTGTCGGGGCCACCGAGGATGATCTCGGCCTCGCGTCCACCGAACAGCACCGCCAGTCGCGACTCGCACCATTGCCGAGTCCGGCTGTGGCGATCGCCGTCGGGTAGGTTCATCGTCACGCCGAGGGCGCGCCCGCGGGGGATGATCGTAACCTTGTGCAGAGGATCGTAAGGCACCGACAGGCCGACGATCGCATGGCCCGCCTCGTGATAGGCGGTGTTGCGCTTCTCCTCCTCGCTCATGACGAGCGAGCGGCGCTCGGCGCCCATCATCACCTTGTCCTTGGCATCCTCGAACTCGTGCTGGGTGACCAGCCGCTTGTTGCGGCGCGCCGCGAGCAAGGCCGCCTCGTTGACGAGGTTCGCCAAATCGGCGCCAGAGAATCCGGGCGTGCCGCGCGCGATCACCTTGAGATCGATGTCGGGGGCAAGCGGCACCTTCTTCACGTGCACGCGCAGGATCCGCTCGCGGCCGATGACATCCGGATTGGGCACCGTGATCTGCCGGTCGAAGCGGCCGGGACGCAGGAGCGCCGGATCGAGGACGTCCGGACGGTTGGTCGCGGCGATGAGGATGATGCCCTCGTTCGCCTCGAAGCCGTCCATCTCGACGAGGAGCTGGTTCAGCGTCTGCTCGCGCTCGTCGTTGCCGCCGCCCAGGCCTGCGCCACGATGCCGGCCGACAGCGTCGATCTCGTCGATGAAGATGATGCAGGGCGCGTTCTTCTTCGCCTGATCGAACATGTCGCGGACGCGAGAGGCGCCGACGCCGACGAACATCTCGACGAAGTCAGAGCCCGAGATCGTGAAGAACGGCACGTTCGCTTCACCCGCGATCGCACGCGCGAGCAGCGTCTTACCGGTGCCGGGCGGTCCGACGAGCAGCGCGCCGCGCGGAATCTTGCCGCCCAACCGCTGGAATTTCTGCGGATCGCGGAGGAATTCGACGATCTCCTCGAGGTCTTCCTTCGCCTCATCGACGCCAGCCACGTCCTCGAAGGTCACGCGGCCCTGCCGCTCGGTCAGCAGCTTTGCCTTCGACTTGCCGAAGCCCATGGCCCGGCCGCCGCCCGACTGCATCTGGCGCATGAAGAAGATCCACACGGCCAGCAAGAGCAGCATGGGAAACCAGGAGATGAGAATCGAGATCAGGCCCGGCGTCTCGTCCTCGACCGGCTTGGCAGAAATCGTGACGTCGGACTTGTAGAGCGTATCGACGATGTTCGGATCCTCGGGTGCCTGCGTCCAGAAGGACGTGCCGTCGTCCTTCGTCCCCGAAATCTTGCTGCCGGAGATCGTGACGTCCTTGATCTGCTTCTGATCGACGCTCTTCCGGAACTCGCTGTAGGGGATTTCGGTGGCGCGGGCAGTGCTGCGGCCGGGGTTCTCGAACATCTTGAACAACCCGACCAGGAGCAGCAGGATCACGATCCAGATGGCGAAGTTCCGGAATTGCGGGTTCATCACGGTTCCTAGCTGACGGCCTGTCGAAGCGACCGATTAGGGCGAGAGTTGTATCGCACGCGAACGGCTCGTGCGCTCTCCCCCAAGAGCATTCCTTAACATAGGTGTCCGACCGCCCGATGCCAAGAAGCGGCACGGCCGGCGGCCGGTTGCCTGTGCGTAGCGATCATTCTCGGGTTTTTGGCTTATTTTTGGGTTTCGGCGCGGGCACGATCGCGGAAAATCGTGCGCCCGCCAACGAATTCGAAGGTCAGCCCCGCGGCGCGCGCGCCCGGCACATCGAGCGGCGAGGCCACCTCCACGCCGTTGCGGACCGCAAGCGGCAGCGATTGCCGCGCTTTGCCGCAGCCTCCGGTGCCGGACGTCTCCGTGACACCGCCCTTGATCTGCACGCTCTCCCGGCCGCCCTCGAGCGCGATCCGAAACCGGCCATCCCACAAGATTGCCGTGCCTCCCGCGAGAGGCACGACCGGGAGGGGCGACCGGCGCGACTCACGGAGGAAAATGGCTTGTGCCGACCTCCCGCCGCCGAGGCGCACCTCCGTCCGGCCGAGCGTCCGCGCGCCGTCGCCCGCACTCCTGAGCCACGCGGTCAGCGCCTCCAGCTTGGCGAGGCTCGGCGCATCGCCATCCCCGCCGATCGTGGTAACGATCCGCGCGACGAGACGAACGGCGATCTCCTCGGGCGCAGCGGTGAGCGATGCCAGATCGAGGCGTGCAACCCCGAGGTCATCGACCGCGACGCTCGCCACGGCAAGGTCGTCGGTTGTCGCGTCGAGGGCCGCACGGGCACGCTCGAGACGGCGAGAGGTCCTGGCGAGCGCCGCACTCGTCAAACCCAAGCCTTCGAGCACCGGCGCAGCGGCGCGCAGACGTGTCCGCTCGAATCGGGGGTCGAGGTTGCTCGGATCGCGGACATAGCCGATGCCGGCCTCGCTCAGCGTTCCCAAGAGCCGGGCTTTCGGCACTCTCAGAAGCGGCCTCACCAGCTTGACGCCCGCCAGATGCGTGACGCCAGGCATGGCGGCGAGGCCATCGAGGCCGCTGCCGCGGGCGAGACGCATCAGCAGCGTTTCGGCCTGATCGTCCTCGGTGTGGGCTGTCACGATCGCATCGAGGCCCTGGGCCTGGGCGGCCTCGCCCAGCAGCCGATAGCGCGCCTCCCGAGCGGCCTCCTGCAGTCCGGTCGCAGGTTTGTCACCGGCCCAGCGCAGGACCCGGGCCTCGAGGCCGAGCCGCTTGGCGGATGCGACGACGGCTTGCGCCTCAGCCGCCGCTTCCGGGCGCAGTCCGTGATCGACGGTGAGGACGATCGCGGGCGGTGCCGCGGACAGACCCTGCCAGCGCACGAACAGGTGCATGAGCGCCGTGCTATCCGGGCCGCCCGAGACTGCAAGCCCCACGGCCTTGCACGCTACGAGAGGCGCAAAGAGGCGATCGAGCTCCTCAGGCCTGATCGGGCCCGCGGCCATCGCCGTCAGCAGCCGGCGCGCTGTTTTTCGCTTTGCGCGCGGCGCAAGAGTTGCGGCTGCAGCTTCGGAAACTCGCTCTCGAGGGCGGCGAAGGCCGAGCACGAGGCCTCCTTCTCGCCGAGCCGCGACAGCGACATGGCGAGCTTCATAAGGCTGTCGGGGGCCTTCTGACTCTTGCGATTGTTCTTGTAGCCGGCGAGGAAGGCGTCGGCGGCTTCCTTGTAGCTGCCGCGCACATAGTAGGACTCGCCCAGCCAATACTGCGCATTCCCGGCGAGCTTCGATTTCGGATAGGTCTTGAGGAACCCCTTGAAGCCGCCTTCGGCCGCCTCGTAGTCCTGCTGCAAGAGGTGGCCATAGGCCTCCTCGTACGCTTCCTCGGGCGTGCCGGCGGCCGGCAAGGCGGCGACGTCTGTTTCTCCGCTGGCGGCCGGAGCCGCAGGCTCGGTTGCTCCCGCATCGGTCCCGTCGATGGCGCCGAGGTCGCTCGACGAAATGCCCGCCTTGGGCGGCGTTTCCGTCGCAGGCTCCGTTGCCGGCGCGGCCGGATCGCCGGCGGAAGCCGTCGCACCGCTGTCGCCGTTCTGCAGCATGGTGCCGATGGCGTCGGCGCTCGGCGCGGTGACGTCACCGCCGCCCGCGTCGGCCGTGCCGCCCGTTGCGCTCTCATCAGGGGTCGTCGCCGAAAAATCGCCGGCATCCGGCGCGGCCGCCGTCGGTGCGACACCGCTCGAGCTGACCGTCCGGCCGCCCAGCGATCGGACCTCTGAAGCGAGGGCCTGAAGCTGTGTCTCGAGCGCTTGCAGTCGCGCCTCGGCATCCGAGCCGAGCGCGGCACCACCCGCGTCGCTGCTCTCAGTGCCGCCCTGGCGCGCCATCGATTCGAGCGTGCCGATGACCACCTGCATGTCGAGCATCTGCCGCTCGAGCTGCTGGACGCGCGCCTCGAGCTCGCTCTGATCCTTAGCCTTCTTCGGCTTGGCCGCAGGTTGCGCCGGCTCTGCTGCCGGGTCGGCCAGGGCAGGATCGTCGGTCTGGGCAAAGGCCGGCGCGCCGAGCGCGAGGGCGATACCGAGCGTCGCGAGACGGAGGGCCGTGCTGATCGACATGTTGTCACTCACCGGGGATGAGACCACGAAGACGAGGAGCCGCTCGTCACGTCGACCAGCTCCTATAGGCGCCCTTCGAGATTATCGCTCTCGATCCCCCGAGCCAACCGCTCAACTGCCCGCGCGCTCGTTGAGCTGCGTCACCGAGCGGCGGTTCTGCGACCAGCAGGAGATGTCGTCGCAAACCGCGACCGGACGCTCCTTGCCGTAGGAGATCGTGCGCATGCGCGCGGCGTTGATGCCTTGGGCCGTCAGGAAGTCGCGCACGGTGGCGGCGCGGCGGGCGCCGAGCGCAATGTTGTACTCGCGCGTGCCGCGCTCGTCGGCATGGCCTTCGACCAGGATCGTGAACTGCGGATACTGGTTGAGCCAGGTCGCCTGATTGCGCAACGTCTGCTGGGCGTCGGGCGTCAGATCCCAGCTGTCGGTGGTGAAGTAGACGGTGTTGCCGACGTTGATCGAAAAATCGCGGGCCGTACCGGGCACGACGGGCTGACCATCCGGTCCCAACGCGGCATTCGGCGCCGGCACCTGGTTGGCGCAGCCGGTGAGGCCTCCGGCGACGAGCGTGATGGCGAGAAAGATCGCCAGCGTGCTCGTGCGAATGAGACCGACCATGGTGAACCCCCTTTTGAGCTCGATCTTCCGTACGCGACCCCGCCGCAAGCCGAGCGGCAATTCACAAACGACGGCAGTAAGGGACGCTTTTCGCCAAATTGTGGCCTGACCGTGATCCTTATGGGGTCATTGAAACCAGCGCAAACGCCGCGTTGGCGATCCCCACAAGAAAGCAGAAGCCGCGGACTAGTGCCGAAGCACCCAGTCACGCGGCCTCAAGATCGTGATTCTGCCCGATGAGGCAAGATCTCGATTTGTCGCCTTAGTTGGCGACGTGCTCGACGGTGAAATCAGCACCGAGCTTCAAGGGCGCGGCGGCCTCACGACGGCAAGCTCCGAGCACCGCAGCAGTGGCGATGATCATGGCAACAACGATAGCACTCTTCATGTCATGTCTCCCCAGTTTAAGTCCCCAGAAGCACTCGAGCGTAATCTTACTCAGCAACCTGAACGACGACCGGGGAAGCGCCCAGCTTCAGCGAATCATGGGCAACTTCCTTACGGCAGGCGCCGAGTGTCGCGGCGGTCGCAATGATAGCAGCGACGATGATAACGCCCTTCATGTCTTCTCTCCTCTCGATTCACGGCAATCGCCGTTTTTGGCTTACCGGCGGGGCATCTTCAGATCAAGAAAGGCTGGGGTTTGAGCCCCGGTTTTCAACCTGATTGATGCGCAAATGCCACGCCGAATCTCAGTCCCAACACATCGGACGCTAGACGTGAAAACTCGCCGTCACAAGCATGCTGGGAGCTTGTGGACAAGGAGTGAGGAGATTGTGCAACAGCCCCGTCGAGGCGCGTTGGCCAGCCTACTGAAGAACCGGCGACCAGGCGGGATCGGAGGCGAAATTCGGCGTCGGAATCTGGCGCTCGTTGTAGCCGGTCAGATCGATGGAGAAGAGGTGCGGGCCGCCGTTAGCGCCCTGACTTTCCCGGAAGAACATGAGGAGACGCCCGTTCGGCGCCCAGGTCGGCCCCTCGTTGTGATAGCCGTCGGTGAGGATCCGCTCACCCGAGCCGTCGGGCTTCATGACACCGATCAGAAACCGGCCGTCGAGCTGCTTCGTGAAGGCGATGAGATCGCCGCGAGGTGACCAAACGGGTGTGGCATATCGGCCTTCGGAGAAGCTGATCCGCCGCGCCTCGCCGCCGCCGGCCGACATCACATAGAGCTGCTGGGTGCCATCACGGTCCGACTCGAACACGATCTGCTGTCCGTCGGGCGAGTAGCAGGGCCCGGTGTCGATCGCCTTGCCGGCCGTCAGCTGCCGGAGCTGCCGGCTCGCCAGATCCATCTCGAAGAGGTCGGTGAAGCCGTCGGGGCTGCCGAGACTCATGATGATGCGGCCGCCGTCGGGCGAGAATCGCGGCGCGAAGGCCATGTTCGGGAAGTTGCCGACGAGGTCCTTCTGCCCGTTGTCGACGTTCTGCATGAACACGTGCGGCGTGCCCTGCTCGTAGGACGTGTAGGTGACGAGCGCGCTCGTCGGCGAAAAGCGCGGGGTGAGGACAAGCGTCTGCCCGGAGGTCAGGTAGCGCAGGTTGAACCCGTCCTGGTCCATGATGGCCATGCGCTTGATGCGCTGCTCCTTCGGCCCGGTCTCGTCGATGAAGACGACGCGGGTGTCGAAGTAGCCCTTCTCGCCGGTCATGCGCTCGTAGATCGTGTCGGCGATGACGTGGGCGATGCGGCGCCAATTGTCGGGGCCGGTGCCGAAGCTCTTGCCCTCGAGCGACTTGCCAGAGGCGACGTCCCACAGGCGGAACTCGACCTTGAGCTTGCCGTCGCCGCCCTGGCCGATGCCGCCGACGACGAGCGCCTGGGCATCGATCGCCCGCCAGTCGGCGAAGCGCGGCGCCTTGTTGACGGCGCTGACCCGATCGATGAAAGCCGCCCGGTCGAGCGCCCGGAACAGGCCGGAGGAGGCCAGATCGCCGGCGATCACGTCGGCCATCTGCTGGCCGAGCTCGCTCTGCCCGACGAACACCGGCACGGCAATGCGTAGGGGATCGACGTTGCCTTGGGTGACATCGACATCGAGCTGGGCACGGGCCGGCGGCGCAACGGTCAAGCCGAACAGCATCAAGGCCATCGTCAGGGCAACGCGCGAGAGAAACGGGCCGGTCAGCATGCGGGAAACCTTCATGACATCGTGAGGCCGTGCAGGGTCAATCAGCCTGCGCGGCCGTGTTCCGTCAACCCCCGAAGCCGCCGCTGCCGAACATCTCGGAGGGGTCGAACTTGAAGTTGATCGACCGCCACGACGCATAGTGCTCGGCGGGCAGGTTGTAGGGCTGACAATCATAGACGGCGCGAACGGCACTTTCCTCGGCGATGAGGAACAGCGGCGAGGCTTGCTTCTCGAGCGTGCGCGGCATGCCACGCAAATTGCCCTGCTCGTCGAGCTCGATGTTGAGGCGCACGGTCACGAGGGCGGCGCCGTCGGAGCCCGTGGGCGGGTTCCAGCAGCGCTTGATCTGTTGCTTGAGGGCGGCAATCAGCGCCTGCTTCTCGCTGATCGTCAGGCCATCGCCCGTCCCGTTCGTCGCGCCGATCTGGAGCTTGGGCTTTTCCTTCGGCTTTGCTGAAGCCTTCGTGGTCGACGCCTCGGCGGCCGCGTTCGGCTGCTTGTCGAGCAGCGCCGCGATCTTGTCGGGGTCGAACTCATCCTTGGCCTTCACGGCCTTCGTCTCTTTCTTGGGCTCGGGCTTCTTCTCGGCCTTTTTCGGCTCTTCCTTCTTGGGCTCCTCTTTCTTCTTCTCGGGAACCGCAGCCGCCTCCTCCTTCTTCGGCTCCTCCTTCTTCACCTCCTCCTTCTTGGGCTCGGGCTTGGGCTCCTCTTTCTTCGGCTCGACCTTCGGCTCTTCCTTCTTGGGCTCCTCGACCTTGACCTCTTCCTTCTTCTCGATCTCCTTCGTCACCACCTCCTCTTTCTTCGTCGGGGCGGCGAGGGCGACGCGGTCGTTCTTGGCCTTGACGGGCTTCTCGGTCTGCTTGGTCTTGTCCTTCTCGCCTTTGACGGCTTCCGTCTTGGCGTTCTTGTCGCCCTGGCGGATGTTGGACGTTTCGCCAATCGAGATGAGCTCAGTTTGAAGGGGTACATCCTCTGATGAAGCAAGCGTCTGCGTAGCCGTGACCGAGTACAGTGCCCACGCGAGCAGCGCGATGTGAACAAGAATGGAAACGATCACACCAATTCGCATCGAGAAACACGCCCCTATTAAGGTTGGGTTGCTTCCATAGGAACTGTTGCGAACTGAACGTCGGTCATACCGCTTTCTTTCAGAGCTGCGAGCACCGTGACGACTGCCTCATAGCCTGGCAGCTCGCGGTCGCCCCGAAATAGCACTCGGACCTTGTCCTTTTTTGTCTGAGCGATTGCTTTGAGCTTGTCGGGAAGGCCCACCAGGTCCGCGCTTCCGTCCTGGTCTCCCAAAAAGACTTCGCCATTTGTGGTTACGGTAATTGTGAATGGCTCTGCCTTGGAAGTGGAAAGCGGTTGGCCGGTCACTCGGGGCAACTCGATGGGCACACCAGTAACCAGCAGAGGCGCTGCGACCATAAAAACGATCAGCAGCACTAGCATCACATCGACGAACGGCGTGACGTTGATCTCGGCGATCGGCGCATGCTTCTTGCGCCGGCCTCGCCTACTCGTGCCACCCGATCCTGCGCCGACATGCATGCCCATGGGTCAGCTCGCCAATCCCGCCCGCTGCGGCATGACTTGCGTCTGCGGCATCGGCTGATCGATGCGCTGGTCGACCTGGCGGGAGACGATCGCCGCGAACTCGTCGGCGAAGCTTTCGAGCCGCTGCTCCAACCGCGAGGATTCGGCCGCGAACTTGTTGTAGAAGATGACGGCAGGGATAGCGGCGAGCAACCCGAGGGCGGTCGCGAACAAGGCCTCGGCAATGCCGGGCGCGACGACGGCCAAGTTCGTGTTCTTCGACGCCGCGATCGCCTGGAAGCTCGTCATGATGCCCCAAACGGTGCCGAACAAACCGATGAACGGTGCGGCCGAGCCGACCGTCGCCAGGAACAGCAGCCGATTGTTCAGCCGCTCGAGCTCGCGCGAGATCGTCACATCCATGACCTTCTCGACGCGGAGCTGGATGCCCCGCAGCGTCTTGGGATTGTTCTCGACGGTGCGCTTCCACTCGCGCATGGCGGCGACGAACAACGCGCCCATCGCCTGAACCCGTTGGCGCGACAGGACGTTGAAGAGATCATCCAGCGGCTGGCCCGACCAGAAGGCGGTCTCGAAGCGTAAGGTCTCGCGGCGGGCACGGCCGAAGGTGATGTACTTCTCGATGATGATCGCCCAGCACCAGACGGAGGCGAGCATCAATCCGCACATGACGAGCTGCACGACGATATGGGCGTGCAGGAACATGTCCAGGAAAGAGAACCCGCCTTGCAGCGGCGTATTGGCCGAGGTTTCCAATTGCTCCATGGCCTGTAAGGCGCCTCTTTCCGCTGCTCGCTCGGGGCTTTGCCGGAAAATCGCGCCGAGCGCGAAAACCCTGGCGAAATGCGCCCGTCCCGCATTCCACGACTGTCCGCTTAGAGCCAAGTAGTGTGGCTAAACTGCGACCCCTGCCACGCCTCTCGGCACCGCGACCCTAGTGATGTGCTCTAGCACAGGCAAAGGCGCAGATGTCGCGTTATGTAGGGACTTTACGGGCCTCCCCGGCGAGCTCGGCAAGCGTCAGCCAGTCCCCCGAGGCCACGTCATAGCCCAGCATGTCGGCGGAGCGCATGTCATAGAGCCAGGCGTGCAGGCGGAGCCGGCCCTCGGCGAGCGCGCGGCCGACGCTCGGATAGGTCAGCAGATTGTCGCGTTGAAACAGAATGTTGGCTCTGACCGTGGCGTCGAGGCGCTGGTCGTCCGGAACTCCGGCGGCGGCGATTAGCCGGGCCGAGGCCCGGGCATGGCCGACCCAGCGGTCGAGATGCACCTCGGAGGGCCGGACCGATCGGCTCACGGCCGCGATCCCCCCACAGCCCGTGTGGCCGCAGACGACGATATCGTCGACGCCCAGGTGCTCGAGGCAATACTCGATCGCGGCGCCGACCGAATCGTCCCCTGCGCCGGCGCATGGCACGACATTGGCGATGTTGCGCACGACGAAGAGATCGCCGAGGCCGGTGCCGAGGATTTCGGCCGGATCGACGCGCGAATCCGCGCAACCGATCCAGAGCATCTTGGGCTGCTGCTTGCCCTCGGCGAGCGCGGTGAGGAACTCCTGATCGGACTTGCGCGCCGCCTTGAACCGCCGATGACCGGCCGCCATCTCCGCTACGTCGTCGGCCATAAATGCCCCCTGCCCCCCTCAGCCCTCCCCATAATCGTCCGTGTCTGAGGCGCCTGTCCATGCCCAGCGCGGATTAGCGCATTGTGACGCGAGACGAACTGATCTACGAGCGCGGCATCACGAAGGAGCCTCGACTTTGCGCGACGCCGCCACAGAGCGCCGGCTGACCTTGATCGCCTTGGGCAGCATCGGCATCGCCTTGCTGACCATGGGCATCAAATACGTTGCCTATCTGATCACCGGCAGCGTCGCCCTCTATTCGGACGCGCTCGAAAGCATCGTCAACGTGATCGCGGCCGTCGTGGCGCTGGCGGCGCTTCGCTACAGCCAGCGGCCGGCCGACCGCAACCATCCCTTCGGGCATCACAAGGCCGAGTATTTCTCGGCCGTGCTCGAGGGCGTGCTCATCGTCGTCGCGGCACTGATGATCATGCGTGAGGCGATCCCGGCGTTTTCGGCGCCCCGCGTGCTGGAGGCGCCGGCGAAGGGCCTCGCCGTCTCGGCCGTCGCCATGGCGATCAACGCCGGCTGGGCCATGCTGCTCCTGCGCGTCGGCCGCCAGATGCATTCCCCCGCGCTCACCTCCGACGGCCATCACTTGATGAGCGACGTGGTGACGTCGGCCGGCGTATTCGGCGGCCTGTTGCTCGCTCTGGCGACGGGTTGGACGGTGCTCGACCCGCTGCTCGCCTGCATCGTCGCCGTCAACATCCTGTGGACCGGCGGCAACGTCGTACGCGATTCGATGAGCGGCCTGCTCGACCGCGCGGTGCCGCCCGAGATGCTCGCCGAGATCCGCAAGGTCATCGATCAGGCGCGGACCGGATCGCTCGAGGTGCATGACCTCAAGACACGACTCGCCGGTCCCGCGGCCTTCATCGAGTTCCACATGGTGGTGCCGGGCGGCATGTCGGTCGCCGAAGCGCATCGCATCTGCGACCGCATCGAGGACGGGCTCGACAAGGCGGTGCCGAATGCCCGCGTGCTCATCCACATCGAGCCGGAAGGCGAGGCGAAGGGATCGGGTGCGCTGGTCGGGTGATCAGGCAACCCCGAACGCGGTGAGGATCGGTTTCGGCAGCCGCAGCGGCTTGCCGGCCGTGGACACGAGAACCACCAGCACGGACGCTTTGAACAGCACGGTGCCATCCTTGCGAACGGTCTGCTCGAGCTCGAGCGTCGCCTTCGTCACGGCGCCGACTCGCGTCTCGACCTCGAGCACGTCGTCGATGCGGGCCGGCCGCAGATAGTCGAGGCTCATGCGGCGCACGACGAAGGCGGCCGGCGTGCCACCGCTGCCGTCGATCAGCGCCGAATGATGTACGCCCTTCGATCGCAGGAAATCCGAGCGTCCCCGCTCGATCCACCGCAGATAGGTCGCGTGGTAGACGAGGCCCGAGAAGTCGGTGTCCTCGAAGTAGACGCGGATGGGGAGCACGTGCCGCTCGCCCTCCGCATCACGCACGAGGCGGCCCGCCAGATCGGGCCAGGAGGCCGCCTCCGTCATGCCAGCGCCTTGTCGGCGCGAATGACGGCCGGATGCTTGGCGATCTCGTTGCGCCAACGCTGGATGTGGGCGTAGCCGCCGAACTTGTCGTGCTCGAAGGTGTGGGCCATCGGGAACGCCAGAATGTCGGCGAGACTGAAGCCGTCGCCGGCGAGGAAGCGGTTGTGCGCCAGGCGATCGTCCATGTGCTTGTAGAGCACGTTGATGCGGTCCTTGATCGCCGGGCGCGCCTGCGGGAGCTTCGGCTCCATGCGCTCGGCGAGGAAGAACGCGACCCCCATGCCGGGCGAGAGGTCGGTCGCCTGGAACATCATCCACTCGTAGACCCGCGCCCGCTCTGGCGCCGTCTTGCCGAGCAGCTTTTGGGCCTTCTCCGCCAGATACAGCATGATGGCGATGGTCTGCGTCAGCACGAACGGGCCACCCGCCGCATCCGTGTCGACGATCGTCGGAATGCGGCCGGTGGGATTGAGCTTCAGATAGTCCGGCGCCTTGTGCTCGTTCTTGCCGAAGTCGAGCTTGTTGAGCTTGTAGGGCAGGCCCAGCTCCTCGAGCGTGATGACGACGCGTTGGCCGTTCGTGCCGCCGGCGACATAGGCTTCGATCATGGGGATGCTCCGTCAGTGGGCGGTTATTGGAATGTCTATGTCTTCGACCGACTTGGGTGCCAGCGCAAGTGGGGACAATCGGCTTGACCCCACCCACGGCGGCAGGCAAGCAAGCCCGCGAGCAACAGCGGGCGGACGGGAATGAGCTCGAAAATCAGCCAGCGCGATCTCCTGGCCAGTGCCGCCGTCTTGCTCTCCGGGGCGAGTTGGGGCCTGTTCTGGTTGCCGGCCCGTTGGCTTTCCGCGCGCGGCCTCGACAGCGTCTGGCTGGCGATCTGGCTGTTTCTCATCTCGCTCGCGATCATCGTGCCGATCGGTCTGTGGAAGTGGCGCGCCCTCTGGAAGACCGAGGGGAGCTTTCTTGTCACCGGCTTGTTCACCGGCCCGGCCTTCTCCCTCTACACCGTGAGCCTCGTCGCCACCGACGTCATCCACGCCCTGCTGCTCTTCTACATCTCGCCGGCTTGGGCAACGCTGATCGGCTGGCTCCTCGGAGGCGAGCCGATCAAGGCACGGCGGCTCGTTGCGCTGGCCCTGGCGTTCCTCGGGCTCGCGGTCGTGCTCGGCGTTTCCGACGGATTGCCTCTACCACGCAACCTCGGCGACTGGCTCGCTTTGACCGCCGGATTGCTGTGGGCCTACGGATCGACGCGCACCAACCGCGAGCGTGACCAGATCGTCACCGCGCCTGTCATCGGCTTCACCGCCGGCGGCCTCGCGGGCGCGCTCGCGCTTGCCTTGCTCCCGATCGAAGGACTGACGATTGCCCCGACGCCGGACACGCTGGCGGCCACGCTCCCCTGGGTCATTCTCCTGTCGCTCGCGATGTTCGTGCCGACGACGTATTTCCTGCTCTGGAGCACCCAGATCCTCAACCCCGGCCGGGTGGGCATCCTGCTCATGTCCGAAGTGGTCGTCGGCAGCGTCTCGGCCGCGCTGCTCTCCGGCGAGCCGTTCGGCTGGCGCGAGGCGATCGGCGCTCTCCTCATCGTCGGCGCGGGTTTCATCGAGGTGACCGGTGGCGCGCGCGACACTCCGGTTGCCACCGATCGAGTTGTATAGTGCCGCCGGATTGACGACAGGCGGTGCATCGATGCGCAGAACACGGTAGAGTCGCGCGATTCATTCACGCGGGGTGGCGCCTCCGGCGCGAGAGGGACCAATGCAGGCGGGAAAGCAAGCTGGCACGGGGCAGAAGGCCGCAACGCCGCTGACCGAGGCCTTCAAATCGTATCGGCGCACGTTCGTGCCGATCGCGATCTTCAGCATCTTCGCCAATCTGCTCATGTTCGTCGGCCCCGTCTACATGCTCGAGGTCTACGATCGGGTGATCGCGAGCCGCAGCGTGCCGACGCTCCTCGCCCTGACCATGATCGCGGCGGTTTTGCTGTTCTGCTACGCGCTCACCGACATGGTGCGTGGACGCGTGCTGTCGCGGGCCGGCGCCGAGTTCGACGAGAAGCTGCGCTCGCCGCTGTTTCGCAGCGCGCTCGCCGCCTCCCTCGCGGCCAAGACGGGCAACTCCGTGCAATCGCTCCGCGACCTCGATTCGGTGCGCGATTTCTGGAGTGGCGCGGCGGTTTCGACCATGTTCGATGCCCCCTTCGCGCCGATCTTCGTCGCCGTCTGCTTCTGGTATCACCCGGTGCTCGGCCTCGTAGCCTTGGGCGGCGCCATCCTCCTCTTCCTGCTCGCTTTCGCCAACGAGCGGGCGACGCGGCAGGGGCTCTTGTCGGCCGCCCGGTCGAGCATCGAGGCGAACAACTATGTCACGGCCACGATGCGCAACGTCGAGGTCATTCACGCGCTCGGCATGCAGCAATCCCTGCATGGCCGTTGGGTGGACAAGCACCGCGACGCGATCTCCTGGCAGTCGCAATCGAGCGACCGCGCGGCGAGCATCCTCTCCTCGACCAAGTTCGTGCGGCAGTTCGTGCAGTCGGGCATCCTCGGCGTCGGTGCTTGGCTCACCGTAAGAGGCGACATATCGGGCGGCACCATGATCGCCGCCTCGATCATGATGGGCCGCGCCTTGCAGCCCGTCGAGCAGGCCGTCGCGCAGTGGAAAGGATTCCAGACGGCCCGCCAGGCCTGGAACCGGCTCGAGGCGCTGCTGGGCGCAGTGCCCCCACAGCCCGAGCGCACGCCGATGCCCGCCCCCAAGGGCGCCATTGCCGCCGAGAACGTCACTGTGACGGCGCCTGGGCGCCAGCAAATCATCCTGAAGGGGGTGAGCTTCGCGCTTACGCCGGGCGACGTTCTCGCGATCGTCGGGCCGTCCGCGGCGGGCAAGTCGACGCTTGCGCGCACGCTCGTCGGCGTCTGGCCGATCGCGTCGGGGGCCGTGCGCATCGACGGCTCCGACTTGCGCCATTGGGACCCCGAGCGGCTTGGCCTTTTCATGGGCTACCTGCCGCAGGACGTCGAGCTGTTCGGTGGCACGATCGGCGAGAATATCGCGCGGTTCCGGGCGTCGAAACCGGAGGACATCCGGGCCGCCGCCACGCTTGCCGGTGCCGCACAGCTGATCGAGGAGATGCCCAAAGGCTACGACACGGACGTCGGCGACGGCGGCGTCGCCCTTTCCGCGGGCCAGCGTCAGCGTGTCGGTCTGGCGCGGGCGGTCTTCGGCAATCCTCGCCTCGTCGTGCTAGACGAGCCCAATGCCAACCTGGACGTGGCCGGCGACGAGGCCCTGAGCGAGACAATTCGCCGCCTTAAGGGACAAGGCACGACGACCGTGCTGGTCACCCACAAGCCGAGCCTCGTCACCGACGCCAACAAGATGCTCGTTCTCGCCGACGGGGCCGTGAAGCTGTTCGGCCCGCGCGACCAGGTGATGGCCGAGCTCAATCGGCAACGCCAACAACAGCAAACCGGCAAGCCGGTCGCGCCCGTCCCGGCAGCCGCCGGTGCGACGCCGTTGCGTCCCGTGCGCCCGCAACGCGCCGACGGCCGCTGACATAGCGGAATATGATCGAAATCAATTCCCCGATCGATTCTTCCATCTAATTTCATTAGGGCACGTACGTAGTGCTCAGTGAACTGATTGCTTTACACAATCAAGTTTCCTTTATACTCACGACGGGCCGCGAGATTCCGTTCGCGGAAGGGCACATGATCAGGGACCGATCACATGTATGGTAATCCGCAAAAGCGCTCGGATAAGCGCACACAATCGCTGCGTCGCGAGGCTGGCGTCTGGCTTCGGGAGCTGCGCGAGAAGAAGGGGCTGTCGCAGCGCGAGCTCGCGACCCTCGTCGGCGCTGAATACTATACATTCATCTCGCAGCTCGAGACGGGCCGCGGACGCCTGCCGCCGGATCGGTATCGGGACTGGGCCCGCGCCCTCGGCATCAATCCGAAACCCTTCGTGAAGCGCCTCATGCGCTATTACGATCCCGTCACGCACGAGATCCTCTTCGAGGACTGAGGTTTTCGTTCAGAGCATCCGATCGAATTGTTCTTGATTTGTTCCTAGTCGGCTGATAGCCTTCCGTGAGATTGAAATCTTACGGGACAGCATCATGTCCGGCCCGGGCACATCAGAGATCGATCGTGAGCGACGGCGCGGGCGGGGCGCCGTCGGCAACGCGACAGGCCGGTTCGAGCAGCACCAGCGCTCGTCCTTCGATGATGGGTGGGACGGCCTGGCCTCGCTCGAGGCGTTTGCCACGACCGTCGAGACCGAGGCCGCACGGTCGATCATCACGACCAACCAGTCGCCCGATATCTCCTTCGATCAATCGATCAACCCTTACCGCGGCTGCGAGCACGGCTGCACCTATTGCTACGCCCGGCCCACACACGCCTATCTGGGGCTCTCGCCGGGCCTTGATTTCGAGACCCGCCTCTACGCCAAGACGAATGCGGCCACGTTGCTGGAGGCCGAGCTCGCCGCTCCGGGCTACGTTCCCAAGACGATCGCGCTCGGCACCAATACCGACCCCTATCAGCCGATCGAGCGGGATCGCCAGATTACCCGGCAGATCCTGACGGTACTCGAGCGCTCGCGGCATCCGGTCGGCATCGTCACCAAATCGGCGCTCGTCACCCGCGACATCGATATCCTGGCGCGGATGGCCCGCGATGGCTTGGCCAAAGTCGCCCTCTCGGTGACGACGCTCGATCGCACGCTGGCGCGAGCGATGGAGCCGAGGGCAGCGACGCCCGGCCGGCGTCTCGACGCCATCCGTCAGCTCACCGAGGCCGGCATCCCGACAGCCGTGATGGTGGCCCCGATCGTCCCCGCACTCACCGACAGTGAAACCGAACAGATTCTCGAGGCGGCGCGGGACGCGGGGGCGACGGAGGCCGGCTACGTCCTGTTGCGGCTGCCGCTCGAGATCAAGGACCAATTCTCCGACTGGCTCGACGAAGCGGCGCCGGACCGGGCCAAGCGGGTCATGACGATCATGCGAGCGATGCGCGGCGGGAAAGCTTACGACTCGCGCTGGCACGTCAGGCAGATAGGCACCGGCCCGTACGCGTCGCTGATCGCCCAGCGGTTCCAGTTGGCGTTGCGACGGCTCGGCCTCAATCGCCGGCGCGAGCGCCTGCGTACCGACCTGTTCGCGCCGCCCGTGCTGCCCGGCCAGCAGCTACCGTTGCTTTAGAGAGTCCGTGGCATGATCGTGGCCTTCGTCGCGCTGGTTTTGTCGGGCATCTCGGCTATGGTCGCTGTCATGGGAGGACGGCGGCCGACATTCACGCGCGAGCGCGCGCTGCTGAGCCAGGGGCACAACGCCATCGCCGGCATCGACGAGGCGGGGCGCGGTCCGTGGGCAGGCCCGGTCGTCGCCGCCGCGGTGGTGCTCGATCCCAAACGAATCCCGACGGGACTGAGAGACTCCAAGCTTCTCGATCCGGACGAGCGGGCGCGATTGTTCGACCGGATCATGGAGTGCGCCGCCGTCGGGGTCGGCATCGCCGATGTCGCCCGGATCGACCGCGAGAACATCTATCACGCGACGCATTGGGCGATGCGGCAAGCGGTTGCGGGACTTCCCGCGCCACCCGGTATCGCCCTCGTCGACGGCAATCGCGCGCCCGGCCTCGAGGTCGAGACCATCATGATTGTTGAGGGCGATGCGCGCGTCGCCTCGATTGCTGCCGCTTCGATCATCGCCAAGGTGACGCGAGACCGGTTGATGGTCGACTTCGCCATGCGCTTTCCCGTCTACGGCTTCGACCAGCACAAGGGCTACGGCACACCGCAACATCAAGAGGCGATCCGCCGGCATGGCGTGTGCGAGCTGCACCGGCGATCGTTCGCCCCGATCCGCGCAGCCCTCGGGCCTGTCATCGATATCGAAAGCAGTGGTGGAGGACCTCCGCCCTTAACCGAAACTTAACGTCCGTTAGCTAGCTCTTAACTTTCGTCGCCGGAGTTCGGACCCGGCGTTTGTGAAGCCGCCGTTGTGTCCGTCGAATGAGTGCTCAGTATCGAAAGTAGCGTCCCATGGGTCAGCGTCGCCGTATCCGTGCCTCCGAACCCTCGTCCCGCATCGAGATCGGAGACTGTCTCGAGGCGCTGAAGCGCCTCCCCAGCGAAAGCGTCGATCTCGTCTTCGCCGATCCCCCCTACAATCTGCAGCTCGCCGGCGACCTGCTCCGCCCCAACAACACCGTCGTCGACGGCGTGCATCAGGAGTGGGACCAGTTCCAGAGCTTCGCCGCCTATGACCAATTCACGCGCGCCTGGCTCGGCGAGTGCCGCCGCGTGCTGAAACCCGACGGCGCCATCTGGGTGATCGGCTCCTATCACAACATCTTCAGGCTGGGCGTGGCCCTCCAGGACCAGGGCTACTGGCTGCTCAACGACGTCGTCTGGCGCAAGGTCAACCCGATGCCGAACTTCCGCGGCCGGCGTCTCACCAACGCGCACGAGACTCTGATCTGGGCCGCGCGCGAGAAGTCCTCTCGCTACACCTTCAACTACGAGGCGTTGAAAGCGATCGCCGACGACGTGCAGATGCGCTCCGATTGGCTCTTGCCGATCTGCTCGGGGCCCGAGCGGCTGAAGGACGACGGCGGGCGCAAGGCGCACCCGACGCAGAAGCCCGAGTCCCTGCTGCAACGGGTGATCATCGCCACGACCAATCCCGGCGATGTCGTGCTCGACCCCTTCTTCGGCACCGGCACGACGGGTGCGGTCGCAAAGCTCCTCGGCCGCCGCTGGATCGGCATCGAGCGCGACGCCGACTATGCGCGCGCCGCGCAAGAGCGCATCGATCGCGTGGTGCCTGCCAACGCGCGCAGCCTCGAGGTGCTGAAAGGCCGCCGTGCCGAGCCCCGCGTCGGCTTCGGCACCATCGTCGAGCTCGGCATGATCGCGCCGGGCGCTGCCCTCTTCAACGAGCGGCGCACGCACAAGGCGGAGGTCCGGATCGACGGCACGCTCGCGGTGCCGGGTGCGCAAGGGTCGATCCACAAGCTCGGCGCCCTCGTGCAAGGCCGCGCCGCCTGCAACGGTTGGATGTTCTGGCACTACGAGCAGGGCGGCAAGCTCGCGCCGATCGATAAGCTCAGGGCGCAAGCGCGCGTGAAGCTCGGGCTGTCCGGGGAAGCGGGCGAGATGGTGCGCTGAGGCGCGAGGGCGGCGCGGAACGGCCGTGCGTCCTATCAAAACGCAGGACACGGGCGGCCTGCCGGTCGCCCCTACGCAAATATTCGATGTCTGATACCAGCGAGCGAAAATCCTCACCCGACGTGCTTGCGATTGAGCCGGCCTTCTCCTTTGGGGAGAAGGTGGCGCGTCGTTGGCGAAGCCACGCTCCGCGTGGACGCGCCGGATGAGGGGTTGAGCGAACCAGCAATGTCACCTCGCCCCGTTGTGAAATCCGTCGAGGATCAACCCCTCTCCCGCCTGCCGGCACCCTCCCCCCAAAGGCACGGCTGTCCGGTTGAGTTTTGGTGGACAGAGTGCACGGCGTTGATTCTTCTGTGATTCGAGAGCTTGGCGGCTTCATCGGACACACAGGAGAGCCAACACCATGCGGCACTACAATAGCCTTTTCCACCAGCTGTTGCAGCGCGTTCCGTGGGACCGGTTCGCTGCGGCTGTGGATCGTCACGGCGCGGACGCCCGGGTGCGCCGCCTGTCCACCAAAAGCCAGCTCGTCGCGCTCCTGCACGCGCAGCTGTCGGGGGCCTCCAGTCTGCGCGAGATCGAGGCGGCGCTGTCGAGCCACAGCGCGCGGCTCTATCATCTCGGTGTCAAAGCGCCCGCCCGCTCGACCCTCGCCGATGCCAACGCCAAGCGGCCGGCCGCCGTCTTCAACGTGTTGTTCGTCGAATTGGTGAAGCTCGCGCATCCGGGCCTCAGACGCATGACGCGCGATGCGGTTCATCTCATCGACTCTACGAGCCTCCGGCTCAGCGATCTGTCCGCCGATTGGGCCAGCCGGCGCGCCGACGACATCGCGGTGAAGGCCCATGTCGACTATAGCGCGGACGGCGGCGTGCCGACCCATTTCGCCATCACGCCCTGCCGCGCCAACGATATCACCGTCGCCAAGGCCTGGGCCATCGCGCCGGGCGAAACCTATGTCTTCGATCTCGGCTACTACGACTTCGCCTGGTTTTCCAAGCTGCATGTGAGCGGCTGCAGGTTCGTGACGCGATTGAAGGACAACACGCGCCCGCGCCTGATCGAGGCCCGCGCAGTTGCCGCCGGCAGCCCCATCCGCGCCGATCGCATCGTCGCGATCGAGAACCGGCTCCGGTCGGCGCGCGGCCGCTCCAATCCGCTCTCGGGCATTCCCTTGCGGGAGGTCGTCGTCGTCATCCAGACCGGCAAGACGCTGCGCATCTTGAGCAACGATCTCGAGGCGCCCGCAGAGGCGATCGCCGAGCTCTACAAGACGCGCTGGCAGATCGAGTTGTTCTTCCGCTGGATCAAACAGCACCTCAAGATCAAACGCTTTCTCGGCACGAGCGAGAACGCCGTGCGCATTCAGATCGCCGTAGCCTTGATCGCGTTCGTCCTGCTCCGGCTGGCGAGCGAGGCGGTGCGAGCGACCACCGATCTCACGACGTTCGCTCGTCTCGTCAGAGCAAACCTGATGCACCGCAGGCCACTCGACAGGCTCGACAAACCACCCCCAACACCCCTCCACGATCCCCGACAGCACGAGCTCTATCTATGCTGAACCGGACAGCCGTGCCCCAAAGAGGAGGGCCGGCAAAACATGACCCGTGCCGAGTTGCAAAGCACTGATGATCGAGAGAGTCGGAACAATTGCGCCGTATGACCGGTCAGCGACCGTTGAATAGACCACCACGCAGCGGCGAGCCATCCGCACCGATCGCTGCCACAACAGCACGCATTCTGGTGTTTCTTGTTTGGTGAAGCGCCGGTCCAAGTCTCGACGACTAGAGCGGCGTGCGCAAAAGTGTGCCGCGGTTTTGCGCGAAACGCCGCGACAAACCAAAGAGTTAGCGCCTCGTGCCGACTCTGGATTAGCGCACGATGCGCTAGCCCTTGCTTGATGCTGGCTTTCGCGCTCGCCCCTTCGCAGCTTTCCCCGTCGCATTGAGCGCCACCGCCGACCGGATCAGCGCCTTGAAGGCCGCCGCGTCGATCGTCTCGCCCTCCGCGATATCGATCGCGCGCCGCGCATTGCCGTCTAGGCTCGCGTTGAACAGCCGCTTCGGGTCCGGCAGCGACGCGCCTTTTGCGAAGGTGAGCTTGACGACCGCCTTGTAGGTCTCGCCGGTGCAGAGGATACCGCCCTGCTCCCACACCGGCACGCCGCGCCACTTCCAAGTTTCGACGACATCGGGGACCGCCTCGTGGATCAGCGCGCGCACGCGGGCGAGCGTCGCGCCCCGCCAGTCGCCGAGCTCGGCGATCCGCGCATCGATCTGAGCCGATGCCGACGGCTCGTCCTCTGCCGCCTTCGGCACGCGCGCCGCCTTTGCAGACTTCGCCATCGCTCACACTCCAATCACCGCGCTGCGCCCTGCGCCCGCCGAGCCACGCTCAATACACCGGCCTGGTAGATCAAATCGTCGAACACGGTCACATCCGCACTCCCGGCAGCCGGCTCGCCTGCGCGACCCAGTCCACCAACAGCGCCTCGTCGATCACGTCGACCTCGTGGATGTCGAGATAGCGCACGTCCTTTTGCTTCGATGCGCCGGGCGGCAACGGCGAAAGCTCGGCGCCGCGGAAGAACGCCACCTTCACGTATTTGGCAAAGCAGTGGAAGCTCAGGAACCAGCCCTCGCCGCCGGCGCCGTAGAACGGCGAGTTCCATTTGACCGCCTTGCGCACGCCCGGAACCGCGCGCGTGACGAGCGCATCGAGCCGCTCGCCGACCGCGCGCTTCCACCCCGGCATCGCCGCGATATAAGCTTGCACCGGCCCGTCGCCCTCGCCCTTGGCAATCTGCGGATTGCCCCCCGAGAGCAGGCGTGGCGCGCTCTCACCCGGCGTCGCTGCCTTGCCACTGGGCTTAGAGGACGTTCGCATCTTTCCCATCAGTAGCACCCCGCGATTATCTAAGTCTCGTTCGCCCGCAAAGGTCCGGCAACCTCACCTTCCGCAAGCTCAAACCCGCATGCCGCACACAGCTTCGCGCGTGGTGTGCGGAACGGCCGCCCGCACGTTGGACAAGGCGCGCCGTACAGAGACATCCGCACCCAATAGAGCTGGTCGGGATGGGCGAGCCGGACACCGCTGACACGCTCATAGGACTCCATAGCGTCGGCGCAGCAGTTCGCGCGCGCCTCCCCGATCGAGGAGCCTGGATGCTCCTCCAGATAGCGTTTGATCTGGCCAAAGTGGCTCTGCAACGACCTCTCGATAGGCGCGAACTCGGTCTCCGTGAGCAGCGGCACCGCTCGCTTGAGCCTATAGCTGTACATGAGTATCGGCATTTGCCCGGAAGTTTAGGCGCATACGGCCTTTCGGGGAATAGGGCGTCATAGAGTGTCCGCAGCCCCTTGACCCCGCGAAGCCGAACAGGCACGCAGACGCCATGAACGTGCTCCTCATCGGCTCCGGCGGTCGCGAGCATGCGCTCGCCTGGGCGCTCGCGGCAAGCCCGCGTCTGACGAAGCTCTACGCCGCGCCCGGCAATCCCGGCATCGCGCGGCACGCAGAGATCGTGACGCTGGATGTCGGCGACCATGCGGCAGTGATCGAGTTTTGCCGCGCGCACACGATCGGCCTCGTCGTCGTCGGTCCCGAGGCCCCACTGGTCGCCGGCCTCGTCGATGATCTGACGGCTGTTGGCATCAAAGCCTTCGGCCCATCGAAGGCGGCGGCGCAGCTCGAAGGCTCGAAGGGCTACACGAAGGATCTGTGCGCAGAAGCCCGCATCCCGACCGGCGCCTATCGCCGCTTCACGGACGCAGCCTCCGCCCGCGCCTACGTCACCGCGCAAGGCGCGCCCATCGTCGTCAAGGCGGACGGGCTCGCCGCCGGCAAGGGCGTGACGGTGGCCACTACGGTTGCCGAGGCGCACACCGCCATCGATGCCTGCTTCTCGGGCGCGCTTGGGAGCGCCGGCGCCGAGGTCGTGGTGGAGGCGTTCCTCGACGGCGAGGAAGCGAGCTTCTTCGCGCTCGTCGACGGCACGACGGCGCTGGCACTGACGACCGCGCAAGACCACAAGCGCGTCCTCGACGGCGATCAGGGGCCGAACACCGGCGGCATGGGCGCCTACTCGCCAGCCCCCGTGATGACGCCCGAGCTGATCGAGCGCACCATGCAGGAGATCATTCACCCGACGGTCGCGGCGATGGCCGAGCGCGGCGCGCCGTTCACGGGCGTACTGTTTGCCGGCCTCATGATCACGACGGAGGGACCGCAGCTCATCGAGTACAACGTGCGCTTCGGCGACCCCGAATGCCAGGTGCTGATGCTGCGGCTGAAATCCGATCTGCTCGCGGCGCTGCTCGCCACCGCCGAGGGAACGCTTCGCGACATCAAGCTCGATTGGCACGACGACCCCGCGCTCACCGTCGTCATGGCGGCGAAGGGCTATCCGGGCGACTACGCGCGCGGCAGCGAGATCCGTGGGCTCGAGGCCGCGGAAAAGCGCGAGGGCGTCGCGATCTTCCACGCCGGCACGAAGCGCGATGGCGATCGCCTCCTCGCCAACGGGGGCCGCGTGCTCAACGTCTCCGCGCGCGGCCAGACGATCGCCGAGGCGCAGGCCCGCGCCTACGCCGCTGTCGACGCCATCGATTGGCCCGACGGCTTCTGCCGCCGCGACATCGGCTGGCGGGCGGTCGCGCGCGAGCGGGGCGAGGGATGAGTCTTTATTGGCGATGGGTGGTTGTCAGGACAGGAGTGGCTGCGGCCTGTCTCGTCCCGGTCGTCTTCGCCGACGTCTACACCGCCGTCTTGTGCTGGCCGTCCCAAGTTTCGAGTATGACATGGGCAACCTGGCTTGCGTCGATCGCTTGCATCAAGGGCGGCGAGATCGCGGTGCTGAAGCCGCAGTTTGCCAGGCTCAACGGCTATCTTTACGCCGGTCTGGCGCTGGCGTTGCCCGTGTGGCTGATCCTTTCCCAAGTGACGATCGGCCTCTGGCCAAGTTTTCCAGCGGGAATGCTTGCAGTCGAATTCAGGGCGCTCGGTCTTACGGACGGATCGATTTCAGCGACGTTGCTCCATGCCTTTTTGGGGGTCCCCGCCGTGCTCGTGACTTGGATTGCGCTCGGCCGCGCGGCATACGGCATTACCCAATGGGCTCTCTGGATTGTGGCAGCCTGCTTCATCAGTTTCGCGATCGGTGCATACGCTCCGGTCGATCACTACATCCACAACCCTGACTGGGCAGCGCCCTACCCCATCACCTCGGCCGCGACTTACGTGCGCATTCTGATGGCGGAGGTGACTTACGCTCTCATTTCGGGCGTCGGCGTTTCCCGTCTCATCCCGAAACCCTGGTGAGCGCCATGACCCTCTACACCCGCTGGGTGATCGCGACGGTCGGCTCGGCGGTTGCGGGCTATATGCTGACGCTGCCGATCTACCGGCATGCCGCCGCCCTCGGTCTCGGAGAGCGCTTCACCTACTGGCAGGCGATCGGCAGCCTCATCGAGCTCGCGGTGTTCGTCATGGTCACCTACTGGGCGCTCGCGCCGGTGTTTCCGAATCTCAAGCTGTCGCGCTATGCGGCCTTCACGATCCTGCCGACGATCATCACGCTCGTGCTCTACGGCATGGTAGATGCCGACATTCACGGCGCGGCAGGCTCGGCACCTCCGCCCGATGCCGGCGCTTCAAACGCCCTCGCCACGCTCATCGTCGCCGGGCCGCTCCTGCTCGGCGTCGCGTGGGTCATCTTCTCGCTCCAGTGGCTATCGCTGAGCGAAGCCGCGGACGGCTACCGGCCCTGGATCACTTGGTCGCTCGCCGGCATGGTCGCGAGCATGCTCGTCAATGCCATTGTCGAGCAGGTTTGGGGCGGCACGCCGTTCGCCGAGATGACGACGGCCGGCCAGCAACTCGCGGCCTATCTCTACGCCGTTGCGGTCTCGTCGGCGTTCGGCATCGTCAGCGGCTTCGGGGTTGCGCAGTTGCGTGAAAAGCCGTGAACGGTGAACAGCGAGAACTTGCTGCCATAGCCACTTCACCACTTCACCACTTCACCGTTCACGCCTGCTCATCCATAAAGCACAAGTCCGTATCCTCGGGCTTGGCACCGGCGGCCGTCAGCATTGCGTGCACCTGGCCGCGGTGATGCGTCTGGTGATTGAAGAGATGCGTCACGAGCAGCCATTTGGGCTTCGTGAAGTCGCGCTTGAGCGCGCCCGAATGCCAGGCGAGATCGCCCTCGAGCCAAGCCGCATCGAGGCCGTCCGCCCACTGCGTGATCACCGCGTCGAAGCGCACGCGCTCGGCCTTGAGCTCCGCCCAATCGGCGTAGGCCGTCGATGACTCGGCGAACGTTTTGGCGCGTGGCGCCGGCGTTCCGGCGAAGCGGTGCATCCAGATCTGATCGCCGAACAGAATGTGGCAGAGCGTGCGGTGGATCGACTGGAAGAAGGCGCCCCGATCCTGCTGGCGCGCCTCCTCGCTCAAGCCGTCGGCGGCCGTATAGAGGCTGCGATTCTGCCAGGCATTGTAGCGCGCCATCGTGGCGACGTGCGCCGGGCTGATCATCGCAAGCCTCTCCCTGGTCGCAACCTCAGCCGACGATCTCGAACCCTGCGAAGTTGAGCGCGATCTCGATCGCGGCGTTCTCGGCGCTGTCGGAGCCGTGCACGGAATTGCGCTCGATGCTTTCGGCGCACTCCTTGCGGATGGTGCCGGCGTCCGCGTTCGCCGGGTTCGTCGCGCCCATGACGGTGCGGTAGGTCTTGATCGCGTCCTCGCCTTCGAGAACCTGCACGACGATCGGCCCCGAGGTCATGAACCGGACCAGGTCGTTGTAGAAGGGCCGCGCGGCGTGCACCTCGTAGAATTTCTTGGCATGGCCTTCCGTCCAGCGCACGCGCTTCTGGGCGACGATCTTCAGACCCGCCTTCTCGATCATGCCATTGATCTTGCCGGTCAAATTGCGAGCCGTCGCGTCCGGCTTGATGATGGAGAAGGTGCGCTCGATAGCCATGGTCGTATCTTTCCAAGCTCTGGGAATTGGTTGATGCTCGGGGGCGTTATAGCCAGCGCCTCACAGGGCATCAAGGGAGCCGGATATGCGACCGATCGAGCATAAGGATGCGACGCCCGAGGTTCGTGCCGTCTTCGACGACATCAAGGCGACCCGCAAGGTCGAGGACGTCAACAACTTCTGGAAGCATCTCGCCAACGAGCCGAGGATGCTGGAGCACGTCTGGGGAAGCCTCAAGGCGATCATGGGGCCGGGCGCGCTCGATCCCTTGACGAAGGAGCTCATCTACGTCGCGATCTCGATCACCAACAACTGCGACTACTGCATGGCGAGCCATACGGCGGGCGCCCGCGCCAAGGGCATGACGGAGACGCAGTTGAACGAGCTCTACGCCGTTGTCGGTCTCGCCAACATGACGAACCGCCTCGCCAACGCCTACCGCGTGCCGGTGGACGAGGCGTTCAAGACGGACCAGTGACGGTCGTGTGCGTGACAAGCGTCGGGCGTGTTGGCCCCAGACGTCGTCCAAGCGAAGCCCGCCGTCTCGTGCACCGTGCGTGTGGCGGCGGGCTTCGCCGGCGGCTCAACCCGCCCTACGGGCTCTCCCCAGCCGCACGAGGATGACGACCGAGGTGCCCGTCCTCCGTCATCCTCACGCCGTGAGCGCAAAGCGCGAGCGAGCGTGGGGATCCAGCATGAGACTCTTCGCCGAAGGCGCGTTATCGACGGCCGATGGCCGGACGGTTTTGGGCAACGATCTCCCTTGTGACAGCGCCTCACTCTGCACGCTCCCTACGCGGGCGCTCAAGGAAGACGAGAATAGGTGCGCATCTCGAGCGCAGAGCACGTCGCCCGCCGGTGGCAACGATATCCCTTGTGGCTGCCCCTCACCCTGCCCTCTCCCCGTACGCTTCGCTACGGGAAGAAGTGGATAGAGCGGTGCCCGCATAACGCGTCAGGGACATAGCGTGCATCCTCCTCTCCCCGCTTGCGGGGAGAGGGCAGGGTGAGGGGCAGCGGAACCCACAAGCGTATCGTTTCCGTTCACCATACCCAGAAAAACTGCGAGCGAAGTTATCCCCGCCGCCAGAACCTGCCGGATACTCATCCCGTCACCCGGCGAGGGGCGCTTCTGCAGAGGCGTCTGACGAAGCGCGGGAGGACACGGCGTCTGCCGGGACTGGATACGCATCCGGTTGCGGCAGGGAGAACCTTGGTCCGGAGAGGGTGAGACTCCTCTCCCCGAAGCAGCTCGGCTTTTGAGGTGATCAAGACAATCTTCGAAAACGCCGTCGCGGGGCGGTCAGAAGCCGCCCAAAACTAAATAGGTCGCGGCTTTCGATCGCCCCGCGCCCCTCGACTTGCTCTTGAGCCCGACGCAAGCTGCGCCGGAAGACGGCGGAGCTTTGGCTGTAAGCCAAGCGAGTCGCGACTAGCGAATAGAAAGTTGTACTTCCCTACTCGCTACTCGCCATTCCCTACTCCCTCACGTCCGCTCTTTGACAATCGAATAGCAGAGATCGCTCGACCGTCACGGCGCGGCGCGCAGGAACGAGCGCCCATGCGAAAGCGCGGGCAGTCCGAGATGCCCGGCGATCGATTGGCCGATGTCGGCGAAGGTTTCACACACGCCGATCGGACCGGGACTCACATCCGGCCCGAACGCCAGAACCGGCACGCATTCGCGCGTATGATCGGTGCCGCGGAAGGTCGGATCGCAGCCGTGATCGGCGGTCAGAACCAGGAGGTCGCCAGGTCGCAGTGCGGCTTCGAGCTTCGGCAGATCGGCATCGAAGGCTTCGAGCGCCGCCGCGTACCCCGCCACATCGCGGCGGTGGCCGTAGAGCGTATCGAAATCGACCAGATTGGTTAGCCCTAGCCCGCCGTCCGAAAGCGTGCGCATCGCCTCGATCGTCGCCGCGACGAGTGCGGAATTGCCCGCCGCCTTGACGATGCGGCCCGTGCCCTGGTGGGCAAAGATATCGCCGATCTTGCCAACCGAGACGACCTCGCGTCCGGCAGCCGTCGCGACATCGAGCAGCGTCGGCCCGGGTGGCGGCATGGCGTAGTCGCGGCGGTTGGGCGTGCGGGTGAAGCCGGCCGAGGCACTACCGACGAACGGTCTCGCGATGACCCGGCCGATCCGCAGGGGATCGACCTCGCGGCGGGCGATCTCGCAGAGCCGGTACAGCCGCTCGAGCCCGAACGCCTCCTCGTGCGCCGCGATTTGCAGCACGGAATCGGCCGAGGTGTAGAGAATGGGCTTGCCTGTCGCGAGATGCTCGGTACCGAGCGCGGCGATGATCTCGGTGCCCGAGGCATGGCCATTGCCGAGAAGGCCTGGCAGCCCCCCCTTGGCGATCAGCGCGTCGGTGAGCGCACTGGGAAAGCACGGTACGCTGTTGGGGAAGTAGCCCCACGCGCGCGTGACCGGCACGCCGGCGATCTCCCAATGCCCGGACGGCGTATCCTTGCCCGTCGATTGTTCGACCGCATGCCCATAGAGCGCCCTTGGGCTCGCCGGACGCTCGAGGCCCATGGGCCACGCTCCGCTCGCGGTTTCGGCCGCGTGCCCCAGTCCCATCGCGGAAAGATTGGGCAACCGGAGCGGTCCCGCGCGCAAGCCGTCGCGATTGCCGCGCCCCTCGGCGCAAGCGATCGCGATATGACCGAGCGTATCGGCACCCGCATCGCCGAACGCCGCGGCATCGGGCGCGCCGCCGATGCCGAAGCTGTCGAGCACGATGAGAAAGGCGCGGGTCATGCCTTCGGGCCCACGATGCGATCGATGATGACGGGAGACGCGCGCGCCGGTTCCGGTCCGATCTTGAACGCCTTGCGCACGAACGCCGCAACGCGATCGGCATCGTCGGGGGAGCGCGCATGCACGAGCGCGAGCGGCGCGCCCGAGCCGCCGACGCCGCTCCCGATCGCCGCAATGCGGGTCAGGCCGACCGCATGATCGATCTTGTCCTCGATCCGCCGCCGTCCGCCGCCGAGCTCGATGACCGCAAGGCCCAGCGCGCGCGTGTCGATGGCGGCAACGGTGCCTGTCGTCTCGCTCGTCACGGCCTTGACGGCAGGAGCGGCGGGCAGATGCTTCGACGGCTTGTCGACGAGCGTCTTGGGGCCGCCGAGCGCCGCCACCATGCGCTGGAAGCAATGGGCGGCCGCGCCACTGTCGAGCGCGCGGGAAAGCCGGGCATCCGCCTCCGCGTGTGTTGAGGTCTTGCCAGCAAGCCCCAAGAGCTCTGCGCCGAGCGCCATCACGACCTGGTGCAAGCGCACATCGCGCTGCTTGCCCGTCAGGTAGTCGATGGCGTTCCACACCTCGAGCGCGTTGCCGGCGACCGAGGCCAGCGGCTCGTCCATGCTCGTGATGAGCGCCATCGTCGGCAGGCCGGCACCGCACGCGACGGCGACGAGCGTTGCCGCCAGATCGCGGGCGGCCTGCTCCTCGGCCATGAAGGCGCCCGAGCCGGTCTTCACGTCGAGCACGAGCGACCCCAGTCCGGCCGCGAGCTTCTTCGACAGGATCGAGGCCGTGATCAGCGCTACACTCTCGACCGTCGCCGTGACGTCGCGGATGGCGTAGAGACGCTTGTCGGCCGGGGCGAGCGTATCGGTCTGGCCGATGATGGCGCAGCCCGCCTCGTGGACGACCTCGGTGAACTGCTCCAAGCCGGGTTGCGAGCGATAGCCCGGAATGGAATCGAGCTTGTCGAGCGTGCCGCCCGTGTGGCCGAGGCCACGGCCGGAGATCATCGGCACGTAGCATCCGCAGGCGGCGAGCATCGGCGCCAGCATCAGCGAGACGTTGTCGCCGACGCCGCCCGTCGAATGCTTGTCGACGATCGGACCGGCGAAGCGATCTGCAGGCCAGGTCAGCATACGGCCGCTATCGCGCATGGCGAGCGTCAGCGCCACGCGCTCGTCGGTCGTCATGTCACGGAAGTAGACCGCCATGGCGAAGGCCGCCGCCTGTCCCTCGCCGACCCGCCCATCAGTCAGCCCCGCAATGAAGCTCGCGATCTCCTCCCGCGACAGGGTCTGCCCGTCACGCTTCTTGCGGATGATCTCTTGCGGGAGCAGCTTCAATACACGGAGTCCTTTTCGTGCGTGGCCGCGGAATGGCCGAGGCGGGCGAGGAGATCGTCGAGGAGACCGCTCGCCCCGAACCGGAACGTCGCGGGCGATACCCAGCGAGCCCCCATGATCTCGCCGGCCAGATCGAGATACACGGCCGCATCCTCGAGTGTGCGAATGCCGCCGGATGGCTTGAAGCCGACTGGCCGCCTCGCGTCGCGGATCGCCTCCAGCATGATGCGGGCAACCTCGGGCGTTGCCGACACTTTTGTCTTGCCGGTCGACGTCTTGATGAAATCGGCACCCGCCGCGATGGCGATGCGAGCGGCCTTGGCGATGAGCTCCGGCGTCTGCAACTCGCCGGTCTCGAGGATCGTCTTGAGGCGTTTGCCCGGAGGTCGCCGCGCGACGGCTGCCGCGACAAGCTCCTGGACGGACCGTTCGTCGCCGGTCATCAGCCGCCGATACGGGATCACCACGTCGACCTCGTCGGCGCCGTCGGCCCACGCCCGGCTCGCCTCGTCGGCCGCGGCACCGGCATCGTCACCGCCTGCCGGAAAATTGGCGACGGTCGCGAGTGTGATGCCTTTTCCAGCCAAGCGCTGCTTCGCCTCGGCGACGAAGCGCGGCCAAATGCAGATGGCCGCAACGTTGCCATGTGGCGTTACCGCTTTGGCGCAGAGCTTGGCGATCGCCGCGCTATCGCAGTCGTCGGCGAGGTTCGTGAGGTCGAGAAGGCCTAGAGCCCTGGCCGCGAGCCGTTTGAGATCAGACATCGAAATCCTCCAGGAACGCCGTCAGCAGCGCCCGCATATCGCCCGCCGCCCGCCCGCCGACCTCGGTCGTCTCGTGGTGGCTGGGAGAGGCTTGCTCGAGACCGGCACCCAGATTCGTCACGACCGAGACCGCCGCGACCTTCAAGCCGTAACGCCGGGCAAGGATGGTCTCTGGCGCCGTCGACATGCCGGCGAGATCGGCGCCGAGCCTCTGCGCCATGCGGATCTCGGCCGGCGTCTCGAAGCTCGGGCCGGAGAACCAGGCGTAGACGCCTTCGCCGAGATCGAGGCCGATGCGGCGGGCGGCCGTCCGCAGTCGCGCTCGCAACGCCGGATCGTAGGCGTCCGTCATCGAGACGAAGCGGCTGTCGCCCGTCTCGCCAATGAGGGGGTTCATGCCGGACAGGTTGATGTGATCGGAGATGAGAACGAGGCGACCCGGCCGAACCGAAACGTCGAGAGTCCCGGCGGCATTCGTGAGTACGAGCGTCTCGACACCGAGCGCCGCCAGCGTCTCGATGACCGGGCGCATGGCAGCCGGGGCGCCAGTCTCGTAGGGGTGGACGCGGCCAGCGAGGATGACAACGTCGCGGCCACCGAGCTTTCCGGCAACGAGCCGGCCCGAGTGGCCCGAGACGCCCGGTGATGGGAAGCCCGGCAAATCCGCATAGCTCAGCCGCACCGCACTCGCCGGCGCATCCGCGATGGCCGCGAGGCTCGATCCGAGCAGGATCGCGATCCGCGGTGCGCAGGGCCCAAGCGTCTGTCGCAAGACGTCAGCAGCGTGCGTCACGTCGTGCCCTTCGCGTTGAGATGTTCCGGTCCGAAGGCGTGCGGCAGAAGCTCGGCCAACGTGTAGGACGCCAGACGCTGCCCCTGCTCACCGACAGCGTGGATGGCAAGGCCAGGACCTCCGAGCTCCCGCAACCGCTGCCGGCAGCCGCCACAGGGCAGCACAGGCGCCCCGCCGCCACCGGCCACCACCACCGCGACCGCCTCCCCTCCACCCGCCAGCACCATGGCCGCAAGCGCCGCAGTTTCCGCACAAATGCCTTCCGGATAGGCCGCATTCTCGACGTTACAACCGGCGTGAATCCGCCCATCGCGATCCCGCACCGCGGCGCCGACCTTGAAACGCGAATAGGGGGCGTGGGCGCGCGCCCGCGCCGCGATCGCCGCCTCGACGAGCTCATCTCCAGGCATCGGCTGGCTTCTCCGGCAGGGTGCGACTCAACCTCGTCTTTACCTTGTTGCCCGATCGGGGCGGTAAAGTGGAGAAATGAGCCTACCTCCGAGGAGCGGAGTGCACGGACATTGACCGAGGTCAATGGTCGGCGCGTCGCTTGGCGGCATGGTCTCTTTAACAGTTATGTGACGGTGACCGAGTTGGGCAAATCGAGGAAATCATGACGAAATCAGGTAACGACCGTGAGGCCCGCGGGGTCGCCGACGCCCAGACGAGCGCACCCGCCCCCGGCAACGGTGCCAGCTCGCCCTCCGCCGGCCAGACGGATGAGCACGTTCCCGTTGCCCACCGGCTGCGCGAGATTCGCCAGGACCGCGATGCGATCCAGCGCCTCTTCGAGACCGGCGAATATCCCTACAAGAGCCACATCGCCCGCAAGGAGTACGAGGCCGAGAAGGCGCTGCTCCAGATCGAGCTGCTCAAGGTGCAGGAGTGGGTGAAGGCCACCGGCCAGAAGATCATCCTCATCTTCGAGGGGCGCGACGCGGCCGGCAAGGGCGGCACGATCAAGCGCTTCATGGAGCACCTGAACCCGCGCGGCGCCCGCGTCGTCGCGCTCGACAAGCCGACCGAGCGCGAGCGCAGCCAATGGTACTTCCAGCGCTACATCGCGCATCTGCCGGCGAGCGGCGAGATCGTGATGTTCGATCGCTCCTGGTACAACCGAGCCGGCGTCGAGCGCGTGATGGGCTTCTGCACGCCCAACGACTATCTCGAGTTCATGCGCCAAGCGCCCGAGCTCGAGCGGATGTTTGCGCGCAGCGGCATCCACCTCTTCAAGTACTGGTTCTCGGTGACCCGGCAGGAGCAGCTCCGCCGCTTCAACTCGCGCGAGAACGAGCCGCTCAAGAAGTGGAAGCTGTCGCCGATCGACCGGCAATCGCTCGACAAATGGGACGACTACACGGAAGCGAAGGAGGCGATGTTCTTCCACACCGACACCGCCGACGCGCCGTGGACGATCATCAAGTCGGACGACAAGATGCGCGCGCGGCTCAACACGATGCGCCACTTCCTGGCGTCACTGCCATATACGGAGAAGGACGAGAGCGTCGTCGGAGAGCCGGACCCGCTGATCGTCGGCGCGAGCGCGCACGTCATCGGCCGCAGCGAGCACATCCTCGGCAAGAGCCTGCATCCCGATCAGCGGCGGCACAAATAGGCGGTTAGGACGCCGATCCGGGGGTGGCGCAGACCTTGGCGCGAGCCATGCAGTGCCATTCCTCGGCGCCGATCGGATAGACGGCGACGCACTCGGTGTCCTCGAGGGCGACGCTCGCGACTGTCTGGCCGATTTGGCTGCGGTGGGTTTTCTCGTCGGCAATGGCGCGGACGCGGTTCTGCTCGGCGGTCGAGCGCACGCTCTCCTTGCCGAAGCCCTCGACCTCGCCGAGGACCGTCTTGCAGCGCAGATTTTTCTGAGAGGCGACCGGCACGGGCGCCGGCACCGCAGCGGGGTCGGAAGCGGCGGTCGCGCCCGGCAATGCCGGCGCTCCGGCGCTGCACGCGGCCAGCGCCAATGGAATGATCAGAGCAACCCCAAGCCTCACCCACATCGCCGACGCCCCACGCAACTTTACACCTTGGTCGCTCCCGCAATAGCGCAAACCCGTGGGTGGCTGGAAGCGCCGCCAGGCCGTTCCGGCTCGCTTTTCCTCAAGGCTATGACAATAGGACCACAACGGAAGGCCCCTTGAAACGCGAAGGGCGGCGACCGTTGCCGGTGCGCCGCCCCCAAAAACGAAACGGCCGGCCCGAAGGCCGGCCGTTCGATTGACGTGAAGTCCTAGGCGACCCTTCGGGACAGCTCAGGCAGCTTCACCCCTCCTTCGACCGTGTCACCAGCTCCCGACTGCAACTTGATACCGACATATTGGATCAATCCCTGGCTCTTCTTCTTAGCGAAGCCGAGCTCGCTGAACTGACGTCCCCATGCGGGCATCGTCATACGTTCGCGGCGGTGCTCCTCGCACCAGTCGCAATAGTCTTCGTAGAGTTCGGTTGCAGTGAGTGTCTCCCCTTCAGAAGCTTCGATACGGTCATGTGCGAAACGCTCGACATCCGTCTGCGGCGCAACGAGCTTTGCCGGCGCCACGGAGCGGTTGTCGTTGGCGCCGAAGACGGCGCCGGTCACAGGCGCGGCCACGGGGGTGGCCATCGCCACCACCTCGGGCTCACGCTGATCGTGGAGCTTCCAAGTCGAGAAGGCCACGAAGAAGCCGAGCGAGGACCCGAGCTCGACGAGTACGGCCACCATCACGGTGAGCGCGGTCTCGATGAACTCCTGGTTCTGACCCGACAGATTGGCAAGCACGGTGGCCTGCGGATCGGAGCCGGCGAGGGCGACCGCACTGGTCGCAGCCGCAAGGCTCGTGCGCAGACTGTCGATGCGCTCCTGGAGCTGGTCGGCGCCTTGGGCAGCCGCCATCTCCGCCTCGAGCAATTTCAGCTCGCGGCAGAAGGAGAAGCTCGCGCCAGTCGTCGCATTGGTGCACTGGCTGGTCGCCGTCCACCGCTTCGACTGTTTCTTGGCCGCGATCTCCGCGGCGACGGTTGCAGCGGGCCGGTGCTGTGGCACCCAGGAGAGCTGCTCGCGCGACTTATCGAGGTCGGCCTTCAAGCTCTCGTAGGTCGCGGCCTCGGCTTTCCGGTGACCCTGCGTATCGGCGCGATTGAGGGCGGAGAAGCCCAGCGCCGAGGTCAGCGAATAGGTGAGGACGACGCTCCAGAGGAGGCCGGCGGCCGCGGCTTGCGGCCATTGTCGATTCTTGATCGCTGCGAAAACGAAGAAAGGTATCAGCGCCTTGAGCACGTCTGCGGCGACACTCGCCGCGCCCAAGAGTTGCGCATCCAGCTCGGATTTTCCGAGGCTGAAGCCGAACCGCCAGTTCATGGCGGCCGAGACCGCCAATAACGCGGCGGCGGCTATCACGCCGAATATACCTAGAGCATGTTTCATCTGCTCTGCCCCCTGTTTGAGTAGCCGAGGCCGGATCGCCCGGGCTACGGCGAACGCACGTAACGGTCAGAGGGGGAAAATGCTGCCGGCTCGGCCCGGCACCGATCCTGATCTCGGCGAAAGCAGTCCGCTACTTGAGGTAGCATGCGGCTCGCGCTGATCAGTCCCCGATGCGGTCCGGCCTTGGGATGAGACTGCGTCCGAAATCATCCATCTAACGCTTGGAACGATGTGGATATCTTTTCGTTCGGAACTCGAAACAACACCCCCGGCGAACTCTATGACGCCCCCTGATTTGTGAACGCTAGCTGATTCGAGGAGGAATACTAAGGGTTTGGGTCCGCAGCGCGCAGAGTGGCCACCTCGCCTCGCGACATTCATCAGCAGCGCTGGACTGTGGATTATTTTCCACAGGGCGGATTCCCGCCCCTCAAGATGTAGTAGCCGGCGGCAGCCCATCTACTGCATGTCGCGCGCCTGCCTCGCAACCTCGCGGTGCCCAGACGACTTCTATCCCGGCCAATTCGGCCCTTCGCGTCGGCGTCCAGTGCCGTTCGGCTCTCGTTTCCGAGCCGCTGGCCGAGTTTCGAAGTCGATCTTGTGTCCAACGCGCCACAGCGGGAAGCAGCGGCTCGATCTCCGAGGAGGAATAGATGTCGGCAGGAGAAGGAAAAATCGGTGGCCTGACACGCACTCGAGCATAACTGTGCCGCAACTCCCTGATTTCTTTTGCCGATGGGATGTTCCGGATGCTCCCTAAACGCTAGAGTTGGTTGCATGGCCATGGCACAGGCGTGTGCCCTTCTGACGTCGATCGTATGGCCGCTGGAGTTCGCGTCATGATCAAACTGCTTGGGGCGATCGCGTTGATCGGTACCGCTTGGGCGGGAAGCCAGTATCTGACGACGTCGAGAGATGTCCTCGACGGCAGGCCTGTCCTGCCGGACCGGACGACGGCCGCGACAACGCCTGAGGCGCGCTCCGTTGCCCTCCTGGATCTTGCGGTCGCGGTACTCCCTCATGCGTCATCGGCTCCGGCGGAGAGTGTACCCGTTGCCGCGGCGGACGTCGCCGCAACGCCGGCCGCGATCGAGACGGCCGAGCAAACGGCAGAGACCTCACCCGAGCCGGCAGATTCCGAGGCCGAGGCCGATCTCGCTCGCCGGCTCCAGGTGGAGCTCCGCCGCGTCGGTTGTCTCAAGTCCGGCGCGGACGGCGTGTGGGGCCGCGCCAGCCAGCGCGCGATGCAGCGGTTCGCCGACAAGATCGACGCCTCGCTGCCGACGGATCGTCCGGATGCCGTGCTGTTGATGCTGGTCGAGAAATATCAGGACCGGGCCTGTGGGGCACCGTGTGCCCCGGGCGAGCAGCCTGACGGCCGCGAGCGGTGCGAAGTGCGTGGCGAGGTTGCCGCGTTGGAGCGCAAACCCGAGGCAATCGTACCGGCCGTCGAAAGCAATGGCGCGGTCCCCGATCCGGAGGCGAGCATGACCGTTGCCTCCACAGGGCAAACGAGTGCCTTCGCGCTCAAGCCGGGCCCGGTCCGGACGAAAATCGGCAGGGCACCTCGGATCAAGATGGCGGGTGTCGCCCGCGCCAAGGCGCGACGGACCGTTTGGAGCGCGCCGGCTTATGGGCTCGGCATGGTCCAGGCGAACCCGGTCAAGGCAACGAAGAAGCGTAAGCGGGTCGGAGCGTCCGCTGCCTACCGGCGCTGGATGTCCCGCACGGGCATGAGCATGCGTTAGCCGACAAGCCTCAGACCGGCCGGCCGATGCTCACATAGTCGAGGTCCGCAGCTTTCGGGTCGGCCAGCGGGTAGATGTTGCGCGTGTCGACGAGCAAGCGCCCCCGCATACGGCGGCGCAGCTCCTTCAGATCCAGAGCACGGAACTCGTTCCACTCCGTCAGGACGACGACGACATCCGCGCCGTCGGCCGCGTCCAGCGCTGATCTCGCCCAGGCCATGCCCGGCAGCAAAGCTCTTCCGTGACGCTCGCCCTGGGGATCGTAGGCGACGACCTCGGCGCCGCGCTCCTGCAGCATCGGTACGACGACGAGGCTCGGCGCATCGCGCATGTCGTCGGTGTTGGGTTTGAAGGTCACGCCGAGGATGGCGATCCGCTTGCCCGAGAGCGATCCGCCGGCGGCCTTCTGAATGCGCGAGGCGATCGCGATCTTGCGCTCGTCGTTGACGCGCTGCACGGCCTCGATGATCGACAGCGGCGCCTTGTGCTCGCGCGCCGTCCGGATGATCGCCGAGACGTCCTTGGGGAAGCACGAGCCGCCGTAGCCAGGTCCCGGATGCAGGAATTTGTCGCCGATGCGCCGGTCGGCGCCGATCGCGCTCGCCACCTCCTGGACGTTCGCGCCGACCGCCTCGCAGACGTCGGCGATCTCGTTGATGAAGCTGATCTTCAGGGCGAGGAAGGCGTTGGCGGCGTATTTGGCGAGCTCGGCGCTTTCGCGGCTCGTGAACATGACCGGCGAGGAGCGGAGCGCGAGCGGCTTGTAGACCCGCTCCATCACCTCGCGGGCGCGCGGGTCGTCGTAGCCGACGAGCACGCGGTCGGGATGGGTGAAGTCCTGGATCGCCGAGCCTTCGCGCAGGAATTCGGGGTTCGAGCAGACGGCGAAATCGGCATCGGGGCGTAAGGCCTTCAATCGCCGCTCGATCTCGCGGCTGGTGCCGACCGGCACCGTCGACTTCGTGGTGATGACCGTGAAGCCGCCGAGATGCGGCGCGATTTCCTCGACCGCCTGGAATACGTAGGAGAGATCGGCGTGGCCGTCGCCGCGGCGCATCGGCGTGCCGACAGCGAGGAACACGACATCGGCCCCACGCACGGCAGGCCCCACATCCATCGTGAAGACGATGCGCTTGGCCTCGAGATTGCGGGCGAGCAGCGTGTCGAGGCCCGGCTCGTAGATCGGCACCTCGCCCCTCGTGAGCCCCTCGACGCGCGCGCGGTCCTTGTCGACACAGGTGACGCGCCAGCCGAACTCGGAGAAGCAGGCGGCCGAGACGAGCCCGACATAGCCTGCGCCGATCATGCAGATGTTGAGCGACATCGTCCCTCCAAGCCCCGTTGGGCGGCTTGATAGGGTGTGTCGCCGGATTGGGCAAGCCGCGTCGTCAGGTGGGCTATACGTGCGTGTGGTAGGGGCGGCCGGGCAGGTCGCCCGCCTTCACCTCGAGCACGGCATTCGTTGCTGCGCGGGCGACCTGCCGGTCGCCCCTACGATTGTTGCAGCTGGCGGTCCTGACAGGCTCAGATCAACTTCGCCGGGAAGCCCGGGGCCCTGAGGTCGGTCTTGAGCTCGTCCTCGAGCAGCTTGACGATGCTCGTCGACTGGGCATCGCCACCATAGGCCGCTTTGCCCTCGATGAAGATCTGCTCGGTGAGGCTGGCGAGCTTCAGCGGCACGCCGAACTCACGCCCGAAGCCGGTCGCAAAACCGATGTCCTTGAGTGTCAGGTCGTTCGTGAAGCCGATGTCGTAGCTGCCGTTCAAGATCAGCTGGCCTTCCGTCTCGTGCACGAAGCTCGTTCCCGACGACGCGGTGATCGCATGCCAGGCCTGGCCGAGATCGAGACCGGCGCGCTTCGCCAGCATCAGCGCCTCGCCGTCAGCGACGAGGTGGATGAAGGCCAGCATGTTCGTGATGACCTTGATGATGGCCGCCGAGCCGAGCGGTCCCATGAAGAAGAGCTTGCCCCCGATCGCCTCCAGCGCCGGCTTATGATGCTCGAAGAGGGTCTGATCGCCGCCGGCGAGCACCGTGATCTTGCCGTGAGCCGCCAAATGCACGCCGCCGGTGACGGGCGCTTCGAGCGTGTCGATGCCGTGCTCCTTGGCGATGGCGGCCAATCGCAACGTCTCGTCGCGGCCGAGCGTCGAGTTCTCGATCCACGTGCCGCCCTTCTTGAGCCCGGCGAGAATGCCATTGGGGCCGGTCAATACGGCCTCGGTAGCCTTGGGCGATGGCAGGCAGGTGAACACGGCCGCGCTCGCTTCCGCGACGGCCTTGGGCGTGTCGGCCCATTTGGCGCCGGCCTCGAGAAGACGTTTCGCGGACGCTTTGTTGAGGTCGTTGACGGTGACTTGAAAGCCCGCCCGAAGCAGGCTCATGGCGAGATGCTCGCCCAGATTGCCGAGCCCAATGTAGCCGTAGCGCATGATCGATGGTCCTTGTTCTGACGCCTCGAGATTCGAGGCGTTTTTGTGCGTTGCAGCAAACATACGCGGCCCGCCCACCCCGCAAATTGCGGCAGGTCAATACTGCAGCGGTCACCTTGCCCGCGACGGCAGCGCCGCTCACACGTTGATCGGCGTCATCCGCATGTCGAGATGCAGCTTGTTTTCCGTGTAGGGATGCGCCGCCGCCACCGCCTCGTCGAGCTCGATGCCGAGACCGGGCTCCGTCGACGGGATGACATAGCCCTCCTCCCAGCGGATCGGCTTCTTCAACAGCTTGGCGTGGAAGCCGCCCCAGGTCTCGATGCTTTCCAGGATGAGGAAATTCGGGATCGAGGCCGCAAGCTGGATGTTGGCGGCGCCCTCGACGGGTCCGCAGTAGAGATGCGGGGCGATTTGCGCGTAGTGCACCTCGGCAAGCGCGCAGATCTTCTTCGCCTCTAGGATGCCGCCGACACGGCCCAGCGCGAACTGGATGATGGAGGCCGCGCGCTGCTCGAGCACGCGGGCGAACTCGTATTTGGTGGCGAGCCGCTCGCCGGTTGCGATCGGGATCGAGGTGGCGCGCGCCACGAGCGCCATCTCCTCGGGCATCTCGGGCGGGGTCGGCTCCTCGAACCAGAGCGGATCGTAGGGCTCGAGCCGCTTGGCGAGCCGGATGGCGCCGGACGCCGTGAACTGGCCGTGCGTGCCAAAGAGCAGGTCCGCCTTCGTGCCGACCGCCTCGCGGATGAGGCGAACGAACTTCTCGCACAGCGCCAGGCTCTCCTGCGACGGCTGGCGCGGATCGAACACGGAGTAAGGGGCGGCGGGATCGAACTTGATGCCGGTGAAGCCGAGCCTCACATAGTGCGCGGCGCGCTCGGCAGAGGCTTCCGCGTTCCAATAGATGCTGTCGTCCTGCTTTTCGTTCGGATAGATGTAGGTGTAGGAGCGGATGCGCTCGTGCACGCGCCCGCCGAGCAACTCGTACACGGGCTTGCCGAGCGCCTTGCCCTTGATGTCCCAAAGCGCGATCTCGATGCCCGACAGCACGCCCATCACGGATGTGTCTGGGCGCAGCGTGTAGCCGGAGCCGTAGACCTTGCGCCACAGCGCCTCGATGTGGAACGGGTCCATGCCTAAGACGTGCCGCTCGAACATGTCGGCGATCATCGCCTCGATGACCTTCGGGCCGAAGGTATCGCAATAGACCTCGCCGATGCCGGAGATGCCGGTGTCGGTCGTCAGTTTCACGAAGATGAAATAGCGCCCGCCGAAGCCGGGTGGCGGATTGCCGACCACGAACGTCTTGAGATCCTTGATTTTCATGGCGTGCCTCCTGCCCGGTTCGTCCTCCTCACTATCGCTCCGACGCAAAAAGCGAAAGGGCCCGCGTTTCGGCGGGCCCTCCAGAATTTGCGAAACGCTGCAGATCAGGCGAACCACCAGCGCGAGTAGAGGTAGCCGCCATCCATGTCGAAGTTCGAGTTGAGGTCGCCGTGGGCGACCTTGGCCGAATGCGCCGACACGTAGTTGTTGAACATGAGGACGATGATGCCGCCGTCGTCGTGCAGGATCGTCTGCATCTCGGCGTAGGCCGCGGCCCGCTTGGCCTCGTCCGTCTCGGCGCGGGCGGCGACGAGCAACTCGTTGAACTTCGGGTTCTTCCAGGCCGTGTCGTTCCACTCGGCGTCCGCGGCATAGGCTGTCGTGAGCATCCAATCCGCCGTCGGCCGGCCCTGCCAGTAGGAGAAGCACCACGGCTTCTTCATCCAGACGTTCGACCAGTAGCCGTCGTTCGCTTCCTTCACGACGTTGATCTCGATGCCGTGCTTGGCCGCCTGCTCCTTCATCAGGAGTGCCGCATCGACCGCTCCAGCGAATGCCGTATCGGCCGTCGACAGGTCGACCTTGAGCGAGGTGACGCCCGCCTTGCCCAGGTGGAACTTCACCTTGTCCGGATCGTATTTGTGCACCGGCTCGGGGTTGGTCGCGAACTTGATCGAGGGGGCGAGCGGCGTGTCGTTGCCGGCCTGGCCGTAGCCGAGCAGCACCTTCTTCAGGATCTCCTCGCGATCGATCGCGAACTTGAGCGCATTGCGGATGTCGGGATTGTCGAAGGGTGCGACGCGCACGTCCATCGGCACGACGTAGTGCGCGAAGCCCGTCACGTTCGTGATCTTGAGATCGGGGTTCTGCTCGAGGAGGCTGATCGTCTTCAGGTCGCAACGATCGATGTAGTGGATGTCGCCCGTCTGCAAAGCGGCCGTGCGGGCGGCGACATCGACGACGGACAGAAGCTCCACCTCGTCGAAATAGGGCCCATCGTTGCGGAAGAAATTCGGATTGCGCTTGAGCTTGGCCGTGACGCCGGGCTCGTAGCGCTCGAGCACGAACGGGCCGGTGCCGATGCCGGATTGCCAATCGATCTTGTCGTCCTTGGCGGCAAAGATCGGCAGATGGTAGTCGCTCGCGACGTAGGGGAAGTCGGCGCTGCCGCTCTTCAGTGTGAAGATGACCGTGTCGGGACCATCCGCCTTGACGTCCTCGACCTGATCGAGAACCGATTTCACGGCCGACTTCGCGTCCGGATTGCGATGATGGTTGTAGGTCGCGACGACATCGCCGGAATCGAGCGTCTTGCCGTTGTGGAAGGTCACGCCCTTGCGCAGCTTGAAGACCCACTTCTTGGCGCCGTCGGACGCTTCCCAACTCTCCGCCAATCCGGGCACGACACTGTTCTTCTGGTCGATCTCGGTGAGCATCGAGGCGATCATGAAGCCGACATTGGCCTCGTGCGAGTTGCCCCAGAGTGCGGGATCGAGCGAGTCCGTCGTCTCGCCGTGTCCAACGGCGGCGCGGAAGAACCCACCCTTCTTGGGCTCGGCCCTGACGGCCTCGACGAACATCACCTCGGCGGTGGCGACCGTCACGCCGGCGGCGAGCGCCAGTTGCACGAACTCGCGCCGGCTCATCTTACCCTTCTGAGCCAGATGCCTCATCCTATCGATCTTCATGGCCTCACCTTCCCTTTGCATGAGGACTCCCTTGGAACCGACAACGACTATCGGCACCCGCACGAATCATAGGGGGTGGGCGGACGCATGGCGAGGGCTGGATGCGACCCCGCGTTGTGCCTAGACGACGAGCAGCACGACGCAGGAAACAGCGAGCGCAACGCCCATGAGGAGCCGATGCAGGTTCTGCTCGAGCATCTGGCGGGCGAGATCGGGGAAGTCCGCCACGACGAATCGGAGGATCGGGAACAGCCCGCCCACGCCGACGATGGCGAGCGCCACAAAGGATGGCCACCGCGCCTGCACGCCGACGGCGCCGGCTTCCTCGGCAAGAATGCCGATCGTCAGGATGACGGAGGTATAGAAAGCGATGACGCTCGCGACCGCGATAGCAAAAAGCACCGCAAATCGGGCGTAGATATCGATCTCGCCGAGCATGAGGCTGCGGCCGAGTGCGTTGGCGGCCTTGGCAATCATCGTGATCCTCCGAAGGATACGAGATTAGAGCCGGTCCTGTTGACGAAGCCTTAACCACGCGAAGGCCTTCCCGAAAACCGCCCGGATTGGCCGTCAAGGGAGCGGGATGCTGATCATGAGACTTACAGCCGCCCTCCTCCTCGCCGCGTTGCTCGGCCTCGGCCCACGGTCCGCCCATGCAGCGCCGATCTATCCGTGGCGCCCTGCGGACGCGCCTCCCCAAGACACGCTCGCCCAGCGGATCGTGCCGCCGCAAGGCTTCCAGCGGGTCGAAGTCGCTGATGGCAGCTTCGCCGCATGGCTGCGCGGCCTGCCCGTCAAGCCCGCCGGCTCGCTCGTCAAGCTCTACAACGGGTTGCCGAAATTCTGGGCGGGGATGCCGGCCGCCGTCATCGACATCGACGTCGGCGACAAGGATCTGCAGCAATGCGCCGACGCGGTCATGCGGCTCAGGGCCGAATACTTGCTCGGCAACGGCCGCCCAAACGAGATCGCCTTCGACTACACGAACGGCGGCCGGGTCGATTTCTCGCGCTGGTCGCAAGGCATGCGGCCGACGCCGAAAAAGAAGGGCGTCGCCTGGTCGCGCAAGGGCAAGGCGGACGCAAGCTATCCTTCGTTCCGCCGCTACATGGATCAGGTGTTTTCCTACGCGGGCACCTACTCGCTCTCGAAAGAGCTGAAGCCCGTGCCGTCGAGCGAGATTGCGATCGGCGACGTGTTCATCAAGGGCGGCTTTCCGGGTCACGCCATGCTCGTCGCCGACATGGTCGAGAACACGCAAACGGGAGAGCGCCGCTTCCTGCTGCTGCAAAGCTACATGCCCGCGCAAGACATGCACATCGTCATGAATCCATCGGCCGAGCCGTCGAGCCCGTGGTATCCGGCCGCCTTCGGCGACAAGCTCGTGACGCCGGAATGGACGTTCGAGAAGGATCAGCTGAAGCGCTGGCCGTAGGGCCCTCAGAGCAGGCCCAGCGCCATGAGCTCGCGGCGCATGGCTTCGGGAATCTTGGCGATCGCCTTGGCATCGCCGCTCAAATCCGGCGGAGCGTCGGCGGCCTCCAGATAGCGCCATCCCTGAAACGCACGCCGTGGCACCGGACGCACAGCAATAAGCTTGCTCGCAAACACCATATCGCAGGCCGCGTGCCCCTCGGCGTCCTTGACGGCCCGAAGCTCGAGCAATGGTTGGCGCACCTGCACGATGCCCTTGATCACCCAATAAACGGAGCCGCCGGGCACGATTTCGGCCGCACGCTTGGGCATCTGCCGCGTGCGAAAGATCAGCTCGGGCGACTTCTTCTCACGACGGCGTCGGACCAAGTCCGCGGCATCGAGCTCGGCCAGATGCTCGATCGAGGTGACGCCGACGCAGAGCTTGATGATGTGGAGGGCCATGGGCCGACGGATTCCACAGCCGCCGCCACCTCGCAAGTCCGCAACCGTCATGGAACTCGCTACGGCCTAGCTCGTTTTTAGTCCATCGCGGTGCATCAGGAGCAAGAAGGCCATGAAATCCATCGTACTTTGGGCGGTCGGCGTGCCGATCTCGATCATCATCCTGCTCAACATTTTCCACGTTCTTTGACGGGCACCGCCGTAGCGGACGCTCGCCCGGGCTGAGCCTCAGCGCGAGCGGCGTCCGATCGGCGTCTGCTGATGCTGGACGAGCAGCCATCGCCCGCCGGCCGACCGGTGATAGGTCGAAGTGCAGTAAGCACGATAGGTGGGGGCGAGATCGCGCTGCCCCTCCGCTCGATACGCGAGAATGACGAGATCGTCCGCCGGCCGCGCCAGCTGCTTGGCTGACATGTCGACCATCTCCCAGCGCTCGAGCTCGTTGATCCCCTCCGCCGCCTCCGTGCCACTGATGACACCGACAGGATCGGCAAAGGCCATGAGGCAGCTGGCGCTCACGCGATCGGCGAACTCCAGCGGTGATCCCTTCCAGAGGCTTTCCTCGATGCGCCAGGCGTCCTCGTCGGTCATGGCCGGAGAACGGGCGATCGCGATCGTGGTTCCGGACGCGCGGCCTTAAGCCGGCGTATCCTTGAGAACCTGCAGGAACGCTGCCCCATAGCGCTCGATTTTCTTGGCGCCGAAGCCGATGACGAGCGACAGCTCCTCGGCGTTGCGGGGCTTCAAACGCATGAGATCGACGAGCGTGCGGTCGTGGCAGATCACGTAGGGCGGCACGCCTGCGGTCTTTGCGAGCTCGGCCCGCTTCTGCCGCAAGGCATCGAACAGCGGACCGCCCTCGCCAGCCTGCCGGGCGACGTCCGCGCGTTTCGCCTTCTTCTTGGCTGCCGCCTCCTTGCGCGCGGCGACACGCATCGAGAAGGGCAACTCGCCGCGCAACAGCGGCCGGCACGCGGGTGTCAGCTTCAACACGCCGTGCCGCTCGAGATCGACATCGACGAAGCCGCAGGTGATGAGCTGGCGGATCAGCCGCCGCCATTCCGTGTCGGCGATGTCCTGGCCGATGCCGAACGTCGAGATGCGATCGTGCCCGTTACGACGGATGCGCTCGTCGACTTTGCCCAAGAGCACGTCGACGATGTAGCCCGCGCCGAATCCTTCGCCGGTGCGGTAAATGGTCGACAGCGCCTTGCGCGCGGCCTCCGTCATGTCGCGGCTCTCGGGCGGCGACAGACAGTTGTCGCAGTTTCCGCACGGCTGCTCGAGCCGCTCGCCGAAATAGGCGAGGATCGCCTGCCGCCGGCAAGTCGTGAGCTCGGTCAGCCCGACGAGCGCATCGAGCTTGGCGCGCTCGACGCGCTTCTGCGCCTCGCCCGCCTCGCTCTGCTCGATCCACTGCCGGTAGGTGACGACGTCCTTGGCCTTGGATGCGAGCCAGGCGTCCGCCGGCTCGCCATCGCGGCCGGCGCGGCCCGTCTCCTGATAGTAGGCCTCGACCGATTTCGGCAGATTGAGATGGGCGACGAAGCGGACGTCCGGCTTGTCGATGCCCATGCCGAAAGCGATGGTCGCCACCATCACGAGCCCGTCCTCCTCGAGGAAGCGACGTTGGGCGATGCGGCGCGTCTCGGGGTCGAAGCCCGCATGATAGGCGAGCGCGTTGCGGCCTTTCTGGTTGAGCCAGGCCGCCGTCTCCTCGACGCTCTTGCGCGACAGGCAGTAAACAATTCCCGCATCTGCGGGATGCTCGTCGCGGAGGAAACGCCACAGCCGGTCGCGTGCGTCGCCGTCGCTGTCGGTGATCGTGTAGCGGATGTTGGGCCGGTCGAAGCTCGCGATGAAGGTTTCGGCGTCGCCCAGATGCAGTTGCGCGACGATCTCCTGGCGCGTCCGCATGTCGGCCGTGGCGGTGAGCGCGATGCGCGGCACGTGCGGGAAATGCTCGGACAGCACCGAGAGCTGGCGATATTCGGGCCGGAAGTCGTGCCCCCACTGCGAGACGCAATGCGCCTCGTCGAGCGCGAACAGCGCGATGTCGGCGCTGCGCAACAGCCCGAGCGTGCGGTCCGTCATCAGCCGCTCGGGGGCGACGTAGAGCAGATCGAGATCGCCGTCGATGAGGCGCGCCTCGACCTGCCGCTGCTCGGCCGGCTCCTGCGTCGAGTTCAAATAAGCGGCCTTCACGCCGAGCTCGCGCAGAGCGTCGACCTGATCCTGCATCAGCGCGATGAGGGGCGAGACGACGATGCCGGTGCCCGAGCGCACGAGCGCCGGGATCTGATAGCAGAGCGACTTGCCGCCGCCCGTCGGCATCAGTGCCAGCACGTCGCGGCCCTCGACCAGCGCCTCGATGATGGCCGCCTGATGCGAGCGGAACGAGGGATAGCCGAACACGCGCTCGAGCACGCGCTGTGCGCGCTCGAGTGCCGTCTCCGCGACCGGCGCGAGCTTCAATGCGGCCTGTGCTGCCATGGCCGCCAGTATGAGGCGATTCGGGGCGCCGGGGAGAACTCGAGTTGTGGATAGAAGACCGCTCTACCAGGGCAGCGGCTCGCCGTTGACGTGCCAATAGGTGCCAGTCTGATCGGGGCCTACACGGTCGATCAGCGCGATCACGCCCTTGGCCGAGGTCGTGGCATCGATGTCCCCGTCGCCGAAGTTCATCTCGGTCTTCACGTAGCCCGGATGGATCATCATGACGGTGACGCCCTGGGGCTTGAGGCTTTCGGCGATGAGCTTGCCCGCGATGTTGAGCGCCGCCTTCGACATGCGATAGCCGAGATCCGGGATCGCCGCCGTCGTATTGGCGATCGAGCCCAAGCGGCTCGAGATCATGACGATCTTGGCGTTCGCCGCGAGCGCGGGGAGCAACCGCCGCGTCACCTCGATGGGGGCCAGCGCGTTCACCTCGAACTGCGCACGCATGATGTCGAACGGCTCGGTCTCCCACGGGCTGTTGTTGGTGATGCCGGCGTTGTTGACGAGCACGTCGATCTTTTGACCGGAGAGGCTCTCGGCGAGCCGTTGGACGGCCTTCGGGTCCGTCACCTCGATGCCGTCGATCACCTTGGCGCCGAGCGTGGCCAAATGCGGCGCCGGGCTCCGGCAGGCGGCGATCACGCTGTCGCCGCGGGCGAGAAGCTGCGTCACCATCTCGCGGCCGATGCCGCGGCTCGGGCCCGTGATGAGGTAGGTCGTCATGCGTCGAGATCTCCTAGGTCTTGCGAAAGCGCGATTGAGTCTCCAGAGGGGAGGCAAGGCGGGCTGAGCGGAGCGCGATGCCCGCCGCCGTGAGACATGCGAGAGGAATGGTGGGCTTCCCCCAGGCCACATCCGGGCCTTACGGTATCGTGTTTGATCATCCGCCAGCACGCTCCGGAAATGCAGCCCTGATCGCCGCGCGAGAGGCGGCGATGACGCCGCGCTCGGTGATGAGGCCGGTGACGAGGCGGGCGGGCGTCACGTCGAAGGCCGGATTGGCGGCGGGCGTGCCTTCGGCGACAATACGGATCGTCGCGATGGCGCCCTCCTCCGTCGCCCCGGTCAGATGCGTGACCTCACGCTGAGAGCGCTCCTCGATCGGGATCTCCTTGAGGCCGTCGGCGATGCCCAAATCGATCGTCGGCGAGGGCAGCGCCACGTAGAAGGGCACGCCGTTGTCGTGAGCGGCCAGCGCCTTCAGATACGTCCCGATCTTGTTGCAGACGTCGCCTTGGGCCGTCGTCCGATCGGTACCGACGATGCACAGATCGACCTTGCCATGCTGCATCAGATGCCCGCCGGCATTGTCGGCGATCAGCGTGTGGGGCACGCCGTGTTGCTTGACCTCCCAGGCCGTCAGCGACGCCCCCTGGTTGCGCGGCCGCGTCTCGTCGACCCAGACGTGGACGGGAATCCCGGCGTCGTGCGCCATGTAGATCGGCGCGGTCGCCGTGCCCCAATCGACGGTCGCAAGCCAGCCGGCGTTGCAGTGGGTGAGGATGTTGACGGGCTCGCCCTTGGGCTTGCGTGAGGCAATTTCTTGGATGAGCGGCAGCCCGTGGCGGCCAATGCCCATGTTGATGGTGACGTCCTCGTCGGCCATCTGCGCGGCGTGGGCGTAGGCGGCCGTCGCCCGCTCCGAGGGCGAGAGCGGCGACAGCACGCGCCGCATCTCGTCGAGCGCCCAGCGCAGATTGACCGCTGTCGGCCGGGTCGCCATGAGCGTGGCGGAGGCCCGGTCGAGCATGGCGTCGCTCGCGTCCATGTGCATCGCGAGCGCCATGCCATAGGCCGCCGTCACACCGATGAGCGGCGCACCGCGGACCTGCATGTCCTTGATGGCCCGCGCCGCATCGTCGAGTGTTTTCAGAGCGACCACGTCGAAGGCATGCGGAAAGCGGGTCTGGTCGAGGATCTCGACGGTGCGGCCGTCCGCACCGAGCCAGATCGTCCGATAAGGCTTGCCGTCGATGCGCATGCGTTGCCGCTCCGTTTCCGCTCGCGCGCCCATCGTACCTTGGTAAGCCGTGCGTGGTAAGCCGCAAGTCGGCCTCGCCTCTGCAGCACCTCCCGTTCGGCACGCTCCGCCCTCTCCGCGGTCGCGAGCGACCCGAGAGCATGCGGCTAAGTCCAAGGGGACGGAGTGGCCGGCCCGTGAGAGAATCATTCGGATGTGGCCGAGACCACTCCGCCGTCATCGTGGGCTTCGCTTGCCGCCGTGGCGTCCGTTTCCAGACGCCGCTCGCGGACATCCGCCGCGAGAGTAGCTTGCGTCAGGTTCTCCCCATCGCAAGCGGCAGGTCAGCGCCGGATAGCTTATGTCCGGCACCCACGACGCTCCCTGCTACCGATCCACCAGCGCGCGTTCCGGTCCCTTGGCGGCAGGGCTGAGCGCAGTATGGGGGTGCCGGAGGGGGCGGGGATAACTTTGCGGTCGATTGTTCCGGATATGGTGAACGAGGCGCTATCCCGTAGGGGCGAGCGGCGCTCGCCCCTCTTGGCGCCGCGATGGAGGAACGAAGAGGGGCGAGCGCCGCTCGCCCCTACGGACACGCATCCGTTTCTCAGTATGGTCGGATAGATTGAGGGAATAATATGCTTGTGGGCGTCGCTGCCCCTCACCCTACCCTCTCCCCGTTCGCAGCATTGGCTGCGACGGGGAGAGGAGGTGACACGGCACGTCCCTGATGAGTCAGGCGGGCGCGGCTCTCTCCTCCTCTCCCCGGTGCGCAAGCGTACGGGGAGAGGGTAGGGTGAGGGCCAGCCACAAAGGAGATCGTTTCCAAATCCACCGTCATTCGCGCGCGTGAGGATGACGGGCGGACAGCTGGGCGGCCTGCCGGTCGCCCTTACGTTTGTGGCAGCTTGCGTCCTCTCCTTCACCCCTGCTCACAGCTTCCGGTAGGCCGGCAGCGTCAAGAACGCCTCGAGCTGGTCGGCCGTCGAGAGGGAGCGGAAAATCTCGATCGCCTCGGGGAACCGGCCTTTCGCGAAGGCCTCGGCACCGATCTCGCCCTCGATGCGCGCGACCTCCTCGCCGATGAGCTTCTCGGCCCACGCCTTCGTCACCGCGACGCCGCCCTCGAGCGTCACGCCGAACTTGAGCCACTGCCAGTTCTGCGAGCGGCTGATCTCGGCGGTGGCCGCGTCCTCCATCAGGTTGTAGAGCGGCACCGCGCCGCGTCCGCGCAGCCAGGCCTCTATATACTGGATGCCGACACGGATGTTCTCGCGGAAGCAGTCCTCCGACCTCGTGCCCTCGTGCACCTCAAGCAGATCGGCTTCCGTGATGGCCACATCCGCGCGCGCCTTGCCGAGCTGGTTCGCCGCCGGCATCAAGCGGTCGAAGACCTCCATCGCGACCGGCACCAAATCGGGGTGCGCGACCCAGGTGCCGTCGTGACCATCGGAGGCCTCGCGCTCCTTGTCCGCTTTGACGCGGGCGAACGCGGCGGCATTCGCCTCCGGGTCCTTGCGGTTGGGAATTTGCGCCGCCATGCCGCCCATCGCATGCGCGCCGCGCTTGTGACAGGTCTGGATGAGCAAGAGCGAGTAGTTGCGCAGGAACGCCTTGCCCATCCCCACCTGCGAGCGATCTGGCAGGATGAAAGCCCGGTTGTTCCGCAGCGTCTTGATGAAGGAGAAGATATAGTCCCAGCGGCCGCAGTTGAGCCCGACGATGTGATCGCGGAGCTCGTAGAGGATCTCGTCCATCTCGAAGGCGGCGGGCAGCGTCTCGATGAGGACGGTCGCGCGGATCGTGCCCTTGGCGAGACCGAGCGTGCTCTCGGCCGCCGTGAAGACATGGCTCCACAGCCGCGCCTCGAGATGGCTCTCCATCTTGGGCAAATAGAAATAGGGACCCGAGCCCGCTGCGAGCGCGCGCTTGGCGCAGTGAAAGACATAGAGACCAAAATCGAACAGCGCCCCCGACATCGGCTGGCCGTCAACCTCGACATGGGCTTCCGGCAGATGCCAGCCGCGCGGACGCACGATCAGCACAGCGGGTTTGGCCCCAAGCTTGTAGGACTTCCCCGTCGCCGCATCCGTGAAGCCGAGCGTGCCCGCCCAGCGCGCGAGCATGTTCGCCTGGCCCTCGACCATGTTGGCGAAGGTCGGCGAGTTGGCGTCCTCGAAATCCGCCATGAACACGCGGGCGCCCGAGTTCAGCGCATTGATCACCATCTTCTGGTCGGTCGGACCGGTGATCTCGACGCGGCGGTCTTGGAGCTCAGCGGGCGCCGGCCGGACTCGCCAGCTTCCGGCACGAACGGCCGCCGTCTCTGGTAAGAAATGCGGCAGCGCGCCCTCATCGAACCGCTTCTGCCGCTCGACGCGGGCTTGTAGCCGCTTCTGCCGCTCGCCCTCGAACAGGCGGTGCAGGCTGGCCACGAAGGCCAGCGCCTCGGGTGTCAGAATATGCTCCGTTCCGGCGGGAATGGCGGCTTTGAGCGTCATGCCTTGCGGCAGCACCAACGTCGGCATCAGGCTCCTCGACACTGCGGGTTTGATCGGCGAGGCCCCTGCTACACCAGGGATTTCGCCGCGTCGAGGGCGCGGCCCATGCTATTTGCCGTGGCCTGCCACGCTGTCGGTATCGCGGGTCAGATAGTAGGCGCCGAGGATCGGCAGGAACGTCACGGCGACGATGAAGATCGCGACCACGTTCGTGACCGGGCGCTGCCGCGGCCGAATGAGCTCGTCCAGCATCCAGATCGGCAGCGTCTTCGACTCGATGCCCGTGCCCGCCGTGAAGGTCGTGACGATCACCTCGTCGAAGGAGAGCGCGAAGGCGAGCATGCCGCCGGCGAGCAGCGCGGTCGCGATGTTGGGCAGGATGACGTGGCGGAAGGTTTGAAAGCCGTCCGCGCCCAGGTCCATCGATGCCTCGACGAGCGAAGCCGACGTGCGCCTGAAGCGCGCCACCGCATTGTTGTAGACGACGACGATGCAGAACGTCGCGTGGCCGAGCACGATGCTCCAGAACGAGAACGGGATGTCGGCGGCGTTGAAGGCCGAGCGCAGCGCGATGCCGGTGATGATGCCGGGAAGAGCGATGGGCAGGATGAAGAGCAGCGAGATCGCCTCGCGGCCGAAGAACTTCGAGCGCGCCATGGCGGCGGCGGCCATCGTGCCCATGACGAGGGCGAGCGAGGTCGCGATCAGCGCGACGCGCACCGACAGCCACACCGAGCGCCAGATGTCCTCGCGCTCGAGCACCACGCCGAACCATTTGAGCGTCAGCCCCGGCGGCGGGAACTGATAGCTCTTCTCCTCCGTCGTGAAGGCGTAGAGCAGGATGAGCAGAAGCGGCAGATGGAGGAACAGCAATCCACCGACGGCGGCGAGCTTCAGAGGCAAGGGCGCCTTTTGCACGTCAGAGCGCATCGAACGCCCCCATGCGCTTGGCGCCCCAGAGATAGAACCCCATGATGACGATCGGGATCACGGTGAAGGCGGCGGCGAGCGGGATATTGCCGGCGGTGCCCTGCAGAGAATAGACGGCGAGGCCGAGATAGTAGCTCGAGTTGCCGATGATCTGGGGAATGATGTAGTCGCCGAGCGTCAGTGAGAACGTGAAGATCGAGCCGGCGACGATGCCCGGAATGGCGAGCGGGAAGATGACGTGCCGGAACGTCGCCTCGGGCGCGGCGCCCAGATCCGACGACGCCTCGACGAGCGTCTTGGGCACCCGCTCGAGCGCCGCCTGGATCGGCAGAACCATGTAGGGCAGCCAGATGTAGACGAAGACGATGAAGGTTCCGAGATAGCTGATCGACAAGGACGGCCCGCCGATCACCGGCGTCGCGAGGATGAGATCGAGCAGCCACGTCAGGTGCAGCGTCTCCGCGATCCAGGTGATGATGCCTTCCTTGGCGAGGATGAGCTTCCAGGCATAGACGCGGACCAGATAGCTCGACCAGAGCGGCAGCATGACAGCGAGATAGAACAGCGCCTTCCACCCGCCCCGGGCATAGCGCGCCGCATAGTAGGCGATCGGGAAGGCGATCGCGGCACAGGCGAGCGTCACCGCGATCGCCATCACGAGCGAGCGCAGGATGATGTCGAGATTGGCCGGCGCCAGCAGCTCGGCGAAGGTCTTCAGCGTCGGCTCGTAGACGATGACGCCCGAGAACTCGTCGATGGAGAAGAAGGCGTAGACGAGCAGCGCCAGCAGCGAGCCGATGTAGACGACGCCGATCCAGGCGAGCGGCAGCGTCAGAAGCGAGGCGAGCAGCACGCCGGGGCGGCGATAGAGGAAGTCGGCGAGGGCGCCGAGGCGCCCGGTTGCCTCGCCCTTCGAGGACAGGGCCGCGGCCGTCATGCGTCCGGTCCCATGACGTGCACGGCGGCAGCCGGCCAATGCAGCACAACGCGGTCGCCGGGCTTCTCGGCGGCGATGCCGGGAACAGCTGCCGTGATCTCGCTCCCCTCCGCCCGCACGCCGAGCCGCGTGACGGCGCCTTGATACTGCACCGTCTCGACGACGCCTTCGATACGCGCACGATCGGACGGCACGGCGGCACCATCACGGGCGATGGCGATCTTCTCGGCGCGTAGGCTACCCCAGCCGGATTTGCCCGCGAGCCGCTTCGTCAAGTCTGGGGACAGCAGGTTCGACGAGCCGACGAAATCGGCGACGAAGCGATTGCGTGGACGCTCGTAGACTTCGGACGGCGTCCCCACCTGGATGATCTTGCCGTCGTTGAAGACGGCGACGCGATCGGCCATCGACAAGGCTTCGCCCTGGTCGTGCGTCACGAAGACGAAGGTGATGCCGACCTCGCGCTGCAGCGATTTGAGCTCGAGCTGCATCTGCTCGCGCAGCTTCAGGTCGAGCGCGCCGAGCGGCTCGTCCAGCAACAGCACCTTGGGCTCGTTGACGAGCGCGCGCGCAAGCGCCACGCGCTGGCGCTGGCCGCCCGACAGTTGCGAGGGCTTGCGGGTATCGTACCCGTCGAGCTTCATCATTTTAAGCGCGGCTCGCGCCTTCTCGAGGCGCTGCTCGCGCGCCACGCCGCGGATCATGAGCCCATAGGCGACGTTGTCGCCGACCGACATGTGCGGGAACAGCGCGTAGTCCTGAAAGACCGTATTCACGTTGCGCCTGTAGGGCGGCACGCCCTCGGCCGTCACGCCCGCGATCTCGATATGGCCCGCATCCGGCTGCTCGAAGCCGGCGATCAGCCTCAAGCACGTCGTCTTGCCCGAGCCCGAGGGGCCGAGCATGGCGAAGAACTCGCCCTCGGCGATCTCGAGGCTCACGTCGTCGACGGCGCGCACGGTGCCGAAGATGCGTGAGACGCGCTCGAATTTGACGGCAGCCGCCATGGGCCCTCGCTCGGAATAGTCCGGATGCGCCAAGTACAAAACTGAGAAATCAACGACGTAATGTAGAGTCAGACCCTTGAGGGTCTGACTCTTCCATTGACCTCGGCGTATAGGTCAGACCCGCAGGGTCCGACCCTCGGGGAGACTACCGTCCGCCCAGCACCGCGATGTAGTCGGAGACCCAGCGGTAGTAGGGGACGCAGCCCTCCGCCTGACTCGCGCATTTGGCGACGGGCGTCCGCCAGAAGTGGATCTTCTCGAAGGTGCCGGCGCCGTTCGTGTCGCAACCCGCATCCGTCAGAAGCGCGTTGCCCTTGCAGGCAGCGGGCACGGCCGGCACGGAGCCGAACCACGCCGCAAGGTCGCCCTGCAGCTTCGGATTGATCGAATGCTCGAGCCACATGTAGGCGCAGTTGGGATGGGCGGCTTCCGAATGCATCATCGTCGTGTCGGCCCAGCCCGTGGCGCCTTCCTCCGGGATCGTCGAGCCGACCGGCTGCTTCTCGCCGGCGAGCAGGTTCACCTGGAACGGCCACGACGAGGAGGCAGCGACCCCCTCGTTCTTGAAGTCGTCGATCTGCACCATGGCGTCGTGCCAGTAGCGGCCGACGAGCTGGCGCTGACCACGCAGCAGGTCGAGCGCCGCCTTGTACTGGGCTTCGGTCAGCTCATAGGGATCCTTGATGCCGAGATCGGGCTTCGTCTTCATGAGATAGAGCGCGGCGTCGGCGATGTAGATCGGTCCGTCGAACGCCTGCACGCGGCCCTTGTTGGGCTTGCCGTCGGGGAAGTCCATCGCCTCGAAGACGACGTTCCAGCTCTTGGGCGCCTCGGGGAACACCTTCGTGTTGTACAGGAGCACGTTGGCACCCCACTGGTAGGGCACGCCGTAGTGCTTGCCGTCGACAGTGTGCCAGGGCGCATTCTGCAGGCGCTCATCGACCGTGCCCCAGCTCTTGATGAGCGAGGTATTGATTTCCTGCACACGCTTGCCGGAGATCAGGCGGAGCGAGGCGTCGCCCGAGGCGGTGACGAGGTCGAAGCCGCCCTCGTTCATGAGAGCGACCATCTCGTCAGAGGTGCCCGCCGTCTTGATGTTGACCTTGCAGCCCGACGACTTCTCGAAGTCGGTCACCCAATCGTAGCTCTTGTCCGTCTCGCCGCGCTCGATGTAGCCCGGCCAGGCGACGATATCGACCTGGCCTTCGCCGGCGCCGACCTCGGTCTTCATTTCGGCCGCAGCGACGGGTGACGTTGCGATGGCGACGGCGGCGAAACCGGCCAGCGCCCACATGGTCTTCTGCATGATCATTGGACCTCCCTTGTGCCCGTCGTGAAGAGCTGCCTTCGCGTTGCGGGCTTCGATGCGACATTTATGCAGGGGCGAAGCGAGGCGGTAAAGGGGGATGCGAGGTTAACCCGCCGCTTGCCGCCAGACAGCATAGCGCAAACGGGCGATGCGGTAGGCGTCGAGCAGGGACACGGCATAGACGAGAACGCCGCCGGCATGCCGTCCGATGAACGAGGCATCCGGTGGCGCCGCCTTGGAGGTCAACCATCCGAGGATGATCATGAAGAACAGGAACGTCATCGCGCGTTGTGTGAGCCCGAGCCAGATGTGGCCACTCGCCGGGAGCACGATCGCTGCGGCGAGAACGAGGTAGGGATTGACGGGCTTGCGGCGCGCCGTGCCGTTACTTTCCTCACTCATCGCTTGAACGTCTCCTCCGCGCCTTGGATCGCTTCCGCCAACATCACGGCCCGCTGCAGCAGCGCGAGGGCATTGTCCCTGGTCAATGTCGCACCCTCGAACGAGGCCTGCCGGGTGACGAGGTAGCGGGCACGATCGCCTTCCGCCGCAAGCCACGTCAGACGGACGTGGCGCCCCGTGACAAGGATCTCCTTGCCACGAGGATCCCGCAAGAAGTCGGCATGATGCTCGACCACGTCGAGCAAGAGCGTCGCGCGAGCGGTGCCGGCACGGATGTGGGCATGCTCGGGCCAGCCAGACGGGGTCGCGACCTCGATGCCGAGCTCCCCGAACGGCGACCAGTATTCGAGATTGCGGGGGCGCATCATGACCGAGAGCGTGCCTTCGACCGGCCGTGCCATCTCTGCTGTCACCATCATCCACAATGACGGCAGCTTGCGAAGTGCGATGATGTCGAGGTGCGGCTCGATGCGGATCTTGCGGCCCGCGAACAGGCCCTCGATCGTCGGGTAGTCGATCGAAGTCTGCGTCACGACCGGATTGTCGATGAGCGCCATCGCCTCGCTCATGTAGGCCGCGCGCGCGCCGCGCGTTCGCTTGACGCCGCGCAGATGCAGCCAGGCCAGCGACGCGAGAGCTCCGGCCGAGAGCAAACCGGCCATGACGGGTGTCATGGCCGGCTCGCGTCGTCGCGTCTCATGTGCCGAAGGGTCAATAGCCCACCGGCTTCGGCCAAGGCATCGAGAACTGCGCGCCCCGGGCGACATACTTGTAGCGGTAGAAGTGGAACCACAGCGAGACGATGCCATAGAAGGCCACCATCGCGATCAGCTGCGTGCCGAAGCCGAGGAAGATCGCGAAGTACGTGATGGTGCAGAGCAGAAGCAGAATGATCGCAGGCAGCGGATGGAACGGATGCACATAGCCGCGCCGGATCGAGCCGATCGGCCACTTGGACCGGAACATCATCACGTTGATCGACATGAAGGTGTACTGAAGCACGCCCGAGAGGATCGAGAAGGTGATGGCCTGATTCAAGTCGGCGATGAACGCAAAGGCCAACGCAATCGGCATCAGGAACAAGATCGCCCGATGCGGCGTCCGGTATCGCGGATGCACGGCGCTGAACCACGCCGGCAGGTAGCGGTCGCGGCCGAGCGAGAACCAGGCCCGGCCGGCGTCGTTGATGCAGCCATTGGCGGAGGCGAGCGCCGACAGCACGGTGCCCCAGAACAGCAGGAACTCGAGCGTCGGGCTTCCCACCACGCGCGCCGCGTCGAACAGCGGGAAGAACGTCGTGCCGAGATACTGCCAGGGCAGCAGGCTCGCGCACACGTACCAGGTCAGTGTCGCCGCGATCAGCAGCGTGATCATGCCGCTCATGGTGCCGAGCGGCAGCGAGCGCGCGGGCGACCGCACCTCCTCCGCCGCTTGGGTCGTGCCTTCGATACCGAGGTAGTACCAGATGCCGAACTGCATGGCCGCGACGACGCCCATCCAGCCATAGGGCAACGCATTCGACGGCGTGACCATCTCCCCGAGCTTCAGCACGACGCCTTGGCTCCAGGGCTGTACGGAGAAGAACAGCACGACGATCGAGAGGTAGGCGAGCGCGGTGATGACGAAGTTGACGTTCAACGTCATCAAGATGCCGCGATAGTTGAGCCACACGAGGAAGACAATGGAGAGCACGAGAAAGGCGTCGTGTGTCACCCCCACGGCGCCACCATTGGCCGCCACAGTCGCGATCAGGTCGCCCGCGAGGATCGCATCGGAGACTTCCAGCATCGTGTAGGCGAAGACGAGATAGAGGGCGACGTTGAACGCCATCAACGGGCCGACGATGTGCTTGGCCTGGGCGTACTGCCCACCCGCAGCGGCGACCGTCGAGGTCACCTCCGAGTCGATCATGGCGACGCTGGTGTAGAGTAGACCAATGACCCAGAGCGCGATCAGCGCTCCGAGCGTGCCACCTTTGTCGGCCGAGAAGTTCCAGCCAGTGAATTCACCGACGAGCACGATGCCGACGCCGAGCGCCCAGACGTGGACGGGCCCGAGCACGCGCAAGAGTGAGATTCGTTCGGTTACCGGGGCGCCGGCTGCGGGCGCCGTTCCTGCGACTGCCATGTCCTTCCCCCTATCTTACTTCATGCTTTTCGGACACGGCCTCGATCTCGCCTTCGCGAGAGGAGGTCAGCATCGCTTCGGACGTGGTGCTGTCGGTCTTGATCCAATCGTAGATCATCCAGACGATGAGGATGGCCGAGATGATCCAGGCCGCCCATTCGATGGCGTACCAGGTCGGATCGAGCGTTGACGGCGGGAAATCGAGCTTCATGTGCGCATCTCCTCAGCTCTTGCCATCGAATTTCTCGGCGATCACCTCCCGGTACTCCCGGTCCGACATCTTGAACAGGAACAGGAAGTAGCCGAGCAGCACGGCGGTCATGACGGCGAGCGAGAGCCAATCGATCGTGTAGTTGAAGCGCTTCTGAATGATGTCTTGTGCATTGACGCAAGCCGGCGAGCCCTCTGGCGGGTTGGCCGGACAGCTCGCCGCGTAGCCGAGCTTCTCCCATTGGGCGGCCTGTGCCGGTGTCTGGCCGAGTTGCTCCCAGGTTGCGTTCTCGATAACCGGCAGGTCCTCCTTCGCCGCACCCGCAAGCCCCATTTTAAGCGGCAGCCAGAGGGCCACGAAAATCGCAATGACCAGGAACACGATGTCGACGAATTGCATCGCCGCGCTCTGTTGCGGCGGTTGATAGCGTGCCATCCCGATGTCTCCCTATGACCTGCGCTCGCGCATGGCGTCGAGGTTCTTGATGTCGAGGCCGTAGATGAAATCCTTGTCCTCGGCATAGTGCTTCACCATCGCGGAGATGGAGGCAGTGTTGAAGATCAGCACCAGAGCCGCCGCGACGCTGGCGACGATCCGGACGTTGCCGTCGGGAATGAGCGGCCAGATCATGTAAAGAGTGAACAAGGTGACGATCCATAGGATCGCGACGAGGGTCAGAGCCCATCGCCGGTCGTTCGCATACATGGAGTCAATGCGTGGATCACGCCCTTCAGCTGGCATTAGGCTCTCCCCTTTTTGCAGCGCTCGCGCGGCGCCGATGTCCGTCCCGACGCCCTCGTTCGGCGACAAAGCTGCGGCCGAGACTGGCGTCTTTCGTCCCTCCGTCCGGCTGGACGGCGCTGATGCGCCGAGCCCTTTTGGGCTTTCCTCAGCCGAAACAACTTTTCATATGCTTTCATGATTGGTGCACGGGCGCAACAATTTCCGACAGCACTTCTCTCACTTGTCCAAAGTCAAGGCATTGCGGTTTGCGGCCTGCCGCAGATCCGGCGCGAGCGCTTCGACCGTAGTAGCGTGGCGTCTCCAAATTGGCTGCGCGGGCAAGTCAGGCGCCTTTTCATCGGCCCGGCGAGTCGCTACGTCAGGGAGGCTCGGCATTTCGACGGGCTCTCGAACGGGATTGGCAAGCACGTGAGCCGTAGAGACAAATCGCGGGTGGACTTTCCCGAGGCGGGTAGTAGCCGGACCTCGGCGGCCCGAGCCTTCGCGCAAGACCCGCACACCTCGACGACGAGCCCCATGGCGCTCGAGGAATCGATCGGACGTGCGGTGCGCAAGTTCCGCGAGCAGCTCGACATGACGATCATCGAGCTCGCGAAGGCGGCCGGCATGTCGGCGGGCATGCTGTCAAAGATCGAGAACGGCGCGACCTCGCCCTCGCTGTCCTCGCTGCAGGCGCTCTCGCAGGCGCTGCACGTGCCTGTCACCGCGCTCTTCAAAGGCTTCGAGGAGACACGCGACGCGACCTATGTGAATGCCGGGTCAGGCCTCACCATCGAGCGGCGCGGCACACGGGCGGGCCACCAGTACCAGCTCCTCGGGCACACGCCGCGCGGCCCTCTGATCGTCGAGCCGTATCTCATCACGCTTTCGGAAAAATCCGACGTCTTCCCGATCTTCCAGCACGACGGGCTCGAGTTCATCTTCATGCTCGAAGGCGAGGTCGTCTACCGGCACGGCAACCGCACCTATCGGTTGCTCCCCGGCGACAGCCTCTATTTCGACTCGGACGCGCCCCACGGGCCCGAAGAGCTCCGCAAGCTGCCGATCCGGTTCCTGTCGGTCATCACGTATATTCGGGAGGATTGAGCGGTCGCCGGCGCCGATTCTGTAGGGGCGACCGCCGGTCGCCCCTACAAGTTCAACCGCCTCACGCCCTGAAATAGGGCTCGTCCCCGACCACCGTGACGCGGTGCATCAGCCGGTGATGGGGGGCGAAATCGCCCGCTGCGAAATGCTGCGTGCAGCGATTGTCCCACACCGCGACCGAGTTCTTCTGCCAGCGGAAGCGCATCTGAAAGCCAGACTGCTCGGCGTGCCGGAGCAGCATCTCGAGCAGATGCTCGCTTTCGATCTTGGTCACGCCGAGCAAGCGCGTCGTGAACGAGCGGTTGACGAACAAGGCGCGCTTGCCCGTCACCGGATGCGTGCGCACCACCGGATGCACGACGGGCGGAAACTTCTCCTGCATCGCGCGCAGCTTGGCGAGCCCCTCTTTCGACGAGACGATGTCACCGAACCCCTCGGTGATGTCGTGCACGGCGGAAAGCCCCTCGACCAGCCGCTTCATCGGCTCGGACAGGGCGTCGTAGGCCGCATACATGCTTGACCAGAGTGTGTCGCCACCGACCTCGGGAATGATCCGGCCGACGAGGATCGAGGCCATCGCCGGGTTCTTCCGGAAGGTCACGTCCGTATGCCACTCGTCGTTGTAGATGCCTTCCCGGCCCTTCTGCTCCACGATCGTCACCTCGGGGCATTCGGGCACCTTGCCGAATACGGGATGCGGTGGCTCGATCTCGCCCAACTGCCGCGCGAACGCCACCTGCCCGGCCGGCGTGATATCCTGATCGCGGAAGAAGACGACGAGGTGCTTGAGGAGCGCCTCCTTTACGTCCTCGAGCGTTTCGGGATCGAGCGGCCTCGCAAGATCGACGCCTTCGATCTCCGCGCCGATGAGCGGCGTAATGGGCCGGACGGCGATGTTGGCTCTCGGCATCGGCGATCCCCTATTCATCCCGTGAAAAAATGTTTCCTCGCGATTGATCGCGCTCGACGCCGATGCTAAATGCTTATCGGTGCCGCGATCGCGCGGCCGCTTCGTGAGAGGATTTCCCGATGTGCGGCATTGTCGGCCTCTACCTTAAGGACAAGACGCTCGAAGGCAAGCTCGGACACCTGTTCACGCCGATGCTGATCGAGATGACGAACCGCGGGCCGGATTCGGCCGGCGTCGCCATCTATCGCGATCCCGTCGGCAAGAGCGAGCTCAAGATCACGCTCGCGCATACCGATCCCGCCTACGATTGGGCAGCGCTCGCCGGCAGCCTCACCGATCTGCACGGTAAGACCACGGCCCGCAAGCTCGGCAATCATTGCGTGCTCGTGACGAAGGCCGGCGAGGACGAGGTGCGTGCCTATCTCACCGCGGAAGCGCCCGACGTGCGCATCGTCGGCGCCGGTCACGTCATCGAAATCTTCAAGGAGGTCGGGCTGCCGAAACAGGTGGCCGAGATGTACGATCTCGAGCACGCCAAAGGTAGCCACGTCATCGGCCACACCCGCATGGCGACCGAGAGCGCGGTGACGACGGCAGGCTCGCATCCGTTCGCGACCGGCCAAGATCTCTGCCTCGTGCACAACGGCTCGCTGTCGAACCACAACCGGCTGCGCGAGTGGCTGCGCACGAATGCCGGCATGGAGTTCCAGACCGAGAACGACACCGAGGTGGCGGCGGCCTATCTCACCTGGAAGCTGCGCGAGGGCGCGACCCTGAAACAGGCGCTCGAGTCTTCTCTCACCGATCTCGACGGGTTCTATACGTTCGTCGCCGGCACCGCCGACGGCTTCGCGGTCTTGCGCGATCCGATCGCCTGCAAGCCGGCGGTGATGGCCGAGACGGATAAGTGGGTCGCCTTCGGGTCCGAGTTCCGGGCGCTCAGGTCGCTGCCGGGCATCGACAATGCGCGCGTCTGGGAGCCGGAGCCGGCGATCGTGTATTCTTGGGGAAAGCAGTAGCATGTGAGTTGTGAGATTGTGAGTTGTGAGATTGTTGGCCTGTCCAAGCCGAGCCAGCCTGGGCAACAAACTTAGCAATGATCCGATCCCACAAAGATTTGGACGTTTGGCAGAAAGCGATTTCTCTTGCAGAGCTTGCGTACCGCCAAACCGCCAACTTCCCGAAAGAGGAGACCTATGGTCTCACAGCACAAATTCGACGCTCCGCTGTCTCGGTCGCGGCCAACATCGCAGAGGGATTTGGACGAGACCAAACAGGCACCTTCATCCAGTTCCTCCGGATTGCACTGGGGTCGACGCGTGAGTTGGACACACACATCACTATCTCAATCCGGATTGGGCTGATGACCGTCCCCGATGCAAGCACCATGACGCGAGAGTGCGAAGACATCAGCAAGATGCTGCGTTCGCTCATTCGCACACTCGAAGCCAAGCAAGACAAGAAATAGCGAGGGGCCGCGCCCAATGACCCAACACCGCACAACTCACAATCTCACAACCTCACAACCTCACAATTCAAAGATCATCGACGTTCAAAAGCTCGGACTGACGAACGTCAATCAAAAACTCCAGAAGATCGCACCCGGCTCGAACGAAACTCACTTCACCCTGCAACATCCGGAAGGTGAGCACGTGCTCGCCGTCGGGCTGATGTCGCCGATCACCGTCGAGGTCATGGGCACTGCCGGCTACTACTGTGCCGGCATGAACAAGGAAGCGACCGTCATCGTGCATGGCAACGTTTCGACCGGCGTCGCCGAGAACATGATGTCGGGGTTTGTGCGGGTCAAAGGCAATGCCAGCCAGTCGGCGGGCGCAACGGCGCAAGGCGGCATGCTCGTCGTCGAGGGCGATGCGGCGGCGCGTTGCGGCATCTCCATGAAAGGCGTCAACATCGTCGTCGGCGGCAGCGTCGGCCATATGAGCGCGTTCATGGCGCAGTCTGGCGCGATGGTCGTGCTCGGCGATGCCGGCGACGCACTCGGTGACTCGCTGTACGAGGCGCGGCTCTATGTGCGCGGGAAGGTCAAGTCGCTCGGTGCCGATTGCATCGAGAAGGAGATGACCGCGCATCATCTGGAAAAGCTCGCCCGGCTTCTCGACAAGGCCGAGATGAAGGCGAATGCCAAGGACTTCCGCCGCTACGGCTCGGCGCGCAAGCTCTACAATTTCAACATCGACAACGTCGACGCGTACTGAGCGCGAACGGGGACTGACCATGGATCCGAAAGACGCCGCCCGAATTCCGCCCACGACGCCGCGCCATTCCGCGACGTTCGATGAATATACGCTTTCCGAAATCCGCCGCGCGGCGGCCACCGGCATCTACGACATCCGCGGCGGCGGCGCGAAGCGTCGCGTCCCGCACTTCGACGACCTGTTGTTCCTCGGCGCGTCGATTTCGCGCTATCCGCTCGAAGGCTACCGCGAGCGCTGCTCGACCGAGGTCGTGCTCGGCACGCGCTTCGCCAAGAAGCCGATCACGCTGAAAATCCCGATCACCATCGCCGGCATGAGCTTCGGCTCGCTCTCGGCGCAAGCGAAGGACGCGCTCGGGCGCGGCGCCTCGATCGCCGGCACCTCGACGACGACCGGCGACGGCGGCATGACGCCCGAGGAGCGCGGCCAATCGAAAACGCTCGTCTATCAATATCTCCCCTCGCGCTACGGCATGAACCCCGACGATCTGCGCAAAGCCGACGCCATCGAGGTGGTCGTCGGCCAGGGCGCCAAGCCGGGTGGCGGCGGCATGCTGCTCGGCCAGAAGATCTCCGACCGTGTCGCGCAAATGCGCAACCTCCCCAAGGGCATCGACCAGCGCTCGGCCTGCCGGCATCCGGACTGGACCGGCCCGGACGATCTCGAAATCAAGATCCGTGAGCTGCGCGAGATCACGAATTGGGAGAAGCCGGTCTACGTCAAGGTCGGCGGCGCGCGGCCCTACTACGACACCGCGCTCTCGATCAAATCCGGCGCCGACGTCGTCGTGCTCGACGGCATGCAGGGTGGCACGGCGGCGACGCAGGAAGTGTTCATCGAGCATGTCGGGCAACCGATCCTCGCCTGCATTCCACTGGCCGTGCAGGCGCTGAAGGACCTCAACATGCACCGCAAGGTGCAGCTCATCGTCTCGGGCGGCATTCGCAACGGCGCAGACGTCGCCAAGGCGCTGGCGCTCGGTGCTGACGCCGTCTCGATCGGCACGGCGGCGCTCGTCGCCTTGGGCGACAACGATCCGGCGCTCGAGGATGAGTACCAGAAGCTCGGCACGACCGCCGGCTGCTACGACGATTGGCACGAGGGCCGCGATCCGGCCGGCATCACCACGCAAGACCCGGAGCTCGCCAAGCGCCTCGATCCGGTGAAGGCCGGACGGAGACTTGCGAACTATCTCAAGGTCATGACGCTCGAATGCCAGACGATTGCGCGCGCCTGCGGCAAGAGTCACGTCCACAACCTCGAGCCCGAGGACATGGTCGCCCTCACCGTCGAGGCCGCCGCGATGGCCCGCGTGCCGATCGCCGGGACAAGCTGGATCCCGGGCGTCTCGAAATAGGGCGAACTGGAGCCGCCGTATCGTGGAGTTGTCCGCCCTCCTCCTCTTCGCCGGAGCGCTACTCGTGAACTCGGGCTCTCCCGGTCCGAGCATCGCGGCGCTGGTGGCACGGGTGCTGACGAGCGGCTGGCGGAACGCGCTCCCGTTCGCCGCCGCCATGTGGATCGGCGAGGCGGCCTGGCTCATTGCCGCGGTGATCGGCCTCGCGGCGCTCGCCGAGACCTTTCACTGGGTCTTCGTCACTATCAAGTGGTGCGGGGTGGCCTACCTCCTGACACTCGCTTGGCACATGTGGCATGCACCGGTGGCGGCCGGCGAACCCGAGGCGGAATTGAAGGCCGGCTCGGCTATGCGCATGTTTCTTACCGGCCTCACCGTAACCCTCGGCAATCCGAAGATCATGGTGTTCTATCTGGCATTGCTGCCGACGCTCATCGATCTCGGCCGGGTCGGAGCGCTCGGGCTCGTCGAGCTGACGGCGGTCATGATCGCGGTGCTGGCGGCGACCGACATCGCCTGGATGATCGCCGCATCGCGCGCGCGGCGCTTGCTGAGAAGTCAGCGCGCGATGCGCATTACCAACCGCGTCAGCGCCGGTGCCATGGCCGGAGCAGCGGCGGCCATCGCCACCCGCTGAGGAGGAGCCCATGTCGGAACACACCGCCACCCTGACCTGGTCCCGCGACGGCGCTCTCTTCACCGACGGCAAATTCAGCAGGAAGCATACCTGGCGCTTCGACGGCGGCGCCGAGATTGTAGGCTCGCCCGCACCGCAGGTCGTGCCGCCGCCGATGTCGGTTCCCGCAGGCGTCGATCCGGAGGAAGCTTTCGTCGCGTCGCTTGCCTCCTGCCACATGCTGTTCTTCCTGGCGCTCGCCGCCAAGAAGCGCTTCGTCGTCGACAGCTATGTCGACGAGGCGGTGGGCGCGCTTGGTAAACGCGCCGATGGCAAGACCTGGATGGCGCGCGTGACGCTGAGGCCCAAGGCTCTATTCTCCGGCGACAAGCAGCCCACGTTCGAGGACATTGCCGCCCTGCACACCCAAGCGCACGATCTGTGCTATATCGCCAACTCGGTAACGACCGAGGTCATACTCGAGCCACGCTGAGCCGCGCGGCCATAACAAAGACTGTCGAGGGAGGATACGCATGACTGCCGACTTGACCGCCTATGCCAAAGAGCGCGGCATCAAATACTTTCTCATCAACTTCACCGACCTGTTCGGCCATCAGCGCGCCAAGCTCGTGCCGTCGCAGGCGATCGCCGGCATGCAGAAATCGGGCGCGGGCTTCGCGGGGTTCGCGACCTGGCTCGACATGACGCCGGCGCATCCCGACATGTTCGCGATGCCCGACCCCTCCTCCGTCATTCAGCTGCCGTGGAAGAAGGACACCGCCTGGGTTGCCTCCGATCTCGTGATGGACGGCAAGCTCGTCCAGCAGGCGCCGCGCGTGGTTCTGAAACGCCTCATCAAAGAGGCGGCTGACAAAGGCTATCGCCTGAAATCTGGCGTCGAGTGCGAGTATCACCTGATCACTCCCGACGGCCGCGCCATCGCCGACGGCCGCGATACGCAGGAGAAGCCCTGCTACGACCAGCAGGCGCTGACGCGGCGGATGGATATCATCACCGAGATCTGCGACTGCATGCTGGAGCTCGGCTGGAACCCCTACCAGAACGATCACGAGGACGCGAACGGCCAGTTCGAGATGAACTGGGATTTCGACGACGCGCTCGTCACCGCCGACCGGCACGCCTTCTTCAAATACATGACGAAGACGATCGCCGAGAAACACGGGCTTCGCGCGACCTTCATGCCCAAGCCCTTCTCGAACCTCACCGGCAACGGCTGTCACATGCACCTGTCGGTCTGGAGCATGGATGGGAAGAAAAACCTCTTCGACGATCCCAAGGGCACGCTCGGCTTGACCGAGATGGCCTATCACTTCGTCGGCGGCATTCTCGCCAACGGCGAGGCGTTGTGCGCGATCACCAATCCGACGGTCAATTCCTACAAGCGAATTAACGCGCCCCGCACGGTTTCGGGCGCCACCTGGTCGCCCAACACGCTGACCTTCGGCGGCAACAACCGCACGAACATGGTCCGCATCCCCGACGGCGGGCGCTGCGAGATCCGCTTGGCCGACGGCGCGGTCAATCCCTACCTGCACCATGCCGTCTATCTCGCCGCCGGCATCGACGGCGTCGAGCATCGCCGCGATCCGGGTCCCCGGCACGACATCGATATGTATGCCGAGGGACACAAGGCGCCGGAGGCCAAGCGCTTGCCGCTCAATATGCTGGATGCGATGCGCGCCTTCGAGCAGAACACATTCCTGCGCAACCAGCTCGGCGAAGAGTTCTCGCGTGCTTACCTGAAGCTCAAGCACACCGAGTGGAATCAGTACGCGGCGCATCTGACGGAATGGGAGCGCGCCAACACGCTCGATTGTTGAGAAGGCGTTAAAAGCCGTTCCAGGATCGGCCGCATCCAGCGGGTGCGGCCGATTATATAGAGAGAGACGTGAATTCCAGGCAATTTCTCTAAAATTGAAGTCATTTGGAGAAGCTAGAATTCAATTCATTTCCCTACAAATTGATCAGTGGACTTAATTCTAGATTTGAACCTCGATGTTAGAACCGGTGTACGGTCTAGGTGAAGGCGTTGGGGCTTGTCACCGGGACGACCGAGTTTTGGTCCGGTTTACGGGGAATTCATCACATGGCGACGATTACGGGCACATCCGGCAAGGACAGTAAGCATTCGGTGAGAACCGCAGGCGCGGTAGATTTCAGGCCGCCTGACTGATGACGCTACGATCGCGTTGCCAGTTCCACGGTAGCAGCTCGTCGAGGCGTGACGCCGGATGCCCGGCGAGCCGTGAGAGCACATCGGCGAGCCAGGCTTGCGGATCGTTGCCGTTCATCTTGGCTGTGACGATGAGGGAGTACATGGCGGCGGCGCGGCGGCCGCCGCGATCAAGGTACGAAGAGCCACGATTTTCTGCCGAGCGCGATCCCGCGCAACGCACGTTCGGCGGCATTGTTGCTCAGGCAGATGCGGCCATCGTCGAGGAAGCGGGTGAAGGACGGCCATCGCTTCAGCATGTAGTCGATGGCCTTGGCGAGATCATGCCCGCGCGAGAGCTTGGGCCGCATCTCGCGCATCCACGCTTCGAGCTCGGCGACGAGCGGTGCGCTCCACTCCTGACGAACACGGTGGCGCTCTTCGGCGCTTGTGCGTTGATATCGCGTTCGATCCTCGAATGAAGCTGATCGATGCGCCGCATCGACCTCCAGCGCCAAGGCGAGATCGCGGCAGTTCACCTTCGCCTTTGCCGCGCACCGGCCTCGATGCTCGCGAGCGCAAGAAGAGACGCGTGATGCCCAGCAAGCCGCTTCCAGGATCGTTCCCGGTTTGCGGCTGGCCGCGGAGCTCCTTGTAGCCGCCGTAAGCATCGGCCTGCAGCACACCGGACCAGCGGGCGAGGTGACTGCGGATGCTCTGCCGCCGCGATCGCGCGAGGTCACGAACATGTCGCATGGGCTCGCCCTTCAAACGGCCGATCGTCTCGACATACGACTCCAGCAGCGTCCAGGATCGCCTTGCCCTTGACACCGGCACGGTAGCGTCACCGCAACGCTCGGCGGTGAAGATCGCGCCTCGCACGCCCGAGCAGCGGCCCAGCGCCGCACATCCGGCGCCAACCCGATCACGGCGAGTGCGGATGTGCGAGTGGCACGTCGCGCGCTCGGAGCCGGCCGCGGTTCAGCGGCTGGTCTGGGAACTTCAGCGAGCAGACGGCTTGGGTGGGCCGCCCAGCCGCGCGCGGCGTGACGTGAACGCGGTGGCTCGCGATCGTCTGAGTCCGGCGTCATCTTCTCGCGGACATGCTGGATCACCTTCCATGGCGCGGATCACCTCCAGCGTCTCGGTGATGGTCTCGCCGAGCTTGCGCAACCGCGTGCCGCCGCAACAGGCGCAGGTGGTGGGAGCCGGCACGACGACGCGCTCGCGCGGCAGATGCTCGGGGAAAGGCTGGCGGGACGGACGCTGCGGGCATAGCGCTGAACCGTCGCGGTCTGGCCGCCGCCGTCTCGGCGGCAATCCGTCCTCGGTCGCGGTGGTCTCCAGGTCCTCGAGCTCCATTCCATCTGGTCGATGAGACGGGCGGTGCGCTCGATCGGGTCCCGTAGATCGACGCTTCAGCTTGGCGATCTCGAGCTTCTGGGCCGCGATCGTCGCCGCATCGTCGGCGTTCCTGGCGCGGGCGAGTGCAAAGCTCGGCCTCGATCTGAGCAGCTCGAGCCTCGGCGATGAGCAGCGCCGCTCTCAGCGCGTCGATGTCGGAAGGCGAATCCATGCGCCAACGGAATCACAGACCATCGCGCGCCGCTCGCGGAAAGTGCGCGCTCAAACCGACTATCCCGCAAGTTCGGACGGAATGTGTGAACAGGGTTACGCCAGTCGATCCCGTCGAGCATGTAGGCGAGCTGTGCAGCCGAAATGGCAACGGCGCCGTTACCGCCGATGGCCAAACAAACCGGCCGCGTTCCAGCGCTGCTGGCGTAGAGCGACAGCCCGAGCCTCGTGCCAGGAGATCTTGACGAGATCGCCCCTGGCTCCGCGAAAGACGAACAGATCGCCGTAGACCGGATCGCGGCCGAGCGTCTCCTGCACCTGAAGAAAGCCCATTCATGCCGCGCCGCATGTCGGTACGACCGACCGCCACCACACCCGCACGCCGGACGGAACCGGGATCATCGTGCCCTCGAACGTCGAGGACACGCTTCAACGTGCGAGCGTCGAAGCCGCGCCGACCTTCACGCGGTAGTTGCCGAGACCTCGATCTCGATCGTGCCTGAGGTCATTGGGGCCGATGCCCCAGAAGCCTCACTCCGGTTCCGTCGTCACCGTCACCGGCACGAGCTCGAACCCGATGAGGATGGTTGGAACTGGCTCTCGTGTCGCCATACCGGCGACGCCAGCTCTGAACACCTGGTTCGCGTTGACATCGTACTGGCGCGCCACCACAGAAACAGACGCCCCCGGTCGAAACGTGGCAGCCACGATCTCCCGCTTCAGCGCCTCCGGCCAGCGCCTGTTCCGGCGCTCTTCGCTTGTGTCCACGATCGCCCTTGTGGACACATCCACACTCCGCGCCGCCTCGCATCAGCCCTCAAACTCGGCGAACAATGGCTGCAGGGGAAGGCGGTCCTCGCCGGAGGCGTACCAAGGACAAGCTCAAGGGCACGTCTCTCAACGACGTCATCAGCGGCGGCGACAACGTCGACAAGCTCTGGGGCGGTCTCGGCAACGACACCATGAACGGCGGCAACGGCAACGATGCCCTTTATGGAGAAGGCGGCAACGACACGCTCAACGGCGATGCCGGCAGCGACACGGCCTACGGTGGCGCAGGCGCCGACACGCTTTCGGGTGGCACGGGCAACGACCGTCTGTACGGCGATGCGGACAACGACACGGTGAACGGCGGTGACGGCAACGATGCCCTGCAAGGCGGCACGGGCGACGACACCATGTCGGGCGGCAACGGCAACGACACGGTCATCGGCGGCGCGGGCGCGGATACGATCACCGGCGACGCCGGCAACGACCTGCTGATGGGCGGCATGGGCGTCGACTCGCTCACCGGCGGCGAAGGCAACGACACGATCGTCGGCGGCCATGGCGCGGACGACATCATCGGCGGCAACGGCAGCGACACGGTCTCCTACGGCACCGCTGACCAGGAGTCGGGCGTGATCATCCACCTCGATACCGGTCACGGCTACGAGGGTGACGCCGAGGGCGACGACTACACCTCGATCGAGAATGCGCTCGGTTCGGTCTATAACGACGCCATCTACGGCAGCACCGGCGCCAACGTCATCAACGGCAACTTCGGTGATGACTACATCGAAGACGGCGCCGGCAACGACACGGTCAACGGCGGCGACGGCAGCGACTGGATCGTCGCAACCGAAGGCGATACCGACACCTACGACGGCGGCGCGGGCCTCGGCGACATCCTCGACGTCTCCGGCTGGACTGCGGGCGCGACTATCAACATGACCACCAACAGGATGGGCGCCGACACGATCCGTGGCTTCGAGATCGTCAAGGCGACGGACCTTGCCGACACGATCACCGGCAGCTCGCTCAACGAGACGATCTATACCGGAGACGGTGCCAACACGGTTCGCACGATGGGTGGCTTCGACAAGGTGTTCCTGGGTACCGATGTTGACACCGTCGTCTACGCCAGCACCGACGTCTGGGATGCGACCTTCTCGTGGCTCGGCCACGACCGTATCTATAACTTCGACGCGGCCGAGGACATCCTCGACATCTCGGCGATGCTGGATGGCCTCACTCCGGGCTTCGACATCGCGGACGTCTTGACGGCGACGGTCGTGGGCAGCGACACCGTTCTCTCCGCTCGCTACACGGGAGCGAATACTGACCAGGTCCAGTTCGCCGTTCTCATGGGCGTCACAACCTCGGTCGCCGCGCTCGACGCAGCCGGCGCCCTCGTGTACTGACGCCTCTCCCGGAGCCACCTCGGCGGCTCCGGACTCAGACTTTACTTTGGGACGCCGAAAAGGCCCTGCGACGCAAGTCGCAGGGCCTTTTCGCATGCTCGGCGCCTCAACCGTTACAGCCAAGCCACTGTCCGGCATCACAATTCTGCCCAGCTCCCGCCCGAGATTGACACCGTCCCGCGGCCGGTCCTGAGTGACGGCGCCCCGCCATGCCGCCCTCGGGTGGTCCTCCTCGCCATCCGGTGTCCCCATGTCTCTGGTCTTCCTGCAAGCCTCCACGCCCGATTGGCAGCCCCTCCTCGACCGGCTGGCGCGCGAGCTGCCGAATCTCCTCGACCAGGTCCTCTCGCCCTGGATGCTGCCGCAGCTGATCGTCGTGCCGGCGTGCTACTACCTCGCCGTTTGGCTGAAGCCGCGCGTCCGGCCGCAGGTAGATCGCGCCATCGGTCAGTTGCAGCTACCGCCCAAATTCGTGCAACTGCTCGAGCTGCCGCTACAGCATCTGAAATGGATCCTGTTCGTCGCCCTGCTCTGGCTTGCGCTCGGCCTCATGCGGCAGGCAACCTGGTCGAGCCGCAGCTACCTCGTGACGCTCGCGGCGAGCCTCGCGACCGCCTGGGTGACCGTCAATATCGTCTCCAACCTCGTCGGCAACAAATCGCTGTCGCGGACTTTCGCAATCGTCGCCTGGTCGATCGCCGCGCTCTACATCCTGGGGCTGCTCGACGATGTGCAATCGACGCTGGACGCCATCGCCATCACCGTCGGCGACCTGCGGATTTCCGTCCTCAGCCTGATCAAGGGCGGCATCATCCTCGGACTGACGCTGTGGGCGGCGACTGCGCTCTCGACCTTCGCCGACAAGCGCCTGCACAAGACCTTCGAGCTTACCCCCTCCGTCGAGGTGCTGTTCGGCAAGATCATCAAGGCCGCGCTGGTCACGGCGGCCGTCGCCATCACCCTCTCCTCCGTCGGCATCCAGCTCACCGCCTTGACGGTGTTCTCGGGCGCACTCGGCCTCGGCATCGGCTTCGGGTTGCAGAAGGTCGCCTCCAACCTGATGAGCGGCATCATTATCCTCCTCGACCGCTCGGTGAAGCCCGGCGACGTCATCCAGCGCGGCTCGACCTTCGGCTGGATCACGGATCTCAGGGCCCGCTATGTCTCCGTCGCGACGCGCGACGGCGTCGAATACCTGATCCCGAACGAGGACTTCATCACCAGCCAGGTGATCAACTGGTCGTATTCCGACCCCAAGGTCCGCCTCGAGGTACGATTCGGCGTGACGCCCGAGAGCGATCCTCACCGCGTCTCCGAGCTCGCCTGCGAGCACGCCGTCAAAGTGCCCCGCGTGCTGGCGACGCCCGGCGCCGAATGTCACCTGATCTCGCTCGACGGTTCGGCGCTCGAGTTCCTGCTGCGCTTCTGGATTCAGGACCCGATCGTCGGCACGACCAACATCCGCAGCGAGGTGCTGCTGGCGGTGTGGGACGGCCTCAAGGGCCAGGGCATCGGCCTCGTCTCGGCCAAGAACAGCTGAGGGGCGCTGAGGCGTAGTCGGTGGCCGTCCGACGGCATTCGTCCCAATTTTTTTGCTCCCCGTCCCATAGGCCGACACCGGGTAATCCGTAATTAACCATCCGCGACTAAGGTGACATCACGCCGTGGAAGGTCTCTCGCCACCACGGAGGGGACAGTCATCGGCCCGCGGTCGCGGGCGCGTTAAATCATTGAGGAGTAACAGAAATGCTCGCGTTCTGTAAGCGTATGAGCCTGGTTGCCGGCGCTGTTGCCGGGCTTGCCTTCGCCTCTGGAGCCGCCCAGGCTCAGACGACCATCACCGACAACTTCGACGTGTTGATCACCATCAACGCGTTCTGCGCCATCACGAGCCCGACCGATCTCGACTTCGGCTCCAACAACCTGCTCAACGCCAACGTCGATCAGACCTCGACGTTCAACGTGCAGTGCACGAACACGACGCCGTTCTCGATCGCGCTCGACAACGGCGCGAATTTCAGCGGCTCGCGCCGCATGGCCGACGGCGCCGGCAACTTCGTCAACTACGCGCTCTACCAGAACGTCGGCCGCACGACGGCTTGGGGCTCGGGTGGCGCCGCTCAGGCGGGCACCGGCAACGGCACGGCGGTCGCCTATACGGTTTTCGGCCGCGTTCCGACCCAGACGACGCCGGCTCCGGGCAACTACCTCGACACCGTCACCATCTCGGTCACCTACTAAAATTTGAGACTTAAGGGCTTTCGCCATGCGCCAGCAGCTCGCCGCCGCACTCACTGGTTTTCTCATGCTTTGCACGCAAGCCTCGGCAGGCTCGCTGCAAGTCTCACCGGTGCTCGTCGACGTCGCGCCGCCCGGCGCTGCCGCAAGCGTGCAACTCTCCAACCTGAGCGGCCAGCCGATGGTCGCTCAGGTCCGTGTCTACAAATGGAGCCAGGTCAACGGCACCGACAAGCTCGAAGAGACGAAGGATGTCGTCGTCAGCCCGCCGATCGCCAAGCTCAAACCCAACGGCCAATCCGTGATCCGCGTCGTGCGCCGGGCCAAATCGGCGCCTCAAGGCGAGGAAAGCTACCGGATCGTCGTCGATCAGGTGCCTGAGAAAAAGGCCAAGGGTAGCGGCATCAGCTTTGCCGTCCGCTATTCGATCCCCGTCTTCTTCGGCGGCTTGGACGACAGCACCGCGCCGATTGTCTGGAACGTATCGAGCACCGGCAGCAAGACTGTCTTGACGGCGACCAACACCGGCGCGCGTCGCGTCCGCATCGCCGACCTCAAGCTCAAATCGAAAACAGGATCCGTGAGCTTCGGCGAAGGGCTCGCCGGCTGGATCCTGCCGAGCTCTACCGTCCGCTGGACCGCCAGCGGCGCACTCAAAGGCCTCAATCAGAACGGGAAGGTATCGATCTCCGCTTCGACCGAACATGGACCGCTTCAAGCCACTGGAACCATCCAAGCCGCGCAATGAAGCCCTCGTAATAGTTCTTTTCGTACTCGTATTCTTTGCCTCGCTACCGATCTTTGCACCAGCGCGAGCGGCCGACGAGCCGCTTGCGCTGCAGCTTGAAGTATTGCTCAACGGCCAGCCGACGAAGCGCATCGGCACCTTCTCGGATTTGGGCGACGGCCGGATCGCGGCAACGGGCGCCACGCTCAAGGATCTGGGCCTCAAAGCCGGCGGCACGCTCGCCCCCGAAGAGAGCATCGCGCTGGCCGATCTCCCTGGCGTCACCTACACCTACGACGAGGCGGCGCAGACCATCGATATCGTCGCGACGGACGCCGAGCGCGATGCCCGCGTGGTCGATGCCTCTGGCTTGCGCGGCGGCTACGAAGCGTCCGACGACATTGGCGGCGCGCTCAACTATGCCCTCTTCGGCAGCACCGGCGAGCATCTCGACGACTTCGTGCTCGACTACGGCGGGGCGTCGGTAACGCTCGAAGGCCGCGTCTTCGGCCCGCTCGGACTGCTGACGACCGACGGCATCTTGAAGCAGGGCACGGACGGCGAGAGCGACGCGGTCAGGCTCGGTACAACCTGGAGCTACTCGGACACCGACAACCTCGTCACCTATCGTGCCGGCGACATCATCACGGGCGGGCTAGCGTGGACAAGGCCGGTGCGGCTCGGCGGCGTGCAGATCGATCGCAATTTCGGCCTCCGCCCCGGCCTCGTCACGATGCCGCTGCCCTCGCTGTCGGGGTCGGCGGTCGTTCCCTCGACCGTCGACGTCTACGTCAACGCATCGAAGGCCTATTCCGGACAGGTCGGCGGCGGTCCATTCCAGGTCGACAACATCCCGGCCATCACGGGTGCCGGCACCGCGCGCGTCGTCATCCGCGACGCCTCCGGCCGGGAACAAGAGGTGACCACCGACTTCTACGCCTCGCCCGATCTGCTCCGTGAGGGCTTGTTCGACTATTCGGCCGAGGCCGGCGTGCTGCGCTTCGGCTTCGGTAGCGACGACGACAGCTACGGCGACAAGGCTGCCGGCTCAGCCAGCCTGCGCTACGGCTTGAGCGACGACATCACGCTCGAAGGCCATGGCGAGGCGACGGCAGGGCTCGTCAATGGTGGCGCCGGTGTCGTCTTCAATTTGGCCGACAAGGCGGTCGTATCGCTCGGCGCCTCGGCCAGCGCGTCCGATGGCGATACCGGCGCCTCCGTCCACGCCGGCTTCGAGACCGAGATCGCAGGCGTCACCTTGCGTGGCTCGACGACCCGCAGCTTCGGCGACTATGCGGATTTGGGCTCGCTCGACACGACGCGGGACACCGAGGACGATGGCACGCCCCCCCTCTTCCACACTCTGTCGCGCGAGGTGCCCCGCGCCGTCGATCAGCTCTCCCTCGGCACCGCGCTTCCCTACGACATCGGCACTATGGGGCTGAGCTACACCCATCTCGACCGCATCGACGAGCCCGAGGTGCATCTCGCGACCGCGACCTACTCGCGCTCGCTGTTCTACGACATCTCGCTCTTCGGCAGCGCCTTCCACGATTTCGGCGACGAGAGCGACACCGGCGTCTATGCCGGGTTGTCGATGCCGCTCGGCGACTACGGCTCGCTTTCGACGGGCGTGAAGCACGACAAGGACGGAACCGGCTACGCGGCGTCGACCGCAAAGTCGCTCGGCGAGGAGCCTGGGAGCGTCGGCTGGTACGCCTCGATCGACACCGGCGAGGAGAGCTCGGCCGCAGCTGCCGTCAGCTATCGCGCCAACGTCGCGACCGCGACGGCGCGCGTGCGCTCGCACGCGACGGGCACGGCAGCGAGCGGCGAGATCAGCGGATCGATAGCTGCGACCGAGGACGGCGTCTACTTCGCCAACCACATCAACGATGGCTTCGCCGTCGTCGACGCGGGCGCGGAAGGCGTGCCGATCATGCTCGAGAACCGCAAGGTGGCGGTGACAGGCAGCGACGGCAAGGCACTCGTCACCGGCCTCAGAGCTTACGAGCAGAACAAGATCTCGGTCGATGCCGTCGACGTTCCGCTCGACACGCAGATCACCGAGACGGAGAAGGTCGCGGTGCCTCGCGAACGCGCAGGCGTGCGGGTCAAATTCGATGCCAAGAGCAGCGAGGGCTCGGCTCTGGTCACGCTCACGCTTGCCGACGGCAGCTATCCGCCGGCGGGAAGTCGCGTCGTGCTCGAGGGCAGCGATGCCGACTACGTGATGGGCTACGACGGCCAGGTTTATCTCGAGGGGCTGACGGGCGCGCACACTCTGACGGTCGATCTGGGTGAGGGGCAATGCCACGCCGAGCTCACCTACGCATCTTCCGGCGACAATTTCACAACCCTCGATCCGGTGACTTGCCAATGAGGCGGCTGCTCAACCTATTGGCTCTGGGTATCGTCATGCTGTCCGGCCCAGCGCACGCACAGACGTGCACCTACTCGATCTCCAACATCGTGTTCAGCGGCGTCGACGTCACGCTCAATCAGACGTTCGATACGACCGGTACGCTCACGATCAACTGCACGGGCAATGCCGCGCGAACGGTGCGGGTGTGTCCCAATATCGGAACAGGAGCCGGCAACACCACCGCCTCGAACCCGCGTCAACTGGCCAACGGCGCCAGTCGTATGAACTTCAATATCTACCAGGATCTCGGCCACACGACGATCTGGGGGTCATACCTATGGGCCTACGCGCCGACACCTCCGACGATCGACATTCCGCTCGCGCCCGCTGGCTCGGGCAGCGCAACGCGGACCCTCTACGCCCAGATCAACGCCGGTCAGCAGACATTGACGGCGCTGACCTTCAGCTCGGCCTTCACCACGACCACACACAGCAACCTGCGCTATGCCTACACCACGGCCGGCACGTGCGCGACGATCGGGTCCGGACGGCGGGGTGGCGTGGCGCCGTTTACGGTGACGGCGGTGAACAACAAGACGTGCCGTGTCACAGCCAACGATCTCAACTTCGGCTCGGTCACGGCGTTCTCGATCGCCGCCAACCGTGACGTGAACGGCTCTGCGACCATCACCTGCACCAATGGTACAGCGTACCGCGTCCTTATCGGGAACGGCCTGACCGGCACCGGGCCGACCGCACGCAAGATGACAAATGGTGCGAACAGCGTCACCTACGCCATCTATCGCGACGTCGCGCGCACGCAAGCCTGGGGCAGCACGTCAGGTGTCAATTCGCTTGCGGGTACCGGAACGGGCCTCGCCCAGACGATCACGATGTATGGCCGAGTCCCGCCACAGGCCGTCCCACCGCCGGGCAACTATTCCGACACGGTGGTGATGACGATCGAATATTGAGTAGAAGCGCACGATGACGCATCTTCTGAAGCCCGGCCACCTCCTCGCCCTCTTCGTTTGGCTGACCGGGCTCGGCCTGCCGATCGCCGCGCACGCGCAATCCTGCACCTTCGGCGTCACGAACATCACCTTCTCGGGTGTCGACACCACGCTCAACACGACGTTCGATGCGACCGCCACGCTAACCGTCAACTGCACGGGGAACCGGACTAGAACCGTTCGCGTCTGCCCCAATATCGGGAGCGGGTCCGGCAATGCGACCGCCTCCAATCCGCGCCAGCTCGCCAACGGCGCCAACTTCATGAACTACAACATCTATCAGGACCTCGGACATTCGACGATCTGGGGCTCCTGGCTCTGGCCCTATACGCCGCGACCGCCGACCATCGACATCTCGCTCGCACCCGCAGGCTCGGGCAGCGCCACGGCAACCCTCTATGCCCAGATCAGCGCCGGTCAGCAGACGTTGACCGCCTTGACATTCACGTCGTCCTTCGCAGGTGGACACACGAGCCTGCGTTACGCCTATACGACCGCCGGCACCTGCGCGACGATCGGCAGCGGCGGCAGCGGTGGAACGATCCCGTTCACGGTGACGGCGGCCAACACCAAGACCTGCCGCGTCACGGCGAACGACCTCAACTTCGGCGCTGTCACGACGATCGCCGCCAACCGCGACGTCGACGGCTCGGCCACCGTCACCTGCACGAATGCGACCCCCTATCGCGTGTTGCTTAACAACGGCCTGACCGGCACCGGTCCGACCGCCCGGAAGATGACGCTCGGCGCCAACAGCGTGACCTATGCACTCTATCGCAACGCGGCGCGGACGCAGGCCTGGGGCAACATCTCGGGTACCAACTCGCTCTCCGGCACGGGGACGGGTTTTGCGCAGACGATCCCCATCTACGGTCGCGTACCGCCGCAGACCGTACCGCCACCAGGCGCCTACAAGGACACCGTCGTCATGACGGTGGAATACTGAGCCCGGGTTGCGGCTTATCTCGCGTCCAGGCATCTTGCTCGACGGGCCGCACGATCGCGGCCGATGGAGTGCATGCCATGGCCCGCGATCCCCGCTATGACATCCTGTTCGAGCCCGTCCGCATCGGGCCGGTCACGGCGCGCAACCGCTTCTATCAGGTGCCCCATTGTTGCGGCATGGGCTACCGGTATCCCAAATCAATGGCCGCGATGCGCGGCATGAAGGCCGAAGGCGGCTGGGCCGTTGTCTCGACGGAGGAGGTCGAGATCCATCCGACCGCCGACATCTCGCCCTATATCGAAGGACGCCTCTGGGACGATCGCGACATCCCCTATCATGCGGCAATGTGCGACGCCGTCCACGCGCACGGCAGCCTCGCCGCCATCGAGCTCTGTCATAACGGCATAACCGCCTCCAATCGCTACAGCCGTGAGGTGCCGATCGGCCCGTCCGACACGGCCTGTCTCTATCCCGACAATGTGCATATTCGGGGCATGTCGAAGTCGGACATCCGCGACTTCCGCCGATGGCATCGCGACGCCGCCTTGCGCGCGAAGAAGGCCGGCTTCGACATCGTCTACGTCTACGCCGCGCACAACTTGACGCTCTTGCAGCATTTTTTGTCGCGCCGCTACAATCACCGTACGGACGAATACGGCGGCTCGCTCGAGAACCGCGTGCGGCTCTTCCGTGAGGTGATCGAGGACACGAAGGAGGCCGTCGGCGACACCTGTGCGGTCGCCGTTCGCTTCGCCGTCGACGAGCTCATGGGCGATGACGGCCTGACGCACCAGGGCGAAGGCCACGATGTCGTGGCGATGCTCGCCGAGCTCCCCGACCTCTGGGACGTCAACATCTCACCGTGGTCGAACGACAGCCAGACGGCGCGCTTCTCCGAGGAAGGCTTTCAGGAGCCCTACATCTCCTTCGTCAAGAAGCTGACGACGAAACCGGTCGTCGGCGTCGGCCGCTACACGTCGCCGGATGCGATGGTGCGCGTCATCCGCCAAGGCATCATGGATATGATCGGCTCGGCCCGGCCTTCGATCGCCGATCCGTTCCTGCCCAACAAGATCGCCGAAGGACGCGGCGACGACATCCGCGAGTGCATCGGCTGCAACGTCTGCATCACCAACGACTTCCACATGGTGCCGGTGCGCTGCACGCAGAACCCGACGATGGGCGAGGAGTGGCGGCGCGGCTGGCATCCGGAGAAGGTGACGATCGCCGGGCGCCGCGAGAAGGTGCTCATCGTCGGCGGCGGACCGGCCGGGCTCGAGGCGGCGCGCACGCTCGGCGCGCGCGGCTACGAGGTGATGCTGGCCGAAGCGAGCGAAACGTTCGGCGGCCGGGTCACGCGCGAGTCCAAGCTGCCGGGGCTCGCAACCTGGGCGCGTGTGCGCGATTGGCGCTTGGGTCAGATCGCCAAGATGCCCAACGTGGGTCTCTATCCGGCAAGCCCCATGACGGCTGCCGATGCGCTGGAGGCCGGCGCCTCGCAGATCGTCGTCGCCACCGGCAGCCGCTGGCGCCGGGACGGGCTCGGCACCACGCTGAGGCGCCCCATCGCGGGCGCCGCTGAAGGTGTCACGCTCACGCCAGACGACATTCTCGATGCCCTGCCAGGTTTGCCCGCACTACCCGACGGTCCCGTCGTGATCTACGACGACGATCCCTATTTCATGGGCGGCATCCTTGCCGAGATGCTCGCGAAGGCGGGCCGCGAAGTCGTGCTCGTGACGACCGGGCCCGAGGTCTCGCCCTGGACGCACAATACGCTCGAGCACACGCGCATCCAGACGCGCCTCATGGAGCTCGGTGTCGCGTTCCGCATCAATCAGACGGTGCAGAGCCGCACCCCAAACCGCATCGATACAGCCTGCGCCTACACCGGTCGCGTCGAGACGATCGAGGCCCACACGCTGGTGCTCGTCACGAGCCGGTCACCCGTCCGCACCTTGGCGGACGCGTTGACGGCACAGGAGGCGCGCTGGTCGGGCGCCGGCGTGACGAGCGTCACTGTCATCGGCGATGCCCTTGCACCGGCGACGATCGCCGCCGCCGTCTACGCCGGCCACCGCTTCGGCCGCGAGATCGATGCGGAGCCGGGTGACTCCCGCTTCCACTTCGAGCGGGAGAGCATCGAGGCATAGACCTGCAAGGCGTTATGGCGGGTTGCGGCGAGCTTCGCGATCACTCTGCCCGCTGTCCCTGACCGTCGCCTCAAACCAGCATGATATCGTCGTAGACGTCGCGGACGGCGATGCCGGTGAGCATCACGCTGCTGCCGCCGACGCTGATCATCGTTCCCCCGCTCACCGCAGCGATCGAGAGTGCCCCGAATGCGACGCCCGCGATCTCGAGGGTGTCGACGTTGTTCTCGAAGTCGGTCACGATCTCGTCGCCGGAGTTGCGCGTGAAGACGATCGTATCGGCGCCGGCACCGGTGAGGATCGTGTCGTTGCCGCCGCCGCCGATCAAACGATCGCTGCCAGCCCCGCCCTCGATGCGATCCGCTCCAGCACCGCCCTCGATGCGGTCATCGCCGGCCTCGCCTCTCAACCAGTCGTCGCCGGCCGCACCGATCAAGAAGTCGTCGCCGATGCCACCGAGGAGCGTATCGGCACCCGCATCGCCGAACAGGCGGTCGGCCCCCTCGCCGCCGTACAGAAGATCGGCCCCAGCCCCGCCTTGGATGAGATCGTCTCCCTCGTTGCCGAAAAGCACGTCGTCACCAGCCTGCCCCGCGATCGCATCGTCGCCCACTCCGCCCCAGGCCTCGTCGGCACCGCTACCGCCATCGATCGCGTCGTCTCCGCCGCCACCGAGCAATATGTCGGCGCCTTCGCCACTGGCAATCGTGTCATCGCCGCTGTCTCCCTCGATGGTGTCGGCACCTGCGCCACCCGTCAGAGTGTCGGCACCGCTGCCGCCGTCGATCACGTCGCTACCGTCATTGCCGAAGATCGTGTCCGCGCCGGCGCTACCGGACAGACGGTCGCTGCCGCCGCCTCCGGAAATCCAGTCGTTGCCGGCAAGGCCATCGATGATGTCCGCAGCTGACGTGCCATAGAGTACATCCGGCCCTGCGGTCGCACCGCTGCCTTCAGGAACGTCGGTGATCGTGACGAGCACCGTGCTGGTGATCGCCAAGCCGCCTGCATCGCGCACCGTCACCTGCAGGGCGTGGCTCGGCTGCGTCTCGAAATCGAGGCTTGCACCGGCTTTGATCCGGATCTCGTCACCGACAATCTCGAACGGCCCGGCATAGCTGGCCGGCAGTGCATAGGTGAGGCTGTCGCCCGCATCGGGGTCGGTCCCAGCCAAGCGCGCGACGACAGTTCCGGCCACGGCATTCTCCGCGACCGTGCCACCCGTGACGCCGAGGCTCGTCGGCGCCTCGTTGACGTTCGTGACCGTGATCGTCACGGCGTCGCTGCGCGACAGGCCGCCGGCATCGGACGTCGTCACCGTCAGCACGTGCTGCCCGGCCGCCTCGTGGTCGAGGCTTGCGCCGGCCTTCAGCCGGATCTCGTTGCCGGCGATCTCGAAGGGCCCCGCGTAACTCGTGGGCAACGCATAGGTGAGGCTGTCGCCCGCGTCCGGGTCGTGGCCGGTGAGGAGCGCCACGACGCTTCCACCGCCGAGCCCCTCGGCGACGACACCACCCGAGACCTCAAGACCGTCCGGGGCTTCATTGACGTCGGTCACCGTGATCGTCACGCTCGTACCAGAGGTGAGGCCGCCGGCGTCCGTCACGAGGATCGGTACCGCATACGCGGTGACGAGCTCGCGATCGAGGACCGCGCCGGCCTTGAGCCGAAGCTCATCACCCACGAGCTCGAACGGCCCGGCATAGTCCGGATCGACCGCGATCGAGGTTGTATCACCCGCGTCGGGATCTACGCCCGTCAGGCGCGCGGCAACGGCGCCCGGCATTGCCGATTCCGAGATTTCACCGCCGTCCACGATCACGCCCGCCGGCGCCTCGTTGACGTTCGTGACGCTGACGAGGATCGGCACGGAGAGGGAAAGTCCGCCCGAATCCGTGACGAGAACGTCGAGCACATGGGTCGCGCTCGCCTCGAAGTCGAGATGCGCGCCGGCCTTGAGCCGGATCTCGTTGCCCGCGATCTCGAACGGACCGTCATAGTTTGCCGGCAACGCATACTGCAACGTGTCGCCCACGTCCGGATCATGCCCGGCAAGCACGGCGACGAGACCACCGCCGCTCAAATCTTCAGCGACGACGCCGCCCACGACATCGAGGCCCGTCGGCCTGTCGTTGGCATCGCCGACGTGGATCGTGACGGATGTCGACAGCAGGAGCCCGCCAGCATCGGTGACGACGACGGGAACGCTCACCGTGCCGGCCGTCTCGCTGTCGAGGGTGGCGCCGACGCGCAACCGGATTTCGTCGCCTACGATCTCGAAGGGACCATCGTAGCCGGCGGCCAGCGCGAAGCTGTGCGTGTCACCGTGGTCCGGATCGATCGCCGCGAGCTGCGCTGCGACGGTTCCCGGCGCAGCATCTTCGCTGATCTCGCCGCCAGTCACGGTGACGCCGGTCGGCGCCTCGTTGACGTTGGTGACGCCGATCGTGAACGGCCGGTCGAGCGTCGCACCGCTGCGGTCGGTGACGCGCACGGTCACCGGATAGGCGGATGCCGTCTCGAAATCGAGCGCAGCTCCGGCCTTGAGGCGAAGCTCGTTGCCGACGATCTCGAACGGGCTTGCGCCTCCGCCCACGAGCGTGAAGCCCGCGATATCGCCAGCGCCGTTGGGGTCGGTCGCCGAGAGCAACCCGACGAGCGTGCCGCCTACAGCTGTCTCCGGTATGCTGGTGGCGCTGACGGCGATGCCCACCGGCGCCTGATTGACAACGTCGGCATAGCTCTTCGTGACGTTGGCGAAGACGAGCGTCTCGATGTTGATCAGCACATCGGTGCCGTCGCCACCGGCGCGCTGGTCCGCGACCTCGAGGCTGCCGTCGGCCAACGTGGCAATGCGGTAGTCGGCGAATTGCCCCGAGAAGTGGGCCGTATCGGTGCCGGCGCCGCCGTCGAGCCGATCGTTTCCCAGGCCGCCTGTGAGCGTGTCGTTGCCAGCCCCCGCGGAGAACGCATTGTCGGCCGCGTCGCCCGCCAGCTGATCGTTGCCCGCGCCCGTGACGAGGTTCTCGATGCCGGTGAAGCTCTCGCCACCGGCGGTCACGCCGGCTCCTGCGGCCATCGCGATGATCTGTGCGGAGCCGCTCACCGACACGTCGAGCGTATCCGACCCTGAACCGCCGTTGAACGTGTCGACGCCGGCCTCGTCGACGAGCAGATCGTCGCCGTCGTCGCCGAACAATTGGTCGTTGCCGCTGCCGCCTCTCAGAATGTCGTTGCCGCCGCCACCGTGCAGGACGTCGATGCCACCGTTGGAGATGAGCTCGTTCGCCGCCGCGTCACCCGTCAGCTGGTCCGCTCCCGAGCCGGTGATCAGCCGCTCGACATTGACGAGCGTGTCCTCCCCCGTCGCCCCCGTGGCCAGATTGATCGTGCGGGCCGTCGACGATGCCGAGTAGTCGGCGGTATCGTTGCCCGCACCGCCGTCGAAGAGGTCGTTGCCGATGCCGTGCACGAAGACATCGTCACCGGCCTCGCCGTAGATGATATCGTTGTTGCCCCCGCCGATCAGCGTATCGTTTCCGTCACCGCCGTACAGCGTGTCGATGTTGTCGCCGCCGTCCAGCGTATCGTTACCCTCGTCGCCGTACAGCGTATCGTTCTCGCCGCTGCCCCGCAGCGTATCGTCGCCGGCATTGCCGTGCAGGATGTCGGCGCCGGCGTTGCCCTGGATGATGTCGTCGCCGCCGAGCCCCGAAATGACATCGGGGTCGTTGCCGGATCGGATATCGTCAGGGCCTTCGGTCGTACGGTAGAACGACCGCGACACGATCTCCGCCCGGCTCCAGATCGTGCCATCGGCAAACACGATCTCCTCGATGCCGTAGAGACCGGAGGCCAGCGCCAACTCCTCGTCGACGAAGATCGATCCTGCCGCGTCGCCGGCAATCTCGATCAGAATGTCGTTCTGATCGGCGACTCCGGTCGGAATGCGAAGGATCACGACGTCGCCGGGCAAGATGCCGTCCTGAAAGAAGATCCGGTCCGTCCCCGTGCCGTAGTCGTAGATGACGTCGTTGCCATCGCCGCGGCTGTAGACATAAGCGTCGCTGCCGGCGTCGCCCGCCAGGTAGTCGTTGCCGGCGAGTCCTTCGAAGCGCTCGTTGCCATTGCCGCCGAGAATCGTGTCGTCGCCGCTCGTCCCCGTGTGATTGCCGGCATGGGCCAGGATCTGCGTCAGATCCCACACCGTGCCGTTGGCGAACCGGAACTCCTCGACGCGGTTGAACGGCAGCGAGCTTTTGAGCTGCTGGAGGATCGTCAGCGTGTCGCCGGAGGGCAGCGTGATCGTCAGATCGTTGCCACTCGAGGAGAACGCGAGGTCGCCCGGCAGGATTCCTGCGCCGAAGACGACGGTGTCGTAATTCGAGGCACCGGCGCCGTAGACCTTGTCGTGGATGGTATCGTGCCCATAGCCGATACCGAAAAGATACGTGTCGTCGCCGTCGCGACCCGTGAGAAGATCATTCCCGGCTTTGCCATCGAGCACGTCCGGCCGGTTGAAGCCGTCGAGGGTATCGTCTCCCGGGGTTCCAATGAGCAGTCGATCTTGAATGTCCGAGAAGCTCCACACCGTCCCGTCGGCGAACCGGAACGTCTCGATCCGGTACCACTCGAAGGCCTGATAGAACATGTTCTCGATGAGCAGCTGATCCGCCGTGCCCTGGATGCGGACGAGCAGATTGTCCCCTTGACGCTCGAGCCGAATGTCGGAGGCGAGCACGCCCGGCCCGAAGGCGACCTCGTCATGATCGCCGCCGCCGACGATCGTCCCCTTGTCGAGGATGGTATCGGCGCCATAGCCGCGACCGAACACGTAGGTATCGTTGCCGTTGAACCCTTCCAGCCGATCATTGCCCGCGCCGCCGTCGAGGACATCGGCGCGATCGTCGAAGCCACGCACGAGATCGTTCCCGGCCGTTCTCTCGGACGCGAGCAGTCGTGTCTTGATGGTCTCCAGATCCAAGACCGTACCGTCCGCGAAGTGCAGCTCCTCGACGAAGTCGATGGCAAGGCTCGACGCATTGAAGAACGTATCGCGGATGGTGAGGAGGTCTGACGTCCCAGAAATGACGATGTCGAGATCCGCTTGATCCGCCCCCCGGACGAGGCGGATATCGCCTTCGGTCACGTCGGCGGTGAACCGGACAATGTCGAATTGACCGATCAGCAGCTCGGAGACCGCCTCGTCGATGGTATCGTGATCATAGCCGCGGCCGAAGACATAGACGTCGTTGCCGCCGAGACCGAAAAGCTGGTCGTCGCCCGAGCCGCCGTCGATCAGATCGTCGTGGTCGAAGGCGTAGAGGATGTCGTTGCCCGCGGTGCGGCCGCTTTCGAGGACGCGTGCCATGACGCCCTCCCAATCTAATTGCGCACCGTTGGAGAACACGAAATCCTCGATCCGGTCGAACCAGCGCTGCCCGAACGGACCGGAGTGAAGCGTCTTGAATTGGTCGATGATCGTCAGCGTCTCGCCAGTGGCGATCCTCAGCACCACATCGTCGCTGCGGCCCTCGCGTGTGAACACGATATCCGCTCCTGTGAGACCGCCGCCGAGCTCGAGGCTGTCGCGGCGGCTTTCCGTGTTCTGATCGGTGAGACGGTCCTGGATGATGTCGCTGCCGACACCCTTGCCCCAGTGATAGAGGTCGCCATCGTCGCCGCCGGAGAGGTAGTCGTTGCCGCGCCCGCCATCCAGCTCGTCGGCGCGATAGAATCCGAAGATGCGGTCGTCACCGGCCGTCGTCGCCTGCTCGATGAGCCGGTCCATGATGTCGCTCGCGTAGAGCCGCAGACCGTCGTTGAAGGCGAGCGCCTCGATCTGATCGACGACCTGGACGCCCAGGAGGACGGTGTACAGCCCATGGAACTGATCGAGGATCGTCAAGGTATCGGTGGTGCCGATGATTGAAATCGTCAGATCCCGGGAGCCCTCGTCGCGGAAGAATGTCACGCCATCGATGTCGATGCCGGCGAGATCGACATAGTCGGGACCTGTGATGGTGAGATCCGTGCGATGCTCGTCGATCGTGTCCTGACCATAGCCCCGGCGGAAGACATAGATGTCAGCGTCATCTCCGCCCGAAAGGATATCATTCCCCTTACCGCCATCTAGAAGGTCCTGTCCGTCCGATCCGGAAAGACTGTCGTTCGAATCGGACGGCTTGGACACCGCCCGGGACATGTCGAGACGATCCCAGACGACTCCGTCGGCGAAGGCGATCTCCTCGACGCCGTTGTTGGGGCGGAAGCCCGCCAGCTGATGGGCGGCCTCACCGCCCTCGAACTGCTTGACGATCCTGAGCGTATCGCCCGTCGACGTGTCGGTGAGCACGAGATCGGTCCCCTCGCGCGCCGCCGACACATCTCGCGACTTGAGCGAGGCGAAGCGCAACAGGTCCGGGCTGCCGTTGAGCGGGTTCTCGTGATCGTCGATCGTGTCGTTGCCGAAGTTGCGGCCGACGACATACACATCCTTGCCCGAGCCGCCGGTCGCGTGATCGTCGCCGGCATCGAGATAGTAGATTTCGCCCTGGATCGCCCCCGGCAGAACCCCAGATCCGCCGTCCGTGACGATCCTGTCGGCCGGCAAGCCGAGCGCACCGGCCGCCTCAGTGAGCGAAATCGGCAGTGCCTCCCCCAGCGACTCGAATCCGGCGACAAGGTTGGCGAAGAGAAAGTCGTAGGTGACCTGAAGGTGGGCGGCGCCACGGTCGAAGTCGCCGATGAGCGTGAAGAGGACGTCCTTCCAATGTGCGAGATCGGAGAGCGCGGCCGCGGCACCCGAGGGCAGATGCGCGAGGATCGCCTCGAAGGTCGGCGCGAGTTGCGCATCGGTGGTCGCGACGAACCGGTCGGCGGCCGCGTCATAGCGGAGATTGGCGAAGTAGATGTCGTGCAGCGGGCCTTGCACGAGGAGACGGACGGCCGCCGTATCCAAACGCTCGATCGCCAGCTCGAGCAGGCCGGCGAGCCCCTCGCGCGCATCGTCATCGCTCGTCGCGCCGGTGCCGATCGGAATTTCGCTCGCGAATTGCGCCTCGACGAACGCCCGCTCGCCCCCCGAGAGCACGCGCCATTGATGTCCCTGCGGATCTTGCGCCAAAACGTCGGCCAGCGTCGGCGCCTCGATCTCCTCGCCGTTGCCATCGACGATCGTGCGACCGCTCGCCAAAACCCAATGCCCATCGGTCTCCGAGAGATAGGCGTAGTCAAGCACGACAGGCTTGCCTGCCACGACGTCGACGAGCATGGCCACGCTGTCGGCCGTGTGCCCATAGGCGGCGGCCCAGGCGGCGAGCAGCGGCGTCGCCTGAGCCCTGAGCGCCGCCAGATCGTGCCCGGTGAGCGCCGGCACGATCGACTGCGCAAGGCTCGCGAGCTCAGCGTGCTCGGTCATGGCGATGCGCAGCGACGGCAGGTCGCCGTAGCCCTTGAGCTCGGGCAGCGCCAATGCCGCGGCACTCGGGGTTGTATTGCCCAGATACGTCGTCTGCGATTGGTCGAGGGTGAAGACGACGCTGCCGGCGAGCCCCGCGGTGCCGTCCGCGCGGATGAAGCTCCCCGTGCTCAGCAACGCATTGTTGGCGATCGATCCGCCGTCGGGTGTCGCCGCCGTGCCGATCTCGCGGATGCCTGCCGCGGCGAGCGTCGAAAGCTCGCCCGCATCCACCACGGCATCGCCGTCGCGGTCGCGCCAGACGCGGAGCCCGGCGAAGGACGGGTCGAGTGCATCGACGCGTCCGTCACCGTTGCTGTCCAGCAGGGACAGGGCAGCGAACCCTTGCGCACCGGGGCCCGCGAACAGCTCGGCCGCCGTCGTGATCGCCCCATCCCCGTCGAGATCGCGCACGAGGAGGCCGTCGTCCCGCCCGACCCAGCCGGTGAGCTCGGCGAAGCTGTCGTTGTCGAGGTCGAACGAGGGGCTGGTGTTCGACTGTGCAACGAGCTCCAGGCCGTCGCCGTCGAGATCGAGCACGAGCGGATCGACGCCGGGCTTCCACGGCGTCCCTGTCATTGATTTCCAGATGGCGTAGAAGACAGCGGCCGCTTTCGCGACCTGCCCATGCGCCTTCGCGTCCTCGCCGATCGAGAAGGTGTCGGACAGGATCTCGAAGACGGTGAGGTTCGCGGTGCGCTCGCCCCCCGAAAACCCGTCCTGGTAGCCGGCGATATACGTCATCGCTCCGCTGTCGCGGTCGATCGGGGCCTCGATGGCGAGCTCGCCGGCGAGCGTCTTGGAATAGCGGAACCCACCGAGTCCGCGCCCCCAGAGGCTCTCGGAGTCCGACCACCGGTATCCGCCGAACAGCTGGAAGGTGTCGGAGGCGAAGATTTTGTCGTCCGCCGAGGCGTCCATGATACCCGTGTTGCCGGCGAGAAAGACCGTATCGATCCCCTCGCCCGTGTAGATGGCCGTTCCCGCCGCCGAGCGCTTGATCGTGTCGTTGTCGGCGCCGGCCTCGATGCGTGACAGTTTGCCGTTGCTCGCAAGTACATCGTTCCCGTTACCACCGATGAGCAGCGTCTGCGCCTTGCCGCCGGTGATGATGTCGTCGCCGCCGCCACCGTCGAGGATCGCAGCAAAGCCGCTCGAGGGCGGGCCGCTTGCGGCGGGCGCGCCGCTCGTCAGCTCGATGTACTCGTTGGCCGGCAAGTGCCCGCCCTGCAGCTTGTCCTTGAAGCCGGTGCCGACGATGGAGTTGGCGTTCCAGACGACGAGCTCGCCGTCGCCGCCGTCCATCCGGGCGAGGGTATAGCGCGCCTCGCTGTCGAGGGTGACGCTCATGCCGGAGGCGAGGCTGCCGAGATCGATGACGTCGAGTCCGCCGGCCAAGTCGATCGTCTCGAGCTGCCCGAGCGCGGCCGCATCGAAGGCGTAGAGCTTCAGCGTGTCCGTGGTCGTATCGGAACCCGATTTGACGAGGCTGATGGTCTCGACGTAGCGCACGAAATCCGTGCCGCCGGTGCCTTCGATCACGACCACGTCGTCGGTGAGCGCAACGCCCGGGAAACCCGCCGCCTCGAACGCATCCTCATGCGCCGACTTGTGCCCGATCTCGATCGTCGTCGCGAGCGTGTGGTCGACGCCGGCCAGCACGGTGTCGTGTCCGAAGGTCAGACTGTTCTGGCCGCCATCGAGGAAATCGTTGCCTATCTGAGCCGCCGAGACACCCGCGCCATCGCCGACGAGACTATCGTCGCCCGCCATGCCTTGCAGCACGTCGCTGCCGCCGCCACCCGTCAGACGGTCGTTGTAGGCGAACGCACCCAACCCCGTGACGCTGTCGCCCCGAATGATCTCGCGCAGATAGGTGCCCGTGATCGTCTCGACATCGCCGCCACCGAGCAGCGAGCCGTTGTCCGAGCCGTAGAGATATTCGACCGGCGCTTTGTCGGCCGTGACGCCGGCCGCTTGGAATGAGCTCGCAATCCGCAGATAGTCGTCGCGCGTCAGGAGCAGGCCGCCGCCATAGAAACTCTCGGTATCGAATACAGTGGCAATCCCGATCAAAACCTGAGCGCCCGTCTCGGGATCGATGGTCCAGACACCGCTGCCGCTTTGACTCGAGTGGATTTCGAGACCACGAGAAACTCCGCCCCAATTTGTGACGGGTCGCCTGTAGTCAGCGTGTCGGATGTCCTATAGAGTACTTGTCCGGAGTACTCCGCTTCTCCAGCCTGTGTTGATCTCGGGTATCCTGCAGATTCGACCTCCACGCCGCTCCAATGCTCAGCAACTGCGGCATCCGTTCCCCAGGCTATGCCCAGGCTCATCGACAGATCGCTGTGCGTGATCGCGGGCGCGTTCAACACTACGATGTCAGATGGATTGAAGCTGCCTTCGCCTGTCGGCGCGAAGTCCCTGATGAAGTCGAAATATGTTGGCAGGACGAGGTCCGCGCCCACAGGCATCGCCCGCCACGTCGAAGGGCGTAGTTGCAGCCGCGCCCATCGCTGCCCCAACGTCGACCTGACCGACGTACGCACGCAGAGCAGGTTCGTTGCCGATCAAATAATATACAATGTGTGCAGCAGTCAGAACTTGATGAGGACCAATGTATGTTCCGGTGCCATCGAGTCCGCGCTCCTGTCCGCTCGGCAACGGGACAATTTTGACAATCTTCGCGATCGACGCGAGATCGGGTGAACTCGGATTGGCAATGGCAAACTCGGACATCGTCCGCTCCTAACTATTTCAATCCCACTTCGTCTTCATGCATTGGCCGGGATAGCGATGTTCAGGCGGCAAACCGGGGCCCGGTGTGCCGGAGTAATACTCCTCGAGACTAAGTGAGTTCGGACTGGGATTGGGAAACGGCAGTGTACCGGTCCACCATAGTATGCACCACCTTGGGATCGAATGAGAGCCGCAGCTAACCCGGCGGATTGAATTGCCTTCGCCATTCCGACGCTGCCAGCATCGGGCTCGCGCGCTGCTCCGCTCGTCCCAGGTGCCTTGGGGCTGCATGGCCACGAACTCTTCGAAGTCTGCACTCTCTGCTCGGGTACGACAAAACCACCGTTTATCCGTCCAAGCCGTGCACCACGGATGATCGAACGCGAGCAGGTCCTCGATCGTCGGATCGGCCGGGTTCGGCCACGGTCCGCTCTGCTTCCAGTACTGAGCCCAGGCGTACCAGTACCCTTCAACCAGCGGACCAAAGGAGATAACTCCCACGAGCGTCACTATGCTCAGCAGGATCGGCCGACGTGCGGTGAAAAGCCCGAATCGATCCGCCATCAGCGCCGCGAAGATGAGCACACCAGCGACAACGTAGTAGGCCGCGTCGTCGTCGATCTGGGGCCGGTTGATCAGCGCGAGCACTCCGAGCGCGACAGTCGCCGCGACGCAGAGCACGAGGCCCCAGCTCAGGCCCTGGGGCTTGAGGTCGGCAGCGGCACGGAGCACATATTCGGCGCGGCCTGCGGCGGCAGCCACCTTCGCGAGCTTGCCCGAGGATGATGGCGCGGCGGCGCTTCGACGGCCGAACGCCGGACTCTCCGAGCGCCGCACCTTCTCCACGTTCTCCCCGGCCTCGTCCTCACCCGACATCGGCGCCCAACTCACACGGCTATTGCCCAGTATCCTACACTAGGGCGCACAGAGAGCATGACAACCAAAAATTGTAGAGACATCCGTTTGTCCACAGATGATATTTGCAACGACGGTTGACATCGCCCGGCGCCTTAAGCGGCCAGTTGATGCGCATAGTCATGGACCCGCCCGACCGCGGCCGCATCGAAGGCGTAGAGCTTCAGCGTGTCCGTGGTCGTATCCGACCCGGATTTGACGAGGCTGATGGTCTCGACGTTGCGCACGAAGTCCGTGCCGCCGGTGCCTTCGATCACGACCACGTCGTCGGTGAGCGCAACGCCCGGGAAACCCGCCGCCTCGAACGCATCCTCATGCGCCGACTTGTGCCCGATCTCGATCGTCGTCGCGAGCGTGTGGTCGACGCCGGCGAGGACGGTGTCGTTCTCGCCGAACAACAATCCACCACCCGTCCCGCCATCGAGAAAATCGTTGCCGAACTGGTCGTAGTTCGCGCCGCCTTCGGCGTCCGTCGATTCTCCGACACGATCTCCGTCGCCGATCAGGATGTCGTCGCCCGCGCCACCTTGAATGAGGTCGTGCGAGCCTTGCCCTTCGAGCTGATCCTCACCCCCGAGCCCCCGGATCACATCGCGGCGGTAGGAGCCGGTGATGGTGTCGTTGCCGCTGAAAAGGAGAGATGAGGCCGCTCCCATCAAGTAGTTGAACGGCAACAAATGCACTTCGCCGTGATCGACGGACTCCATAGCCGACATAATTCGGAAGAAGTCCTCCGGCGTCAGCTGCGTACCGGCACTCACGCCGACCAGCTCGCTCAGATAGGTGGTCGACGTGTGAACGCCGGCAACGAGTTGATCCCCGGCCTCGCCGTCTGGACGAATAAAGACCGGGCCACCACTCAAGCCCCCGCCTGTCTCGATCGTATAGGCCAATCGATCTCCGTTGATGAACGGCACCGACAGCGTCGTACCAGTCGCCTCGAACAAGCGCTGACCGTCGAGATCGCGCGGATCGCCACCGATTCTGGGATAGCCTGCGACTCGAACTTCCTCGCCGACTAGATCGGAGGCCTGCCAATACACGGTCAAACCGCTGAGGTTCTCAAGGTCGATCGCGACAGCCTGGCTCAACGGTACCAAGGCAAGGTCATTGGCGAGGGACTGGCTGTCGGGAAGATCGTATCCGCGCGGAAATACCGTCGCAGCCACTTCAGCGGCGTAACTCGCACCAGAGCCTTCATCGTATTCGATGTAGACGGTGATCACCGACGCGATGGCGCCTTGCTCAAGAACCCACGGCTCTCCAGATTCCGTGAACCCTGGAAGCCGCTGATCCTTGATGACATTATGAGCTGCAGTCAGAACAAAGCGATCGCCGATGAGTACTCCGGTGCCGTTCGGGAGCAAAGGCCCCTCTGCCGTCGTCTCACGCACCACGTTACCCAAGCTATTGAGCCAGGTAGTCTCGACACGAACAACTGAGGCCAGAGACTGATCCGAAGGGTACGCTTTGATGAGATCGCCCAAGTGATCCTACTCCTGGAAACCGCCCAGAATAACACCTGCACGTTCGAACACAGTGCTGGAACATTCTAGACTGTATTGACGGCACGAATTTCCGACATTGTCGTCACACATCCACGGTGTACCGCCGTCGAGAGACATGGTGAGTTTCTCAATTGACATGGGCCAAATCGACCGTCTTTGCCAAAACATAGCAGCATCGCGCCACTGCAAACACCAAATCGGGGCTTGCCATTCGTTGCATTCGGGCCACCCCTTGGCCAGATCACCAGTTGAAGGGACTACATATCCCGACGGTTCCGTCCGTGCCCCGCATTCGGCGTTCCCGTCCCGACCCCGGCGACACCGTCCGTTGTCCCAGGCGACGCACCACGGATTGTCGTAGTCCTCGGCCCGCTCAACCGGCGCGATCTCAATCGGAATGCGACCGATCCCCAGACGCTGGTACTCGAGCGAGTACCAGCCGTAGAAGCCTCCGAATGCCGCGAGCGGAACCACGGCGGCACCCGCCCAGGCCCACGCGCGCCGAAAGGTCAGCTGCCAAGCGAGGGCCATGCCCACAATCGCCAAGAGGAAGAGGAGCCAGGTCGAATTCGCCCAGAATGACGGCATGGGGTCGACGTGCCGCCATTGTGTATGCAGATCGAACAAGCTGTACCGGTAGTATTCCGGCATGATGAAGCTGCGACGGACCTGGTCGATCACCAGGAACACCACGATCGTGGCTGACGGTATGCGCCAGTCAAAGAGCTGCGCGAGCCGAGGCTTGGCGGGGCTCTTTGCGGACAGGCTCGCCTCATCACGGATCGGCTGCGGCGCAGCACCAGTACGGCGTCCGAAACGTCGTACCGAAGCGGGGCCGCCACGGACCCGCGTCCCCTCATCATCCCCGGCCTCGTCCCCACCTGACATCATGTCACTTCTTTGTACAGATAATATCAGACATTAACCCGCATTCTGTCACCCGCAACCACAAATTGGGTGCGCACAAAGTTGTCCACAGGTCGCATTAGGCCGCGAGTCGTTCGGCGCTCGATTTGATGAGGCTGCGAGCTCAGTGTCATCGATCGACGCAATCTGCAGATCAGTCAGGATCCCATCTCTCCTCGAACCTGGCGCTGAACACGGTCTGCAAGCACCCGATCTTCTCCCGAGTGACCAGGCCCGGCATACATGGGTCAACAGGCACGCCATCGATCTCGCGGGTTAGGTTGACGACGTGCCCCACCCGGCTTTCCAAGCGACAGCCATTGCCCCAGACGAGACACCAGTAGGGCGCCTCGAGCTCAGTGCAGATCACCGCCCCCTGCTTTGCGCGACCCACCTTGCATTTCGTTTCCGACCCATCGCGCACGCACTCCTCGTCACCCGTCGTCCAAGCCTTGCACCAGGAGTGCGAGAACGCACTCGCCGGGAGTCCTGTTGGCGACTTAATGGGCCGGCCCTCGCCCAACAGATGGAAGTCGATGACATAGCTCAGCACGAAGGTACCAAGGGCCAATGCTGGAATGCCCGCGCCGACGATCCACGCCCCAGGCCGTTGCGCGATCAACCGGCCGATGATGCCGCTCGCAAGCGAAAGTCCCAGCAGGAGCCCGGCGACGTTGAGCCAAAACCAGATGAGATCGGCATTGCGGCTGGTCGGATTGAGACCGTAGCTCGGGTGCGGCCCAAACCAAAGTGCCACCACCCACAGCGTGCATGCGAGGCACCACAGCCCGAAGGGCGCTTGGAACAACCAACGTGAAATGGAGGACCAGACGCTCCGCGCTGGAACTTCGAGCTCCGGCGGAGGTATAGTGCTCTGCTGCTGTCCGAGCTTAGGCCGCAAGCGCACCTCCACCAGCGTAGTGACCGCAATGATCCCACGGTCGACGCACGACCTGAAGGCAACCATCGAACCGCGCTTCAGCCTCTCGTGAGACATCAAGTGGCGTGGCAATGGAGTTGGCGTTCCAGACGACGAGCTGGCCCTCGCCGCCGTCCATGCGGGTGAGGGTATAGCGCGCCTCGCTGTCGAGGGTGACGCTCATGCCAGAGGCGAGGCTGCCCAGATCGATGACGTCGAGACCGCCGGCCAAGTCGATCATCTCGAGCTGGCCGAGCGCGGCCGCATCGAAGGCGTAGAGCTTCAGCGTGTCCGTGGTCGTATCGGAACCCGATTTGACGAGGCTGATGGTCTCGACGTTGCGCACGAAATCCGTGCCGCCCGTGCCTTCGAGCACCACCACGTCGTCGGTGAGCGCAACGCCCGGAAAGCCCGCCACGTCGAACGCATCCTCATGCGCCGACTTGTGCCCGATCTCGATCGTCGTCGCGAGCGTGTGGTCGACGCCGGCCAGCACGGTGTCTTGACCAAAGGTCAGGGTGTTCTGACCGCCATCGAGGAAATCGTTGCCGATCTGAGCGCCCGAAACACCCGCGCCGTCTCCGACGAGACTATCGTCGCCCGCCATCCCCTGCAGGACATCGCTGCCGCCACCACCCGTCAGATGGTCGTTGCCAGCGAACAGGCCGAAGCTGGTGACACTATCGCCACGAATGATCTCGCGCAGATAGGTGCCCGTGATCGTCTCGACCTCGCCGCCGACGAGCAGGCCGCCGTTGTCGGAGCCGTAGAGGTATTCGATGGGAGCTTGTTCGGCCGTGACGCCGGAGGCTTCGAAAGCGGCGGAGATCTGGAGATAGTCACCCGGAGACAGTAGCAAACTGCCGCCCACGTGGTTGCCCGCTTTGGTACTGAGAATTCCTATCGCAACTTGAGCCTGGGTGTCCGGATCTATGATCCAGACGCCACTTCCGCTCTGACCTTCATACGAGGTAAGGCCAAGCGCACGATAATCTACGAGCGTCGTCAGGTTTCCGGTGGTTTGATAGAGCACGCGGCTGTCATAAGGCGCCTCGCCAGGAAAGCCTGCCGAAATCGCCTGTACGCCGTCAAGAACATCCGCAGACCAAGACACGCCAATGCTCATTGGCTGCTGCCCGTGATTGAAACTCACGTCGGTCAGCAAGGCTATATCTGTCGGGTCAAAATTCGCGGCAGGATCGCTTGAGTAACCTCGAAAGGGATCTATTGAGTCCCTGCCTAACTCACTGACAGATGCCGGCATTTGCGTGTCATCGGGGAGCAGAAGACCTGCATCGGCAATAGCGCGCGCATCAGCGCCTGGCCCCGCGTAGATGAGTTCAGATCGAACCCGGCCTACCTCGTAGAACAAGACATGACCGGCTGTTAGCACTTGGTGAGGGCCAATGAACAAACCGCTCCCGGCGGAGGCAGAAACAGACCCATCAACCAGTGGCAACTTCAATACAAATGCTACGGAGCGATACCCCGCCAGCGTGGCATAACCTGCTGTAAATCTGCCATCGTCGGTCACACTTTCAATTTTGGTCCCACATGGAACTCACGCACTTGCCCGGATAGCTCGAAGCGGGCAAGTTTGGTTGGTAGGCAGGATCGCCACCGAGTGGTGACGACCTGGCTGACCATTGCGGCTGAGGATTGGTTTTGACCTGCCCCCCATCCCACCACTCCAGACACCAAACCGGAACCTGACTACGGGTGCATAGAATTCGCCGAGCGGACTGGGATAAGCGCTTCAGCCTCTTGCACTCAGAGGTCGCAGTGCTACGGGACTCCGACCAGAGCGCTTCATCAGAGAAGAAGGGTTGTTGGGAGCCGTCATTCCAAGCCAAAACTCCGCTCTTCCGGCAGAACCATAGATGGTCTGTCCATCCGTCACACCACGGATGATCGAACGCGAGCAGGTCCTCGATCGTCGGATCGGCCGGGTTCGGCCACGGTCCGCTCTGTTTCCAGTACTGAGCCCAGGCGTACCAGTATCCTTCGACCAGCGGGCTATAGGCGATCGC
>JAXMDB010000014.1:0-122758 GCA_046348995.1 Hyphomicrobiaceae bacterium
TCATGCCCCGTGACGACGACGACGGGCCGCGCCTGCGAGGCCAGCGCCGCCTCCACCGTGCGGCGCACGATGAGCTTGCCGTCGAGCAAGGTGGTCAGCTTGTTGCGGCCTTGCCCCATGCGGGTCGAGCGACCGGCGGCGAGCACGAGGGCCGCGACCTTCGCCGGCTGGCGCTTGGCGATCGGCTCGCCGCCCTCGCGGGGTGACGGCCGGCTCTCGATCTCCATGAGGAGACCGCCCGGCGCCATGGCGACAACTTCGGCGCGTCCGACCGGACGGCCGGCGAGGCGGCGCTCGAGCACCCAGTCGAAGCCGTTGAGCTTGGGCGAGGCGGCACAGCTCGGCACGCCGATGACGTCGGCTTGGCCGAGCTTGCCCAGCATCAACAAATTTCCCGGGTCGACCGGCATGCCCAGATGCACGACCTCGCCGCCGGCCGCGACAACCGCCGCCGGAATGACGTCGCCGCGATCGACGATGGCGGACGCTCCGAAGACGAGGATCGGGTCGCAGTCCTGCGATTTGAGATCGCGGATCGCCGCTTCGATCGCGGCCGTCTCGTGCGCGGCGTCGATCACGGCGGCGATCTCGCTCCCCGCCGAGCGCACGCGATCCTCGATCACGCGGCGGCGTTTCGTCAGCACGCTCGCCTTCGTTCCGGCGACGCGAGTCAGGACAAGGCCGATGCGATGCGGTGTGAAGGGCGCAACCGTCACGAGCGGGCCGCCGTCGCGCAGCAGCGCCTCGGCGCGGTCGACCGTCTCGCGCGGTACAGCAAAGGGAATGATCTTGACGGTCGCCACCATGGCACCCGCGCTCACCCGCGCATCGGGGGCGAGGGTCGCCGCCGTTACGCCTTCATCCAGCATGTTGAGCGCGATCAGGCGCGCGCGATCGACGGCGAGGATGCCATTGGACTCTGCGTAGATATTGACGCGGCCGGTGCCGGCAGCGCCTAAGCGAACGCCGGTTCGGGCGAGGGCGCGCGCGATGCGGTCGGCCGCCTCGTCCTCGGCGATGTCGTCCGCTGCGATATGAGCGGCATACACCGCCGCGATGCCCGCCGCGGCGATCCGCTCGACGTCGGCGGCGGAGAGTGTGCGGCCCTTCTTCAGCGTCGCGCCGCCCGCCTGCACGGAATGGCCGAGAACCGCACCAGCGGCCTCACCCACCGGCGTCAGCGCGAACCTCATGAGCCGCGCCCCGTCCGGCCGCGCAGCACCGCCGTCACCTCGGCCATGATGGAGAGCGCGATCTCGACGGGGCCGACGGCGCCGATGTCGAGACCGATGGGGGCGTGCAACCGCGCGAGCGTCGCGTCGTCGAAGCCTTCGGCGTGCATGCGCTCGATCCGCTTGGCATTCGTCTTCTTGCTGCCGAGTGCGCCGATGTAGAAAACGTCGGAGCGCAGCGCCAGCTTCAACGCCGGATCGTCGATCTTGGGATCGTGGGTCAAGAGGACGACGGCCGTGCGCCGGTCGAGGCCGAGCTTCTCGATGACCTCGTCCGGCCACTCGGCGATGAGCTTGACGCCGCCGAAACGCTCGGGCGTGGCGAAGGCGGTGCGTGGATCGATGACGGTGACATCGTAGCCGGCGCGCTCGGCGAAGGGGATGAGCGCCTGCGAGATGTGCACGGCGCCGACCATGAGCATCCGGAGCGGCGGGTTGAAGACGTTGATGAAGACCTCGCCCGCGTCCGTCTTGGCGGTGCGTGCCTTGTCGGTGCGCAGCGCCTCGCGCAGCTCGCCCTCGAGCACGCCGTCGCGGCCCACGTCCTCGGCGCGGACGAGCCGCACCTCGCCGGTCGCAAGATCGCTCACGGTGAGCGCCGGGCGGCGGTGCTTGATGCAGTCCATGAGCTCGGCGAGCACGGCTTGACGCATTTGGATCAGTCCACCCGCTCGACGTGGATGCGAATTTTCCCGCCGCAGGCGAGGCCGACGCGCCAGGCGGTCTCGTCGGCGACGCCGAACTCGAGCGTCTTGGGTTTGCCCGACCCGATGATGTCGATGGCTTCCGTGATGACGGCGCCTTCCACGCAGCCGCCCGACACCGAGCCTTCGAAGTTGCCATCGGCGTCGATGACGAGCTGGGAGCCGACCGGCGTCGGCGCCGAGCCCCAGGTCTCGATGACGGTGGCGAGCGCGATGCGGCGGCCTTGGCCGGCCCAGTCGAGGGCGGTCGGCAGCACGTTGTGATCGGGGCGCATGAGGCTATCTCCGGGCGTAGAAGGGAGGGTCCCGATGGATTATGCCCCGAGCCGTCGCGCCGGACAAATGCCCGGGATCAAGGGCGGTTAAGCCAGGCTCGCAGCTCCGGTAACAACGGGCGGAAATAGACGATCATGCGACCGTCCGGCCCGGCCGTTGCGCCCTCCTGCCAGCGGGCGACGCCGTGGAGCGCGAGGCGATGGATGAGGTAGGCCTCGCCGGGGCGGGCGTGCACCTCGACGCGGGGGCAGGTCTCGAAAATGCGGCGGCGGACGGCGTGATAGGCCTCCGTCACGTCCTCGTCCGGCCAGCGCTCCGGCAAGAGTCCGGCGAAGCGCGCCGCGAACGCGTCCCGTACCATCTCGTGACTGCCTTCGTAGATCGTGACGGGCGAGGCGCCCGCGCTCGTCTCGACCATCGGAATCCCGAGGATGAAAGCGTGTGGCTCCTGGAAATGCCGCCGCCGATCGGGGCCGACCGCAATCAGGCCGTCGAGATGGGCGGCGTCCTTGTCGCGGCGGTAGCGGAAGGCCGCCTCGGTCTCGTAGGGCATCGGCTGAGGGTAACGCGGATAACAGACGGATACCTGGCCGGGGTCCCAGCCGAAGCCGGTGAGACCGAGCTCGTCCCGGATGAAATCGATGACGGCACCGGAGAGCGCCGGACCACCCGGCACCGCGCCACGCGCATCGTTGCCGAGCACGTTGACGCCGGCGAACCACGTGCCGCCGCAGCGCAGCCACTTGGCATTCTCGGGCGCGCTGACCGTTGCGCGGGCGTCGGGCAACGTGGCGTCGACCCAGCGGGCAAGCGCGGCGCCGGCCGCAAAGCGGCACCAGCCACGGGCTTGGTAGGCGTCGAGCTGTGCGGCAAACGTCGTCATGCGCACAAGGCATAGACGAGCCGCGCGGCGCTGTCATTGACGGGCAATTGCTCCGCACGGAATGTCGAACATGGAAAGGGGTCAGACCCTGCGGGTCTGACCCCAGTTCCGCGGCCCGAGTATTAGGGTCAGACCGGCAGGTCGCCGGCGGCGGGGCCTTCGAAAGCGAACTGCCGGTCGCCCTACGGAAGACCTGAAAGCCATGCGCGACAAGAGCCTCGACATCCTCTTCGAGCCGGTGACCATCGGCCCGGTCACCGCGCGCAATCGCTTCTACCAGACGCCGCACTGCAACGGCATGGGCAACGTCCGGCCGCAGTCGCATGCGGCGATGCGGGGCGTGAAGGCGGAAGGCGGTTGGGCCGTCGTCAACACCGAGAACTGCTCGGTGCATCCCTCGTCGGATCTTTCCCCCGATGTGCTGCAGACGCTATGGGACGACGGTGATATCCCTGGGCTCGCGCTGATGGCGGACGAGGTCCACAAGCACGGCGGTCTCGCGGGCGTCCAGCTCGCCTACTCCGTCACCTACAACACGAACAAGTTCTCGAAGCTGACGCCGCTCGGGCCGATGGACATCCCGATTCACGATCTGGCGCCTGGCCAATCCCGATCGATGGATCTCGAGGACATCCGCAATCTGCGCCGCTGGTGGCGCGAGGCCTCCGAGCGCTCGATCACGGCGGGGTTCGACATCATCAACGTCGATGCGAACTTTTCGACCGTGCCGTTCCAGTTCCTCTCGCCGCGCAACCAGCGCACCGACGAGTACGGTGGCCCGCTCAAGAACCGCGTGCGGCTACTCGCCGAGCTCATCGAGGAGAGCCGCGCGGGCGCCAAAGGCAAGGCCGGCATCACCTGTCGCCTCATCATCGACGAGGTGGCGGGACCGTTGGGCCTGCGCGCCGCGGAGGAGGGCATCGAGGCGATCGGGCTGTTGGCGGAGCTGCCGGATCTCTGGGACATCGTCATCGGCACCTGGGCGGACGATTCCCCCACTGCCCGCTTCGGCGAGGAGAACAGCCACGCGCCGTTCATGGCGGGCATCAAGAAGGTGACGACGAAGCCGGTCGTCGGCGTCGGCCGCTTCACCTCGCCGGACCTGATGGCTTCGCTCGTGCGCAAGGGCGTGCTCGACATGATCGGCGCGGCGCGGCCCTCGATTGCCGATCCGTTCCTCCCGAAGAAAATCGAGGAGGGGCGGATCGAGGACATCCGCGAATGCATCGGCTGCAACATCTGCGTGTCGACGCATTTCGCCAACGTGCCGCTCCGCTGCACACAGAACCCGACCATGGGCGAAGAGTGGCGCAAGGGCTGGCATCCCGAGCGGATTGCCGCAAAGCATAAGGACGCGCGCGTGCTCGTCGTCGGCGCTGGACCGGCCGGCTTGGAGGCGGCGCGCGCTCTGGGGCAACGCGGGTACGAGGTCGTGCTCGCGGAGAAGGGGCGCGATACCGGCGGCCGGCTTCTCACCGAGAGCAAGCTGCCGGGCCTCGCCACCTGGAAGCGCGTGCGCGATTGGCGCATGACGCAGTTGGGCAAGTTGCCGAACGTGTCCGTCTATCTGGAAAGCGAGGTGACGCCGGACCTCGTGACGGAGCTCGGCGTTCAGCACGTGGCGGCGGCAACCGGCTCGCACTGGCGCCGCGACGGGATCGGGCGGGCGACGCCGTTCCCGGTTGCGATCGCGAGCGGCGCGCAGGTGCTGACGCCGGACGACGTCATGGCGGGCCGGCCCCCGTCGAGCCCCATCGTGATCTATGACGACGACCACTACGCGATGGGGGGCGTGCTCGCCGAGCTGCTGCGGTCGCGCGGTCTCGCCGTGACGCTGGTGACGCCGGCGTCCGATGTCTCGGCCTTCACCGAGCATACACTGGAGCGTCATCGGATTGCAGCGCGGCTCGCCGAGATAGGCGTCGATGTCGTGACCCATCATGTGCTGGCGGGCGTCGAGGCGGGAGCGGTCACACTCACGCAGCGCGATACGGGGGCGGCGCGGACCATCGAGGCGGCGTCCGTCGTGCTCGTGACGGCCCGGTTGCCGGAGTTGGGGCTCTATCGTGCATTGCGCGAGGCGCAAGCTGACGGCGCGCTCTCCGGCGTCGAGACCATCGCCCGCATCGGCGATTGCGACGCCCCGGGCGCGATCTTCCAGGCCGTCTACGCCGGTCATCGCTATGCGCGCGAGCTTGGAGAGAACCCAGCCGACGTCAACTTCAAACGCGAGCGGGTCAAGCTCGGGGGGTAGGTCTCGCCTTCACCGGGATCTCCCGTGGATGCTGGCGTTCGCCAGCATGACGGTGTGGCGCGATTTGTGTGGCAGTGCCCCGCTGCCCGGTCGGAGCGTGCCGTCACCGGCCTAAGCGATCCGCGAGCCCTCACCACCGTCATGGTCGCGGACGCGACCATCCACGGGAAGACGGATATGATCCGCGGCCATGCCACCCGGCGAGGCCGTCGCACTCATCTCACACTCCCGTGGATGCTGGCGTTCGCCAGCATGACGGAAAAGAAAAGGGCGGGCCGTAGGCCCGCCCTCCATGAAGTGTCCGTGAACCCGCCTCAGTCCGCGTCATACTCCGACAGCAGCGGCGTCATGCGCCGGACCGTGACGCGGCGGTTCTCCTGCTCCTCCTCGAGCGTCGGGATCTTGAGATACCGCTCGCCCAAGCCCACCACCGTCAGGTTGTCCGGAGAGATGGCGTAGTAGTCGATGAGCGCGGCTTTGACGGCCCGCGCACGCTCGAGCGAGAGGCGCAGGTTGTAGGCGTCCGAGCCGACCGCATCGGTGTGTCCCTCGATCAGGAACACCTCGTCGGGATGGTTGGCGATGATGCGCTCGAGGATCGTGCCGATCCGATCGAGGTCGGCGATCTCCTCCTCGGCGACGAACGACTCGTTGAAGCCGAAGTTGATCGTGTCGATCTCGACCGAGGGCAAGCTCTCGCGCACGTCCTCGCGCTCGACGATGCGCTCGGGCTGCTCGAGGATGATCCGGCGCGGATAACGCTCGCGGATGCGGCGCACGGGACGGGCGACGAGCTGCCGCTCGATCTCGTCGTCACCGGCCTCCGCCGCCCACAGCGTCACACCCACATCGCGGCCGAGGTCGACGTTGACTTGGATCTTGGGCTGCTCGCGCACCTCGACGATGCGGCGCTTCTTGTCCTCGAGCAGGCGGCGGCGCAGCTCGGCGCGATCGGCCCGCACGCGGTCACGATAGCGCGCCTTCGCCTCGGCCGAGACGCGGTCGCTGCGGTTGAGCACGCGGTAGGCCATGATGCGCCGGTTGAGCTGGCGCTCGTTCAGCTCGTTGGCGCGGCGCGTGTCGTCGGCGAGGCGCGGAGCTTCCGTGAAGGTCGGCTCGGGCACCGCGACCTTGATGGTGACGCGCGGCTCCTTCGATTTCTTCTTTTGTGTCGCCTGCTCGCCGACCTGCACCTCCTCGACCGCGACGCGCTCACGCAACAGCGCCCGCTCGCGCTTGAGCTTGGCGTTCAACTGCTTCTCGACGGCGGGCGAGAGCTGGCCCGAGGCGAGCAGCTTGCGGTAGGCTTCGAGACGCTCGCGCAGCTTGGAGCGCGGCAGCCGCTCGACCTTCGTCGTGTCGTTGATGTAGACGAGCGCGAGCTTGTCGGTGGCGTTCTGGCGGTCGGCCAGGGTCGCGCCGTCCTCCTTGTTGCGCTTCTTGGGCTGCTGCTCGGCGACGACGGTTTCCTCCACCGCCGGGTCGGTGCTGGCCGCCGTGCTGCGGCGGCGGATCTCGTTGCGCAGCTTGGCGGCGAGATCGGTGAGCTTGCCGCGCAGATTGCCCGGCAGCGTGCGATCGTCGAGCAGCTGCTTGGTGTCGGCGAGCTTGGACCGCAGCTCGCGCTCCGGCAGCTGGTCGAGCGAGCGGCTCGACATCAAGAGCTGGCGTGCATCGCTCAAGCTGTCACCGCCACTGGCCGTGCGCTTCTTCTTCGTCGGCGCGACGGCGGGCTCGTCCTGGGGCGCATTGCTTGCCGCGGCGGCGGGCTCCTCGACCGGGGCCGGCTCCTCGACGGCAGCCGGCTGCTCTGCGGCGACCGCCTGCTTGCGGCGCTGCAGCTCGGCCGTATCGGCGTCCTGCATCGTCTTCAACTCGCGGCGCAGCGGTCGCGGCAGCTCGCTGCGGCCGAGGCCGGCCTCGATCTCGGCGAGCCGGGCGGCAAGAGCCCCATCCGAGAGACTGCTGCTCGGCTTCGTCGTCGAGACGACCGAATCGATGGTCGCGACCTCGCTGCCACCGCCGGCATTCTCGGCCGCAGGATCGTTCGCCGAGGCGGCCGTATCCTGTGAGGACGCTGGCGCCGCGCCGGTGTCGGCCGTGCCACTGTCGGGCGCCGTTGCATCGCCAGCCGCAGCGCCGCGGGTCTCCTGCTCGGCGCGGTCGGCGCGCATCAGCCCGCGCAATTCCTTGCGGGCCGCGTCCGACGTGTTGGGATCATCGAGCGCGGCCTTGAGCGTCTGCAGGCGCTTGCGCAGCTCCTTGTCGGTGAGCTCGGCGCTCGGACGCGTGTCACCGACGATCGTCGTGACCTCGCTCGACGCGGCGAAGGCCGGCACGGCAGCGCCCATCGCGAGCGACAGCGCGCCGGCAAGGACGGCCATCGGCAGCTTGAACGGCATGGGAAACCTCCTTTGAGGTGAATACGGAAAGATCGTCCGGCCAGCCGGGGGGCAGCCCTGTGTTGCGCTCATTGAGAGCCACACAACATGAATGCGGCATGAGCGGGGCGGCTTGGCTGTTGCCGGCCGTCGCTTGGCCCTTGCCAAGCGCTCGCTTCGCGCTAGGGTTGAAGGAACGGGAAGGGGAGGGAGAATCCGTGCACAGATATGTCGCGCATCGGCTCGTGTCGGGCTTAGCTTTGGCTTTCGCCGTGCTGGTCGCCGGAGCGGCCGCCGCAGGTCCGAAAGTCTCCGTCAAATACGCCTACTACCCCGTCGACGGCTCGACCGCGGTCGGCATCATGCGGGCGCTCCACATCGATGGCCCGACGGTCAACGGCGAGGGCGCCTACGCCTATACGACGAGCGAGATGTCGCAATCGGGCACGGTGCACGAGGGCAAAGGCTGCAGCATTCCGAGATATACGATCGGCATCGCCTTCACGATCACGCTGCCGGCGGCGCAGGATCTCCCCGACGCGAGACCGCGCGTGCGCACCGCCTGGAAGAGCTTCTACAGCTTCGTGAAGCGCCATGAGGAGACGCACAAGTCGATCTGGATCGGCTGCGCGTCGTCGATGCAGGCCAAGGTGCGGGCCATCCGCGCCGCCACCTGCGACGCGCTCGCGACCAAGATCGAGAGTGTCATCGCCCGCGAGCAGGCGACCTGCCATCGCAAGCACGCCGCCTTCGATCGCAGCGAGCGCAGCCGCCTCGAGGCTCAGCCCCTGATCCGTCAGGCGATCAAGGCGATGGAAGCGTCGGGGCAGTAGCGCTGCGTCACGCGCTCGACTGCTGCTTGGCGATGATCGCGTCGTCGATTTCGCGCGCCCTTACGGCGGCTGGCCGCGCGAGATGCCGGCCCATATAGGCCTCGAAGGCCGGACGCTTCTCGAGCACGCCGAAATGCGTCAGCCAGCCGAGGTGCGAGGCGATGTAGAGATCGGCCGCCGTGAAGCGGTCGCCGGCGATGAAGGATTTGCCTGTGACGGCCTGCTCGAGCGCGTTCGTCACGGCCGCGAGGCTGCCGTAGCCAACCATGCCGCGCTTCTCTTCCGGCACCACGACGCCGAGCGCCTTGTTCGACGCCGCTGCCTCGACGGGCCCGGCCCCGAAGAACAACCAGCGATAGTAGGGTCCGCGATCGGCGTGGCCGGGAGGTGGGGCGAGATTGGCCGCCGGAAAGGCATCGGCGAGATAGGCGCAGATGGCTGCGCATTCGGTGACGACCGTATCGCCGTGCGTGATGGCCGGCACCTTGCCCATCGGATTGACGGCGAGGTAGGCGGGCGCCTTCATGGTCGTGCCGTAGTCGAGCAGAACGGTTTCGTAGGGTTGGCCGACCTCTTCCAGCATCCAGCGGATGATGCGGCCGCGCGACATCGGGTTCGTGTAGAAAGTCAGGGACGGCATCGGCGTTTCTCCTGGTGTTCGACGACGGACATGACTCGTAGGGGCGACGGCAGGTCGCCCAGTAGCAACGCGAACACGGCGCGCGCGGTTGGGTGGGCGACCTGCCGGGTCGCCCCTACAAGTCTATGACCCAGGCCGCCCCGTCTTCCTCGGCCGTCCGCGGCGCGCTTTGGTTTTGCCCGGATCGTCGACCTCGATCGTGCGCGTTGGACGCGGCGGCTGCTTGCCCGCCGGCAACGGTTGCTCGGCGTGCGGCCCCATCTCGTCGAGCGTCGGCCGATGGGGCCCACGGATATTCTCGCCGTACGCGCCGCCGCGCGACGCGGGCGGGCGCACATTCTCCCGCCCGGCGGGGATGACGCGATCGGTGCCGGGGCCCATGTCGCCGAGATCGGGCGCGCGCACGCGTGACGCTTGCTGGGCATACGTCGGCTGCACCGGCTCGTACTCGGTGTTGATGCGGCTTCTCTCCGTCGACCCGTCCGTGGGCGCAGAGGGCTGCCCTTCACCCCGCGTGCGCGCAGAGGAGGCGCCCGGTCGCGAGAGCTTGGCGCCCTTCGCCTCTCCGGGCTTGCCATCGCCGCGATACTTGCCGGCGCGATCCTCGACCGCCTCCTGGCGCGCCATCGGGTCGTCCATGACGGCGAGCTGCACCTGGCGCAGCCGCTGGATCTCGTCGCGGAGCCGCGCTGCCTCCTCGAACTCGAGATCGGCGGCCGCGGCCTTCATCCGCTTCTCCATGTCGGCGAGCACCGCCTCCATGTTGTGGCCGGTGAGTGCGCCCTGCTTGCCCTCGCCGAGCCCTGCGTCGACCGTCACGTAGTCCTGCTCGTAGACCGAGCCCATGACGTCGCCGATCGCCTTGCGGACGCTCTCGGGCGTGATGCCGTGCTCTTTGTTGTACGCCTGCTGCTTCTCGCGGCGGCGGTTGGTCTCGGCGATGGCGCGCTCCATCGAGCCCGTCATGCCCTCGGCATAGAGGATCACCTTGCCGTCGACGTTGCGCGCCGCGCGGCCGATCGTCTGCACGAGCGAGGTCTCCGAGCGCAGGAACCCTTCTTTGTCGGCGTCGAGAATGGCGACGAGCGCGCATTCCGGAATATCGAGGCCTTCGCGCAGCAGGTTGATGCCGATCAGCACGTCGAAGGCGCCGAGCCGCAAATCGCGGATGATCTCGATGCGCTCCAGCGTCTCGATGTCGGAGTGCATGTAGCGGACGCGGATGCCCTGCTCGTGCATGTACTCCGTCAGATCCTCGGCTATGCGCTTCGTCAGCGTCGTCACCAGGGCACGATAGCCCTTGAGGGCCACTTGCTTCACCTCGTCGACGAGATCGTCGACCTGGGTCTTGGCCGGGCGGATCTCGACCGGCGGATCGGTGAGGCCGGTCGGGCGGATGATCTGCTCGGTGAACACGCCGCCGGTCTGCTCGAGCTCCCAGCGGCTGGGCGTCGCCGAGACGTAGACCGTCTGCGGCCGCATCGCGTTCCACTCCTCGAAGCGGAGCGGGCGGTTGTCCATGCAGGAGGGCAGGCGGAAGCCGAACTCGGCGAGCGTCGCCTTGCGGCGGTAGTCGCCGCGGAACATGCCGCCGAGCTGGGGCACCGTCACGTGGCTCTCGTCGACGAAGACGAGCGCATTGTCGGGCAGATACTCGAACAAGGTCGGCGGCGGCTCGCCCGGATTGCGGCCGGTGAGGTAGCGCGAATAGTTCTCGATGCCCGCGCACGAGCCCGTCGCCTGCATCATCTCGATGTCGAAATGGGTGCGCTGCTCGAGCCGCTGGGCCTCGAGCAGGCGGCCGGTGTTCTTGAGCTCCGCAAGCCGCTCCTGCAACTCGACCTCGATGCGGCGGATGGCCTGGTCGAGCGTCGGCTTCGGCGTGACGTAATGCGAGTTCGCATAGAGCTTGATGAGCGACAGCTCCATCGTCTTGGTGCCGGTCAGCGGATCGAACTCGGTGATGCTGTCGATCTCGTCGCCGAACAGCTGCACGCGCCAGGCCCGATCCTCCATATGCGCCGGCCATATGTCGATCGTGTCGCCGCGCACGCGGAAGCTGCCGCGGCCGAAGGTGAGGTCATTGCGCTTGTAGTGGAGCGCCACGAAATCGGCGATCAGCTGGCGCTGGGAGATCTTCTCCTTCACCTGCACGGCCATCGTCATCGCCGAGTAGGTCTCGACCGAGCCGATGCCGTAGATGCAGGACACGGAGGCCACCACGATGACGTCGTCGTGCTCGAGCAACGCCCGGGTCGCGGCATGCCGCATCCGGTCGATCTGCTCGTTCACCGAGGACTCTTTTTCGATGTAGGTGTCGGTCCGCGGCACGTAGGCTTCCGGCTGGTAATAGTCGTAGTAGGAGACGAAGTATTCCACCGCGTTGTCGGGAAAGAAGCTCTTGAACTCGCCGTAAAGCTGGGCGGCGAGCGTCTTGTTGGGCGCGAGCACGAGCGCCGGGCGTTGGGTGCGATGGATCACCTGCGCCATCGTGAAGGTCTTGCCGGAGCCGGTGACGCCGAGGAGCACCTGGTCGTGCTCGATCTTATTGACGCCCTCGACGAGCTCGGCGATCGCCTGGGGCTGGTCGCCGCGCGGCTCGTACTCGGATTGGAGCACGAGCGGCTTGCCGCCCATGGACTTCTCCGGCCGGGGCGGCCGATGCGGCATGAACATCGGCATGCCGCCCGAGACGAGCGGATGCGTCGCGAGCATCGGCTGACGCGCGAGGATGGCATTGTCGCGCTCGGAGCGCTCGTTCGGCCGGACGAGCAGCGCATCGAGCCCGGCGGACGGCGACACCGACCCCATGAACGCCGCCTGCGGCGCCTCGCCGAACCCCTTGGGCGCCGGCGTTCCGGCAGCCGTTTCCAACGGCGGAGGCGCAGGCGCGCGGGCTTTCGAGCGGGGGGTGCGGGACATACCGTGACTATGCCCTCCGAGCGTCCCGCTGGGAAGGGGGCGGGTGGGGATAAGCAGCAGGCGGGCGGGGGGCTCCTGACAGGGTGGTGTCAGGAGAGATGGCCGCTCAAATCGTCGTGATCACATCGACGCCCCAGGTCAGTGTGCCGGTGAAGCCGACGAGCTGCCAGACCATGTCCTGGACATCGTCGCCATTGATGTCGGCCATGATGTAGGTGTCAGCTCCAACGGGCTGGTAGCGGATCTCCGGACCGGCGATCAGGGGCGAGAAAGTCAAGGCGAGGCCGGCGAAGGTCTCGACGGCACCTGTCAGGTCTGTGAAGCGCAGTCTGTCCTGGCCCGAGGTGAAATCGAGGATCTGGTCGATGGTGCCGAGGCTCGTGCCGGAAGATCCGGCGCCAAAATCGAACACGTCGTTGCCGCCGCGACCTCTCAGGACATCGGCGCCGGCGTCTCCCCAGATGCGGTCGGCCGAGGCCGTTCCCATAATCGCGTCGTTGCCAGCGGTGCCAACAAGCACGACAAGATCGCCCTCCGCACTCGACCAGGTGTCGAACAACCAGAGCGAGCCGTCGAAGTTGGTCGCATTCGTCACTCTGAAGGTCTGCGTTCCGCTGGCGCCCGTTACGTGACAAGAGTCTCCGGAGAGGATGGTCGGCATCTGCGAAGCAAGAGTCTGGATCGTCTGCCCGCTACCGCTGAATTCGAAGCTTCTGAGCCCTCCGATGGTGGCTGCCGTGAAATCCGAGAACGATCGCTCGACTCGAATAGTGTCGTTCGACCCGCTGGCGACCAGGACGAGTCCGGCGTCCGGGCCGGACGCTCCGAACACGTAGGTGTCGCCGCCCCCGCCGCCATCCAGCGTATCGGCGCCGGCCGTTGCGACGATCCGGTCGGCAAACGCCGTCCCGGTGATGCTGTCGGCTCCGGCTGTGCCTTCGAGCACAAGCGTGTCGACGCCATCGGCCCAATTGGTGAAGCTCAGCGCGCCGCCATTGAAGCTGCTCACGTTCCTCAACGTCACCGTGTTCGTGCCGCCGCCGGTCGATACGCCGGTCAAGCCAGCCAGCTCGCTCATATCGAACGTCACGTTGGCCGCGCTGACGAAGAGCTTCTCGATGCCGCTGACCGATGCCGTCGTGAAATCATAGGTGCCGGTGAAGGCCGCGATCGTGTCGCCCGTCGATCCGCCGCCGTCGGAGATGGTCTCGCCAGCCGGGAGATCGCCAGGCTGGACGATGTACACGTCGTCGCCCGCACCGCCGTCGAGCGTATCGGCGCCACCGCCGCCACGGATGGTGTCGCTCACTAAGGTACCGGTGATGGTGTTGTCGTCACTCCTACCGACGATCTCGATCGTGCCACTCGACCAGTTAGTAAAAAACATCTCGGCGCCGTAGAAGTAGTATGCCTCGACGATCCGCAAAGTATTGCCGTCGAAGTTGCCATCGATGGCCAGCGTCGCTGATAGCTGTCCCCCGTCGAACTGGCCGGCACGAAACTGCGCGATCTGGCCGCCGATGAGCTGAAGCTGCTCGATGCCCGAAATGGCGCTTGCCACCGAGAAGTCGACGAAGGTTGCCGTTGGAGCGAGCATGAGCCGGTCGCTCCCCAAGAGTCCCGAGTCGGCGATGAGCTCGCCCGTGCCGACGTCGCCGTCGGCAAACAGGTAGGTATCGCTGCCGTGGCCGCCGTCGAGCCCGTCGCTGCCCGCGCCGCCGGTCAACGTGTCGTCGCCGATGCCACCGAGCAGTGTGTCGCCTCCGGCGCCGCCGATCAGCACGTTGTCGAATTCATTGCCGATGCCTGTGAAGTTGCCGGCGCCGGCAAACACCAGCCGCTCGATCTCGGTGCCGAGGGCGAGCTGGTAGAACGGACCGGTCGCCTGCACCTCGTCGGTGCCTTCGCCCAGGCCCTCGATCACGATGTCGGTCGAGAGATTGACGACGTAGGTGTCGTTGCCGAGGCCGCCGGCCATCGTATCGGCGCCACCCAGACCGTTCAGAGTGTTGTTGCCATCGTTGCCGGTGAGCGTGTTGGCGAGCGCATTGCCGGTGCCGTTGATGTAAGCAGAGCCGGTGAGGACCAAGTTTTCCAAGCTGCTGCCGAGCGTGAAGGTGACGCTCGCCCGCACCGTGTCGACACCGGAAAGGTCGCCGACCGTATCGCCCGCGTCGTCGACGATGAAGGTGTCGTTGCCGGCTCCTCCGTTCATCTGGTCGGCACCAAGGCCGCCGTCCAGCACGTTGTCGCCAGAGGTGCCGTTCAAGGTGTTGGCAAGCGCGTTGCCGGTCCCGTTGAGATTGCCAGCGCCGAGCAGCGTCAGCACCTCGATATCGAGGCCGAGGACGTAGCTGACGGCCGAGAGAACAGTGTCGATACCCGCCGTGTCGCTCACCCGGTCCAGGGCGTTGTCGACGATGAAGGTGTCGTTGCCGGCGCCACCCGCCATGGTGTCGATGCCGGTGCCGCCGTCCAACAGGTCGTCGCCGGCATCGCCCTTGAGCGTGTCGTTGCCCGCACCGCCGAGGATCTGGTCGTTACCACTCCCTCCCGACAGGATGTCGTTGCCGTTCAGCCCGAATATCCGGTCGGCCGCCGCCGTGCCGACGAGCCGATCCTTACCATTGGTGCCGCGCCGCGTCGCCATGTGGCTTGCTCCCCAAATCCTGCCCCGTAAGCCGTTGGAAGAGGCTAGCAAGCTCGCGGCGCGCCGGCCTCATCAAAACTGATGAGATGCACAGGCCGCAGACCGCCAGACCGGCGTTTCCCCTGCGACACAGTGGACGAATTTTCTCTTGGCGTCTCTTGCCCTGCCGAATCGGTCCGGTGATGTTTGCTGCTCGTGATTCTGGAGGAACAGGGCATGTACACGCTGACGGTCACCGCCGACCTCGATACACGAGACGACCCCGTTCCGATCGCTGGCCAGCAGATTGCAACAATCAACTTCACGGCGGCGGCCGTGCTCACGATATTCTCTTCGTCGTTCAACGGCACCGACGTCTCCGCGAATGTGACGCTCAACGGCAGCGGAGGGGTCGACCAGGTCTATGTTGTTACCGATGGCCCGGTTTTTTCCGCCGAAGAGTGGTCTTTCGGAACATGGGACTCTGACGACCTCATCACGATCGAAGGTAGCGCGCAGGTCAATACACTGACCGGCAGCTCCCAGCGGGACCTGTTTCTGCTTGCAAGCCACGACACGGCGAACGGCGGCGCCGGTGACGACATTTTCCGCGTGTTCGGCGCGTCGGGCACCTTCAATCTGGCCGTTGACGGAGGGACTGAGACAACGGCGGACCGGTTCCAGGTCGTCGGAGCGGTGGACCTTCGCACGATCACCATCGCCAACGTCGAAGGCCTCGAGGACATCTCAGGCGCAACGACGGCGCAGCTCGGCAGCGATCAGGTCGGTGCGGGCAAGATCAACATCTTCAACTCCTCGCAACCGACCGCGCTCGCGCTCCAAGTGTTCGGCGCGACCGCCGATCTGTCGACGGCGACCTTCGGCACCTGGGGCGCGGAGGACTCGGTGGCGCTGTTCGGCACGGCCGGGGTCGACACCCTCAAGGGCTCGTCCAAACGGGATACCCTCTTGGGCGGTGCGAGCAACGACACGCTTTTCGGCAATGACGGCAACGACATTCTGACCGGCGGCGCGGGCCGCGATACGATGACGGGCGGTACGGGGCTCGACGACTTCGACTTCAATAAGGTCGCCGAGATCGGCAAGACATCCTCGACCCGCGACAAGATCATCGGCTTCACCCACCTCCAGGACGATATCGATCTGTCGACCATCGACGCCAACGGCTCGGCGTCCGGCGACAAGGCGTTCACCTTTCTCGCGACCAAGGACTCGGTGTTCACCGGCATCCGCGGTCAGGTGCGCTGGTTCCAGATCAACACCTCCGGCACCACCAACGACAAGACGATCATCGAGGGCGACGTCAACGGCGACGAGAAGGCCGATTTCCAGATCGAGCTCGTGGGCCTGAAGACGCTGACGAAGGCAGACTTCATTTTGTGATCGGGCTCAGCGCAGGAATCTCCCGATCGTCGCGGCGACTGCGGTTTGCCAAGAGATGAAGAGAATGTAGAGGCCTGCCCAATCTTTCAATTGAGAATACAGTAATCCAATAGCCATTCCAATGAAAGCTGTCGCAAAAATGCCCGAGATAGGATGCGACCGTCCCGATGCAAATGGAACGCCGAGCGCAGTAACAATTGCACCAATCGCTCCACTTAATGAAAAGAAACTCACAGTGTTCCAATAGATTGTTGTGCTTGAAAGCTCCTCGCGCGTCTTCCGGAGATTGAGTTCCAAGCAAGATTTCTCAAGCTCGGCATCAGCAGTCAACTGCCCGGCGCTAGCCTGTTCGCACCTCAACTCAAGTTCTGGTTGTGGATCATAGATATAATGGCCTGGCCCGGCCTCTCTCGGAAAGTAGAAGACAAGAAGTGCAAGATACCACCCGATCATGACAGCAATACCAAGGAGCACGTGCCGCTGTCTGAAGCCATAGTGCCACCCAAGGGCCAAGGTCATAGTGGCGGCAAAAGCAAACCCACTCAGCACAAGACCCAGCGGAACTGGACCGAAATAAATCTCTGCGAATGGGGACATCATCTTCATTAGTGGCTCGGTCAACAGCCCCGACGCCAGCCCGAACCCCGCGAACAGGAGCGTCCCCCTCCTGACCGTCGACGACGCCATCGCATCGACGGCGCTCGCAACTTCCGCGGCAGCGTTGCCCTTGGGCTCGAGGATCGTCACGGATTTGAGGAACCCCGGCACCTCGGTCATGGCGGTCGGCTCAATCATCACCGGCAGCACGTGCCCGTCCGCCTTGCGCCATTTGCGACGAGCGAACTCGAGTTCGGTTAGCGTGAAGCGGCCGCGAGCCACCGATTCCGGGCTGATCAGGAAGACGAGAAGTCCCGCCTGCGACACGGCCTGCTCGATGCGGCGGTCATACTCGCCGCCAGCTGGAAGATCGTCGCGATCGAGGAACACCGTGTGCTTGCGGGCGCGCAGCGAGAAGGCGATGGTCTCGGCCACCGCCTTGTCCTCGGATGCATAAGACAGGAATATCCGCATGCCTCCCCCCGATTGTCCGCCGAAGGACTACATGGTCGCATCGGGCTGTGCCAAGTGCTGGCGACGGCAAGCGCCATGCTTTGTCCCCGATTGTGACATACCCGCGCCTTTCGGTCGGTGCCCCTCCCTCACCCACCCACCACGTATGTCCTGACCGGCTCGGCGACCCCGCGGATCATCTGGGGGTCGGCCGCGTCGAGGCCGTCCTCGTCCGTCGTGCTCCAGCCGGGCTCGCCCCGCGCCCGCTCGACGACATCGCGGCTCGCCACCAGACGGACGTTGAGCACGCGCGTGTGAGCCTCGAGGCGATTGGCGATGTTCACCGTCGCGCCGATGACGGCGAGCTCCAGCCGGTTGACGCCGATGTCGCCGGTCACCACCGGCCCGTAGTGCACCCCGACGCCGACGGCGAGCGGCTCGGCGCCGCGACGGGCCCGCTCGGTGTTCAGCGCATCGGCCGCGGCGAGCATCGCCCGTCCGCAGCGCAGCGCCTCGAGCGCATCGCGGTCGCCGGCGACCGGCGTGCCGAAGGTCGCCATGAGACCGTCGCCCAGATACTTGTCGAGCGTGCCGCCGTGCCGGAACACCTCGCGCTCCATGCGTTCGAGAAACGTGCGCAGCGTCTGCACGACGGCGGCTGGCTCGTTGCGATCGGCGAAGCTCGTGAAACCGACGATGTCGACGAACAGCACGGCGACGTTCTGCGAGCGGATCTCGCGAACGGGCGCGTCATTCTGCGCCAGCGTCTCGACGACGTTGGGAGAGAAGTAGCGCGCGAGGTTCGACCGCTCGCGCTCCATCTCGGCCTGGCCGCGCATCAGCCGATGACTGCGCCAGCTGGCGATCGCGAGCGTCGCCGCGACGAGCACGAGGATCGTCATCTCCTCGATGCGGAGCGGAAGCAGCACGGCATAGGGGTTCAATGCCTCGGCGATCGTGGGATGATCGGCGAGGGCGGCGGCTACTCGCTCGCTGATCTCGGGATGCGTCACCGGCTGGAGCCAAACCCACAGCAGCCCGGCGAGCCAAGCGAGCACGATGGCGCCCGCCAGAACCAGGATCGTGCGCCAGGAATAGCTCAGCACGGCGGTGGCGAGCAGCAGGTAGAAGAAGCTGAAGCCGCCGAAGCGGAATTGCATGGCGGCGGGCCACACGTCGGTGCGAAACGGGTTCGGCACGACGAGCACATAGGCCATCAGCACGACATCGCAGACGAGCAGCGCCAGCTCCGCCGGATTGCGGCCGACGCGGCCGAGCTTCAGATGCGCCCAGGCGATCAGCGCAAAGCCCGCCAGGATCGCGTGATAGTAGAGGACATCCCAGGAGGGCCTCAGATAGACGAGCAGCAGCGCGACCACCGAGAGCGCCGCCCAGCGGGACTGCACCGCAAGCTCGAGGCCCTCGCGCTTGTCGCGGGCGAGCGCCTGGTCGAGGGTCGGAAGGGTGTGGGGTGCGATGCGGACGGCTGAGCCTCGATCGACCAAAGCTAAGGCCATGGACTGATCTCCCAGTGCGGTTTGGGTGTCGAGACTCCTGGAAACGGCGGATGGACGCAAGCTGCGACCCTCTCGGCCCTTGTTTCCGCGCGCGCGAATGCCTTCATAGTCCCCATGACCCAGCAACAAGACGATGAAGAGAACCGGCTGACGGCCCGGGCCGCCCGCTATGTGCGCGTCGGCACCAATGTCGGCGGGCTCGCCGCGCGAATCGCAGGCAAGCGACTGCTCGGCATGGAGGTCGACCGGCAGCGCTATGCGGCGGAGCTGGCGCGCGCGTTGGGCGGGCTCAAGGGCCCGATCATGAAGGTCGCACAGCTGTTGTCCACCATTCCGGAAGCCATTCCCGCCGAGTACGCGGCCGAGCTGTCGCAACTGCAGAGCCAGGCGCCGCCGATGGGGGCGGCCTTCGTCAAGCGGCGGATGGCGGCCGAGCTTGGGCCGCAGTGGCAGACCCGCTTCAAGAGCTTCGAGGGCGAGGCGGCGGCGTCGGCCTCGCTCGGACAGGTGCACCGCGCCGTGGGGCCCGACGGGCGGACGCTCGCCGTGAAGCTGCAGTATCCCGATATGGCCTCGGCGGTGGAGGCCGATCTCGCCCAGCTCCGCATTATCTTCCAGATCCACAAGCGCATGGACCCGGCCATCGAGACGAGCGAGATGCTGGTCGAGATCGCCGAGCGGCTACGCGAGGAGCTCGACTACGAGCGCGAGGCCGCCCACATGCGCCTCTACGCGGCGATCTTTCGCGACGATCCGATCATCCGCGTGCCGGAGGTGGCCGCCGATCTGTCGACGAAGCGGCTGCTCACCATGACTTGGCTCGAGGGGCGCCGGCTGCCGGAGTATGTGACGCACGCCGTCGAGGACCGCAACGCGATCGCGCGGGCGATGTTTCGCGCCTGGTGGTATCCATTCTCCCACCAGGGCGTCATTCACGGCGATCCGCACCTCGGCAACTACACCGTGTTCGAGGAGGGCGGGCATCCGGCCGGTATCAACCTGCTCGACTACGGCTGCATCCGCACCTTCGCGCCGAAGTTCGTGCAGGGCGTCATCGATCTCTACCGGGGGCTCGAGCGCAACGACCGAGCGCTCATCGTGCACGCCTACGAGACCTGGGGATTCGCGGGGCTGTCGAACGAGGTCATCGACATCCTCAACATCTGGGCGCAGTTCATCTACGGCCCGCTGTTGGACGATCGCGAGCGCACCATTGCGGAAGGCACGACGCCCGGCGAGTACGGCCGCCGCGAGGCCTTTCGCGTGCACGAGGGCTTGCGGGAAAAGGGGCCGGTGAAAGTGCCGCGCGAGTTCGTCTTCATGGATCGGGCGGCCATCGGTCTCGGCGGCGTGTTCCTGCATCTGGATGCGCGGCAGAACTGGTACCGGATGTTCAACGAGACCATCGATGGCTTCGATCTCGAGGCGGTGCGCGAACGGCAGACGCAGGTGTTCACCCAAGCCGGCGTGCCGCTGCCGGTGTGATGTGGCCGCGCATTGCGCGGAGTGTTTCCCCTGGATCCCCAGCCGTCGTTCGCATGCGCTCACTCGGCTGAGGATGACGGAGGAGGTGGTCGTTTGAGTTGAATCCCTCCGTCATCGTGTTGTCGCGCTACGCGAAGACTCTCTCCTGGATCCCCATCCGGCGCTCGCGGTGCTCGCTGGGATGAGGATGACGAGGGGGGTGGTTGTTTGAGTTGAGCTGATGCCCTCCGCCATCGTGCTGTCGCGCTTGTGCGAAGGGTCTCCCCTGGGCCCCCCGTCGGGTGCTCGCTGGGATGAGGATGACGCCGTGTGTTGGACGCGCGACAACCCATCCACCTCCGTCATCCTCGGCCGAATGAGCGCAAGCGAATGATGGCCGGGGATCCAGGAGAGACTCCGCGCAACGCGCGGCTCTATTGCACGGATGCCTGCTGCGTGCCGTAGCGCTGCTTGACGGCGTTGACGATCTTCAGCGTCGTCGCCTCGATCATGTTGGAGGAGTTGACCCAATAGGCGACCGGCCACCAGAGCGCCTTGGGCACGCCTGTCACGTTGTCGAGATTGGGCGTCGCCTCGATCGCGACGCCATCCTTGAAGACGACCTTCGGCGCGAACGTCATCTCGACCGGGAAGGTCGCCTTCGACGTCACGACCTCGCAATGGCTCTTCTGCGCCGGCGCCTCGAAGACGTGATCGCCGGTGGCGGCGAGCGCAGCGGCGACGAGCTTTCGTGGCATCTTGATCGCAACGTCGCAACTCGCATCCTTGAGATAGCCGCGCGTGACCTTCTCGACCTCGGCCTTCTCGTCGGCCGACATGCGGGTCGGAAACGTGCAGACGATGTCCGTGCCCTTCGCGTTGAGAAACTCGTCGAAGCAGTCGGGGTTGGGCGCGGCGGCATCGCCAGCGGCGGCCGGTCCTGCCATCAGAGCCGCGGCAAGAGCAAGCACTGCCAATGGAGGGTTCGGGGGGCGAAACGGCAAGGCTTTGCGGCTCCTCTGAAGATCGAGAGCCTTATACCATGCCGCGCGGCAGAAAGATGGCCCTGGCGTCAAGCCGCTTCCTGGTGCGCGACCGTCTCGAGCTTGGAGAGGCTCGGCACCGAGAGGTCGCGCGTCGAGACGAGGTCGATCACGCCCTTGGTCTTGAGCTTGGTGATCTGGCGCGAGACCGTCTCGATCGTGAGACCCAAGAAATCGGCCATGTCGGCGCGCGACAACGGCAGCGCGAACTTGGTCGCTCCAGCCTCGCCCGAATGCTGGCAGCCGATGCGCGGAACCCGCTTGGCGATCATGAGCAGGAAGCTCGCAACCTTCTCCTCGGCGCTCTTGCGGCCGAGAAGCAGCGCCCACTCGCGGCAGGCATCGAGCTCGGAGAGCGTGTTCTCGAGCAGCCGGTGCTCGAGATTGGGATGGTCGTGCAGGAAGCGCTCGAACCCTTCTTTGGGGAAGGTGCACAGCTCGACGTCGGTCGCGGCCTCCGCGAAATACTGCGAGTCCGGGCGATAGACGCGGCCGAGGAAGTCGGGGGGAAAGACGAGGCCGACGATCTGCTGGCGCCCGTCGTCCAGGCTCTTCGTCAGCTTGACCACGCCTTGCACGACGTTGGCCAGCATGTCGGACTTGGCGCCATCGACGAGGATGACGTCGCCGGCTTTGTAGGTGCGCCAGCGCGCGATCTGGTTCAGGCCCTTGATCTCGTTCTGATCAAGCGCCCCGCAAACCGCCTTGTCGCGGATCGCGCACATGCTGCAACGGGCGGGCTCGCTGGCCATCGCTCCACTCCGGTTCAGTGGAAGAGTTCTCGACAGAATAGGACAATTCTAAAGCCGCGTCCGCCACCATTTTTGCAACTGGGCCTTGAGTTAAACTGCCGCACACCGGCCCTGGCCAGTCTTGCCAAAGCAACGCAAAGGTGGCGAGAGTACGCTATCGAACACGAGATCAAGATCATCCCATGACCCTTCGCCTCAATCCGAATCTGCTCGACACCTCGACGCCGCCGATTCCCGAGGCCTATGCGTGGTCCGAGAGCTACGGCGAGGCCATGGGGCCGCTCATCAATATGGCGCAGGCGGCGCCGAGCAGCCCGCCCCATCCCGAAATCATCGCTAGAATCGGCGCCTCGGCCGGCGATCCGGCCGGCATGCGCTATGGCTCCATCCCCGGCGACCTGTCCTTCCGCGAGGCCTTCGCGATCGAGCAGACCGCGATCTACGGCGGCGACATCGGCCCGGACGACGTCGCGATCACCGCTGGGTGCAATCTCGCCTTCTTCGCGACCATTCTGTCGCTGGCCCGGGCCGGCGAGGCGGTGATCCTGCCGGCGCCCTGGTACTTCAATCACGAGATGGCGCTCAAGACGCTCGGGATCGAGGCGCGGCGGCTGCAGCTCGAGGCCGCGGACGGATTCGTGCCGCAGGTGGAGGCCGCCGAGCGGCTCATCGACGACAAGGTCCGGGCGATCGTGCTGGTGACGCCGAACAATCCGACGGGGGCGGTCTATCCCGGGAGCGTCATCCGCGCCTTCGCCGACCTCTGCCGCCGCCGCAACATCACCCTCGTGCTCGACGAGACCTACCGCGATCTGATGCCGGCCCAGTATGACCGGCCGCACACGGCCTTCGCCGATCCGGCCTGGCGGCAGTCGGTGATCCAGCTCTACTCCTTCTCGAAGTCCTATTGCATCCCGGGGCTTCGGCTCGGCGCCATCACCGCCGACCGCGCGGCGCTCGCCGAGATCGGCAAGGCGTTGGACTCGATGCAAATCTGCGCGCCACGCCCGGCGCAAGCGGCGCTGACCTGGGCGATCCCGGCGATGCGCGCGTGGCGCGAGGCCAATCGGGCCGAGATCAACGCGCGAGCCGACGCCTTCCGAAAGGCCTTCGCCGAGCTGAACGACTGGCACGTGGCTTCCATCGGCGCCTACTTCGCCTATGTCCGTCACCCCTATCGTGGGGTGCCGTCACGCACCGTCATTCAGAAAATGGCGCAAGAGCGCGGCGTGCTCGGTCTTCCCGGCAGCTACTTCGGGCCGGAGGAGGACGACCACCTCCGCATCGCCTTCGCCAACACCGGTATAGACCAGATTGCCGAGCTGCCGGCGCGGTTGCGGACTATGCGGTTCTGATCGGGCGTGTGCGTCATCGGCCCCCGCGCGTTCCTGCCATTCTGGCAGACAATCTGTCAGGATTTGAACGAGTTACCGGCGTTTCTGTTGTGCGCGCGCAACGCCTTCCCAGCCATCACGGCAAAATGATCTGAATCAATTTCCAGAAGCGCTGTCCCCTGGCATGACGCCCGAGAACGCCCGATTGGGGGGCGTAAGGAGCGCAGGCGCCGCGATGCGAAAAGTGCGCGAGATGCTTGCGGGGCAGAGCAGGGAATGGGGGTTGCCATGAGGGTGTTGAAAGGTATCGCAGCGGCGGCTGCGTTCGGTGGCTTGCTGGTCGCGAGCGCGGCCGCGACCACGGCGTCGGCCGGCGACGACGGTCGCTGGATGGTCAAAATTCAGGCGCTCGGCGTGCTTCCGGATACGGGTGGCGCGGATGTCGAGTTGCCGAATGGTCTCGGCGCGCTCGGCGCCCCTCCCGGCACCGTTCTCGACGACGGCGCGGATGTGACCGATGCCTGGGTGCCTGGCGCCGATATCGGCTACTTCGTGACGCCCAATATCTCGCTCAACCTCATCTGCTGCTTCGCGCAGCACGAGGTGAAGTCGGACGGCGCGCTTGCCGCCGCTATCGGCGAGGAGACGATCGGCTCGACCTGGATCTTCCCGCCGGCGGTCACCGCCAACTATCACTTCAACGACTTCGGCGCGATCCAGCCCTACATCGGCGCGGGCGTGCAATGGATCCACTTCTTCGACGAGAAGCCGAAGGGGACGCTTGCGGCCCTCGGCGTCGATGATCTGACGATCGATGATGCGGCGGGCTTCGTGCTGCAGGGTGGCGTGGACGTCGCGCTCGGCGGCGGCTGGTATGCCAACGCCGACGTGAAGAAGGTCTTCCTGAACACCGATGCGACCTTCAGCGCCGGCGGCGTGACGGTCGCCCAGTCGAGTGTCGATCTCGATCCGTGGATCGTCGGCGTGGGTGTCGGCTACCGCTTCAATCTCGAGGACCTGTTCGGCTCGCGCGGCGAGCCGCTGAAATAGACCAAGACCTACACGTGGGGTGAGGGGAAAGGCCGGGGCGAAAGCTCCGGCCTTTCGCATTTCGCCTGGAGCTTGCTAGCTTGGGTGCGGCGAAAACGGTGGAGGAGATGGGCATGACATCGGCCAAGCGCGGATCGACGACGCGGGGAGTATGGCCGAGCGCCATCAAGGAGAACTTCGCCGTCATGCCCTCGGCCGATCCGGCCGAGCCGCAGATCTGGTGCTACAGCGATCAGATGAGCTACGCGCCGGGCGAGCTTATCCAGCTGCATGTCTCGACCAGCGCGCCCGCCTACGATCTCGTCATCGTCCGCGATGGCTCCACCGCCACGACGGTGTTCGAGCGCTCAGGGCTCGACGGCCGCCTCCATCCCGTCGCCGAGGACGTCTCCGTCACGGGCTGCCGGTGGCCCGTCGCTCTCGAGGTACCGGTCGCGGAGAGCTGGCGCTCCGGCGGCTACATCGTCCGGCTGACCGCGCGGTTCGCCGATGGGACGACGATGGAAGGCCACCACGTCGTCATCGTGCGCGCGGGCACGACCGCGGCGCCCATCCTGCAGGTGGCCGCGACCTCGACCTGGATCGCCTACAACGATTGGGGCGGCTCCAACCACTACGAGGGCATCACGGGGACAGCTCGGAATCTCTTTTCGCCTTACCTCTCCACACAGCGCCCCTGGACGCGGGGCTTCGCGTTCCTGCCCATCGGCGCGCCGCGCGTGCCGATCCGCGAGCCGCTGCGGCAAGGGGCGGCGCCCCGCTACCCGCACATGGAATGGGCCTACGCCAACGGCTATTCGAAAAAGTATGCCTCGGCCGGCTGGGCGAGCTACGACCGGCATTTCTGCCGATGGGCCGAGGCGCAGGGCTTCGAGGTCGATCTCGCCACGCTGCACGATCTCCACTTCGATCCGGACATCCTGAAGCGCTACAAGCTCGTCGTCTTCGTCGGCCATGACGAGTACTGGACGGGCGAAATGCGGGACGCCGTCGATCGCTACGTCGAGGGCGGCGGCCGGGTCGCGCGCTTTGCCGGCAACTTCCTCTGGCAGGTGCGCTTCGAGGACGAGGGGCGAACCCAGGTTTGCTACAAGTATCGCGCGCGCAAGGAAGACCCGTACGTCAAAGATCCCGCGCGCCGTCACCTGACCACGAATGCCTGGGAGGCGCCCGAGGTCGGCCGTCCGGGCACGGAAACCTTCGGGCTCAACTCGCTGCGCGGCGTCTATGTTGGCTGGGGCGGCTGCGTGCCGCGCGGACCCGGCGGCTTCACGATCTATCGCCCAGAGCACTGGGCCTTCGAAGGCAGCGATCTCTACTATGGCGACGTGCTCGGCGGGCAATCGAAGATCTTCGGCTACGAGGTCGACGGTCTCGACTACACGTTCCGCGACGGCTTGCCGTTCCCGACCGAGACGGCCGGCGCGCCCGAGGGCTTACAAATCCTCGCCATGGGCCACGCCTCGATCCTCGAGGAGAACCACGCCAATCCGGGCAGCGATCTCTTCATCGGCGACGAGGACTTGGTCTTCGCGGCCGAGACGCTCTTCGGCGCGGCGACGCCCGAAGCGATGGACAAGCTCCGCCGCTCGTCAGGAATGATCGTCACGTTCCCGAAAGGCAAGGGCGAGATCTTCCACGCCGGCACCTGCGAGTGGGTCGCGGGCCTCATCGATCGCGATCCCTACGTCGAGCGCGTGACGCGCAACGTGATCGAGCGGTATCTCGGCTAACGGCTTACGCGCCCGACCGCGACCTCGTCCTCATCGCGTGAAACTGCCGCTCGAGCGCGGCGATCTCGTCGTCCGAGCAGTGCTCCAAATCGATGAGCTGGTTGCGGGCCCGCTTCGCGCTGCGCAACAGCTCGTCGATCTTGAGATGCAGCGCTCGCGACTCGCGGTTCTGCGTATGCTGCACGAGGAAGACCATCAGGAACGTGACGATGGTCGTGCCCGTGTTGATGACGAGCTGCCAGGTATCTGAGAAGTGGAACAGCGGACCGCTCAAACCCCAGAACAGCACGATCGCCAGTGCCAACACGAAGGCTCCGGCAGTGCCGAGCGCGTCGGAGGCGTAGCGTGCGATCCTGCCGAAATGGGCGTTCCGTCCGTGCTTCTCAGGCATCTTCACCGCCAGACCTGCTCGCAAGCCCGGTATGGCAACGCTTGCAGGAGGGGAGCGGTTCCGAGGATAGGCCATGCTAGTGTGCGCCATGACCGAGCTCAAGACGTTTCAAAAATTCTACGCGGCCTACGTCACCGCATCCGTGGGGGTGACAAATCCCCGGATTGTGAAAGCCTTCGCGTCTGTGCCGCGCGAGGATTTCCTCGGCCCCGGACCCTGGGAGGTCAACGTCGACGAGGGCTACATTCTTACCCCCTCTGCGGACCCGGCCCTGATCTATCAGGACATCGTCGTCGCCCTTGCCCCTGACCGCCGCATCAACAATGGCGAGCCGAGCCTGCACGCGCGCATGCTCGATGCGGTTTCGCCAAAGGAAGGTGATCGCGTTCTCCAAGTCGGCTGCGGCAGCGGCTACTATACCGCGCTATTGGCCGAGCTCGTCGGCGCGAGTGGCCGCGTCACGGCTATGGAAATCGATCCGGAGATGGCGGTTTGGGCGCAGCGAACGCTTGCCGACCGCCCCAACGTAACAGTCATCTGCCGCTCGGGCATCGAGCCGCCGCTTCCAGAGAGCGACATCATCTACGTGAGCGCGGGTGCTTCCGAGCCGGTCGCCGCATGGCGGAACGCGCTGTCTGCTTCCGGCCGCCTGCTGTTCCCATTGACGCCCGGTTGGCGGTTCGGTGCGTTGCTTCTCGTCGTCCGGACGAGCGATCCGGTTGTTTACGGTGCACGCTTCGTCACGCGTGCCGGGTTCATCCCCTGTGCGGGGGCGCAATCAGAACCGTTGGCTGAGCGCTTGCACGCAGCATTCGAAGATTCTCGTTGGGCTGATGTCCGCACTTTGCGCATCGGCTCGCCCCCCGACAAAACCTGCTGGCTTGCCGGCGACGGCTGGTGGCTATCGACCCAGTCTCGATGACAGTCACTCGCTCCACGCGATCTGCTCGAACAGCCCTACGAGCTTTCGCCCCCGCTGCGGATTGACGTGGGCGACCCAGGCGATGCGGCCCTCGAGATGGGCGCGGAAGTTCGCGATGCGGTCCCGGTTCTGGCTCGCTGCGCCGTGACGGGTGCAGTTGGTCAAGATGGCTTTCAGCGTGTCGTAGCTCTCGCGGGGCGTGTTGACGTGGTCGTTAACGACGATGCCTGTGACGCGCTGGGCCGTCGCGCGCGTCATGACTTGGGTTTTCGCCGCGTTGATGGCGAACCCTTCGTCCGCGACCACCTCGGCGGCGCGGTCGAGGAAGCGCGCGATGCGCTGGGCGAAGGCTGCACCACCCGAGACCGCGAGGTCGTCGGCGTAGCGCGTGTAGTTCGCACCGAACCGTCGCGCGAGACCGGTGAGCCGCACATCGAGCGAGAAGGCGCAGAGATTGGCGAGGGCCGGCGAGGTGGGCGCACCTTGCGGCAGATGCGGATCGGCGAAGGTCAGGCGTGTCTCGCGATCATGGCGACGAGGTCCTGGGGCGGTCGTGAAAACCGATGCTGGCGTCCGCGTCGTCGCAAGTCCCGTCAGCGTGCGGGAGACGCCGTCCGGATAGCCGAGGCTGTGAAACAGCGCATGCACGCGCGACACCCGGGTCGTCAGAAAGAAGTCGCGGATGTCGAGGGTGGCGACGATTGCCTCGGCGGCGTGGATGCTCGCGCCCGTCACGGCTGAGCGGCCGGAGACGAACCCGTGCGCTGCGGCATGCACCGGCACCTTGTCGAGGATGTCGGAGAGTATGCGGCGCTGGAGGGCTTTCAGGCGCGGCTTCGGCGCCTCGATGAGCCGCGGCGGCCCGATGCGTTTTTCGCGGAAGCTGTAGACATAATGCTGGAGCAACGGGTTGTCCGTGCGGCCCTGAAGATGGCGCGTGTCGGCGAGCCAATCGAGATCGTTCAATGAGACGTCGAGCCAGTCGGCCAGCGCGCCGACCGTGGCGAGCTTCGGGATATCGAGATCGCGAAACCGCCCGGCCGGCGCAAAGCGCGGCGGAGCGAGCACGACCGGGGTCCGCACGCCGGGCTTGGCGAGCGGCGCGAGCGCCTTGCGAAAGCTCGGCTCGTCGATGAGGAAGCGGATGAGATCCTCGGAGTCCGGTGGCACAGGGCCGGGAGCGTACGTGATCAGTCGCGCAATGAACTCTCGCTGTGCGGGCTTTGTTCTTAGATCGGCGAATCCGGCCAAGCTTTGAGAGAGCGCGCGCTTCGTCCAGCGACGGGCGAGAAGTGCCGCCGCGACCTGATTGGCAATCCGGGTCCACACGACCCTCTGGCGATACTTCAGCATGCAGGCCTCTTGCACGACGAGCCGCTCGACCTGCGCCGTGAAGCCGGTCCGGGCGTAGGCGATGCCTACCGTGGGACTGGCCGTGATATGCCAAGCTCGATGTCGTTCCCCGGGGTAGCCCCGGAGATCCCGTCCTTCACCTTGCGATGGAGACCGGAATGTCTCGAGCGGCTCGTCGCGCTGGTGACAGAGTCGTAGGCGGAGCGTCGGAAGTCAACGGTGGCGCGTGGCCGAGCGTCAGACGACGCCGTTGCGGAGCGCCGTCTCGCCCCGCTCCAGACGGCCGAGATTCTCGATCAGGATGTCGATGACGTTTGCCTCGTGCCTACGCGTCTCGCCGGCGGTGTGCGGCGTCAGCACGACGTTGCCGAGCGTCCACAGCGGCGAGGCGGCGTCCAGCGGCTCGACGGTCGTGACATCGAGGCCGGCACCGGCGATGCGCTTCTCGCTCAGCGCCTCGATGAGTGCGGGCTCATCCACCACGGGGCCGCGCGCCACGTTGATCAGCCGCGCCGAGGGCTTCATGGCGCCAAGCGCCTTGGCGTCGATCAGTCCGCGCGTCTCCGCCGACAGCGGGCAGGCGAGCACGACGACATCGGCCTCGGGCAGCAGCGTCTGCAACTCGGCTGGCGTGCCAATCCGATCGACGGATGGCAGCGCGCCCCCCGAGCGCCGGATGCCGATCACGCGCATGTCGAACGCCTTGGCGATCCGCGCGATGCGCTCGCCGATGCGGCCGAGGCCGTAGACGAGCAGAGTCTTGCCGGCGAGCTCGTCCTCGCGCTGGCTCAAATCGGAGATCATGCCGCGCCAGAACCGCGTCTGCTGGTTGTCGCGCGCTTCCGTCATGCGGCGCGTGAGAGCGAGCAAGAGCGCGAAGGCATGCTCGCTCACCGCGTTGGCATTGGCGCCGGCCGCGTTCGCCATGCGGATGCCGCGCGCCTTGAGCGCCGCGATGTCGAAATGGTCGTAGCCGGCCGAGCAGAGCTGGATGAAGCGGACGTTCGGGATTTTGTCGATGAGGCTCATGTCCCAGAAGCCCGACAGGCAGAGCACGCCGGCCTCGCCGAGCCGCGGCACGAGATCGGCCTTCGACCAGGCGTGCGTATGAGGCAGCGCGCCGCCGCGCGCCTCGTAGGCTTCGCCCAGCCGATAGGCTGTGTGTCCGAACAGGATGAAGGGAGGCTTCGTCACGCGCGTCTCCTCACCCGGCCGTCAGCCGCTCGATCTTGGCGCCGCAGCGCGACAGCTTCTCCTCGAGCCTCTCGAAGCCGCGGTCGAGATGATAGACGCGGCTGATCAGCGTCTCGCCGTCCGCGATGAGCCCGCCGATGACGAGCGACACGGAGGCTCTCAAATCCGTCGCCATCACCGGCGCGCCCTTCAGACCCTTGACGCCGCGGATGCGCGCCATGTCGCCGTGCAGCGAGATGTCGGCGCCCAAACGCACGAGCTCCTGGACGTGCATGAAGCGGTTCTCGAAGATCGTCTCGCGGATGGTCGTCGTGCCCGACGCGGTCGTCATGAGCGCCATCAGCTGCGCCTGCAGATCGGTCGGGAAGCCCGGGAAGGGCTGCGTCTCGACGTCGACGCCGCCGAGCCCGTGACCATTGCGCGCGACGCGGATGCCGTTGGGCTTCGCCTCGACGGTGACGCCCGCCTTCACCAGCACGTCGATGGCCGCTTCGAGCGCCTCGAACTCGGCGCCTTCGAGCAGCACGTCGCCGCCGGTCGCCGCCACCGCCATGGCGAAGGTGCCGCTCTCGATGCGATCGGGCAGCACGGTGTGGCGCGCGCCTTCGAGACGGTCCTGGCCCTGGATGCGCAGCACGTGCGTGCCGATGCCTTCGATCTTGGCGCCCATGGCGACGAGACAGCGCGCGACATCGCCGATCTCGGGCTCGCTCGCCGCATTCTCGATCAGCGTCTCGCCTTTGGCCAGCGCCGCCGCCATCAGCACGTTGTGCGTCGCGCCGACGGAGACCTTCGGGAACAGGATGCGCGCGCCGCGCAGACCGCCCTTGGGCGCCTTGGCGATCACATAGCCGCTGTCGGTCTCGATCTCGGCGCCCAGCGCCTTCAAGCCCTGCAGATGCAAGTCGACTGGGCGCGTGCCGATGGCGCAGCCGCCGGGCATCGAGACCTTGGCCTGGCCGCAGCGTGCGAGCAGGGGCCCGAGCACCCAGAAGCTCGCCCGCATGCGGCTGACGAGCTCGTAGGGGGCGGTGGTGTCGACGATGTCTCGGGCGGTGAGATGGTAGGTCTCGCCGAGCGGCCCGCCCGACTTCGCCCGCTTGCCGTCGACGGCCAGATCGACGCCATGGTTGCGCAGGATGCGCGCCAGCAGCATGACGTCGGCCAGGTTCGGCACGTTCTTGAGGGTCAGCCTCTCGGGCGTCAGGATCGAGGCGATCATTAGCGGCAAGGCCGCGTTCTTGGCGCCGGAAATCGGAATGGTGCCGGTGAGGCGGCGACCGCCTTCGATGCGAATTCTGTCCATGGATGTCCCCTCGGCCGGCGCCCCAGACGCAATGCAAGGAGCGGCGAAGCCTCTACATGCCGTCTGCATTAGAGGGTAGGGGGCGGCCTATCAAGCGCAGACAGCGTGGTGCCAACGGATCAATCGTTCCGCGACCGTGGCCGTCCGGCTGTGACATCGGGCCCGGGAGGCGAGGGGCGGTCCGCCGGCGAGGCCATGTCCGGATCGGCCGCCGCCGATCGCGCGCGGTCCTGAGCCTTGCGGCGCTTCAGATTGCGCCGGAGCTCCTCGGCGAGGCGGGTACGGCGATCGGGGCTGGAAGGTGCGGGCGTCTTGCTCATAGGAGACCATTGTGGGTCGCGATATCCCCATGAAGCAACGATCGCTTGCCTCGGCAAGGGCCCTGTGGCAGGTTCCGCCGCGTTAACCGCTGCGGCAGCATGGCCGTGGCGTCCCCAACGGTTGCCGCTGTAGCTCAGGGGTAGAGCACACCCTTGGTAAGGGTGGGGTCGGAGGTTCGATTCCTCTCGGCGGCACCATAAAATTCTTTCAAAACAGGAGCATATCTTCGTCTATCTGGGCAGATCGACCGTATGCAAAGGGCGCAGGAACCACATAGGTACCACGGCTTCATCTTTCGGGAAGACAATGGGCGCTATTTCTAGCCCATCGTAAGGGTCTTGCGAGATGTCAGCTTTGCGGACTTTCCTGACGTCCACCGCGGATGTCTTCCGGGTCTGCTTTGAGTACAGAACAGAACTATCGGCCACGTGCCATCGTCCTTCGAAACAGCATGGGTTTGGGTCAGGACTTGTCAGGAACGAACCGATACCCGATCCCTGCCTCCGTCTCGATGACGTCGCGAACGTCAGTATGCAGGCTCAGCTTGTGTCGAAGCTGGCCGATGAGCACGCGCAGATAGGCCACATCCTCGACATGGGCCGGGCCCCAGATGGCGATCAGGATCTGACGGTGGGTCAGGACCCGGCCAGCGTTTCGCGCAAGCAGAAGCAGGAGGTCGAACTCTTTGGGTGTCAGTCTGATAGGCTCGCCCGAGCGTGTGACGGTGTGCTCGCCGGCATCGATCTCGAACTCGCCCCCGATGTAACGGGAGACGTCTCCCCCCACTTGCGATGCGTGCCTCAACGCAGCGCGGATGCGTGCCGTCAGCTCGCCGATACCAAAGGGCTTGTTGACGTAGTCGTCGGCGCCGAGGTCGAGAGCCGCTATCTTCTCTGTTTCCTGGTCACGGGCCGACAGCACGATGATGGGGACCTTGGACCAGCTACGAACTTGCGTGATGACGTCCTTGCCATCCATGTCGGGTAGACCGAGATCGAGTACGACGAGGTCAGGGGCAGTTGTCGCAGCGAGCTTGAGCGCTTCCGCGCCATCGCTCGCGATCTGGATATCATATCCGGCGGCGGAAAGGCTCGGCCTCAGGAACCTCTGGATCTGTGGCTCGTCGTCGACGACGAGGATGCGTGGCTTGATCATGTCGCCGCCTCCGGATCACGAGCGGTCTCCGGTGCAGCCGGCAGTTTGACCGTCACGCGCGTGCCGTGCCCATCGGCAATCGGGCTCTCGGCAACAATGCTTCCACCCATCCCTTTGACGATCGCCGCGCAAATCGCCAAGCCAAGCCCAGTCCCCGGCGCGCGGCCGTCGCTCAAGGCGACCCGATAGAACTTGTCGAACACCTTTTCGAGCGCGTCCTCAGGAATGCCTACGCCTTCGTCGGTCACAGCAATGGCATGCTCGCTATCCCGCGACGATACCACGACCCTGGTTGGCGTGCCGGCCGCGCTGTATTTGTGGGCATTGTCGAGCAGATTGAATACCAACTGCTCGAGGAGGGACGCGCTGCCGAGGGTGAGCACTGTGCCCTCAGGGAGGACCACCTCTACCGTTCGTTGTGGAAAGACCTTCCTCGCTCTCTGCACGGCGCTTGCAACGCAATCGCCGACATCGATGAGATCGTGACGGAGATCCAATACGCCGGCCTCGAGCTTCGTCATGTCGAGCAGATTGGAGACGAAGCGGTTTAGCCGTGCGGCTTCCTCCTCGATAGCAGCGAGCATATCCTGGCGGTCGGCGTCCGAGAGTTTGTCGCCAAGCATGCGTAAAGCACTCGCAGACCCGACGATAGAGGCGAGGGGCGTTCGAAGATCGTGAGAGACCGACGACAGCAGCGCCGATCGGATACGCTCGCTCTCCATGGATGCTTCTGCCTTCGAGGCTTGGTCGGAAAGGAACATGCGCTCCAGTACGATTGCTGCCTGCTCCATGAAGGAGCGAAGGGTCGCGAGAACCTGCGCGGAGAACGTCTCGTCGGCATCCGCTCCGGCGACGCCGAGCACCCCAAGAGTCGATTTCGAGCCGACGATCGGCCGGAAATGGAATCGCGCGGTCGGCATCGTTCCGGTTCCTTGCCCGGCCGGTTCCTGCTTCTCGTGAGCCCATCGGGCGGCAGCCCAATCGGACGTCGAGAGCTGATCCTCGGGCGGCCAGCCCGTCTCCAGCGTCAGTTGGCCGCGCTTCACCAGAAACACGATGGACGTGCCCTTGACTGTGGCCGCCGCCTGGCTGGCCAGAAGCCAAAGCACGTCGTCCGGCTTGGTTGTGGCGGTGAGCTTGCGCGAGAATTCGAACAGAGACTGAGTCGCTTCGGCGCGTTCCCGGCTTGCGGCGGCCTGCTCACTCAAGCGGCCTCCGAGCGAGCCAGCGATGAAGGCGACCACGAGAAAAACGCAGAGCGACAGCAACTCGTGCGGCGAGGCGACCGTGAAGGTGTAGCGTGGGGTAATGAAGAAGAAATTGTAGGCGAGGAAGGACAGGATAGAAGCGCTAATGCCGGCGCTCACGCCGAAACGCATGGCGCTCAAGAGAACGGCCATCAGGAAGACGATCGATAGATTGGGCAGCGGCGTGATCTGCTCCAGACCCACCCCGACACCGATGGCGAGCAGCACGGCTGCTGTTGAAGCGGCGACCGCGGTCCACAGATGATAGCTCGAAGGCAGCTTGACCAGTGGGCGCAGTTTGGCCGCCCGCTCGGGTGCAACGACAAGGACCGATAGGCCGCTCGATCGGTCGACGAGGTCGCGAGAAAGCGACCGGCCGAGAAGGCGATCGAGCAGGCCCGAGGCCGACCGGCCGATGACGATCTGTGTGGCATTGGTTCGCCTCGCATAGCCGAGAATCTCGGCAGTGAGATCCCGGCCACTCAGACGGACCGTCTCGGCGCCGAGACGCTCAGCGAGACGCAATGCTCTTTCGGTCTGCTTGAGGTCGGCCCGGTCGATACTTTCGCGATCGCTCGCAGCAACGTGTAGAGCGACCCAATCGGCCTTCTGCGCCGAGGCCATCCGGCTTGCGGTACGCACAACCGTCTCAGAGACCTCATCTCCCCCGACGCATACGAGAATGCGCTCACTCGTCGGCCACGGACCTTCGACGCCCTGCTGACGTAATTGCGCCAGCATCTGCTCGTCGACGCGATCGACCGTGCGGCGCAAGGCGAGTTCGCGCAGCGCCGTCAGGTTGCTCGGCTTGAAGAACTGCCCGACAGCGCTCTGAGCGTATTCGGGCAGATAGACTTTTCCCTCACTCAGCCGCTGAATGAGCTCCTCCGGCGGCAGGTCGACGACGACGATCTCGTCGGCATTCTCGACGACACGGTCCGGCACCGTCTCGCGGACGCGAATGCCGGTGATCTTCTGGACGACATCCTGCAGGCTCTCGAGGTGCTGGATGTTGAGTGTGGTCCAGACGTCGATGCCGTTGCGCAGCACGTCCTCGACATCCTGGTAGCGCTTCGCATGCACCAAGCCAGGCGCATTCGTATGGGCAAATTCATCGACCAGTAACAGGCGGGGCTTGCGCGCAATCGCCGTTTCGAGGTCGAATTCCATGAGCGAGCGGTTGCGATAGGCGACCGCGCGGCGTGGCAACACCTCCAGGCCTTCGACAAGCTCCGCAGTTTCCGCCCGTCCATGCGTCTCGATCACGCCGACGATCACGTCGCCGCCGTCAGCCTTGTAGGACTGCGCGGCCGCCAGCATGGCGTAGGTCTTGCCGACCCCCGGTGCCATGCCGAGGAAGATTTTGAGCTTGCCCCGGCCCTCCTTGCTCGCAAGCTTCAGCAATGCGTCCGGCGATGGTCGCTTCTGTCCCGGATCGGGAACGAGCGCCACCATGGACTAACCTCCAGGCTTGAGCTGCACATCGAGCGCCATGTTGAGCTTCAGGACATTGACGCGGGGCTCGCCGATCAGGCCCAAGAAGCGGTCTTCGATGGATTGGTTCACAATAGCGGCAACCCGCTCGGTTGGCACCTGCCGGGCCATCGCGACCCGATTGACCTGCAGCGCCGCGAAATCCGGCGAGATGTGCGGGTCGAGACCGCTTGCCGATGCCGTCACTGCGTCGCCAGGAAGCGATGCCATGCCCTCGCCGCGCAAACGATCGGCGTCGGCCTTGACGCGCTCGATGAGCTTTGCCGACAGCGGGCCAAGGTTGGAGCCGGACGAGGCGGCCGCATCATAGCCGCTCGCTCCCGCAGCGGACGGGCGCCCGTGGAAGTAGCGATCGGTCGTAAACGCCTGGCCGATCAGCGACGAGCCGACGACCACACCCTCTCTTACGATGAGGCTGCCATCGGATCCGGCTGGTCGACCGAGCTGAGCGAGGCCGGTCAGCGCGAGTGGGTAAACAATCCCCAGCAGAAGGGTGAAGCAGACTGTCATCACGACTGCCGGACGGAGATGCCTGAGCATGGTGGCCCTCCTTAGGCCAGGCCGAGCTTGGAGACGGCAAAGTCGATGATCTTGATGCCGACGAACGGCACGACCAGACCGCCGAGACCGTAGATCAGCAAATTGCGCCGCAGCAGCGCGCCGGCACCGACAGGCCGGTAGGCGATGCCCTTCAACGCCAATGGGATGAGCGCGACGATGATCAGCGCGTTGAAGATAACAGCCGACAGGATCGCGCTCTCAGGCGTCGCGAGATTCATGACATTGAGCACCCCGAGCTCCGGATAGGTCGTGAGAAACATCGCCGGGATGATCGCGAAGTACTTGGCGACATCGTTGGCGATCGAGAAGGTCGTGAGCGAGCCTCTGGTCATCAACAGCTGCTTGCCGATCTCCGTCACCTCGATGAGCTTCGTCGGATCGCTGTCGAGGTCGACCATGTTGCCGGCCTCGCGCGCGGCCTGAGTGCCCGACTGCATGGCGACACCGACATCCGCCTGTGCGAGCGCGGGGGCGTCGTTCGTGCCATCGCCGCACATGGCGATCAACCGGCCGTGTGCCTGCTCGGCCTTGATATAGGCGAGCTTGTCTTCGGGCGTCGCCTCGGCGATGTAGTCGTCGACGCCGGCCTCCGATGCGATTGCCGCGGCCGTCACCGGGTTGTCGCCCGTCACCATGACGGTCTTGATGCCCATGGCGCGGAGCGCACCGAAGCGCTCCTTGATGTCGGGCTTGACGACGTCCTTCAAGTGAATGACGCCGAGCAGGCGGCCGCTGTCGCTGACGGCGAGCGGCGTGCCGCCAGAGCGTGAGATTGCCTCGACCGCGTCCTTGAACTTGGCCGGCAGAGTCGCGGTCGATAGGCCGATGGCCTTCTGCACGGAATCGACCGCGCCCTTGCGGATCGAGCGCCCATCCACATCGACACCCGAGATACGCGTCTGGGCCGTGAACGGAATGAACGTCGCCCGCTCGCGACCCAAACCAGGCTCCTGCTGGCCGTACTTCTCCTTGGCGAGTGCGACGATCGAGCGGCCTTCGGGTGTCTCATCCGAAAGGGATGACAGCAGCGACGCTGAAGCGAGCTCCGCCTCGCTGACGCCCCCGACCGGCACGAAGGCCGTCGCCATGCGGTTGCCGAAAGTGATCGTGCCGGTCTTGTCGAGCAGCAGCGTATCGACGTCGCCCGCGGCCTCCACCGCACGGCCGGAGGTCGCCATGACGTTGAACCGGATCAGCCGGTCCATGCCTGCGATGCCGATGGCCGACAGCAGGCCGCCGATCGTCGTCGGGATGAGGGTCACCAGCAGCGCAGCGAGCACCGTGATCGACAGCGTCGTGCCAGAGTACCCGGCCAGACCCCAGAGTGTCGCCACCGCGATGAGAAAGATCAGCGTCATGCCCGAAAGCAGGATCGACAGCGCGATCTCGTTCGGCGTCTTGTGCCGTTCGGCGCCTTCGACGAGCGAGATCATGCGATCGAGGAATGAAGCGCCAGGCTCCGTCGTCACACGCACCTTGAGCCAGTCCGATATGACGACGGTGCCGCCTGTCACGGCCGACCGGTCGCCACCCGACTCGCGGATCACGGGCGCGGACTCTCCCGTCACGGCGGATTCGTTCACCGAGGCGATGCCCTCGATGACCTCGCCATCGGCCGGGATGGTGTCACCAGCTTCGACGAGCACAATGTCGCCGATGCTGAGCTCGCTCGCGGGCTTATTCTCCCAAAGGGCGTTCGAGCGATCCTCGGGTGTCAGGAGAAGCTTTGCCCGCGTATCGCTGCGCGTGCTGCGTAACGCATCCGCATGCGCCTTGCCGCGGCCCTCGGCAACGGCCTCGGCGAAGTTCGCAAACAGCACCGTGAACCAGAGCCAGGCCGCAATCTGCGCCGTGAAAGCCAGTCCGTCACGGCCCGCGGCGATGTCGCGGACGAGCCCCAGCGTGACGAGCAGCGCCACCACACCCGTGACGAAAATCACCGGGTTGCGGATGAGCGTTCGCGGATGCAGCTTCGTCACGGCGTCGATCGCGGCCTGCCAGAGGATCGACGGGTCGAAGAGTGGGATCGACTTGTGCTTTGCCACGATGGGCCTCCGTCAGAATGTCTTGCCGCTCGACATCAATGTTTGCTCGACGATGGGTCCGAGTGCCAACGACGGGAAATACTGCAGTCCGCCGAGCACCAGGATCACGCCGATCAGTAGGCCGATGAAGAGCGGGGTATGGGTCGGGAAGGTGCCAGCCGAGACGGGAACCTTCTTCTTGGCTGCGAGCGCACCGGCCATCGCCATCACGGGGACGACAAAGGCGAAGCGGCCGAGCAACATTGCGATGCCGAGCGTCGTGTTGTACCAGGGCGTGTTGGCCGAGAGGCCGGCGAATGCCGAGCCGTTGTTGCCGGCGGCCGACGAGTAGGCGTAGAGCATTTCCGTCATGCCGTGCGGTCCGCCGTTGGCGAGGCTCGCCAGTGCCGCCGGCATCATGGCCGACGCCGACGTGAACCCGAGGATGAGGAGCGGCAGGATCAGAAGCGCCAGCATCACGAGCTTCATCTCGCGCGCTTCGATCTTCTTGCCCAGATACTCGGGCGTGCGCCCGACCATCAGGCCGGCGATGAAGACCGTCAGCACGGCGATGACGAGGATGCCATAGAGACCGGAGCCGACACCGCCGGGCAGGATCTCGCCGAGCTGGATCAGGAGCAGCGGCATGAGACCGCCGAGCGGCATGAGCGAACCGTGCATGGCGTTGACGGCACCGCAGGAAAGTCCCGTCGTCGCGACGACATAGAGGGCGGTCAGGGGCTGGCCGAAGCGCACCTCCTTGCCTTCCATGTTGCCTTGGGCCATGTCGACGCCGCTCGCGGCCAGCAACGGATTGCCGGCGCTTTCGGCCCAGTAGACGACGGCCGTCGCCGTGAGCAGCAGCGCGTACATGGCGATGAGCAGCGCGGTGCCCTGACGGCGGTCGCCCACCATTTTCCCGAAGCTGAAGGTCAGCGCCGTTGAGATAAGCAACATGCTCCAAATCGAGAGCATGTTCGACCAGACGTTCGGGTTTTCGAAAGGATGCGCGGCGTTGGTATTGAAGAAGCCGCCGCCATTGGTGCCGAGCTGCTTGATCGCTTCCTGGCTTGCAACGGGGCCGAGAGCGATCGTTTGCTGGACGCCTTCGAGCGTGGTTACGGTGGCGGTCGCCGACAGCGTCTGGGGCACGCCGGTCAGAACGAACAGGAGCGCAACGATGGCCGACAAGGGCAGCAGCACGTAAAGCGTCGCCCTCGTTACGTCGACCCAGAAGTTGCCGACCGTATCGGCGGAGCTGTGGGCAAACGCGCGCGTGACGGCCATGGCGAGCGCAATGCCGGTCGCGGCCGACAGGAAATTCTGCACCGTGAGACCTGCCATCTGAACGAGATGGCTCATGGTCGTCTCGCCGCCGTAGGACTGCCAGTTCGTATTGGTCACGAAGCTGATGGCGGTGTTGAAGGCCAAGTCCGGCGCAACGCCGGAGAACCCTTGCGGATTGAGCGGCAGCACACCCTGCAAACGCATCAGCACATAGAGAAAGAGGAAGCCCACTGCATTGAAGACGAGCATGGCGAGGGTGTAGGCGAGCCAGCCCTGCTCCCTCTCGGCCTTGATGCCGGCCGCGCGATAGATGCCGCGCTCGAACCCGCCGAGTACGGGCGAGAGCGGCGTGCTTCTGCCCTGAAAGACGCTGGCCATATAGGTGCCGAGCGGCCAAGCGCAGAGGACCACCGCCGCCAAGACAAGCGCAATCTCAAGCCAACCGATGACTGTCATGGGAAAGTCTTCCGCGTCACAGCTTTTCCGGACGCACGAGCGTGTAGGTCAGATAGACCGCAAGCCCGAGGGCGATGGTCAGGCCGATGATGGGATCGCTCATGGCGCCCTCATAGCCGGTTGCAGGCCCAGGCGTAGCCGACCATCAGGCCGAACCCGCCGAGACCGAGCAGCAAGAACACAAGGTCGAGCATGACACCTCTCTCCAGCACGTGGAGCCCGATAGGTGGCAAGAGCAGCGTAAGTTTTCGATGTGGAATTCAGGGGTGAGATATAAGGCGCGCATAAAGTCGGTGGCGGCTGCGTCTAGCGAGGTGAAACCGCACTTTCACGAGTAGAGCGTGCGTCGTCGACGTCCGCTTATCCGCTCAGAGCGATCGTGGACTCAGCTTCCTACCGAGGTCCGCTATCCGCTCAGAGCGTCGATTTTCGATCTTCCGCCCGGTCGGCGACGACCTCTGGTGCCTCCAATGTCTGCTTCGCGGACCTGCCTACCGTATCTCTCTTTGCCGATGAGCGTCGCTTCTGAAGATTAAGCGGACGCCAGCTGCGCAGCAGCCAGATATAGCCCCCGCACCCACTTTACGCGCTCGTACATAGCGAGCCGCACTCTTCATAAGCTCAGCACATCTTCTTCGTTCGCCGGGTGCATCGGCTCCTCTAGCTTGCGCGCTGTCGACGTGGAACCCATCAGAGGAGACGAGAGATGCGATTGCTGAACCTAACGCGGAGGACGGCGCTGATCGCGGGCGTCTCCGTGGCATTACTTGGAACCGGCGCGGCGTTCGCCGCCGAGGTGAGCCTGCTCAACGTGTCGTATGATCCGACCCGCGAGCTCTATCAGGATGTCAACACGGCCTTCGCCGCCTATTGGAAGGCGCAATCTGGCGACGACGTCACCATCAAACAGTCGCACGGCGGCTCGGGCAAGCAGGCGCGCGCCGTCATCGATGGCCTGGAGGCCGATGTCGTGACGCTGGCGCTCGCCGGCGACATCGATCAACTCGCCAAGAAAGCCGATCTCATTCCCGCCGACTGGCAAAAGCGGCTCGCCCAGAACTCCTCGCCCTATACCTCGACGATCGTGCTGCTCGTGCGCAAGGGCAACCCCAAGGGCATCAAGGACTGGGCCGACCTCGCCAAGGACGGCGTCGAGGTGGTGACGCCCAACCCCAAGACCTCTGGTGGAGCACGCTGGAACTATCTGGCGGCCTGGGGCTACGCGTTGAAGCAGCCGGGCGGCAGCGAGGATACGGCCAAGGATCTCGTCACCCGCATCTACAAGAACACGAAGGTGCTCGATTCGGGCGCGCGCGGCGCGCTCACAACCTTCGCCGAGCGCAACATCGGCGACGTGCTCATCTCCTGGGAGAACGAGGCGCTGCTGGCCACCAAGGAGCTCGGTCCCGACAAGTTCGAGATCATCACGCCCTCGATCTCGATCCTCGCCGAGCCGCCCGTGACGGTGGTCGATAAGATCGTCGATAAGAAGGGCACGCGCAAGGTTGCGGAGGCCTACCTCAACTACCTCTACACGCCCGAGGCCCAGGACCTGATCGGCAAGCACTTCTATCGCCCGCGCGATGCGGCGGCAGCCGAGAAGTACAAGACACAGTTCGCCCCCGTCACCCTCTTCACGATCGACGAGGTGTTCGGCGGCTGGGCCAAAGCGCAGGACACCCACTTCAAGGACGGCGGCATCTTCGACCAGATATACGGCAAGAGCTGACGCCTTGACTGCTGAGCGCCGGCCAGTCCTCCCGAGCTTTCCCCGGCCGGTGCTCCCCTTCTCTGCTGAAGACCAATCGCAGTTTCTGGAATATGCATTGCAGGAATCCTTCGTTGGGGCCTGAGAGTCGCCGGATTAAGGTCCGACCATCGCTACTTGCACACGAGGCCGGACCGATGCTTGCGATCGACAGGATTTCGAGACTTGTGTCCTGGCTGGGCTTTCTCGCCTGCGCCGGCTTCATCGTCACGCTCGCGCTGCTCTGGTAAGGCTGGCAGCTCCCTGCCAGTCTCCCCCGTCATGAGAGGCCGAGCATGTCCCACTCGAGCGCACGTCACGTCTTGCCGGGCTTCGGACTATCCCTCGGCTATACCCTTGCCTATCTGTCGCTGATCGTTCTCATTCCGTTGTCGGCTGTCTTCCTCAAGTCGGTGGGCATGGGCTGGAGCAGCTTCTGGGCGGCCGTCTCCGACCCGCGTGTCGTCGCCTCCTATCGCCTGTCCTTCGGGCTGGCCCTCTTGGCCGCCGCCATCAACGCCGTGTTCGGCTTGATCCTCGCCTGGGCGCTCGTGCGCTACGACTTTCCTGGCCGACGGCTGGTCGACGCCCTCATCGATCTCCCCTTCGCGCTGCCGACGGCGGTCGCCGGCATCGCGCTCACCGCCATCTATGCGCCCAACGGCTGGATCGGCCAGATCGTCGAGCCGCTGGGTTTCAAGATCGCCTTCGGACCGCCCGGCATCCTGATCGCCCTCATCTTCATCGGTCTCCCCTTCATCGTGCGCACCGTGCAACCGGTGCTCGAAGATCTCGACGCCGACTACGAGGAGGCGGCGGCGACGCTGGGGGCGTCCCGCAGCCAGGCCTTCTGGCGCGTCGTCATGCCGACACTCTTGCCAGCGCTGCTGACGGGCTTTGCGCTCGCATTCGCGCGCGCCGTCGGCGAGTACGGCTCGGTCATCTTCATCGCCGGCAACATCCCGTTCGTCTCCGAGATCACGCCGCTCATCATCATCACCAAGCTCGAGCAGTACGACTACCAGGGGGCGACCGCGGTAGCCTCCGTCATGCTGCTCTTCTCCTTCGCGCTTTTGCTGATCATCAATCTGCTGCAGGCCTGGACCGACCGGCGCATGGGGAGGCTGTGATGGCGTCGAATACGCGCAAAGGGCACGGCCGCGTCCTGACGAGGCCAGCCAACACGGACCCGGCCTGGGTACGGAGGACCGTGCTCGCGCTCGGCTTGGGATTCTTTGCCCTCTTCATGGTGATGCCGCTCGTCATCGTGCTGGCGGAAGCCCTCCGCAACGGCTGGCTGGCCTATCTCACGGCCCTCGCCGAGCCCGATGCGCTGGCGGCCATCCGCCTGACGTTCATCGCCGCGGCCATCGCCGTGCCACTCAACCTCGTGTTCGGTATCGCGGCGGCTTGGGCCATCGCCAAGTTCGACTTCCCCGGCCGTCAGATCCTCGTCACGCTCATCGACCTGCCCTTCTCCGTCTCTCCCGTCGTCGCCGGCTTGATCTACGTGCTCGTCTTCGGTGCGCAGGGCTGGCTCGGCCCCTGGCTGTCGGAGCACGACATCCGCATCATCTTCGCGGTGCCGGGCATCGTGCTCGCCACCACCTTCGTCACCTTCCCCTTCATCGCCCGCGAGCTCATCCCGCTCATGCAGGCGCAGGGACGCGACGAGGAGGAAGCTTCGGTAACACTCGGCGCCTCTGGCCTGCAGACCTTCTGGCGCGTGACGCTTCCCAACATCAAATGGGCACTGTTGACCGGCGTCATCCTCTGCAACGCCCGCGCCATGGGAGAGTTCGGCGCCGTCTCGGTCGTCTCCGGCCACATCCGTGGCGAGACCAACACCATGCCGCTACACGTCGAGATCCTCTACAACGAGTATCAAATCGTGGCCGCCTTCGCGGTCGCGTCCCTCTTGGCCCTGCTCGCGCTCGTCACATTGGCGATCAAAGCGCTCATCGAGTGGCGCGAGAGTGCCGGCAACGTCAAAGAGGGGGCCGTGGCATGAGCATCGTCGTTCGCGGTATCGAGAAGTCCTTCGGCGCCTTCCATGCGCTCGATCATGTCTCGCTGGAGCTGCCGGGCGGCGAGCTCGTGGCGTTGCTCGGGCCGTCCGGCTGCGGCAAGACCACGCTGCTCCGCATCATCGCCGGCCTTGAGATCGCGGATCGTGGCGAGGTGCATCTCGACGGCGAGGATGCGTCCAGCCAGCATGCCCGCGACCGGCGCGTCGGCTTCGTCTTCCAGCACTACGCCCTCTTCCGCCACATGAGCGTGTTCGAGAATGTCGCCTTCGGTCTGCGTGTCAAACGCAAAGCTGACCGGCCGAGCGGAGCCGATATCAAAGCCCGCGTGATGCAGCTGCTCGGTCTCGTGCAGCTCGCGGGGCTCGCCGACCGATTCCCCTCGCAACTCTCGGGCGGCCAACGCCAGCGCGTCGCGCTCGCCCGCGCGCTCGCTGTCGAGCCCAAGGTGCTTCTGCTCGACGAGCCGTTCGGTGCGCTCGACGCCAAAGTCCGCAAGGAGCTGCGCCGCTGGCTTCGCCGTCTGCACGACGAGCTGCACATTACATCTCTCTTCGTGACGCACGATCAGGAGGAGGCGCTCGAGGTCGCCGACCGGATCGTGCTGATGAACCGTGGGAAAATCGAGCAGATCGGCAAGCCGCGCGAGGTCTACCACGCGCCCGCCACCGCCTTCGCCTTCGGCTTCATGGGCAATGCCAATGAGCTACGTGGACGCATCGCGGCCGACCGGTTGATCATCGGTGACGATCACGTGCCACTTCCCGACCCTGCGCCAGCTTCTACCGTCGAGGTCATCGCCTATGCGCGTCCCCACGATCTCACGATCGCTGCCGATACCGAGGGCGCTCCAGGCTTGCGGGCCACAGTCAGCCGCATCCTGGAAACCAGCTCGATGGCCCGCATCGAGCTCATCCGTGAGGACAAGGCCACCGCCGCGCTCACCACCTACGAGGTCGAGATGACCCACGACACCCTCGATACCCTCGACATCGCCCCCGGCCAACCCGTGCGTCTCCTCGCCAAACGCCTCAAGCTGTTCAATCAGAATGGAGCGCCGGTGACATGAACTTCCAGCAGCTCAGAATCATCCGCGAGACTGTGCGTCAGGACTTCAATCTGACGGAGGTTGCCAATGCTTTGCATACCTCGCAGTCCGGCGTATCGAAGCACATCAAGGATCTCGAGGACGAGCTCGGCGTCGAGCTGTTCGTGCGCAAGGGGAAGCGTCTGCTGGGACTGACGGAGCCCGGCAAGGAGCTCGTCGCCATCGTCGAGCGCATCCTCCTCGACACGCAGAACATCAAGAAGCTCGGCGAGCAGTTCGCGACCAAGGACCTCGGCCAACTCGCCGTAGCAACGACCCACACCCAGGCGCGCTACGCGCTGCCACGGGTGGTCACTCAGTTCAAGGCCGAGTTTCCGAAGGTCAGCCTGGTCCTGCGCGAGGCGAGTCCCTCCGAGATCGTCTCCATGCTGCTCGCCGGCGAGGCAGACATAGGCATCGCTACCGAGGCTTTGAAGGAAGCCCAGGAGCTGGCGACCTTCCCATACTACTCCTGGCACCACGGCGTGGTCGTGCCGAGGAAACATCCGCTGACGAGGATGGCCAAGCTGACCCTCGATGTCATCGCCGAGCATCCGATCATCACCTACCAACCCGGTTTCACCGGTCGGGCCCGCATCGACCAAGCCTTCGAGGCAGCGGGACTGGCGCCGAGCATCGCCATGACCGCGCTCGATGCCGACGTGCTCAAGACCTACGTCGAGCTCGGCCTCGGGATCGGCATCATCGCCTCCATGGCCTTCAGTAAGGAGCACGATCCGACGCTGGCGCTTCTCGATGCGTCGCACCTGTTCGCCAAGTGCACGTCGCTCATCGCCATCCGGCGCGGGGCGTATCTCAGACGATATGCCTGCCGATTCATCGAGCTGTGCGTACCATCGCTGACCGAGGCGGTCGTACGGCAGGCGGCAGGACCAGCCGAGTAAGCTGCAACGGTCTCGTGCCACGATGTTCGATTGTAGCGCGAGACAATGCCTTGTAAGGTGCGGTTTTCAAACGTCGTAGCGCCTTTGTCATCGACCCAGAATCTAGCGAAAGTAGCGACTAGGTTCACCATGGCTGCTTACCACCCTACAGCAGTCCTTTACTCGGATGGATGCCGACGTCGGCTTTCCGCTCAGAGCGACGAAACCCAGCCGTACTGTGGCCATGGTGTCGATCACTCGGCTGTTGACGTCGGCTTTGCGGACAAAGCGACCGTACGCGGTCAATCGCCACGCGTCCGCTTCGCGGACTGTTCAGACGTAAACATTGGCATTTGACCACGTCCGGTTATCGGAGTTCTGCCGAAAACGTTCTCGATCTTCAGTCGCATCAATCATTTTACTTCGAATACGTGGTCTCGGCGGATAATTCTTTGCACGCCGAGGCGCGTACACAGAGGTGCTTGGGACGTAAGGATCAGATCCGATTCGCGGTTATCGAGGTCAACGGCCAAATCTCCGTCATCCCTCAATAGCAACCGCACGAATGAATGTGGGTGGTCAGCTGGCGATACGGGCGCGCCGTCTCAACCGCGCGGCATCGAGCAGCATCTGGGCCGCCCACCTGTAGACATTGCGCTGGCGAACGAGGTCGCGCATCAGGCGCATCCGGACACTCTGCTCGGTCGAGGGCATGCGCAGCGCCCGTTCGAGCGCCTCGGCCATGCCATGCGTGTCATACGGGTTTACGATGAGGGCCTCCGACAGCTCCCGCGAGGCGCCAGCGAAACTCGAGAGCACCAGCACACCCTGCTCGTCGTCACGCGAGGCGACGAACTCCTTGGCGACGAGATTCATTCCGTCGTGCAAGCTCGACACGACACAGATATTGGCGGCTCTAAAGAGTTCATAGACCTCCGAAGGCTCGTGATGGCGCACGACGAGGCGTATGGGCTCAAAGCCGTTCGATGCGTGGCGCGCGTTGATCTCGGCTGTGAGCCGCTCCGCTTCGGCCTGCAGTTGGCTGTAGGCGCCGAGCTTGCTGCGAGAGGGGGCAGCCGCTTGAATGAAGACGAGCTTGCCCTTCCATTCGGGATGGCGGATCAACAGATCATCGATGGCACGGATGCGATCGAGAATTCCTTTGGTGTAGTCAAAGCGCTCGATGCCGACGGCAATGCGTACGTCTGCGCTCAGACCAAGCCGCGCCCCGACTGCTGTGCGGCAGGCCTCGACCGGGGCCTGGCTGGCAAGCGCTGCCGGCGGCCACTCGATCGAGATCGGGTAGGGCCGGATCAGGGTCTCCTGGCCCTGATAGCTGACCGAGGAAAGCTCCCGGTCGATCCGGCTCTCCATGAAGCGATCGGCCGCCTCAAGGAAGTTGTTGCAGTGAAACTGCGTGTGAAACCCGAGGATCGTGCTGCCGAGCAAGCCATCGATGATCTCGTCGCGCCAGGGACAGATGCCGAACGTCTCGGCATTGGGCCAGGGGATGTGCCAGAACGTGATGATCGTTGCGTTGGGCAGGCGCTCCCGGATCATGCGTGGCAGCAACGCGAAATGATAATCCTGCACGAGGACCACGGGATTGTCGCGGTTGGCCTCGTTGACGACGACGTCGGCGAAGCGTTGGTTCACCGCCTTGTACTGCGCCCAATCCTCCTCGCGGAACGTCGGACGCACGAACGCGATGTGGCATAATGGCCAGAGACCCTCATTCGCTAATCCGTAGTAGTAGCCGTCCTGCTCTTCCTCCGTCAGCCAAACGCGTCGCAAGGTGTAGGCCGGAGCTGATGGCGGCACACGCAGGCGATCGCGTGCATCGACCGTCTCGCGATCTGCGGTGCCGGAGCCGTGGGCGATCCATGTGCCTTGGCAGGCTCGCATGATCGGCTCGAGCGCCGCCACGAGACCGCTCGCCGGCGTCTGCAGCGTGATCTCGCCGTTAGCGCGATTGTGAATGTAGGGCTCGCGGTTCGAAACGACGAGAATCTCGGTTGCCGGCAGTTCCTCGGTGAGGAGGCGCTGAAGCGTCTTCGGCGACCACTCGACGTAGATGACCTCGGCGAAACGGTTCTCGCTCCGGATCTCGTCCAGCGCCTTTCTCACTTCGCGGGCGATCGGAAAGCCTCCCCGGGAGGAGCTGTCGAGATCAACTCTCGCACCGCCGATGACCCGGCTGACCGTTCGCGTCCAAGACCGCATCAGAGCGAGAAAGATCGCTGACGCGAGCAATCCGAGGCCCGCCGAGACCCCGATGAGCGCGAGGAACGAGATGATCCGGGCCTCTCCCGCTCGCTCATCCATGTAGCTCAGGTCATGCAGCACGAGCAGATGACCGCTGGTCGTGTCCGCGGTCAGGGGGAAGGCGCTGACATGGACGGGCCTGCCAGCCACTCTGCGGGTCGCGAACGTGTCCACCGCATCGAGGGCCAGGCTTTCGCATGTAACGCCCGCCGGAAACTGTGCTGTAGCGTTCTCGAGCTGCCCTTGTTCGGTGCAGAAGGCCAACCCCAGAATCCGCTCATCCTCCGTCAGCCGCTCAAACAGCGGGAGAAGGCTGAACTGTGGCTGCGCGGCAAGGCTGAGAGCCACTTGTTCACGGATCGATCGGAAGACGAGCTGCGAGCGAAGCTCGATGTCACGCTGCGACCAGCTCTCGACCAGAACGCTCGTCAAGGGCACCACGGCGGCGATCATGATGGTGACCGCAGCCAGGCTGAGCAAGCCCAACTGGACGATGGGGTTGCGCAAGTATGGCAGCTTCCTCAGCCACCGAAGTGACGTGACCGCTGTCCTCGCTAACGATCGTCGGGTGTCGCGAAGTCTCTGCTTCACCTGGCGGCCTCCCAACCCTTGGAAAGCCGCATCGCGGCCGTGATGATCCCAACCATCGAGTAGGCTTGCGGGAAGTTGCCCCAAAGCTCGCCGGAAACCGGATCGATGTCCTCGGAGAGAAGGCCGACATGGTTGCGGTGCGCAAGCAGCTCCTCGAACAGTGCACGCGCCTCGTCCAAGCGGCCGATCGCTGCAAGCGCTTCGATGTACCAGAAATTGCAGATCGTGAAGGCGACGGCCGGCGCGCCGAAATCGTCCGGCGCGTCATAGCGCAGGAGCCTGCCGCCGCGCATGAGGCGCCGCCCGATCGTATCGACAGTCGCGACGAACCTCGGATCGGCCGGCGACACCATGCCGATTTCGCGCAGCAGCAGGACGCTGGCATCGATCTCATCGGTATCGAGGCTGCCCGTGAAGCTTGCGAGGCTCTCGTTCCAGGCACGGTCGAGCACGACGCCCCGCAAGTCGTCCGCCGCCGTCTGCCACTGGCTCCGGCGCTCATCAAGACCGAGCGAGTGGGCGATGCGCGCGAGCCTGTCGCAGGCCGCCCAGCACATGGCTGCCGAATGCGTATGAATGCGTGTGCGGCCGCGATACTCCCAGATTCCCGCGTCAGGGGTCAGGGCAACACTCAGGGCCTTCAGGCCGAGAGGTTCGAGAAGCTCGAAGAGGGCGACATCTCCCTTACGCGGCAGACGCTCGTCGAAGAACATCTGCGATGCCGCAAGGATCACGCTGCCGTAGACGTCATGCTGTGTCTGCTCGACGGCCGCATTGCCGACCCTGACAGGACCGTGACCGCGATAGCCAGCCAATGCGCTGGCAGTCCGCTCCGTAAGCGCCGTCTCCGGCAAGATCGCGTAGACCGGCTTCAGGGCTGGTCCGCGCTCAAACGCGATGACGTTCGTCACGTAGGCGATGAAGCGCTCCATCGTCTTGGTGGCGCTCACGCTGTTCAATGCATGCACGGTGAAGTAGGCGTCCCGCAGCCAACAGTAGCGATAGTCCCAATTGCGCTGCGAATCTGGCGACTCCGGCACGGATGTCGTCAAGGCGGCGACAATGGCGCCGGTTTCGTGGAAGCTGCAGAGCTGGAGGGTGATCGCCGCCCTGATCACGGCCTCTTGCCATTCGAATGGCAGGTTGAGGTTGCGCACCCAATCCTGCCAGTAGTCTCGTGTGTTGTCCTCGAACTCGCGTGCCAAGCGCTCGATCGGGTCGGCAAGACTGTCGTCCGTGTGCAGGACGAAGATGAGCGGGCCGTTCAGAACGAAGGCGCTCTCGCTTTCGATGTAGCTCACCGATGCATTGGTCGTAAGTCGAATCGAGCCCGTCTCGGTGACATAGCGGATATGGTTGCTGCCTAAGATCGCCCGCGGCGTCAGCTCGCCATATTGCATGCGCGGGCGCAGCCGGACTCGGATCCGGCAGAGGCCAGAGATCGGCTCGACCCGCCGCACGATCATTGGCGGACGGAACGTTCGTCCGTGAAGGCGAAACCGAGGCGCGTAATCCGTCACGGCGAAGGACGCGCCGGAGCTCGATGTGACGATGGTTTTGACGATCGCCGTGTTGCGGACGTAGGTCTGCGTGGAGGTGGCACTCTCGTCGAACGCGATCGAGAAAACGCCGGAGTCGGGCGCGTTGCCGTCCAAGAGCGAGCAAAAGATCGGGTCGCCATCCAGCCGCGGCCAGCAGCCCCAAACGATGCTCGCATCCTTGTCGATGAGAGCGGCGATGTTGCCGTTGCCGATCACGCTGAGATCGAGAGATGGCCCTGTTCTCATGTGTCATCCAAGAGTTGGGCTGCCAGCCAAGACCGGACAGCCGCTGGACTTGCAAAGTCGGCATGCTCGCGAGAGAACAACTCGCCAGTCACTTTGAGTGCACGCCCGCCTAAAGCCACGGCCGCTGCAAAGGCGGATAGATCCGACACGTCGTCACCGACCATGACGGGCCGGCGGCCAACGAACGGAGGAAGATTCATAAAGGCCTCCAGCGCCGCCCCCTTGCTCACGTGGCGGGGAACGATTTCGAATACCTTGCGACCGCGGCATAGGATCAGGTGCTTGGGGCCGCGAGCGACGATGTTGTTCAAAGCCAATTCGATCTGCGCCTCCGCCTGCGGTGCACGGCGGTAGTGCAACGCAATCGAAGCGGGTTTCAGCTCAACGAGCGCCCCATCGACGGTTCCGGCAAGGTGCCTAACAGCCTCGACGATCGTCGCATCAACGGCGTTCGCCAGAAGCCTTACGGTGCCACCCGGTCGTGTCCGGAGCTCGGCCCCGTGAATCCCCGCAGCTATCGGCGCCATGGGATTGAGAAAACGATCGACTTCGGCAATCGACCGGCCCGTCAGCACGGCCAGCGCACCATCAAGCCGACCCTCGAGCAAGCGCAACGTAACTGCCAGAGCCGCAGGAACAACGACGCATTCAGGTTCGGCGGCGATCTCGAGCACCGTGCCATCGAGATCGAGAAACAGCGCACAATCGCTCAAACAAAACTCATCCATTGCCAGCCAGTCTCCCGATTGGGAAGCCGGATGCAAGAACTCATTTCGTGCATGCGCGTTCGAATAGAAGTCGGGACAGCTCACGATCCAGTCTGAGCGAGGTCCGCTAACTCGCGCGAACCAGTCCGATCTGCGCGGCTGTGCCTACGTCCACTTTCCGCTCATTGCAACGAAAACCCTACCCGGTATCGGGACGTGGCGGCCGCCATGGGCCCGTCCTTGGTGTAGAGCCATCCTGACCGGCCCCCGCTCGCGACTTCAGGCGACCGCCACATACGCTGGGGCCGCTGTGGATTGCCCTTGGATATCCGCATATCATTTGGCCGGAGGCGTCAGGAACATCGTCAACGACCGCTGCGGCTGGCTGGCCGCCCGTGGCGCAAAACTGCGGCAAAACCGACACTCTCCATTGGGTCTTTCAGAACGTCACCAGCGGAAGGAGAGCAGGTGCTGTCAATCTTTGAGCTATCGGCACTGCTCTTGACGTGTTCGGCGGCGCTCGGCTGGATCAACCACAAATACCTGCCGATGTCGCTCAGCGTCGGCCTGCTGACGATGAGTGTCGGCGCCTCCCTGATTCTGGTGGCGATCGACGTGTTATATCCGAGCCAACATCTCTTCGACCCGCTCACCCGGGCGCTGCTGCATATCGACTTTACCGCGGTGGTAATGGACGGCATGCTGGCCTTCCTACTGTTCGCCGGTGCGCTGCATGTCGATCTGAAGACGCTGGCGAGCCGGGCTATTCCGGTCATCGTGCTCGCGACCTTTGCGACCGTCGCATCGACCTTCCTCGTCGGCTTCCTAATGTGGCAGGCCGCGAGGCTGTTTGGCCTGCCGCTGACGCTGCCATGGGCGCTGGCCTTTGGCGCGCTGATCAGCCCGACTGATCCGGTCGCGGTGATGAGCACGCTCAAGAATGTGAAAGTGCCGCCCAGTCTGGAGGTCGAGATGAAGGGCGAGTCGCTGTTCAACGATGGCGTCGGCATCGTCATCTTCACGATCCTGCTCGCCTTCGCGACAGGTCAGAGTGACGACAAGACATCGTGGTTGGCCGTCTCGGAACTGCTGCTCGCCGAGGCGGGCGGCGGTATCTCGCTCGGACTCGTCACTGGCTATCTCGCCTATCGGGCGATGCGTCTGATCGACGACTATTCGATCGAGGTGCTCATCACGCTCGCGCTCGTCACGGGCACCTATGCCATCGCACAGCGCATCCATGTAAGCGGGCCGCTGTCCGTCGTCGCGGCCGGTCTGCTGATCGGCTATCGCGGCCCGCGCGACGCGATGAGCGACCGGACACAGACCTATGTCTTCGGTCTCTGGACGCTCATCGACGAGGTTCTGAACTCGTTGCTGTTTCTCCTGATCGGACTGGAGGTGCTGATCCTGCGCTTCGAGCCGAGCGCGCTGTTGCTGGCGACCATCGCCATTCCCATCGTCATCACGGCGCGCTTCATCGCCGTCGGATTGCCGACATTCGCCCCGCTGGCCAAACGGATGATGTCGCGCGGGAATGTGAGCTTCCTGACCTGGGCCGGTATCCGCGGCGGTATCTCGATCGCGCTGGCGCTGTCCATTCCGGAAGGCGAGAGCAAGCCATGGATCCTCGCCTCCACCTATGCCGTCGTGCTGTTCTCCGTCATCGTTCAGGGCTCGACGCTCGGCTGGGTGGCAAAGCGAACCGTGCTTGCGCGGGAGAATCGCGACTAGATCCGATTGCTGCCGCTGGTCGTGCCGAAGCTAGCGAGCGGCCCATTATCGATCATGGCCATGAAGCTGCGATGCCGGCCGACGATGTCGGCAAGATCGGACGGACTGGCGATCGCGCGCTCCGCATCGACTCGAACGAGATCGGCATGCCGGCGCAACGTCGCCCGGCGTCCCCGATCGTGCTCGCAACTCGCCACCGCCGTCAGCACATCCAGCATGCGCACCAGGATTGGGACATGGCCTGCGCCGCTCTGCCGGATCATGTGGAACATCGCGTCGACGAGACCGTCATAGTCGACGCTCGGAACGACGAGCACCGGGCGATCCTCATCCAGGATTACGCCGCTCGGGAGATAGAGCGGCGCCAGTTCGCACAGCGCCGCCCCGAGCCTGTCGATGACGCTGACCGCGGTATAGGGATCGTTGATGCCGGGAGAGATGGCCCGCACGCCCACCTCGACCAGTTGGCGGATCGTGTATTTGATATCGGCCGCACTGTCGCGTTTGGCAGCGAGCGCAGTCGCCGCGCGGATCGCGTCTTTGGCGCCATCCACCGGGGGTACCACCAGCGCGATCGGGGCCCCGGGAAAGACATAGTCGCCCGGGCGAACCAGCAGCCGCAGCGACGTGCCATTGTCGATCGCCCACTCTGCCAGTCCCGCATCGTCCAGTTGCTGGAGATAGCCGCCCCTGCCGTCACGGACGACCGTCGCATCCTTCCAGAACGACATCGGCGGGGCGTCCGGCTGCTGCTCCTTTTCGGCGATACGCCGAAACGCCTCCGTCACATCCTCGCTGACCAGCGCGATCACGGTCTCGACATTGATGCGCCCGGCCATATGGCCCACGAAGAAGATCAGCGTCGCGACGCAAACGAAAGCGAGCACGATGCCGATGGTCAATGAAAGATGCGGGACAAACGCCCCTTCGTCCTGGGTTCGTACCGTCCGCAGGACGATGAGCGCGTATGAGAACGTGCCGAGGAACGCGCCGAGCGTGATCTGGTTGCCGCGATCCCTGGTGAAGTTCCGAAGCAGCCGGGGCCCCATCTGGCCGGCCGCCAGAGAGAGAGCGGCGATGGTGATGGAGAACACGGTACTGGCGACGGTGATGGACGATGACGCCACGGCGCCCAGCAGCGTCCGCGCGCCGGTTCCCCCCCCGTTGTACAGCCAGGCATTGTCCAGCAGCCATGAGGGCAGTGCGCCACTCCGATCGATCGCGATCAGGGCGAGGGCCAGCGCGACCCCACCGCCCGTCATCGCGGCGGGAACGAGCCAGAAGGTCTCGGACAAGGCAGCCAGGAACTGACGCAGTCTTGCCGTCACGATGCTCCGCCTCGAAGTTCCACAATGTCCGCGTTGACAACTGCGACCGCGCTAGCTCTTTGGCAAGGCATAGGCGATGATGGAATCGCCCGCCTCTGTTCCCGTCGAGCCATGGCCGCCGGCGACGACGACGAGATATTGCCGTCCGTCGGCTCCGAGATAGGTCGACGGCGTCGCCTGACCGCCGGCCGGCAGGCGGGCCCGCCAGAGTTCCGCGCCCGTCTTCAGATCGTAGCCGCGAACGTAGTAGTCGAGTGTGCCGCTGAGGAAGGCCACGCCGCCCTTAGTGATGATCGGACCGCCGATGCCTGGAACACCCATCTTGAACGGCAGCGGAATCGGCGACAGGTCACGCACGGTGCCATTGACATGTTTGTACACGGTCTTGCCGGACGTGAGGTCGACCCCGGCGATGTAGCCCCAGGGCGGGGACTGGCACGGCAGGCCGAGCGGTGAGAGGAACGCACCCATCTTCGACGCATAGGGCGCACCGAAATTCTCGTTGAACACGGCATCGCCGGGCTTTGTGACAACACGTTCGGTCGTGTTGTGCCGTGGCACCATCTTGGAAGTGAAGGCGAGATAGACGGGCATCGCGAACAGAACTTGGCGGTTCGGATCGACGGCGACGGCGCCCCAGTTGAAGGCCCCGAAATTGCCTGGATAGATGATCGAGCCCTTTTCCGTCGGCGGCGTGTACCGGCCCTGGTAGTCGAGCGACCGGAACGCGATCCGGCATGCCAGTTCGTCGATGGGCGTCGCACCCCACATGTCCTTCTCCTTCAGCGGTTCCGGCTTGAAGGAGATCGTCGAGACCGGCTGCGTCGGCGAGGTCGTGTCGCCCTTGATGGCACCGGTCGGCGCCGGCTCCTCTGTCACCGGCAAGACGGGTTCGCCCGTCTTCCGGTTGAGCACGAAGATCTCGCCCTGTTTGGTCGGGGCGACCAGCGCCGGAACGTCCTTGCCGTCGATCGTCAGGTCAACGAGGCTCGGCTGCGCCGGGACATCCATGTCCCAGAGGTCGTGGTGGACGGTCTGGTACACCCAAGCCGGCTTGCCAGTGTTGACGTCGAGCGCCAGGATCGAGGACGAGTATTTCTCGACGCTGGCGCTGCGTCCGGCACCGTACTGGTCGGGCGACTGATTACCCATCGGCAAGTAGATCAGCCCGAGCTTCGGATCATAACTGGCGACGCTCCAGGAATTGGGCGCGTTCTCCGAATAAGTCTGGCCATTCGCGATCGGTGCTGTCGCATCGGGATTCTTCGAATCGAAGTTCCAGACGAGATCGCCGGTATTGACATCATAGGCCCGGATGACGCCCGACGGCGAGGTGGTCGAGACATTGTCGTTGACCGTACCGCCGACGATCACCAGCCTGTCGGTCACCACCGGTGGCGACGTCGCATAGACGGAGCCCGGCGTGATATTCGGCATGTTGGCCCACAGATTGATCGTGCCGCTGTTACCGCCGAATCCAGGGCAGATCTTGCCGGTCTCGGCGCTGAGCGAGATCAGGCGGCCATCCGATGTCGGCGCGAACAGCCGCTTCACGCAGGTCGGATCGACTGCGACGGTCGGGGCTGAATTCGTCTTGCGATCGACGACGGGATTGGGCGCACCGGGCTTGGCCTGGTCGGTGACCACGTTTTGCGGCACGCCGGCCGCATCAGCCGTGACCTCTGCAGCACTCTCCGCGACCCGCTCCGCCTCGGAGCGCTCTCCCGCCGCAGCGGGGGCCGGAGTCGTGGGAGTGGCCGTCGATGCCGCGGCACTTCCGTCGTAATAGGAAACGCCCCGGCAGGTAAGGTGCTGGGTCGTCTGCTTGACCGTCTGCTGGAGATGCGGATCGAAGCGCCACTTCTCCTTCCCTGAAACGGCATTGAGTGCGATGACGAGGCTGTGCGGCGTGCAGATATAGACGGTCCCGCCGATCATGAGCGGCGTGACCTCATAGGTCGCCTCGCCCGGGTCGCTGGGGCCCCGGATATCGCCGGTGTGAAAGGTCCACGCGATCGCCAGCTTGTCGACATTGGTGGGCGTGATCTGGTCGAGCGGCGAATATCGGCGGCCCGCCGTCGTGCGCCCATAGGCATGCCACTCGCCGTCGGGGATGCTGGTTTCGACCGGCCGCTTCGCAGCCATGGTCTGGTCCGAGAAGGCGCCTGCCTGATCGTGTGGGCTCTGAAACATCGAATAGACGACGACGAGGACCGCGACGAGCAGCGACATGGTCAGCACGCCGCTCGAGGTGCCATAGCGCGCTCGGCCTCCGTCGCTCCGGTGAAGCGACCAGACCATGGGCGGCATCATGAGGAGAACTCCGAGGGCCGCCAGTAGGCTGCCGCGAGCCGATAGCGCCCACAAGTCGAAGCCTACTTCATAGATGGCCCAGCAGAGGGTCAGCAGAAGTGTCAGTCCGTATAGCGCTAGTCCTTCTGAGTAGCGCCTGAAGAGAAGAAGAGCAGATGTGCAGATCAGCGCCCCGAGCAAGATGAAAAACCACGAGCCTCCAAGCACACCGAGCCAAATCCCGCCAAGGAAGAGGACAAGCCCGAAGAGACCGGTCAGGAGCGATACGAGAATTCTATACATGAGGAGCGCGCCGTTCTTTCTGCGAAACAGGCGAGATACCCGATCTATTCAGCTCAAATGCCGCGATGGGTGGACATATTACGCCCCTGCACATAACGACCAGACGCGTTCGAAGTTCCCTCGCGCCCGAGTGAACCGCTCGTCCATATGAGGTGAAAACGAGCTTCCTACGCCTGGACATGTAAACTGAAATCAGGCTGCCGCTTATTGACCCGGCAATTGTCCGCTTTTGTATGAGAGCGCCAATTCTTGGATCACGCGTTTGGGCTCAAGCCGGAGTGTCGAGAACGCTTCTGATCTTCACACCGAGGTCGTCGATGCTAAAAGGTTTGGTGAGGAGGTTCGTCCCGCTTTCGAGCGTGCCGTTGTTCTCGAGGGCATTGCGTGTGTAACCTGTCGTATAAAGAACCTTGAGCGATGGCCGCTTGTCACGTGCGAGGTCCGCAAGTTGCCGCCCTGACATAGCGGGCATGACCACGTCTGTGAAGAGAAGGCCAATACGCTCATCGGTGTCGAGCACTGTCAAAGCCTCGAGCGGACCCGGCGCCTCAATGACCGCGTATCCGAGCTCCTTCAAAGCACTGCTCGACATTGCCCGCACGCGGGCGTCATCCTCGACGACAAGAATCGTTTCGGTGGGATGGCCACGACTTGCCGTGTCCTTATAGGCTTGCCGTCCCGTAAGCTCGATCGGACCATCGTGCCGCGGCAAGTAGATCTTCACTGAGGTGCCTACGCCCAGGTCGGATTCCAATTTGATGTGTCCGCCAGACTGCCGGACGAAACCATAGACTTGGCTGAGGCCGAGCCCTGTGCCCTTGCCCACCGCTTTTGTCGTGAAGAAGGGTTCGAAAGCCTTTGCCAGAACGTGCGATGTCATACCGATGCCCGTGTCCGTGACCGAGACGCAAACGAACTTGCCCCGGTCGATCCCCAGAGCCACGGCCCTGTCACCATTCACGTCCAAATTCTGAGTGGTGATCTTGAGCTTGCCGCCGTCCGGCATCGCATCGCGCGCGTTGACTGCCAGATTGATGATCGTGCTCTCGAGTTGCGCTCGATCGACGTTGACGTGCCAGATACCCTGCCCGAGCGACGTTTCCACTACGATGTGCTCGCCAAGCGTTCGCGTGAGGAGCTCGGTCATGGAGGCGATGAACGTATCGACCTGCAGCGGCTCGGGCGAGAGCGGTTGCTGGCGGGCGAACGCGAGAAGACGTTGGGTGAGAGCGGCAGCCCGTTGCGCGCCTTCTACGGCGGCATCGATGAATTCCTGGACGTTAGCATCGCCGCGCTTGAGCTTGCGCTGCAAAAGATTGAGCGCGCTGATGACGACGGCAAGCATATTGTTGAAGTCGTGCGCGATTCCCCCGGTGAGCTGGCCCACCGCTTCCATCTTCTGAATCTGGCGCAACTGTTCCTCGGCCTTCGAGCGCGCGTACACCTCATCGAGCACGCGTTGCTCGAGGGTGTTGTTCAACGCCTGAAGGGCTTCCTCCGCACGACGGCGCTCCGCCACTTCTGCGCGGATGGCGACCTCGGCGTCGTGCTGTTCCGTGACGTCCTGGCCTTGGATGAAGATGCCGCTGGTCGTGCCATCCTCGGCCACGATCGGCTGATAGACGAAGTCGAGGTGGCGCTGCTCGAGGACACCGTCATGCCTCTGCTGGAAATCTATGGCGACACGACGGCCGATGTAGGTTTTTCCCGAAGCGTAGACTCGATCCAGCAGTTGGACGAAACCTTGATCCACGACCTCCGGTAACGCCTCTGCGACCGGCTTGCCGATGACATCGCGTCCGGCAACAAGGGAGCGATAGGCCTCGTTCACCATGGTGAAGCGGTGCGCGGGCCCGGAGAGCATCGCGATGAAGCCGGGAGCCTGCTCGAACATCCGCTTGAGGCTCTGGCGCTCGGCCTCGAGTTCCCGCTCGACGAGCACCCGCTCGGTGTTCTCGACAACGATCGCCATGACGCCGGCCGGGTTGCCATCGTCAGCGAGGATCGGCGAATAGTCGAGGTTCAGCCATACCTGCTCGGGTTTGCCGTCGTGCCGGTAAAGCGTGAGTGGAATATCCCGATACGCCAGCGTCCGGCCAGTCAGTCCGACTTTCATGATGTTGTCGTTGAAGTCGGCGACCTCTGGCCACCCCTCCCGAACTTTGGAGCCGAACAGTTTGGGATGACGCCCGCCAGCGAAGACCGAATAGGCATCGTTGTAGATCATGATGCCGTCTTCTCCCCACAAGGTCACGATCGGAATCGGGGAGCGCAAAATCAAGGCAACCGTGCTCTTTAGACTCGCTGGCCATATCTCGGGGGGGCCGAGATGCGTCGACGACCAGTTGAATTCTGCGATGATTTCGGCGACCTCCCGCCCCCCGTCAGGAACGCGAGGGGCGAGCTCTGTGTCTTTCGCATTGAGACATCCCCACCCGGAACTCGACCGTATCGAACGCGGCCGTGCTGGACGGGGTTCCATCAATGCATGAGAAAACTCACTTACAGCGGCATCCCGTGTCCAGGTTCGCAAAAGTCAGCACTGCCACCTGCCGCGTCTCGGCATGGTTACGGCTCAAAGGGGAAATTAGCGAGGATGTTGGAAAGGCACGACTAGCTAGTCGTCTTTCGATGTCTTCCCCCCCGATCAAAGCCGAGGTCGGCTATCGCTCGAAGCAGACCTCTGAGCTTGCCTCTGTCGATGTCGGCTTTCCGCTCATTGCAATGAAAGCCCCACCCGGTATCGGGGCGTGGCGGCCGCTCGTGTCATCGACGTCTGCTTCCCGCTCTAGGCGGAAGTCACGGCCATTGGCCTCATTGGCTGAGGCGACTACGCATCGTACAGCCGTCGCTGGAACCCGACGAAGGCGTCACGGATCTGGTTGATGCCTCCTAACGCTCGCACGGCATCGTCGAGCGCCCGGTACTTCAGCGTCAGAAGCGCCGGCAGCTTGTCCTGATCGAGCTCGCCGACGCCCTCTCGAACGTACTGTGAGAGCACGTAATCGAGAAAGGCGTGAAGTTTGTCGTCGTAGCTTGATAGAATCTCCGGTCGGTGCCGCTCGACGCGCTCGGATCGTGTGAGAGGCGGTAGAGCAAAGGCGATGTAGGCAAGCACGTCGAAAACGTCACAGCGCTCAGCCGAGATTAGCTTCGCCATCTCCCTGAGCTGGTCCGCTGAAAACCCCTTCTCGGCAAGCCCCTCCAACAGCGCTCGACGTGTTTCGGGCGCCCCCCAAAGCCTGCGAAGCTCATCCTCATCCTTGAAGAGCATCGGCAGCTCGCCGAACAGCTTCTCGACAAACTGCGCCGCGGACATTGGCCTTCCGTCAGGGCTCCAGAAGCTCGTAACCGCCATGGACTGGATGAGCCGCTCCTTGCCGTCGGCAAGCTTGATGGTGATTTTCTCTGGCCGTGGCTGCGGGTCTATCGGCGGCTGTGGTGGCTCACCTAAGCCCTCCGGGCCTGGTGCCTCCTCGCCGCCACCGGGGGGTCGCGGCGTCACCGGCTCAGGCTCAAGCGGCTCGCCATCCCACTCGGGGTCGTTGAAGTGCTCGTAGGCTTTCACGAAGTCGAAGATCGTGAAGTAGTCCTTGCCGTCGTAGAGGCGCGTGCCGCGGCCTATGATCTGCTTGAACTCGATCATCGAGTTCACAGGCCGCATCAAGACAATGTTGCGGACGTTGCGCGCATCGACGCCGGTCGAGAGCTTCTGTGACGTCGTCAGGATAGTGGGGATCGTCTTCTCGTTATCCTGGAAGGCCTTGAGGCTCTGATCTCCGAGCGCGCCGTCGCGAGCGGTCACGCGGACGCAGTACCCAGGGTTAGTGCTCGTCTTCACCTGATTGATGAGGTCACGCACCGCCGCCGCGTGATCCTGAGTCGCACAGAAGACAAGCGTCTTCTCGCGCTGATCGATCTCGCCCATGAAGATCTCGACACGCTTCCGCTCCCGAGCCTTGATCTCGATGATGCGGTTGAAATTGTCCTCGGTGTAGCGCCGGCCTTCCTCGGGCATGCCCGAGACCACCTCATCGTCGGGCGTCCACACATAGTCGTCGAGCGTCGTCGCGATCTGGCGCACCTTGAACGGTGTCAGATAGCCGTCGTTGATGCCTTCCTTCAGCGAATAGATGAAAACCGGATCGCCGAAATAGCGGTAGGTGTCGGCGTTGATGGTGCGCTTGGGCGTGGCGGTGAGGCCGAGTTGCACGGCGGGCGCGAAGTACTCGAGGATCTTGCGCCAATTGCTTTCGTCGTTCGCGCCGCCGCGATGGCACTCGTCGACGATGATGAGGTCGAAGAAATCAGGCGGGTAGTCGCCAAAGCTCGGCGCGGGGTTTCCTTCGGCATCCTTGCCGGTCATGAAGGTCTGGAAGATCGTGAAGAAAATGCTGCCATTCTTGGGAACGCGCCCCTTGGTACGGATGATCTCGGGATCGATGCGGACGAGCGCATCCTCGGGAAACGCCGTGAAGGATAGGTAGGCTTGGTTGGCGAGCGTGTTGCGATCGGCCAGGAACAGGATGCGCGGCTGGCGAGCCGGATCGCCCTCGCGCTTCCAGTCCTTGAGGTCCCAGCGACTGTGAAACAGCTTCCAGGCGATCTGGAAGGCGATCGAGGTTTTGCCCGTGCCGGTGGCGAGCGTGAGGAGGATGCGATCGCGGCCATGGGCGATGGCGTCAAGGGTGCGGCGGATCGCGATTTCCTGGTAGTAGCGCGGCTGCCAGCGGCCACCCTCAGCTTCGAAAGGAATTTTGGCAAACCGGTCGCGCCAATGATTGGCCTCCGCGAAGGTGAGGGCCCAGAGCTCGTCGGGCGATGGGAAGGCTGGAACGTCGGCTTCCTGGCCGGATCTCATGTCGATCTGATAGACGCCGCGCCCGTTGCTCGCGAAGGCGAAGCGAACCTGGAGCTTCTCGGCATAGTCCTTCGCCTGACCGACGCCTTCGCCCAACGCGGCGTCACGCTTCTTGGCCTCGAGGACGCCGAGCTTCTGGTTCTTGTAGAGGAGCACGTAGTCGCACGAGAGGCCTCGAGCTCGACGGCCCTGACCTTGAAGGCGGCCGAGTGTGATGACCTCGCGCGCAACCCGGCTGCCTTCGACGACACCCCAGCCCGCGGCTTTGAGGGCGGGGTCGATCAGCTCCGCGCGGGTCTCGGCCTCGTTCAAGCGGCGGCCCCGGTTAGCCCCGACAGATGTCCTGAAAAGGCTTGCGCTAAAATTGATTGCCTCAGTTCGCGAAGAGCCAAAAGCTTCCGCGTGTAGGCATCCTCAGCCGAACGACACCCCCCTAGAGCTTCCCTGAGAGTTTCGACTACTTTTTGTTGTTCCGTTAGCGAAGGCGTTGGCACGGGAAGATTGCGCAAATCTTCAATGTTTATTCCGGTGTAAGCTACACCTTTGAGCACGCCGGACAACCATCGTTGACTGGATCGGCTGCCAACGCAATACGCGACGAAATCAGCCACGGCCTGCGACGGTTCTAAAGGAACTACGGCGACTTCGCGTGAGACGTTCCAGCCTGCCATATGCGACGCGGAAACAGCGACACCACCGAGACTGCCGCGAACGTTAACGAGCACCTCACCGCCGGACAGAACGGTGCGCCTGTAGTCATGAGATAGTGCAGGTGAAATTCTCTTCATGCCATCTTCGTCAATGTGGAGCCAGCGTACGTTGCTTGTTCTCAGGCACGGTACTCCGTCCTCATAATGCTCGCCGAGCTTGATCACTCCATAGGTGATCACACGATCTGATTTGCAGAGGTCGGCGAGCGGGCGCGCGGGTGACGCAGCCGCCACTTGACGGCAGGTGGTTTCTAGGTGAGCGTCGAACAACTCCCGCGCGTTCGCAATATTCTTCTCCGTATTGGCGATAGCCTTGTCGATGCCCTCGAACGCCTCATCGAGAATGGCAACGATGCGCTTCTGCTCGGGGAGTGGTGGCACGGGAATGTTGAGGCCCTGAACATACTCTAGAGGGACTCGCTTGTGACCGACTGCGCCAGTCATCAAGCGCGCACCGTTGTCTCTGATTGATTGTTGGGAAAGAAAATAGAAGAGAAACTCAGGAAGTAGACTTGGACCACATCTCAAAACGTGAAACTCGCTTGATCCGAAACCGACGCCGTTCTCAAGGCCGGTGGCGATTCCGAGCTTTCCATTTTCAAAGCAAGGTGTGATCTTCGCCAGCAACACATCTCTCTCAGCGAAGTATGTGTACCCGCCGTACACCTCGCCCAGGGATCTTGTGCCGTTCGATTGGATCGACTTTTGGCAGATACCAAGTTGCTCCATTGGAACAAATGAGACCTGAGCATCAACGGAAAGTTTCTGCCTGACCTCGCGCTTGGGCGGATTCAGGTCGCAAACCTCTGCGAGTGGTCGCGTCGTCCACCTCTCCATCACAGCATCTCCCTGATGCCGTCGAGAATTTCGGCGGTCTCGGCGTCGAGCGCGGCGATCTCCGCCAAAATCTCCTTCGGATCACGGAGCGCCGCTTCCTCGGCCTTGTTCGGGTTCTTGACGGAGAGGTCCGATGTCGCCTCGTCCACGTCGTCCATGTCGATGGACCATGACTTCTCGCTGTCGGCCTTGGTCGCCTGCAGGGCCACGAATTCCTTCAGGTCGTCATCATTGAGCGCGGAGGTTTTGCCCATGCTGCGGCCGGGGTCGAGCTGGTAGAACCAGACCTTGCGCGTCGCTTCGCCCTTCTCGAAGAACAGTACCACCGTCTTGACACCCGCGCCTTGGAACGTACCTGACGGACAATCCAAGATGGTGTGGAGGTTGCAGCCCTCCAACAGCTCTTTTCGAAGCGAGCGCGACGCGTTGTCGGAGTTGGACAGGAACGTGTTCTTGATGACGATGGCGGCGCGTCCGCCGGCCCTCAGCGACTTCATGAAATGCTGCAGGAACAGGAACGCCGTCTCGCCCGTCTTTACAGGAAAGTTCTGCTGAATCTCCTTGCGCTCCTTGCCGCCGAAGGGCGGGTTAGCTGTGATGTTACAGGAGGTTGTCCATTCGGTTCGGTCCGGAGAGACTGAGGTTGCGAGACTTCAGCGATCACCGGGGAGAGCCGAATGGACGTCCACAAGAATGCCCGCCTGACGCCGCGAGGTCGAGAGGAGATGGTGCGCGCCGTCGTGGAGCAGGGATTGACCCCAGCCCAGGCCGCGCGCCGCTTCATGACCACCGCCAAGACCGTCAGGACGTGGGTGGATCGCTATCGCAAGCAGGGCGTCACCGGCCTCCGCGACCGATCCAGCAGACCCCACTCGTCGCCGCGCCGGACCCCGGCCGCCATATGCCAGGCCGCCGAAACCCTACGTCGGCAGCGCCACACGCAATGCCATATCGCCTCCGCGCTCGGTCTGTCGCTGGCGACCGTCTCTCGTCTCATGGCAGCACGCGGCCTCGGCCGGCTCGCCGCGATCGAGCCGACTGAACCCCGACCTCGCTACGAGCGCGAAACGCCCGGCGAGCTCATTCACATCGATATCAAAAAGCTCGGTAAATTCTGGAAAACCGGCTTCCGTATCACCGGCCGCAAGACCGGTCACAAGCGCAGCGACGGCGCCGGCTACGAGTTCGCTCACGTCGCCATCGACGATCACTCGCGCATCGCACGCATCGATCTGCTACCCGACGAGCGAAAGGAAAGCGCCGTCCTCTGCCTCGAAAGAACCGTCGCCTATTTCGAGCGCCTCGGCATCCGCGTCGAACGTGTCATGACCGACAACGGCTCGTGCTACCGGTCGAGAGCCTTCGCCAATGCCTGCCGCGCACTCGGCATCCGGCACATCATGACAAAGCCCTATACGCCGCAAACCAACGGCAAAGCCGAGCGCTTCATCCAAACCGCGCTGCGCGAATGGGCCTACGCTACCGCTTTCGAAACCTCAGACGAGCGCAAGGCCGCACTGCCGGAATGGCTGCATCGCTACAACTGGCACAGACCACATGCCAGCCTCGACAAAAAACCACCCATCAGCCGAATCCGACTGACCCAGGACAACCTCTTGCAACTCCACAGTTAGCGAGGATGATGTCGAAGCGATCTCTGTCCTGCAGATCGGCGATGTTCTCGGCCAGGGTGTTGGTATGCACGATATTGGGCGCCTCGATGCCGTGCAGGATCATGTTCATGATGCCGATAACGTAGGCGAGGCTCTTCTTCTCCTTGCCGTAGAAGGTGTTTTCCTGAAGCGTCGCAAGCTCGCCCGTCGTGAGCTCGCCGGCACGCAGATAGTCGTGCGCCTCGCACAGAAAGCCAGCCGACCCGCAAGCGCCGTCGTAGATGCGCTCGCCGATCCGCGGCTTGATCACCTGGATCATCGCGCGAATGAGGGGACGGGGCGTGTAGTACTCGCCGCCGTTCCGGCCGGCGTTGCCCATCTTCTTGATGCGGCTCTCGTAGAGCGACGACAGCTCGTGCTTCTCGGCCTGCGAGCGAAAGCGAAGCGCGTCCAGCAGCTCGAGCGCCTCCCGGAGCGAGTAGCCGCTCGTGAACTTGTTTTTGATCTCGCCGAAGATCTCGCCGATCTTGTATTCAATCGTGGCCGGGCCTGTGGCCCGTTGCTTGAATCCTTGGAGATAGGGAAAGAGCCTCCGATTGACGAAGTCGACGAGGTCGTCGCCCGTCATGGCCGTGTCGTGGTCGAGGGTGCCATCGGCGGACTTGGGTGCCGCCCATGCGACCCAGCGATAGGGCTCGTCGATCACGTATCGGTAGTTTCGGCCGGCAAGCGCCGCACGGGCGGCGCGCTCCTGCTCGAGGTCATCGAGGTACTTCAGGAACAGCATCCAGGACGTTTGCTCGACGTAGTCGAGCTCGGTCGTGCAGCCGGCCTCTTTCCGGAGCACATCGTCGATGTTTTTGAACGTCTGCTCGAACATGCGTCCCCCTGGCGATCTCAGCACCGGTCTGGCCGAGATTATACGTGACTCGCGGGCTTCATAGCGACGCCCGAATCAGTCGCCAGACCTCAATCAGCGGAGGTCAAGATCATGTCTGAACTGACGACTGTGGACAAAGACCGGCGGCGAGACGAGTTGTTCGAAGAGCTAAGCATGGGGCGGCTCACCCCCGAAGCCGCCGAACGGATCGCGCGCGAGGAGGGGCTCGAGCCTCTGCAGCATGTCCCTGGCCCAACTGAATTTGACCCCGAGAATGAGGCTTGGTGGACCCTGCCGATGGTGGTGGCGTGGATCGTGTGGCGCACGATTGATCGTGTGCGCAGTCAGTTCGATCCCTATCGTGCGGCCGCTCCTTATTGGAGGACGAAGCTTGTGCGTCACCTGGTGACGCAAGAGGTCGTTTCAGAGGACGGATGGTGGCTCGATTACGCTAAGCCGGCGTCGACGCTCGGGCTCGTGCTCTGCGAGGCCTGGGAGAAGTACCAGGTCGAGACCGGCTGGAGAAAAACGACCGTGCTCAAAGCGCTACCCGATTTCTCGGCCAAGGCCAGCATGGGACGCGTCCGAACGGTGGGGATGAGTGTAGCGGACGTTCGCGTCGTGGAGATCCCCTCCTTCGAGTGGTGTTACCTCCAGATTGGAGAGGCCAAGGACCGAGACGAAATCCGATACGAGCACGACCATAGCGCTCAGTACACTCTCGTTCGAGTTTTGCGGAAAGACGTGATGAAGTGCTGGCGCAGAAGTGAAGCGAGTTCAGATGCACGTCGTGACGCCTATCAGCGGTGCAAAGATTGGTTGCTGGAAGAGATGCGGGCGCATCCGGGCGAGCCCACCTGGACCAAAAAGGCAGCAACAAAGATTGCGAAGCAGAAGTTTGGAGTGGCCAGGGATGGCTTCTTCGTCATCTGGTCTGAGTCCGCTGTGACTGCTGGCGCGCTAGCTTGGACGTACCCTGGTCGGCGCCCAAAGAAACGTACGGCGGGAATCAGACCGAAAAAATGAAACGCCCGTGAGTTTTATACTGCTCGGTATGTTCCGATCTTGCTGGCACCAGCCGGGACCTTCCCGGCGATTCACGGAGCGCCAGCACAATGCCAGAACCCACCAAATCCTCCCGTCGTATGCTGCGAACGAAGGAGGCTGCTGAATACTGCGGCTCATCCTCCTCGACCTTCGAGAAGCTTAGGCTCTCAGGCGGTGGCCCGCGATACGTCAAGATCGGCCGCCGAGTCGTCTACGATCCCGCTGATCTAGATGCCTGGCTCGAGTCCAAGCGCCGTCGCTCCACGTCTGATCGTGGAGAGCTGTGATGGAAACCGAGGCGGACATCACACGCCGTCGGCACGTCAACAGCCGGAGGTTCTCGTGGCATGAACACTTGCTGCGAGATCCTGGCGTAAACAAACGGCCGAATGCGCTCGTGATCGCCGGCCACCTCATGCACAGGTTCCGGCCCGACCTCGGCTACGCAGAAGTCTCTCACGGGGAGGTGGCACGTCTCTTCTACATGCCTGTAGCCTCCTCGAAGAGATCGATGAAATTTCTCATCGATCGCGGCTGGGTCATCGTTGTCGATCAATGGAAGCCCGGAGCTGGTCATCGCGCCAATCGTTACGCGTTCGGCAATGGGCCCGAGGGATTGTCGCTCGCCGACCATGAGCCCGGTATCTACGATGAGACCGTATGAACGGGCTCTTCAGCGTACCGGTTTGGTATCGTGAGCAACCCTGTGGCGGGCTCGCGGCTGGGCCCCCTTCTTCTGTAGGTGCTGTAGGACTGCTGTAGTGGGTTTTCAGGAAAAGATGAACTGAAGCGAAAACGAAATTATTAGCCAGCCAGCCCGCCTCTTTTTTTTGGAGGCAGTGGAGCTTCGGGGATGGACGGTGGGACCGCCACGAGTCCAAGCCGGCCAGCCCCGAAGCCGGACGCGGGATCAGCCGATATGGGCAGCCTGTTCGACGGTGAGGGAGCCGCCACGAGTCAGAGCGGCAACGGTTGCGCTAGCGAGACTGGCTGTCGGGCTTTGGTGGTGTCACCGGCGGGACTATGAGCGCCGCACAGATCCGGTAAACTAGCGCCTCAAACTCTGTTGCGTCCTGCGTCGTGACCACAACCGAAACGACTTTCGAGGACGCTGATGGCTACTGCACGATCACAACAGGCGGCATGCGTCCGACCAGCTGCAGACTCGGTCGACGCTTGCGGTGCGATTGCCAACCCGACGGCGTCCAGGTTCTCGATGCGCATCGAGGCCGACCCCAAAGGTACGCTCCAAAGGATCGGTCCGGTTCCTGGTGACGAAGCGACATGGCGAGAGCGACTGCATGCGGCCTTCGGGACGGTCGGCGACGCGTTCGCCCTGACTGAGCTCGATCGCTTGATTACTGCCTGCAAGCTCAGCGACGGTTCGATTGATCCAATCCGGATCAACGCCGTCCTCGCCGCGATCGATGGCGTCAGGCCACGTAACGAACTCGAGGCCATGTTGGCCGCGGAGATCGCCATTACGCATGGCTTGGTGATCGACTTCCTGCACAAGGCCAAGCGAGCGCAGTACCTCCCTCAGCTCGAGGCCCAAGGCCGGCTAGCTGCGAAGCTTATGCGAGCCTTGGCTGGCCACATCGAGCTACTCGCCAAGCTCCAGCGCGGCGGTGAGCAGACCGTTCGCGTCGAGCACGTTCACGTGCACGCTGGCGGTCAGGCTGTTGTGGGGCACGTCGCGGTCGGGGGTAGGGGGTAGCGCAAATCGTTGGCCAACCCCATGCACCCCAAGTGTCAACACGGAAACAGAGACGCTACACGACTTCAAGCCGCTCTTAGATGTTGTGCACGCACGCGACGAGGCACGCCATGCCGATCGCCCGCAACCCATGGGAGAGCCCGCTGCCGAATGCATGGAGGCGCCCGCGGAAGCGGCGCACCTCATGGGCAAGCCAACGGATCGTGGAAGCACGGGCACCACTCGACTACGTCAATCTCAGCGCGACTGGCGATACAACATTGGCTCCAAGAACTCGCCACCTTCTCTAGCCGATTGTCTTAGATGTTCGAGTCGCATTTAGGGCCGCCGCAATCGGTCCCACGACGCGATCAGCGGCTTTGCGTGCTGGGTCTTGCTGCATGTGGGCGTAGATCGCAGTCGATCGCGCATTCGCGTGACCAAGCAGTGCGCCCGTCATTGTAAGTGTTTCTCCGGAAGACACGGCGGCTGACCCAAGTGTGTGTCGAAGAGTGTGAGGGGTCACACCTGGCAACTGAGCGCGTGCAACCACAATCGGCCAGAATCGCTTAGTGCCTTGGTAAAAGGTAGCGCCATCATCGGACGGGAAGACGTAGTCGCAGCCGGGCACGCGATCTCGACCCTGCAACAGTGTGAACGCGGCGCTCGCTAGCGGTCGCACGGAATGTCCAGTCTTGCTGTCCTTCAGCCTCAGACAGGCATTGGCGAAGTCGACCTCTTCCCAACTGAGGCCGGCGATCTCGTCACGACGGCAGCCGGTCAGCGCCCAAAGGCGAATTATGGCGATAGCTTTTGGGTTTGTGCCTTCGAGCAGCAATTCGTCCAGCGTCGCTCCGAGGCGCTTCACTTCGTCGAGAGTGAGATAGCGCAGTCGCTTGCGATCAGCGGGCTTCTTCACCGGTGTGCACGGGTTGCTCGCCAGTAGCTCTTGCCGAACCGCGAAGGCGAACACGGCAGATAGATCACGGATCCCCTTTGCCGCAGCGCCTGCGCCACCCTTAACAATCACCCGCGCGCGGGGCCCGTTCTTCTCGTCCTTGGCGGTGATCCCCGCCTTAACGTCGCGCATAAATTGTTCAATGTCTGCGATGCGGACCTCGGATATCTTTTGATGACCGAGCAGTGGGACGACGTGATGCCGGAGCCGTGCGAGGGTCCATCGACGATTGCGCTCCTTGAGGTGAGCGGTGCCCCTTTCGGCATAGAGGTCGATGAGTTGGGCAACAGTGATTTCGCGCCGCTTTGCCTGTTTCTCGCTAGCAGGGTCAAATCCCTGGACCACCGCCGCAAGTGCCTTCTTGGCTGAAGCTCGTGCTTGTTCAACGGTAAGCACTCCATACGTGCCAATCGTTAAGCGTCGGCTGGGTGAGAATCTGCCGCCGCCAGCACGGTATTTAGCAACGAAAGTTTTGCGACCCGACGGCCAGATGCGGACGCCGAAGCCCTTGACCTCACTGTCCCAAAGGAATTGGTCTCGGTCGCTGGACGTAGCCAATTCGATGATGCGCTTTGTGAGTTTAACAGCCGCCATGGGGAACTGCCCTGAACTAAAGGAACCACCCAGGAACCACCCAGCATCAGGTCTGAGGAACCGCGCGGCAACCAACGTCGGCTTAGAGTCGCCAAAAAACAAGACAAATCTATGATTTTGCAACAGTAGGAATCTTGGAGAAATGGTGTTCCCACCCTTGGTAAGGGTGGGGTCGGAGGTTCGATTCCTCTCGGCGGCACCATTAACCTCTTTCAAAACAAGACCATGTCTTGGACGGGCTGAGCTGATCGCCCTAATCGCCTCGCTGCAGATCGAATGATCTTTGATCGACGTCGAAGTCGTAGTGATAGCCGACGATGAAGAAATACTCGAGGTCGTCACTCGTTGCCGTGCCCTCCTGCCGCTCGGTGTACTTTGCACCGGCCTCGAGCTCGAGGCCGACATCATCCATCCAGGCGTAGTTCAAGCGCACCGACGGCAGGACCGACCATTCGGTGAAGTCGGTGACCTCGCCTTCCCGGTAGCTCAGCCGGACGGTGGGACTGACGCGGAGCGCGCTCGTCACGGGATAGCGCGAGCTGACGTCGACGGCATAGGTGTTGGAGCTTTGCCGGTCGGCGTAGCGCAGCCCGAGCGTGAACGCGTCGTTCTCCCTGAGCACGCTGTTGGCGAGGAGGAGGGCGGAATAGTAGTAGTCGTTGCCGCTCGCGGCCACCTCCTCGACACCGCCCGACGCCGGCGTGGCGGAGATATTGGCCAGCGTCGCATCGAGCGTCACCTGAAACATCTCGCTGAGCGGTTTCGAGTAGCTCACGGAGAAGGTTCGTGCGGTGGCGCTGCGGTCGAGCGCGAGCTGATCGATCTCCTCCTCGCTCAGGAAGGTGAGCATGTCGGAGAGCGAGCCGGCTGTCTGCCCTTGCAGAGCGTTCTGCGTCAGCAGGAATGGCGATTTCCGGTAGTCGGCCGAGGCGCTGATGGTCGACTTGTCCGGCGCCGTCCAGCTCGCCGTCGTGATCGCCATGTTCACCTCGTCGTAGTGCACGTCGTAGTCGATGAGGCCGAAAACCGAGGTGGTATCGTCGGTATATCGGAGCTCGGTGCCGATCGCTTGCCGGTCGAGCAACCCGTCCGTCTGCTGCTCGATGGCGTAGATCGTCGAGTCGAACCCACCGAGCACGGGACCGATATCAGCGCTCACCCCGTAGAAGATCGAATCGTTGGCGTAGGGGAGGTCGCGCCGGTGCTCGACGGGCGAGCCGCCGATCACGTTGAACCGCACCTGGTCGGTCGCCTGATAGCTCGCAAGCGCCCCGTCGAACCGGCCGACGACGCCACCGGTGTTGCGGCTCTGGCGGCCGATCTTGGTCGACACACCCCAGCCGGGAATGGCCGAGTCGAGATAGGCCGAGGCGACGCTGCCGATGTCGCCATCGCCGTCCTCGAAGCCGTCCTCGAGCGTACCTGAGAACCGCGCCTTGTTCCGTACCGAGCCGGTCCGCCACTCGGCATTCACGTCGAGACCGTTCAGCAGCTCGTTCTGGAACGTCTCCTTGTCGTCCTTGTCCTCGTTGGGATCGGGCGGCAGGGTCGGATCCTTGAGCTTGCGTATGCCCTCGTCGCGAATATAGAACTGCGACAGGCTCCCCGAGACGCGCCAAGGCTCGCCGTCCTCGGCCGTGCCGCTTTCCCCCTCGGCCTGCCCCGCGCTCGTCTCCGCTCCGTCCGATTTACCTTCGAGAGACGCCAGACGCTTGCGCACGCGCGCCGCACCTTCGCTGTCCGGATACTGCGCGAGATACTCCTCGTATTCGGCGCGGGCGTGAGCGAGCTGACCGTTTCGCTCGCGGGCGAGCCCAAGGAGCTCCTTGGCATCTTCGGCGGCCACGCTCTTCGGATTGCCGAGAATCTTCGAGGTCAGCCGGATGGTTTTGTCATAGTCCTTGGCGGACATGGCTTTCTGAGCCTCGGCGAGCAGCTTGGCATCGGAGCCCGAAGCGGATTTGCCGCCGTCCTCGTCGCCCGGCGCATCGGCCGTGAGATCGGCATCCCACTTGCCGGTGCCGACGGCCGAAGCAGGAAACGCGGGCACGCAAGCTTTCCCGCCCTTCCCCGTCTGTAGAGCGAGCACCAAACTTTCGAAATCGCTTCCCTGAGCGACGTCGAAATTGAGCGCGTCACGAAACGAGACGAGAACAGAGAGACCCGTGCCTTTACCGATCTCGAACTCGATAGCGCGGATGCGATCGCCGACAGCTGCGGGAACGCGGAGCGACTCGCGCCGGGTCAATATTTCAGCGCGCGCGACCTCCGGATCGATGGCTCGGAAGTCGATCCGCACCTCGGTGCCGTTCGAGGAGGGAAAGTGGCCGATGTAGCGGACGCGGAAATTGAAGCCGATGCGCATGATCGCGCAGCTCCTGCTGGTGACGGCATCGGCTTCCGAGAACACGCGGTCGAGCACGGGCTCGGCCACGGCGGGTTTCTGCCCGAGCGTCACGTCCGATGCCGCGACGGCGAGGAGCATCACGAGGATCGTGCGCGACAGTGTCGAAGTCTCTATTTTGCTCATCATCGATCTCACCGGTCCCACGTGCGGGTCGAATGGCACTCGTCACAGGCGTTGCCGGCGCGCGGATGGTCTCGTGGCTTGCCTTCGGCGATGCTGCCGTTGTGACAAGTGACGCAGCCGCCGGCCTGCACCTCGTTGTGGTCGATCCGGGAGGTGCTCCAGCCCGTGGCGCGATGGCAGGCTTCGCAGACCGAGGTCGTCGAGGGATGGGTCGTAGGCTTGCCGGTCGCCGTCTTGCCGTTGTGGCAGGTGGAGCAGGCGCCCGTCGCCGCCGCATGGTCGAAACGCGCATTCGCAAAGGTCGTCGTCGTGTGGCAATCGTCGCAGGTATTGGTCGAGGCGACGTGGTTGGCCGGCTTGCCGGTCGCCGTCTTGCCGTTGTGGCAGGTCGAGCAGGCGCCCGTCGCTGCCGCGTGATCGAACCGCGCATTCGCGAAGGTCGTCGTCGAGTGGCAATCGTCGCAGGTGTTGGTCGAGGCGACGTGGTTGGCGGGCTTGCCGGTCGCCGTCTTGCCGTTGTGACACGTGGAGCAGGCGCCCGTCGCCGCCGCGTGATCGAAGCGGGCGTTGGCCCAGGTCGTCGTCGCATGGCAATCGTCGCAGGTATTGGTCGAGGCGACGTGGTTGGCGGGCTTGCCGGTCGCCGTCTTGCCGTTGTGGCAGGTCGAGCAAGCGCCCGTTGCCGAGGCATGATCGAAGCGGGCATTCGCAAAGGTCGTCGTCGTGTGACAATCGTCGCAGGTGTTGGCCGAGGCGACGTGGTTCGCGGGCTTGCCGGTGGCCGCCTTGCCGTTGTGGCAGGTCGAGCAGGCACCCGTCGCCGAGGCATGATCGAAGCGCGCGTTGGCCCAGGACGTCGTCGAGTGGCAGTCGTCGCAGGTGTTGGCCGAGGCGATGTGGTTGGCGGGTTTACCGGTTGCGGCCTTGCCGTTGTGGCAGGTCGAGCACGATCCCGTCGCCGAGGCATGATCGAAGCGCGCGTTGGCCCAGGACGTCGTCGCATGGCAATCGTCGCAGGTATTTGTCGAGGCGATGTGGTTGGCGGGTTTGCCGGTCGCCGCCTTGCCGTTGTGACAGCTCGAGCAGCGACCCGTTACGGTCGCATGGTCGAAGCGCGCATTCGACCACGAGGTCGTCGAGTGGCAATCCTCGCAGGTGTTCGCCGACGCGATGTGGTTGGCGGGCTTGCCGGTCGCGGCCTTGCCGTTGTGACAGGTCGAGCAAGCTCCCGTGGCCGAGGCGTGATCGAACGTGGCGCTCGCCCACGCCGTGGTCGTGTGACAATCCTCGCAGGTATTGCTCGAGGCGATGTGGTTCGCAGGCTTGCCGGTCGCCGTTTTGCCGTTGTGGCAACTCGCGCAGGTGTCGGACACCGCCGAATGGTCGAAGGCCGAGCTCGCGAACGAAATCGTGTTGTGGCACTGGGCGCAGTCGTTCCCGGACTTGATGTGTCCCGCGGGCTTGGTCGTCGCGCTCGTGCCGGTGTGGCAGGACGAGCACGCGCCTACCACTTGATCATGATCGACCTTAGCCGACGCGAACGTGCTCGTGGCGTGGCACGACTCGCACGCGTCCGTCGTTGCGACATGGGCGCGTGTCTTACCGCTCGCGAGCCGGCCGTTGTGGCAGGAGCTGCACTGGCTGGGCGTCGTTTCGAATTGCCCGGTGACATGGCATGACTGGCACGGAACAGCGGCATGCTGCCCCGTCAGCGGAAAGCTCGTCGTGAAATGATCGAAGACCGGGGCCGTCTCGGCAACGCCGAGCGACGGCAGCGCCACGCACACCAGCGCGACGGCAGCCAGAAGTGTCAGGGCCGTCCGATGACACCTGACGAGTGTCCAAGCCGATAGCACGTTCACGCGACGTCCCCCGTCGCAGCCGCGACGTTTCTCATTTCCGGTCTCGTCCCCACTCGACCGTCGACGGAGCGATCTCGCTCCCGAAGTTTGTCGAATTGATGTATCAATAAGCACTAATATTATCGAGGTAGAAAAGCATATAACAGAATGCCGATATGCAACGTCTGCGCAAACAACGCAGGCGCAGTTATCAATCTCCGATACGCATAGCCAAATCGGCCACCCACTCGGATGGTGACCGCGGCCAAGCTTGATCACTGCAACTCGAACGGCTGGGGCGCGCAAATATTCTCTTAGTACGGAATCTTTATTTCGTGCGGCAGCCCGTCGCGCCTTTGCTCGGTCAGGGCACACCGTGAACATTCTTGAACGATTTGGTGTCGTGGCACTTTTCACAGCGCCGGCCGAAGCTGCCTCGATGAACGTCCTCGGTGGCATGACAGGCGACGCAGGGCGTCGGCAGCACGAGAGTCGCCGGCTGTTTGGCCTGATGACAGGCCTCGCACGCGATCGTGGCGTGCGCGCCCGTCAATGCAAAGTGCGTCGCGACGTCATGATCGAACGTGAAATAAGGCCAGCCCTTCGTATTGTGACAGTGCTCGCAGGCCGGGCCGAGCCGGGTCTTGTGAACGGTGTCGGCATGACAGCTCGCGCAGGCCGTGGGCGTACCCTTGTAGGCCGTGGTCTTGTGACAGCCGGCACAGGCCACCTCCTTGTGCAGACCGCGCAACGGAAAGCGGGTCTTGGCATGATCGAATTTCACGCCCGCGCGCCAGCTTGCGACGGAATGACATTGCTCGCAGCGAGGCCCGAGCGAGCCTTTGTGCGTATCGTCCTTCTGGTGACAGGCGACGCAGGCGGTCGCGACCTTCGTCCGCTTGCCGGCGCCATGGCAGGCGTCGCACGTCGCCTTGCTGTGTGCGCCGCGGAGCGGAAACTTCGTCTGGCGGTCGTGATCGAACTTGGCCTGCTTCCAGGTTTTGACCGTATGGCAGGCCGCGCAATCCTTGCCGAGACTGCCTTTGTGAACGTCGTCGGGCTTATGACAGCCGATACAGGTTGTCGGCACTCCCTTGTAGACCTGCCCGGCGTGACAGGCCTCGCATCGCACCGTCTTGTGCGCACCCTCGAGCGGAAAAGCCGTCCGCGCGTGGTCGAAGCGCGTGACCTTGGCCCAGTTCGTCTCGTTATGGCAGCTTTCACAAGCTGTTCCGAGATTGCCTTTGTGCTTGTCGTCCTTGCGATGGCAGGCAACGCACGCCGCCGGCGCCTTGCGGAACAGGACGCCCGGCCGGTGACAGGAGTCGCACTTCGCTGTCCGGTGACGGCCCTTGAGCAGGTAGTCCGTGAGGTCGTGCTCGAACGTGCTGGCATCCAGCTTGACAATGACGGCGTCCCGGCCCGCATGATCGGTGTGGCACGCCTTGCAAGCCTTTGCCTTCACCTCGGGCGACTTTCCGTGAAACCCCGCGGCACTCTCGATGTCCGCGTTCACATCCTTGTGGCAATTTCGGCAGAGACCGGATTGGGCTTGCTTGTCGAAGGATTGATGGCACTTGTCGCAGGTCTGCTCGAGATCCTTGTGCTTTTCGATGAGCTCTCCCGGCGTCACCAGCTTCTCGAAAATCGTCTGCGCATCGGCTGGTCCCGCCAATACGGCGAGCAGCAGAAGCATAGCGAGAGCGATACGTGAGCTGAGCGAGAGGATCATCGGGTCAGTAGAGATGCACGGCGACGATGTGCCCGATCACGGCGACGATCAGCACGACGAACAGCGGCACGTGAAGCACATGCCAGAGGCCGAACAGGCGCTCGAACACGCCGAGGCTCGTGAAGCGGTCGATCGTATCGAAATATGTGCGAAGTTGGGCGGCGAGCTCGCGCTTCTGCTCGCTCAGCAGGCGGCGGGACAGCCCCCTGCCGTGCGGGCTGCGTGCGAGCGCGGCATGACATTCCCGTAGGAGCCGGCGCTCCAAGCGGCGGCCTCGCCCGTGCAGGCGCGCTGCGTGCCACATCCGGGCGAGCGTATAGCGCGGCAGCGCCATGGCCTGCGTCTCGAGGCGTCCGAGCTCGTCCCACACCGGAACCGATTGCTCGAGATCGAGGCTGAGATCTCGCCGCAGCTGTTGGGCCTCGGCGAGCAATCGCACGATATCCGTTCTCGTCCCGTAGAGACCACGATGCAGACGCGCATAGAGATAGCGTCCGACGAGGCCGCTCGCGGCGACCGTCAAAAGCGAGTAGAGCGCAATCCGGCTGTTCAGGGCGCCGAGAGCGAAATTGGAATGCAGCAGGGCGAGCGTCGGCGCGATTAGCCCGAGCGTCATGTGCAGTTGAAACCAGCGCGCGACGCGGCCTGTCCAGCCGAGCCAGCCGGCCCGCTTGCGCAGCGGATAGAGCAGCACGGTGAGGAGCATCAGGCCGGCCGTGATGCCGATGGCGTAGCCGATCCCTCGCTCCGGATCGACGAGATGGTGACCTCGAAGCGACCACCCCGCCACGAGACAACCGAAGAGGATGACGATCAGCAGCGGCAGGCCATGCCCCCGCGCCCTCTTGGAGCGCTGCCGGACCGCCTTCGCGGCGTTGTGAGGTGAGACTCGCGCCTCGCGCGAAAGCCCCGGAAGACGAGGCTCGATCCGCGTCGTGCCGACATGTGCCATAGCTGACGTCCTGCTTGTTTCGCCAAGACAGGGCGTGAGAGCGCGTCGATAGAAGAATGATCTGCGCACACGCCACGCCGGGTATGCAGTCGCGCGCTCGCTCTTGTGAACCTTGCTCGTCAATGCGACGGCAATGCGGCGGACGGTGAGCGCAGAGTCAGCGATGTCACTGTCATCTCGCCGCAGGAATAGAACGGTACGTCAATCCGTTGTCTCTCCGGGTATGCAGTCGATCGGGCTCGCGGTAGATATTGTCTCCGCGAGGTCGACGTCTTTTCGACACGCGGCGATGCTTGGTTTTGCACGGTCTGGCGCTCGTTGCGTTTGGTCGAAAGGAGGATCGTATCCATGTCCACGCTGCTGCTTGGCGCCATCATCGCCTTGACGACGGTCGGTATCGTCCTGTGGCTGGCCGACAAACAGTCCCTCGTGACGACACGCTTCGCCGACCCGGCCGAGGAGAGCAACCGCCCGCGGCTCTCGACCCTGCTGCAGGCGCATTGGCATGCAATCTTCGCCGCCGTCGCGATCGCACTCGCCGTGACGGCCTTCGCAGGTGAGCTGCTGACGCAATCGGCCGGCAAACAGGAGACCCTGGCGGCCGCTGACGAGGGCGACATCGCGAGCGCTTACGAGAAGCTCAAGGCCTTCGCCGCAACCGATGCGGCCGCACCGTCCGAAGCACCGGCCGCACCGGCAATGTCCGGTCAAACCCCGACCACCGGCCTCGCCGACGTCGAGACGATGATCGCCAAGCTCGAGGCCCGCCTCGAGAAGGAGCCCAATGACGCCGCCGGCTGGCGGATGCTCGGCTGGTCCTATCAAAACACGGGGCGCCCCGATAAGGCCCGTGACGCCTACGACCGGGGGCTTGCTCTCGATCCGTCGAACGCCGAGCTGAAAACCGCCCGCGCCGCGCTCGGCGGCATGGCGAACGCGACCGCATCCGGTCCGACGTCCGAGCAAGTCGCCGCTGCTGACGCCATGCCCGAGCAGGATCGCCAAGCGATGATCCAAGGCATGGTCGAGGGGCTTGCGTCCAAGCTCAGCCAATCTCCCCATGACGAGGACGGCTGGACGAAGCTCATCCGGTCGCGCGTGGTGCTCGGAGATCCGGCCAAGGCCGCCGAGGCGCTGAAGGCCGCACAACGCACCTTCGCCGACGAGCCTGCGGCGCTCGAGCGGCTCGCGGCGCTCGGCCGGGAGCTCGGGCTCGAGACGCGCTGAGCGGTATGTCCGCCTTCGATCCCCTGCTGCTCGTCTATGCCGGCCTGCTCGCGGCGGCGACCGCGATCTTTGCAGTGTTCCGCAGGCGCACCGAGAAGGCCGCCGTCTCGATCCGCGATCAAGCAGCCGAAGCCGGTCTCGTCGAACCGCCATCGCTGCACCCGGTCATCGACCTCGGGAAATGCCTGGGCTGCGGGGCGTGCGTTGCGGCTTGCCCGGAAGGGGAAATCCTCGGACTTGTGGCCGGCAAGGCCGAGCTCATCGAGCCGACGCGATGCATCGGCCATGGGGCGTGCCGCACGGCGTGCCCGTTCGATGCCATTTCGCTCGTGTTCGGCACCGAGCGGCGAGGCATCGACCTGCCCGTGGTCGGGCCCGACTTCCAAACGAACGTGCCCGGCATCTTCATCGCCGGCGAGCTCGGCGGCATGGGTCTGATCTCGAACGCTGTCGAGCAGGGCCGGCAGGCGGTCGAGTTCATCCGCCGCTCGCGCCGGTCCGCGGCTCAGGCGCTCGACCTCGTCATCGTCGGCAGCGGCCCCGCAGGCATCGCCGCGAGCCTCGCTGCCCACGAGCATCGCTTGCGCTATCTGACCATCGAGCAAGACAGCTTCGGCGGCACCGTCGCCCACTATCCGCGCGGCAAGATCGTGATGACACGACCCGTGCGCTTGCCGATCCTCGGTAAGGTCCGGCTTCGCGAGACGAGCAAGGAGAAGCTGCTCGGTTTGTGGCGGAGTGTCTTCAAACGTATTCGGCTCAACATCCACTTCGGCGAGCGCGTTACGGCCATCGACCGGCACGCCCATGGGTTCTCGGTAAGAACCTGCTCAGATGCCTATTCTGCCACGACCGTGCTGCTCGCCATCGGTCGTCGCGGAACGCCACGCAAGCTCGGCGTTCCCGGTGAGGAGCTGCCGAAGGTCGTCTATCGCGTCGTCGATGCCGAGCAGTACCGGGGCCAATCCGTGCTTGTCGTCGGCGGCGGCGACAGCGCGCTCGAAGCGGCTATCGCGGTTGCCCAACAGCCTGAAACGCGCGTGATCCTCTCCTATCGCGGCGACGCCATCAATCGAGCCCGCGCCAAGAACCGCCAAGAGATCGAGGCCCTTGCGAGCCAGGGCCGCTTGCGCCTGTTGCTGCAAACGGAGGTCGTCGCGATCGAGCCGCAACGGGTGATCCTCAGCACAGGCGAGCGCCACTTTGCCGTCGCCAACGAGGCGGTCATCGTCTGTGCCGGTGGCATTCTGCCGACGGAGTTTCTCCAGAGCATCGGTATCGAGACCGAGACCAAGCGCGGCACGGCTTAGATACCGAAGTGCGTCGCGACACTCACGCGAGCGGTCTCAGGTGACGAGTTGGACGCGCCGGAGCGGCCACCTCTCAGTCGCGCGGAGGTAGCCGGTGGCGATGATCGCCAATCCGCTTGCGCTCACAAAAGCACGAGATCACAATGCCTGACTGAGGTGCGCCGGCCTTCTCTCGAGCACCGTTGTCGAACCGATCCTTCCTTGTCGTCAGGTTGCACGGAGTGTGGCGGCCGCCTCCCAAAGCGGCTCCGGCATACAGGCGGAGATGTGGAATGAAGATTGGCATCGTCGGTGCTGGCGTCGGCGGGCTTTCCGCTGCGATCGGTCTGTCGTCCTTGGGGCACGACGTCGACGTCTTCGAGCGCGCGCCCGACATCAGGACGACCGGTGCCGGTTTCAATCTGTGGCCGAATGCCGGGCGCGCCATATACGGACTTGGCCTTCGCAAGCCATTCGACAAGATCGCGGTCAAGCTCGACAGCTACATCGAGCTCGATACCGAAGGCAGAAAACTCTTCTCGACCGATACCAGCCAATGGCCGGAGAAGTACGGAGCACCAGCCGTTGGGCTCTTCCGGCCTGATCTCGCGCGAACGCTCGGTGACGCTGCGGGCCTAGATCGGATCCGGTTCGACCACGACGTCGTGTCGGTCGAGAGTGCGGGCCAGAAGGCGATTTGCCGGTTCAGCAACGGCGAGGTCTACGAGGCCGATGTCCTCATTGGCGCCGACGGCATCAACTCCAAGGTCCGCGAGCAGCTGATCGGCGGCGTCACGTTCCGGCCCAACGAGCACTATGCGTATCGCTTCCGCTCGACGCTCAACCTGTCGGACGTCGACGTCGATCCGGCGGCGCAAACCGGGTTCTATTCGAAACAGGGCTGGCTGTCGTTCATTCCGATCGGCAATGGCCGGGCGTACTGGTTCGGATCCGTGTCTGGTGCGGAGACCTTCGAGGACTTCGTCGCGTTCTTCAGCGGCTGGACGAAGACCCCCATTCCCAAGACGCTGGCCAGGGTCTCGAAAGACCTGCTGGTGCAGAGTCCATTGCTGGATGTCGATGGCGTTCCCTACAAGTGGACGCATGGCCGGATCACGCTCCTCGGCGATGCGGCCCACCCGATGATGCCCGACATGGCGCAAGGTGCGAGCCAGACATTCGTCGATGCCCTCGCGCTGAAGAACGCCTTCGCGGAGAACACGAATGTGGATGAGGCGCTGCGGCTGTTCGAAGAGGTCCGCCGGCCGGTTGCGAACGCGGTCGTCAAGTGTTCGCAAAAGGGACTCTTCCTCGGCCGCAACAATGTCGAGCCGATTGCGATCCGATATGAGAAGGAAATCGAGCCGATATCCGTTTGATCGCGATGGCTACCGGCTCGGAAGACCGTAAGCACCACGCGCGAGGACGTTTGAAGCCTTCGACTACGCACAGGATCTGGCCATGCGCGACGCACGAAAGACGATCAAGGACGGCAACTGGCGCTGGAAGACGGCCTCTCCCTTTTCGCAGGCTGTTGCGATCGGCGATCAAGTCTTCATCAGCGGACAGCAAGCCCTGAGCGCCGATGGAGAGGTCGTGGCGCCCGGCGATATCGCAAGTCAGACGCGCTGCGTGTTCGAGAATATGAAGGCCGTGCTCGAGCAGGCCGGCCTCGGGCTCGCTGATCTCGTGCGCCTCAATACATACTATGTCTTCGACGGCGCGGATGAGGATGCCACGGCCTATTGGGAGGCCATGACCAGGGTTCGGCTCGAGTATTTTCCAAACCCGGGTCCGGCGGCGACGGCGGTTCGCATCAAGGGCATGCCCTATCAGGGACAGCTCATTCAGATCGAAGGCATCGCGCTCAAGGGGGCCTCTCGCGCCAACCGCAAACGCATCATGCCGAAGGGCAGCTGGGATTGGAGTATCCCGGTGCCGCTGTCGCAAGGCTGGGAGGCCGATGGCCGGCTCTATGTCGGGGGGCAGATTTCCGCCGACAGCAAGGGAGGCGCGGTGCATGTCGGCGATCTCGCTGCGCAAACCCGCGCCATCTATGGCTTCATCGGCAACGTGCTGAAGGATGGCGGCGCCTCCTTCGCGGACGTCGCCCATGTCAAAATCTGCGTGAAGTACGACAGCGCGGAGCCCGACGGCACCCCGTTCCTGAACAAAATCTTGGGCGTCACCAAAGAAGTTTTCGGGCCGGGTGGTCCGGTCGTCACCTGCTTCGGCGTCGACCTGCTCTATCCGGGGCTCGACCTCGAAATCGACGCCATGGCGTTCAAAGGAGGGCACAAGCGCCTCTCGACCGGTGCCGCGCCGGCAAAAGCCCACGACGGTCATTTCTCCGACAGCGTCAGCGCGCTGGGTGAGACGTGGATCGGCGGACAAGTGGCGCTCGGCGAGGCCGGGCAGGTCATGTCGCCCGGTGACATCAAGGGACAGGCAAGAATCGTCTTCGGGCGTTTGAAGGATGCGTTGCAGGCCTCGGGCGCAACGCTCGGCGATGTCGTGAAGATGAACCTGTTCTTTGTCTCAGATGGCGCGGACGTCTGTGAAGAGCTAGACACCGCGATGACGGTTTGGGCCGAGATGGCGCCCCACAGTGCACCGGCGATGACAGCCGTCAGGGTCTACGAATTGTCCAAGCCAGGCTTGCTCTTTCAGGCAGATTGCGTGGCCGTGACTTCGGCCTAAGCCCCGATCGACACCGAGACATCCAACGGGAAGGTGCACGACATGATCAAGAATCCAGTTCCGTGGCCGAATGGCGCCAAGGTTGCCTGCGCGATCACGTTCGATATCGACACGGACAGCATTCTCCATCTCGAGCATCGCGAGAACGCGCCCAACAAGATGTCGGCGATGTCCTGGCTCAAGTACGACCTCGTCGCGATCCCGCGGATTCTGGACATGTATCGTGATCACGGGATCAAGCAGACGTTCTTCTATCCGGCCTGGTGCATGGAGAGATACCCGCATCTCGTCGAGCAGATCTTGAAGGGCGGACACGAGATCGCGGCCCACGGCTACCTGCACGAGAACCCCAACCGATTGCAGCCGGAGGAAGAGCTCTATTGGTTCGAGCGCCAGGTCGAGGTCATCAAGAAGATGACCGGCAAGAGTCCGAGAGGATGGCGGGCGCCGCTCTATAACTATTCGAAGAGCTCGATCGACTTCATGATCGACAAAGGCATGATCTACGACGCGAGCCTCATGGGCGACGACATCCCGTATGTCATGAAGACCGACAAGGGCCAGATCATCGAGCTGCCGACGCAGTGGGCGATGGATGACTGGCCGCACTTCACCCACGCGCCCGACATGCACTACATGATGCCGATCAAGTCGCCCAACGAGGCGATGAACGTCTTCATGGCGGAGTTCGAGGCGATGCGGCGGCATCGCGGATTGTGGATCACTGTCTGGCACCCGTTCGTGTCGGGACGCCTCGCCCGTTGCGAGCGCATCAGCGAGATGATCGACTACATGCAGAAGACGGGCGACGTCTGGTTTGCGACGATGGAGGAGATCGCCAGGCACGTCCAGAAATGCATCGACGACGGCACCTGGAAGCCGCGCGTCGACAAGCTGCCCTACTACGACGGGCCGATCCCGGAGCTCAAGGACGGAAAGCTTGCTTAGCCGCTGGAAAAGTGACCTGGGTTGAGGTTTTGCCCCTACCGGCAATGAGGCGTGCGATCCGCGTCAGTCGGGCCTCAGTGCCTCGAAGGCACTGACGAAGGCGGTCGCCCGCTTGGCGATCTCGTCGTGACCATACTCGGGCCTGAAGAGTGCCGATCCAAGGCCAAATCCTTGGGCCCCAGCCGCATAGTAGTCCGCCATCGTCTCCGGCGTGATTCCGCCCACAACCACGAGTGTCGCTCCGCTCGGCAGGACGGCCCTCAACGCGGATATCGCTCGGGGCGGCACCTGTTCCGCCGGGAAGATCTTCAGCGCGGTCGCACCATGGCGCAGCGCGGCAAAGGCCTCAGTCGGAGTGACGACACCTGGGCACCAGGTTGCTCCGCGTTTCATAGCGTGCGCGCCGACGGATGCATCGAAATTGGGCGCAACGATCAGCCGCCCGCCAGCTGCGACGACTCCGTCCACGTCGGCGGCGGCCAGAACCGTGCCGGCTCCAACAATCATCTTGCTGCCAACTGCCTTGGAGATCGCTTCGATCGAGTCCAGCGGGCGAGGTGAATTCAACGGCACCTCGACAATACGAAAGCCAGCATCATAAAGACTGCCCGCCACGGCAGCCGCGCGAGCAGGCTGGAGCCCGCGCAGAATTGCGATCAATGGAGTCTCGGCGAAGGCTGCGGTCCACGAAATCACGGCAAGAGCCCTGCCTCACGCGCAATCATGAAGTGTCCAAGAGCCGCGATATTGTCTGGTGCCATTCGGCTGTTCAGGCCTGCCAGCTCAAACGCACGCGCATAACGTTGGGCCAGGTCGCTGCCACCGACGATGGTGACCGTGGTGGATCCGAAGTTGCCCGCCGCAGCCCTGATCTCGTCACCGATCAGCATCCCCGACAGGTAGTCGGCGGCCATCTCTGTGCCGATCCGCCCAAAGAGCGGCAATGTGCGGACGCGGAAGAGCCGGTGCAGGAGATCGCCGGCGCCCGCCAGGCTCGCTTCGACACCCAACTTGAAGCCGGTGTCATTGAAGGGTCCCTCGACCATCAAAGTCCCCAGGATCGTGTGAGCCTTCAGCACGCCGAAAAGCTCGCCCGTCATGTAGGTCGAGTGGTCCTCAATCTTGCCGCCGAGGACCCTGATCCACTTCGAATGCGTGCCTGGCATCACGTAGATGCCATCGCCCATCCCTGCACCGGTGGCGCCGGCGATTTGCGTTTCTTCACCGCGCATGACGTCCGGCGCACCGTCACGCTCCGTTGTCAGGCCGGTGACGAACCAGAGCTCGATCCCGCTCGAGGACTGATGGCGGACGAGATTTTTTGCTAGCTCCTCTGCACCCGATGGCACCCGGATATAGGGTGTTTCGCGCCAGCCGTTGCGGCTGGTGATCATACCCGAAGCGACAATCGGCAAGGCGCGGTGCTCGAGCCAGGGCCGGACGACCCGTTGAAAGATCGGATCGAAGTCACGGTCTCCCACCTGCATGATCCCCTGCGGTGCCGAGACTGTGTCGAGCACTTCGCCGTGATTTCCGATTAGGAAAGCACGCAAGGATGACGTGCCCCAGTCGATGCCGATCAGGCAAGGCTCAGATTCGCTCGACCTCATCCAACCGATCCTCGTAGGCGCTGCGCGATAGGCGTGCGGCAGTTATAGACTGTCCTCGTTGGACCCGGGAACGCCTCGATGCGAGCTGCTCGCCACCTCCCTAATCTTCAATTCGAACGTCGCCCGATGCCGGCCTGCTCGTTGCCGACGCACCGGTGGCAGCTTTGGAGGCCGGAGCCTTTTGGTCACGGCCTCCGGCGCCGTCCACGCTACTCCGTACGCGCGATCAGAACGGGAGCGTCTTGCGCTGTATCCGCGATTGGACTCTTCTGCTGAGGAATTTGTCTTTGCGATCCATCGCTCAGCTGCAGACATGCAACGGTAAGCACGGCGCCTGCGAGTGCTCCGAAAGTCAGATGTCCCGTCAGCATGCTGTTCCTCCGGTCGGGCATGGCTGGCTACGAAACATCGTGGCCGCACTTCCTGTTCCAGGAGAGGACAGCAGAGCTGTGGACGATTGACGCCGGCACCGTAATGGAACTTACCAACGCCCCAGGCGTTGAAATGGCAGCTGCGGCGTCAGAAGAAAAGTGCATATCTCGGTGAGAACGGCGGCCATCGCATCAACCGGATGACCGTAGTCGGACACCTGTGGATATCGCGAACCCACCATATGGATGGGTTCTGCACCAATTGGTGGTTTGGCCGCTTGCTTTCATTGGAGCGTCGACAGGGTCTGGCGCGCGGAGCTATGCGGGCGCCAATACCAACCGGCCCGGCGTCCCTGTAGAAATGGCCGCCCGAGCGCTGCCAACGTTCCCTACGCGTCCGATGCTGATCGCGCCGGGCGATCAAAACGGTCTGCCATCGGCTCGACAGCGGCGATGTTGACGATGGGCTGTTTGGTTTCAATGGGCCGACGATCAGGCGTGGCCGGCGGGCCATACAACCTCGATTGACACCGCATCTGGCCCATGCGGAACATGCACACCTCGATGTGGTATGAGGCCTGTGCCCATGGTCCAACGCCTTCCCCCGCTTCACGCCTTGCGAGCCTTCGAGGCCGTCGCGCGTCTCGGGAGTGTGACGGCCGCTGCCGACGACCTCTGCGTCACGCATTCGGCGGTCAGCCATCAGATCCGCCAGCTCGAGGAGTGGCTCGGCATCCGGCTCCTCGAGCGCAACGGCCGGGGCATCGTCCTAACATCTGCAGGAGAGCTCTATCGAAGCTCCGTTTGCGAGGCATTCGCCCGTCTCGTCGAGGGCACCCGCGTCCTCGAGCGCTCAGGCGATCGCTCATCGGTCCGCATCGGCGCCCTGCCGATGTTCCTGACGTCGTGGCTGCAGCCGCGCATGCGGGCCTTCTGGGCACAGCATCCCGAGATCGACGTCACCATCAGCTATAAACGGCCGACGACGCTATTTGATCCTGCCGAGACGGATCTGGCCGTTCTGTTCGGCTTGCCGGAGTATTGGCCCGACTATCAAGCGCAAGCCATCATGGAGGGGCATGCCGTCCCGGTGTGCAGCCGCGACTATCTCGAGCGGACGGGGCCGATCCGCAAGCCAGCCGACATCCTGAAGTGTCAACTCATCCATGACGATAGCCGAACGTTCTGGGCCGCCTGGCTCAGAAAGGCTGGACTCGATCCGCGCCTCGCCGAGCAGGGGCCGATTCTGGCCGATGGCAGCATGACGCTGTCGAGCGTCCTGGCAGGTGACGGCGTCGGGCTGCTGAGGCGGGCCGTCATCGGCCAGCAGCTTCTGACCCACAGCCTGGTGCAAGTCTCCGACATCGACATCGAAGGCGACCTCACCTACGTGCTCTTGTCCTCCGAAGCGAGTTTGCGCCGCAACGTCGTGATCTTTCGTGACTGGCTGATCGCGACCATCGAAGCGGAGAAGCGGTCTCCAATTGCTGCCGTCGCGTCGGGGCGGGCCGGCGTGAGCCGCATTGCCGACTCGTCAGCGACTTTCAACTGACAAGCATCGCTTGCGGGTCGAAACTCCCGGCCATCTCGTCGATCTGAAACAGGGGGCACCGTGGCTCAGCCACTGACCGGTATCCGGGTTGTCGACTTCGGCCATTACATCGCCGGTCCGGCGGTCGGCATGATGCTGGCCGATCTCGGTGCCGAGGTCGTCAAAGTCGATCCGCCGGAAGGGCCGCGTTGGCGTGCCCCGCTCAACGCCATGCTGATGCGCGGCAAGCAGCAACGCACGATCGATCTCAAGACCGCAGCCGGGATCGGCGCCGCCCGGGATCTGATCGCGACCGCGGACGTCGTCATCGAGAACTTTCGCCCGGGGACGATTGCCCGCCTCGGTCTCGGTGCCGCGCAGCTCTGCCGGGAGCATGACCGCCTCGTCTGGCTGTCGCTGCCCGGCTTCTCGGCGCTCGATCGTGACCGGGCCTCGCTCCGCGCCTTCGAGGGTATCGTTTGCGCGGCGGCCGGGGTCTATGCTGAACGGGGGCCGAGCCATGCCTTGCGAGGTAAAGGCCCGGCCTTTGTGCCCATGCCGATGGCATCCGCCTATGCGACCGCATTCGGCACGCTTGCCGTGCTCGTTGCGCTCTATGCACGACGCAGAACCGGTCGCGGCGAGCAGATCGAGGTGCCGCTCTACAACGCCCTGCTCGAGGGGCTTTCCTACAACCACCTCAAGCTGCACGGGCTGCCCGACCGGTATATGGACTGGCGCGGTGCAGACACGAAGGCGCGTGCCGCCGCCGGCCTCACCGGCCCGCTGCCCGAATCCCGCGTGCAGGAGCTGATCGATCCGCTCTATCGATCCTACCGCTGTGCGGATGGACGCTGGTACTATCTCGCGACCCCCGCGCATCGCCGTCTCGTCGAGGGCGTGTTGCGTCACTTCGGGATCTGGGAGCGCGCCATCGCCGATGGCCTCGGCACCGATGATCCGTATCTCTCCTCGCGGCGGTGGACGTCGCGTGAGGACGGATCGATCTTCGGTCTGCCGCGGCTTTCGGGGACCTGGGCCGCACGCTTGCGGCAGGAGCTGACCGAGGCCTTCGCCAAGAAGTCCGGTGCGGAGATCGAGGCGGAGCTTGCGTCCGCGGGGCTCTGTGGTGCGCTCGTCCGCTCCTCGCAGGAGTGGCTCGAGGACCCGCATGCGCAGGCGAGCGGCCTCATACGGGCACACCGTGCATCACGCGAGCCGGGTCCATTTGCTTGGATTCGCCAAACGGGAAACGATTCGGCACAGCTGCCGGTCGCGACTGGTGCGCACGGTCTCCCCCTGTCGGGTTTGACCGTGCTCGATCTCGCCAATGTGATCGCCGGGCCGACGGTTGCCGGGACACTCGCCCGGTTCGGCGCGCGCGTCATCAAGATCGACGATGTTCGACCGGGTTTCGATCCTTTCATTACGGTGGTGCTTGGTTTGCAGGCGGGGCGCGGCAAGGAGAGCCTGCTCCTCGATTTGCGATCGGACGAGGGGCGACGTGTGTTCGAGGCCCTCGCACGCAAGGCCGATCTGGTCACCTACAACGGGACCGATCGCCAGCTCTCTGAGCTTGGGCTCGATCTTGATCGGCTCTCGGCCCTCAACCCACGGCTCTCGGTCATCCAAGTCGGCGCCTTCGGGGGACCCGCCACAGGGCCGATGACGACCTATCGCGGGGTCGACGAGGTGCTGCAGGCGGCAACCGGCGTGATGAGCCGGATGACGCTGCCAGGGGTGCCGCCGGAAGAGTTCGCACATTTCGGTACGATCGATGTGCTCACCGGCATCTGCGGATCGATTGCGGCGATGGCCGCGCTTCTCGTCCGGGATCGGACGGGTAGCGGCTCGTGGGCGGCGAGCTCGCTCGCGGCCGGCGGCGCGCTGGTGCAACTTCCTTTCATGGTGCGGAGCGCCGATGGCACCATGGCAACGGCCGATCACCACCCGGACGGCTTGGGCGAAAGCGCCACCTATCGCATCTACGCCGTCCGCGACGGCTGGGCGTTCGTGGCCGCCCCGGATCGCTCCGAGCGTGATCTTGCGACGGCGCTCGGCGTGTCTGCGCCACTCGAGGAGGGCATCGCCACGCTGACAGCGGACGCGCTGCGTCGCCGACTCGAGCCGGCTGGCATCGCTGTTCATGCGCTGGACGACTACGCGACACTCAGGGCTCGGCACTTGGTGGACGAGACCGCGATCGCAAGGGCGCTCGCCGAGAGAAGCGTCGCGTTTGTCCGCCATGCCGGCCACCCGCTGGGCTATCCCGTCGATCTTGTGGCGCAATGCGCCATCCGTTTTTCCAGCACGCCTCTCCGCCAGCCCGCCCCGCATCCGAAGTATGGCAGCAGCACGCAAATGATTCTTGCCGAGGCGGGCGTCGCAGCCGACGATATCGCGCGCCTGATCGCCGATGGCGTGGCCGCGGAGCAATGGCCGCTTCACGACATGTATCTACCGGACTGACACAGGAGCCTAGGACTGGCCGTCGGGGAGGAGCGTTGCGTATGCGGCTCCGACCCTGAAGCAGCGCTCACACGATCGTAAGGCAAAATCACTTATCGCCGACGAGGCGGGCCCTAGGATGCAGGTCTCAAAAACGCAAAACGGGAGGAAAGCCTAGATGAGAAGAATGTTGATGCTGGCGAGCGCGTCCGTCGTCGCGGCCGGCCTTTGGGCGGCCAGCGCGTCGGCCGAGGACAAGATGACGCTCGTCGGCTGGGGCGGAGCTGCCAGCGAGGCGATCAATAAGGCGGTCGTTCAGCCGTTTATGCAGAAGACAGGCGTCAAAGTCACCGAGGACGGCGCCGGTCCCGAGATGGCAAAAATTCGCGCGATGGTCGAAGCCGGCACCGTGACCTGGGACGTGGTGCAGATCGAAAGCGGCGCCGTCATCGAAGGCTGCGGCACCACCTTCGAGACCATCGACTGGGCCAAGCTCGGTCTCGACCGCTCCAAGTTCATCGGCGCCGACATGACGGATTGCGGCATCCCGCTGTGGCTGTGGGCCAACGTCATCGCCTACGACACGACGAAGCTCAATCCCGGCCCGACCTCGATCAACGATCTCTTCGATCTCAAGAAGTTCCCGGGCAAGCGCGCGCTCCGCAAGCGGCCCGATGCCAATCTCGAATGGGCACTGATCGCCGACGGCGTTCCGGCGGCCGACGTCTACAAGGTGCTCGCGACGCCAGAAGGGGTCGATCGGGCCTTCAAGAAGCTCGATACGATCAAGAGCGAGGTCGTCTGGTGGGATGCGGGCGCCCAGCCGCCGCAGCTCCTGGCCGATGGTCAGGTCGTGATGACATCCGCCTACAACGGCCGCATCACGAGCGCCATCAACACGGACAAGAAACCCTTCAAGATCGTCTGGGACCATCAGGTCTACGACTTCGACTGGTATGCCGTCGTCAAAGGCACGCTCAATCTCGACGCCGCGATGAAGTACATGGCGTTCCAGGGCATGCCCGAGCAGGGCGAGGCCATCGCCAACATCATTCCCTACGGCCCCGGCAACCGCGATGCGACGGCCAAGCTCAGCCCCGAGGTGCTGGCGACGCTGCCGACGGCGCCGGAGAACATGACGACGGCGGTCCAGGTCGATACGAAGTTCTGGGCCGACAACGGTGCGCAACTCATCGAGCGCTTCAACGCTTGGCTGGCGCAGTAGCCCGTCATTCGCGGAAAGGGGGTGGCGGCGAGGGCGCCGCCGCCACCCTATGAGATTTGGACGTTGACGGATCGAGCCGCGCTGATCCGGGCCACTCGAAGCCGAGACTTGCGCGGCGCAGAGTGGTTTCTGCTCTGCGATCACCGCAGACATGCGGGCAATCGTCGGCAAACGTCTGCTCTCCTCTTCGACGCAACCCTTGCTGCGAACCGGCTCTCAGCGGAATCGACAGCGCGAGCCCGCAGGACATCGCAAAGGCGTGGCTCAAGGCGAACGCTGCGAATTGACCTTCTGGTCGGGGACACGCACAACAGGCGTGAGGGTGACGACGAGACGGCCCTCGCGCCGATCGGCCCTGTCTCCATGCAAATTGACGCGACATGACGGCCACGAAACAGAAATACGACTACGTCATCATCGGCGCAGGCTCGGCGGGTTGCGTGATGGCAAACCGCCTGTCCGCCGACCCAGGTCTGCGCGTGCTGCTCCTCGAAGCGGGGCCGAAAGACGGCAGTGTCATCCTCAGGATGCCTGCAGCGATGGGGCTTCCGCTCGAGACCGACCGCTTCAACTGGAAATACCTGAGCGAGCCGGAGCCGGGGCTCGATGGGCGGATCAGCGAGCAACATCGCGGCCGTGTGCTGGGCGGATCGTCGGCGATCAACGGCATGATCTTCAACCGCGGAAATCCCAGGGACTTCGACGGTTGGGCGCAACGCGGCCTCGATCAATGGTCCTACGCCCATTGCCTCCCGTATTTCAGGCGGATGGAAACATTCGACAGCGGAGCCAGCGCGTATAGGGGTGGGGAGGGGCCGCTGTTCGTGCAGCGGTGCCGGGCGGAAAATCCGCTCTACGACGCCTTCCTGAGGGCCGCCGAGGACTATGGCCTGTCCCTGACGCCGGACCACAACGCCCATCGGCAAGAAGGCGTGCATGTGGCGCAAGCGACTATCAAGAACGGCGTGAGGCAAAGCACGGCAGAAGGCTACTTGAAACCCATTCGCAGCCGGAACAACCTCACCGTCGCCACCAAGTCCGCCGTTCGCAAGCTCCTGTCGTCAGGCAACAGGATATCCGGTGTCACGTACAGTCAGAACGGCATCGAGCACAGCGTCGAAGCCGAGAGGGAAGTGATCCTCTGCGCGGGGGCAATCGGCTCGCCGCATATCCTCATGCTGTCCGGCATCGGTGACGCCGACGATCTGAAGCCGCATGGCATCAAGCTCGTCCGGCATCTACCGGGCGTTGGACGCGATCTGCAGGATCATCTCGGCGTACCGGTCCAATACAATACACGCAAATCGGTTTCACCCGTCCGGCAGCTATCGCCTGTGGGCCGGTATATAACCGGCGCGCGGTGGGTGCTGACGAAGGGCGGGCTCGGTGGCAGCAATTTCTTCGAGGTCGGCGCTTTCTTCAAAAGCGACGATGGATTGGCCGGGCCGAACATACAACACGAGTTCTTCCCGATGATGGGCATGTACCATCAGGGCAAGTCCCAGGCGTGGGACGGTTTCCAGTATTTCACCAGCATCATGCATCCCAAGAGCCGCGGACGGATCAAGCTGAAATCCGCTGACCCTTCAGTTCATCCGGAGCTTAAGTTCAACTACTTCTCCGATCCGGACGATGTTCGAACGCTCGCAATCGGCGTTCAGCGAACCAAGGAGATGGTCCGCCAGCGCGGATGGGACGAGCTCAGAAATGAGGATATCAGCCCGGGTCCCGATGCTCGTGACCTGACGCAAATCGAGAGCTGGGTGCGGGCGAATGCCGGAAGCGGCTATCACCCGGTTGCGACCTGCCGGATGGGCAGCGATGCCGGAGCGGTGACCGACCAAACCGGCAAAGTCCATGGCATGGAGGGGCTTCGGGTGGTCGATGCGTCCTTGATGCCGACCCTGACCACCGGAAACACCAACGCCCCGACGATCATGATGGCCGAGAAGCTCGCCGACGTGGTTCTCGGCAAGTCGTTGCCGGTGACTGCGGTCGCCTACGGCTGAGGCGAAGTCTCCCGGCGCGCCTCAACTGGAGCCAAGGGCGATGTAGGTGCTGCGCAATTGCGACGGCGTCACATCGTACTCGCGCTTGAACCCGTGGATCATGTGCGAGCTGTCCGTGAACCCGCATTCGAACGCGATCTGCGTGATCGATCGATTGCTGTCGCGACGGGCTGCGACCGCTGGGGAAGCCGCGGTCCTATTGCGGCGACGCACAGTCCGGCCGCGGCGTGTTCTCGACCGTCATGGGGCCGTCCGTCAGGCCGGCGATATCCCGGAAGCCCTTCGTCGGCTCGAGATAGGTCCGGCGGATCGTGACACTCGGCCCGTGCAGGTAGCTTGCGATCGCAACGGAGACCTCGGCATCGATATCGGTCTCGACGGTCTCGATGGTCGAATGGCAGGCTACGAGATTGGCGAGGTCGTCAGCGTCGGCCGCGGTGCGCTTGCCCATCACGCAGGCCTCGAGCGCGGCCTTTGCCGGCATCATCACATGCGCCTTGCCGAAGCCGTAGATGCTGGTTTGCGGAACCTTCTGGCCGTCGACCTCGACCTCGCCCTCCGAGCGCTGGGCCTGAAACGACATTTCTCCGAACGAGCCGACGACCTTGATCGTGCCGTCGGTCTCTCCCTCGTAGGTGACCGTCATGGTCGAGGGCTTTGGCGCATCCCGCTCCTCGCAGGTGATCGTGAGGGTCGCCGCGCCGGCTGGTGGCGAGGCGAGCGCCAAGACGAGCAGGGCGGTCATTGTCGGCATCAAAAATCTTGGCATGCGGCTCCTCGACTTTCGGCAATCCAACGCGTCGGCATCCTCAGCGATTGTAGACAGAGCCGCGACGTCTGACCAAGCCATGCGGCTGGGCGCGTCGCGGGACGAGCTTCACCGCCCCGTCCAGTTGGGCTTGCGCTTCTCGGCGAAGGCGCGCGGACCTTCGAGGAAATCCTCGGACGACAGCATCTGTTCGTAGACCGGGATGCCGCTTTGGCCTGGAACGGCCCTGGCGAAGCTCTCCTCCACGGACAACGACGCGTTGCGCCGCGTCACGGCCTTCAGCGCCTGGATCGCGAGCGGCGCGCCCTCGGCGATCGTCTCGGCGACGGTAATGCACGTCGATAGAAGCTCGCTCTTGGGCACGACCTTCGCGACCAGTCCCCAGGCCTGCGCCTCCTCGACGCCGACACGCCGTCCGGTCAAAAGCATCTCGGTCGCTGCCTTGGGTGGGATCAGCTTATGAAGGCGCTGCATGCCGCCGACGTCGGGGAGGAAGCCGCGCATCAGCTCGGGCAGCTGAAAGAACGTGTCGTCGCTGGCGATGATGATGTCGCAGGCGAGCGCCAGCTCGAAGCCGCCGCCGACGGCCGCCCCGTTGACGGCGGCGATGACCGGCTTATCCAGCGTCCAATTCTCCGCCAGACCGCCGAAGCCGCCCGGTCCCGGGCCCTTTTCCGGGTCAAGGTCGTCCCCCGGCTGCCATTCCGCGTTGGCCACCTCTTTCAGGTCCCAGCCGCCCGAGAAGATGCGCGCGTTGGCGCTCGCGAGAATGGCGACCACCAGGTCCGGATCGTTCTGGAAGCCGTCGAAGACGCGATACATCGCCCGGCTCATGGCATTGTTGATGGCGTTCGCCTTCGGACGGTCGAGCGTCACGATCAGGATCTTGCCGTGACGGCGTGTGGTGAAGCCCTCGGCTGCGGCGGTCGGCTGATGTTGGGTCATGAGGCTCCCGTTGTGGTGAGACTGGGCAACCATAACGGAGGCCGCCAGCGGCGCGAACGGGCCTTGTGGGCCGGTCCACCCCGCGCCGGGCGGGGAGGGGGTGGTGTTGACCGGCAACCTTCGATCCTCTATTGTTCCCGGCTGACCCCCATTATCCATGAGGCATTGCGCATGGCCCGCGTCACGGTCGAGGATTGCGTCGACAAGGTTTCGAACCGCTTCGAGCTGGTGCTGCTGGCAGCTCACCGCGCCCGCGCCATCGCCAAGGGCGCGCCGATGGCAGTCGAGAAGGACAACGACAAGAACCCGGTCGTTGCGCTGCGCGAGATCGCGGAAAAGGGTATCTCGCCGGAGGACTTGAAGGAAGAGTTCGTCCACGCGCTGCAGAAGTATGTCGAGGTCGACGAGCCGGAGGCGCAGGCCGCCCCCGTTATGTCCAACGACACGCGCGCCATCCCCGTGCTCGGCCGCGACGATCGCTCGTCCGACACGCAGATGGATCGCATGAGCGAGGAGGAGCTCCTCCGCGGTCTCGAAAGCATGGTGCCGATCGAGGCCTCGAATGCGAGCCAAAGGGCGCGCTGACACCGTCCGCCATCGCGACCCGCGAGAGCGTGCGCGGGTCACCCGGTACTGTGTCACCGCTGCGGGCGCGGTGCGTGGCACCCCCCACCCTGTCCCTCTCCACGGGGGGGAGGGGACGACGGGGATAGAGCTGTCGTCTCTATCGGCCTCTTCCAGCCTTCGCCGCCGCGCTTCGAGCCCCAGGTCTCGTACGCTACAACGTCGTCGTCAGGGACGCATGCGCTCTCTCCCCCCTCCCCCGCGTGGGGAGGGTAGGGGTGGGGGGTGGGCGACACCTCGTCGAGCGGCCATGCCTGTGGAGCGCATCCCATGATGCGCCAGTTCCAGCTCGTCGAGCGCGTGCTCGCCTATGACCCCAACGCCGACGAGGCGCTGCTCAATCGCGCCTACGTTTATGCCATGCGCGCGCACGGCCATCAGAAGCGCGCCTCGGGCGATCCTTATTTCTCCCATCCCCTCGAGGTCGCCGCGATCCTGACCGAGCTCAAGCTCGACGACGCGACGATCGCGACCGCCCTGCTGCACGACACCATCGAGGACACCGGCACGACGCGCGCCGAGATCGACCAGCTGTTCGGCCCCGAGATCGGCCATCTGGTCGAGGGGCTGACGAAGATCAAGAAGCTCGATCTCGTCACCAAGCAGGCCGAGCAGGCGGAGAATTTCCGCAAGCTGCTGATCGCCATCTCGACCGACATCCGCGTGCTGCTCGTCAAGCTCGCCGACCGCCTGCACAATATGCGCACCCTCGATCACATGCCCGAGCACAAGCGGGCTCGGATCGCGGAGGAAACGCTCGAGATTTACGCTCCGCTCGCCGGCCGCATGGGCATGCAATGGCTGCGCGAGGAGCTGGAGGAGCTCGCCTTCCGATGGGTCAATCCGGAGGGCTATGCGACCGTCACGGGCAAGCTCGCCCAGCTGCACAAGAAGAACGAGGGTCTGGTCAGCGAGATTTTGCAGGCGGTTCGCGACAAGCTGCTCTCCTACGGCATCGAGGCGGAGGTCACGGGGCGCGAAAAGAAGCCCTACCAGATCTGGCGCAAGATGGAGCGCAAGCAGATCTCGCTCGAGCAGCTGTCCGACATCTACGGATTCCGCATCATCGTTCGCAACATGCAGGAATGCTATCGGGTGCTCGGCGTCGTGCACACGAGCTGGCGATCGGTGCCCGGGCGCTTCAAGGACTACATCTCGAACCCCAAGCAGAACGACTACCGCTCGATCCACACGACGATCGTCGGCCCACGGCATCAGCGCGTGGAATTGCAGATCCGTACCGAGATCATGCACCAGATCGCCGAGTACGGCGTCGCCGCGCACAATCTCTACAAGGATCAGATCGAGGGCGAGGAGACCTCGAGCGCCTCCTACGATTGGCTGAGGCGCCTCGTCGATACGCTCCTCATGGGTGACAACTCGGAGGAGTTCCTCGAGCACACGAAGCTCGAGCTGTTCCAGGACCAGGTGTTCTGCTTCACACCCAAAGGCCGCCTCATTGCGCTGCCGCGCGGCGCGACCCCGATCGACTTCGCCTACGCGGTCCACACCGACGTCGGCAATCATTGCGTCGGCTGCCGCATCAACGGCCATCACCGGCCGCTGACGACGGAGCTGCGGAACGGCGACGAGGTCGAAATCCAGACGGCCGAGGCCCAGACGCCGCCGGCCGCCTGGGAGAGCATCGCCCGCACCGGCAAGGCGCGCTCGACGATCCGCCGCGCCAACAAGGAGCAGACGCGGCTCAAGTTCGGCGAGCTCGGCCGGCAAATTCTCAAATCCGCCTTCGCGAGCGCCCACAAGGCCTACGGCGACGAGATGGTGCAGAAGGGGCTCGCACGCCTGACCCAGAAGACGGTCGACGAGGTGCTCGTGGCGGTCGCCAAGGGCGAGCTCAAGACCATCACGGTGCTGAAGGCCGTGTTCCCGGGCGACGAGCTCAAGACGGCCGCGGCACCGCCCGATCGCAAGCAGCGCAATCGCTACGAGAGTAAGCCCGACGAGGGCTGGTTCAACCTGACGAAGGTGATGGGGCTCAAGTTCCGCTTGCCGGCCCGTTCGGCGGCGGCGCCCGAGAGTGCCGCGGGCGTGCCCATTCGCGGGCTTCGCGGCGGCCTTCCTGTCGACTTCGGCGAGGGCGGCGCCGTGCCCGGCGACAAGATCGTCGGCATCGTGACGCCCGACCGCGGCATCCTCATCTATCCGATCCATTCGCCCAAGCTGCAGCAGTACGACGACATGGAGGGTTGGATCGACGTCGCGTGGGACATCGACGAGGAGAATCCGGAGCGCTTCGTAACCGTCATCTCGGTGACCGTGCTCAACCAGCCGGGCACGCTCGCCCAGATCGCCCAGGTGATCGGCGACCAGGACGGCAACATCGATCAGCTCAAGATGACCGAGCGGGCGAGCGACTTCACGAAGATGGAGATCGAGCTCGAGGTCTGGGATCTCGAGCACTTGAACCGCATCATGGCGGGCTTGAAGGCAAAGCCCGTCGTCAGCTCGGTCGAGCGGGTGTTCGTTTAGGCGATCACGGGCCTCAGGTTCGCGACTTGCGGCGGTCACCCGCCGCGGGCTCCAGCGCAACCTCTTTCTGCAACGCCTCGAGCTGAGTCTCGGCGGCCTTTAGCGCGGCGCGCTCCACGGCCCGGTAGCGGCGGACGAGGGCGAGGCCTGCGGACGTCAGTTGGGCGCCTCCGCCTTGTTTCCCTCCGGTCTGCGCCGACACCACGGGCTTGCCGAAGATCTGGTTCAGCTCCTCGATCAGATCCCAGGCGTGCTTGTAGGACATGCCCATCTGCCGGGCGCCGGCCGAGATCGAGCCGCAGGCGGCAATGTGCTCCAACAGCTCGATCTTGCCCGGTCCGATGCGGCCGTCCGGATCGAGATCGATGCGCACGCTCAGTCTCGGCATGGGGCTCCGGCGCCTATGGCGCTTCGCTCGGGTTTCGATCCGAGGATCACCGCCGCCCTGGCCAAGGTCAAGCATCCCCCCGCCCCCTTCGCCTCGGACTGCTGACCCGTGTTAGGGTGGCCGCTTGTTCGATCAACAACGGCTGCGCCCGACATGTCTCTGCAACCTAAGTCCGCTCGCCCCTTACGCCTCGGAGTCAACATCGACCACGTCGCGACCGTCCGGAATGCCCGTGGCGGCAAGCTCCCCGATCCCGTCCGCGCGGCGCATCTGGCCATCGCCGCGGGCGCCGACGGCATCACTGCACACCTGCGCGAGGATCGCCGCCATATCCGCGACGCCGACATGGAGCGGATCAAGGCCGAGATTTCCAAGCCACTCAATTTCGAGATGGCGGCGACCGACGAGATGCTGGCGATCGCGCTGCGCGTCAAACCGCATGCCGTCTGCCTGGTCCCTGAGAAGCGCGAGGAACGCACGACCGAGGGCGGGCTCGATGTCGTCGGCGGGCACAACCATCTGGCCCCCTATATCGCCAAGCTCGCAGCGGCGGGCATCCGCGTATCGCTGTTCATCGAGGCGGATCCCAAGGCGATCGAGGCCTCCGCCAGGCTGAAAGCCCCCGTTGTCGAGCTGCATACCGGCACCTGGTGCGATGCGGTCGCCGATGGCCATGCCGAGAAGGCGGCGCGCGAGTTCGAGCGCCTGCGCCAGGGCGCCAAGCTCGCCCATAGCCTCGGCCTCGAGCCGCATGCGGGGCACGGCCTCGACTACGCCACCGCCGAGCAGATCTCGGCCTTCCCCGAGCTCGCCGAGCTCAACATCGGTCACTTCCTCGTCGGCGAGGCGATCTTCGTCGGCCTCGAGGCGGCGATCCGCGACATCAGGGCTGCCATGGACCGGGGCAGGGCGCGGGCATGATCATCGGCCTCGGCAACGACCTGATCGACATCCGGCGGATCGAGAAGGCGATCGAGCGCTACGGCGATCGCTTCCTCGACCGGATCTTCACGCCCGTCGAGCGGGCAAAGTCCGACCGCCGGGCGGCGCGGGCCGCCTCCTACGCCAAGCGGTTCGCGGCCAAAGAGGCGTGCGCCAAGGCGCTCGGCACCGGCTTGAGCGACGGGGTCTTCTGGCGCGACATGGGGGTCGTGAACCTGCCCTCCGGCCGGCCGACCTTCGCCTTGACCGGGGGGGCGCTCAAGCGGCTTCAATCGATCACCCCTGACGGCTTCGAGGCGCGGATCGATCTCACCATCACCGACGACTTTCCGCTTGCCCAGGCCATTGTGATCATATCCGTACTAAGGCTGAAAGAAGATCGCCGGTGAGGCCTTGGTAACGGGGCTGTCGATTGCCACCTGACGGGCCCAAGGCGTATAGGGGCTGCAGTCCGGCGGGCTGCCGCCACGCGAGATTTAAGGACCGAGGCACCTTTGACCGAGCCGCTGACCAAAGACAGACCCAAACAGAAGTCCACCGGGGCCGAAGCCTGGGACATCATCAAGGTGATCCTGCAGGCGCTCGCGCTCGCCTTCCTGGTGCGGATCTTCCTCTACCAGCCCTTCAACATTCCCTCGGGCTCGATGGAGAACACGCTGCTCGTCGGCGACTACCTGTTCGTCTCCAAATACAGCTACGGCTACAGCAAATACTCCTTCCCCCTTGATGCTATCCCCTTCTCGGGGCGCATCTGGGAGGGCGAGCCCAAACGTGGCGACATCGCCGTCTTCCGCAAGCCGACGAAGACCGAGGAAGACTTCATCAAGCGCGTCATCGGTCTGCCCGGCGACAAGATCCAGATGCAGGACGGCGTGCTCTACATCAACGGCGCGGCTATCCCGAAAAAGCGTGTCGACGACTACGAGGAGCTCGACAACTTCGGCAACACCCGCCGCATCCCTCGCTTCGAGGAGACGCTTCCCAACGGCGTCGTCTATCACGTGCTCGACCGCACGCCCGACGGACCCGGCGACGACACGGATGTCTACACGGTGCCGCCCGGTCACTTCTTCATGATGGGCGACAACCGCGACAACTCCTCCGATTCGAGGTTCCAGGGCCCCGACGACGTCGGCTACGTGCCGATCGAGAATTTCGTCGGCCGCGCGGAGATCATCTTCTATTCGACCGACGGCACGGCCGCCTGGTGGGAGTTCTGGAAATGGCCGATCGCGACCCGCTGGGGCCGGCTCGGCATGCTCACCCGGTGAGGACACCGTGAAGGGCAAGACACGCCGCGATCTCGAGCAGGCCATGGGCCACCGCTTCAAGCGGCGGGCACTGCTCGAGCAGGCGCTGACGCATGCGAGCGCGCGGGAAGGCAACAAGGCCGCGAGCGACAACGAGCGCCTCGAGTTTTTGGGCGACCGCGTGCTCGGTCTCGTCATCGCCGAGGTGATCTGCGAGCAGTTCCCGGAGGCCTCCGAAGGCGATCTCGCGCGCCGCTTCAACCGGCTCGTCCGCCGCGAGACGTGCGCTGCCGTCGCCAACGAGATCGGCTTGGGACCGCATCTCGTCATGAGCGTCTCCGAGCACGGCTCGGGCGGGCGGGCCAAGAGCAACATTCTGGCGGACGCCTGCGAGGCGCTGCTCGGGGCGCTCTATCTCGATTCCGGCTTCGACAAGACGCGCGCCGTCATCCGGGCGCTGTGGAGCGATCACGTCGACGGCGCGACCGCCGTTCGCGCCGATCCCAAGACGGCGCTGCAGGAATGGGCGCAGTCGCTCGGGCCGGACTTGCCGCTCTACAAAGAGGTGAAGCGCGCCGGTCCCCAGCACGCGCCGAGCTTCACGGCGGAGGTGCGCATCAAGGGGCGCGACCCGGCGGTGGGCACGGGACCGAACAAACGGCAGGCCGAGCAGGCCGCCGCCAAGGCGATGCTCGAGAGCCTGGGACTTTGGGACATGAAACATGACTGAGAGCGAGCACCGCGCAGGCTTCGTCGCCATCATCGGCGCGCCGAATGCGGGCAAGTCGACGCTCGTCAATCAGCTCGTCGGCGCCAAGATTTCGATCGTCACCCACAAGGTGCAGACGACGCGGGCGCGCGTGCGCGGCATCCTCATGAAGGGCGCGACGCAGGTCGTCCTCGTCGATACGCCCGGGATCTTCGCGCCGCGCCGCCGTCTCGACCGCGCGATGGTGGAGGCGGCGTGGACCGAAGCCGGCGACGCCGACGTTACCGCGCTGCTGGTCGATGCGGGCCGTCCCATCGATGTGGCGACCGATCCGATCCTCGAGAAGTTGTCGGGTCTCGGCCGCCGCCGCATCCTCGTCGTCAACAAGGTCGACAAGATCGAGAAGCCGAAGCTTCTGGCGCTCGTCGAGGCGCTCAACGCGCGCGTGCCGTTCGAGCAGACGTTCCTGATCTCGGCACTCAATGGATCGGGCGTCGAGGACTTGGCCGGGTGGCTCGCGTCTGCCATGCCCAAGGGCGTGTGGATGTTCCCCGAGGACCAGATCGCGGATGCGCCGATGCGGCTGACGGCGGCCGAGCTCACGCGTGAGAAGCTCTATCTCAGACTGCACGAGGAGCTGCCCTACGCCTCGACCGTCGAGACGACGGCGTGGAAGGAGCTGAAGGACGGTAGCGTCCGCATCGAGCAGACGATCTACGTCGAGCGCGACAGCCAGCGCCGCATCGTGCTCGGCCACAAGGGCGAGACGATCAAGGCGATCTCGATGGAGGCGCGGAAGGACATCGCCGCCATGCTCGAGAAGCCGGTGCATCTCTTCCTGTTCGTGAAAGTCGACGAGCGCTGGGGCGACAACCGCGAGCACTACACGGCGCTGGGGCTGGATTTCCCGAAGAGCTGAGCTGCTACTATCAAGCTGCGAAATTACTGAACCTTTGGATCGTTGAGGCGTTGGCGGCGCTACCCTCCCCCCTTGAGGGGGAGGGTAGGGTGGGGGGTCGGAAGCAAGTGACTTCGTGGTCTTGTCTATCCCCCCATCCCAAGCGCCTAAGGGCTTAGCTTGCGCTAAACCCAAGGCGCTTGGCCTTCCCCCTCACGGGGGGCAGGGATGCGCGTCCGTTTGCAGGGACGTGAGCGTCGTTGATTGAGGTCAGCCATTCTGCGGTTTGGTATAAGGGCTCATTCACTTTGATGTCTCGCGCGGCCGCTGCTGTTACCCCGGTAACGGCGCTGACCGCGAAAACCCGCCATATGTCTCCCGACACCCGCCGGCAGCCTCAACGACCGGACGGCCGATAGCTCAGGGAGACGACCATGTTGCACGTCAGCGAAAGACCCCAGAACCGGTTCTCCGTCCACGTCAACCGGGATGCCGTCGCCGAGCTCGGCCGGGCAGTGCGTCTGCGGCTCCGCCTCATCGAGCCCGAAGCCGAGCCGATCGAGAGCTTGCCGCCGGTGACCGGCATCGCCGTCGGCCGCGATCGGGAGATCGCGCTCGCCAAGGCGCGGGTCAGGTGGTTGGGGCTCGTCGAGCAATTGCACGGTGAGGATGCCGCCAATCTCGCCCGCGCCCGCTTTCAGAGCGTGCAGATCGAGCAGGACGGCGCGGGCTTCCTCTGCCTTTTCCGGGCGACGCCGATGCCTTAACCCGCATCCTTCAACAGCGCCTCGACCGCCATCTTGCGGAAGTTGGCTTCGGCCCCTTGGTCGCGGCGGCGCTCGACCTCGCGGGCGATCAGGCCACGCACCAGCACGGAAATATCCTCGCCGGGGAACGCCCGCTCCATCGCCAACCGCAAATCCTCTGGAATTTCAATCACCAGCCCGGCCATCGTCCCCTCCTGATCCAGTCCCTGTGACCTGATCGCTCTTGAGCCCGGGCTCTCCCTTGGGATACCGACAAGCCCATGAGCGACAAACCGATTCTGCCCGATCCCGGCCCCATCGAGCCGGTCAACCTCCGCACCGCCCTCGAGGAGCGCTACCTCTCCTACGCGCTTTCGACCATCATGCACCGGGCGCTGCCCGACGTGCGTGACGGCTTGAAGCCCGTCCACAGGCGCCTGCTCTATGCAATGCGCCAGCTGAAGCTCGATCCTGACGCCGGCTTCAAGAAATGCGCGAAGATCGTCGGCGAGGTGATGGGCAACTATCACCCGCACGGCGACCAGGCCATCTACGACGCCCTCGTCCGCCTCGCCCAGGATTTCGCCGTCCGCTACCGCCTGGTCGATGGCCAAGGCAACTTCGGCAATATCGACGGCGACAATGCGGCGGCCATGCGCTACACGGAGGCGCGACTAACAGATTTGGCGACCGCGCTGCTCGAAGGTATCGACGAGGACGCCGTCGACTTTCGCGCCACCTACGACGGCACCGGCAGCGAGCCGGTCGTGCTGCCGGGCAGCGTGCCGCATCTGTTGGCGAACGGCGCCTCCGGCATCGCCGTCGGCATGGCGACCTCGATCCCGCCTCACAACATCGACGAGCTCTGCCAGGCGGCGCTCCACCTCATCAAGCACCCGAACGCGACGGTGGAAAAGCTCGTCGAGCTGGTGCCGGGACCGGATTTCCCGACCGGCGGCCTCATCGTCGAGCCGAAGGCCAGCATGGTCGAGGCCTATCGAACGGGCCGCGGCGCGTTCCGTCTGCGCGCCAAGTGGCACAAGGAAGAAACGGGGCGCGGCGGCTATCAGATCGTCGTGACCGAGATCCCGTTCCAGGTGCAGAAGTCGCGGCTGGTCGAGAAGATCGCGGAGCTGCTGCAGACCAAGAAGCTCGCGCTGCTCGACGACGTCCGCGACGAGAGCGCCGAGGATATTCGCTTGGTGCTCGAGCCCAAGAGCCGCACGGTCGATCCGATGCTGCTCATGGAGAGCCTGTTCCGCGTCACCGAGCTCGAGGTGCGCATTCCGCTCAACATGAACGTGCTGTCCAAGGGGCAGGTGCCGCGCGTGCTGGGCTTACGCGACGTGCTGCGCGAGTGGCTCGACCATCGCCAGCAGGTGCTGCTGCGCCGGACGAACTTCCGGCTGGCCGAGATCGCGCGGCGGCTCGAAATCCTCGACGGCTACCTCATCGCCTATCTGAACTTGGACGAGGTGATCCGCATCATCCGCTTCGAGGATGAGCCGAAGGCGAAGCTGATCGCCCGCTTCAAGCTCACCGAGATCCAGACCGACGCCATCCTCAACATGCGCCTGAGGGCTCTGAACAAGCTCCAGGAGATCGAGATCCGCCGCGAACACGACGATCTCTCCAAGGAGCAGGGGCAGTTGAAGGCGCTGCTCAAGTCCGAGGAGAAGCAGTGGGAGAAGATCGCGGACGAGGTGAAGGGCGTCCGTGAGAAGTTCGGCAAGTCGCATCCCGAGGGCAAGCGCCGCTCGCAATTGACGGATGCCCCCGAGATCGATGCCGATCTCGATGCCGCCCTCGTCGAGAAAGAGCCGCTGACCGTCATCCTCTCCGAGAAGGGCTGGATCCGCGCGCTCAAAGGCCATCAGGAGGATTTGTCGAAGCTCGACTTCAAGCAGGGCGACAGCCTGAAGCGGGCCATCCACGCGCAGACGACCGACAAGCTCGTGCTGTTTGCGACGAACGGAAAGTTCTTCACGCTCGATTGCTCGCAACTCCCCGGCGGCCGTGGTCACGGTGAGCCCGTGCGCCTCCTCGTCGATCTGGAGGACAATCACGACATCGTCGTGACCTTCGTGCACGATCCCGAGCGTAAGCTGCTCGTCGCCTCGACAGCCGCCAACGGATTTATCGTGCCGGAATCCGAGGTGGTCGCGATGACCCGCAAGGGCCGACAGGTGCTGAACCTGTCCGAGCCCGAGGAGGCGGCGGTCTGCGTGCCGGCCATGGGCGACATGGTGGCCGTCGTCGGCGAGAACCGGAAGCTCGTCATATTCCCACTCTCCGAGGTCAACGAGATGACGCGCGGCAAGGGCATCCGGCTGCAGAAATACAAGGACGGCGGCATCTCGGACGCGCGCGTGTTCGTGAAGAAGGAGGGGCTCACGTGGCTCGATGCCGCCGGCCGCACCTTCACACTGCCGATGGCTGAGCTCAAAGACTGGAACGGCCAGCGCGCACAGGCCGGTCTCGTCGTGCCGAAAGGCTTCCCGCGCTCCAACAAGTTCGGACCGGCGTTCGACTAAGGCCGACGGGGATAAGACCCCGTGGGTCCGACCCCGAATACCGTCCGTGTTCCGCGCGGAACTGGCACGTTCTCCGCGTGTCACCATGTACCGGGTCCACAAAAACGGGAAAACCGGAGAGGCACACATGCGCGGCAAGGTCCTGGGCTTCGACAACAAGACGGGCGAGGGCATGATCAGCGGCGACGACGGCCGCCGCTACCCGCTCTCACGCTCCGACATCCAGGGCGGATCGTCGTCGCTCATTCCAGGCGGCGATGTCGACTTCGAGGTCGCAGGCGACCGGGCGGTCAGCATCTATCCGATCACCTCGAGCGTCTTCGGGGCGGGTGCGAAGAACCGTATCGTCGCGGCCGTGCTCGCGTTCTTCCTCGGCATCTTCGGCATCCACAAATTCTATCTCGGCAGGACGCGCGCCGGCGTCATCCATCTGCTCTGCTTCTTTCCGGGCATGTTCCTGCTCGGCCTCCCGACGCTCGTCTCGAGCGTCATCGCATTGGCCGAGACTGTGATCTACCTCGTCAAGGACGACCAGACCTTCCACGAGGAGTATGTCGTCGGCGACAAGCAGTGGCTGTGACCGGCGAAGCGCAGGGCGCGATAGGCCTTCAGGCCGTACAGCGCCGCCGCAGGCCGCTTGCGACGATGACTATCGAACGCCTAGTGGCGCAATACGGCCCCCTAAGGCGGGCCTATTGCGCCCTACCACCGGAAGCCGACCGATCAACATGTCTGCGGTGCATGCGGCCCCTGCGCTGCGCACCTTGATTGGGCAGCGGGATTGAGCGCATAGCTCGCTCCGATCATGACCGATACCTCCAACAATGCCGCAGGCCGGAGCGCCGACACGCGCCAAGCGCTCGTCATGGCGTTCGGCTGCTACATCTTCTGGGGCCTCGTCGTCGGCTACTTCAAGCTGCTCTCCAACGTGCCGGCGATCGAGATCATCGCCTACCGCTCGATCTGGTCGTTCGTCATGGTGGCGGTCGTGCTCGCGTTCCGCCGCGAGTTGCGGAGCGCGCTCACGATCATCGCCGACCGGGCGGTGTTGTGGCGGCTCGTCGCCTCGGCGCTACTGCTCTATTTGAACTGGGGCCTGTTCGTTTACGCCGTCATCGCCGCGCGCGTGCTCGACTCGAGCTTCGCCTATTTCATCAATCCGATCCTCTCGGTGCTGCTCGGGCTTCTGCTGCTCGGCGAGCGGCTGTCGAAAGCGCAGTGGGTGGGTGTCGGTCTCGTCGTGCTGGCGATCCTGGCGCAAGGGGCACTGCTCGGCCGCTTTCCCTGGCTGTCGCTCGCGATGGCCGCGACCTTCGCCGCCTACGGCCTCGTCAAGAAACAGACGCCGGTGCCGGCCGCGCAAGGCATGCTCGTCGAGACGGCGTTCTCGCTGTTGATCGCCGTGCCGTATGTGGCGTGGGCCGCCGCGCATGGTCAAAGCCACGCCTTCGCAGATCCCACGACCTTCGGGCTCCTGGCGCTTGCCGGTCCCATCACCGTCGTGCCGCTGATCTTCTACGCGACCGCCGCGCAACGCCTGCCGCTCGTCACGATCGGTCTCATGCAGTACATCGTGCCGACGCTGCATTTCCTGATGGCGATCGTGGCCTTCGGTGAGCCGTTGTCGCTCGCCAAGCTTGCGACCTTCGTGCTCGCCTGGATCGGCTTGGCCGTGGTGACGGTCGATGCGCTGACCCGCCGGCGGGCCTGAGACATACTGTCGGCCAGGGTTCAAAGCCGGATGGGCGCACCTATATATTGGGAAGGCCCCGTGATGCGGCCCGAACCCGAGCCCGAGGGCACCGATATGTCGAACCGCTTTGCGGTTGTTGCGATCATCGTCTCCGCGCTCCTCGCACCGGCGACCAGGGTGTTCGCGCAAGCCGAGTACGAGAAACCGCCCCTCGCGTGGAACGGGGATTACGACCGGAGTTACATCACGCGCGATCCGGTGGACGGTTACTCTGGTCCCGCGCTCAACTCGTTCCCTCCGAGCAGCTTCAGTCATTGCGACTACCATCGCATTCCGATCCGCACCTGCGACGCGAGCGGCCGTTGCAAGGCCACCGCCTGGCGTCTCCATCAATTCTGCTATTAGCAAAGGCCATTGGCGCCGGGGGCGCCAGTCATGAGCAAGCCGAGCGGCGAGGGATATTCGGTAGAGACGCTCATCGCCTCGTTGCGCCGCAACGGCATCTCCGACGAGCCGGTGCTGTCCGCGATCTCCCGGGTGCCCCGTGAGGCGTTCGTTGACGCCGCGCTCGCGAGCGACGCCTACGCCGACGAAGCGCTTCCCATCGCGTGCCGGCAAACGATCTCACAGCCCTTCGTCGTCGCCTACATGACGCAAGCCCTGGAGCTACAACCACACCACTGCGTGCTCGAGATCGGAACAGGCTCCGGCTATCAAGCCGCCATCTTGTCGCAACTCTGCCGTCAAGTTCGCACAATCGAGCGCTACGCCGATCTCCATCGGTCAGCGTCCGAACGATTGTCCCGCCTGGGCTATCGGAACGTGCTGACGAAGTGGGGTGACGGGTACGCGGGTTGGCCCGAGGCGGCGCCCTTCGATCGCATTCTGGTGACGGCTGCAGCAACCGAGTTGCCCAAAGCTCTCCTCGCGCAGCTGGCCCCGGACGGCGTCATGGTGCTGCCCATGGGCGCGTCGATCGCGGATCAATACATCCACCGGCTGCGAAATCGGGGTGGAGCGTGGGATGACGAGAAGCTCATTGCCGTCCGCTTCGTGCCCATGCTCGCGGGCACGGCCCGCTGACGCCGCACATTTTCTCCGTCCGCAGCAGGCTGACGCAGGTTTCCGCGCTCGCGGAGACGTCCGTTCACACAGCCTTAACCTTTATGGACCTCTAATGCACACGGTGTCTGGGTTCATGTCGATGGGTAGTACCGTGCGTCGAATCGCATTTCCCGAGGCGCGCTTGGGCCGTATCGGCCTCGCGCTGCCGATCGTTCTTTCCGCCGCTCTGGCTGGCTGCAGCTCGGACGTGTCGCGGTTCGATTTTCCCGCATTCGGCCTGACGAACTCGACGACGCCGGCCCCGGTGCCGAGCGAGCCCGTCGTCGCCGCAGCGCCGAGCGCGCCCTACGAGGGGAGCTACGGCGCGCCTGCCTCCGACGGAGGCTACACCTACAACGGCCCGACCGTGTTCAACGGCGGCACGGCTCCAGCCCCCGCGTCCGATCCCTATGCGGCCGGCTCGAGCGGCGGCTATCAGACCTACCAAGGCGGCCCATATGCGGGGGCGCGCAAGACTATGCAGGTGGCGCGGCTTCCCGACGTTTCGGGCCGCCAGGGCAGTGGCGGCGGCTATGGCGACGCCGGCGGCTACGACACGGGTGCATCCTCGGGCGGCGGCTACGAGACCGACGGCAACGCGGTGATCGTGCGTCCGGGCGACAGCCTCTACAAGATCGCGCGCGACTTCAACGTCCCGATCTCCGAGCTGATGGCCGCCAACAACATGGCGAGCCCGGCGGTGAGAATCGGCCAGCGCATCACCATTCCCGAGATGGGCAAGAAGCGTGCGCCCAGGACTCTCTACAAGTCGAAGCCGGTGCTCGAGGCCCGCGCGCCCGAGGCGCCGTCCTCGTCCGATATCGATAGCGGGAGCGACAGTGCGGCCTACAACTCCGGCAGCGGCGAAACCTATACCGTCAAGAGCGGCGACAGCGTCTACAGCATCGCCCGCCGCTTGAACGTGCGTCCCGAGGCGTTGGCCGAAGCCAATGGGCTGGGCGACGGTACCAAGCTCAAGCTCGGCCAAGTCCTGAACGTTCCGGGCTCGGCCACGACGGCCGAGGATGTGCCCGCGAAGCCCCGCAAGCGTGTCGCTGCCGTCGATCCCGAGACAGCGGTCGATGCCGGAGATGCCGATACGAGCCTTGCCGGCATGACCGACGGCAGTGCAACCAAGGCCTCGTCGGCCGACGAGACGGACGAAGGCGCGGGCTCCACCGACGAGGTCGCCGCCCGCAGCACGGACGACGAGAGCGAGCCCGAGGCCCGCACCGACACGCAGTTCCGCTGGCCGGTCAAGGGCCGCATCATCGGCAAGTACGGCGAGATGCTGGATGGCGCGCGCAACGACGGCATCAACGTCGCCGTGCCGCTCGGCACCGAGGTCAAGGCCGCCGAGAACGGCGTCGTCGCCTATGCCGGCGAGGAGCTCAAAGGCTATGGCAAGCTCGTGCTGATCCGCCACGCCGACAACTGGGTCTCGGCCTACGCCCATAACGACGAGATCACGGTGAAGCGCGGCGACACGGTCAGCCGCGGCCAGGTGATCGCCAAAGCCGGCAAGAGCGGCGATGTCGATCAGCCCCAGCTCCACTTCGAGCTGCGCAAAGGCTCGCAACCCATGGATCCCCTGCCGCACATGGCAGGCGGCTGAGGGAGCCGGCACGGTTTCAATAACGACGGCCTGGGGCATGCTTCCGGGCCGTTCCGTTTTTCGGTGGGGGCCGTATGAGGTTCTTTGGCGGCCTGCCGTCCGCTTTCAAGCCAGCAGGCCACCAAAAAACCTTGCGATGTCGCGGGCGTAGAGCATCGGCTCCTCAGTCGCTGCGAAGTGACCGCCGCTCGGCATGTCCGACCAGTGAACGACGTTGTAGAGCCGCTTGGGCCACTCGATCGGAACCGGGTTGGTGACCCGTCCCGCGCTTCCGGTGCTGCCCAAGCCGAAAGGCCAGTTGGAGATGCCGGTCGGAACGCCGACAAAGTCGTCAGGTCCGATCGCCAAACCGGCGATGCCGTCGAAGTAGGGCCGGTTGTCGGTGTAGTCCAACATCGACGATGTGATCGACTGCGTGACCCAATAGATCATGATGTTGTCGAGCAGGGTATCGCGGCCGAAGCGCCGGTCGACGTCGCCGCCGGTATCGCCCCAGCTGTGCCATTTCTCGACGATCCAGGAGGCGAGACCGGCCGGAGAGTCGTTCAACCCGATGCCGAGGGTCTGCGGCTTCGTCGACTGGATGTGGAGATAGCCGTGCTCGAGGTGGTTCCAGCCGGACTTCGTTTCCCGGTAGATGCGCTCGGCGTCCGTCATCGGCCGCGAGCCCGGCCCACAATAGGGCGAAACCTCGAGGTAGGAGAGATAGAGGCCGAGAAGCCGCTCCGGATATTCGAGGGCGAGATAGGTGCTGACGCCCGAGCCGAAATCGCCGCCGCCGGCGCCGAACCGGTCGTAGCCGAGCGCGCTCATGAGCTTGGTCCAGAGCCGGGCGACATGGCGATAGTCGACCGGTGCGGACGTGGGACGTGCAGAGAAGCCGTAGCCCGGCAGCGACGGCACGACGACATCGAAGGCGCGACCGGCAATGCCGTGGGATGCGGGATCGGTCAGGAGCGGTATGACCGGCAGATACTCGATGAAGCTGCCGGGCCAGCCATGGGTCAGGATGAGCGGCACACCCGAGCCGCCCGCCGCCTTGCAGTGAACGACATGAATGCCGGTGCCTTCGACGTCGACCATGAATTGATCGAAGCTATTCAATTTCGCTTCACGGCTGCGCCAGTCGTATGTCTCCGCCCAGTAGGACAGAAGCGAGCGCAGGTAGTTGGCGTCGGTGCCCTGCGCCCAATCCGCATTCGGAAGCGGCGGCACCCATCGGGTGTTTCGGATGCGCTGATGCAAGTCCGTCAGCACCGCATCGCTGACGCTGATCTTGAACGGACGAGCGAGCGGCGCTGTCGTCACGCGCGGCCCCCCGTCGGCACGACCCACTCGCGGCCGCGCACGGTCTCGATGTACTCCGGCCACTTGAAGTCGAGCGGCGGGGGATAGTCGCAGAGCGGCGGGATCCATTTCGTGCCGCCCTTGCCGCCGCCGGTGCGCTCGACGAACTCGGCTTGTGCGGCCTTCAGCGAGTGACCGTCGGACAGCAGATCGACGATCGTCATGCCGATCACCTGGCCCGTGACGTCGAGCGTCGGCTCGATGGTCGGTTTGAGACCGCCCAACGCATTGATCGTCCAGTCGGGATAGGCAAAGCCGCCGGGCGGTTGCGCCAGCAGCGGGCGCCCGACCATCAGCCGCACGGAGGGCGCGTGCCAGCAGTATTCCGTATAGTCGTCGGAGAAGACGTGCTCCTGGTTGGGCGGCAGCATGGCGCGAATCTGCCGCTCGACCTCTTGCGGATCCGCAAGCTCGTCGATCCCAGGCATGAACGGCTTCGCCATCGGCTCGAGGCCGAGGTTTTTCTGAATTGTCTGGGCGAGTCGTACCGCCTCGCCCTCCCATTTCGGTGCGCCGACGGCCTGGAAATTCGCCCACGTCACCTTGGCCATCGCATGGTTGGCGAGACCGGGGCGTGATTTGGAGATCCAGTCGCGCCGCCAGTTACAGTGGGTGAGCCGCGCGGCGCTCTCGGCGAAATGATCGAGACCACGGATGACGCGCTCGGCCATCTCGATGGTCGGCACGCGGGCGATGTACATGATTTGCGCAATGTGCGCGGGCAGGTTGTCGGCGGTCGCCTGCCCCATGAGCAGGATCGCCTCGTTCATCGACCAGCTCATGCCCGAGGAGAGCACGTGCTCCTTCAGCGCCTTGCCGTTCGTATACATCTGCACGACGGCATCGTTGGCGCCGGGCACACGCGTGCCGATGTGATAGGCCTGGATGCCGGCTTTGGCCGAGGCGTTGAGCCACGTCTCCGGGGACTCGCAGGTGAAGGTGTACATCGCGGCGTAGCCTGCGCCGCAATGGGTGTCCCAGCACACCGTGTTCGAATAGGGCATCGCGAACATCGGGTGGAAGGTGATGGCCGCGTCCATGTCGTCGTAGTAGCCGCGGGCGGCGTGGATGGGTTTCGACCCGCGCACTTTCTCCGCCGGCTCGCCGATAAATTTGAGCCGCCCTTTGATGCCGTGTTTCTGCATCGCGTGCTTGGCGGCGAGGAATCCGCCAAGCGAGGCGATGCCGAGCGCCGAATGCGGATCGGTGTGCCCGCCGGCGTAGGGCGAGAGGCCGTCGCGCGGGCGCTTGACGACATCGGCCGCTTGGCAGTTGCCGGGCACCGCGTCGTACTCGGCATAGCCGCCGATGGTCGGACCCGTGCCGTTCTCCCAGACGGCCGAGAAGGCCGTCGGCATGCCGGCGCTGCCGGCCTCGACCTCGAAGCCTTGGCGGCGCAGCAGATCGACGTAGAAGGCCGCTGAGCGATACTCGCGCCAGGCGGTCTCGCCGTGATCGAAGATCGTCGCGCACCAGTCGGAGAGATCGGCGAGATTGTCGCGGACCCATTTGCGGGCGGTGGTCTTGGCATCGGACATGGCGTGGTCCTCGGTTTCTCGAGCTAGGCCGGCATCGTCGGAATGACCCATTCGCGGCCGCGCACGGTCTCGACGTATTCGGGCCAGCGGAAGTGGATCGGAGGGGCATAGTCGCAGAGCGGGGGAATCCACTTGGTGCCGCCCTTGCCGCCGCCGGTGCGCTCGACGAACTCCGCTTGTGCGGTGGCGAGCGAGGTGCCGTCCGTCAGGAGATCGACCGCCGTCATGCCGATGACCTGGCAGGCGACGTCGAGCATCGGCGCGATGGTGGGTTTGAGACCGCCGAGCGCATTCACGACCCAGTCCGGATAGGCGAAGCCGCCTTGGGGTTGAGCCAGGATCGGCCGCGCGACCGTCAGGCGGACGGTCGGGGCGTGCCAGCAGTATTCGGTATAGTCGTCTGAGGTGTAGTGCATCTGGCCCGGCGGCAGGATGCGCCGCACGCGCCGCTCGGCTTCCTCTGGCGTGATGAGCGCCTCGATATCGGGGAGGTACGGCTTCTCCATCGGCTTAAGGCCGACGTTTTTCTGGATCGCTTGCGCGAGTCGGACCGCCTCGCCCTCCCACTTTGGTGCGCCGACCGTCTCGAGATTGCGATAGGTTGTGCGCGCGATCGCGTGGTTGGCGAGGCCGGGGCGCGATTTCGTCACCCAGTCACGCTTCCAGGAGCAATGCGCGAGCTTGGCGACGCTCTCGGCGATGTGGTCGAGCCCCGTCATGATGCGCTCGGCCATCTCGAGATTGGGCACGCGCGACATGTACATGATCTGCGACATGCCGGCAGGGAGGTTGTCGGCGGTCGCCTGGCCGATGTTGAGGATCGCCTCGTTGAGCGTCCAGCTCGTGCCGGACGCGAGCACGTGCTCCTTCAGCGTCTTGCCCAACATGTACATTTGCACGACGGCATCGCTCGCGCCCGGCACGCGCGCGCCTGCGTGGTAGCCTTGTACGATCGAGCCGCCGGCGGTGCCGAGCCAGGTCGCCGGGCTATCGCAGGTGAACGTGTAGATCGCGCCGTAGCCCGCGCCGCAATGGGTGTCCCATCGCACCGTGTTGGAGTAGGGCATCGCGAACATCGGATGGAACGAGATCATCGCGTCGAGATCGTCGTAATAGCCGCGCGCGGCATGGATGGGCTTGGAGCCGCGGCACTTCTCGGCGGGCTCGCCCATGAACTTCAAGCGGCCCTTGATGCCGTGCTTTTCCATCGCAGCCTTCGCCGCGAGGATGCCGCCGAGCCCCGCGATGCCGAGGCCCGAGTGCGGATCGGTGTGGCCGGCAGCGTAGGGCGAGAGGCCGTCGCGCGGACGCTTCACGACATCGGCGGCCTGACAGTTGCCGGGGACGGCGTCGTACTCGGCATAGCCGCCGATGGTCGGGCCCTTGCCGTTCTCCCAGGTGGCTGAGAACGCCGTCGGCATGCCGCCGCTGCCGGCTTCGACCTCGAAACCCTCTTTGCGCAGCAGGTCGACATAGAACGCCGCCGAGCGGTACTCGCGCCACGCGGGCTCGCCGTGCTCGAAGATCGTCGCGCACCAGTCCGAGAGGTCACCCAGATGCTCGCGAACCCAGGTGCGGGCGGTTTGCTTGGCGTCGGTCATCGCGGCAACTCCTTCCAGGTCTTTCAACGTCCCGATCGCTGCCGGGTACACTCCCTCCCCCCTTGAGGGGGAGGGTCAGGGTGGGGGGTCGAAAGCAAGAAACACGTGTCTCCGCATCTATCCCCCCATCCCAAGCGCCTAAGGGTTTAGCGTGCGCTAAACCCAAGGCGCTTGGCCTTCCCCCTCACGGGGGGAAGAAAACAACTCATCCCCGCGCCACGCCCCAGATCTCGACCGTCATGTCGGCCGAGTGCATCATCGGTTGCGGCACGAAGGTGATCGGCGGCAGCACGCCGCCCGACGTCGCTGTCATGATGTTGGCCATGGCGCGCGAGGTCTTCTCCGAGCCGTCGGAGGTGAAGTAGCAGACCAGCAGCGCCAAATCCGACATCACCGCGCCGAACGCGCGCAGGATCTCGTCGACGAGCACCATGGTGAACTGCGTCTGCGGAATGAGCTCGCCTGCGAACACCGGCCGGCCCTTATTCTCGTCCGGCTCGAAGGGCACCTGACCGCCGGTCCAAATCATGTTGCGCATCCGGATGCCCTGGCGATAGGGGAACGGCACCGACCAGTCCCACACGCGCTTAGGCCAGCGATCCTCGCGCGGCACATATTTGTCGAAGCCGTTCAGATGATCGCGCAGGCCCATGATCTCAATTTTGGTCTGAGCGCCCTGCGGGTTGAGCGCATGGCAGGGCACGACGGTCGCGACCGGGCCGGGCTCCTTGAAGTATTTGGCGCGCGTCTCGGCGAGCGGCCGCCACTGGTCCATGGTGGTGCCGAAGTAGTAGCCCTCCATCTTGATCGCATCCTGGAAGCCGCAGCCGATCTCGCCGAGCAGGCGGCTCATCCGCTGCATGACGAGCTCGGTCTGGTCGATGCGATCCTCCGGCATCGGCTTGCCGCCGGTGGCCGCCGCTGCCGTGCGCGAGGGGATCGTGAACATCTCGCCCGCGCGCAGCGCAGCCGTCACGCCGGGCAGCTTGAAGAGCTTCTTGTGGGTGGCCGGTACCTTGTCGATGGCGAAGCTCACATGCGGGTGCTTGCGCCACCCCTTCTGCGCGATCGCCTGCACCTGCACGAGCTGATCGGGCCAGGGTTGCAACGGGACGGGATTGGCCGTGATGCCCGGCGCCGGTGCCGTCTCGAAGGGCCGCTGCAGCGCGCCGAGCACCTCCCATTCGTCCTGCGTCCCGTCGCCTTTGTAGAACGCCTTCAACCGAATGACGTCGGCGAGCGTCAGGCCCTCGGTATCGAGGGCCGCCGCGATGTTCGCGAGCGCTCCCGCGATCTGCGCGTCGAGATCGCCCTTGTGGCGGATCTTGCCGCGATGGTCGAAGTCACCCGCCCCGCCGACGAACACATAGTCGCCAGCGCGTTGGGCGATGCGGTGAGGCGTATCGAGAGGAAGCTGCCAGGTGGGCATGCGGAATACTCCATGAGCGGCCAGACGGCGCGCCCATCATGCCCGAGCTTTGTGGCCGCAGCCCTGCTCCGTGCCGCATGGCTGGGGCGTGACGGGGAGGGGGCCGGCGCACGTCCATAACCCGAGCGTCTCATCAATCTTGATGAGGCGGCCCCTAGCTGCCCCGGCTAACCTTCAGAGAGGCCACGGACTGTCCGTAGGGTGCGGAGCGTGGCTGTAAAGGGGGTGGCTCATGCGGACGATCCGGGGAACAGGCAAGCGCGATATCCTGAGGGGCAAGGCGATCGCCGAGACCATACTGGGCCTGGGCGGCAACGACAGCCTCTACGGCAACGGCGGCAACGACACGCTGAAGGGCGGCTCGGGTAACGACAAGCTGCTCGGGGGCGCCGGCAACGACAAGCTCTTCGGCGAGGCCGGGAACGACGTTTTGAAAGGTGATGCCGGCAACGACTCGCTGAGCGGTGGCGCGGGGGCCGATAGTCTCGACGGGGGTGCCGGAACAGACACCGCGGTCTTTTCAACCTCGTGGGCGGCCGCCACTGTCACCCAGTCCGGGGCCACCATCACCGTGACCGGCGGCGTCGCCGACGGTACCGATACGCTCACCGGCATCGAGTTGCTCAAATTCGCCAACGGGACTTTCACGGCAGCCGAGGCTCTCAACGACGCCCCAGTGGCGGTCGACGACGGTGGCTATACGGCCGTCGAGGACGTGGCGCTGACGCTGACGCCGGCCCAGCTCCTCGGCAACGACACGGATGCTGATGCCCCGCTCGGCGATACGCTGACGCTGCAGTCGGTGCAGGGTGCGGTCAACGGCTCGGTCGCACTCGTGGCCGGCAACGCGGTATTCACGCCGGCACTGAACGCCAGCGGTCCGGCGTCCTTCACCTACACGGTGGTCGACGCCAAGGGGGCGACCTCGACGGCAACCGTCACTCTTACCGTCACGCCTGTCGACGACGCACCGATCGCCGGCGCCGACATGGGCGTGATGATGGAGGACTCGACTTACATCGTCAGCACGGCCTCACTCATCGCCAACGATGCCGATCCGGAAGGGTCGCCCGTGTCGTTCACCGGCCTCGGGGCTGCCACGCACGGCACCGTGGCCCTCGTCGGTGGCAACGCCGTGTTTACGCCCGACGCCAACTTCTTCGGCACGGCGGGCTACGACTACACGATCAGCGACGGCGCTCTGACCGGCACCGGCCACGTCACGCTCACCGTGCATCCCGATCATATCGACCCGACGATCATCACCAATCTGCAGGTTACGGCGACGACGATCAGCTTCATCGCCAGCGATGCCGATGGCGGACCGCTGATGCTCGGCGGCGCGTTCGCCAATGCATTCGGCAATCCGGTCATCAACAATGGGACGCTGACGACGCTGACGCCGTTCGCGCAAGGGACCTCCTTGAGCGGACTGCTGACCGTTACCGACGGCGCGAGCATCGGCAACGTCGTCCAGCTCTTCCTCGGCACGAACAACGCCGATGGCGGCTCGTTCAGCGGCTACGGCATCGAGACGGCGATGTACGGTTTTGCCGGCAACGACAGTCTGACCGGCGGCAACAATGTCGACCGCATCTTCGGCGGTCTCGGTAACGACATCGTCTACGGGCTCGTGAACAGCTATCCCGGCAACGACCAGCTCGCCGGCGGCGAGGGGAACGATACCTATAACATCAACTCCAATGTCTTCTCTGGCCAGTTCTTGGCCGACATCATCGAGAGCGCCAATGAAGGAGTCGATACGATCTCGCTCACGAAGGTGAATTATCTCGACCCCGGGGCGACGATTGCGGCACTTCCCAACGTCGAGAACCTGACGATCACATTGAACCCGCCGTTCATCTTCGGAGCGACGGCCTTGACCGGCAACGCGGGCGACAACGGTCTCGTGCTGGTGAACGGCGCGAATGATCAGGGCACGCTCAGCGGCCTCGACGGCAACGACACGCTGACCGGTGGCGCTGGCAACGACACGCTCAACGGCGGCGACGGCAACGACGTTCTGATCGGCGGCGGCGGCACGAATGTTCTCAACGGCGGCAACGGCGCTGACGAGCTCTACGGCGGCACGTCGGTCAACACGCTCGACGGTGGCGCGGGCGCCGACCACATGGTGGGGGGAGGCGGTGTGACCACCTACATCGTCGATGATGCCGGCGACACGGTCAGTCAATCCGACGGCTATGGTGTGATCCAGGCTTACGTCTCCTACACGCTTCCCGTCGGATTTGCGCAGATGACGCTGATGGGATCCGCAAACATCAACGCAACCGCGGCTGGCGGGGGTACGCTCTACGGCAACAGCGGCGACAACGTTCTCACCGGCTCGGCGCCGGCCGGCAACGGGCTCTACGGCAACGATGGCGCCGATACGCTGATCGGTGGCGCTGGTTTCGACACTCTGGACGGCGGCGCCGGCGCCGATCAGATGACTGGAGGGGATGGTGATGACCAGTACAACGTCGACGATGCCGGTGACGTCGTCGTCGAGGAGGCGGGCGGCGGCACGGATACCGTGACGACCAGCATCAGCTACACGCTCGGCGCCAACCTCGAAATCCTCGTCGCGTTCGCGAACGGCACGCCGCTCGATCTGACGGGCAACGCCGAGAACAACACGATTTACGGCAATCAGGGCGCCAATCAGATCGATGGGGGAGCCGGTGACGACACCATCTACAGTTTCGGAGGTAACGACACACTGCTCGGCGGTGACGGGGACGACACGCTCGACGGCGACGCCGGCGTCAATACGCTGACGGGCGGAGCCGGCGCCGACCGCTTCGCGCTCTATCCCCTATCGGGCTACGAGAGCACCATCACCGACTTCGTTCAGGCGAAGGATCTCGTTCAGCTCTCGACCTACTTCATCGGCGGCATCACCAATGCCACGCTGCCGTCGCATCTCTTCAACAACGCATCGACCGCGCAAAGCAGCGGGCAGCCCGAGATCCTCTTCGACAACGCGACGGGCCGTCTCTATTTCGACGCCGACGGCATCGCCGGTGGCGAGATGTTGATGGGCACTCTCACGGGGCAGACGGCGAACCTGACGGCAGCGGATTTCGTCATCGTCTAAGAGAAACCCAAAAACGCCGTTGCCGTCGCAACTTAGACAATCTCGTCTTGCGCGAAGTCGTGAATCACTTCTTAATCTTCAGCGAGCCCGACCACTGCCCTGGGACGGCTCGAAGCCACAGCCGAGTATGCTGTTGGCAACTTGCGATCAGAGCAGCTGCCCTGCTCTGAAACGTGCATCTGACCTCAATCTCACTCGACCCACGATTGCGGCTCGGTCGGCTTCAAAAGCCCTCCGAGCCGTAACGCTGTCGTGGCTGTCGCAAGCCCGGTACGGTCGTCGATGTCGACACACAAGCCTGAGAGCGTCGCAGGGCCTGTTGCCGCCTCGAAGCGGGTGCGGGGGATGCGGGTGAGGAATCGGTTCAGTGGCTCCTCGATGTCCATGCCGAGCACGCTCTCGTAATCGCCGCACATGCCGGCGTCCGACATGTAGGCCGTGCCCTTGGGCAGCACGCGGTCGTCCGAGGTCGGGACATGCGTATGCGTGCCGATGACGAGGCTCGCGCGGCCGTCGACGTAATAGCCCATGGCCTGCTTCTCGCTCGTCGCCTCGGCATGAAAGTCGACGACGATGGCATCCGCCGACTCGCCGAGCGGACAGGCCTCGAGCTCGCGGTTGACGGCACGGAAGGGGTCGTCCTGCTCACCCATGAAGACGCGGCCGATGGCGTTGACGACGAGCACGTCGGCGCCGTTGCGGGCCTTGATAAGGGCGGCGCCCCGGCCGGGCGTTCCCGGCGGCAGGTTGATGGGCCGGATCAGCCGCGGCTCGCGCTCGATGAAAACGAGCGCCTCCTTTTGATCGAAGGCGTGATTACCGAGCGTCACCGCATCGGCCCCGGCGTCGATCAAATCCCGGCAAATCGCTTCCGTAATTCCGAAGCCGCCGGCCGCGTTCTCGCCGTTCACGACGACGAAATCGAGCTGGTAGCGCTCAATGAGGCCAGGAAGCTGCTCGATGACGACGGCCCGGCCCGAGCGGCCGACGACGTCGCCCAAGAAAAGAAGGCGCATTCCAGAGGGCTTTCCAAACGATTGCGTCGGCGATCCCTATCAGGCTTGACGGCGGCGAGGCAACCTCGGGCGGGTCTTGGTGTCAGGGGCACCCGAGCCTCGTCGACGCTGTGCGCATTGGACCAAGACAGATCGGCCGCAGTGTCTTAGATCCGGTTGCGCGCGCGTCGAGCCATCCGATGCGGGATCGGAAGGTCCGTCGCGGTGCTGGGCATCACCCCCTACTGCCCGAAAGCGGGCTGGCATCGGTTCAGGTGGTCTGCCGATGTCAGCCCGCACTTTGGCGCCAATGGCTGCGTAGCGCGCTGGGGGTTGCGCCGAAGCGGCGGCGGAACAGCCGGTTGAAATGCGAGATGTCGGAAAAACCGCAGTCGAGCGCGATCGCGGCGATCCGCCTATGACCGAGACGCTGGTCCACGAAAGCCTCGCGCGCAGCCTCCAGGCGGATCGCGTTGACCCGCTCGGTGAACCTGACGCCGGCTCTTTCGAGCAAGCGTTGCAGGTATCGGGTGGAAATGCCCTGAGCGGCGGCGACCGCGGGCTCAGCGAGGCCGGGATCGCGGAAATTGCGAGAGATGTAGTCGAGCGCCACGACGACCCGCTGGTCTTCCACGGACTGCGCTTGCTCCACTGTATCGAGATCGAGACGCTGCCGGGCCGCGAGCGCCACCAGATCCGTGACGTGGCGCGCGGCGAGGGGCGCAAGCTCCGCCGCCGGCAAGTCGGCGAGTGCGGACAGGTAGGCGCGCAGCAGCCGAAGCGCCGGGAGCGTCCGGGGCCACGTCTGCCCGAGCAGAGGCTCAACCTGTCCCGCGCCGATTTCGGCAGCATCCGGGACAATGAGCGCGACGTAGCAGGAGGGACTTGGCGATCCGAGCGATCCGGGCTCGGCCGTGTTCAAAAGGGTTGCCTCGCCTGCCCTGAGGCGGCCTGATCCATGCCGTTGCGCGTACTCGATCGGCCGCTCTGGGACAACGAGCGCATAGGCGGACAGCCCATCCCTCACGAGCGCCTCGTCGCGGAATGTGTAGCCCGGCGTGTGCCGCCAGCGCAGCACCTGCACGCTCTTCGTCGCGAGGATAGGGGTCGTCTCGGCATGGAACGGGGTATCGCCGAGCGGCTTGAAGTCGAGGGCGAACACGGCCCTTGCAACCTCTTCGCGCCACGCCTTCAACGGTAGAGCATCGTGGGGCATCGGAAGGTTCTGCCAATTGCTCAGCGGTGGGCATATGACGGGTATGCAGCAAACGTCTCATGCTAGTTTGCATGGGCCGACTTGGCAAATTGCGAACTCCAGAGCGCGGGAGCCGAGGTGGAAGAGTCCGCGACACCGCAAGCCGGCCAGCGATAAGCTCGCCGGCGGGAGAGCAGACCGAGCGCACGAATGCAGCCGGGCCGCCAGGCTGTGCCGACGGCTTCAGTCGGATCGTGTCTTGGGGGCCATTCGAGACGCAAGGGTTGCGCCGCATGGGTTTCAACGGGAACAGTCCAGAGCTCCTTGAGCGGGACGAGCCGATCGCAGAGCTCGAGCGCCTCCTCTTGGCGGCCCTGGCCGGCGAAGGCCGGATCGGCATCGTCGGGGGCGAGGCGGGTATCGGCAAGACCAGCATCCTCTTTCAGATCCGGCGCCGCGCCGCCGAGCGCATGGACGTTGCCTGGGGCAGCTGCGAGGCGCTCTTCACACCCCGTGCACTCGGGCCGCTGTACGACATGGCGCCGAGCCTCGGCTCGCCGCTCGTCGCGATCGTGGCGGGCTCGGCCTCCCAGGAGCGGATCTTCTCCGGTGTGCTCGATCTCCTGCAGAACAGTCCGCGCCCGCGTCTCCTCGTGATCGAGGATTTGCACTGGGCCGATCATGCGACGCTCGATCTCATCAAATACATCGGGCGCCGAATTGCCTTCCTGCCCGTCGCCCTGCTGCTGACGCTGCGATCCGACGAGGTCGAGGCGAGCTCGCCGATCGCCCAGATGCTCGGCGACCTGCCGGCCGCACTGACGCGACGGATCACGCTCAAGCCGCTATCGCTCGCCGCGGTGACACAGCTTGCGTCGCGATCCGGCTACGAGCCGGCCGAGCTGTTGCGGATCACCGCCGGCAATCCGTTCTTCTTGACCGAGGTGGTGGCCAATCGCAATCCGATCGCGGGCCGGGTTCCGGATTCCGTTCGCGACGCCGTCACCGCACGGATCGGCCGTCTGCCGGCCGCGCACCGCGATCTCCTCGGGCTGATCAGCACGCAGACCGGTAGCGCCGAGCCGTGGCTGCTGCGGGCTGTACTCGGCGACGATGTCGACGCGACCATCGAGGACTGCATGGCGCGCGAGCTGATCGTGAGGGATGCGGCAGGCGCGCTGAAATTCCGCCACGAGCTCGCTCGCCGGGCGGTCTTCGACCAGATCGCGACCGGCACGCGGAAGGCCCTGCATGGCCGCATCGAGAGGGCTCTCTCGGCCCGTGCAGAGGAGGGGTTCGACATCTCCATCGCCCGGCGCGTCCATCATGCCGCCGGGGCGGCCGATGCAGACCGGGTGCTCGCCTTGGCGCCGCTCGCAGCCGCCGATGCGGCTCGTCTCGGCGCGCATGTGCAGGCCGCCGCCCACTATCGCTCGGCCATCGACTACGTATCGCACGCTCCGAAAGCGGAGGCGGCGCGTCTTTACGAGAGCTGGGCCTATGAGGCCGGACTTGCGGTCGGCATCGACGAGACGGTCATCGCCGCCCGCCGGACGGCGATCGAGCTCTGGCGCGCGCTCGGCCGGCAGGACAAGGTCGCGCACAATCTGCGTTGGCTGTCGCGCTTGCATTGGTATCGGGGCGAGTCGGAGTTGGCGCGCGGCTTTCTCGATCAGGCGATCGGCATGCTCGACAACCTCGCGCCGTCTCCCGAGCTCGCCATGTGCTACAGCATGCGCTCGCAGTTCCACATGCTGCGTGACGAGACGGATGCGGCGATCGACTGGGGGCGGCGTGCGCTCGCTCTGGCCGAGCAGCTCGGCGAGATGGAAACCCGCATCCACGCGCTCAACAACATCGCCAGCGCCATGCTGCTTGCCGGCCTCACCGGCGGCGGCGCGCTGATGGAGGAAAGCCTCTCGCTCGCCCTGGCCCATGGGTTCCACGAGCAGGCGGCGCGCGCCTATACGAACTATGCCGACTACGCCGTGAGCTTCAAGGAGTTCGCGCTCGCCGAGCGCCTGTTCGCCGAGGGCATCGCGTTCGATACCCGGCACGATCTCGATTCCTGGACTCACTATCTTATCGGCCGCCAAGCCCATATGAAGGTCGACCAGGGCCGCTTCGAGGAGGCGGAGGCGATCGCACGCGGAATCCTCTCCATCGATCGGCTGACCCTCATCATGCGTCTGCCGGCCCGCATCGTGCTCGCAAAGTCGGCGTTGCGGCTTGGCCGTCCCGACAGCGAGGCCTTGCTCCGTACGGCGCTCGAGGAAGCGCTCGCGACCGATGAGCAGCAATACATCGCACCGGTCCGCCTGGCGCGCGTCGAGAGTGCGTGGCTCGATGGCGACGCGGCAAAGGCCACGGCCGAGCTCAATGCTCTCGCCAAGCTCAATCTCGCCGGCTTCGATCCTTGGGAGCGGGGTGAGCTTGCGGTCTGGTGGACGCGCTGTGGGCATCCCGCGCCATACCCTGGCCAGCTCGATGCGATCGCTCCGCCGCGCGCCGCCGAGCTTGCCGGTGATTTCGGCGGCGCAGCGGCGCAGTGGCGAGAGAGGGATCATCCCTACGAGCGGGCGCTTTGTCTTCTGCACACGACTGGCCCCGAGGCGGGCGCCGCCATCGGGGAAGCCTGTGGCTTGCTCGAACGTCTCGGCGCTGGACCGGCGG
>JAXMDB010000015.1:0-97706 GCA_046348995.1 Hyphomicrobiaceae bacterium
CGCATACGAACTAATTTCTGCACTCCAAATAGCTACCACATAGCTACCACCTTCGTGAAGCCTGCTACTTTAGATTGTGACCTCATGAGAGAGATTCGTATGTGGAATCAATGCTACTGATAACTGCTGACATTTACTTAGGGTTGCCGACGCCTGATTGTGGATCTGGGGGTCCCCCGTTCGATCCGGGGAGGCGGTACCAATAAAATCAAGAGCTAACGACCCCGGCGCACCAAACTACAAGCGCCCGGGGTAGCACATGGGTAGCAGAATCGGATGCGACTGCAGGTCCTTCTGCGCTCCGTTGGGATTACCCCGCCGCCTAACTCGCCGAGCCTTTGGATAGCTCTCAGACCCAACGCGCTGGCTTGCGAAACTGCGACCATGCCGGACCCACGGGGGCCGGCCGCGGCCACCGACGACACCGACTTCGCCCTTACTCTCGAAGAGGTCGCTGGCCGCTATGCGGCGGCCCATCCACGAACGCTGAGACCCCGTCGGCGGACTGCGTCTCCGGACACCCTCGATTGTCGGACGGCTGCGACAGCGCCCGGCGAGAAACCCAACATCATCGCTTGCAGCAGATCCAGGGAAATCGACCTGCCCGCATTGATGCTCTTCGTCATCCGCCGCACCGGATCGTCAGCCGGCTGCGCGTAGCGTGGTATCGTCTGCGGCTGACTGTGTCGGCGTTGTCACCCGCGAGCAGGTGGCGAGCTGCCCGGCACCACGGCCGCGCGCAAACGCCGGTCTCCCAGGAATGCACCTGGCAACACCACCGATAGTGGCATCGACATCCGAGGCCATTCGCCTGGCTCGCGAGAGTCCGGGGGCGAGTGTCGGCAGGTCCGCATTTCGAGCTTTGCCGGCATCCGCCTGTTCATGGCCAATGCCGGCTGACGTGTGCGGTGCTGGAACCTATTCAGTCAGCTTGCTGAACGGTGCTGCGTCGGCGAACCGTCGTAGGGCATTGGTCGTCAAGCGCGCCACCTCGTTGTCGTAGCCATTCCAGGCCATAGCGGCCGGCCAAGCGATCGAGCCGACGGAGAGCACGGCGCCACCGCCGGCCGTCTCGAAGAACACGAGATCGGACCTGACAGCCTCGCTCTGCGTGCCGGTCATATCGGGCGTCGGATCGAGTAGGTCCTCGGGCGCCATCAAATAGATGTCCGTGTGCCGTAGCGTCGAGCCGAGGATCAGCGCATGTGCGGGTGTCCCGAGCGCAACGTCGGCGCGGTCGATCTCGAGCCCGGCCGCGCCTTGGCCTGCCAGACCGAAATTACCGAACGCTCGCCCCGCTGTCCGATCGATCCCCTCGAAGAGGAATGCGGCACGGGCGTCACCGGCGGCGGGCGTCAAGGCGTAGGCTTCCGAGATATCGAAGCCTTGTGAGCTCATGACGACGCCGGCGAGTGCGCCGGAGGATCGTCCATTGCGCCGCCACAGGCCGCCATACTCTCCCGTGAACGCGTGATGGAATTGCCCGATGCCCGGCTCCCACGGCCGAATCCCCGCCTCTGAGCGGCGGCACTCGATGACGCCCGGCTCGTGCTCGGAAAAGGAGATGCGCCAGTAGAAGCCGTTGCCGCCCAGATACATGAGCCGGCCGCCGCGATCGAGAAACCCTTGCAGCGCATCGAGCATCGACTCCGAATGATACTCCGGGTGCGAGCCCGTCACGACGACGCGATAGCGCCGCAGCAGCGCGAGGCCGTCGCGATGCAAATCCTCGTCCGTGATAACGTCGTAGTCCGCCCCGATCGCATCGAGCCAGCCGGTGATATGGGTATCGGCGGCGAATTGCCAGACGTTCGAGCCGAGCCCGCCGAGAAACCCCTTCACGCCCGGCTGGAAATCGACGACCGGCCGATTGCGTGAGCTGTAGAACACACCCGAGCCGTCGCCGTGCACCTCGTAGAAAGAGAAGCCGAGCTCAGGATGCTCCTGCAGGAACGCATGGTGGCGGTCGATCTCGACGAGCCGTCCCATGCCGATCTCGGTTCCCGGCACGTCGAGGCCGAGCCGATGATTGGCATAGGCCATGTAGCTCGCCGTCGGCAGCAAGAGGCATACCGCATTGCCGGTCGCCCGATTGCGCGGCGGACGCACGACGAAGGTGCAGTCGAACGGCGGGCCGTCCCCATCGGGAACGAGATGGATGGCGTAGACGCCGCTCCGCAAATCGCCGGGCACGGTGAAGGTGAAATCCGTTTGCCAGCCGGCGTCCGTCATGTCGTCGGCATGGAAGTGGATGGCGGAATAGAGATCCGGACGCTGCGTGAAATCGCGCGCTTCGAGAGCCCAGCGCCAGCCGGTCACGGCGCGAGCCGGACATTGGCGTGTCATGCCGTCGAGGTGATGCGGAGACGCATCCTCGATGCGGCGCGAGCCGATATGGCGAGTGAAGTCCCAGAACCCCACGAGGTCCCGCGCCTTGCCCAGCGCCGCCGGCGTCGCAAGTCGGGCGAAGGCTTCGATGGGCGCGAGCACGGACGCAAACAGCGCCGGACTGTCGAGCTTGCCATCGAAGCATTGCCCTCCGGGAGCGGTCGCGGCGAAGAGCAGACCCTCGACCTCCTTCGTGGACCAGGGCTCCATCAATGGTACGCGCCCGGCCTCGATCGTCCGGCCATCGGGAGCGAGCGCTGCAAGTGTCATCTCTTGGCGCGCGGCATCATGGGTCGCGACGAGAACCGTCCAGGCCTTGAGCGGCACGTTGCGTTGAAGCGTGAGAGTCGTCGCACCGAGCGTAAAGACGGGCGCGCCCGCGGAAGTGAGGCCGAGCCTCGCGCCGCCGCCGGCGAAAGCCGCAATCGTGCTGCCTTCCCGTCCGAACCGTGTCGGCTCGATCGGAATGGCGAGCGTGAAGGTGGTGAGATCGGCCAGCACGCCACCGCGATCGGCGATCTCCACATACGATCCCGGATGAATAGGCTGCGCACGGGCCTCACGAACACCGCACAGATCGGCGGCGACAACCTCGTGCTTCTCGCCGGGGCCCTCAGGATTGTGATCTCCCTGAATGATCCGGCGCAACTCGGCGCGATAGGTGGTGGCACCATAGGAGCCGGCCTTCACGGCGACGGTCTCGCCCGGCGCCACGCTCCAGGGTGCACAGTAGCCGATCAGTGTCAGCATCAGCGCGCTCCTTCCGCGCCGGCGACGCCGAGCGGCGGGCCTCCGTGCTCCCGCCATCGGCGTACGAAGACATCCCGCTCGGCTTCCGCGAGGCTGCTGTAGGCGACGCCTGGAATGTGCTCGAGCGGCTCGCCGCGCGCGGCCGGTAGACGGGCGAGCGTCCACCGCCGGTAGGGCTCGTCGCAGACGATGACGTACTTACCCTTGGGACCCTGGCAGCGCAGCAGATTGAGAACCCGCTGCAGGCCGGGACTGTGATAGCCGAACGGCTTGTTCAGGAACTCGCGCGCGTACGCGACGTCCTCGTCGGCGAGTTGATAGCGGGCCATCGCAAGCTCCCTCAGGCGCGACGGATATCGGCATGCACCTCGTCGAGCGTGCGCTTGAGGGTGTCGAAGAGCTCGTCGATCTCGGTCGGCTTGATGATGAAGGGCGGAGCGAGGACGATGGCTTGGCCGAGCGGACGGCAGATCAAGCCGTTGGCGAGCGCCTTGCGCGAGACCCGCTCGCTCACGCCGAGGCTGCCGGAGAACGCGGCCTTCGTCGCCTTGTCCGAGACCATCTCGAGCGCACCCATGAGGCCAACGCCGCGCGCCTCTCCGACCATCGGATGGTCCGCCATCGCCATCAGCCGCCGCTGGAAGTGCGGCGCAACGGACGAGGTTGGCAAACGCGCCGTCGATCAGCTCGTCGAGCGCAGCGAGTGCAATCGAGCAGCCGGCCGGGTGCGATCCGTGGTGAACCCCGTCGGAAGCTCCTCGCGGGGGCACAGGCTGCAATCCGCTCGGTGATGCCGGGCGACAGGATCACGGCGCCCATCGGGAAGAAGCCTGCGGTCAGAACCTTGGAGGCGACCACGATATCAGGCTCGATGCCGTAGGTGAGCGATCCCCAGAGCTCGCCCGTGCGTCCGAAGCCGCAGATCACCTCGTCGGCGATGAGCGGAATGCCGTACTTCTTCAACACCGGCTGGATCGCCTGGAAGTAGCCGGCCGGAGGCGGGATGACGCCGCCCGCTCCGAGCACCGGCTCGGCGAAAAATCCACAGAAGAGCTCTGGTCCCGTATTGCGAATAGTCTGCTCGAGCTCGAGCGCCAGACGCGCCGAGAAGGCTTGCTCGCTCTCGCCGGGCAAGGCCTCGCGCCAGTGATGCGGAGAGGTCAGGTGGCGAACCTCGGGCAGCGGCAAGCCGGAGGCCGTGCGGACATAATCCTTGCCCGTCAGGCTCGCGGTCATGATCGTCATGCCGTGATAGGCGTTCTTGCGGCTGAGGAGCAGCCGACGATGCGGCTTGCCCTCCGCCTCGGCGAGGAACCAGAGCAGCTTGACGACCGTGTCGTTGGCCTCCGAGCCGGAGTTCGCGAACAGCACGCGATCAGCCTTCATCGGCGCGAGCTTGACCAGCCGCTCGGCCAGGTCGATGGCCGATTGGCTGACGCGCCCGAAGAAGGCGTGATAGGCGGGAAGCTTCGCATAGGCGCGCTGCGCCGCGGCGATCAGCTTCTCGTTGCCGAAGCCGAGCACGGCATTCCACAGCCCCGAGTTGCCTTCGAGATATCGGCGGCCATTGTCGTCGAAGATGTAGACGCCTTCCCCCCGATCGATGATGACCGGACCTTCCTCCTCGAGCGTCGGGATGTGAGAGAAGGGATGCAGAAAGGCGCTCGGATAGTTGCGGTTGGACATGATCTTCTCCGCTGGCGCATTCAAGCGAGCGATCGCAGTGCCGCGACGCCGCCGCCAGCCTCCCTTGGGTTCAGGCTTTCAAGCTTGCACGCCGCCCGGTTCCGGACGAGCCGGGCGGCGCATGGTATCGACGGTCAGTTCGCCTTCACGCGCGACCAGGCGCGGTCGTAGACCTTCAGATCCTCGCCGAGATCCTCGAAGATCTGCAGCTTGGCTCGCACGTCCTGCGGCGGATTGATCGAAGGATTGGACTTGAGCTCCGGCGGCAGCAGGTCGACCGCTTTGAGATTGACCGAGCCGTTCGTCAGCATGGTCGAGTTCAGCGCCGAGATGTCGGGCCGGGTCATGAACTCCATGAACAGCTTCGCGTTCTCCTTATTCGGCGCCGTCTTCAGCATGCAGATGTCCTCTTGGTACATCGTCGCCCCCTCTGACGGGATGACGAAGCCGAGGTCCGTCGGGTTCTTGGTCACGTTGAGGACCGCGCCGACGTAGTAATGGGCGGCGGCGACGTCGCCCGACTCGACGAGCGGCATGACGTCGTAGCGAAAGGCCGCGACATTGGGTTTCTGCGCGAGGATGAACTCCTCGGCCGCCTTGACGTCGGCGGGATCGCGCGAGTTGACGGATTTGCCGTTCATGATCAGACCGATGCCGAGGGTCTCGCGCAGATCATCCAGCAAGGTGATCTTGCCCGGGTTCTTGGCGGCGTACTCGAAGAAGTCCTTCCATGATGTCAGATCACCGCCGACGACCTTGCGGTTGTAGAAGATGCCGACGGGCCCCCAGGCGTAGGGTAGGCAGTAGTCGGCCTTGGGATCCTGCTTGGAGCGGAGTGCGCCGGGATCGATATTGGCGAATCCGGGCGACTTGTTGATCTCGGTTTTCTCGAGCAGGCCCAACTGCAGCATGATGTCGTTCATGTGCACGGACGGCCAGATCAGATCGTAGCCGGTGGCGCCGGCCTGGATCTTGGCCAGCATCTCCTCGTTCGTCGAATAGGTGTCGAGGGAGACCTTGACGTCGTACTCCTTCGAGAACTTGTCGATCACCTCGGGATTGATGTACTCGCCCCAATTGTAGAGATGCAGCTCGCCGGCAGCTTGTGACGGGAGCGATGCGCCGAGCGATGCGCTAAACAGCGCCGCGCCGAAGAGTAGGCCTTTGGCAAGTCTCACGACTGTATCTCCTAGACTATGAGTGTTTACGCGATCGGAAGTAGAGCCCGGCGCTCGCCACCAGGAACGAGAAGACGATCAGCAGCACGGCGAGCGCGTTGATCTGCGGTCGCAAGCCACGCCGCATCATCGCCAAGATGAAGAGCGGCAAGGTTTGCGTGTCGACGCCGGCAATGAAGTAGGTGATGACGACGTCGTCGAGCGAGATGATGAAGGCGAGCAGGAAACCGCCGATCACGCCGGGCATCAGCAGCGGCAGCGTCACGCGACGGAAGGTCGTCAACGGCGAGGCGCCGAGATCGGCGGACGCCTGCTCGAGCGTCTGATCCATGGTGGCGAGGCGGGCCGAGACGACGACGAAGACGTAGCAGCTCAAGAACGTGCAATGGCCGATCACGATCGTGACGAGGCCGAGCGTGACGCCAGCGCCCACGAAGAAGATCAGCAGCGCGATGCCGAGGACGATGTCGGGCATGATCATCGGCAGCAGCAACAGCACGCGGTAGAACCGCTGCCCGACGAAGCGATAGCGGGCAAGCGCAAGCGCCGCAGCGGTCCCGGCGACGGTGGAGATCGTGCTGGCGGACAGTGCGATGATCAGACTGTTGCGGACAGCCGCCAGGATGCGGTCCGGATTCTCGGTGAAGGCGGCGTCGAAGCTCGCGCCGGCAGGCTTCATTCCGAATAGGGCGCCGTACCAATCGGTCGTGAACCCGGTCCACACGACCATGTTCACCGGATTGGCGTTGAATGAATAGGCGAAGATCAGCATCAGCGGCGCATAGAGAAACAGCACGAAGGCCATGCCGAACAGGTGCAGCGCCCAGGGACCGATCGAGTTCCGCCGCTTGGCCACCTCAGCGCCCCTCCCGCTCGGCCCGCATGGACCGCCAGCCGATCACGAGCAGGATCAGGAGCACGCTCGCCATCAACACCATCGAGAGGGCCGATCCGAAGGGCCAGTTGCGCGCCTGCAGGAATTGCCGCTCGATGACATTGCCGGTCATCTGCACTTTCGAGCCGCCGAGGAACGACGGGACGATGAAATTGCCGAGCGCCGGAATGAAGACGATCAAGCTCCCGCCAGCGATGCCCGGCGCCGTCAACGGCAGGATCACCCGCCGGAAGGTCTGCAACGCGTTGGCGCCGAGGTCTTGCGAGGCCTGAACGAGCGACCAGTCGAGCCGCTCGATGCTCACATAGACGGGCAGGAACATGAAGGGCACGAGCACGTAGACGAGGCCGATGATCACGGCGACATCCGTGAACAACATATCCAGCGGCTGAGCGATCACGCCGAGCGACATCAGCGCCGTGTTGATCGTGCCGGTGGGACGCAGCAGGAGAAGCCAAGCATAGATGCGAACGAGCAGGTTGGCGAAGAACGGCAGCGTGACGAGGAAAAGCGCCAGGCTCTTCTTCTGCTCGCTCAGCCGGCTCACCCAGAAGGCGGCCGGATAGCAGAGGACGAGCGAGAGTACGACGGTCATGGCTGCATATTTGAGCGAGCTCAGGAAGATGCCGAGATAGAGGGGCTCGAACTCCTCTCCGCCGCCGAGCGGCCAACCGAAGATCCGCCCGTAGTTGTAGGGATAGAACGACCAGGTGACGCCGCCATAGAGGCCCGGTTCCAGGAAGCTGTAGACGACCATGATGCCGAGCGGCACGAGGAAGCCGATGCCGAGCAGGATCGTCACCGGTGCGAGGAGACCCGCGAGCGCCCGCCTTCGGGCCACCGAGTTCGACCCCGCCGCGCTCATGCAGGCACCTTCGGGATGACGTGCAGGGATTGCGGCGCATAGGTCAACCGGACAGGCGCGCCGGCCGTCAGGGCGGAAAGATCATCTCCGCGCGAGTGCCGCTGCAAAGTCTGCACTCTTGCATCGTTGGCGAGACGAACGAACAGGCGAAGATCGAAGCCTGCGAACAGCACGTTCTCGATCGTGCCTTCGAGCACGGACCTGCCGCCGGAGTGGCTTCCGGCGAGCGACAGGTGCTCTGGCCGGATGATGACATCGACACTTGCACCGCCGGGGAAGCTCGCCTCCGTGACGTCGAGCGTCACGCCTCCGCCGATGTCGAGTTGGGTGCGACCCTCGGCGCGACGCACTTTGCCGGCGAGCACATTGCTCGTGCCGACGAACTCGGCGACCGTCCGGCTCGCGGGCGTGTCGTAGACCTCGGTCGGCGTTCCGACCTGGAGGATGCGCCCTTGATCCATGACCGCGATGCGGTCGCTCATGGTGAGCGCCTCCTCCTGATCATGGGTCACGAACAGGAAGGTGATGCCGACGGTGTGCTGCAGGTTCTTCAACTCGAGCTGCATCGCCTGCCGGAGCTTGCGATCGAGAGCCGAAAGAGATTCGTCGAGCAGCAAGAGCTTCGGGCGATTGATGAGAGCGCGGGCGAGCGCGACGCGCTGCTGCTGGCCACCCGAAAGTTGCGACGGCCGCCGGCGATCGAGGCCCGAAAGATTGACGAGCGCGAGAGCCTGCTTGACGCGCTCCTCACGCTCGGGCCGCGCAACGCCCGAGACGGTGAGGCCGTAGCCGACATTCTCCGCCACCGTCATGTGCGGGAACAAGGCGTAGCTCTGAAAAACCGTGTTGAAGGGCCGGCGATGCGCTGGCAGGCCGCTCGTCGGTGCGTCGCCCAAGAAAATCTCGCCCTCGTCGAGGTCCTCGAATCCGGCGATCGCCTTCAGCAGCGTGGTCTTCCCGCACCCTGACGGCCCGAGCAGTGTCAGAAACTCGTTCGTGCGAATAGTGAGATCGATGCCGTCGAGCGGCGTCACGAAGCTCCCCTCGGGCGTCCGGAATCGCTTTCGCGCTCCCACCACCCGAAGCAGCGGAGCGCGCGTCCCGTCCTGCGAGGGCGCATTCATCTCGGGCTTCAGCAATTGCATTTCTTACCGAGGTAGGACAGATTTCTGCGATTGAGGCCCCTCATATTGCATTTTGCTCCCGTGAAAAACAAGTTGATCTGTGATGCATCCGAAGCCCTCGCTCCGCAGCAGCCTCCAAGGTGAGCTCGTCGACCGCATTGCCGGCATCGTTCGCAGCGGCAACCGGAGCGGTGAGAGATTGCGGGAAGCGGCGCTTGCCCGCGAGCTTGGCGTCTCGCGCACGCCCGTGCGAGCTGCTCTTCAGCATCTTGTCTCGGAGGGCACGCTGCGCTCGGAGGCAAGCGGTGGATACTCCGTGCTTCGCGTCCCCAAGCTCTCCGGCGAGGGCTTGGACGCGGCGGCCGGCCGAGACCGGCTGCACGGATTGCTCCTGCGCGACATCATCCTGAACGAGATCGATGTCCCGGTTTCCGAAAGCGCGTTGATGCGGCGCTATCGGGCCGGGCGCGGCGAGCTGAGCCGGGCTCTGAAACGGCTGGTGCGCGAGGGTCTCGCCGAACCGCTTCCAGGGCGCGGATGGATGCTGCTCAAGCTCGGCATCGAGCGTCTCGTGCTGGGCTATCAGCTCAGGACGATACTGGAGCCGGCCGTGATCGCCGATCCGTCGTTTGACATGGACCGCGAGACCCTGTCGCGCATTCGCGTCGAACACGAGCAGGCGCAGACCTCGATCGGCGCCATGACGTCCTGGCAGAGCCTGTTCGACCTCGATGCCGCATTTCACGAGGAGCTCGCGGCCGGCACCGGCAACGATCTCATCCTGGATGTCATCCGGCGCGAGAACAGGCTGCGCCGTCTCGCCGAATATGCGAGCTACCGCCGAACCGAGCGCGTGCGGACATCGCTCGTCGAGCATATCCAGATTCTCGACGCGCTGCTTGCGAGCAACGCCACCTGGGCCTCGGCCCTGATGCGTCAACACTTGATTGTCTCCTTGGAGGAAACCCAAGCCCACTTCGATCGCGACCTGAGAGCGCTTCGCCAGAACCCGAGACTTCTCGAGCACATTGCGGCGAGGCGGTCGCGCTCCCGCGACCGTGCGAAGGCGTAGACCGGTCTTGTGCGAGAAAATCGGTCGACGTCAGCGATCGGCGCAGTCGGCGCCCTTTCGGGCGGCCGGCCACCACACAATCTGTGATAACGGCCGGCGTGAACCTCAGTTTGCCTTGGCCAGATCCTCCATCACCGCGGCGAGGAACCGTGCCGATTCTCCGCCCGTGACGGCGCGATGATCGATGGTCAGTGACAGCGGCAGCATCGGACGCTCGACAGCCGTCCCGCCGTCCAGGCGCACGGTCTTGTGCACACGGCCCGCGCCGAGAATCGCCACCTGCGGCGGCACGACGACGGGCGTCGCATGACGGCCGGCGATGCTGCCGTAGTTCGAAAGCGTGAAGGTCGCGCCCTTGAGCTCTTCCGGCGAAAGCGTGCGGGCCCGCGCTGCCTCGATCAGGCGGGCGATCTCGCGTTCGAGGGCATCCGTCGAGAGTCCCCCCGCGTTGCGAATGACCGGCACGATGAGACCAGTCGGTGTATCGACCGCGAGGCCGAGATCGATGGCTTGCGACAGCCGCCGCCCCTTCGACGGATCGAACCAGGCGTTGACCGCGGGCTCGACGGCAACGGCCCGGCAAGCCGCCCGGATCAACCGCGCAAGCGTGCGCGTGCCTTGAGCCCAACCGCCGATGTCGACGTCATCGGTGACGGTTGCGGGCATCACCTCGCGCGCCCGGCTCATGGCCTCGGCCATGCTCCGGCGCGCCCCCTTGAGAGGCTCGAAGCCTTCGGAGGGCTCTGCGATCGCAATTGGCATGGCCCGTAGGCCCGAGGCGCCGACAGACGCCTTGAACGCCTGCGCGACGTCCTTGGCCGTGATCGCGCCCTGAGGTCCGGAGCCCGTCAGCGCCGAAAGCTCGATGCCCAGCTCTTGCGCCAGCACCCGTACGGCGGGCATAGCCCGCGGGCGCGACGTTCCGGGTGCGCTCGCCGCGACGCGCGCGACTTGCGCGGACTTGGTTGCAGGCGCCGCCTCCGTTGCTTGCGCCGGCGTCGGCGCGACCACGGCCGCAGCCCCCTCATACTCGACGACGGGGCTGCCGACCGCGATTGTCTCACCCGCCTCGGCGCAGAGCTTGGCGATCCGCCCACTCCACGGCGCTGGTACCTCGACCACCGCCTTGTCCGTCTCGACCGAGACGAGCGGCGCGTCGGCTTTCACCTCGTCACCCGCCTTGACGTGCCACTCGACGATCTCGGCCTCGTGCAGGCCTTCGCCGAGGTCGGGGAGCAGGAAGGATTTGGCGGCGGTCATTAACCCTCCAGGGCCTCGGTCCTGTGCGCGATCGTCGGACGCTAGCCGATCGCGTGAGGAGCCGCGACCTCGGCCCCCACATGACAGGTCTGCCCGGCCGGACGGTGTGACGCCATCGCCGCTGCCACAATCCACATCGCGGCACTAGGGTTCACACGATCAAACCAAACGAGGCAGCGATGGACTTCGAACACTCTCCCAAGGTCAAGGAGCTTCAGGCCAGGATCTCCGCCTTCATGGCCGAGCATGTCTATCCCAACGAGAAGCGCTACCGGCAGGAGCACGAGAAGGCCGGCTGGCTCTCGCCGCCGGCCCTGCTCGACGAGCTCAAGGCCAAGGCGCGTGCGGCTGGCTTGTGGAACCTGTTCCGCCCGACCGCCGAGGGCGGCACGCTCACGAACGTCGAATACGCGCCGCTCGCCGAGCTGATGGGCCGCGTCGCGTGGGCGCCCGAGGTGTTCAACTGCTCGGCCCCCGACACCGGCAACATGGAGGTGCTGCTGCGCTACGGGAGCGAAGCGCAGAAGACGCAATGGCTCGAGCCGTTGCTCGACGGCAAGATTCGCTCGGCGTTTCTCATGACCGAGCCCGACGTCGCCTCGTCGGATGCGACCAACATCGCGACATCCATCAAACGCGATGGCGACCACTACGTCATCAACGGCCGCAAATGGTTCTCCTCGGGCGCCCCCGATCCGCGTTGCCAGATCTTCATCGTCATGGGCAAGAGCGATCCTAGCAATCCCGATCGCCACAAGCAGCAGAGCCAGATCCTCGTGCCGCGCGACACCCCCGGCGTGACGATGGTGCGTACGCTCAATGTGCTCGGCTACATGTGCACACCCGATACGGTCGGCGAGGTGCTGCTCGAGAATGTGCGCGTGCCGGCGTCGAACCTCATCCTCGGCGAGGGCCGCGGCTTCGAGATCGCGCAGGGGCGCTTGGGGCCCGGACGCATCCATCACTGCATGCGGCTGATCGGCGTCGCAGAGCGCTCGCTCGAAGCCATGTGCGCGCGCACGAAATCGCGCGTCGCCTTCGGCAAGCCGGTCGCCGAGCAGACGGTGACGCTCGAGCGCATCGCGCAGTCGCGCATCCTGATCGATCAGGCGCGATTGCTGACGATGCATGCCGCCTGGAAGATGGACAAGGCCGGCAACAAGGCCGCGCGCAAGGAGATCGCCATGATCAAGGTGGCGGCACCCAACATGGCCTGCCAGGTGATCGATTGGGCCATGCAGGCGCACGGCGCCGGCGGCATGACGGACGATTTTCCTCTGGCGGTCGGCTACACGTACGCGCGGGCGATGCGTTTCGCCGACGGTCCCGACGAGGTGCATCGCAACGCCATCGGCAAGATGGAGCTGAAGGGGACGTGATCTGTAGGTTGGGTTAGCGCGAAGCGCGTAACCCAACATGTTTCTTCGCATGCAGCCGTTGGGTTACGCGCGGGTTGAGATCGAGAGCCACAATGGCCATCGTGCCCGCGCTAACTGTGATGTTACAGGAGGTTGTCCATTCGGTTCGGTCCGGAGAGACTGAGGTTGCGAGACTTCAGCGATCACCGGGGAGAGCCGAATGGACGTCCACAAGAATGCCCGCCTGACGCCGCGAGGTCGAGAGGAGATGGTGCGCGCCGTCGTGGAGCAGGGATTGACCCCAGCCCAGGCCGCGCGCCGCTTCATGACCACCGCCAGACCGTCAGGACGTGGGTGGATCGCTATCGCAAGCAGGGCGTCACCGGCCTCCGCGACCGATCCAGCAGACCCCACTCGTCGCCGCGCCGGACCCCGGCCGCCATATGCCAGGCCGCCGAAACCCTACGTCGGCAGCGCCACGCGCAATGCCATATCGCCTCCGCGCTCGGTCTGTCGCTGGCGACCGTCTCTCGTCTCATGGCAGCACGCGGCCTCGGCCGCTCGCCGCGATCGAGCCGACTGAACCCGACCTCGCTACGAGCGCGAAACGCCCGGCGAGCTCATTCACATCGATATCAAAAAGCTCGGTAAATTCTGGAAAACCGGCTTCCGTATCACCGGCCGCAAGACCGGTCACAAGCGCAGCGACGGCGCCGGCTACGAGTTCGCTCACGTCGCCATCGACGATCACTCGCGCATCGCACGCATCGATCTGCTACCCGACGAGCGAAAGGAAAGCGCCGTCCTCTGCCTCGAAAGAACCGTCGCCTATTTCGAGCGCCTCGGCATCCGCGTCGACGTGTCATGACCGACAACGGCTCGTGCTACCGGTCGAGAGCCTTCGCCAATGCCTGCCGCGCACTCGGCATCCGGCACATCATGACAAAGCCCTATACGCCGCAAACCAACGGCAAAGCCGAGCGCTTCATCCAAACCGCGCTGCGCAATGGCCTACGCTACCGCTTTCGAAACCTCAGACGAGCGCAAGGCCGCACTGCCGGAATGGCTGCATCGCTACAACTGGCACAGACCACATGCCAGCCTCGACAAAAAACCACCCATCAGCCGAATCCGACTGACCCAGGACAACCTCTTGCAACTCCACAGCTAACCCAACCTACGATTCGGAGCTCCCTCGCTCCGTAACACCAATGTGCAATTGTTTCGACTCTCTCGATCATCAGCGCTTTGCAACTCGGCACGAGCCATGTTTTTTCGGCCCTCTCCCGTGGGGAGAGGGTGCCGGCAGGCGGGAGAGGGGTTGATCCCCGACGGATCTCTCAACACGATGAGGAGAGGTCGTTGGTTCACTCAACCCCTCTCCCGGCCTTTCAGGCCACCCTCTCCCCAAGGAGAGGGCCGGCTAGATCGCAAGTTCGGCGGGTGCGAATTTTCGCACCCTGGTAAAAGTCATTCCGCCACTCGCGCCATCTCGGCCGGATCCTTCCAGCACGCGAGCAGCGCGTCGCGGCGCGTCTCGAACTCGGCGATCTGCTTTTCCTTGACGTAGCCATAGCCGCGCACGCGGTCGTAGACGGAGGCGAGCTCGACGGCGAGCGCGTGATTCTCCGGCGTCAGCTCCGCCGTGAGCCGCGTCACCAGCGCCTCGTACTCCTTGACGAGCGCGCGCTCATGTTTGCGCTCCGCCGATTTGCCGAACGGATCGAGCCAGGTGCCGCGCAGGCCCTTGAAGCCCGCCAGCACCCGCATCGTCGGAATGATCCAGGACCCAAACGCGCGTTTCACCGGCAGCCCGGTATCCGGATCGGACTTGGTCAGCAGCGGCGGCGCCAGATGCACCTTGATCTTGAACCCCGGCTCGAAAGTCTCGGCAAGTGACCGCTGCAAATCGCCGGACGTGTAGAGGCGCGCCACCTCGTACTCGTCCTTGTAGGCCATCAGCTTGTAGAGCGTGCGTGCTACCGCGATCGAGAGCTCGGTGCGGCCGGGCGTGCGGGCGGCTTCCGTGCGCGCCACCTGATCGACGATCGCGCGATAGCGCTCGGCATAGGCGGCATTCTGGTAGGCGGTCAGATCCCTGACGCGCCAGGCGACGATCTCCTCCAGCGTCTCGAGGCGCTTGCCCTCCGTTTGCGGCGCGGCCAGCGCCATCACAGCGGCGAGATCGATCGCGGCGCGGCGGCCCCAGCGGAACGTCTCCTTGTTGGCCGCGATCGCGACGCCGTTGATCTCGATGGCGCGCTCGATCGCCGCCGAGTTCACGGGGATGAGGCCCTTCTGGTAGGCATAGCCGAGCATCAGCATGTTGGTCGCGATCGAATCGCCCAACAGCCGCGTAGCGATCGCCGTCGCATCGAGCCATTCGAGCTTGTCCGGCGCGGCCGTCTCGGCGAGCCGATGCGCGATCGAAGCGGTCGGGAATTTGAGATCGGGGTTGCGCGTGAAAGCGCCGGTGATGGTCTCGTACGTGTTGACGATGACACGGGTGCGTGTGGGATCGATGGTCTCGAGCGCCAGATCGGCCGCCGTCACGAGGTTGTCGCAACCGAGCACGAGATCGGCCGCGCCAGCGTTGACCTGCACGGTGTGGATGTCGGAATCCGTGTTGGCCAAGCGGATATGGCTCGTCACCGCGCCACCCTTCTGCGCCATGCCGAACTGATCGACGGCCGAGGCCGCAAGTCCTTCGAGATGCGCCGCCATCGTGATCATCGCGCCGATCGTGACGACGCCCGTGCCGCCGATGCCGGTGACGAGAATGTTGTGCGTCGCGCCGGCTTTCAGTGCGGGCCGCTCTGGCTCAGGCAATAGCGTCAAATGCGCAGGAACTGCCGCGCCTTTCGCCTTCATCTTGAGCTTTCCACCCTCGACCGAGACGAAGCTCGGGCAGAAACCATTCAAACACGAGTAGTCCTTGTTGCAGGACGACTGGTCGATCTTGCGCTTGCGGCCAAGCTCGGTTTCGACGGGCACGACCGAGAGGCAATTCGACTTGACGCTGCAATCGCCGCAGCCCTCGCAGACGCGCTCGTTGATGAAGAGCCGCGTCTTAGGATCGGGCAACGAGCCGTTCTTCCGGCGGCGGCGCTTCTCGGCGGCGCAGGTCTGATCGTAGATGAGCACCGTGGTGCCCGGCGTCTCGCGCAGCTCGCGCTGAGCCGCATCGAGACGGCTTCGATGCTCGATGGTCGTGCCCGGCGGGAAGCCCGAGTTGGCGCTATAGCGATCCGGCTCCTCGCTGACGATAACGACGCGTTTGACGCCTTCCGCCCACACCTGTTGCGCGATCGACTGCGGCGACTGCTCGCCGTCGATCGGCTGGCCACCGGTCATCGCCACCGCGTCGTTGAAGAGGATCTTGTAGGTCATGTTGACCTTGGCGGCGACGGCGGCGCGGATCGCCAGAAGCCCCGAATGGAAATAGGTGCCGTCGCCGATGTTCTGGAAGACGTGCTTGGTCTCGACATAGGGCGCCTGGCCGAACCAGGTGGCGCCCTCGCCGCCCATGTGGGTGTGGGTCGCGACGCCGCGCTCCATCAGCGTCGACATGTAGTGGCAGCCGACGCCGCCATGCGCGCGGCTGCCCTCCGGCACGCGCGTCGAGGTGCTGTGCGGGCAGCCCGAGCAGAAGAACGGCGAGCGCAGCACCGGCAGCTTTTCGCGCGCCGCTTTGGCTTTTGCCTTCTGCTCGAGGAAGGCGGCGCGATAGCTAAGCGCGTCGCCCTCGACGAAGCGGCCGATGCGGCGGATGATGGCGCGGGCGATCGTGTCCGGCCCCATCTCGCCGATCTCGTTGAGCAGCAGCGCGCCTTGCTCGTCGAACCGGCCGACGACAGTGGGCCTCCGTCCGTCCGGAAGCGCATAGAGTGCATCCTTGACGGCCTGCTCCAGAATGCGCCGCTTTTCCTCGATGATGAGAACCTCTTCGAGGCCGTTCCCGAACTCCCGGAATAGCGCCTCGTCGTGCGGATAGACCATCCCGAGCTTGAGCACCGAGATGCCGGCTTCGGCTGCGCGCTTCTCGTCGAGCCCGAGCGAGCGCAGCGCCTCGATGACATCGTGCGCCGCAGTGCCGGAACAGATGATGCCGAGGCGGGGTCTAGGCGAGCGGATCAGCAGGCGATTGAGATTGTTCGCCCGCGCAAAGGCAAGGGCTGCCGGAAGCTTGTAGCGGACGAGCCGCTCCTCCTGCGGATGCCAGGGATCGGGCAAGCGGATATGCACGCCACCCGGCGGGAAAGCGAAATCCGGCCTCACCACCTCGAACGTCTCGCCCGCGACCGGAATGCTGGTCGCCGTATCCAGCGTGTTCGCCACCGTCTTGATGCCGGTCCAGGCGCCGGAGAACCGCGACATCTCCCAGCCCAGGATACCGTAGGCGATCATCTCGGCGACGTCGGCCGGAAACAGCGTCGGCATCATGAGGTCGGCGAAGGTCGGCTCGCTCGCCGCCACCACGTCCGTCGACTTCATGCCATGGTCGTCGCCGACGATCGCGAGCACGCCGCCGTTCGGCGAGGTACCGGCATGATTGGCGTGGCGGAGCGCATCGACGCTGCGGTCGAGGCCCGGTCCCTTGCCGTACCAGAGCGAGAAGACACCGTCGGCCTTCGCGCCAGGGAACAAGCCGATCTGCTGGGTGCCCCAGCAGGAGGTCGCGGCGATGTCCTCGTTGACGGCGGGCAGAAAGTGGATGCGGTCGGCGACGAGCTTGCGGGACCGCCACAGCTCCTTGTCGACGTTGTGCATCGGCGAGCCGCGGTAGCCCGAGATGAAGCAGGAGGTCTTCAAGCCCCGCGCCGCGTCGCGCTCGGCTTGTAGCAGCGCCATGCGCAATACAGCTTGGCTGCCCGTCAGGTAGATGCGGCCATCGCGGCGCGTGTATTTGTCATCAAGGGCAAGCGGCAGCAGGGACATGCGGCAACCTTCGGTGATGGGCGATTTGCGCGGGACGCTAGCACAGGCCGTAAGTCCAAGGCCATGTGCGAACCGGGAGCGCGGGCGGCGCTGCCGGCATGGCTAGGACGACGGCGTAGCTGCTAGCCTGAACGCGAAACAGTCATCGCAGGGCTTTCCATGGACCCCATTCATATCGGCGAGGAGCATCGGATGCTCCGCGAGCAGGTGCGCCGGTTCGTCGAGGCGGAGGTCGTACCCAACGGGCCGGCTTGGGAGAAAGCCGGCCGCGTGCCCCGCGAGTTCCATCGCAAGATGGCCGAGCTTGGCCTCCTCGGCATGCGCGTCCCCACCCAATACGGGGGCAGCGGTCTCGACGCGCGCGCCTCCGTCGTCATGGCCGAGGAGCTGGCGCAGTCGACCTTCGGCGGCTTCACCATGATGACGATGGTGCACACCGACATGGCCTCGCCGCATCTCGTCCATGCCGGCACGCCCGAGCAGTGCGCGCGCTATCTACCGGGCGTGGTGTCGGGCGAGATCTTCACGTCGATCGCGGTCACCGAGCCGGATGCCGGCTCCGACGTACAGGGGCTCAAGACGCGCGCTGTTCGCGACGGCAACGGCTGGCGCCTCACCGGCCGCAAGGTGTTCATCACCAACGCCGTCTATGGCGACCTCCTGATCGTCGCCGCCCGCACCGACCCCGTTGCCAAGCCCTCGCGCGGCATGTCGATGTTCCTCGTCGAGCGGACAACACCCGGCGTGGAGGTGACCCGCAAGCTCGACAAGATGGGCTGGCACTGCTCGGATACCGCCGAGCTCGCCTTTCACGACGTCAAGCTGCCGGCTGAGGCCCTGCTCGGCCAAGAGAACCGCGGCTTCTACGAGATCATGCGGAACTTCCAGAACGAGCGCCTGATCGCCGCCGCGATCTATGCCGGCGAAGCGCGCAAAGCGATCGAGATCACGCTCGACTATGTGCGCAACCGGAAGGCATTCGGGGCGACGCTCTGGGACAAGCAGGCGATAAGGCAACGGCTCGCCATCCTGTCGGCCCAGGTCGAAGCGCTGCGCCAGCTCGTTTACCACACTGCCTGGCTCGACAGTCAGGGCGTCGATTGCGTGAAAGAGGTGTCGATGGCGAAGGCCTGGGGCGGCGAGCTCATCAACGAGGTCGTGTTCGCCTGCCAGCAATTCCACGGCGGTTTTGGCTACATGCGCGAGGCAGCCATCGAGCGCATGGTCCGCGACGCCCGCATCCACACCATCGGCGGCGGGGCGACCGAGGTGATGCTCGAGGAGGTCGCGAAGCGGCTGTGAGGGGCGAAAGGTTCGAACAAACCCGGCCCCGCATGTCCCCAATCCGCACCGGGCATAGCTAGCGGCCCTTGGGCACGATAGGGTCTTCATAAATCCGCAACACGCTCAGGAAGGGTCGAAGCGTGACGAAAGAGTGCGACTTCCTCATCATCGGCGCCGGCATCGCGGGCACCTCGGCGGCACACTTCCTCTCGGAAACGAGCAAATGCATCGTGCTCGAGATGGAGGAGCAGCCGGGCTACCACACGACCTCCCGCTCAATTGCCGTTTTCACCGAAGCCTATGGCCCGCGCACGATCCGAGCGCTCGCCAAATGCGGGCATGGCTTCTTCGCCAAGCCTGCCGCGAGCTTTACCGAGGTGCCGCTGGCGCGGCCGCAAGCCTTCCTCTTCGTCGCCCGCGAGGATCAGAAGACGGCGAACGAGAAGCTGCTCGCGTCCTGCCGGGAGCTGTCCGCAGACATCCGGGCCGTCTCCGGCGCCGAGGCATGCCAGCGCGTGCCGGTGCTGCGTCCCGACTACATCAAGAGCGCTTTCGAAGACCCGACCGCGATGGCACTCGACGTCGCGGCCATCCATCAGGGCTATATTCGCGGCCTCAAGGCGAAGGGCAGCGAGATCGTCTGCAAGGCCGAGGCGCAACGCTTCGAGCGCAAGAACGGCAAGTGGCATGTGACGACGCCGCAGGGCACGTTCGTAGCCCCCGTCGTCATCAACGCGGCCGGCGCCTGGGCGGACGTGATCGGCAACCGCATCGACGCGCAATCGATCGGGCTGCAGCCGATGCGCCGCACGGCCATCGCCTTCGTGCCGCCGAACGTGCCGGTCGACAACAATTGGCCGGTCGTCATCGACACGAACGAGGAGTGGTACTTCAAGGTCGACGCCGGCACCGTGCTCGGCTCGCTCGCCGACGAGACGCCCTCCGATCCGACGGACGCACAGCCCGAGGAGATCGACATCGCGATGACGGTCGATCGTATCGAGCGGGCGACGACCATGCAGATCAAGCGCATCCAGCGCTCGTGGGCGGGCTTGCGCTCGTTCGTCGGCGACCGCTCGACGGTGTGCGGCTACGATCCGAACGTAGAAGGCTTGTTCTGGTGCGCGGGCCAAGGGGGCTACGGCATCCAGACCTCGTATGGCATGGGCCGCGCTACCGCTGCGCTCGCGACGGGCAAGGGTTTGCCCACGGAAATCGCGAGCTTGGGCGTGACGAAAGAGGACCTCGGCCCCGAGCGCCTCTGGAAGAACGGGCCCGCGGTCAAGCCGACACCTGGCGGGCATTGAGCGGATGCCTCTGTCTCCCAATACGATCGACTATCCACTCATATGGAACGAGCAGTGTCCGACCCCTGCCATTCCTCCCCCTCGATGGGGGAGGACCGCGCGCCTTGGGCTTAGACCCGCAGGGACTAAGTCCTTAGGCGCGCCTAGGTGGGGGTGTTGTTTTGCGGTGGCGCGAGTATGGAGTTTCGTTTCTTCTGACGCCCACCCCCACCTGGGTTCGCCTAAGGGTTTAGCTACCGCTAAACCCACGGCGAACCGTCCTCCCCCCTCAACAGGGGGAGGAAGCAACCTGGAGCTTTCATGACCCCCTACTCGTCGTACAAGCACATCCTGTTCTCCAAGCGCGATAAGATCCTCACCGTCACCATCAATCGCCCGGACAAGCTCAACGCCGTCGACGGGCCGCTGCACGAGGAATTGTCTCGCGTGTTCTACGACGTCGCCGCCGATCACTCGGTCGATGTCGTCATCCTGACCGGCTCGGGCCGCGCCTTCTCGGCCGGTGGCGACGTAAACTGGCTGCAGTCCATGATCGACGATGCGGACGCCTGGAACCGCTGCCGCTTCGAAGCCAAGAAGATCGTCTACGGCCTGCTCGATTGCGAGAAACCGATCATCGCCAAGCTCAACGGCCATGCCATGGGTCTCGGCGCCACAATGGCGCTGTTCTGCGACGTGATCTTCGCCGCCAAGAACGCCCGCATCGGCGATCCGCACGTGATGGTCGGCCTCGTCGGTGGCGACGGCGGCGCCATCATCTGGCCGCAGCTCATCGGCTACGCGCGCGCCAAGGAATACCTGATGACGGGCGACCAGATCCGCGCCGAGGATGCCGAGCGGATGGGCCTCATCAATCACGCCGTCGAGGATGCCGAGCTCGACGCCAAGGTCGATGCCTTCGCCGACAGGCTCGCGGCGGGCGCGACGGAATCGATCCGCTACACGAAAGTCTCCGTCAACATCGGCCTGCGCCAGCTCGCGCACTCGATCCTGGACGCGAGCCTCGCCTACGAGTCGGTGACGAACTTCGGCAAGGACCATCAGGAGGCGCTCAACGCCTTCAAGGAAAAGCGTAAGCCGAAGTTCACAGGCCGGTGAGGGAGGGCCTCCGATCATGATGAAGAAAGTCAAAACCCACCTGCCGGACCTGAAGGCGCCCGTCGAATGGGCGACGCGCGGCGGCGACACGGTCTACACGACGCTGATCTCGATGCGGGCCGACGGCTCGATCGAAACCGGCGACATCCGCAAGCAGACCACGCTGATCATGGACAACCTCAAGAAGATCATGGAGGCCGCCGGCGGCTCGCTCGCCGACGTCACCATCATCCAGATCTTCATGACGGACCCGGCCGATTACGCCGCCATGAACGAGGAGTATGCGAAGTTCTATCCGCCGGGTGCCTGCCCCAATCGCGCGACGATCTACATCTCTGGCCTCGCCATTCCGGGCTTGAAGATCGAGATCGTGGCGCAGGCCCACATTCCCGAGAAACGCTGACGCATGAGCACGAAGCCGCTGGTTCTGACAACACGCGAGGGCGCGGTCGGCCTCATCACGGTCAACCGCCCCGAGACGCTGAACGCGCTCGACAGTAAGACGCTCGAGGCTCTGGAGGCGGCGTTGACGGCGCACGAGCAGGACAAGGGCGTCCACGTCATCGTCGTGACGGGGGCGGGCGACAAGGCTTTCATCGCCGGCGGCGACATCGCGGACTTGGACTCCCGGCAAGGCCTCGCCCACTACCTCGAGTTCGGCGAGCTCATCCATCGCGTGTTCCGCCGGCTCGAGGTGTCAGACAAACCGACGATCGGTGCCATCAACGGCTGGGCGCTTGGCGGCGGATCGGAGCTGGCGCTGTGTCTCGACATCCGGCTCGCGGCCGATACGGCGAAGCTGGGGTTGCCCGAGATCACGCTCGGCATCTTCCCTGGCGCCGGTGGCAGTCAGCGCTTGCTCAGGCAAGTCGCGCCGTCGATGGCGAAGGAGCTCATGTTCACCGGCCGCCGGATCGATGCCGCGGAAGCCAAGGCGATCGGCCTCGTCAATCGCGTCGTACCCGCCGCCGATCTGATGGGCGAGACCATGAAGCTCGCCAACGAGATCGCGGCGAAGTCGCCACTGACGCTTGAAGCTGGTCAAACGCACGTTGCTGCACGGGCGCGACATGCCCGAAGCCGCGGCGCTTGCCTTCGAGCAGGCGATGATCAGCGTCGTGCTCGACAGTGCCGATGCACACGAGGGTCTAAAGGCGTTTCTCGAGAAGCGGAAGGCGGAGTTCAAGGGGTTATGATGGCGGTGCCCGTAGGGGCGACCGGCGGTCGCCCTCTTCGATACCACGCGCGGCGGCAAGACGGGCGACCGCCGGTCGCCCCTACAAGGACACGCGCTGAGATGGACTTCTCTCTCTCCGCCGAGCAAGAGCTGCTGATCGCCACCGCCGCCAAGGTCGGTGAACGGTTCGGGCTCGACTACTGGAAGGCCAAGGACAAGGCCAAGGCCTACCCGGGCTGAATGCTGGCAGGCGATCTGCGATGCGGGCATCGTCGGCACGGCCATCCCCGAAGCCTATGGCGGTTCGGGCCTCGGCATGGTGGAGCTCGCGCTCGCCATCGAGGAGCTGTGTGCGGCGGGCGCCGGCGGCACGCTCGCGCAGATCTTCATGCTGAACCCGATCTTCGGCGGCATGGGGATCATGCGGGCCGGCACGGAAGCGCAGAAACGCGAGATGTTGCCGAAGCTCATCGCCGGCAAGCTCACCTTCGCCATGGCGCTGACGGAGCCGGATGCCGGCACGAACAGTCTCGGGCTGCGCACCTTCGCGCGCCGCGACGGCAACGGCTGGCGCATCAATGGCCGCAAAATCTGGATCACCGGCGTCGACAAGGCCGACAAGATCCTGATCGTCGCGCGCACGACGAAGATCGAGGACGCACCGAAGAAGACGCACGGCATCACGCTGTTTCTCGTCGATCGCACGCGCGATGGCATCGCCTACGATCCGATCGCCAAGCTCGGCACGAATACGCTCACATCATGCAACGTGTTCCTCGACGATGTGCGGGTCGAGGCAGACGAGCAGCTCGGCACGATCGATGGCGGTTGGGCGGAGCTGCTCGATGTCTTGAACACCGAACGGATCGTGACGACGGCGGGTCTCGTCGGCACCGGCCGGCTCGCGATGAAGCTTGCCGTCGACTACGCGCAGGGCCGCAAGGTTTTCGGAGATCGCCCGATCGGCAGCTATCAGGGGCTACAGTTTCCGTTGGCGCAGGCGCATGCCGAGCTCTCGGCGGCGCGGCTCAAGAATCTCGAAGCAGCCTGGCGCTGCGATCAAGGCAAGCCCTATGGCAGCGAGGCGAACGCGGCGAAGCTCATCGCGGCCCAGGCCGCGACCTCGGCGATCGAGCGCGCGATGCAGACGATGGGCGGCATGGGCTACGCCGTCGACAGTCATCTGGAACGGCTGTGGCGCGACAATCGCCTGTTCAAGTTCGCGCCCGTGTCGGAAGAGATGATCTTGAACTACATCGCCCAGCAGGATCTCGGGCTACCGAGGTCGTATTGATGAGGACCACGATCATCGACACACCATTATTGCCGCACGAGAGATCCCACCTTTCCTCTCCCCGTTCGCAGCAATGGCTGCGAACGGGGAGAGGGCAGGGTGAGGGGCGGCTTCGCATCCCGGCGCCGGCCAAGCGGCCGACTGAGCGGTTCACACGTCTTGGTGGCTACTATCTCACGCGCGGCTGCCCCTCACCCTGCCCTCTCCCCGCACGCTTCGCTCCGGGGAGAGGTGGGTCTCACTCGCTTTCTTAGGTGAACACATGCCCTCTCTCTCCGATCGCCTGAAGGAGCTCGGCCACACGCTGCCCAAGCCGGCGCGTAGCGTCGGCAAATACGCCGGCCACGTCGTCACCAGCAATCAGTTCTGGTGCGTGCAGGGTCCGGTCGACGGCGATGACCTCGTCTGGCAGGGCCGCGTCGGACAGGATTACGATCTGGCGGAAGCGCAAAAATGCGCGCGCTTCGTGATGCTCAACATCCTGAAGCAGCTCGATCTCGCGACCGGCGGCGACATGGATCGTATCGTCAAGGCGGTGCGATTGGGCGGCTACATCTGGGCGACGGAAGATTTCGACCAGCATACGCTCGTCATGAACGGCGCCTCGGAGCTTCTGCTCGAGGTGCTGGGCGATCGTGGACGGCATGCGCGCTTCGTCGTCGGCTGCGTGTCGCTGCCCTACAAGCTCGCGCTCGAGATCGAGGCGGTGTTCGAGATCAGGGCTTGAGGCGAGGCAAAGCAATGCTCGACCCTCGTGACCGGCAGACGGTATGGGATGTGCTCGACGAGCGCGTCGCACGATTAGGCGACAAGACCTGGCTCGTCACCGAGACGGGGCGCTACAGCTTCGTCCAGATGCAGCAGCGTGGGCTGGCGCTGGCGCACGGCTTCACCGCCGAGGGCGTGAAGCCCGGCGAGACCGTATTGCTCATGCTGCCGGACGGCATCGATATCCTCACCTGCTGGCTGGCGCTGGCCCGGATCGGCGCGCTCGAGGTGCCGGTCAACACGCAATTGCGCGGCAACACGCTCCGCCACGTGCTGACGAACGCGCTGGCGAAAGTGCTCGTCATCGACAGGCGTTTTCTCCCGCATATCGCGCCGTTGCTCGCAGAGGTGCCGGGCATCGAGACGATCGTGCTGACCGGTGAAGGACCGGCCGAGGCGACAGGGCGCAGGGAGATCGAGCTTTCGCAGCTTCTCGCGTCGCCGCCGTCCAACCTTCCCCCTCGCCCGCGCGCCCACGATCTGCTCGCCGTCATGTACACATCCGGCACCACCGGGCCGTCGAAGGGCGTGATGGTCGCGCACACGCAAGCCTACGAGTACGCGCTCTCCGTCGTCGAGCTGTGCGAGATGCGCGAGGACGACGTCTATTACAATCCGCTGCCGCTGTTCCACATCGCCGGCCAATGGGCGGCGATCTACTGCTCTCTCATTCGTGGCTGCACGGTCGTGGTGCCCGGCGCCTTCACGCTGACGGGCTTCTGGGACGACGTCCGCCGGCACGGCGCCACCTGCACGTTCCTGCTCGGCGCCATGGCGAGCTGGCTCTGGCGGCAACCCGAGCGGCCCGAGGATGTGACGACGCCGATGCAGCGCATGCTCATCGTCCCGCTGCTGCCCGAGGTCGAAGCTTTCAAGAAACGTTTCGACGTGCTCGTCTCGACCACCTGGGGCTCGACCGAGATCAACGTGCCGATGCGCTCGACCTTCACGCTCGCCAACAACAAGACCTGCGGGCGCGTGGCCAGCGATCGCTACGAGGTCCGCATCGTCGATCAGGACGATCGCGAGGTGCCGCCGGGCGTGCCGGGCGAGGCGGTCGTGCGCACGAGCGTGCCGTGGATGTTGATGGCCGGCTACTGGCAGAATCCGGAAGCGACCGCCTACGCCTGGCGCAATCAGTGGGTGCATTCCGGCGACATCATGATGCGGGACGCCGAGGGCAACTTCACCTTCGTCGATCGCGTGAAGGACGCAATCCGCCGGCGCGGCGAGAACATTTCCTCGATGGAGGTCGAGGCCGAGGTGCTCGCGCATCCCGCGATCCTCGAATGCGCGGTCGTGCCGGTCGCCTCCGGCGACACCGAGCAGGAGGTGATGGCGGTCGTGTCCCTGAAACCAGGTCACGCGATGACGCCCGAGGAGCTGATCCGCTTCCTCGACGGCCGCATGGCGCGGTTCATGATCCCGCGCTACGTCGACATCATCGAGGCAATGCCGAAGACCCCGACCGGCAAGATCCAGAAATACGTGCTGCGCGAGCGCGGTCTGACGCCCACGACGTGGGACCGCGAAACGGCGGGCATCAAGCTCAAGAGATGAGCTATGCAGAGCACCGTGCCTCACAAGGTCAAGCTGGTTTCCCCCTCCCCCGTCGCGCCGGAGGCGCCTCCGGCACGACGAGGGGGAGGGTCGGGGTGGGGGGTCGAAGCAAATGAACTCTGGTCGCGTCCTTCCCCCTCATCCCAAGCGCCTAAGGACTTACCCGCTTCGCGGCTAAGTCCAAGGCGCTTGGCCTTCCCCCTCGAAGGGGGAAGGGGCTGCGAACGACGGACCAACCCGGATAGCAAACGAGAAAAGAGGAACCCATGTCGAAATCCAAATCCGCGCCGTCGCAGGAGCGCTTCATCGTCCGCCGCGACGGCCATGTCGCCTGGATCCTGCTCAATAGGCCCGATCGCCTCAACGCCATGACGATCGACAGCTGGGGCGAGCTTTGCGATCACATCACCGCCCTCGACAAGGAGCGCGACATCCGCTGCCTCGTGCTCGCCGGCGAAGGCCGCGCGTTCCTCGCCGGTCACGACGTGGCGGAGATCAAGGAGCACAACGAGGACATGGTGGCGGGCAAGCTCACCGCCTCGCAGTTGCGCGAATGGCAGAAGAACCTGCAGAACTCGACGAAGGTCATCCGCGCCGCGCGATTCCCCGTGATCGCTGCCGTGCAGGGCTACGCGGTCGGCGCGGGCTGTGAGGTCGTGTTCGCCTGCGATCTCGTGGTGGCCTCGAAGGATGCGAAGTTCGGCTTTCCCGAGGTCAACATCGGCGTCACGATCACGAACGGTGGCACCTTCTTCATGCCGCGCAAGATCGGCTTGGCGAAAGCGCGCGAGCTCGCCTACACGGGCGAGTTCATCGACGCGGAGGAAGCGTATCGGCTGGGCCTCGTGAACCGCGTCTGTGCGCCGGGCGAGGAGCGCAAGGTCGCCGAGGCGTTGGCGAAGCGCATCGCGAGCCGCGCTCCGGTCGCCGTGCAGCTGCACAAGGTGATGCTGGATTCCGCCCTTTCGTCGTCGCTCGAGGGCGCGCTCAACTTCGAGACCGAGGGCCTCGTGCAGACCGCGCTCACCCGCGACAACCTCGAAGGCACGAAGGCCTTCTTCGAGAAGCGGGAGCCCAAGTTCACGGGGGAGTAGTAAACCGCATCGACGAGCAGTCGTAGGGCGCAATAGGCCCCGTCTTAGGGGACGTATTGCGCCTCTTCCTTGTGGTCGCACTGGCAGCGGCGCAATACGGTCTGAAGTGGCCTATTGCGCCCTACCGCCGTACCACCCCCACCTCGCCCCCTTACTCCGCCGCCTCCTGGTACGCCTCGATCGGCGGGCAGGTGCAGACGAGGTGGCGGTCGCCGGCGACGTTGTCGACGCGGCCGACGGGCGGCCAGTACTTGTCGTGCCGGATCTCCTTCAGCGGGAAGTAGGCCTTCTCCTTCGAGTAGGGATGCTTCCAGTCGCCGAGCAGCAGCTCGTGGGTGTGCGGCGCGTTCTTCAGGACGTTGTCGGTCTTGTCGACCTTGCCCTCCTCCACCTCGGCGATCTCGCGGCGGATCGCGATCATCGCATCGCAGAACCGGTCGAGCTCGCGCTTGCCCTCGCTCTCCGTCGGCTCGATCATCATCGTGTCGACGACCGGGAACGACATCGTCGGCGCGTGATAGCCGTAATCGACGAGGCGCTTGGCCACGTCTTCCACCGAGATGCCGCAGCGATCCTTCATCCAGCGCATGTCGATGATGCACTCGTGCGCGACGAAGCCGTTCGGACCCGTGAAGACGACCGGGAAGTGCGGCGTCAGGCGCTTGGCGATGTAGTTGGCGTTGAGGATCGCCATCTTCGTCGCTTTCGTCAGGCCCTCGCCGCCCATCATGGCGATGTAGCTCCACGAGATCGGCAGGATCGACGCCGAGCCCCAGGGCGCGGCCGACACCTGCCCCTGCGCCTGCTCGCGGCCGGCCGCCGGATTGACGCCGATGACGACGCGGTGGCCGGGCAGATGCGGGGCCAGATGCGCCTTGACGCCGATCGGCCCCATGCCGGGGCCGCCGCCGCCGTGCGGGATGCAGAACGTCTTGTGCAGGTTCATGTGGCAGACATCGGCACCGATCTCGCCCGGCCTGACGAGGCCGACGAGCGCATTCAGGTTGGCGCCGTCGAGATAGACCTGCCCGCCCGCCCCATGGATGATCTCGCAGATTTCGCGAATCGTGCCCTCGAACACGCCGTAGGTCGAGGGATAGGTGATCATCAGCGCCGCGAGCTTGTCCTTGTGCTCGGCCGCCTTCTTCTTCAGGTCGGCGACATCGACGTTGCCCTTGGCATCGCAGGCGACGACGACGACCTCGAGCCCCGCCATGACGGCGGACGCCGGATTGGTGCCGTGCGCCGACTGCGGGATGAGGCACACCTTCCGATGGCCTTGACCGTTCGCCTCGTGATAGCCGCGGATCGCGAGCAGCCCCGCATACTCGCCCTGGCTGCCGGCGTTCGGCTGCAGCGAGATCGAGTCGAAGCCGGTGATGTCGGCGAGCATGGCTTCGAGCTCGTCGAAGAGTTGCTGATAGCCCTGCGCCTGCTCGAGCGGCGCGAACGGATGCATGTTCGCGAAGGCCCGCCAGGTGACCGGGATCATCTCGGTCGTGCCGTTGAGCTTCATCGTGCAGGAGCCGAGCGGAATCATCGAGCGATCGAGCGCCACGTCCTTCGCTTGCAGGTAGCGAAGATAGCGCAGCATCTCGGTTTCCGAGTGGTACATTTCGAAGACCGGATGCGTGAGGTAAGTCGACTTGCGCTGGAGCGACGCGGGAATGGCCTCGTCGAGCCCAGCATCGATCTCGTCGATGAGCGCATCCAAATCGATCGGCTTGCGGCCGTCCTGGCGCACGAAGCAGGAAAGGATCGTCTCGAGCTCGATCCGCCGCGTCGACTGATCGAAGGCGACGCCGAGACGGTCGGCATCGACGAAGCGGATGTTGATGCGCTTTTCCTTGGCTTTCGCCAACAGCGCATGCGCGCGGCCGGGAACGTGCAGCGTGACGGTATCGAAGAAGGCCGTCGTCTCGACCTCGTAGCCGAACCGCTTCACGGCGGCGGCAAAGATCTCGGCCATGCGATGCGTGCGCGCGGCCATGCGGGCGATGCCCTTGGGGCCATTGTAGACGGCGAACATCGAGGCGATCACCGCGAGCAGAACCTGCGCCGTGCAAATGTTGCTCGTCGCCTTCTCGCGGCGGATGTGCTGCTCGCGGGTTTGCAGCGCCATGCGCAGCGCCGGTTGACCGTTCGAGTCGACTGAGACGCCGATGACGCGGCCGGGCATCGAGCGCTTGTAGGCGTCCTTGGTCGCAAAGAATGCGGCGCTCGGTCCGCCATAGCCCATCGGCACGCCGAAGCGCTGTGCCGAGCCGATGGCGATGTCGGCACCGAGCTCGCCGGGCGTCGTCAGCATCGCGAGCGCAAGCAGGTCGGTCGCCAAGATCGCAAGCCCGCCTGCGGCGTGAACGGCCTCGATCGTCTTACGGTAGTCCCGCACCTCGCCGGACGAGCCCGGATAGGAGAGCAGCACGCCGAAGACTTTCGCCGCAACCAGATCCTTCGCCGGATCACCGACGACGACATCCCAGCCGAAGGCTTCGGCGCGCGTCTCGACGACGCCGATCGTCTGGGGATGCGTGTCGCGATCGACGAAGAAGACGTTCGCCTGGGATTTGGCGACGCGCTTGGCCATCGCCATCGCCTCGGCCGCGGCCGTGCCTTCGTCCAGCAGCGAGGCATTGGCGATCTCGAGGCCGGTGAGATCGATGATCATCTGCTGATAGTTGAGCAACGCCTCGAGCCGGCCCTGGGAAACTTCCGCCTGGTAGGGCGTGTAGGCCGTGTACCAGCCTGGATTCTCGAGGATGTTGCGGAGGATCACCTTCGGCGTGACGGTGCCGTAGTAGCCCATGCCGATCATCGAGGTGAACACCTCGTTGCGCTCGGCGATGGAGAGGAGATCGGAGAGCGCGGTCCGCTCGGCGCGGGCCTCGGGTAGCGCCAGCGGCGTCTTCGTGCGGATGCCCGCGGGTACGACCTTGTCGATGAAATCGTCGAGCGATTTGGCGCCGACGGCTTTCAGCATCTCGGCCGTCTCGGCCGCATTCGGGCCGATGTGCCGTCGGATGAAGTTCGCTCCGGGCTCGAGATCCTTGAGGGAAGGCCGCTTCGTCGGCATGGATGTGCTCACGAGTTGAGGTTGGTGAACTTGTGCAGTCGTGCAGTCCGGTGGGCGCCTGCGGCTTGCTCCCCCTCCCCCCTTGAGGGGGAGGGTAGGGTGGGGGGTCGAAAGCAATGAATGGGTTCCGCGTCTATCCCCCCATCCCAAGCGCCTAAGGGTTTAGCTTGCGCCAAACCCAAGGCGCTTGGCCTTCCCCCTCACGGGGGGAAGAAGAGCAGCCGGTGAGCTTCAGACCACGCTCACCCATTCGCCACGAACGCGTCGTAGGCGGCCTTGTCCATGAGGCCGTCGAGCTCGCCCGTGTTGGCGAGCTTGACCTTCATGAACCAGGCGCCGCCCTCGGCTTCCTGATTGACCTTAGCCGGCTCAGCGACGATCGCGTCGTTGATCGCGACGACCTCGCCGGTCAGCGGCGCATAGACGTCGCTCGCGGCCTTGACGCTCTCGACGACCGCGGCCGCGCCGCCCTTCGACACGGACTTGCCGACGGCCGGAAGCTCGACGAACACGACGTCGCCCAACTGCTCCTGGGCGTGCTCGGTGATGCCGATGGTGGCGACATCGCCGGCGACCTCGACCCACTCGTGATCCTTCGTGTAGCGCTTCGTCATGATGCTCGTTTCCTCTGAAGATTATTTCTTGTAGCGGTGCGGAAAGAAGGTCGTGTCGGCGACGGTGGCCTCGAGCCGCTTGTCGCGCACGAGGAGCCCGATCGGCGTGCCGGCCTTCGCAAAGGCCTTCTCGACGTAGCCCATGGCGACTGGCCCATTCACCGACGGCCCGAAGCCGCCCGAGGTGATGCGGCCGATCTCGCGTCCCGTAGCATCCTGGATGATCGTGCCTTCACGCGCGGGTTGGCGCCCGTCCGGCTTGATACCGACGCGTTTGCGTGACGGCCCATCCGCGATTTCCTGCGCAATCCGCGCGTGGCCCGGAAAGCCGCCTTCGACGCGGCGCCGTTTGCCGATCGACCAGGTGAGCGCGGCTTCCACCGGCGAGGTCGTCTCGTCGATGTCGTGACCATAGAGGCAGAGACCGGCCTCGAGCCGGAGGCTATCGCGGGCGCCCAGCCCGATCGGCTGCACGTCCGGATCGGCGCACAGCGTCTGCCAGAGCGTGACGGCATCCTTGTCCGCAACCGAGATCTCGTAGCCGTCCTCGCCGGTATAGCCCGAGCGGCTGACGTGGACCTCGATGCCGTCGAAGGTGGTGCTCGCCGCCGACATGAAGCCCATCGCGGCGGCATCCGGACAGTGCTTCGCCATGACGCTCTCGGCACGCGGGCCCTGCAGGGCGACGAGCGCGCGATCGGGAGCCGGCGTCAACTTGAAGGGCGGCCCGAGCGCCGCCTCGATATGCGCGTAGTCGGCGGCCTTGCGCGAGGCGTTGACGACGAGCATCAGCCGGCCGTCCTCCGCCTCGGACGCGGAACGCGTCACCATGAGATCGTCGAGGATGCCGCCCTCGCGATTGAGCAGCTGGCTGTAGCGGATGCGGCCCGGCTCGAGCCCGAGGATGTCGCCGGGGATCAGCGCCTCGAGGGCGGCGGCGGTCGCCGCGTGATTGGGCCCGGTGAGATGGGCCTGCCCCATATGCGAGACGTCGAACAGACCCGCCTTCTCGCGAGTCCACAGGTGCTCCTTGAGCACGCCGAGCGGATATTGCACCGGCATGTCGTAGCCGGCGAACGGCACCATCTTGGCGCCGCGCGCGACGTGCTCGGCGTAAAGCGGCGTGCGCAACAAAGGCGAGGCTGGATCGGCGGTGCCGGTCCCCATCGAGGTCTCCACAACGGCTCTCGACACCAGCCCAATGCCGGTATCATGAGCCCCCTCTGTCGTGGAACCTGAGAGATTTCACGCCGGGCCGTAAAGCCCGGTGCTTATCCCCGTGGGTGAGACGGCGGCTCTTCGCCTCCGCCTACTTTCCAGAGCGCCACCAGCGCCGCGGTCCTTTGGCCTGAGAGTTTCCGGGGCGGTTGCTCCTTCGGCGCCCGGACCTCACCTCAAGGGCGGGGTCCAAGTCTCTCCCGCGGGCCTGCTGTGGCTATGTGGCGGCGACCCTACACCAGCCGTGCGGCGCACGGAAGCCACCCCGGCCCACAATGCTGTGCAAGTCGTGAAGGGCAGTGCCGCCTCAGGCGGGCGGCGCCTTTTCGAAGGCGACAAAGAGCTTGTAGTCGGCGGGCCGCGCGCCTTCCGGAATGGGGAAGGTTACCGTGCGGACGGCCGAGAAATAGCCGATCGGCTTCTCGGTCGTGATCTCGGTCTGCACGGGAACCGGCTCGGTCTGGATCTTCTCGCGATTGGCATCCGTCACGAAGACGCTGACGGGGAGCGAGATCGGCCCTGGCGTGCCCTTGGGCCCGAGCAGGACGCGACCGGAGAATCCGAATTTAACCGTCACCTGCCCCGGTTGAATGCTGCACTCGCGGGCGGTTTGCGTGATCTCGCCGCGATGCATGACGGCGAGGCTGTCGCCTTCGCGGCCGTCCGCATAGACCGCCAGAAGCTGATCGTTCGGCCAGACGACGAATTGCGGGCACTGCCCGGTGAGCGACCCCGTCGCCGACGTTCCATCACCGCTCTCGCCATCGAGCTTGGCGGCGGTCAGCATCGCGTCGTCGCTGATGGCGGCGGACGGCGCGGCGTCGCTCTCGGATTTGGAGCCAAACCAGCCCGAACCGAGCGAGCCCATGCCGCAACCCGACAACCCGATCGCGGCGAGGACCGCCGCCATCGGGGCGAGCCTCAGCGCTGCCCTGGCGAAGAATGCCTGTCTCACGTCCCCAATCCCACCCGTCCACCACACCTGCCGCCGGCCTGCCCAGAACCGAGGCACGAATCGTCTCTTATGCGTCTTCTTGTGTCGACCCTAGCATCGGGCCCCGGTCCCGCCAACCGCGCCCTTTTTCATGTTGACGGCGCTGCGGCATCAAGACCATCTAGCCCCCATGACCGATGCCGCCAACAGGCCCGATCCCGTAAAGCCGCCCCTACGTATTCTCCTTGCCGCTCCCCGTGGCTTCTGCGCGGGCGTCGACCGGGCGATCCAGATCGTCGAGAAAGCGCTCGAGCAATACGGGCCGCCGGTCTACGTGCGTCACGAGATCGTCCACAACAAGTACGTCGTCGAGAGCCTTCGGGCCAAAGGCGCCGTTTTTGTGGAGGAGCTCGACGAGATCCCGGACGGCGACGCGCCTGTGGTGTTTTCGGCACATGGCGTGCCCAAGGCCGTGCCCTCCGAGGCCAAGCGCCGCAAGCTGTTCTTCCTCGACGCTACCTGTCCGCTCGTCTCCAAGGTCCACGTCGAGGCCGAGCGTCATCACGAGGAGCGCCGCGAGATCATCCTCATCGGGCATGCGGGGCATCCGGAGGTGATCGGCACCATGGGCCAGCTCCCGGACGGCGCCGTCAGCCTGGTCGAGACGGTCGCCGATGTCGGAAGGCTCAAACCCCGCGACCCGGCCCGCCTCGCCTACATCACGCAGACGACGCTGTCCGTCGACGACACGGCAGAGATCGTCGCGGCGCTGCGAACGCGCTTTCCCATGATCGCCGGACCGCACCGCGAGGACATCTGCTACGCGACGACCAACCGGCAGGCCTCGGTGAAAGCGATCGCCGGTCACTCGGATGCCGTGCTCGTCGTCGGCGCCCCCAACAGCTCGAACTCCCAGCGCCTCGTCGAGGTCGCCGAGCGCTCGGGTGCGTCGCTGTCCATGCTCATCCAGCGCGCCGACGACATTCCGTGGGAGAAGCTCGCCGGCGTCAAAACCGTCGGCATCACGGCCGGCGCCTCGGCCCCGGAAGTGCTGGTCGACGAGATCATCGCGGCCTTCAAGGCGCGCTATGAGGCGACGGTCGAGACGGTGACGACGGCCGCCGAGACGATCACCTTCAACCTGCCGCGCGAGCTGAGAGCTTAGGACCGGATGGCCGTCTACACCGAAGTCTCCGACGACGCGCTCGCGGATTTTGTCGCCACCTACGGTATCGGCGACATCACCTCGTGCAAAGGAATCGCCGAGGGGGTCGAGAACTCGAACTATCTGCTTGCGACGACGCAGGGCTCCTTCATCTTGACGCTCTACGAAAAGCGGGTCGATCCGGCCGAGCTGCCGTTCTTCTTGGGCCTGATGGAGCACCTGGCGGCGCGCGGGCTCGCCTGCCCGACGCCGGTCCGCGACGCTCAGGGCCAGATGCTGAAGACCCTCGCCGGCCGCCCTGCCGCGATCGTCACGTTTCTCAAGGGCGTCTCTGTGCGGCGACCGCAGGCGCATCACTGCGCGGCACTCGGGGCGGCGCTCGCCGAGCTGCACTTGAAAGGCGAAGGCTTCGCCATCCGGCGCAAGAACGCGCTCTCGCTCGCAGGATGGCGCGAGCTCGCCGAGAAGCTCGGCGCGGACGCCGAGAAGGTCGCGCCGGGTTTGCGCGCGCTCATCGCCGACGAGATCGCGGCATTGGGCGAGAGCTGGCCGAAGGGGCTCCCCGAGGGGGTCATCCATGCCGACCTCTTCCCCAACAACGTCTTCTTCCTCGGCGACCGGCTGTCCGGCCTCATCGACTTCTACTTCGCCTGCAACGACATCCTCGCCTACGATCTCGCCGTCTCGATCAACGCCTGGTGCTTCGAGCCGGACTTCTCCTTCAACATCACGAAGGCCAAGGCGATGTTGCGCCGCTATGGCGAGGCGCGACGGCTGAGTGCGGCCGAGGCGAGCGCGCTGCCCGTCCTCTGCCGCGGCGCGGCACTCCGCTTTCTGCTGACACGCGCCTACGATTGGCTGCACACGCGCGAGGATGCGCTCGTCAAGCGCCTCGACCCCAACGAGTATGTCCGCAAGCTGCGTTTTCACCAGCGCGCCGATGGTCCGCAGGCCTACGGCGTCGAGGCGGCCAAGTGACCGAGCATCGCCCCAAGATCACGATCTATACCGATGGCGCCTGCTCGGGAAATCCGGGCCCGGGCGGCTGGGGCGTTCTGCTCATCTCCGGCGCGCATCGCAAGGAGCTGTCGGGCGGCGAGCCCGAGACGACGAACAACCGCATGGAGCTGACGGCGGCCATCCGTGCGCTCGAGAGCCTGAAGAAGCCGTCGGACGTGATGCTCTACACAGACTCCAACTACCTGCGCGACGGCATCACGAAGTGGATCCACGGCTGGAAGCGCAACGGCTGGCGGACGGCAGACAAGAAACCCGTGAAGAACGCCGAGCTCTGGCAGGCGCTCGAGCAGGCGCTCCACAGCCACAAGGTCGACTGGCACTGGGTCAAGGGCCATCACGAGAGCGAGGAGAACGAGAAGGCGGACGAGCTCGCGCGCGAAGGGATGCAGCCGTTCAAGAAGCGGCGCGGCCGGGTGGGTGGCGATGCCGCAAGCTGACAATCGCCCGCTCATCGCCCTCATCCCCCTCTACATCACGACGTTCGTGTTGCAGGGCGGCAGCGGCTTGCTCATCACGCTGTTGACCGTGCGCGCGAGCCGGGAAGGCTTCTCCCCGACCTCGATCGGCCTCATCGGCACGACCTACTTCATCGGCTTTCTCCTGGGCACGCTGACGGCGACGCGATTGATCGCCCTCGTCGGCCACATTCGCGTTTTCTCCGCCTTCGCGGCGATCGCCGCCGCCGGCACGCTCGCCCTCGTCCTCTACATCGAGCCCTTCGCCTGGATGGGCATCCGCTTCGTCATGGGCTTCTGCTTCTCGAGCCTCTTCACCGTTCTCGAAAGCTGGCTCAACGGCGCCGCCTCCAACGAAGCCCGCGGCCGCGTGCTCAGCATCTACGGCTTCGTCGACCTGTGCGCCGCCACCGGATCGCAGCTGCTGCTCCCCGTGCTCGGCGCCGACGGCTTCGACGCCATTGCCGTGACGGCCATCCTGCTCACGCTCTCGCTCGTCCCCATCGCCATCACGCCGACGGCGAGCCCGGCGGCCGTCTCGCCCCGCAGCACCGCCTTCTGGGGCGTGTGGCGCATCTCCCCGCTCGCCTTCGTCGGCTGCTTCGTGGTCGGGCTGACGAACTCGGCTTTCCGGACCGTCGGGCCCCTATATGCCCACGAGATCGGCCTCGGCATCGCCGGCGTCGCCTTTTTCATGAGCGCCGGCATTGCCGGTGGCGCGCTCCTGCAGATGCCGATGGGCTGGCTCTCGGATCGCTACGACCGCCGCACCGTCATGCTGTTTGCGACCGCCTGCGCCTCGATCTCGGGCGTCGTGCTCGCGGCCTTCAGCGGCGGCTCGGAGTATGTCGCCTATGGAACGGCCCTGATGTTCGGCGCCTTCGCCATGCCGCTCTATTCGCTGTCGGCCGCCCATGCCAACGACCGCGCCAAGCCCGACCAATATTCGACGGTGGCGGCCGGGCTGCTCTTCACCTTTGCCGTCGGCGCCGCCATCGGTCCCGTGATCGGCTCGCTCGCGATCAACGCGCTCGGCCCGGCCGGGCTTTTCGTCTACATCGCTTTCGCCCACGCCTCCCTCATCGTCTACGCGCTCATCCGCATGGCGGTCCGGACCGCGGTTCCCCGCGAGGAGCGGGTGCGCTACAAGCCCGAGATGCACCCGATGCCGGCCGGGCCCGTCGACTACTCGCAATCGAGCAAGGAGACGTCCTTGCCCGCCAAGGCCTGAGACCTCACCTCATGCAATTGATCAGCACGACCGACGCCCTCGCCCAAGCCTGCCGTCGCCTGGCGGGCCACCCGTACGTCACCGTCGACACGGAATTCATGCGCGAGCAGACCTTCTATCCGGAGCTGTGCCTCATCCAGATGGCGTCGCCGGAGGAGGAGATGCTCGTCGACCCGCTCGCCGAGGGCATCGACCTTGGGCCGTTCCTCGAATTGATGGCCAATCACGACGTGCTCAAGGTCTTCCACGCCGCGCGGCAGGATCTGGAGATCATCTACCTCAAATCGCGGGCGCTGCCCGAGCCACTTTTCGACACGCAGGTCGCGGCGATGGTGTGCGGCTTCGGCGACAGTATCAGCTTTTCCAACCTCGCCCGCCGCTTGGCCGGCGTCGACATCGACAAGACCTCGCAGTTCACCGACTGGAGCCGGCGCCCGCTCTCGCCCAAGCAGCTCCACTACGCGCTCGGCGACGTCATCCATCTGCGGCCGATCTACGAGAAGCTTTCAGCCGAGCTCGATCGCACGGGCCGGGCGAGCTGGCTCGACGAGGAGATGGCCGGCCTCATGTCGCACGAGACCTACGAGCAGCACCCCGAGCGCGCCTGGCAGCGCCTGAAGCTGCGCGTCAAGAGCCGCAAAGCGCTGGGCGTGCTCATGGAGGTGGCCGACTGGCGCGAGCGGGCGGCGCAGACGCAGAACGTGCCGAGGAGCCGCATCCTCAAGGACGACGCCATCTACGACATCGCCAATCAGATGCCGGAGACGGCCGAGGAGCTCCAGCAGCTGCGCAGCATCCACGAGGGCTTCTCACGCTCAGCCCGCGGCCGCGATCTCGTCGAGGCGGTGAAGCGGGGCCTGAAGCGCGATCCCAAGACCCTGCCGCAGCTCGAGCGCTCGCATCCGATGCCGCCGGAAGCCACCGCCGTGCTTGAGCTTTTGAAGGTGCTCCTCAAGTCGATCGCAGCCGAGCACAACGTCGCCGCACGCTTGATCGCATCGAGCGAGGAGCTGGAGGAGATCGCCTCGAAGGCCAAGCCCGACGTGCCTGCGATGAAGGGTTGGCGGCGGGAGTTGTTCGGCGAGGCCGCGATGAAGCTCAAGGCGGGGAAGCTTGGGCTGATCGTGCGGGACGGCGAGGTGCACGCGGTGGAGTTGTGAGGGGCGGGCTTAGAGTATGTTGACCCTGACGGGTACGTTCGAGCGAACCGCTCATGGCTTGGATTCTATCCGCTCGATTGGAACCTGGTACACAATCCATTCCGCGATCATGCCCGGGCGATCGGCTCCCTCATGCTCCAGCAGGCAATCCATGTATACGAGATAGCCGTCGCCCTTTTTCTCAACGCGAGTGACCGTGGCGCGAAAGCGGAGAGGCCTGCTCGAATGCATCGTCGAGACAAATCGCACCCGATTCAGGCCGTAGTTCCAGCCGTAGATTTCCGCTCGATCCATATCGATGTATTTGGCCACGAAGAAATCAAGAAGGCCCAGAAGATGGAATCCCTCGAGGAGATCATCTGGATAGAGCTCATCCGGATTCCCGACCGGCTCGAGTTCGGTAAGTAAGGTTGCTTCATCGAACTTCCTTCTCAAGCCGTGATCAATCTGCCTGTAAGGGCTCACAACCTCGACACCCACAAGGTCTGGAATCTCATCGAACGAGACCGTTACGCCGTACTCGTGCTTCTTCACGCGCGCTCGTCCTCCCTGACAACAATTGCATCCACCGCCCAGGAACCTCGAGCTCCTGTGATCACAGGGTTGATTTCCACCTCGATCAAGTCGGTAGAACTCGCAAATGCCGCACTGAAGGCGGCGACAGTTGCCGCCAATTCCTTCACATTGACTGCGGGTCTTCCTCTGTAACCTTTGAAGAGGACCGAGCAGTCGAGCGACAGCAGCATGCGTTCGGCTTCATCAACGCTGACGGGAGCAGCAAACGAACGTATGTCGTGATAGACCTCAGTAAATATACCGCCTGCCCCAACCGTCACCAACGGCCCTATAGACACATCGCGATGCCCACTGAGTAGGAGCTCTGCACTCGCGTGCTTAACTTGCATCATGACTAGTATGGCTTCGACTTGGTGACCAGACCGTTCGATATCCTCAATCATAGAGAGCGCTTGCTGACGCACCTGGTCAGCCCCACAGACCCCGATCCGCACGCCGCCGATATCCGATTTGTGGTGCACGCCCTGGACGACCGCTTTCAGGACGACATCCGCGTCACCGAATTCATAATCGACGTGCTTGAAGTTGCGCAGTTGCGCGGGACTATAGACACGACGCGCGGGGACGTTCAGCCCCAGTCTCGCCACGACATCCAGCCCCTCGACCTCGGATAGCGCCTTGACGGGTGTATGGGAACGGACCCTGTCGGAAGCCAAGTGCTCGACGGGTGGGCAGTCACGAGCAAGGGTACTCAACACTCGCGCGGCCATCCGAGCTGAACGAACAACAGGTATGCCCGCATTTCGGAAAAGCGTGACGCGGCTATCGTCCGCGTCCCCTTCGGGCGAGAACACGACAATAGGTATCGCGAATTTGCGTGAAACCTCGCCCAGCTGACTCGCTTCCTCGGCCACGGATTCGAAGGAGCGGGGCTCTGATTCATCCTGGAACAGACCGAACCGCAGTATTGAGCCCGGACAATCTTTCAAGATTGCCGTAAGCATAGGTAGACGAGATTCGTCGGGCGCTTGAACGGCGTCTACGGGATTTCCGACGCCAGCCAAGGGGCCGAGCAGGCCCTTCAATTCGTCTTGAACAGCTTCTGAGAATTGCCGGACTTCGAGGCGGACGGTTTCCAGCGCGTCCGAGGTTAGTGTGGCCAGACCGCCTCCTTCGCCGACGACGGCGACGCTGCGCGACTTTGCGGCTGGTGCTCGCTCAATTGCCTCTAGACATGGAAGGATTTCGGACTCGTCTTGAAGTTCGATGATACCAGCCTGGAGAGACAGACCCGCGTAGAGAGAAGCCGGTGAAACCAGAGAAGCGGTGTGAGAGAGCGCCGCACGCTGGCCAGCCACAGTCGTTGCCCCGCGCAGCACGAACACAGGCTTCTTTCTGCTCGCGTGTTGCATTGCGTCGACGAACTGTCGCCCGGTTTCGCCTCGAATTCCTTCCATGTAGATGACGATGGATCGGGTCCCGTCGTCATCGGCGCAATATTGCAGGTACTCGTAGATGTGAATGTCAGCCTGGTTCTCGAAGCCGACGACATTGCGGTATCCCATGCCGCGAGCATTGAGCCCCGTGGCCAGCATCTGGATCAGCGTGCCGCTCGCGGAAATGAACGAAACGCTTCCGGGCGTCAGCTTTGGCAATCCAAGGAGGTTTGCTGAGGTCTCGCCGCCGTATGTGCCCATCGAATTAGGTCCGACAATTCTGGTTCCTCGTTCGCGGGCGTACTCGACGAGCGCGGCTTCCGCTTCCACCCCATGGTCTCCGGCCTCGGCAAATCCGGCCGTGTGCACCACGACAAATGGCACTCCAAGATCGGCCGCTTGGCGCGTGACTTCGATTGCCGCCTGACTAGGAACAGCAACAAACACGACATCTGGTACGACCGGCAGATCGCTCAATGTGGTGAACGCTTCCGCACCTTGCACGATCCCTCCTTTAAGAGAGACCGGAAAGGCCCGACCAGTGAACGTCTCCGTAAGATGTTGGAAGTAAAGCCCACCCATCTTGGTCGTATCATTCGATGCCCCAACGAGAGCAATGCTTGCAGGAGCAAACAGTGCCCTGAGAGCGATGCTGGTTTGGCTATCGTGTTTGAGCACGTGTTCCATTTTTCACCATTGTCTCGACGCGCCGATTGCAGGGTCGTCCCCCCACGCGTGGTGCAACTGTGGTCCCCGCAGGGCCTTGGATGATCAGAACGATGGTGTGATTCTCGCAGACCTGGACGACAGTTTCCAGGCATGTGAATCGGGTTGCACCAATCGATCCCGTCTGCATTGGCGCCGATGGCGCCATAGCGTGCGACTTCGTTCTGGCAGGCGCACTTACGGAATAAGGGACTTGAATGCCGACACGGAGGTCAGAGTCAGTGTGTCCCGCTCGATCTCGATGGTTTCGAGCGCCAAGACTGAAATCGGTCCAGATAGACGCTGCCGCCGATTTGGCTGACCGAGGTGCGCGCGGGAACCGAGCAGGTGCCGGACACTATTGCGACTGAGGCGTTGAGGGGTTGTGCACCGGAACAACAGCCGCTGAGGGCCATCTGCGGAAGTTCAAGTGGCACTTACCGCCCCTCCCTCACCTCCCCCGTCCTCTCCAACAACCCCGCCAGCGTCGAAAACCGCTTCTGCAGCCGCTCGCCATTGAGCGGCGCGAGAGCTTTCGGCAGCGTCAGCACGAGCTTCTTGCCCTCATACACCGGCATCGCCTTGTCGATGATGCCGGGGACGCCGACGGAGAGCATGTGGGCGGCGCGGATCGCGGCGCCGATGATGCGGGCGCGCTTCAATTCGGACTTCGGCACCAGGCGGATGAGCCGCTCGCTGAACTCGTTCTTTTCCCCGCCCGTGTGGCGGAAGTAGACGGCGAGCGCCAGGAACACGCGGCCCTCGTGCTCGATGCCCGACAAGGCCGCATGCGCGATGACGTTGAGGCTCTGCTCGCCGCGATAGTCGGGATGCGCGCGCCAGGCGATGTCGGAGATGAGGCAGGCGGCATGCCTCAGACGCCGCTGCTCGGCCGTCTCCTCGGGCCCCGGCGCGCTGAACAGCCGATCCGTCCAGTCGCACAGCTCGTGGGCGTGCTTGGGACTACGCGCGCGCAGCACCGCATAGTCCTCGCAGAAGGCAAGCAACGGATCCTGCACGCGCTCCTCGCGTGGCAGCAGCGTGTAGAGCAGGCCTTCGCGAATGCCGAAGATCGAGAACACGACCCGCGACGGCTTGGCGCGCGCGATCAGCGATTTGAGCACGACGGCGCCGAGCCCCAGCACCTCGCGCCGCGCGGGCGACACCTGATCCATGCCGGGCAGCTCGGCGAGCTTCTTGGCCTTGACGAGACTGTCGCAGAAGTCGGAGAGCTCGGCCGCGGGCAGCGCGTAGCCGTGCGTCACGTGCAGCGGATAGCCGGTCGCCGCCATGTGCAAACGGGCGATGTTGCGCCAGGTACCGCCGACCGCATAGAGCGTGCGGCCTTTGCCTTTGGGCAGGAAGTCGAGTGTCGCGATATCGGCTTCCGCGATGTCGGCGGCTTTCGAGAGGTTGCCGTCGGCGCGCTGCTCGAGTCTCAGGCCACCGAGCGCCAGCGTCGCCGCCTGATTGAGCCCCGAGGGCGAGAGATCGATCACCTCGAGGCTGCCACCGCCGAGGTCCGCTGCGATACCGTCGGGATCGCTGAAGCCCGAGACGATGCCGGCCGCCGCAAGCTCGGCCTCGCGCTTGCCCGACAGCAGCATGACCTTGCCGCCGGCCGCCGCCTCGGCCTGGCGGATAAAGGCGTCGCAGTTCTCGGCCTCGCGCACGGCCGCCGTCGCGAGCATCCAGGGGCGGCCGGCGCCCAGCTGATGGACGATGGCGTGAAAGCGCTCCAAAGCCGCGAGCGCCCGCTCGGCCGGCTCCCCCTCGATCCGCCGCTTCTTGGCGACGACGCGGCCGAGCCCGCACAGCACCTTCTCGTTGAACAACGGCGCGGGGCTGCGCGAGATCGTCTCGTAGACGACGAGCCGCACGGAGTTCGAGCCGATGTCGATGACCGCGACGGGGGCTGCGCCGTTGAGGCGGCCCTGTCCGCGCTCGGGCGCTTGCGAGAGCTTGGAGATCGCGGCCATCGATGGCGTCCTCAAATCCGGCCTGCCAGCACGCGCGGCGGGAAGTTCTCCCTCAACGCATCACCGCGGCCCGACAGACTCGGATTGTTCATGAAATACTCGTGCGCGTTGAAGGGCGCCTCGCCTTCGGCCGGTACGAGACGCGAGCTCGAACCGTCCGCCTCGATGCTCCAGCTCTGCTGGTTGTCTTTCAGGTTCGCAACCATGATCTGGTCGAGGATCTGCTCGTGCACTGTCGCATTCAAGATCGGCGTCAGCGCCTCGACGCGGCGATCGAGGTTGCGCTGCATCATGTCGGCGGAGGAGATGTAGACGAGAGCCTCGCGTGAGGGCAAGCCGTGGCCGTTGCCGAAGCAGTAGATGCGGCCGTGCTCGAGGAAGCGGCCGACGATGCTCTTGACGCGAATGTTGTCCGAAAGACCGGCAATGCCCGGCCTCAGGCAGCAGATGCCGCGCACCACGAGATCGACCTTCACGCCGGCCCCACTCGCCCGATAGAGCGCATCGATGATGCCCGGATCGACGAGCGAGTTCATCTTCATCCAGACTGCGCCGGGTCGGCCCGCCTTCACATGCGCGATCTCGTCGTCCAGGTGCTTGAGGATCCGTTTGCGGATGCCGTGCGGGGAGGCGGCCATACGCTCGAGCTCGGCTGGCTGAGCGTAGCCGGTGACGAAGTTGAAGATCCGCGTCACGTCCTGCGCGATCGCGGAGTCGGCGGTGAAGAAGGAGAGATCGGTATAGATCTTGGCCGTCACCGAATGATAGTTGCCGGTGCCGATGTGGCAGTAGCTGACGAGCTGCCCGCGCTCGCGCCGGACGACCAGGGCGAGCTTGGCGTGGGTCTTGAGCTCGAGCAGGCCGTAGACGACGTGCACGCCCGCATGCTCGAGCTGGCGAGCCCAGTTGATGTTGGCGAGCTCGTCGAACCGCGCCTTGATCTCGACGACGGCGGTGACGAGCTTGCCCGCCTCCACCGCCTCCTTGAGCAGGCGCACGATCGGGCTGTCCTTGTTCGTGCGGTAGAGCGTCCACTTGATGGCGACGACGTCGGGATCGGCCACTGCCTGCTTCAGGAACTGCACCACCACGTCGAAGCTCTCGTAGGGGTGGTGAACGACGAAATCCTTCTTGCGGATGGCCGAGAAGCAATCGCCGTCGAAGGCGCGGATGCGCTCGGGGAAACGGATCTCGAAGGGCGGAAACTGCAGGTCCGTGCGATCGGCGGTGATCAACTCCTTGACGTCGACGAGGCCGAGCAGCCCCTCCTGGCGGAACACCGCGCTTTCGTCCGCCTCGAGCTCGCGCACGACGAAGCGCTGGAGGTTGGCCGGCATCTCGGAATCGAGCTCGATGCGGATGACGTCGCCGCGACGGCGGCGGTCGAGGGCGGAAGCCTCCACCGTCCGCATCAAGTCCTCGCCCTCCTCCTGGATCTCGAAATCGCTGTCGCGCAGCACGCGGAAGGCGCCGAGGCCCCGCGCCGTGAAGCCCGGAAACAGCCGCCCGACGAACAGGCTGAGCAGCGTCTCGATGCGGATGAAGCGCTGCGCCTCGCGGCCGCCTTCCGACGTGCGTGGCAATTGGACGAAGCGCGGCGTCGGCTGCGGGATCGGCAACAACGCGTGCATCATCTTGCCGTCGTCGCGGCGGATGAGATCGAGCACGACCGCAAAGCCCAACGAGGGAATGAAGGGGAACGGATGAGCCGGATCGACGGCGAGCGGCGTCAGCAGCGGGAACACCTCGGCCATGAAGTGGGCCTCGAGGAAGCGGCGATCCTCGGTCGAGAGCTCAGCCGGCTCGACGATCGTGAGCCCGGTCTCGGCCAGCTTGGCTCTGAGCGCGCGCCAGAGCGACTGCTGATCGCTCGTCAGCGTGCCGACCATCTCGTTGATGCGCACGAGCTGATCGGCCGGCGTCAGCCCGTCGGCGCTGCGCACCGTAACGGCCGCCGCCACCTGCTCGTAGAGGCCGGCGACGCGCACCATGTAGAACTCGTCCAGGTTGGACGCCGAGATCGACAGGAAGCGCACGCGCTCGAGCAGCGGATGACGCGCGTTGGCCGCCTCCTCGTAGACGCGCCGGTTGAACTGCAGCCAGGACAGCTCCCGGTTGTAGAAGCGATCCGGCGAGGCGAACGGGTCGGCAACAGGGTCGGCCTGACGCGCGGCGGGCTTGCTGCGATTGCTCTTCATGCGTGTCGCCATCTGGTTGTGTGGTACCCTCGCCGTCGCGGCGGCGCACCGGAAGCCTGTCCCATTCCGCTATGACAACAGGACGACAGGGGCCTCGACGCCTCTCAATCGGCTTCCCCAGCCGCCCCGTCAACCTCCGCCAGCACCTCGCGGACGAGATCGCGCGTCACGGCCTGCTTGGCCTGCCAGACCCGGCGATCGATGGCGGCGACGGCACGCAGGACCTTGGCCATGGAACGATCGAGATGGCGGGCCAAATGCGCGACCGCGGCAGGCGTCGCCACCAGCTGGCGGTCGTCGAGAAGCTTCAGGAGCACCGCGCGCAGCAACGCCTCGTCGGGCTCGCCGATCGGGATCACCGGGAGTGCACGGGCGCGCGAGCGCAGGTCCGGCATGGCGATCGCCCAGGCTCCCGGCGGGATGCGCGCCGTGATCAGGACGTGGCCGCCCAGGTCCTTCACCTGATTGATGAGATGGAAGACGACGGACTCGTCGCGCAGCTCCTGGTCGATGTCCTCGATGACGATCGCCCGGCGCGCGGCGTGCTCGGCGATGACTGCATCGCCGATCTCGCGCGCGGGAACGATCAGCGCGTTCGACTTGAGCTGCCAGACATGCGCGAGGTGCGACTTGCCGGCGCCTTCGGGGCCGACGAGCGCGAGCACGGGATCGCGCCAGCGGGGATAGGAATCGATCGCGGCGACCGCCGCCGCGTTGCTGGCGCTGATGATGAAATCGGCAGCGCCCAGCGCCGGCCGCTGGCCGAGATCCAGGACGAGTTGCTCGGCCTTGCCTGCCGTCACGATAGGGGCTCCTCGATTGCCTCCGCCGTCTTGACCTCCGAAGAGGCCGAAAGTGGGACGTCGCCCGCATAGAGGCGGCTCTGGCGGTATTCCTCGAGCACGAAGCGGACGAGCACGCCGATGGCGGCGGCCGCTGGCACCGCCACCAGCATGCCGACGAAGCCGAACAGATAGCCGAAGGCGAAGACCGCGAAGATGATCCAGACCGGATGCAAGCCGACGCTGCCGCCGACGATGCGCGGCGAGAGCACCTGACCGTCGAGCACCTGCCCGAGCGCGAAGACGCCCGCCACCAGAAGCACCGGCGTCAGCTCCGGCCAGAACTGCGAGATCGCCATGCCGATGGCGACGAGGCCGGCGAGGATCGCGCCGACGAGCGGGATGAATCCGGCAAGACCTGCGAACAATCCGATAAGCAGACCGTATTTCAGCCCAGCCATCGAAAGAGCGATCGCGTAGTAGGCGCCCATCACGAGACAGACGAGACCCTGCCCGCGAAAGAAGGCGGCAAGCTTTCTGTCGATCTCGCCCGCGAGCTCACGGATGCGCGGGGCAAGCGGGCGCGGCAGTGCGCGATCGATGCTGTCGACGATCGCCGGCCAGTCGACGAGCAGATAGAACGCCACCACCGGCGTCACCGCGAGGAGGCCCAGGAAGTTCACGAGTGCGAGCCCGCCGCTGAGGACGCCCCTGAGCACGGTGGTCAAGGCTTCGGCGAGGCCCGACGTCAAGCCGCCCATCTGCGACGGCCCGGGCACTTGATCGACGCCGCCGATCCATTTGCTCGACAGCTCGTCCGCAAGCGCCAGCAACCGGGCATAGATACCAGGGATCGCCTCGATCAACGCCGTAAGCTGATCGACGACGAGCGGCGCCAGGAAGATCAGCGCCAGCACGCCGGTCAGCACCATGGCGAGCAGAAGAGCGAGCGTCGCGACCCCGCGCGAGACGCCCATGGCCTCGATGCGGTCGACGAGCGGGCTCATGATATAGGCGGTGACGATGCCGGCGACGAACGGCAGCAGGATGCCGTTCAAGAGCGCGATGAACAGCAACGCCGCCGCGAGCACGGCGAGCCAGACGAGCGCCTGCTGCTTGAGCGTCATTCGCCCAAGCCCTCGGGCTTCCGGTGGCTCAGGATCGCGTTCTCGTCGACGACGCCATAGCCCGTCAGATGCCGCAGCCAGGTCTGCAGGTAGATGCCGGTCGAGATGACGATGAGGCCCGACGTGACGAGCACGAGCATCTGGCGAACGCCGCCGAGACCCCACAGGAACGCCTCGTCGGCGAGCGTCAACACGGCGAGCGCGATCTGGGCCGCGGTGTTGAGCTTGCCCGAGAGGTGCGGGCGAATCCGCATCGGCCGGCCGAGCATGTGGGCCATGACGACGGCGATGACGATGAGCACGTCGCGGCTGACGACGAGCACGACGACGGAGACCGGCAACAGGCCGTAATAGCCGAGCGTCACGAACAGCGAGACGAGCAAGAGCTTGTCGGCGAGCGGATCGAGATACGAGCCGAGCTCGGTGCGCCAGCCGAACTGGCGGGCGAGGAAGCCGTCGAGCGCATCGCTGAGGCCAGCCGCGAGCACCAGGAAGAATGCCGTCTTGAAATCGCCCCCGATGATGAGCGTGATGATGAACGGCACCACCAGGACGCGGGCGAGGCTGATGAGGTTGGCTGCGTTCAAGGTCTCGTCTCGTGGCAAGCCTGATAGTCCGCCGGGAAAGCTCCCAGCGGTGTGATTTGCCAATTCTGGCGGTAAAGACCTTAGCCGTCGAGTGGGCTAATTGGACCGCAGGATGAGACCGTCGCCGCCACCCGAAAGGTTAAGACCCTGCGCCGCCAGCGCCGCCTGGAGCGCGTTGGCGTCGCCAGGGAAGAAGATCGTGACGTCGGCCGACTGCGACGACAGCGCCCCGACCTTGATCGCCTGGACGCCAGCCACCGCGCCGAGACGGCCCCGGATCTGCTGCCAGTCGCCCATCCCCGCGAACTCGGCCCGGACACGAATGCCGGTGCCGGCTGCCGCCGGATCGGATGCGGCATCCATGCCGACCGCGGGTAGGCCCGTCAGGCCCGTATCGCCCTGCCCCGCGCCTTCCTCGGTCGTCCCGAAGGCGGTCCGCGCCCGCACCCGCTTCCACCGGCCTTCCAGCACGCCCAGCCCGATAATGGCCGCGGTCTCGGCCGTATAGCCCAGATCGTCGTCGACGATCGTGTAGGTGCGCACGAGCCTTATCGGCCCGACCCGGTCGCGGCCGATCAGCGAGACGCGGAGCTTGGCGCCGTCGCCCACGGGCTCGGCCAGCGCAATGACCACGCGGTCGGCATCCGCCTCGGCCTGGATGATCCCGTAAGCCCGGCTCTCACCCTTGGCGAGCGCCTTGAAGACGTCGTCGGTCGCCGAGGGGCCGGCCGGGGAGAGCTTCACGGGGGTGAGGGCATGGGCGAGGTCGAGGCTCGTCCAGGCGTCGTGCCAGACCGTCGCGCCGTCGCGACCGTCGTCCGGTCCGAGGTATTTGACGACCACCGAGATCGCCTCCGACTGCTCGTCGGTGAAGGGAAGGCCGCTCGCGGCGAGGAACTGGCGCACGGAATCGGCGCGGAAATGGTAGTCGAGGGTGGCGATATACTCGGTCGCCGAGTTCTGCTCGTCGCTGACGCTGACGTCACTCAGCATGTCCTCGACGCTCTTCGACGGCAGCTTGGGGAGCTTGCGATAGGCGGTGACGTCGACGAGGCGCTTCATGAGATAGCGGAAGGCGTCGCGCTGGCCTTCCTCGAGCGCCTTCTCCTTAGCGGCGACGGCATCGCCCGCGACCGCGCTGACGGGATAGTTGGAGACCTCATAGACGATATTGGATTGGGCGCGCGCCGGCGCAACAGCCAGCACCAGCATCGCCCCGAGGACTGCCAAACCTCGCCACGCCGTCCACCGCATCCGGATCTCCTGCTCCACCGGCCGCCTTATCGGCAGCCCTCGCGGCGGAATTCGGGCCTCGCGCCACTTCCCTGCCGTCTGGCCATCACGAGCGGCACCTGATAAGCCCCGAGCCAGACGATCAAGCGACTCGCTGCAAGGCCAAGGGAGCACGACGTGACACGGCCCGGCAATGGCCTCACCTATCAGGACGCCGGTGTCGATATCGATGCCGGCAACGCCCTCGTCAAGGCAATCAAGCCGCTGGCGCGCTCGACCGCGCGGACAGGCGCGGATGCGGCGCTCGGCGGTTTTGGAGGCCTGTTCGATCTGAAGGCCGCCGGCTTCCGCGATCCGGTGCTGGTCGCCGCCAACGACGGCGTCGGCACCAAGCTCGAGATCGCCATCGAGACCGGGCGGCACGAGACCATCGGCATCGACCTCGTCGCCATGTGCGTCAACGATCTCGTCGTTCAGGGCGCAGAGCCCTTGTTTTTCCTCGACTATCTCGCGGTCGGCAAGCTCGAGGTCGCCGTCGCCACGAAGGTCGTCTCGGGCATCGCCGAAGGCTGCCGGCAGGCCGGTGCGGCGCTCATCGGCGGGGAAACGGCCGAGATGCCCGGCATGTATGCCGAAAAGAGCTACGACCTGGCCGGATTTGCCGTCGGTGCGGTCGAGCGCGGCGAAATCCTGCCGCGGACCGACATCGAGGCCGGCGACGTGCTGATTGGGCTCCCCTCCTCGGGCGTGCATTCGAACGGCTACTCGCTGGTGCGGCTGATCGTGCGGCGGTCTGGCCTCGCCTGGGGCGCGCCCGCGCCGTTCGCACCGGGCCAGACGCTTGCCGAAGCCCTGCTGACGCCGACCCGCATCTACGTCCGCGCCGCGCTTCAGGCGATCCGGGCGACCGGCGGCGGCGCCACGGGTGCCATCAAGGCGCTCTCGCACATCACCGGCGGCGGCCTCACCGAAAACCTGCCGCGGGTCATGCCGGACGGCCTCGCCGCCCACATCGATCTCTCGAAGTTCGCCGCGCCACCCGTGTTCGGCTGGCTGCAATCCCAAGGCGGCATGGCGGAAGCCGAGCTGCTGCGCACCTTCAACTGCGGCATCGGCATGGTCGTCGTCGCGGCCAGGGCGCGCGCCGGCGAGGTGGTTGCCGCGCTGCAAGACGCGGGTGAGACCCCACGCGTCATCGGCGAGGTCGAGCCCGGCCGCGGCATCAAGTCGGACGCCAAGGGCAAGGGCGAGGCCGAGGCTGTCCGCTACTCGGGCTCGCTGGGGCTGGCGCCATGACCACGAGAAAGCGCGTCGCGATCCTGATCTCCGGCCGCGGCACCAACATGGAAAGCCTCATCCGCGCTGCGCAAGATCCAGCCTATCCGGCCGAGATCGTCTGCGTCGTCTCGAACAAGCCGGATGCGCCGGGCCTCGCCCGCGCCCGGGCGCTCGGCATCGAGGCGGTGCCGCTCGACCACACGAAGTTTCCCTCGCGCATGACCTTCGAGCTCAAGCTCCACGGCATCCTGCTCGAGCGGAAGATCGACCTCGTCTGCAATGCGGGTTTCATGCGGCTGCTGACGGCCGAGTTCGTCAATCGCTGGATCGACCGGCATCTGAATATCCACCCATCGCTGCTGCCGGCCTTCCAGGGGCTCGACACGCACCAAAGGGTGCTCGACGCCGGTGCCTGGATCACCGGCGCCTCCGTGCATTTCGTGCGCGTCGAGATGGATGCCGGGCCGATCATCGCGCAGGCGGCTGTCCCCGTCTCGCCGGACGACACGGCCGAGACGCTCGCCGAGCGCGTGCTCGCCGCCGAGCACCGCCTCTACCCGCATGCGTTGGAGCTGGTCGCCTCCGGCGGCGCCTACGTCATCGACGGCCGCGTCATTTTTACCAACCCCGGTGTGCCCCTCCGCGCCGCGATGATCTCGCCACCGCCGTTAACCAAATCCCCCGCCTCGGGCTGACTTCTGGGTCAGCCCGCGACATGGTGCCATCGTCTATCCCGCCACATGGACAGTTTGTAATCCGGGGAGCAGCTTGACCTTAAAGGGCACGCCGCCCGGAGCCGGATAGGGAGATCGGCACGGCTTCTGCACCTGCTGATCCGGCCCCGTCCACGGGCGCAAAACGAGACCGACGATCAGCTGCCCCGACCCGGGGGCAAGCGCTGGGAGCCTGCAATGACTGTTGCCACACCTGCCGCCACCCACCAACTCGGCGATGAAAGCAGCATTTGGTTCAAGCTGACGCCCCTCCTCAAGGGCGACCCGCAGAACCCGATGTCGATGCTCATGCAGATGACCGAGCGCTACGGCGGCGTCATCGCCGTGAACATGGCCAACCAGCGCGTCGTCTTCCTGTCCGAGCCCGAGCACTTCAAGCGTGTGCTCGTCACCAAGGCCGACGACTACATCAAGTATTTCGACGGGCTGAAGCCGATCTTCGGCAAGGCCATGATCACGCACGACGGCGCGCTCTGGCAGAAGATCCGTCTGCCCCAGCAGCCGGCCTTCCACCCCGACATGTTCGCCGAGTACATCCCCTACTTCATCCAGGCCATCCGCACGAAGATGGATCTGTGGGCCAATCTCGCCAAGACGGGCGAGACGTTCGAGATGGTCGAGCAGACCTGGACGCTCGCCGCCGACATGATCTGCAAGGCGCTGTTCGACCGCGACATGCCCTTCAACCCGCATTTCGTGTTCAAGTGCGTCAAGACCTACACCGACGTCATGAACCACAAGTCGATCCGGCTGAAGCGCGTGCAGGGCGCCGAGTTCGAGGTGACGGAGGAGGATGCCTCCAAGGCCGTTGAGGCCTGGGTGAGCGTTCCGCCCGCCGTCATCGCCGCCGATCCGCGCGAGGAGCGCGAGCGCACGCTGCTCAAGATGATCGAGCAGGCAGCCGCCGATCCGTCGATCCCGGAATTCGACCAGCAGCAGGCGGTCGACGAGCTCAAGCAGTATCTGTGGGCCGGCACCGAGACGACGGCGCTGACGCTCGCCTGGGCGCTGTACCTGTCGTCGAAGTATCCGGAGACGGCCGAGCGCATCCGCCGCGAGGGCGAGCAGGTCTACGGCGACCGCGATCCGACCGCCGACGACTATTCGGCTTTGGCTTACACGCGCGCCGTCGTCCAGGAGACGATGCGCATCTACCCGCCGATCTGGGGCCTCATCCGCGTCGCCGCCAAGGACGACGTCATCGACGGCAAGCAGATCAAGGCCGGCGACCGCGTCGTCATGTTCGCCTACGGCACCCACCACAATCCGAAGTACTGGGATCACCCGGAAGAGTTCCGGCCCGAGCGCTTCATGGGCGAGGCGATGAAAAAGCGGAAGCCCTACACGTATCTGCCGTTCGGCGGCGGAAAACGTTCCTGCATCGGCGGCGCCATGAGCCAGGTCGAGAACACGCTCGCCTTGTCGATCATGCTTCGCCGCTTCCGCCCCGAATACGTCGGCCAGGAGCCCCCCGGCCTCAACGCCACCGTGACTCTGACGCCCAAGGGCGGGCTGAAGTTCCGGGTGCGAGAGCTGAGTTGAGCAAACTCACCCCGCCGCCAGGACCGCCGAGCCGCCGGCGATCATGGCGACGGCGAGCCACTGCACGAGGCTGATGCGCTCCTTCAGGACCACCCAGGCGAGCAGCACGGTGACGACGGAGAAGCCCGCAGAAATCACCGCCGTGATCTCGGGGCTCGAAGTCGCGCCTCCCATCGTCAACGTCATGTAGCCGGCGACATCGGCGAGACCTTGTACGATCAGGAACGGCATCCAGCGGGGCTTGATCGCCAACGACTGCCGGCTCGCCAGGGCCATGATGATGATCACCGCGAGTCCCGTCAGCCGCCCGACCCAGGTCGTCTGCACCGCGCCCAGCAGCGGCACCGCTTGCTGCCCCGCCAGCACGATCACCGTGTAGACGAGGCAGGCCGCAACCGCGATCTTGAGCGTCTTGCTGAGCTCCGCCCCATTGGACACGGCGCCCTCGCCACTCGCCTCCTCGGCCGCCCGTGCGATGACGATGCCGCCAGCGAACACGACGGCCATCGCCGCCCATTCGATCGCATCCGGCCGGCTGCCGAGGGCCACAAGAACGATGAGCACGATCGCCGGGTGGCTCGCGACGATCGGCGCGACGACGCTGACCGGGCCGCGCGCGAGGCCCCAGTAGAGCAACGTCGTCATGATCGCAGAGGCCGCGCCGTGCGCCATCGCGAAGCCGAGGCCCAACGGCGACCAGACGAGGGCCTCGCCGCGGGCGATCACCCACACGGTGGTGGCTATGGCACCGACGAGCAGCACCGCGCCGTAGCTCGCGACGGGGTTGTGGGCGCGCGTGGAAAACCGCGCCATGAAGTCGGCCGAGCCGAACGAGAGCGCCGAGAGGACGCCCCAAAGTGCCGCGTTCACGATCGTCCCTCTCGCCCGCTATTCGGCGCCCCTGTGCCGGTGACTATCGTGGCACAGGGACGCGTCGCGGCACAGGGAGGGGCTGCCCGCCAGTTAGTGAGGCAGCCGCACGTATCGCCCGGCAAGGTCCATTCGCGCGCGGCTCGTCAAAACTCCAGCGACCGGAAGTCCTCACCGTTGTAGACGTAGCCTTCACCCTGGGGGACGCGCTTTCCCTGCACGTGGCACCAGTTGTTCTCACAGCCGAGCAACTTCACCTTGGATCCGGCTTTGACGAAGCCCGTCTGCTGACCATTCCCGCCTGGCGAGTCGTAGACGTCGGCGTCCTGAACGACGGAGGCCGTCTGGACGTCGCCCGCGCCAGCCGCCGGCTCGGCATTAGAGTTCGCCTTGAACCCCTGCCCACAGCTTCCCGGCCTCTGAACCTCGCTGCGCAGCACGTCGGGATTATCTGCATTGAAATTGCCGGGCGGCGAATAGCGGCACACCCAATAGACCCCATCTTGGCCGTTGATGCTACAATTGGCCTTGCCGCAACCGATTTCTCGGGAGCTCTTCCAGACGACCTGCGTGAAGTGACCGTTGACCGGCGGATCGCAACCGTTCTTGAAGCCACCGACGACTTGCGGATTGTCGAAGTCGTAGTGTTTTACCTCACAGTACCAAGTGTTCTGGAACGCCTGGTCATTCGATGCCGACGGCACCCAAAAGGCGAGATTCTCACCGTCGGCCGTACCGCTATGTGCATTCTTGCAGTCGTTGGCCCACGCCTGAGCTTCGGCGGCAAGCTTGTCGGACCAGGTGAGAGGCGGGGCACAGTGCAGCTTGCGCTTGGCATTGTGCGCATCGAGCATGTCGGCCCACTCGGGCGGAACGCCGCCGGCGCCCGTGCTGGGATGGGTGCCGAGCTTCGTGACTTTCTTGAAGAGATTTCGACCCGAGATGCAGCAACTGTCGGCTTGCGGTGGAGGGCTTGCGGTCTTCAACCAGCAATGCGCTTTTCCGCCCGGCTGGTCTGGCCGGACATAGGTCCAAGCCCGGCAATGATCACCTTCCTTCTGGCACGCGTCCCTGCAAATCAGCTCAGGCTGCGTTCTCAAATCTGGAGTGCCGATGGGGAAGTCTCGATAATCCTTGCCGACCCGATTGGTGTCGTACTCGATGCCGGCGACATCGCCAGAGAGACCTGACGTACAGCACTCGGAGTTGACAGCGGCCGGTACGGTATTCTTGAGCCAGCAGTGCGCGTTCGGCCCTTGGACGCCTGCCCTCACGAACGTCCAGGCCCGGCAGTCGGGCTCACTCTGACATTTCGACTGGCAAGGGGCGAAGCCCGCGATCGACGGCTCCATCTCGAAGTCCTTGTAGTCGCCACCCGGCCTGTTGACGCCAGTCTCGACGGTATCCTCCGACAACGCCGGACTGGATTGCGATAGCGCGACCGCAATCGACAGGACTACCGCCGCCATCACTCGCTTCGCGAACATCTGTCTATCCCTGCTTCCAACCAAACCCGCGAGCATCAAAGGTTCACTGCAGTTTCAGCGACACGCCGCCGTCGCCACTGTGTATCCAACCTTTACCGCCCGTCCATTGAGCGTTGTGCAACGACCGCCGTGACTCGAGCACGTTCACACCTTGCGTGCCCGAGATCACGATTTCCCCGATCATCCAAACGCTTTCGATTCAGAATTTCAGCGAGCGATAGTCGGCGCCGTTGTAGACGTAGCCGTCACCGTTCGGGACGCCATCTCCCGTGACGTGGCACCAGTCGTTCTCGCAGCCGGCGAAGCCGACCTGAGTGCCCGTATTGAGCGAACCAGTTTGATTTCCGTTGCCGCCTGGCGCGTCATAGACGTCGACGTCCTTGACGACCTTCGCGGTCTTGCCACCACCGCCAGCGTCGCCGCCGGCGGCGGTCTCACAGGCTTTCATGTTGGAAACCATCGCATTCAGGTTGGGTTTGACGACCTCACCAGCGCTCGACACGCAGCTGTCGTAGATTTCTTCGCTGCTCTTGTTCCAGACACCGTCACCGTTGAGGAACTCACAGTTCGCCTTCCGAGCGTTTTTGGTCACGCCGACCACGAAAGCTGCGTGCGCTTTGCAGCGATCCTCGATATCTGCGTTTTTTCCGATTTTCTTGACCTTGTAGCCGGTCGTGCAGCAATCGTTCTTGACCGCCGTTGGCAGAGTGCTCTTGAGCCAGCAATGAGCCTTGGGGCCTTGCACGCCGGACTTGACGAAGGTCCAGGCGCGACACTTCTTATCCTGCGCGCACTGCGCCTGACAGGGCCCGAACCCGGCAATGGAGGGCTCCAGCTCGAAGTCCTTGTAATCTCCGCCAGGCCGATCGACGCCCTGCTCGATCTCCTCTCCGGCGAATGCCGTGCCGCTACCAAGCGCCGCGACAGCGACCAACATAGTCAAAACGGTCAACAAACGCCGTGCGAACATTGTCCTCTCCCTGACCCATCAGCCGTTTCGGCGCGGCGCGCTCGGACAGCTTCGCTTCACCCGTGTCCTTAGAATTTCAATGAGCGATAGTCGGCGCCGTTGTAGACATAGCCGTCGCCGTTGGGGACATTGCCGCCTGTGATGTGGCACCAGTCACCGTCGCAGCCTGCGAAGCCGACCTGAGTGCCACCGTTGAGCGAGCCGGTTTGATTGCCGCCACCACCCGGCGCATCGTAGACGTCGACATCCTTGACGACCTTGGCGGTCTTCCCACCGCTGCCGGCAGCTGCCGCGTTGTCGACGTCGATCTTGCAGTTGTACAGATCTTTCTCCAGAGTCCTCCGCATCTTCCTGATCTGCTCTGGGTTCCGATTGCAGAAACCTTCGTGCTCCCTGATCTTCTGGGACCACTGCCCTACGAAACCGCAGCCGATCTTTGTTGCCTCCGTCAATTTCAGCATGATCTCGACGCTGTAATCCCTGCAGACTTTCGCGAGCTTGTCGGGCGGTTGGGCTGCGAGGCAGTTTCCATATTGCTTGTCGCTCAAAAGGTGGCTGATGCAGCCCGTTGTCTGCGCCTCCGTGCAATCCGCGTCGGAGATGTCGGTCCGGTTTTCACCGGCGATCATGCAGCCTTTCGACCAACCGGGCGTAACACCTCCGGTCAACGCCAAGAGCATCGCGATCATCGCTAGCCATACGCATTTCATGAGCGTTTTCCTGTCGTGAATCCTCGGAGAGCTGTCTCAGAGCTTCAATGATCGATAGTCGGCGCCGTTGTAGACGTAGCCGTCACCGTTCGGGACCTTGCCGCCAGTGACGTGGCACCAGTCGCCGTCGCAGCCCTCGAAACCGACCGTTGTTCCGGCGTTGAGGGAGCCTGTTCGCTTGCCCTTGCCGCCGGGGGCGTCATAGACATCGACATCCTTGACGACCTTCGCCGTCTGACCTCCCGCACCGTCGCCGCCCTTCGATTGCTTGCATTCGGACAAATTCCGCTCGTAGATGCGAATGTTCAATTTGACAATTCGCGGGTCTACTTTGCATCGCTTCACGAATGGTATGGTGCTCAACTCGGCATTTTTCGCAAAGTCGCAACCGAGGTCGTACGCATCCATGAGAATATCCAGCATTCTCACGCCGTAGTTGCTGCACAATTGATTGAGCTTTCCGCGAGGCTGCGCCTTGATGCAGTTTCTATACTGCGTGGTGCTGAGGAGATGGCTGATGCACCCCGTCGTCTGGGCCTCCTCGCAGTCCGCGTCAGCGATGTCATTCCTGAGCTCGCCCGCTATCAAGCAGCCTTTCGACCAACCGGGCGTTGCGCTTCCCGCTAGGGCGAGAAGCATCGTCAGAGTTGCGAGCCAGCCACGCTTCATTTTCGGATTACTCTGCTGTGTGGGGTTGGAGCCGCTTCTAAGGCCGCACCGTGCACTTGGGCGGGGGCACCGATTGGATCGTGATGAAGCCCGCAGGGGCACCGTTGACGAGATAGTCCTTGCTCACCTCGAGGTAGCCCCGGGTGATGTAGACGAAGGGCTCGGGGCTATCGGAGTGCATGCCGATCTCGACATGCACGCTCGCCGTCCGCCTCTCGGTTGCGACGGTCGATTGGCAAGCCATCAGGCCGAGCATGTCGTCGGTGTCGCCGGACTGCCGCTTGGACACGATACAGGCCTCGAGCGCGGCCTTCGCAGGCATCCCAACCTCGACCTCGCCATCGCCGCGGATGGCCGTCTCGGTGACCTTGGTGCCGTTCACGTCGGCCTCGGACTGGGTTCGCTCTGCCGTTAAGGCGAGCTCACCGAAAGAAGCGACGAGCTTGAGGGTACCTTGGGTCTCACCCTCGTAGATGAGGGTCATGGTGCTCGCGGCGCCGGCAGTTCTCTCCTCACAATCAAGGGTGAGGGCCGCTGCGCGGGCTGGGACGGATACAACCACCGATACGATGCCGATCGCGAGTCTGAATGCTGCGGTGCAGCACCATGCGGCGTGCTCGGGACGTCCTATGAGAGCAGCAACGATAGGTTTTGCCGGCATCTTCATGCACTGCTGTCCTGTCTGGTCGCTCGACGCAATGCTTCCACTTCCCGAGCACGCAGACTTCTGAATAAAAGCATGGAGAGCGCTGATTGTCTTGGTTCTATGGGCACAGCCGAACCGGCGATCGAGTGCGCCGCACGCCAAGCCGCTCAACCAGAGCCTGCCCTGGCGGCAATAAGTCTCGGCTCGGTAGGCACAATTGTGAAATTCTGTTGTGCCCACAGCACCAAGACATTAAGTAGACTTCACGAGCCGGTCGAGCGAGGACGCAAGACTTACATTCGGACATGGGTTGGCGTGATGCTGGACGTCAAGTCTCTGCGGCGCTGGCGGGACGAGATCGGGCGCCATGTGCTGCATCTCGATTTCGAGCCCTATGGGGATCAGCCGTTTCGAGCGGGCTTCGATCCTGTATTCGACTGTGACGGCGTTCGGGTCACGCACGTCTGGACCAGTGCAGGCACGACCACCCGCAAACTGTCGATGCTCCACCTCGAGCCCCCCTCTCGCGACCTCGTCATCGCCAAACGGCCCTTGGTGATCAACCAGGGGGGACGCGAGATTTCGCTGCGCGCCGGAGATGCCACGTTCCTGCGCAATTGGGTGTGGGCGAGCTCGAGCAGCCCGATCGAAAGCGCCTATACTGTCCTCGTGCTTCCTCTGGCCGGCAATGCGGAACTCGAGGCTCCGGATGTCGCGCGCGACGGCGTCCTGCGACGAAGCGATCCAGCGTTGCAGCTTTTGCGCAGTCACATTCAGCTGCTCCAAAACAAAAAACACCGGCGGCTGAAACCGGAACTCCAAGCGGTCGCCCGGCGTGGCCTGACCGATCTGGCCGCGCTCCTGATCCGGGCACCCGGACGTGAAACGACGGCGCAATCCGTTCGCGAGACGCGAACCGGCGCGGCCATCGCCTACGTCGAGAGACACTTTTGCGAGCCGGGCTTGAACTCGATCGATGTCGCCGCTGCGCTCGGAATTTCAGTACGCTACGTCAACAGACTGTTCGAGATGTCCGGCCGATCTCTGACGGACCGCCTGCTCGATCTGCGGTTGAATGCGGCGCGACACCTGCTTGTCGAGCGTGGGAGCGATCTCAAGATTGCCGAGATCGCACAGCACTGCGGATTTACGGATATCTCGGCGTTCAATCGCCGGTTCCGCTCGCGCTTCGGCGGGGCCCCGGGAACGTTCAAGACTCATTGAGCGGCTCGTCGTCTGGAACGTTCACGACCAGCCGGCATCGACGGTGAACTCCTGGCCCGTGCACATCCGCGCATCGTCGGAGGCGAGAAACAGCACCATGGCGGCGATGTCGACCGGCACGATGCGGCCGGGCAGACACTGGTTGCGATCGATGTCGGCTTCGGCCTCGGGCGTCACCCAGAGCTTCAATTGGCGCTCCGTCATCACCCAACCGGGCACCACCGTGTTGACCCGGACGCCGCCCTTGCCGAAGTCGCGTGCGGCGCTGTTCGTCAGTCCCTGCACGGCTGCCTTCGACGTCGCGTAGACCGGATAGCCGCCGTTCTTCAGCTTCCAGGAGATCGAGCCGAGATTGACGATGGAGCCTCCTCCGCGCTTCACCATGCCGGGAGCGACGGCCTGAATGGCAAAGAACATCGGCCTGAGGTTGGTCGCCATCATGTCGTCCCAAAAGGCGCCGTCGACGCTCTCCCAGGTGTGACGGTCGTCGCGCGCCGCGTTGTTGACGAGCACGTCGATCGGCCCGTTAGCCGCCACCGCATCGGCAATCGCGCGCCTGAGTGCCGGGATATCGCGCAAGTCGCAGTCGAGAAACAATGGCCGGTGTCCGTGCTCGCGCGCGACCTGATCGGCAAGCGCGGTGCTGCGGGCCCGATCGATGTCGATGAAGGCGACTTTGGCGCCTTGTGCCGCGAACCCCTCCGTCAGCGCCGCGCCGATGCCCGATCCACCGCCGGTGACGAGAACGGATTTGCCTTCGAGGCTCAGATAGGTCGCGCGTTGCGAAAGGTCCATCGTCAATGGCTCTCCCTGGGCACCGGCGCGCCGCGGCAGCCTTTGAGGAACGCCAGATCCGCGCCTTTGTCGGCTCCTTCGACGTGCTCGATATAAAGCCGCTGATAGCCGCCCGGCGGCAGTGGCGCGGGCTTCCAACTCTTGAGACGCTGCTCGATCACACCTTTGTCGACGAGAAGCTCGAGACGCCGTCCCTCGACGTCGAGCTCGATCGTGTCGCCGGTCGCAACGATTGCCAGCGGTCCACCGGCCGCCGCCTCCGGCGCGGCATGCAGCACGACCGTGCCGTAGGCCGTGCCGCTCATGCGCGCATCCGAGATGCGCACCATGTCGGTGATCCCCTTCTTCAAGAGCTTTGGCGGCAGCGGCATGTTGCCGACCTCGGCCATGCCCGGATAGCCCTTTGGCCCGCAGTTCTTGAGCACCATGATGCAGTCCGCATCGATATCGAGCTTGGGATCGTCGATCTTCGCCTTGAAGTCCTCGATGCTCTCGAAGACGACGGCGCGACCCTTGTGCTGCATGAGGGCGGGCGTCGCCGCCGAGGGTTTCAGCACGGCGCCGTGCGGCGCGAGATTGCCTTTCAGCACCGCGATGCCGCCGTGCGCGGTCAGCGCCTTGTCGAGCGGGCGGATCACCTCGTCGTTCCAGCAAGCGGCATCGTGCACGTTTTCCCACAGCGTGCGGCCGTTGACGGTCGGCGCGTCCTTGTCGAGAAGCCCCGCCTCGCCGAGACGCCTCAGCACCGCCGGCAATCCACCCGCATAGAAGAAGTCCTCCATGAGGAAGCGGCCCGACGGCATGAGATCGACGATCGTCGGCACCTCGCGGCCGAGCTTGTCCCAATCGTCGAGGGTGAGATCGACGCCGACCCGGCCGGCGATCGCGAGCAGATGGATGACCGCGTTCGTCGAGCCACCGATGGCACCGTTCGCGCGGATCGCATTGGCAAAGGCGCGCTTGGTCAAGATGTCGGACGGCTTCACATCTTGCGCCACCATCTCGACGATCCGGCGTCCGGCCATGCGCGCGAGCACGTTACGCCGCGAGTCGACCGCCGGGATCGCCGCATTGTGCGGCATCGCCATGCCGAGCGCCTCGACCATCGAGGCCATCGTGGACGCCGTTCCCATCGTCATGCAATGGCCGGGCGAGCGCGACATCGCGCTCTCGGCATCCTTGAAGTCCGCCATCGATATCTTGCCGGCGCGGACATCCTCGGAGAATTGCCACACGGAGGTGCCCGAGCCGATGAGCTTGCCCTTGTAGTGCCCGTTCAGCATCGGCCCGCCCGAGACGCAGATCGCGGGGAGATCGCAACTCGCGGCCCCCATGAGCAGCGCCGGCGTGGTCTTGTCGCAACCAACCATCAGCACGACGCCGTCGATCGGATTGGCGCGGATGCTCTCCTCGACGTCCATCGAGGCCAAGTTGCGGAACAGCATCGCGGTGGGGCGCAGGTTCGTCTCGCCCAAGCTCATGACGGGAAATTCGAGCGGGAACCCGCCGGCCTCGAGCACGCCCTTTTTGATGTGCTCGACGAGGCCACGGAAATGCGCGTTGCAGGGGGTGAGCTCGGAGAAGGTGTTGCAGATGCCGATGACGGGGCGGCCGTAGAACTGGTCGTCCGGAATGCCCTGGTTCTTCATCCAGCTCCTGTGGATGAAGTCGTCGCGGCCGGTGCCGCCGAACCAGTGCGAGGAGCGAAGCGGACGTTTGGTGGTGGTCTTGGACATTTCTCGGGCCCCGGCGTCGGGTTGACATCGCCGCAGTCTAACAGGCTGAGCCAGCCGCGCTACGCGCCGGCCGCAAACCAGGAACGAACGGAACCGCATCCGCGTTCAGCGCCGATGCTCGACAAACGCCAACTCGTGCGCGCCCGCGATGGCGGCGAAACGGCCAAGGTCGGTTTCGTCGAGCTGTTCTTCGATCTGGTCTTCGTCTTTGCCGTCACGCAGATCTCACACTTCTTCCTGGCTCACCTCGATCTTGCGGGCGCCTTGCAAACGCTCGTGCTGCTGCTCGCGGTGTGGTGGGTTTGGGTGTTCACCTCGTGGGTCACCAATTGGCTCGACCCCGAGACGACGCACGTCCGCCTCATGCTGTTTGCGCTGATGCTGGCCGGCCTCGTCGTCTCGGCCTCGATCCCGGAGGCGTTCGGGGAGCGCGGGCTCGCCTTCGCGCTCGCCTATGCCGGCATGCAGGTCGGGCGCAGCGTCTTCACGCTCTGGGTGCTCAAGGGGGTCGACGAAAGCAACACCCGCAACTTCCAGCGCATCACGGTGTGGCTGTCGGTGTCGGCGGCGCTTTGGGTGGCGGGGGGTGCGAGCGGCGGCGACGTGCGCACGGCGCTGTGGACGGCGGCGATCGCAATCGAGCTCGCCTCGCCCGCTTTCGGCTTCTGGACGCCGGGGCTCGGCCGATCGCAGAGCACGGACTGGAACATCGCCGGCGAGCATCTGGCCGAGCGCTGCGGTTTGTTCGTCATCATCGCCCTAGGCGAATCCGTGCTCATCACCGGCTCGACCTTTGCAGGCAGTCGCTGGACGGCCGAGATCGCTGCCGCATTCGTCGTGAGCCTGACCGGCAGCATCGCCATGTGGTGGGTGTATTTCCACGTCGGCGCCAAGCAGGCGACGCACGTCATCGAGACGGCAGAAAACCCCGGCCGGTTCGCGCGGCTGGCCTATACCTACATTCACGCCGTCATCATCGGCGGCATCATGCTCGGCGCCGCGGCCGACGAAATCCTGCTCGAGCATCCGGACGGACGGCCTGACGGTGCCGAGGCGCTGGTTCTGGTCGGCGGTCCGGCTGTTTTCCTCACCGGCTGCACGCTGTTCAAATGGGCAACGACGGATCAGGCCCCCCTCTCGCACCGGATCGGGCTGGCGGCGCTCGTGGCGGTGCTCGCCTTTTCGCTGGTCCTGCCGCGGCTCGCCGTCAGCGCCCTCGCTGTCGCAGCCCTTATCGCCGTTGCGGTGCTCGAAAGCCGGTGGACGTCGCAGCCCGGACCGGAGTCGTAGACGGCGCCGCGTCGCGCTATGGTGGGCTGAGCCCCCCGCACGAGGAGTCAGCTATGGCCACCACCGACAAATTCGACGCCTTCCGCCGTCTGCACGACGGCCCCGGCGCTTTCGTCATCGCGAATGTCTGGGATGCTGGATCGGCACGGCAGATGGCGGGCCTGGGGTTCAAGGCGCTCGCAACCTCGAGCGGAGCTGCGGCTGGCACGCTCGGCCGCGCTGACGGCCGTATGAGCCGGGCGGAAGCGATCGCGCACGCCAAGGCGATCGTCGCGGCGACAGACCTTCCGGTCTCGGCCGACCTCGAGAACGGCTTCGGCGACGAGCCGGAGGCGGCAGCGACGACGATCCGCGAGGCCGGCGCCATCGGGCTCGCAGGCGCGTCCATCGAAGATTATTCGGGCAAGGCGATCTACCCCATCGAGCAGGCAGTCAAACGCATCGAGGCCGCGGTGGCCGCACGCGCCGCGCTCGGACGGCCCTTCCTGCTGACGGCACGCTCGGAGAATTTCCTGCGTGGCGTCACCGATCTCGACGACACGATCCGCCGCTTGCAGGCCTACGAGGCCGCCGGCGCCGACGTGCTGATGGCGCCCGTGCTTCCCGATCTCGCCGCCGTCGAGAAAGTCTGCAAGAGCCTCAATAAGCCGTTCAACTTCATGGCCGCGGTGCCGGGGAAGAGTTGGCCGGTCGCCGAGCTCGAGGCCAAGGGCGTGCGGCGCATCTCCGTCGCGACCTCGCTCTATCGCGCGGCGATGACAGGCTTGCTCGCGGCCGCCCGCGAGATCCAGGAGCATGGCACGTTCGGCTATCTCAACACGATCGTGCCGACGCCCGAGCTCAACAAGCATTATGTGAGTTGAGCGATCACACGCAGGATGGCCGGGGCAGTCCCCCTCCCCCCTTGAGGGGGTGGGCTGGGGTGGGGGGTCGAAAAAAAGGACTCCGTGGTTGTGTCCATCCCCCCATCCCAAGCGCCTAAGGACTTACCGGCTACGTCGCTAAGTCCAAAGCGCTTGGCCTTCCCCCTCAAGGGGGGAAGAAAGAAGCCGCCCTACCGGCCCGCCGCGTCCGCCATGCTCTTGCGCAAGGGGCTCGCCGGATAGCTCCCCAAGATCTTCACCTTGGTCGAGAAGAAGGAGAGCTCCTCGAGCGCCAGCTGCACGCCGCGATCGCGGGGATGCCCCTCGATGTCGGAATAAAACATCGTCGCCGAGAAGGTGCCGTCGAGCTGATAGGACTCGAGCTTCGTCATGTTGATGCCGTTCGTGGCGAACCCACCCATCGCCTTGTAGAGCGCGGCCGGCACGTTGCGCACATTGAAGATGAAGGTCGTGACGATCGGACCTTGGCCCGGCTCCGCATCGTCGGGCTCGGGCGAGAGAATGACGAAGCGCGTCGTGTTGTGAGCCTCGTCCTCGATATCTCTCTTCAGAATTTCCAGACCGTAGATGTCGGCGGCGAGCTCCGAGGCGATCGCCGCGAGCGACGGGTCCTTCGTCTCGGCGACGATCCGGGCCGAGCCCGCCGTATCGGCCGCCGGGATCGGCGCGATGCCGAGGCCACGCAGCGTGTTGCGGCACTGGCCCAGCGCCTGCGTATGGCTCATCGCTCGCGTGATCTTTGCGATCGGCGTGCCGGGGAGCCCCATGAGCTGGTGGCGCACGCGCAGGAAGTGCTCGCCGACGATGTAGAGGCCGGCCTCGGGCAGGAGATGATGAATGTCGGCGACGCGGCCGGCGACCGAGTTCTCGATCGGGATCATGGCCAGCCGGGCATCGCCCGCCTTCACGCGGCCGAGCGCATCCTCGAAGGTCGGGCAGGGCAGCGCCTCGAGATCGGGGAACATCTCCTGGCAGGCGATGTGGGAGTTGGCGCCGGGCTCGCCCTGGAACGAGATGCGGCCGCCGCTCTTGCGATCGGTCATGGGTCGACTAGCTTTCGGATTTGCGGCGGGTTTTCTTGGTGTCGCCGAGCATCTGGCGCGCCCGCTCAAGGTCGTCCGGAGTATCGACACCGAGCGGAACAGTGTCAACGACCACCACCTCGATGCGCATGCCGTCCTCGAGCGCCCGGAGCTGCTCGAGCTTCTCGCGCTTTTCCAGATGCGAGGGCGGCAGCGCCACGAACCGGTCGAGCGCGTTGCGGCGATAGGCGTAGATGCCGATGTGATGATAGAGCGGCCCTTCGCCATAGGGGGCCGGAGCGCGGGTGAAATAGAGCGCTTTCAGCCGGTTGGTCTTCGGTATGGGCGAGCCGACGACCTTGACGACGTTAGGGGCCTCCCGCTCGGCCGGATCGGTGATCTCGGCCGCCAGCGTCACGATATCGGGGGGATGGCGCTCGGCCAACGGGCCGAGCACGTCGGTGACGAGCTTGGGATCGAGCGTCGGGAGGTCGCCTTGCAGGTTGACGACGACCTCGATGTCGCCCTCGGGATCGACGGTGTTCACCGCCTCGTACACCCGATCGGACCCGGACGGATGGTCCGGATTGGTGAGAACCGCCTCGCCGCCCGCCGCCTGGATGGCCGCCGCGATCTCTTGCGTATCGGTGGCCACCACCACCCGCCCGACGCCCGCCTCCATGGCCCGCCGCCAGACGTGCACGATCATGGGCGTTCCGGCGATGTCGGCCAGCGGTTTGCCCGGCAATCGCGTCGCGGACATCCGGGCCGGAATGACAACCAGCGTCTGGGGCATGAAAACTCACTTCAAGCGGATCAACAGGTCGCAGCAGGCATGCTGGTAATGAGACAACAGACCCGTTGCAAGAGGACCGCTTGATCCTGTACTAACCGGGCCGTTCGACTGCACTCTCCCGGAATATGTCCTCTTTCGTTCCGCCCGAGATCCTCGAGGGACCGAGATCCATGAATTCTTCCAAGCTTTACGTCTACGCCGGTTGGGCGTGCGCGGCCATGCTCGTGCTGTTCGGCTCCCGCGTGCTGATCCACGACGTCGTGGACCATGAGCCCGCTGCCGCGAAGGCGGGTTTCGAGGTCGCCTCGGAGGAGCCTGCGGCTGCTGAAGCGGCGCCGGCGGCTGGCGATACGGGTGCCGAGGCCCCCGCAGCGCCGATCGGCCAGCGGCTGGCGGCTGCCAATGTCGAAGCCGGGCAAAAGGCGACGAAGCCTTGTCAGGCCTGCCACACCTTCGAGCAGGGCGGCCAGAACAAGGTCGGCCCGAACCTCTACGGCATCGTCGATCGCGACGTCGGCAAGCACGAGGGCTTCGCCTACTCGGCCGGTATGGCCGGCCATGGCGGCAAGTGGACCTACGACGACCTCGACAAATTCCTGACGAACCCCAAGGGCGTCGTGCAGGGCACGAAGATGGCCTTCGCCGGCATCAAGAAGCCCGAGGACCGCGCCAACGTCATCCTCTATCTGCGCAGCCTGGCCGCGACACCCGCGCCGCTACCGCAATAAGCTTAACGACGAGATCGAAAATGCAAGCCGCGCCGCCCCCAAAGCGGCGCGGTTTTTTCTTATCCTCGCCGACATGACATAGGTTTAACTTGGGGGGCGGAGGCGCTTCGGCGATGCTCCGTGCGTTAGGCTGCGAACAGCGGAGCATCGAGCGATGATGTGGACGGTTCCGGGCATTCGGCAAGTTGCATGGGCCGCCATTGCGGTCGCTCTGCTCGCCGTGCCGGCCCGCGCCGCCGAGCCCGTCTGGCACAACGCGCTGTCGCTGGTCGACACGCCCCAGTACCCGGACAGCTTCACCCACTTCAACTGGGTGAACCCGGATGCGCCGAAGGGCGGGGCGGTGACGCTGAGCTGGGTGGGCACCTTCGATACCTTCAATTCGCTGCCGGCCAACGGAAACGTCGCCGTGGGCCTTGGCCTGATCTACGATTCGCTCATGACGGGTAGTCTGGACGAGCCGTCGACGGAGTATGGCCTCATTGCCGAGGCTGCGAGCTATCCGGACGATTTTTCCGCGGTCACTTTCCGGCTGCGCAAGGAAGCGCGCTTTCACGACGGCAAACCCATCACCGCCGAGGATGTGATCTTTTCGTTCGAGAAGCAGAAGGAGATCGATCCGTTCGCCGGCCAGTACTACAAGAACGTCGTCAAAGCCGAGAAGACGGGCGACAACCTCGTCACCTTCACCTTCGACGTGAAAGGCAATCGCGAGCTGCCGCACATCATGGGACAGCTGGTCGTTTTCCCGAAGCATTATTGGACAGCGAATGGCGCCGACGGGCAGCCGCGTGACCTCGCTCATTCGACGCTCGAGCCGCCGCTCGGCTCCGGCCCCTACCAGATCAAGAGTTTCTCCGCAGGCAAGTTCACGGTCTACGAGCGCGTCGCCGACTACTGGGCAAAAGATCTTCCGGTCGTGCGCGGCCTGAACAATCTCGACACGATCCGCTGGGACTACTATCGCGATCAGACGGTTGCATTCGAATCCTTCCGGGCCGGCAAGACGGATTTCTGGACCGAGAGCAGCGCCAAGAGCTGGGCGACGAGCTACGATTTCGACAAGCTTAAGCAAGGCTTCGTCGTCAAGCGGGAAGTCCAGCTCAAATCGCCCGAGCCTATGCAAAGCTTCGCGTTCAACGTGCGGCGGTCGAAATTTCAGGATGCGCGCGTCCGGAAAGCTTTCAATCTCGCCTTCGACTTCGAGAACGCGAACAAGACACTGTTCTACGGCCAGTACATCCGCACCGATAGCTACTTCGAGAACCAGAACCTCGCGTCGAGCGGGCTCCCTCAGGGGCTCGAGCTCGAGATCCTGTCGTCCGTCAAGGACATTGTCCCTCCCGAGGTGTTCACCACCGAGTGGACGAACCCGATCAACAATTCGCCGGCGGATATGCGGACGCACCTTCGTGAGGCGGCAGGCTTGCTCAAGGCTGCGGGTTGGTCGGTCAAGAACAACCAGCTGACCAACGACAAGACCGGAGAGGCTATGACGGTCGAGTTCCTCCTCGACAGCCCTACCTTCGAGCGCATCGTTCTGCCCTACATAAAAACGCTCGAGCGGCTTGGCATCAAATCGGTGGTGCGAACGGTCGACGATTCCCAATATCAGCGCCGCACCACGAATTTCGACTACGACATCATCGTCGCGAGCTTTTCCCAGTCCGAGAGTCCCGGGAACGAGCAGCGCGATTTCTGGGGCTCCGACGCCGCCGACAAGCCTGGGACTCGCAATCTCATCGGCATCAAAAACCCGGCGATCGACAAGCTGATCGATCGCATCATCTTCGCCAAGGACCGGGCCGAGCTGGTGGCCGCGACTCATGCGTTGGATCGCGTGCTCTTGTGGAATCACTATGTCGTGCCGATGTGGCATGTGCCCTTCGACCGCATCGCCTATTGGGACAAGTACAAGCGGCCAGACCCAGGTCCATCTCGCTTTACGGCGTTCCCAACCGTCTGGTGGTACGACAAGGAGGCGGCGGCGAAGGTCGAGCCGCAGCAGCAGAAGTGAGCGCGCCGATGCGCTGGGTCGCGATCGCATGGACCATGGCGGCGCTCGTGCTCGCAGCTCCGGCAGGAGCCGAGCCGCGCCACGGCCTGTCGATCTTCGGCGATCTCAAATACGCGCCGGACTTCGCGCATTTCGACTACGTCAATTCAGACGCCCCCAAGGGCGGCACACTGAAGCTGATCGGCACGGGCGCCGATACGAGCTACGACTCCTTCAACGAGTTCGTCGTCAGGGGCACGGCCGCCCAGGGGCTCGGCTTCGTCTACGACAGTCTCATGGCCCGCGCGCTCGATGAGCCGGATGCCGTCTACGGCCTGATTGCCGAAACCGCCGACGTCGCTCCCGACAAGATGTCGGTCACGTTCAAGCTCCGTCCCGAGGCCAAGTTCGCCGACGGCACGCCGGTCACCGCGGCCGATGTCGCCTGGACGTTTGCGACCCTCAAGGAGAAGGGCGTTCCGGGCTACGGCGTAATCCTACGCGATGTGGTCAAAGCCGAGGCTCTCGATCCATTGACGGTGCGCTACACGTTCCAAGGCGAGCAGGTGCGCGATCTCCCCGTCACCGTCGCCTCGCTCCCCGTGTTGCCCAAGGCCTTCTACGCCAGCAGGAATTTCGAGGACCCGTTCCTCGAGAAGCCGCTGGGCTCCGGCCCCTACATGGTCGGCGACTTCAAGCAAGGCTCCTATGTCACCTACGAGCGGCGTGACGACTATTGGGCGAAAGACCTGCCGGTCACCCGTGGCTTCTGGAATTTCGCCGCTATCCGCTACGAGTACTTTCGGGATCTGACGCTCGGTCTCGAAGCGTTGACCTCCGGCAATATCAACTACCGCGAGGAGTTCTCGTCGAGGAACTGGGCAACACGCTACGACGTCCCAGCCATCAAAGACGGTCGCATCATCAAAGAAGCGATCCCCGACGAGCTGCCGTCGGGCATGCAAGGGTTCTGGCTCAACACCCGGCGCGCGAAGTTCAAGGACGCCCGCGTGAGGCTCGCGCTCGACTATGCCTTCGACTTCGAATGGTTGAGGAAGAACATTTTCTACGAGCAGTACGATCGCGTGCAGAGCTACTTCGAGAACAGCGATCTCAAAGCCGCTGGCCTTCCCTCTGCGGCCGAGATCGAGTTGCTCGAGCCGTGGCGCGGCAAGGTGCCCGACAGTGTGTTCGCGGAAGCCTATCTGCCACCTGTGTCCGATGGTTCCGGCCAGGACCGAAAGCTATTGCGGCAAGCGCGCAAGCTGCTCGATGACGCCGGCTACAAAATCTCGGGCGGTCGTCTGATCGGTCCCGACGGCCAGCAATTGTCGATCGAGTTCATCGACGACGATGATGCTGGCACGCAGCGCTTCCTGCTGCCCTACATCAAGAACCTGAAGCAGCTCGGGATCGACGCGACGTTCCGAGTCGTCGACCCGACCCAGCTGCAGAACCGACTCGACACCTTCGACTACGATATCGTCATCCGCCGTTTCGTCGGCAGCATGACGCCCGGCGTCGAGCTGCGCGGCATCTTCGGCTCGGCGGTCGTCGACAGGCCGGGCGGCGACAACACCGCGGGCATCGCCGACCCGGCGGTCGATGCACTGGTCGAGAAAGTGATCGCCGCCAAATCGCGCGAGGCGCTCGTCACCGCCGGCCGCGCGCTCGACCGCGTGCTCCGCGCCGGCCACTACTGGGTGCCGCAATGGTATGGCGCGACACATCGCGTGGCCTACTGGGACATCTTCGGCAAGGCGCCATTGCCGGCCTACGGCTTCGCGCCCATCGAGACGTGGTGGATCGACCAGGCCAAGGCCGCTAAGCTCGGCATGAATTGAGCCGGAACATCAGCTGAATGCTCAACTACATCCTCAAGCGACTGCTCCTCATCATCCCGACATTGTTCGGGATCATGCTGCTCTCCTTCACGATCATCCAGTTCGCGCCGGGTGGGCCCGTCGAGCGCATGATCGCCAAGCTCTCCGGCCACGACACCTCGGCCACCTCCCGCATCGGCGGTGAAAGCGGCGATTTCGGCTCGAGCGCCGCCCAGCAGAGCCAACCCGGCGCCGACAGCGGCATCAACGCGCGCTATCGCGGCGCGCAGGGCCTCGATCCCGAGTTCATCAAGAAGCTCGAGAAGCAGTTCGGCTTCGACAAGCCAGCCTACGAGCGCTTCGGCCTGATGCTGTGGAACTATCTGCGCTTCGACTTCGGCGAGAGCTACTACCGCTCCATATCGGTCATCGATCTCATCAAGGAGAAGATGCCGGTTTCGATGTCGCTCGGCCTGTGGATGCTCGTCATCTCCTACGGCATCTCGATCCCGCTCGGCATCCGCAAGGCCGTGCAGGACGGGACCAATTTCGATATCTGGACGAGCGGCGTCATCATCATCGGCTACGCGATCCCGGGCTTCCTGTTCGCGGTTCTGCTCGTCGTGTTCTTCGCCGGCGGCACCTATCTGCAGTGGTTTCCGTTGAAGGGCATGGCCTCGGACAACTGGCGTGACCTGAGCTTCCCCGCCCTCGTCGTCGACTACCTCTGGCACATGACGCTGCCGCTCATCGCGATGTCGGTCGGCGCCTTCGCTACGACCACGCTTCTGACGAAGAACTCCTTCCTCGACGAGATCAAGAAGCAGTACGTCGTGACCGCGCGGGCGAAAGGACTTTCCGAACGCAGCGTGCTCTACCGCCACGTGTTCCGGAATGCGATGCTGATCGTCATCTCGGGCTTCCCCGGCGCCTTCATCGGCGCGTTTTTCACCGGCGCGCTGCTGATCGAGAACATCTTCACGCTCGACGGCCTGGGGCTGCTTTCCTTCGAGAGCATCATCAATCGCGACTATCCCGTCGTGTTCGCGACCCTCTACATCTTCGCGCTGGTCGGCATGGTCGTGCAGCTCGTCTCCGACCTGACCTATGTGCTGATCGATCCGAGGATCGATTTCGAGAGCCGGGAGGTCTGAGGCGATGACCGCTGAGCCCCTTCCCGCCGACAGCCGGCAAGGCGCCGCCAAGCCGTCGAGCGGCGGCCGCATCGCCCGTTTCCTCGAGCGCAACCTGTCGCCGATCAACCGCCGCCGCCTGGCGATCTTCGTCGCAAACCGGCGCGGCTTCGTCAGTCTTTGGATTCTGCTGGCGCTGTTCCTCGTCAGCCTGTTCGCCGATTTCATCGCCAACGACAAGCCGCTGCTGCTCTCCTACCAGGGCGGCCTCTACATGCCCGTGCTCAAGAGCTATCCCGAGACGGCGTTCGGCGGCGAGTTCGAGACGGAAGCCGACTATCGCGATCCCTATCTCAAGGATCTGATCGCGAAGGACGGCGGCTGGATGATCTGGCCGCTCATCCCCTACAGCTACGACACGATCAATCTCGATCTGCCGGTGCCGGCGCCCGCGCCGCCCTCCGCCGAAAACTGGCTCGGCACCGACGATCAGGCGCGCGACGTCGTCGCCCGCGTCATCTATGGCTTCCGGATCTCCGTGTTGTTCGGGCTCATCCTGACTCTGGTCTCCTCGGTCGTCGGCGTCATCGTCGGTGCGTTGCAGGGCTTCTTCGGCGGCTGGGTCGATCTCATCGGCCAGCGCATCATCGAGATCTGGAGCTCGATCCCGACGCTCTACGTGCTCCTCATCGTCGCCTCGATCCTGGTGCCGGGATTCTGGACGCTGCTCGGCATCCTGCTCGTCTTCAGCTGGACGACACTCGTCGGGCTCGTGCGCGCCGAGTTCTTGCGCGGACGCAACTTCGAGTATGTACGAGCGGCACGCGCGCTTGGCCTCTCCGACCGCCAGATCATGTTCAAGCATCTCTTGCCCAACGCCATGGTCTCGACGCTGACCTACCTGCCGTTCATTCTCTCAGGCTCGATCACTGCGCTGACCTCGCTCGACTTCCTCGGCCTCGGCATGCCGCCGGGCTCGCCCTCGCTCGGCGAGCTCCTCGCGCAAGGCAAATCCAATCTCCAGGCGCCGTGGCTCGGCATCACCGCCTTCGTGACGCTCTCGGTTCTGCTCTCCCTCGTCGTCTTCGTCGGCGAAGCCGTCCGCGACGCCCTCGACCCGAGGAAAACCTTCACATGACGACAGGGTCCAACGCTCCCCTCATCACGGTGAAGAACCTCTCCGTCGACTTCGCGTCGAGCGGCGCGACCTTCCATGCCGTGCGCAACGTGTCCTTCACCGTCGGCAAGGGCGAGACGGTGGCGCTCGTCGGCGAGTCGGGCTCGGGGAAATCGGTGTCGGCGCTGTCGATCATGCGGCTGCTGCCGTACCCGGCGGCCTCGCATCCCTCGGGTGAGATCCTGATGGACGGCCAGGACCTGCTGAAGCTGAGCGAGCGGCAGCTGCGCGGCATCCGCGGCGACAAGATCTCGATGATCTTCCAGGAGCCGATGAACTCGCTCAACCCGTTGCACACGATCGAGCGGCAGGTCGGCGAGATCCTGAAGCTGCATCGGGGCCTGAGCGGCGCGGAGGCCCGGGCGCGCGTCGTCGAGCTGTTGACGCAGGTCGGCATTCGCGATGCCGAGAGCCGGCTCGGCGCCTATCCACACGAGCTCTCCGGGGGCCAGCGCCAGCGGGTCATGATCGCCATGGCGCTCGCCAACGAGCCGGACCTGCTGATCGCCGACGAGCCGACGACGGCTGTCGACGTGACCGTCCAGGCGCAGATCCTCGAGTTGCTGCGCGAGCTGCAAGCCAAGCTCGGTATGGCGATCCTGCTCATCACCCACGACCTCGGCATCGTCAGGAAGATGGCCAGCCGCGTCTACGTCATGCGCCACGGCGAGGTCGTCGAGGAAGGCGCGACGGCCGGCGTCTTCGCAAATCCGAAGCATCCTTACACACGGCTGCTGCTCGATGCCGAGCCCAAGGGCGATCCGCCCAAGGCCGACACGACGCGCCCTGTCGTCATCGAGACGGACGATCTCAAGGTCTGGTTCCCGATCAAGGAAGGCTTCTTCAAGCACACCGTCGGACATGTGAAGGCGGTCGACGGCGTCAGCATCGACTTGCGTGCCGGCGAGACCGTCGGCGTCGTCGGCGAGTCGGGCTCCGGCAAGACGACTCTCGGCCTCGCGATCCTGCGTCTCCTCGCGTCCAAAGGCGCCATCACCTTCGAGGGACGCCGCATCGACGGTCTCGACTCGGGCGAGATGCGGCCGCTGCGGCGCAACATGCAGATCGTCTTCCAGGACCCGTTCGGCTCGCTGTCACCGCGCTTGTCGGTTGGGCAGATCATCGAGGAAGGCCTGACGATCCTCAGACCTGACCTCGACTACGACGCGCGCCGAGAGAAGGTCGGTGGCGCCCTCAAGGAAGTCGGTCTCGATCCGCAATGGCAGGATCGCTACCCGCACGAGTTTTCCGGCGGCCAGCGGCAGCGCATCGCGATCGCCCGCGCCATGGTGCTCGAGCCACGCTTCCTGATGCTCGACGAGCCGACGAGCGCGCTCGACATGAGCGTGCAGGCCCAGATCGTCGATCTACTGCGCGACCTGCAGCGAAGGCGCAACCTCGCCTATCTCTTCATCAGTCACGACCTGCGCGTCGTGAAGGCTTTGTCGAGCCATGTCATCGTCCTGCGCAACGGCAAGGTGGTCGAGGAAGGCACCGGCGAGGACATCTTCGAGCGGCCGCGCGAGGACTATACGAAGGCGCTGCTGGCGGCGGCACTCAATCTCGAGACGGCGCCCGAAGGCGTCGTCTCGCAATAGGGGGGTTCATGACGAAGGTACTTTACAATGCGCCGGGCTGGGATGCGGCCCCCTGGATCGAGCATTTCCGCGTCGCCGATCCTTCGCTCGCGGTGTCCGTCTCGACGGCTCCGGCCGATTTGGCCGAGGCCGCCTACGCCGTCGTCTGGCGGCCCGAGGCGGGGCTGCTCGGTCGCTGCCCGAAGCTGAAAGCGATCTTCAATTTGGGTGTCGGCGTCGATTCGATCCTCACCGATCAGACGATCCCGCCCGCCATTCCGCTCGTCCGCGTCGTCGATCCCAACATGACCGAGCGCATGACGGAATGGATCGTGCTGCAGGTGCTGACGCATCATCGCCGGGCGCTGCGCTACATGGAGCAGCAGCGCGCGCGCCGCTGGCACGATGTCGGCAATCAACCGGCCGCGTCCTCGGTCGCCGTCGGCCTCATGGGGCTCGGCGCGCTCGGCAGCGATGCGGCGCTGAAGCTGAAGACGCTCGGCTTCAAGGTCGCCGGCTGGAGCCGCACGCCGCGATCGCTCCCCGGCATCGAGACGTTCCACGGCGCCGATGGCCTCGACCGGTTTCTTGCGCGCACCGAGGTGCTCGTCTCGATCCTGCCGCTCACCCCCGAGACGCGCGGCCTGATCGACCGCAGGCTCATTGCCAAGTTGAAGCGCGACGGTGCGCTCGGTGGCGCCTATGTCATCAATGCCGGCCGTGGCGGCTCGCAGGTGACGGACGACATCCTGGCGGCGTTGAACGACGGCACACTCGCGGGCGCGAGCCTCGACGTGTTCGAGCAGGAACCCTGGCCGGCGGAGCATTCGATCTGGGCGCACCCCAACGCCGTGATCACACCCCACGTCGCCGCCGACAGCGAGCCGGCCGCGCTCGCCCACTACATCGCCGGCCAGATCGGCCGGCATCGCGCCGGCAAGCCGCTCGAGAATGTGGTGGACCGGGTGCGCGGGTATTGAATCGGACTGTACGACCGCTATCTCGGAAAAATGGAACTACGCAATAGCCATGAAAAGACAGCGCGTGCGCGCAAAGTCGAACCACAAACAACCACCCTGGACGATAACCGTGGGCCGAAAGCAGTATGTGATTGCGGAATTCACAGTGCCCTATCACTTGCTCCCAACCAAGAAGATGGAAGCATATCTCAAAGCGCTTGTCGTACGCTACAGCACCGATACTCCTGAAGAGATGCTTAACTACTACGCCCGACGCAGAAAGGGGCAACCGAGTACCTGGGACGTGAAAGTCAGGCCTGACCACGATCTGAAGAGAAACCTGCTTGGCTATTCTTCGGGCGATTGGGAATGTTACGCTTATGCGATGAGGCCAATTGAGGAGTTACTTGCGCGAAATTTGATGCGAACAATGGCAGCAGGCAAATCTTAGCGGCCGAGTTATCGGCGGAACTTCACCGCTTCAACGTTCTTCGGATCAACGATCGCGTCTTGAGATCGCTTCACGCCGTCGTCTTAGCTGACGCGGGAGACGAATCCACTCGGCAATGATTGTTAGCCCCCAGGGCCGCCAAACGCCGCACATCGCTGACCACGACTCCGGTCGCGGCGATGCGCTCGATCGCGCCCGTCAGCGGCTCGATGACGATCTGCATGTGGTGACCGTTGGCGTGCAGCAGACGGCTCGCATCGACCATGATGCCGACGTGCCCCGGCCAGAATACGAGATCGCCGCGCTGTAGCGGCGCTTCTTTACCGATCGGCTGTCCCAGCGCCTTCGCCTGCATGTCGCTGTCACGCGGACAGCCGAGGCCAGCGCGCTGCATGGAGAGCTGCAGGAGCCCCGAGCAGTCGAGACCCTTCGTCGACTTGCCGCCCCACAAATAGGGAATGCCGACGAGCGTCTCGGCGACGGCGACGAAATCGGCCGCGAACGTGTCTGACGGCACGGCGTGCCGAGCAACGACATAGCCGCCCGAGGCGAGCGCGAGCAGCGTACCCGTCTCGCTCTTCACCGCCAGACGCGATCCGAGGCTCAGCGCCATCAGCGACGGCGATTTGATGTCGCCCTCGGGATAGAGGAACGTCCGCTCGGCAGTGACCGTGTGCGTCGGCGTGTGCGCGATCCCGAGCGCGCTCTCTTGCACGTAGCCGACATAGCCGTCACTCTCGAGCTGGACCCAGGCCCAGCCGTCGCGCGTGTCGTAAACGGTGACCGTCTCTCCGAACAGCGCCTCCGTATCCTGCCGCGATGCCGGATCCGGCCTGCGCCGGACGGATGCGAGCCCGATCACGACCTGCCGCGTGACGCCGTCCGCGTAGCGCGGTGCGGTCACGCGCCCTTCGAGCGCGCGCGCCGCGAGGTCGTCGCGATAGGCATTGAGGCGGCGGTCGAGCGTCGTCACGACGTCGCGCTCCCCATCGCTTCCAGCGCGGCGAAGACCGCCCGCGCCGCCTGCGGCTCGCCGCCGAGCGGCCGGCCGGGCTTGGCTTTCGGCACCCAGCCGTAGATGTCGAAATGGCCGTAGATGGCCCCTGCAGGCGCGAAGCGCTTCAGGAACATCGCCGCCGTGATGGATCCCGCGAACGCCCCGCCCGAGACGTGATTGACGTCGGCGATCGGGCTTTTGAGCATCTGGTCGTAGGGTTGCCAGAAGGGCATCCGCCACACCGGATCGTCGATGGCAAAGCCCGCCTGGAGCACCCGTCCAGCGAACGCATCGTCGGTACAGTAGAACGGCGGCAGGTCGGGCCCGAGCGCCACGCGCGCCGCGCCCGTCAGCGTCGCGAAGGTCAGCATGACGTCGGGCTTGTCCTCGCCGCCGAGCGCCATCGCGTCGGCGAGCACGAGACGGCCTTCCGCGTCCGTGTTGCCGATCTCGACCGTCATGCCGTTGCGGCTGGCTAAGATGTCGCCCGGACGGAAGGCGTTGCCGGAGATCGCATTCTCGGCGACCGCCAGCAGCACGCGCAAGCGCACCGGCAGCTTCGCCTCGACGATCATCTGCATGAGCGCGAGGGCCGTGGCAGCACCCCCCATGTCCTTCTTCATGATCGTCATGCCCTCGCCGGTCTTGATATTGAGACCGCCGGTATCGAAGCAGATGCCCTTGCCGACGAGCGTCACCTTGCGGTCGCCGGGCCGCCCCCAGCGGATATCGATAATCCGCGGCGGCCGCGTGCTCGCGCGCCCGACGGCGTGCAGCATCGGAAAGTTCTGGGTGAGCAGATCGTCACCAACAACCGACGTTACCTCGGCGTCGCACGATTTGGCGAGCGCGCGGGCCGCGTCCTCGAGCTCCTGCGGTCCCAGATCGTTGGCCGGCGTGTTGATGAGATCGCGACCGAGATAGACAGCGCACGCGAGCGAGACGACGCGATCCCGGCTCACATCGCTGCCGGTCGCCAACCGCCGGAGCTTCTCTGGCCGCTTTCCCTTGTAGCGATCGAACGAATAGCAGCCGAGCAGCCAGGCCAGCGCCGCAAGCTCCGATCCACCGGCAGCGCCTTCGAGCCGGTAATCGCCGGCAGGCAGCGCGCCAGGCAGCGCGCCCAGCGCCAACGGCTCGTCCCCCTCGCCCTGACCGAAGGCCACCGCGGCGATCTTCCCATCGCTGCCCGGCAGCAGCGCGAGCTTGCCCGCGGAGCCGTCGAAACCGGTGACCTCGGCATAGCCTCTCGCAGCCGGTGCCAGCGCCGCCGCAACGCCCGGCCATGTCACTTTCGTCACCACGTGGACGGGCGTCGCCCCAGCCCGCGCCTCCGGCCCGAGCAGCAGCTGATCCGGAGTGACGGAGGGTGCGGGCTCGGATCGCTTGGCCATGACGGCTCCTCATTACGGTCGCGGTGGGGATCGGCGTCGTGTATGACACCTCGGGTTTCGGCTGACAATCGGAGACGGCGGCATGTCCGGCGCAATGACGCTCTACATCGGAAGCAAGTCCTTTTCCTCCTGGAGCCTCAGGCCCTGGCTCGCTCTGAAGCAGAGCGGCGTCGTCTTCGAGGAGATCGAGATCGCCTTGCGCCAGCCGGCGACGAAGGCATCGATCAATAAGGTCTCGCCATCGGGCAAGGTGCCGTGCCTCGTTCATGACGGGTTGCAGATCTGGGACAGCCTCGCGATCTGCGAATATCTGGCCGAGACGAAACCCGGGGCTTCGCTCTGGCCTTCCGATCGCGCCGCGCGCGCCTTCGGCCGCGCGATCAGCGCCGAGATGCATTCGGGCTTCGCCAAGCTGCGCCAATCGCTGCCGATGGATTTCGGCAAGACGCTGCCGGCACCCGAGATCGGGCCCGAGCTCGAGGCCGATATCGCCCGCGTCGTTTCGATCTGGCAACAGGCCCGGGCGGCCTACGGCCAGGCCGGCCCCTTCCTGCTCGGCCGCTTCAGCATCGCGGATGCGATGTTCGCGCCCGTGTGCTCCCGCTTCACGACCTACAAGATCGACCTGTCCCGCTTCGGCGGCACGGGGCCGGCCGAGGCGTACCGGGCGCACATGATGGCGCTGCCAGCGATGGCCGAATGGGGGCGGGGGGCTCAAGCTCACGACCCGGAAGGCTGACCAGACCACCCGGTAATCCGCTCCGGGGTGAAGGGAGCCTTAAGCCGGGTTAAGCCTTTATTGACCGCTGTGCCGGAAACTGACGCTCGTCAGACCCCGCCACCGGCTGCAAGCGGAACCAAACCATGTTCGACATTGCCCGTCCCGCGCGCACGCGCGTCGCCCCTCGCCTCGGTCTCGTGGCGGCGGTGACCGCAGGCTTGCTGCTCAGCGCCTGCGCCTCGACGAGCCGCAATCCGGGGTTCCTCGCCGAGCAGGATAGTGCGCAGCCGGCCGCCCTCGGAAAGCTGCCCGCCGATGCGAGCCCGGAGGCCGCCAAGGCCTATTGGGCCACCGCCTACAGCCGCAACCCGAAGGACGAGACGGCGGCGTTGCGCTTCGCTCAAGCCTTGAAGGCGACCGGCGAGAAGGATCACGCCGAGAGCCTGCTGCAGCAGGCGGCCATGTACAATCCCGACAGCAAGCCGATCGCCTCCGAGCTCGGCCGCATGGCGCTCGAGAAAGACAACTACGATCTCGCCGCCAAGCTGCTCGCGCGCGCCGACGATCCGACCAATCCCGATTGGCGCGTCGTTTCGGCGATCGGCACGATCCACGCCAAGCAGGGGCAGCCCAAGGAGGCCCAGGGCTATTTCGAGCGCGCCTACGAGCTTGCGCCAGCCGAGCCCGCCGTGCTGAACAATCTGGCGCTCAGCTACGCGCTGAACGGCGATCCGGCCAAGGCCGAGCAGCTCTTGCGTAAAGCTGCAGATGCGGGCGGCGACACCGCCAAGATCCGTCAGAACCTCGCCCTCGTGTTGGGCGTCCAAGGCCGCTTCAAGGAGGCCGAGAAGGTCGCCGAGACGGATCTTGCTGCAGGCAAGGCGCAGGCGAACGTCGCCTATCTCGAGAAGATGGTGAAGGCGACGCCGATTCAGCTCGGCAAGACGGAGACGACGCACGTTGCCGTCGCAGCGCCGGCCGCCAGCGAGCCGGCGCCAGCCGGCGATTGGGCGGCCGAGACGGCCAGCGAGCCCGCACCGAAGGTCGCCTCCGCCGCAACGAATTGATCACTTGATCAAAGCGCAGGGCGAGTTGAGCGCACGCGAAGCCCGCCGCGTCACGCACCGTGCTCTCTTGATCGCGTCTTTCCTCGAACCTGCCGAGCGCAGTGGCGCCGTCGCGCCTCATCCACACGTGTCATGCGTAGGGCAATCGATGCAGGGCGACCTGCCGGTCGCCCCTACGGAATCAGCGTCATGCGCACAGTCCACAAAAACTGAACCGGACAGCCGTGGCCTTGTGCCCGGGATGACATTCTTCGGGCTCAGTAGCCGCTGTAGCTCGAATAGCCGCTGTCGTAGGTCGGCGTGTAGGTGGTCGTATAGTCGCTCGAATAGGTCGTGTACGAGTAGTCGTGGCAGCCGGCGAAGGCGCTGGACGCCGCGACGGTGGAGACAAGGGCGACGGTGGCGGCGATGATGAGCTTGTTCATGGGAGCCTCCATTGGCTGGCCGTTGGTTGATCTCTTTGGCGGCGGGCCGTTCCGGTCTCTCGCTGCCATGTCCAAGAGATAGGACGGAGCGCGCGGGGGCGCAGTTCCTATGGGAACAGGCCCGAGAAAATCGCGAAATCCGTAGGGCGGGTTGAGCGCACGCGAAGCCCGCCGCACCACACACTGTGCTCGTGATGGTGGACTTCCCCCGGATCACGTCGACCGTAGGGGCGACCGGCAAGTCGCCCACTCACCGCGTAGGGCAATCGATGTAGGGAGACCTGCCGTCGCCCCTACGCAGCGCCGCCGTGTGCCTCCGGCGCCAACGGACGCCCCTTACGCCGTGCACCCTCGCGCAGAAATGAAAAGGGCGGCCCGATCGGCCGCCCCTTGGAACCGCACTCGTCCCCCGAGCGTGCTCCGCTACTTCATTTCCATGTATTGGATGACCGCCGGGCCGATGATGGCGACGAACAGCACCGGCAGGAAGAAGACGATCATCGGCACCGTGAGCTTGGGCGGCAGGGCAGCGGCCTTTTTCTCGGCCGCCGACATTCTGAGCTCGCGATTTTCCTTGGCCATCACGCGCAGCGCCTGGCCGACGGGCGTGCCGTAGCGCTCGGCCTGGATCAAGCTCGTCGCCACCGACTTGATGACGGCCATGCCTGTGCGCTTCGAGAGGTTCTCATAAGCCTGCCGGCGATCTTGCAGGTAGGCGAGCTCGGCGGTCAGCAGCGACAGCTCCTCGGCGAGCTCGATGGAGGACTCCGAGATCTCCTTGGCGACCTTCGCGAAAGCGGACTCCGTCGACATGCCCGATTGAACGCAGATGAGCAGCAAGTCGAGCGCGTCGGGGAAAGACTGATTGATCGAGCTCTGCCGCCGCTGGATCAGGTTGGAGAGAAACACGTTCGGCAGATAGTAGCCGAGGTAGGCCGCGACCGGCAGGATGGCGAGGCGGATGATCGGCGCCAGCTCGTGGGTTCGCCAGGCGAACAGATAGACGGCGGCACCGATGAACATCATGATCGGCGCGGCCAAGCGGAAGAAGACGAAGGCGACCATCGGTCCCTGGCCGCGCAGGCCGGCCATCTTAAGCTTGTCCTTGACCTCGTCGGTCTCGAACAACTTGCGCAGATTGAGCTGCTCGACGATCTGCGCCATGAGCCCCTTGGACTCGTTGCGCAGCTTGCCGGGCTTGTCCTTGGACTGCATCTCGGCCAAGCGCGCCGCCCGCATCTTGTCGCGCTCGGTCGCCATGGTTTTCATGCGCGCGCCGATGCGGTCCTTCGAAAGGGCCGGCAGCGCGAGCGTCAGCACCGTTGCGAAACCCGCGACGCCGGCGAGCAGCATGATGCCGAACTGCAGTGTGAAGACCGTTCCGAAGAAATCCATGGCACTTGCCTAGATGCGTGTTGGTGACGACGCACTCAGTACTTGAAGTTGATCATCTGCCGCATCACGAACAGGCCGCAGCTCATCCAGAAGCCGGCGACGGCCAGCATGATCTGGCCCTGAGGCCTCGTCCAAAGAAGCGAGATGTAGTCGGGCGAGGTGATGTACACCATCGACATGACGACGAAGGGGAGCGCACCGAGGATAGCCGCAGACGCCTTGGCTTCCGACGACAGCGCCTTGACCTTGGCGGCCAGCATCTTGCGCGAGCGCAGCACGCCGGAGAGGTTGGCGAGCGCTTCCGAGAGGTTTCCGCCGGCCGATTGCTGGATCGAGATGACGATCGAGAAGAAGCTGACTTCCGGGACCGGCATGCGATCCATCATACGCTCGAAGCAATCCATCAGCGGCACGCCGATGCGCTGCTGCTCGACGAGCTCTGCGAACTCGGCGCGAAGCGGCTCGGGGCTCTCACGGGCGATGATGTCGAGGCATTCGTTGAGCGGCAGGCCGGTCTTGACGCCACGAACGATGACGTCGATCGCGTTGGCGAACTCATTCAGGAATTTTGCCTGGCGCCGCTTGCCAAGAAACGACACGAACCAGCGCGGCACGCCGAAGGCGAACACGAAGCCGATCACCGCGGCGACGCCGATATTGGGCACGCCACCGACCATGCAGGCGACGAAGGCGACCGCGCCCGAGATGGCGCTGGCGATCATGAACTGCCGGTTCGAGATGTCGAGCCCCGCGCGGAGCAGGCGCGTGCGCAGCGTGACCTTGTTCTTGGCTTTCTGCTTCTTCTCGAGCTCCTTCAGGTTCTCCTGAACCTGCTTGCGGCGGTTCTGCAGCTCGTCGTTCGTGGAGAAGCCGCGCGCGCGGCCAGCCTTGCCGGCAGCGACCGTCTCGCGGCGCTTGTCGGCCTTGTGCTCTCCCGTCAGGAACGGGAAGATCACGACGTAGGCGAACATGCCGACCGCAAGCGCAACCAGGCCCATCACCAAGATTTGAACGAGCTGATCGCTATCCATTTTTCTCACCCATGATGCTGCCGTCGCGGTCCCGCACCTCGGCGGCGGCGAGAGCCTGGCTCAGTCTGTTGTGCTCGCCGAAATACTGCGCTCGCTCGTAGAAGCGCGGACGGGCGATACCCGTCGAGCGATGGCGGCCGATCAACTTGCCGTTCGCATCCTCGCCCGTGATGTCGTAGACGATGATGTTCTGCAGCGTGACGACATCGCCTTCCATGCCGAGCACCTCGGTGATGTGGGTCACTCGGCGCGAGCCGTCGCGCAGGCGCGAGGCCTGCACGATGATGTCGACGGAGCCGGTGATCATCTCGCGGATGGTCTTGGCGGGTAGCGCGAAGCCACCCATCATGATCATGCTTTCCATACGGCTGATGGCTTCGCGCGGGGAGTTGGAGTGCAGCGTGCCCATCGAGCCGTCGTGACCGGTATTCATCGCCTGCAAGAGGTCGAAGGCCTCCGGTCCGCGAACCTCGCCCACGATGATCCGCTCGGGACGCATACGCAGGCAGTTCTTGACGAGGTCGCGCATCGTGATCTGACCCTCGCCCTCGAGGTTGGGCGGGCGGGTTTCGAGGCGCACCACGTGCGGCTGCTGGAGCTGAAGCTCGGCCGAGTCCTCGCAGGTGATGATCCGCTCGTCCTCGTCGATGTGGCCGGTCAAGCAGTTGAGCAGCGTCGTCTTGCCCGAGCCCGTGCCGCCGGAGATGATGACGTTGCAGCGCACCCGGCCGATGATCTCGAGGATGGTCTTGGCCTCCTTCGAGATCGAGCCGAATTTCAGCAGCTGCTCGAGGGTGAGCTTGTCCTTCTTGAACTTACGAATGGTGAGGGCCGGGCCGTCGATGGCGAGCGGCGGCGCGATGACGTTGACACGAGATCCGTCCGGAAGACGGGCGTCGCAGATCGGGCTCGACTCGTCGACGCGGCGGCCGACCTGGCTGACGATGCGCTGGCAGATGTTCATGAGCTGCGCGTTGTCGGCGAAGCGGATCGTCGTCTTCTCGACCTTGCCGCCGACCTCGATGAAGCAGGTCTCGGCGCCGTTGACCATGATGTCGGCGATGTCGTCGCGGGCGAGCAGCGGCTCGAGCGGACCGTAGCCGAGCACGTCGTTGCAGATGTCCTCGAGCAGCTCTTCCTGCTCGGCGATGGACATCACGACGTTCTTGACTTGGATGATCTCTCCGACGATGTCGCGGATTTCTTCGCGCGCCGCATCGGCATCCAACTTGGCGAGCTGCGTCAGATCGATGGTGTCGATCAACGCATTGAAGACGGTCGTCTTAATGTCGTAGTACTCCTCTGAATGCCGCCGCTCTACGGGCTTCGGCTTCGGAGGCTCGGGCGAACGCGCAGTCGGCGCCTCGGGCCTGGAGGTTGCGTCCGCGACTTGCCCTCGACCGGTTTGGGCCTTCGGCAGATCCTTGGGCTGCACCGCAGGCAGTGGCTGTGGCGCAGCGACTCGCCGCGACGCAGGCACATTCGTTCCTGTGCGTTTGCCGAACATAGACTATGCCCCCGCCTTCTTGCGGTTGAAGCGCTGCAGGATCGGGCTCAACACCGACTTCTTCTTCTCGGACTTGGGCTCCGTCCGATTGGTCAGAGCGTAAGCGAGCGAGCGGAAGTGCTCGGCGGCGCGCGATTTGGCCGAAAGCTCCTCGACCATCTGGCCGTTGTTGGCGGCCATGCCGAAGACCTCGGCGTCGAACTCGATGACGACCTTGGGCGACAGGCCCAGAGCATCACCGAACTCCTTGGCCGGCAGCTCGGGACGCTTCGGCATGCCCGTCGAGTTCAGAACCAGGAAGGGCGGCCGATCGTTCTTGCGCGCCGTCTTGAGGAGATCGACCATGTTCTTGGCGTTCCTCAGGTTGGCGAGATCGGGCATCGCCGTCAGCACCACGTCGTCGGCGCTCATCAGGATCTGCTTGGCCCAGGGCGTCCAGACGTGCGGCACGTCGACCGCCACGAAGGGAACGTTCTGCCGCACCACGTCGAGCACGAACTCGAAGGTCTCGGGCGCGATCTCGTAGTTGCGATCGAGCACGCCCGGGGCCGCGAACAGACTCAGGTGATCGGTGCACTTGGCGAGCAGGCGGTCGAGCAGCACCTCGTCGAGGCGATCGGGCGAGGCCAGCGCGTCGGCGATGCCCTGGACCGGGTCCTTGTCGAAGTCGAGACCCGCGGTGCCGAACGGCAAGTCGAGATCGGCGATCACGACGTTGTTCTGCATCAGGCGCGAGATCACCCAGGCCGTGTTGTGGCAGACCGTCGAGGAGCCGACGCCGCCCTTGGCGCCGACGAAGGCGATGACGTGACCGACCGGATCGGATTCCGGATTGTTGTAGAGGTTGGAGATGCTCTCCATGAGCTGCAGCGGCGAGACCGGCGCGACGATGTACTCGCTGACGCCCCGCTTCAGGAGCTCGCGATAGAGGATGACGTCGTTGTTGTGACCGATCACGATCACCTTGGTGCCGCCATCGCAGAATTCGGCCAGCTGATCGAGCTCGCCGAGCAGGCGCTGCCGGGACTGGCTGCTCTCGACGATGATCAGGTTGGGCGAGGGCGCCTCCTGGTAGTGGGCGATCGCCGCCGGCAATCCGCCCATGTGCAGGCTGACGTGCGCCTTGGCGAGCCGGCGGTCGTCGCCGGCGTGCTGGGCGGCATCGGCCGTATGCGAGTCCTCGCAGAACGCCTGGATGGAGATGCGCGGGATCGGCTTGGCGCGATCCGGACGCTCGCCGCTCGCGGGCTCCTGATACTCCTCGATGGCATCCATCGCCTCGCCCTCGACCATCTCGGTCTCGTCGAGCTCGTGAGCCTCGGCAGTCTTGAGATTCTTGTGCATGGTCCTACGCCGCCTCAGTTCTTCGCCACGTCAGAGATGATGCCGGCCTTCTCCTCGGACTGGGTCTCGGAGATGGTGCTCTTGCCAGACACGTAGTTTCTCCACGCCGTATCACGCTTCTCGGAGGTCCGAGGCGTGCCACCCCGCGGCTCGATCAGATCACGCGGGTTGGCAATCATCGCCGCCAGATTGTGCTGCGAGGAGCAGCCGTAGTCCGGGTAGGCGACGTTTTGCGGATCTTCCGCGACGTTCCTCGACCAGTCGCCGCAGGTCGGTCCCTGGGCGACATACCGTAGGAAAGATATCTTTACGGGCGGTTTACCGCCTCCCGCCTGGTAGGCGGTAAAGGTCACGACGTGGCCCGGAATGCCCTTGTCGCGGGCGATGTCGCGGATCTCGGCTGCGGCCGTATAGGCGGCGCCTTCGTTGGCGCTCCCACTCGGCGCGGCGATCGTGATCTTGCCGGTGCCTTCCTGCCGCCACGCACCCAGGAACTCGTCGACCTGAGCACGCTGCACGCTGTTGAGGCCGGACGCCTTGCCCGCGACGACGATGTCGAGCTCGGTGGCATCCGTCGTCACGTTGATCGGGTGCCGCTCCTCGACATCGTAAGGCTCGGCGATGCCCACGGGCCGGCCGTCGTAGTGGTCCCGGCAGGCAGTGAGGCTCAAGACCAGGAGGGATGCAGCCATCACCTTGATCATCGCGGGGCGGAGGCTCGAAACTTCAGTCAGCATGGACTTGCTCTTGTAAGACATGGGAATCTCCATCCACCCGATTACTCGACGATGAAACCGTAGTTGCCTTCGTACTCGCCGGAGGGCAGCGCCTGGTCCTTGCCGTAGACCTTGTTGAGCTGGCCCAGGAAGGTTGCACGGGCATCGGACGCCGGGATCAAACCGTCCGTCGGCTTGTGCAGGTCGGAGCGGGCGACGGCGTTGACGATGTAGGGCGTGACGATCACGAGCAGCTCGGTCTCCTGCTTCTGGAAATCCCGGCTGCGGAACAGCGTGCCGAGGATGGGCAGGTTCTTCATGCCGGGCACGCCGTCGATGTTGGCGCGCGTGTCCTCCGAGATGAGACCGGCGATCACGAGCGCACCACCCGAGGGAAGCTCGACCGTCGTGTTGGCACGGCGCACCTTGAGGCCGGGCAGCGACACGGTCGTCAACGTGATCGAGCCTTCGTTGGAGAGCTCGCTGACCTCGGAGGCGATCTTCAAGCTGATGCGGCCTTCCGAGAGAACGAGCGGCGTGAAGGAGAGGCCGACACCGAAGGGCTTCCACTCGACCGAGATCGAGTCCTTGTCCTGGGCGACCGGCACCGGGAACTCGCCGCCGGCGAGGAAGCTCGCCGTCTCACCCGAGATCGCGGTCAGCGTCGGCTCCGCCAGCGTCTTGAGCAGGCCGTTGCGCTCGAAAGCTTCCATCTGCGGCGCGAGGCAATTGGCGGCCAAGCCAGCGGCGCCGGGCAGAGGCGTTCCCAGAGCCGGAGGGATAGAGGTTGGGTTGAGATTGGCACCGACGCACTTGGAGAGGTCGCTCGAGGGTCCGAGCAGGCCGAACAAGAACGAGTTGTTGCCGTTGGCGTTGGTGATCGGGAAGGTATTCGACGTGCCGAAACCACCCGCCATGTCGCCGACATGGCCACCGTTCCAGTTGACGCCGAACCGCTTGATCGCCTCGCGCTGCACCTCGGCGACCGTGACCTTGAGCAACACCTGCTCCTTGGCCTCGACGACGAGCATGTTCACGACCTTGTCGGTATCGCGCTTGTTGGCGTCGCCCGGCCGCGACACGAAGCGGGCCGCGATATCGCTCGCGCGCGCCGCGTCGGCCGGATTGGGCACCGAGCCGGTCAGGATGATCGTGTCGTTGATCATCTCGCTCTTGACGTTGGCGCCCGGGATCAGCCGCTCGATCAGACGGTCGAACTGCGCCATGTCGCGCTCGATGCGGATGTCGACCGAGAGGATCTGCTCGCCGTTCTCGTCGAAGAAGAAGACGTTGGCGTTGCCGAGCTGCTTGGCGATCAGGTAGACGCGGTTCGACGACTGCACGACCGCATCGACGAACTCGGGGTTCGACACCACCACGTCCCGCAAATCGCGCGGCACCTCGACGATCATCGTCTTGTTGAGGCCGAGCATGACGTTGCGGGAGGCGGGCAACGGCTCCTCGACGCCGATCTTGAGGAAGTCGTTATGCACGGAGTCCGGATCGACGGAGCCGGCCTGGACCTCAGTGACGGGCATCGTCACCATCGAAAGGCCGGTGAGGCTGGCGATGCCGAGCATCAGGGCGGCGATGGGACCTTTGCGGAACTTGATCATGGGAGCATACCTTTGGAGGAACTGTTTTCGCCGCACGTCACTTCACGCCATACGTCCGGGACCACTCGCCGTAGCGCAGCATGCGCACGGCGTTGGTGTTGTCGGGCTTGAAGGCGGAAGCGTCGCCCTCGGGGCTGCCCGGCTTGTTCTCGGAGAGCGAGCGCAGCGTGAGAGAGACGTCGCCCATGGCTTGGGCGAGAGCGAGGGTCTCGGCTTGAGCAGGCGAAAGCTCGAGCGTCGCGGTCTTGCCGGAGGCGACCATCTTGCCTTCCTTCGTCTCGATCTCCTGACCGATGGCCAGCACCTTGACGTTCTTGAAGAGCGTGTCGCTGACCGTCTGCTCCTGACGGCCGTCTCGGCCGCGCACCTTGCGGGTCACGATCACGTCGACGCGGTCGGCGGGGAGGATGAAGCCGGCGACGGCCGACTCCTCGGTGATCTTCGTCGAGATGGCGCGCATGCCGGCCGGCAGGATCGCAGCCAGCACGCCGCCGTCGTCGGCCTTGACGACCTTGGCCTGGTTCAGCGGCTCGTTGGGAAGGAAGGATGTCCGGGCGATCGCGCCGACGTAGTCCTTCTCGGCATTCGGCTGCGCCGACTTGGTGATGTAGCCCGACTCGGCAGCGGCGCTCTTGGGCCAGGGCTGCCAACCGAAGTCTGCCGCCTTGAACCGCTCGCCGAGGCCGATCGCCTTGCGAGCGACGAGAACGTCGATCGTATTGATCTCCTTCTCGAGGACTTTCGTTTTCGTCCTGCCGCCGAGGAAGCCGTTCGCCAGCAACGCCGCCATGCCGGCAGCAAGGATAGCAATGGCAAACACGATCAATCGCGCCCGTCTCATGACACAGTAGCCCTTTCGCCCTGAACCAGCCCCGGAGGAGGGTCGAGGCGGATCGTGCGGCAGAAAGGTCAATGGCGAGTTAATGGGCGTCGCAAAACGGAGCATCCGGACGAAATAGGGGGCGGACGCCGGCTCGCGCGTCGCCGTCTTTCGCCGGCGAGCAAAGGCATTCGATGCGGAACGTCGCGTCCGCGCGCGCCTGCTTTTCTGCGAATGGCCGGATGCCGGCAGCCGACGCAAGGATCGGCTCGTCCCGGATGCACGTCAGGCGGCGAACCACGTCGAGAGTGATTCGCCACCACTCGGCCGCCGCTCTAGCTGAGCGTCGACTGCAGCCACTGGGTGGAGGGATAGACCATCAGCGCGGCCACCGCGATGGCGATGCCATAGGGCACTCCGGTCTTGCGATCGTGCAGATGGACCGCCCAATCCTGCTTGGCGAGGAGCATCGGCATGGGCATCACGCGGTAGACGAGGAGGCCCATGGTCAGGAAGCCCCCGGCGATCGCCGACAGGCCGACGAAGTGCCACAGATGCTCGAAACCGAGCCAGAGCGAGGCCGCGGCGAAGATTTTGGCGTCACCGCCGCCGATCCAGCCTTGCGAGAACATGGCGATGCCGAGCGCCAACACCACGGTGCCGGCGGCAAGATGCAGGGCGATATCGTGAGCCGAGAGCCCCGCGAACGGTGCAAGGAGAACAAATCCGACGACCAACAGGATGGAGATCCGATTTGGAATGGTCATCGAGACGAGATCCATCGAGCCGGCATAGGCCATGGCCCAAGGGAAGACGCACCACAACAAGACTTCGAACACGAAACTACCCCCACGCACTCTGTTTTTTTATATGACGCCGTGAGGAGGAGTGTGGCAGATCGGCGTAAAGCCCAATTTAAGTGCCCCGCCGGGTATTTGCTAAGTTTGCGTCAACGGCACGGTCGAGCCGTGTCAGCTGGATACAGGTGACCGGCGCGAACGAGCGGACCGCCATCGAGGCGGCCCGCCCGATCGAGGTGCCGAGATTACTCGGCGTTGGCTTCCGAGAGCGTGCTCTCGACCTTGTTGAAGGTCTCGTTGAGCTCGTCCTTCATGGAGCCCAGCGCGACGATGATGCCGATGCCGACGATGGCGGCGATGAGGGCATACTCGATAGCGGTGGCGCCCGACTCGTCCTTATTGAAGCGGCTGAAAAGCTTGCTCATGACTGAACTCCCTGTACTTTCGTTTCTTGCCTCGAGTTTCGCCGAACGTTGGGGGGCGGCGTCGTCGAACTCGGGAGGATATTAGGCGCCAAGGTGCTAAGTAGACGTAAATTGCTGATAATTTTAGCGAATTACCGAACAAGTCCGTAGATCGGCGTTAATGAGCCGTTGCGGCGGGCGGCCGGCGCTCGCGCTCGAGGGGCCGCAAAAGCGAAAGAGGCCGCCAACCGCACGGTTGGCAGCCCCTTCTCGAGATCAGACCAGAAGGCAGGCGCTTTGCGAGCGCCATGCCGTGCTCTGGCAAGATTACTCGGCGTTCGCCTCGGAGAGCGAGCTCTCGACCTTCTCGAAGGTCTCGTTGAGCTCGTCCTTCATGGAGCCCAGCGCCGTGATGATGCCGATGCCGACGATGGCGGCGATCAGAGCATACTCGATGGCGGTGGCGCCCGACTCGTCCTTGCCGAAACGCTTGATCAACTTGTTCACTTTAACTCTCCCAACTTTTCCCAAACAACCGGTGATTGGCTGATCTGCGACCCACAGCCTCTTACCTGGGGAGCATTCTGCGCAGATAAACTCTAAGCGATTATGAAACGACCGAGGAATTGCGAGCCCTGATGCCGAATACTTTCTCGTTGCACATGCACGAGCAGCTCCCGAAACAGAAAAAGGGCCGCCTGCCGATCCGGCAGACAGCCCTTTTTCCGTCAGACCGGCCGGCCGATGGTGCGCAGATCACCACCGGCTCGAACCGAACCTATTACTCGGCGTTGGCTTCCGAGAGCGAGCTCTCGACCTTCTCGAAGGTCTCGTTGAGCTCGTCCTTCATGGAGCCCAGCGCCGTGATGATGCCGATGCCGACGATGGCGGCGATCAGCGCATACTCGATGGCGGTGGCGCCCGACTCATCCTTGCCGAAACGCGCGAACAGCTTGTTCATGTGTACTCTCCCAACGCTTTCCCGAAGCCTCGCGGCGGGCCAATCCCCTTTGACCGCGGCCTGTGAGGAGAGTGCACACAAATAGTCTAAGCGGCAGTGAAACAGGTATTTCCAAGTTTATCTATTTGCACGAGAAATGCCGGATCCCGATCGGCGCGGGCGCCCGCGGAGGATAAAAAGCGAAAGGGCTGCCTGCTTGCCGCAGACAGCCCCTCTTTCATCAGACCAGAGGACTTGGATGCTTTCCCGCGAAAGCCCCCCGCCCGTACCTGGCAAGATTACTCGGCGTTCGCCTCGGAGAGCGTGCTCTCGACCTTCTCGAAGGTCTCGTTGAGCTCGTCCTTCATGGAGCCGAGCGCCGTGATGATGCCGATGCCGACGATCGCAGCGATCAGAGCATACTCGATGGCGGTGGCGCCGGACTCGTCCTTGCCGAAGCGCGCGAACAGCTTGTTCATATGTACTCTCCCAATTACCAAGCCACTTCCAAAGTTCAACTGCCAGGTTGCCGCCCGCAGTCCTGAACTGCCCGGAAAGATAGCTCTCTCCTTTTAAAGAGAAGTAAAAGAAGCCAGGCCGGAGGCATTTGTTTTTGCCTTGCGCAGGAGAGAAATCGAGATAATCTCCAGTACCATTCGGTTTATCATTGATAATATTATATTACAAAGGCCGCCTGCACAGAATTGATGGATGGGTCGATGGTGTTTCCTTTCGTTTTCGTGGTTATTACTTCGTTTCTTCGGAAATAATGCCGGATACTCCACAGTCGATCGACAACTTAGCGCCCGCCACGGCAGTGCATTTCACTCGGGGCATTGCCTTGAGACCTGTCACGTAGCACCGCCGCACCCGTTCCGGGACATCTCCGGCACGCTCGTTTGCCAATCCTTCACCAATTTGCGGCTCAATCGGCCTCACCCGCCTTCTCCAGGGCGCCAACTTTGTCACGAGGCTCGCAATGACTTTGTTCCGCCTGAGCGGCGCCCTTGAGCGCGCCCTGCTCGCGACCGCCCTTTTCCTGGCGCCCGGCATGGCCGCCGCCGACGATCTCATCGTGCAATACGATCAGGCGCGCCTGCTGCGCCTGCCGGAGCCTGCGGCCAACATCATCATCGGCAACCCCTCGGTCGCCGACGTGACGTTACAGAGCACGCAGCTGCTCGTCGTGACCGGCAAGACCTTCGGCGTCACCAACCTCATCATCCTGGACAAGAACGACAAGATCATTCTGAACCAGCGCCTGATGGTGAAGTCGGACGATCAGAAGGTCGTCAGCCTCCAGCGCGGCATCAACACGACCACCTATAGCTGCGTGCCCAAGTGCGAGCCCGTGCTGAAGATCGGCGACGAGGCCAATCACTTCTCCGAGGTCGCCAAGGCCGGCCAGCAGAAGATGAAATTCTCCGCCGACGGCGGCAGCTCGGGCGGCGACGACGTCGCCAACTGAGGCATGTCCCATCTGGTCGACGGCACGGAACAGGGAGGGGCTTGCCTGTTCCGTGCCGTTTCACCGGCCTAAAGGCTCCGAGGAGCCCCGGCCGGCGATGCGGGCGGCGAGGTCGCACTCACCGGATTTCATAGGGCGGGTATCCGCCGGCCGACGGCGGGTTGGGAGACCGGCGCCGACGCAGGGAGCGTCGCAGAGACAATTTAAAAGTTTAAGAAATTTGTTCGTGAATGAAATTCGTAACTGATATGTTAACATGTAAATTGGCGATTAACCAAAGACTATTCAAACTTTGGCTTTTAACGCGCCCATAATGTTTATTGCCGCCTAATCGATCCCGAAACCTACCTACCGGTGTCAGTGAGGCCCCAATCATGAGTATCGCAGCCGGGCTGCGTCGCGCCGCGCGCATCGGCCGGAACACGGACGGCTTCACGGCCGTCGAGTTCGCGCTGGTGATCGGTCCGTTCCTGGCGCTGCTCTTCGCCATCATGGAGGTCGCGCTCGTCTACTTCGCAACCTTCTCGCTCGAGAACGCCACCGAGCAGGCCTCGCGCCTCATCCGCACCGGCCAGGCGCAGGGCTTCAGCGCCAGCGACTTCAAGACTGCGGTGTGCGACCGGGTGCCCGTCTTCATGTCCTGCGACGACGACATGATCGTCGACGTCCGCACCTTCCCCAATCTCGCGGCCGCCGCTGCTGGCGCGCCCGATGCGGTCGACGACGACAAGAAGCTGATCGAAGGCTTCGAGCAGTACAACACCGGCGGCGGCGGCTCGATCGTTCTCGTCAACGTCTACTATCACTGGAAGCTGTTCAACGCGCTTCCTGATCTCGGCCTGTTGCTGACCGGCGGCAAGCACAGCCTCGGCCTCGGCAACCTGGCCGACGGCAGCCGGCTGATCACCGCCGCCACCGTCTTCAAGAACGAGCCCTTCGACGGCTAGAGCCGAGAGCGCGCCCAACCCGTTAGGATGAGAGACCACCGCCATGTCAGCGTCGCAGTCGTCCGGCCTTCGTAACGCCACCAGCGGTCTTCTCGGCCGGCTCGGCCACGATCGTCGCGGGTTTGCCGCCGTCGAGTTCGCGATGGTCGTGCCCATCATGATCGCGTTGTTTCTCGGCGCCGTCGAGTTCAGCATGGCTCTCTCCTACGACCGCCGCGTGACGTCCGTCTCGAGCGCGACCGCCGACCTCGTCGCGCAGGAGGAGGAGGTCAACGACGCCTATCTCGACGACGTCATGGAGATCGCCAAGAGCTTGATGCCGCCGGATGCGGATCTCGCCAGCCTCGATATCAAGCTCGTCAGCGTCGTCGCCGATGCCGACAGCAACGTGACGGTCGCCTGGAGCTACAATCGTGCCGGCGGCGAGCCCTACGCCAAGGACTCCGCCTACAACGAGCTGCCGGACGATCTCGTGCAGCCGCTGACGAGCATCATCGTCTCGGAGGTGAGCTACACCTACAATCCGCCCGTCGGCCACTACATCACCGGCAACATCAACTTGAGCGAGCGCTTCTTCCTGCGGCCCCGCAAGAGCTTGCAGGTGTCGAAGGTCGACTGATCGTAGTTGGTCACCGGCAACGCGCGGTAGCGCTGCGACCGCTGCGTTTGAACATTGTTCAGAAAGCTCCCATATTCTGACTCGAACGAACACTCTTTGCTCGAGCAGATGATATGGCGCGCCGGTCCGACCACACGCCCGAGGCTCTTCGCAAGCTGATCCTCGACGCCGCCGAGGCGATTGTCGCGACCGATGGGCTTGCGGCGCTGACGGCGCGCGGCATCGCCACCCGGATCGGCTACTCGCCCGGCACCATCTATCACCTGTTCACGAGCCTCGACGACGTCGTGCTGCACCTCGAGGCACGCGTGCTCGAGCGGCTCGAGGCGGCGCTGAAGGCGCTCCCGCCGCCGAAGGATCCCAAGGCCGGCCTCAAAGCGCTCGCGGCGGCCTATCTCGCCTTCACGCTCGCCAATCGCAAGCTCTGGGGCATGCTGTTCGAGCATGCGCTTCCCCAAGGCATCGACACACCGGACTGGTATGCCGAGCGGCTCGGCCGGCTGCTCGCCGTTCTCGAGGACGCGCTACAGCCCTTCTTCCGCGCCGAGCACGCGGTCGAGCGCGTTCGCGCGGCCCGCGTGCTGTGGGCGAGCGTGCACGGCATCGTCTCGCTGTCGGTCGCCGACAAGCTGACGAACGTCACGACCGACACGGCGGGCGAGCTCATCGACGACCTGCTCACCACCTATCTCGCCGGCATCGCCCGGCGGCGATCCAGCTAGAGGAGGCGCGCATGGCGACGCTCTACGACATCAAGCCCTGGTTTCAGTCGCTGCTGCGTCCCAAGGTCGACGAGCTGGCGGCCCAGGGGATCACCGCCAACGAGGTGACGCTTGCGGCGATGGGCTTGAGCGCCAGCGTCGGCGCGCTCGTCTGGCTGTTTCCGAACTCCTCGATCGTGCTGTTGCTCCTTGCCGTCACGCTCGGCGTGCGCATGGCGCTCAATGCCGTCGACGGGATGCTCGCACGCGAGCACGGTCAGAAGAGTGCGCTCGGCGCGATGCTCAACGAGATCGCCGATCTCGCCTCCGATGCGGCGCTCTATATGCCGTTGGCGCTCGTCGCAGAGGTGCCATCGGGGCTCACCATCATCGCCGCCTCGCTCGGTCTCGTCGCCGAAGGCGCAGGCCTCGCCGCGGTGCAGATCGGCGCGCCGCGCGGCTATCAGGGCCCGATGGGGAAAAGCGATCGCGCGCTGGCGTTCGGCCTGATGGCCTTTCTCGTGGCGGTCGGTCTCGCCGGCACGCTGCTGACGACCCTCATCCTTCTCGTCATCATCGCGCTCGGCGTGTGGACCATCTTCAACCGCGTGACGGCGGCGCTCGATCACGGTGGACCAGCCGCGCCATGACCGGCAACACGCTCATCGACTGGATGGCCGGCTGGGCGGGTCTCGCGCCGCGCACCCTGATCGTTTTGTGGCTACTCGTGTTCCTGCTCGGCGCCGCGACGCTCGCGGCAGCGTATCTATCGCGCGGCACACCGAATGCCGGCGAGACGGAGCTCGAGCTCAGGGTGCGCTCCTGGTGGTGGATCGTCGGCCTCGTCATCGGCGCGCTTCTCGCCGGCCGCACCATGGCGCTCGTGCTGTTCGCCTTCATCAGCTTCCTGGCGCTCAAGGAATATCTTTCGATCATTCCGACGCGACGGGCGGATCGCAGCGTGCTCTTCTTCGCCTACCTGACGATCCCGCTGCAGTACTGGCTCGTCGCCACCGAGCAGTACGGCATCTTCATCGTGCTCGTGCCGGTCTGGATGTTCCTGTTGCTGCCGTCGGCCATGGTTGTGCTCGGGCAGACGGAAGGGTTCCTCAAAGCCGTGGGCACGCTGCACTGGGGCGTCATGTCGACGGTGTACAGCTTAGGCCACATGGCCTACCTGCTCGTTCTACCCAAGGAGGTGGGTCACATCGCCGAGGGCGCGGCACTCGTCGTGACGCTGCTCATCCTCACCGAGCTCAACGACGTCGCGCAGTACGTGTGGGGCAAGAGCTTCGGCCGCCACAAGATCAGCCCGAAGGTTTCGCCCGGCAAGACCTGGGAAGGCTTCCTCGGCGGCATGGCGACCACGTTCGTGGCGGCCTACGTGCTGATCTCCGTCCTGCTGCCGCAGCTCTCGGCGCCGGGGGCCTTGTCGATCGACTGGTGGATCTTCGTCGCGCTCATCGGCTTTGCCATCTCACTTGGCGGCTTTTTCGGCGACCTGACCGAGTCGGCGGTGAAGCGCGATCTCGGCATCAAGGACTCGGGCGCGCTCATTCCCGGCCACGGCGGCATCCTCGATCGCGTCGACAGCCTGATCTTCACCGCACCGCTCTTCTTCCACATCACGCGCTATTTCAGCGTCGCGTATTGGTGAGGCCCTGACGCATGCGCCGGTGGCTGAAGCTTGCGTTCTTCCTCGTGATCGTGCGGCCGGTCGTTCTCGTCGTCATGGGCCTCAACCTGCGCCATCACGAGCGGTTGCCGAAACAGGGGCCGGCGATCATCGTCGCCAATCACAACAGCCACTTGGATACGCTGGTGCTGATGTCGCTGTTTCCGCGGCGGCAGATTCTGAAGCTCCGGCCCGTCGCTGCCGCCGACTACTTTCTGTCCTCTCCCCTCCTCTCCTTCATCGCGCTCGATCTCATCGGCATCATCCCGCTCGAGCGGCAGCAGCCGTCGCGCGAGGCCGTCGACACGCTGTTCGCCGAGCCGGTGGCGGCGCTCGATCGCGGCGAGGTGCTGATCCTGTTTCCCGAAGGCACGCGCGGCGAGCCCGAGGCGATGGCCGCTTTCAAGTCGGGGGTCGCGCGCCTCGTCCAGCAGCGCCCGGACGTGCCGCTGGTGCCCATTTTCCTGCACGGCCTCGGCAAGGCGCTGCCGAAAGGAAGCTGGCTGCCGGTGCCGTTCTTCTTCGACGTGTTCGTCGGTGAGCGCATCCCCTGGCCCGGCAACAAGGCGGCGCTGATGCAGGCGCTGAAGACGTCGATGGGTGCGCTGGCGTCCGAGGGCGTGTTCCCGGCGTGGGAGTGAAGATCGTAGGGCGCAATAGGCCACTTCAGGCCGTATTGCGCCGGCCACAAGGTCGGGCGCCGCCTCACCAAAGCTGGCCTTATCCGTGACGGCGCAATACGGCCCCCAAAGGTGTGGGCCTATTGCGCCCTACGATCACGCCTTCGGCAGCCGAGGCTTCTCGATCCCCGCCATCTCGCACACGGTAGGGCGCAATAGGCCTCTTCAGGCCGTATTGCGCCGGCCGCGAGCTCGGGCGCCGCCTCACCAAAGCTTGCCTTATCCGTGGCGGCGCAATACGGCCCCCAAAGATGTGGGCCTATTGCGCCCTAGGATCACGCCTTCGGCAGCCGAGGCTTCTCGATGCCGGTCATCTCGCACAGCGTATCGACGATCGAGGAGAAGTCGTTGCCGCCATCACCGCTGGCCCGCGCCAGCGAGAAGAACTCGCGCGCCGCGGCCGCCACCGGCATCGGCACCTTAGCGGCGCTGGCGGACGAGAGGATCAGCGACAGATCCTTGTGGGCCAGATCGATCGTGAAGCCCGGCGTGATGTCGCCTGCGAGCACCTTGTTCGGCCAGTTGATCTTGAGCTGACCGTTCGTCGCGGTCGTGCCGTGCAGAACTTCGAGGGTCTTCACGAGATCGAGCCCGAAGCGCTGCGACAGCGCCAACGCCTCGGCATTGAGCTGGCAGAGCACGATCGCGAGATAGTTGTTCACGAGCTTCGTGCGCGTGCCCGTACCGACGCCCCCGCAATGATGGATCGTCGTGCCCATCGCCTGGAGCAGCGGCAGTACCTTCTGGAAGTCCGCATCCGACGCGCCGACCATGAAAAGACTCTCGCCGCGATCGGCATGCCAGGCGACGCGGCCGACCGGGGCATCGACGACGCTCATGCCGCGCGCTTGGGCTTCCTTTGCGATGAGGTCGGTCGTGCGCGGCTCGACCGTGCTCATGTCCATGATGATGGCGCCGGGCTTGGCATTGGCGAGCACGCCGTCGGAGCCGAGCACGGTCGCCTCGACCTCTGGCGACGCGGGCAACATCGTGACGACGATGTCGCTCGCTTGGGCGACACCCGCCGCGCCGTTGCCACGCCGCGCGCCGAGCTCTTCCAGCACGCGGATCGGCTCGGGATTGATGTCGTGCACGACGAGCGAGAAGCCCTTGCGCTGCAAATTCGCCGCCATGGGCCGCCCCATGCGCCCGAGCCCGATGAAGCCGATGGTGGTCATGCAATCCTCGATACTTCGCGATGTGATGAAGCCAGTGATGAGGGTAGCCTCTTCCCCCCGCGAGGGGGAAGGCCAAGCGCCTTGGACTTAGCGGCGCAGCCGGTAAGTCCTTAGGCGCTTGGGATGGGGGGAGTGACGCAGACCGAGTCGTATGCTTTTGCCCCCCACCCTAACCCTCCCCCTCAAGGGGGGAGGGAAACTCACCCGATCATCTGTATCCACTCGTCCTCCGTCA
>JAXMDB010000016.1:0-44398 GCA_046348995.1 Hyphomicrobiaceae bacterium
GTGCCCCGCCGGTTTTGGAATTGGGGGGGCGACGGGCCGGTCGCCCACGTTTGTTGACGTGCATCGATCGACGATACGAGGCCGCCAGCAGGGGCGACCTGCCGGTCGCCCACACGGGTTCGACGATGGCTCACGGCTTGTCTCCCTTGAGCCAGCCCTTGAGCTTCTCGGCGAGCGCGGTGGTGGGGGATTTGGGCTCGGGCGCGACCGGCTTGGCAGCGTCCTTGGCTTTGTCCTTGCTCTTGTCTTTGCTCTTGTCCTTGGCCTTAGGCGCCGGCTCGGCGGTCTCCTCCGCGTCGTCGTCGAGGAGCTGTGTCACCTTCGTCATGAAGCGCGAGGCATCACCCTTGGCGAGGAACGGTGCGGCCTCTGCGATCGCATCCAGCATCTCGCTCACCCACGTCCGCTCGCTCTTGGCGAAGTCGTTGAGCACATAGTGCGCCACGGCATCCTTGCTGCCGGGATGGCCGACACCGATACGCACGCGCACGTAGTCGTTCTCCAAATGCGCGCTGATCGAGCGTAGGCCGTTGTGTCCCGCATTGCCGCCGCCGGTCTTCACCTTGAGCTTGCCCGGCACGAGATCGATCTCGTCGTAGATGACGATGACGTCGCCGATCGGGATCTTGAGGAAACGCGCCGCCTCGCCGACCGAGCGGCCGCTCTCGTTCATGTAGGTCTGCGGCTTCAGGATCATGCACTTCTCGCCGCCGAGCTCGCCCTCGGCGGTGAAGCCCTGGAAGCGCTTGCGCCAGCTCGAGAAGCCGTGCTTGGCCGCGATCCGGTCGACCGCCATGAAGCCGACGTTGTGCCGGTTTCCCGAATGCTCGTCGCCGGGATTGCCGAGACCGACGATCAGCTTCATGGGGGACACTCCGGCCTCGCGCCGCAAGCTGGCGGCAATGAGAAGAGGCGGAGCATGGGATGCCCCGCCTCGATCCGTCGTAACGGCGCCGGAGCGCTACTTCTTGGCGGCGGGCTTGGCCGCTGCCTTGGCGCTGGCTGCTGCCGGGGCGGCAGCACCAGCCTTCGGAGCTGCTGCACCGGCCTTGGCGCCTGCTGCCGCCGGAGCCGCAGCACCGGCCGCTGGCGCCGCTGCGCCAGCCGCTGCCTCGCCTTCGGCGGGGGCCGCGCCCTCGGCCGTCGTCTCGGCCTTCTCCTGCATAGCGCCCGCGACAGTCGCGATCGTGAAGTCGCGGCGAATGACCGGCCGCGTACCCTCGGGCAGCTTCACATGCGAAATGTGCACGGAGGCGCCAATGTCGAGACCGTCCAGATCGACGACGAGCTTCTCCGGGATCGCCTCGGCCGACACGTAGAGCTCGACCTCGTGACGAACGATGTTGAGCACGCCGCCGCGCTTGATGCCGGGCGACTTGTCCTGGTTCACGAAATCGACCGGGATGGCGACGCGGATCTCGGCGCCCTTCGACACCCGGAAGAGGTCGACGTGGGTCAGGGTATCCATGACCGGATCGACCTGGGCGTCACGTGGAATGACGCGAACCTTCTGGCCCTCGATGTCGATGTTGAGCAGGTTCTGGAAGAAGTGACCGGTGTTGTAGACTTTCCAGAGCTCGGCATAGGGGAGATTGATGGTCACGGGGGTCTGCTTCTCCCCGTAGATGACGGCGGGTACTTGACCCTGACGGCGTGCACCTCGTGCGGTCCCCTTACCGACACGCGCGCGCGCCTGGGCCTTGATCTCGACAAGTTCAGCCATGGCAGTCGCTCATTCTGTTGGGTTTATCGGGAGGCCTTCTCAAAAAGGCCATGGCCCATCGCCACCTCCAGGGGTGTCGGAGCGATCGGCACCGGGCTTATACCGGTGCCACCGGTTAAAATCAATGACGTCAGCGCGCTGGGCTCGCGTCCTTCACATAGGTTAACGGCTGCACGTCCGTCGTCTTGATCGTCTCCGTAGCGAAGCTCGAAACGCCCTCCAGCAAGAACGGTCCTGACGAGGCCGAAATTGTCACTTCAAGCCCGGCATGCGCCCCTAGGCGCTATCACCGCCATCGTCGGCCGCGCAAGCGCTGTCAACGTCTTGCCAAGACTCGCCAGACGGGGTGAGATTACATCTGACAAGCCGCTGATCCGATGGATGCCGATTTGACCCGAAGGCGAGAATGACGAGCTTCTGGTTGCAACAGGCTCTGGCGGACGACAAGGGGCTGGCCGCTCCTCCGCTCGTCGGAGATATCCGGGCGGACGTGGCGATCGTCGGCGGCGGCTACACGGGACTCTGGACCGCGATCGAGTTCAAGGAGCGCGATCCTTCTCTGCACGTCGTGCTCATCGAGAAGGACGTCTGCGGCGCCGGCGCGAGCGGCGCCAATGCCGGCTTCCTCGTCTCGCTGTGGCTGCAGGTCGAGCTGCTGCAGAAGCTGGCGGGAGCCGAGGAAGCGAGCCGTCTCTGCCGGGCTGCTGATGATGCGATCGCCGAGATCCCGCGCTTCGCTTCCAAAGAGGGCTTCGGCATCGACCACAAGCAGACGGGCGCCATCTGGGGCGCGACGTGCGAAGCGCAGTCGGGCCACTGGCACGGCATGATCGACATGCTGGAGAAGCGCCAGGTGCATCTCTTCGACGTCCTCGACGGGCAAGAGATCGCGAGACGTACCGGCTCGAGGGCCTTCGTCGCCGGCGTCTTCGACAGGTCCAACGCCTTGATCCATCCGGGGCGGCTGGTGCGAGGTCTTCGTAGTGCAGCCCTGAAGCGCGGTGTCGTGATTCACGAGGGCACGCGCATGGTGCGGCTGGAGCGCGGCCGTCCGCCCAAGGTCGTAACGCAGAATGGGACGATCACCGCGAAGAAGGTCGTGCTCGGCCTCAACGGATGGTCCATGTCCGTCCCCGAGCTTGCGCCATCGATCATGGTGATCGGCACCGACGCCGCCATGACGGAGCCGATTCCAGACGCGCTTCAGAAGGCGGGTTGGGCGGACGGTCCACCGCTCATGGATTCGCGCATCTTCGTCTCCGGCTGGCGCACGACCGCAGACGGACGGGTCATGTGGACGAAGGCGGGTGGCGTGCTGCCCTATGGCGACCGGCTCGATCCTTGTTTCCCGCGGATCAAGCGGAGCGAGACCGAGCTGCGCACGGTGTTGCGGCGCATCCATCCCTCGCTCGCCGACAAGCCGATGGCCGGCACCTGGGCCGGCCCCATCGATCGCTCCAAGGACGGGCTGCCGATGTTCGGGCGGCTCGCGGGGCACCCAGACATCCTCTTTGGCTACGGCTACTCGGGATCAGGTATCGTGCTCTCGAGGCTCGGCTCGCGGATGCTTGCCTCACTTGCACTCGAGACCGATGACGAGTGGTCGAAGGCCGCACTCGTGCGCCAGCCGGTGCGGGGCTTTCCGCCGGAGCCATTCCGCTATGTCGGTGGGCACATGGTGCGCACCGCGATCGAGCGGCAGGACCGCCTCGAGCACGAGGGCAAGAGCCCCGGTCCGCTCACGCGCGCGCTCGTCGCCATGAAGCCGGCGAGCTACAAGCCGACGTGAACCCGATCTAGGTGTTGTGGACCGGCGCTGGCCCCGGCGTCAGCGCCACGACCTCCCAGCCGAGCGCGTCCGCCGCGCTGCCGATCCGGATCGTGTCGAGGAGCGGCCAGCCGGTCGCCTCGATCGCCTGGCGGACGCGGTCGTAACCGCGTTGCCAGTTCGGCTTGTCCGCGCGCGGCAGGACGCTCGAGACGAGGACGAGATCGATGTGGCCGGACGCGCGCCAGAGGCGAAGCAAATGCGTCAGCGGCTCCTCGACGTAGCAGAGCACCTCGGAGGCGACGAGGGCGGCGATCGGTTGGCTCGAGGGGGTGAACGCCTCGACGGTGGTTTCGACGCGCTCGATGGCGATCCGATCGTGGGCGATCCGGTCGAGCAAGCCGGCGTCGGTGTCGACGGCGACGTAGGCATCGCTCTGCTCGGGATCGAGCAGGTCCAACAGCGCGCCGCGTCCGGCGCCGAGCTCGACCACGCGGCCCTTGGGGGCTTGGGAGCGGATGAGGGACGCGATGATCCCGTAGCGCAGGCGTTCCGAGGGGCGCTCGAGAAAGCCCCAGCGGTTTGACGGGGCGTCGGGACGGTCGCCGGTCATGGTCTCACCCGGCTGCGTTGGCCTCAGTCGAACAGGCTCGACACCGATTGCTCGCCGGAGATGCGCTTGATGGCTTCGCCGATGAGGTCGGCGACCGGGAGAACGCGAATGTTCTTGGCGGCGAGCACGGCCTGGGTTGGCTGGATCGAGTCGGTGATGACGAGCGTCGACAGCTTCGAGGCGGTGATGCGGGCGACCGCGCCGCCCGACAGCACGCCGTGCGTGATGTAGCCCATGACCTCGGTGGCGCCCTTCTTGAGCAGCGCCTCGGCGGCGTTGCAGAGCGTGCCACCCGAATCGACGATGTCGTCGACGAGAATGCAGCGCATGCCCTCGACCTCGCCGATGACGTTCATGACCTCGGATTCGCCCGCCCGCTCGCGCCGCTTGTCGACGATGGCGAGCGGCACGCCCAGCCGGCTCGCCATTTGCCGGGCGCGCACCACGCCGCCGACGTCGGGCGAGACGACCATGATGCGGCCGAGCTCGTAGCGCTCCTTGATGTCGCGCACGATGACGGGAGCGCCGAACAGGTTGTCGACGGGAATGTCGAAGAAGCCCTGGATCTGGCCGGCATGCAGGTCGAGGGTCAGCACGCGGTCGACGCCGGCACGCGTGATCAGGTTGGCGACGAGCTTGGCCGAGATCGGCGTGCGGGGGCCCGGTTTACGGTCCTGCCGGGCGTAGCCGAAATAGGGGACGACGGCGGTGATCCGGCGCGACGACGAGCGCTTGAGCGCGTCGATCAGGATCAAGAGTTCCATCAGATGATCGTTGGCCGGGAACGACGTCGACTGGATGACGAAGACGTCCTCGCCGCGCACGTTCTCCTGGATCTCGACGAAGATCTCCATGTCGGCGAAGCGGCGGACGAGGCTCTTCGTCAGCGGTATCCCGAGGACGGAGCCGATCGCGTCGGCGAGCGGGCGGTTGCTGTTGCCGGCGACGAGCTTCATCTGAGGTTTCCTCGGCTTAACGATGAGCGCCTAGGCTCGGCCGGTCCATAACAGTGAGGCCCGGGTCTGTAAACGACCCGGGCCTCTTTTCATGTCAATTCGTTGACGAGGGTGGCGGTGTGCCGCGCCGCGATCAATTGGAGGCGGCGCGCTTACCATCCTTCATGATGGTCACGATTTTCGGCACTGCACCGGAGGCTGCCGCTTCTGCCGTCCGTCCCCAGGCCCCGTCGAGCGACCCCTGAGGAATGACCGGGCTCTGCTTGGCGGAGTTGAGGTACTGCCCGACGCCATCGTAGACGGCCCAGGTGATCAGGATCTTCTGCTTGCCGCCCTCGGGCTGGCCCATGGCGACCTTGCCCTTGACCGTGTAGGCCCCCGGCGTCGGCGCCTCGAGCACCTCGTAGCCCTGACCGACGAGCTGCTTGCGCAGCGCCTTCGTGAGCGAGACCTGACCATCGCCCGGCGCGCCCTCGACCGGCGGCACGACGACAACCTTCCGCCCAGGTGTCACGGCGACATTCGCCTGATCACCCAAAACCTGGCCACTTTGAAGGGGATCGCTCTGGCCCTGATTGAGGGCCACGTTCGCGGCCTGCACGCCGCTATTCGGGTCGGCGAGGGTGGCGTTGCCATTGGCCGCGAGCGACGGCTCGGCGGTCACGGCTTGTCCGGCCGCTGGCGGTGTCAGGCTCGAGCCGGTCGCCGCCGCCGCCGAATTGGCGTTGGCAACGAGCGGCTCGGTTCCGGCGGCTCCCGGCTGCGTCGGCACCCAGGCGGCGAGCTGCGTCGCCGTCGCCGAGGCGATGCGCGTCAGAACACCGGCATCGACCGTCGCCCACGGGTCGGCTCCCGCTTTGCCCGGTGCGAATTCCTCGCCAGTAATGCGGTGGGCTCGCTGGCCGCTGCGGTCGCTGACGTCCCAGATATAGGAGAGCTTGCTGCCCGACTTCTCGGGCGCCGCAACGATGTAGCCCTTGACCGTGTAGTCGGCTGCTTCAGACGCGGTCCGCGCCACCGGCACGCCCTGCTTTTCCACCTCGCCCATCAGGCTCGAGGTGAGCTGTGCGGATACCGTTGCCGGCGCGCCGATCAGCGGCGCAAAAGCGAGCTTGGCCTTCTGCGGCACGGGGGCGACGGCGGCCTGCGGCCCGGCGTCGTTGCCTCCGAAAATCGAATCATTGCTGCCACAGCCGGAAAGACCTCCGGCGATTGCAGTCATGGAAAACAGGACTGCGGACGTGCGCAAAACGCGCCGAACCGCAATGGCAATTGCTCTCGTCACGGGTGACGACCCCCCTGTCCGTGTGAGGCGCTGATCTCCGGCACAAAACCCTACTAACGCAACTAAAGGCTCGCAAGAGCAAAACAAACGTACAAAGCAAATGCGGCGAATACGGTGCCAGAGCCTAGTCCTGTTGTTAGCGGCTCCCATGAGACCCGTCCAATGATTTCCCCGGCCTAAGCCGCCATTCGCGGCGGCAGTGGGGGAAAACCGCCGCGAGGTCTGTGGATATCTCGCTATTTCAAGACGATGGCCGATATTTGTCGGCCGTAGTCGGCCTCCCGGCGATGCGTCGTCCGGCGGTACGAGAAAAATCGCGATTCGCCGGCATAAGTATCGAGTTCCAGGTCCTCGACGCGGCCGATACCGAGTGCTTCTAGGCGCGCGCGGCAGAAGCGCGGCAGGTCGAAGTGACGCCGGCCGGACGCAGTGGTGTGAAAAAACGCGGCATGACCGGCCCCGGCCGCGGTGAACTCGCGCTCGAACTCGGGTCCGATCTCGTACGACTCAGGGCCGATCGTCGGTCCGATCGTGGCGGCGATTCGTTCGCGCCGGGCGCCGAGTTGCGCCATGGCCTCGACCGTTCGCTCGATGACGCCCGCGAGTGCCCCGCGCCAGCCGGCATGGGCCGCGCCGATCACCCGGGCCTGCGGATCGGCAAAGAGGATGGGCGTGCAGTCGGCCGTCAGCACGCCGATCGCGAGGCCAGGCGTCGCGGTGACGAGCGCATCCGCCTTGGGGCGCTCGCCGGTCCACGGGCCATCGACGATGACGGCGTCCGGGCTGTGCACCTGCCAGACTGTCAGAAGCCGATCGGAGGCCGCGCCGAGCGCGTCGGCGACGCGGGCACGATTCGCCTGCACGTTCTGAGGCGCGTCGGATGACCCTGGGCCGCAGTTGAGCGAGCCATACAACCCGCTCGACACACCGCCATTCCGGGTGAAGAAGCCGTGCGCGAGGCCCGGCATTTCCTTGAATGAAGCGGCTTCGATGCGCTCGGCCATCGTATTGGGGTCCCGCTGCTGCGTTGGGGTGGATTTAGCAGATCACAGCCCGGGAAGTCTCGGGATCCCAGGACTGCGCAGCCCCAGCACCTTGAACCGGCTGCCCATGCCGGAGGGATCGATCAAGCGCAAGACGCCGGCCTCGATGGTTGCGGCTTGCGCGGAAGAGCCTGTACGCATCAAGCGCTCCGCCCGCTCGACAATGCCGAGGACGCCAAGGAAGGATGCTTGCGGCACCGGGCCATCGACCGCGAGACCGCACGCGTCCGCCGCGGCGGCCAGGGCCTCGAAATCGACTTGGGCAGTCAAATCGCTTTCTCCGGCCCGGGCGAGTGGATCGCTTCGCTGATGATGCCGGATCGCCTGCAGCGTGTCCCCCACGCCGGTCCGCTCGTGGCCGTAGTCGATCAGAAGCGCTGCCGTCGGCGCGCTGCGAGCGCGTTCGGCGATCGCGCCGACGAACGCGGCGACATCGGGTCTCATCTCGAGGATGTCGCCGTCTGTCGCGGACGCGAGACCGATGGAGACCGGCTCGCCAATCGTGAACGCCAGAGCACCGTCCGCGCCGATCGCCACGACCCGCTCGTGCCATTGGCCAGAGTGCCGGACGAGCTGGCGCACGGGCAGCGCATCGACGACCTCGTTGGCGAGGACTACCGAGGGGCTTAGCGGCACATCGCTCAGCCTCTCGTGCCAGTGTGGCGTGACGGGCGCGTTGGCCAACACCTTTTCTTGCTCCGCCCTGAGCGCCGGGCTCGGCTCGACCAAGTGTACGGAGAGCCGGGACATGAGCCCTGGCACGACCTTGAGCGCGCGCAGCGCATCCGCCATCAGCGTGCCGCGCCCCGGCCCGATCTCGATCAGCGCCAGCGGCCCCTCCGGCGCCGCCATCTGTGCCGCAACCGCGGTCCATAGGCCTAGGATCTCGCCGAACGTCTGGCTGATCTCCGGCGCCGTGATGAAATCGCCGCTGCGACCGATCGCCGGACGCGCTCGATAGTAGCCGTGCTCGGGATGCGAGAGCGCGAGCGTCATGAAGTCGTAGACGGAGATCGGCCCCTCACGCGTGATGCGATCGCGGATGATGACATCGAGCGGCGTCAGCTCCGCAGCCATTCACGTCTCCACCGGCGCGCGCCTCAGCGCGACGCGGACGAACGCGAGGCCGATGAGGATCATCGGGATCGAATAGAACATGCCGGCAGGGATCGGCGCGTTCGGCCAGAACCAAAGGATGTCGGACGCGCGGAAAGTCTCGGCGACGATGCGGAAGGTGCCGTAGAGCGTCAGAAACGCGCCGATGACGAGGCCCGGCCGGGTCAGCGCCTTGTAGCGATAGGTGAGCACGCACAGCACGACGAAGATCACGACCCCCTCGAGGAAGCCTTCGTAGAGCTGGCTCGGATGGCGCGGATCGGGACCTCCGCCGGGAAACACCATGGCCCACGGCACATCGGTGACCCGCCCGTAGACCTCGGCATTGATGAAGTTGGCGATGCGGCCGAAGAACAAGCCGAAGGGGACGCCGGCGCCGGCGAGATCGAAAGCCGAGAGCGGATTCATCTTCATCGATCGGCTGAAGAGGAGGAGGGCGACGCCGACGCCGAGCAGCCCGCCGTGAAAGGCCATGCCGCCATTCCAGACCTTGAAGACGTCGGCGGGATTGGCAATGAAGTAGCTGGGCTCATAGAGCAGAACGAACCCGAGACGGCCGCCGATGACGACCCCGAGTGTCGTCCACAGCAGCATGTTGTCGGCCTGGTCGGGGCTCATCGGCGGCGCGCCGCCCCAGAGGCGTCCATGCCGCAAGAGATGGCGAATATAGAGCCAGCCGAGCAGGAGGCCCGCCATGTAGGCGAGGCCATACCAGCGCACGGTGAAGGGCCCGAGCGAGAACGCCACGGGATCGATGACCGGATAGGTGATGACGAGCGGCAGCATGCGACTTGCTCTCGTGTGGCTGCTCGGGGCGCGCGGACACTGCGTCGATGGTGCACCCCCGTCAAGCCGCGCTTGTGAAGTGTCCCGCCGAGGGCCATATTTTGCCGGAACGCTGCGGCAGGGATGCCGCCCATTGGAAGGACCTCGACCCAGATGACCCAAACCAACAACCGTCTGTTGGACGAGCTCGCCCGCATGATGACGGATGCGGCTGGCGCCGCGCAGGGCGTCAAGCGCGATGTCGAGACGATGTTCCGCAGCCAGGGCGAGAAGTGGCTGCGCGACATGGACGTCGTGCAGCGCGAGGAGTTCGAGGCCGTGAAGGCGATGGCCGAAAAGGCGCGGACCGAGAACGAGGAGCTGAAGCAGCGGATCGCGGCCCTGGAGGCTAAGCTCGGCGTGGCGCGGTGAGGCGAGATCCCCGTCTCAGCAGTGCGTGTAGTAGAATCGCCCACACCGCCGAACGATGGTCGGATCGAGGGTCTCGTCGGGGTCGGTGACCTTGGTCGCGGCTTGCGCCTGCGCTTTGTGAACCTTGCGATGGGGCGGTCCGGCGGCCCTCGTCGCTGCTTTGACCTTCGCGGGTGGGGTCGCTTTGGCGCTCGAGGGGGCCTTCGCCGTTTCGAGCGCCGCGATCCGCTTGTCTTTCTCTGCAAGCTCCGCCCGGTGACTCTGCTCGAGCGAAGCCAGCTCCGCATTGGCCTTGGCGAGCGCGGTGCGTGTGGAAGCGAGCGTGTCGACGGCGTCTTTCTTGGCCTTCTCGATGTCGGCCAATCGCGTTGCGGCAGCCGTGCGGTCGGCAAGCGCCGCATCGCGCGCGGCTTCTGCCTCCGACCGCGCGGTCGCGATTGCGGCAAGCTCCGCTTCGGCCTTCTGGCGTGCGCCCGCCTCACTCTGGAGCGCGGTCTTGAGCGCGGCGAGCTTGCTGTCGAGGGCCGACGCGTCCTGCGCTTTCGTCGTGCTCGCGGTGACGAGCTCGGCTTCGCGCTGCTTCTCGAGGTCCGCCAGCCGGGCCTCGGCCTGCTGGGCGGATTTGCGCGCGCCATCGGCCTCCGCTGCCAAGCGCTCGACCTCTTGCTGAGCCTTTGCGCGATCCGCTTCGAGGGTTTTCTGGGCTGCCTTTGCGGCATCGAGTTCGCTTTTGATCCGCTGTAGGGTCGCGGCTTGACCGACATGCTCGCGTTGCAGGCTCGCCAGATCGTCCCTGAGGTCCCCGATCTCACGATCCTTCGCGATAAGACGTGACGGCGTCGCCTCCGCGGGATCTGCCGAATCGGATCCCGTCGCAGCCGTCGCGACGACGACGGCATCGTTGGGTGGTGCGGTCGCCGGCGCGGACACGATGAGCACGGCGCCCGCCGTTAAGGCGGACGCGACGACAGCTGTGAACGCAAGCATCCCCAAGCCCAGCCCGCGCGTCCGGGCGGCGATCGGCGAGGGCGAAACGGAACCGCCGGGCGGGCCAAAATCGTGTGTGCCGATGCTCCACAGATGCCCTTCGGGATCGCGGCAGACATAAAGCTCGGAGCCGTCGCTGGCCTTGTCGAGCTTGCGCTCGAGCAGCGCTCCCTCCGCCTTCGCCGTCTCGTAGTGGGCGGCAATGTTCTCGACCGTGAGATAGCAGGTCTGCGTCTCGCTCGGGCCGGCACGCTCGGTGGCACTGTCACCTTGCGGGCAAACGAGGACCGTGCTCGGACCATAGGTCAGGCGGATGAAATCGATGACGCCGGGCGACGCCTCCTCGGTGCTCTCCAGCGTGAAGCCGAGCGCCTCGCATAGCCAATCGGCCGCGCGCTTGGGGTCGCGATAGCGAAGGACGACCGCAATGGTCCTGCCGTTCATAAGTCGAAGCTCCGTCCCTCGCAGGCTCGTGCGGGATGTGACTTGGGATCTTGGAGCAGCAGATGACGCTACGGCTGCGAGGCACTTGGCTGTGCCCGCTCGAGCAGCCGATTGGGCCGCTCGCTCCCGAATGCCCCCACATTCCGACGCAATGCACGCAAGTATCGTGCATCATCATGGAATATCAATGGCGCCGCTGACGCGGGGAAGGAGCGGCTACAACGCGTGTGGATAAGCTCAGCGGCGGCGCTCGAGAAACGCTTTGAACCGCGCTTGCGTCTCGGGCTCGGCGAAGCAGGCGAGCTCGGCGTCGGTCTCGCGAGCCAGCGCGTCGGCGAGATTACCCTGCATACTCTCGCGGTAGAGTTTCTTCGTCATGACCACACCGACGGCGGGAGCCGACGCGAGCGTGCTCGCATAATCGAGCGCCGTCTCGATCAGCTGGCCGGCGGAAACGATCTGCGTGACGAGGCCTATGCGCTCCGCTTCTTCCGTATCGATGGTGCGGCCGGACAGCGTCAGGTCGACAGCACGCGACCAGCCGATCAAGCGTGGCAGCAGGTACGTCATGCCGCTCGTCGGCGAGAGGCCGATGGCGATGTCGGGAAGGCCGAGCTTGGTGCCTTCCGCGGCGATGCGAACATCGCACAGCACCGCGAGCTCGAACCCGCCGGCCATGACATAGCCGTGCAGCGCGGCGATGACCGGCTTCGAGAAGGCCTGCATGGCCGCCGAGAACGCCATGAAGCGATCGATTGTCGCGCGAAAGGTTGCTGGATCGCTCGCGTGCAGGCCGCCGATATCGGCGCCCGCACAAAAGGCGCGGCCTTCGCCCGAGAGCACGACGGCACGAACGGCGGTGTCGGACTCTGCGGCGGCCAAGCTCGCGCTGAGGTCATCGAGCATCGAGTCCGTGATGGCATTGAGCTTACTGGGCCGATTGAGCCTCAGATGCAAAACGCCGGGGCGCGGCCGGTCGACGAGGAGATCGGCCGTCATGACGATGTCTCCCGATAGCTGCGCACGACCCGGCGCACCTTGAGGCCGGTCGCGAACGTGCCGGCCGGCTCCAAGCGAATGGACGGGGTGAAGTTCAGCGCCTGCTGCAGTCGTTGCGCAAGCTCGGCCTCGAGCTCGGCGTGCTGCCCGTCCGGCACGCCCTCCGCCAGCTCGACGCGAATCGGCACCGGATAGTCGATCGGCGGGGGGCGATCGAGCACGACCTGGAACGCGCCCGTCACGCGCGCGCCGGCTTTCAGGATCACCGCGTAGATCGAGGCCGGGAAGATGTTCACGCCCTTGACGATGAACATGTCGTCGGAGCGGCCGAGGACTTTCAGACGGAAGCTCGTCCGTCCGCACGAGCAGGGCTCGGTGAAAACCTGGAAGAGATCGTGGCTGCGCATGCGCATCAGCGGCGAAGCCTCGCGCCAAATCGATGTGTATACCGCCTCGCCCTGTCGGCCGTCGTCGAAGGGGAGCACTTGGCCGGTATCGGGATCGATGAGCTCGAGGATCGCCGAGCCCAAGCCGCCGTAGTGCAGGCCGTTGCGCGCCTCGCACTCGCCCGAGTGCAACCCGAGCTCGCCGGTGCCGTATTGATCCTGCGCGCGCATGTCCCAGAGCGCCTCGATCTTCTCGCGAAAGCCCGGCACCTGCATGCCGGCCTCGCCCGAGAAGAAACCTTTTCGCAAGCCGATGCGGCGCGGGTCGCGGCCGAGCGATGTCGCGACCTCGGCCAGGCGGACCGCATAGGAAGGCGTCGCCCAAATGGCAATGTCGCCCTTGATGGCATCCATCATCTCGATCAACCGCTCGGTGTGACCGACGCCGTAGGGGATGGTGGCCGCGCCCAGCTGCTCGAACGTCGTCGTGTCGCTCATGCCGCCGGAATAGAGATTGTAGTTCATGCACTCGAAAACGACGTCACCCGGCCGGCAGCCCATGGCCCAGAGCGCACGTGCCCCCATGCGGGCATAATCCTCGCAGTCGCGCTTCGTCAGCGCGAGCCGCATCGGCTGCCCCGTCGTGCCGCCCGTCGCCTGGATGCGCACAATTCTCTCCAGCGGCGCGCATTGATTGATGCCGATGATCGTGCCATCGGCCTGCGAGCTCGCGATCTCGGACTTTTCCATGAAGGGAATGCGGGCGAGGTCCTCGACCGACTTGATATCGCCGGGCCGGATGCCCGCCGCATCGAGCTTCTCACGATAGTACGGGCTCGCCACGTGATTGTAGGCGATCTGCTGTTGCAGGCGCTCGTTCTCGAGGCGGCGGAGCGTCGCTGCGGGCGCGGCTTCGAGATCGGGGTCGAGGATGTTGGAGGGCATGTGCCAGCCGATGAAAGTGTCTGGCCGATTTGTATCAAGAGAGCTGAAAATATCCAGGCCGGGCTGGTGAAGGGCAAACCCGCTTTGATCGCAACCCTCCTTGCGCATCGCTTTGAGCACAAGTCGCGGCCGACCGTGTCGTTGCGGTCATAGACAGTTTCGAGTGCCGGCAGTAACAGCGCACGGAAAATTCGCAATCGTTTGATTCGAGTGATGTGAGCAACACTCCGGCAACGGAGTGGTTGTAGGCGTAGGCGTCCCGCTCTCGCGACCAAAATCCCCGCATTCAAGAAGGCCGCTGCGCACATGACGCAATATGCTCCGGTTCTCAGCCTTTCCAGTCTCGACGGCACGAACGGGTTCAAGATCCCTGGCGAGGGCGTCGGAGACAGCATGGGCTATGCCGTCGCCTCCGGCGACGTGAACGGCGACGGCCGGGTGGATCTCATCGTCTCGGCGACCAATGCCGATGTGACCGGGAGCAACGCTGGCGCGGCCTACGTCATCTTCAACGACGGGCTGCCGTTCCCGTCGCTCATCGATCTGTCAGCGCTGAACGGCACGAACGGATTTCAGGTCAATGGGCAGGCCAACGTCGATCTGTTCGGCGATTGCGTCGCGGTCGGTGACATCAATAACGACGGCTATGACGACATCGTCATCGGAGCGGACAATGCAGATGCCGGCTTAGTCAACAATGGCGCTGCCTATGTGATCTTCGGCAAAGCGACAGCATTCTCCAGCACCGTCAACCTGTCCGATCTCAATGGCACCAACGGCTTCCGCATCGGCGGCGAGGCCGCGGGCGACTTCCTGGCGAGCGATGTTGCTGTCGCCGACCTCAATTCCGACGGCTTCGCCGATATCGTTGCTGGTGGCCGCGGCGTCGACGTGAACGGCAGCTTCTCGGGGGCGACCTACGTCGTCTTCGGCAAGGCGAACGGCTTTACGGCGACGTTCGATCTCGGCACGCTTGACGGCTCCAATGGTTTTCAGATCAACGGCGAAGCGCTCAACGACGGCGCCGGGACGACTATCGCAAATACCGGCGATATCAATGGTGACGGCATCGATGACCTCTTCATCGGCGCGCCTTTCGCAACGAGCGTCTTGGGGGCGAACACCGGCATCGGCTACGTCGTCTTCGGGCATACGGGGGCGCAAGCCGACCTCGAGCTTTCGGCGCTCGACGGCACGAACGGATTTAAGCTCAACGCCGAGTTCTCCGGAAGTGAGTTCAGCTATGCGGCAGACGCCGCCGGCGATATCAACGGCGACGGGTTCGGTGACCTCATCGTCTCGGCCTACTATGCCGATTCGAACGGCACGCGCGCCGGTGCAACCTATGTCGTGTTCGGCAAAGGCTCGGCCTTCTCCGCCAGCTTCGATATCTCTTCACTCGACGGCAGCACTGGCTTCCAAATCAATGGGGCCGGTGCGAACGACAACCTCGGAATCAGCGTCGCTGGCGTCGGGGACGTCAATGGCGACGGCTTCGACGACATCATCGCCTCGGCGTCGGGCGTCACGAACGCATCGCTGGACGCCGCCTATGTCGTGTTCGGCAAGGCCTCGGGGTTCGGAGCGACACTCGACCTATCCGCGCTCGACGGCAACGCGGGCTATCGCATCGACGTCGAGGCGGTCGGGGACGATACCGGGTTTGCCGGCAAGGCGCGTGCAGGCGACGTCAACGGCGATGGGATCGACGACATCCTGATGGGCGTGATCAATGCGAAAGTCAGCAACCTGGCGACAGGTGCGAGCTATGTCGTGTTCGGCGGCAAGCCCGGAGAGGCGGTGACTCGCACGGGCACGGACATCGCCCAGACCATCCATGGTAGCGACTTCGGCGATACGCTGTCCGGACAAGGCGGGAATGACACGCTTGTCGGTCATGACGGCGACGACACGCTCATTGGCGGCGCCGGCGCCGATACCCTGACGGGTGGCGAGGGCGGCGACACCTACGACACCGACGGTCACGACCAGATCGTCGAGCAGGGGACGAGCGGCGTCGATACGCTGCGGTCTTCGACGATCAGCTTGAGCCTCGCCAGCTTTGCCACCATCGAAAAGCTGACGCTGACGGGCACGCTCGGGCTCCGCGGCACCGGCAACGCCAAAGCCAACACGCTCGTCGGCAACGCCGGCAGCAACGTGCTGACCGGCGGCGGCGGTCGCGATGTGCTGACCGGCGGCCTCGCCCACGACGTGTTCGACTTCAACAAGCTTACGGAGTCGGGCAAGACGGCTGCGACGCGCGACGTCATCACCGACTTCAAGCACGGTGTCGACGACATCGATCTGCACACGCTCGACGCCTCGACGAAAAAGGGCGGCAACCAAAACTTCACGTTCATCGGCACCGAAGCGTTCCACAAGCAGGCAGGCGAGCTGCACTATTTGAAGAGCGGTGCCAACACGATCGTCGAAGGCGACGTCAACGGCGACGGCAAAGCCGATTTCCAGATCGGCCTGACGGGGCTCAAAACGCTGACAGCAGGTGATTTTCTGCTCTGATCCTAGCTACTCGAGCTCGAGAGCCTTCTTCCGCCGGATGTAAGGCGAGTAGACGGGCGCGCCCGGCACGATGCGGCCGTCGGCGCCCCATTGCGCCATCGTGTTGAAGGGGATCGCCGGTACGGCGTCGATGCTTTGGAGCGTGCGTGCCCAGCTCTCGTCGTTGGCTTTCAGGCGTGCCTCGACGACGCTCGCGTCCGAGTAGCGCAATCCCGCCTCGACACCGTAGGACACGTAGGATTTCAGCACCGTGTAGCCGGCGTAGTTGAGCGAGAAGTTGACCGGCCAGAGCATGAGCTCGATGTCGCCGCTGCGGCCGTCGTGCTCGTAGGTCGCCGGGCTCGTGCCGACGGTCGTCGAGAGGATGGCGCGCTTGCCCTTGAAGCGGCCGTTCTCGAACCGGACCTTCGACGTGTAGACGTCGCCATAGATGAAGACGCGATCGAACCAGCCTTTGAGGATCGCCGGCGGCATGTGCCACCAGAGCGGATACTGGAGGATGAGGAGGTCCGCACGGTCGAGATGCGCGATCTCGGCGGCGACGTCCTTCGGCACGGCCTTGACCTCGCTCGCGTGCCGCTGTTCGAGCTGCACGTCGAAGCGGCCGGGACTCTGGCGGTCGGAATAGTGCTCGGGGCGCTCGCACGGATCGAAGCCTTGAGCGTAGAGATCGGTCGTCGTCACCGACCAGCCTTGCGCTTCGAGCGTCTGCCGCGCCACGTCGCACAGATGCGCGTTGTAGGATCGGGATTCCGGATGGGCGAGGACGATGTGGGCGTGCATGGGGATTCACCGTCGATTGATAGTCGCAAATCTATTTACCGTCATGCTGACGAACGTCAGCATCCACGGAGGCTCGTGACGACATCACGGCCTCGACGCGTGGCAGGACCTCAGATCCCAGCCCGATGCCGTGGATGCCAGCGTTCGCTGGCATGACGAATTGGGTAGTCTCACACACCATCGACGATGACGAACACACCGGTCGTGCTTTTCAGGCGCAAGGGAAGCAGCTTCTGATAGGCATCCGATTTGTACCAGCCCTCCGCATCCGCCCGCGATGCAAAGGCGAGCACGACGAGACGCTGATACGGAAACTCTCCCTCTAGGACCGTGAAGGCGCCGCCGCGAACGGCAAACTCGCCCTTGAACGGTGCGAGCGTCGCCAGCACGTCCTTGCGATAGGCATCGAACATCGCCTGGTCATGGATGTTCTCGCCGACGATGGCGTAGGCGGTCATGCTTGCTCCCTACCCTGCCGCAACCGCTGCGACGTGCGCCGGGAAGCTCGCGCTCCCCATCAGCTTCTTGCAGCGCTCGAAACGGTTGACGGCATAGGCCCAGAAATCGTCGGCCGGGTTCTTGTTGGCATGCTGGATCAAGCCCCACAGCGTCCACAGCAGATCGCACATGGCCTTGTAGATGACCATGCGGCCGCGCTCCTGGCGTGACGGCTCGGTGCCGAAATAGCCGAACAGCATTTCCTCCTCTTGGACGAGGTCGAAACCCGCTTCGACCGAAAGGTCGCCCAGGTCCCACATCGGATCGTTCATGCCCGAGTATTCCCAATCGACGAGCCACATGCGGCTGCCGGTATCGAGAAAATTCTCGCACAAGGGATCGCAGTGGCAGGCGACGAGCGGCAGAGGATGCGCGTTCAACGCTGCGCGCACTGTCTCGGCCTCCGCGAGCACGTCGTGATAACCGCCCGGGAAGGCGACCTCCTTCGTCGCAAGCACGCGCAGATACTCGTCGATCATCTTGAAGAGCTCGAAGCGGAAGTCGAACGTCTGGCCCGACGTGTGCAGCCGCTTGAACACCTGGCCGGCGCGGAGCGGTGCGCCGACGGTCGACTTGAAGAGGGCCGGCGTCATCGTCGCCGTGCCGTCCAGATAGCGCGTGACCATCACGCCGTCGTCGCCGAACCAGAGCACGTCGGGCGAGACGCCGGCTTTCGCCGCGGCCTTGGCTGCCGTCCCCTCGACCTTGCGGTTGATGTACTCCTCCGTGCCCTTGCCCGGCAGCCTCAGGCAATAGGCGTTGCCGTCGTAGTCGATGCGGAAGACGAGGTTGGTCAGGCCACCGAGCCGTTTCACGTGCATGCGCAGCGGATCGGCGGAGACGAAGAAGCCGGTGCGCGCGATGGCGGCTCTGGCGGCGGCGATGTCGTCGGTCATGCGTCGGGCCCTATCGTTCCGGCGACGCCAACAGAGCATCGGATTTGAGCCCGGTCAATGCGCTGGGGAGCGGGCCGCGCCATTGAGGATCGCAAGGCGGCGTCGGGACTTGGCGCCGTCCGCTGAGAGGGGCAACCGGCCGGTGCGCCCGCTTAAAGGAAAGAACGACGATGCCTCATGTCCTCTTGCAAGAGCTTGCCGACGAGTTTCCCGACCTCAAGGCCAAGATCAAGAAGCTGCAATCGAGCGATCGGCACTTCGCCAAGCTCATCGAGACCTACCGCTCGCTCGACCGCGAGATTCACAATGTCGAGGAGCATGAGGTAAACGTCTCCGACGAGACGTTCGAGGACATGAAGAAGCAGCGGCTGCGGCTGAAAGACGTGCTCTACGCGATGCTGAAGCATTGAGAGGCCGAAGCGCGGACTGATGCTTCGGCGAAACTCGAGACCGACGGCAAGTTAAACCCCTAGGCGAACCCAGGTTGGGGTGCTCGTGCGGCACGCGCGTAGGGTGGACTGAGCGCATGCGAAGTCCACCATCACGAGCACGGTGCCTGACGTGGTGGACTTCGCCAGACGGCTCAGTCCACCCTACGGTTTCCGTTTTGCCGAACGAGCACCCCAACCTAGGCGCGCGGTCCTCCCCCATAGAAAGGGGGAGGAAGAGCCGGATGAGGCGGTCGCCTACTGAGCCGCAACAGCATGCGCCGGCTCGTTCGGCGCCAGCACGATGGCACCCTCGGCCACCGGCTTGCCGCGGCGGAAGCGATCGACCGCGAAGGGTTTCAGGATGTCGTGCGCCTCGCCGGCCGCGATCGAGAGCGCCATCAACTCGGTGGTGCCCGCCGCCCCGGCGATGCCGTAGGACCAGCCGGTCGTCACCCAGAAGCCTTCGAGATCGGGATGCGGCCCCGTGAGCGGCCCCCAGTCGGGGGTCGCGAGCAGCATGCCGGCCCAGTGCCGCAAGATCCGTAGCTGCGCGAAGGCTGGGAACATCTCGGCATAGATCGCGGCCGTCAGCGACATCACGGGGAGGTCGGTTGCGAGCGAGTTCTGCGGCCGCTCGGGCACTTCCGACCCGCCCATGACCTCGCCGCGCGCGGTCTGGTGCAGGTAGCAGAGCCGGTCGGGCAGTGCCATGGCCGGGCGTAGGATCGGCCGCACGGGCTCGAGCGCCATGCCCTCGATGCGCTGCGGGAAGGCGTCGATCGGCGCCCCGGCAAGATTGGCGATGTCGGCGCTCTGCGCACCCGCGGCAAGCACGACGATCTCGGCGTCGATGCGCTCGTCCCCCGCGACGACGCCGGCGACCCGATCGCCTTTGCGCTCGACCGCGGTGACGGCCTTGCCATAGTCGACGCGCACGCCCAGACGCCGCGCCGCCTTGAGGAACCCCTTCATCGCCGCATGATGGGGCGCGACGCCGCCGTCCTTCAGATTGACCGCCATGCGGACGGTCGACGTGTCCATGCAGGGCACCATCCGCTTCAAGTCTCTGGCGTCCATGAGCTCGGATCGGAGGCCGAGCTCGCGATGCAGCGGGACGGCCGGCTCGAGGAGGTTCTGCGTCTTCTCGCTCTGCGCGACGATGAGATAGTTGCGCCGCGTGTACATGACGTTCTCGCCCAGGAGCTTCGAGAGCTCGATCCATCGGCGCTGCGAATGGGCGAACAGGCGCGTCCATTCGGTGGAGGCGAAACCGCCGCGCACGAGCGTGCCGTTGCGGCCCGAGGCGCCGCCCTGGAAATACCCGGCGTCCAGCACGCGGATGTTGCGGAAGCCCAGATGCGCGAGATGAAAGGCGGTGCCGAGGCCGTGGATGCCGCCACCGATGACGACGACTTTGCGGTCGAGGGACGCGTTGCTCATCTTTGGGGCTCCACGAGGCCATGCAACCCGGCCGCTTGCGCGACCGTCAGGCCGCGACGGGGCCCACGATGCGAGGGTCGATCGTCGCCGAGGCGTCCGTCCGAGACCTTGCGCAACACGCCGCGCAGTAGCTCCCAGCACGGCAGGCCCTGGCAGGGTCCCATGCCGCAGGAGGTCTGCCGTTTCAGCTCCTCGACATGCGTCATGCCGGTTGCGAGCAGGTCGAGGATTTCCGCGCCCATGACGTCCATGCAGGGGCAGATGGACGCCTTGCGGATGTCGGCAACGCTGCCGACGTGCACCGGCTCATCCGGCAGCGCCGCGCCGCCGATGACACGGATATGGGGGGGAAGCGGCGCGCCGAGGAGGCGGATGCGTCCGTCGGCCACCGCCTGAAAACCCAGGTTCGGGTCGGCGATCCACGGGCCCGCATGCACCAGCGTATCGCAGCCGACGCGCCGGCCGATGTCGACGGCAGCGACGGCGCCGCGTCCGACGATGCGCTTGAGACTGGTGATCGAGCCCGTCGCGACGATGCCCTGGCCGTGATCGCGCAGGTTGTCGGCAACGGCTGCCTCGGCCCCGGTGCCGAGCACGACGACACGGCCGAGGTCGATGCCGCGCGCGGCGAGCCGTTGCGCCGTCGGCGCGTCCATGACGCCGGGAAGCTCGTTGCCCGGCACGACCGGCGGGCAGGAGCGGCGGCCCGTCGCGAGCACGAGCTCTGCCGTCTCGATGACGGCTGCCGGTTGATCGGGATCGAGCGGTGCCGCGCCGATGAGCTTGCCCTGCCGGTAAGCGCCGAAAGCCTCGTGATGGGCGAGCACGGTGACGGACGAGGGAAGACCAGGCTCGACCGCACGGCGTGAGATCAGCACCACGCGCTTGCCGGCGTTGGCGAGACGGGCGGCCTCTTCGCGACCCGCGCGTCCGCCACCGACCACGGTCGTATCGGCCGCGACCTTCTGCCCAGGCACGACGCGGGTCGCCGGAAACTCCGGCGACAGCCGCCCCTCGCCGGCGAGGAAGCTCATGAGCTCCTCCCACCGCTCGAAGCGCTTGGTGCCGCTGGGCAACCAATTCGGATGCTCGAAGCCGCCGCGGACGCGCTTGGCCGGCAAGAGACGCGCAGCCTTCAGGAGATCGAGCTTCGGCCCCGGCCAGACATTCTGGGCGGTGATGCGAAGTCCGTCCCGCGCCAGGGTCTGATCGAGCCGGACGTTCGGCCGCCCGTCGACCTCGGCCAGAACGCCTTGCACGAAGCTGCCCGAAAGCCCGAGCGGCCGATGCCGCTTGCGGGTCACGCCGATGGTTTTGATGCCGCGCCGCAACAGAGCCTCGGCTACCGTGTCGCCCGCGCGGGCGTCGATCGCATCGCCGTTCCAGAAGATCCGCATCGCACCCCCGTCGCATCCAGGTTTGCCGCCGAATTTCGGGGCCAACTTACCAGATCGAGGCCCCGCGTTAACGGTGAGGGTGACCAAGCGGGGCTGGTCTGCGCTCCGGGAGGGCTGGTCCGTGGACGCCACGAGGACGTATCCGGCAGAGAAAGCGGCGTAAATGGCCAAGCGCGTCGCTTGAAACGCCCATACCAGCGCTGCCTAGGGAAGAATCTCCGAACAATTGGGGGAGGGACACGCCGTGACCGCCATCGACGAGCTGAAGCGCCAGAGACAGAGTGCCGTCGAGGCGACGAAATCCGGCCCGCCGCGGCGCACGTCCAACCCCTTCTTCGGCGTCGGGCCGATCACCGACGGCGTCGCCGACGAGGCGGAAGGCCGTCTGCTGCGCTTCGAGTTCGAGACATGGCTCGAGGCCAACTATCCAAAGCTCGACGACAAGGGCCGCCGCATCGGCTCGTTCACGGCCGCCGAGCTCGGCCGCAGCATGCATCGCGGCTACCCGGCCGACAAAGTGCTCATCGACATGATGCGGGAGATCCACCGCTACTTCGAGTTCCCGAAGTCGAACAAGATGGCCGTCGGCTTGGGCGGCGGCCATAGCGGCTTCACCGTCTGCATCATGCACATGATGACGGCCAACGATCCCCACCAGCAGGTCTATGTCGATACGCCGGCGCCCGAGTCGGACGCCGCCAAGGCCGGCGGCTTCTTCCGCCAGTCCTGGGGCACGCAGATCGTCGAGCTGCAGCGCCTCGCCGCCAAGGGGGACGACAAGCGCATCCACTTCGCCAAAAACGAAGGCGCCATTCCCGACGCCCTGACGCTCGAGCGGATGGGCATCCGCCTCTTCATCGGCGTCGGCCACGAGACGACGGGCGCCTCGACCTACACCGAAGAGGAGATGCGCAATCTCCTCGAATGGATCGACCGCAATCCGGCCGAGCACCACGCCGTGCTGGACGCGACCTCGATGCTCGGCGCCATGCCGTGGGGCGCGGAGGTCGTGCGCGCGGTCATGACGAAGTGCTGCATGTTCATGCCGTTCCAGAAGGCGATCGGCGGCATCTCGGGCTACTACGTCGCCTCCTTCACGCCCCATGCGCTCGATCTCATCGAGAAGAACCAGAAGGACCCGGCATGGGCGATCCCGCGTCAGCTCAAGATCGTGCCGCCCGTCGATCCCAAACGCCCCCTGACGGGCGAGCGTACCGTCAAGGTCGGCCCGATCTACGATCCGGCGGAAGACAAGATGCTCGGCGGTGTCATCAATACATATTCGACGCTCGCCTTCGCCGAGACGACGTTCGGCCTGCTGCGCTCCGAGCGTCGCATCGGCTCGGTCACGGAAATGAACCGCCGCTCGGCGCTCAACCGGCAGGCCATCAACGAATGGGTCGAGGCGCATCCCTTGTTCGAGCTCGGCGTCGCCGAGGCCGCCCGTCGTGGCGCGGCCGTCACGCTGCTCAAGGTCAAGGACGCCGATATCACGAGCCCCGACATCCACAACCGGATCATCGCACGGTCCAAGCAGATGATCGGCTACGAGGGCCTGACGCATCCGAACGGCACGTATGAGCGTGGCCTCGACACCGCGCGCTACGTCAACGCCTTCCCCGGCACACCCGGCGACTATCGCGCCTGGATCGGCGGCGTCCGCTCGACGGAAGATGTCACCGCGCTGCTCGACAATCTGCGCTACGCTTATCTGCGCGCCAAGATCGTGGTGCTCGAGGAGGAGCTTGCCAAGCAGGGTGTCACCTTCGAGGCCGCGGCGAGCGCTGGCGCGAGCAAGCGTCACGACGATCCGGAGCGCGCCTATAAGGTGCTCGTCTGCGATCTCGTCGGCATGCGGTTCGGCGTTGACGGCAAGCCCGACCACAGCGAGGTCAAGGCCTACGTCGAGAAGAAGGGCGGCGTGTTCCATTTAGGCCCGCAGAAGGCCGGCGAGAGCTACGCCAAGGGCAAGCTCCATTTCTTCTACCAGCCGGATCTCTCGACCGAGGCGGAGATTCTCCCGCAGACCGACAAGGGCCAGTACGATGCCGTGATCGCGGCGGCGACCTTCCTGCCGAAGGCCTCCGTGTTCAAGCACGGCGGCGTCAGGATCGGGGCCGGCACCGGCAACATGGGCTCGGCCTCCTGGGGCGGCGGCAACGGCGAGGGCGGCGACGCCCCGCTCATGAACACGCCGAGCTTCAACAGCCGCGCCACCGCGCAGATGGCGATCAAGGCGCTGCTCAAGGTGATGCCGGATATCCCGGTCGAGGAGCTGCACAAGCGCGTGGTGGCAAAGGATTTCGACACGGGCAAGAACCTCCGCGAGTATCCGACGTCGAAGCTCGAGGGCAAGCGCTTGGCCGTCATCGGCTACGGCAACATCGGCCGCGAGGTCGCGCGCATCGCGCGCGCGTTCGGCATGGCTGTGACGATCCACGCACGGCCCAAGCACCAGGAGTGGATCGAGTCGGAGGGCTTCACCTACGCCGCGACGGTGGAGGACGCAGCGCGCGGCGCCGACGTCATCAGCCCCCACACCGGGCTCGGGCCGCTGAATGCCGCGACCGGGACCTATGCCAATGCGGGCGTCATCAACGCCGCTGTGCTGTCGTCCATGAACGACGGCGCCATCGTCGTGAACTACGATCGCGGCGAGATCGTCGATGCGGCGGCGCTCGACAAGGCGCTGGCCTCTGGCAAGGTCCGGTACGCCGCAATCGACGCCGACATCTTCAGGCAAGCCGACGGCAAGATCACGGGACCGATGGTGCCGTATCTCGAGATCGAGGCCAAGCACAGGGGCAAGCTCGAGCTGCTGCCGCATGCCGCCGCCGACACCGAGCACGTCTCGCGTGTCGAGGGCGCCAAGCAGGCGGTGGATCAGATTTTTGACGTGATCCAGCTCCGCTCGGTGACGAACCTCAAAGGCGATCTGCCGGCGGGCTACACGAATGCCGGCCCGTGCACGGTCAAGGGAGTCGGCAAGGTGACGCCCTCGCTGCTGTCGGCGGCGGCGGCCGATCCGGTCGCGCTCGCCCAGCTCCGCAGCACGGCCGAGGAGATCACGGCGCTCTGGGGCGCGATCGGCTCGACGACGGACCCCGATCGCCGCCAGGAGCTCATCGACCGCCACGGCCCGCGTCTCGTCAAGGCGAGCAATGCCTATGACGCGCTGATGGAGCGGCTGGGGCTCAAGGGGCCGTGGGGGTGAATGTGCCGCCTACCCCATTTCCGTCATCCTCACGCGCGAGCGCGTGAGCAGCGAGCAAGCGTGGGGATCCAGCGTAAGACTCCGGCCGAAGGCCGTCACAAAGGCCACTCTGCTGAAGAGTCTCCCCTGGATCCCCGTCCGGCGCTCGCTTCGCTCACTTGGACGAGGATGACGGGGGTTCGGGCGCTTGAGCCTTCTCACGCCGCCCGCGTGCCGATGTCCTGCGAGAACCGCAGCAGGTAGCCGTCCGGGTCCTGGACGAGGAACTGACGGCAGCCGAGCAGGATACTGTCGCGGCGATACCAGGCGTCCTCGAGGTCCATGTAGAGCATGAGCCCGGCGGCGAGGCAGCGATTGCGCAGTGCGGTCGCATCCCGGCAGGCGATCTGGAAATTGATGCCGCGGCCGTAGGGCGCCTCGAGCTTGCCCGTGATCCACGCCCGGTCGACCGGCTGCTCGATCATGATTTGCGCGCCTTCACGCTCCAGATACGCGAAGCGCTCCTCGGGGCGGCCGTAGAGCATGCGGAAGCCGAGGATGTCCGTGTAGAAGGCGAAGCTCTGCGCGAAATCAGAGACGGTGAGCTCGGGGACGAGCAGGGCAAGGTCGCTGCGGGCGGCATCGGTCATAGAGGGCGTCTCCTCGTGCGAGCGTCCGACCCTACGGGGTCCGCGCGCACTTCGCCATTGACGTCGGCGCTCCGGCGGACGAGCGTGCCGTCATGTCCGGACACCGTCTCGCCAGGGCCGTCCTCGGTCTCCTGCTCGGCACCGCCCTCGGTGCCGGCGCCGGACTGCTCGGCGGCCTGGCCTACACGACGCTCGCCGGGACGAGCAGCTTCGAGGGCTACTCGGGCTTCGTGGTCGTGGCGTGGATGCTCGTTGGCGGGTTTCTCGGCGCGATCGCGGGGACGATCGTCGGGGCGAGGCGGGGCGGAAGTGGCGATGATCGGCGCTGTTGCACAAAGACTATACCTTTGGGCCCGCCGTAGTCCTCAACGTCTGCTACGCAACACTGTTGGCCGCGCCTAGTGTACGGCTCATTGCGTATCGCCAAACAACGTCAGCATTGGCAAAGATGTGCTTGCCAAATGCGGGCGGCCGGACATGGTGATTTCCTCGAGTCTGACATGGTCGTCAGCCTTGACGTTGGACTGGGTTAGCAGGGCAGCGAACGCAAACTGGAGAAAAGTCCCCATCACTCGGGCTGCACCAACAACGTCTTGATAGAGTGCGTTCATCTGTTCTTGTCTTGGTTTGCCCGGGTAGGCTGCATCGAGTGTCGCGAACCCGTTGCTTGCGGCGCTGAAAAGATAAAATGTGTTTGCTACTTCGCTCCCTAGAACCCACTCCATGTCATTTGCAGTTCCTGTGTGGGCTCGAAAGGAAGCGACTTCAGCATCAAGAACGTCCTTTCTATCGTAGTGAAAGGCGGACCTGTTTCGAACCTGCTCAAGTGGCGACCCGTTGGCAAACATCTTGTTGAGTTCGGCGCGGGCAGCCGTCCCTTCTGGCTCCAAGGCGAGTCCGCTGTCGGGCTTCCACAGGCTTGCAAACGCCTTGATGGCCTCGAAACCTTCCCATAACTTTCCCGCCAACAGCGCCATGGTGCCGAACCAAGCAACTGTACCAGCCTGCCGTTCTGCGTTGTCGGCGGTCGCCAGATTATTCTCACTCGCAATGAGCATGCGCTGGAGGAGCAATATATCGTTGGCTACGCGCGTGGCGGTTATGAGGAACTTGACCTGTTTCTCCGGCAACTTCGATAGAGTTCTGTAAGGCAGGCGGGCCCAGTAAACCTCTCCAATCGCCTTGTTCCTCTTCTGCGAAATTGGCTTGATCACTTGTCAGTTTCCCCTCGTTTCCATTAGCTAGCATGATAGCCGGTATCGAGCGCATAATCGGGCACATGCGCAGCCAGGAGCGGAGCCCAAAGACGAAACTTGAACTCATTCCAGATCGCGTAACTCAATCGATCGGGGTATGAGACCTGACACGGTCGGCCGGCGCCTACTCCCACCGCTCCCGCGCGGCGTCATCGCTCGCCTTCGCCTCGACCCAGACCGTTTCCCCGCTCGCGCGCTCCTCGCGCTTCCAGAACGGCGCCTCGGTCTTGAGATAGTCCATGAGGAAATTGGCGGCCTCGAAAGCTGCTTGGCGATGGGCGGAGACGGTGACGACGAGGACGATGTTGTCGCCGGGCACGAGGCGGCCGTAGCGGTGGACGACCAGGCTCGCGGCGAGCGGCCAGCGCCGGTTGGCCTCGACCTCGACTTGGCGGAGCGCGCTTTCCGTCATGCCCGGATAGTGCTCGAGCGTCATCGCGGTGATGCGGCCGGCGCCCTCGCCTGCGCGCACGAGGCCGGTGAAGGTGACGACGGCACCCGCATCGCGGCCGTGCGTCAGCGCCGCGATCTCGGCCGCGAGGTCGAAGTCGGCCTCTTGGACGCGGACGGTCATGGCGAGACCGTCCTTGGCGCTAAGGGTGTCGCGTAGGTCTCATAGGTTGGGTTAGCGCGGCCACAAAGACTGATGAGATGCACGGCTACGGCCCGCGCGTAACCCAACGGGCCGCCCTGCCGCTGTTGGGTTACGCGCTGCGCGCTAACCCAACCTACGGGAGGCGAGCCGCGGTCGGGGTGAGGCGACGAAGCATAGATCATCGTGGCTCACCCTCCCGTCACCGGCGGGAAGAACGCAATCTCGCGGGCACCGGCAATCGGCGCCGTCGCCTTCACGTGCCGCATGTCCAGCGCCACGCGGATGACCTCGGGTTTGGCGAAGGCGTTCGCGAACTCGGGGCCGCGCGTCTGCAGCCAGGCCATCACGTCGGCCGCCGTCGCAAGCTCCGCCGGCAGCTCGACCCGCTCCTCGGCGATGCCGGCGCGCTCGCGCACCCACGCGAAATATCGCAACGTGACCGTCATGGCTCGGCTATTCCTGATCGCCGCCGCGGCCGGTCTCGCCAGACACGGCGTGATGGAGGCTCGCCTGCAGATAGGCGTAGCCAGTATAGGCCGTCAGCACCGCCGAGAGCCAGAGCAGCACGGTGCCGAGCAGCCAGGGCCCCGACACCATGGTTTCGCCAAGTGGGGCGGCGAGCAGGGCCCCGATCGCGACCAGCTGCAAGGTCGTCTTCCATTTGGCGAGCTGGGTTACGTGCACGGTGACATCGAGCTCCGCCAAGTACTCGCGCAGGCCCGAGACCAGGATCTCGCGGGAGAGAATGATGATGGCGGCCCAGATCGACCAGCCGGTGATGCTCTCCTTCGCCACCAACAGCAGCAGAACGACACCGACGAGCAGCTTGTCGGCGATCGGGTCGAGCATGCGGCCCAAGCTCGATTGCTGATTGTAGGCTCTGGCGAAATAGCCGTCGAAATAGTCGCTGATGGCGGCGGCGAGGAAGATCAGGAAGGCGATGGTCCAGCCGGTATCGCCCTCGATGAAGAAAAGCGCTGCGGCAACCAGCGGCACGGCCACGATCCGGCTGTACGTCAGCAGGTTGGGCAGGCTCATCGCCGACGCATAGGGTAGGGCGCGCTCCATAGGGCTAGGTAGACAAGGAGTCAGCCACGGCGTCAACGGCTACGTGGCGGCGCGGACTACCGCTCGCCCTCGTGAAAATGGTCGTAGATCGCCTGGGCCATGGCCTCCGAGATACCCTCGACGGCGAGGAGGTCGGTGACGCCGGCGCGGCTCACCGCCTTGGCCGAGCCGAAATGCTTGAGCAGAGCCTGCTTGCGGCGGGGGCCGATGCCGCCGATCTCGTCCAGAGGGTTGATGCCGAGCGAGCGCTTGCGTTTCTGCCGGTGCGAGCCGATGGCAAAGCGGTGCGCTTCGTCGCGGAGGCGCTGTACGAAGTAGAGGACGGGGTCACGCGGTTCCAGCATGACCGGCTCCGCTCCCGGCCGGTGGAAATGCTCACGTCCCGCATCGCGGTCCGGACCCTTGGCGACGCCGATGACCGGCAGGTATGTGATGCCGAGCCCTTCAAGCACGGCGATGGCCGCCGCGAGCTGGCCCTTGCCGCCGTCGATGAAGAGCAGATCCGGCCAAGCCGGGAAGGCGTCCAGCGGCTGCTCCGTATCCTCCTCGATGCCGTTGCCTTCGGGCTCGGCGGTCGCTTCCGAGGGAGCTTGTCGCGGCTCGTCCTTCACGAGGCGTGCGAACCGCCGCGTCAGCATCTCGGTCATCATGCCGTAGTCGTCGCCCGGCGCCAGATCCGTGCTCTTCATGTTGAACTTGCGGTACTGGCTCTTCACGAAGCCGTCGGGCCCGGCGACGATCATGGCGCCGACGGCGTCCGTCCCCATGATGTGGCTGTTGTCGTAGACCTCGATGCGGCGCGGCACTTTCGGCAGCTTGAAGGTTTCCGCCACGCCCTGCAGCAACCGGCGTTGCGTCGAGCTTTCGGCCATGCGGCGGCCGAGCGCCTCGCGGGCATTGGCTTCGGCGTGGGCGATGAGGTCGCGCTTCTGGCCGCGCTGGGGCACCAGGATCTCGACCTTGCGGCCGCTCTTGATCGAGAGCGCCTCGGCCAGCACCTCGGTGGTCTCGATCTCGTGCGAGAGCATGATGCAGCGCGGCGGCGGCTTGTCGTCGTAGAATTGAGCGATGAAGGAATCGAGCACTTCCGCCGCCCCGAGCGAGCGATCGGCGCGCGGGAAATAGGGCCGGTTGCCCCAGTTTTGCCCGGTGCGGAAGAAGAACACCTGGATGCAGGTCTGCCCGCCCTCCTGCGCCACCGCGAAGACGTCCGCCTCCTCGATGCCTTCGGGATTGATGCCCTGATGCGATTGCACCTGGCTGATCGCCTGCAAGCGGTTGCGGAAGCGCGCCGCGATCTCGAACTCGAGCTTCTCGGAGGCGTCCAGCATCTGCGCCTGCAAGCGATTGCGCAGCGCCTGGCTGTCGCCGCGCAGGAACGTCACGGCCTCGTCGACGAGCTTACCGTAGTCCTCGAGGCTGATCTCGCGCGTGCAGGGGCCCGAGCAGCGCTTGATCTGGAACAGCATGCAGGGGCGCGTGCGGGTCACATAGGTGCCATCCGTGCAGCTTCGGAGCAGGAACGCCCGCTGCAGCGTGTTGATCGTGCGATCGACCGCACCGGCGGAGGCGAAGGGGCCGAAATACTCGCCCTTGCGGTTTCTCGCGCCGCGATGCTTGACGATCTGCGGCGCCTCGTGGTCGCGCGAGATCAGAATGTAGGGAAACGACTTGTCGTCGCGCAAGAGCACGTTGAAGCGCGGCTTCATGCGCTTGATGAGGTTGGCTTCGAGCAGCAGCGCTTCCGATTCTGTGCGCGTCGTCACGAACTCGATCGCGTGCGTCGCCATGATCATGCGCGAGATGCGCGCCGAATGGCCGTGGGCGCGGGCATAGCTCGAGACGCGCTTCTTCACGCTGCGCGCCTTGCCGACATAGAGGCACGCGCCGTCCTGGCCGTACATCCGGTAGACGCCGGGGCCGTTGGGGGCGGTCTTCAGCGCGCGCGCAATGACCTGCCAGCCGGCGACGATCGTCTCGTCGTCGGGGAGGGGGACTTCCGGAAGCTCGTCGTCGGTCTCGGACATGCCGCTATTCTAAGCTTTCCCGAGACCGATGCGAGCCCTCCGGGCGTCGCAATCCTCATCCCTGATACCCCTCCGGACACTGGCCGCTGTCGAGGCAGGTGCACCAGGTCTGGCCGCGCTTGCCGCCATCGTAGGGGAAGGCCAGCCCCTTCTTTATGAGGAGGGCGCCGAGATCCACCCACTGGTGATTGCTGTAGACTTCCAGCCGGCCCAGGCGGCGGCCGTACTTGTCCATGCCGATGTCGCAGGCGCGGGCGAGACCGCGCACGGGACGCGACAGGCTCTCCTCGAGCTGGCTGGCCAGGTAGCTTTTGGCCTCGACGGCCTTGGCGCGCTCGGCGTCGCAGCGGGCCCGGCCGCCGGTCTCGGGCGTATCGATGCCGAGAATGCGCAAAGTACCGCGAATGGCGACGGCCGGATCGGAGGTGTCGACATAGCCATACACGCTGTCGCCGTCGATGACCCGGACCAGCAGCATCGGAAAGCAGCCGGGCGGGTGCTCGCCCGCGCTGGCCCCGCCCGTCACGCCCGTCGAGAGCACACCGGCAAGCACCGCAGCGGTCAGAGCGCGCATCGTCTAATCCTCCGTTCGTTCCACGTCCAGAGACGTGGAGGTGGGGAGTGATGATGGCGAGGGGGTGACGATGTTTTGCGCTACAACTCAATTGAGTTGTTCCGAGGCGACGCTTCTTGGGCGAGCGGGACAGGCCCTCGACATCCCGCGTCAAAACGAGCGGGAGCTGCGCCTCACGCGCAGCCCTTCTTCTTCCGCTGCTTCTCGAGCTGGCCGCGGACGTCGTCGGTCATGGCCTTGACGGTGGTGTTGCGCTCGGCCGAGCCGCCGGGAGGCGGGCCGTTGGCGAGGGATTGCTTGGCGGAGCTAAGGTCGGCGATGCCCTTGGCGAGCTCGTCGCAGGAGAGTTGCTCCTTCGTCTTCTGATAGGCGAACAGCCGTACACCCGAATAGTGCTCGGACGCCGAGCCCGGCTTGCCGATCCAGCTCCGATTGGGATCGCTCGCCATGGAGTTGACGAGCGCCACCCGCTTGTCGACGCAGCCCGCGCTGTCGTCGAGGCATGGGCCTCCGACCTGCGGGCCGCCCGCGCAGCCGGCGAGCAAAAGTCCCAGCACCGTCACCGCGGTCAGAAAAGAGGAAGCCGCTCGCACCATGTCCCCGCCTGTCATCGAAGTCCCCTTGAGCGGCACGGGGCCGCTCGGTAGGTTCTTCTCAAGTAGCCGCATGGGCGATAGGCGCCCAAGGCGGCAACGTTGCGGCCGATCCTTGGCGGAATCGGCGATTCGCAACCGAGAGATCAGACTAGAGCACGTTCAGGCGAAGTGGAAACCGGTTCGGCGTCCGAACCTGCGCAAAGCCCGAGAGCAAGGACAGGATAAGATGGCACGTGTGGTCAAAGTGCATGCCTATGGCGGGCCTGAGGCGTTGCAGGTCGAGGATGCCGATCCGGGCCGTCCGGCCAAAGGCGAGGCGCTGATCCGCCAATCGGCCATCGGATTGAATTTCATCGACGTTTATCACCGCACCGGGCTTTACCCGCAGCCGAGCATGCCCTTCACGCCGGGCATGGAGGGCGCTGGCGTCGTCGAGGCGGTCGGAGAGGGTGTGAGCGACCTGAAGCCCGGCGACCGCGTCGCCTATGCCGGCACGCTCGGGGGCTATGCCGAGATGCGCCGGATTCCTGCCGACCGGCTCGTCAAGGTTCCGGCGGCGATCGACGACAAGACCGCCGCCGCCATGATGCTGCAGGGCATGACGGTCGAGTATTTGCTCTGCCGCACCTTCAAGGCCGGGCCGGGCACGACGATGCTCCTGCACGCGGCGGCCGGTGGCGTCGGCCTCATCGCCTGCCAATGGGCGAAGGCGCTGGGCGCGACCATCATCGGCACCGTCGGATCGGCGGAGAAGGCCGCCCTTGCCAAGGCGCACGGCGCGACCCACACGATCGACTATACGAAGGAGGACTTCGTCCAGCGTGTGAAGGAGATCACGAAGGGTGAAGGCTGCGACGTGGTCTACGATTCCATCGGCAAGGACACGTTCCCGGGCTCGCTCGATTGCTTGAAGCCGATGGGCATGTGGGTCTGCTTCGGCCAGGCGTCCGGCCCGATCCCGCCGTTCAACATGGGTATCCTGGCGCAGAAGGGCTCGCTGTTCGCGACGCGGCCGACGCTGATGACCTACACCGCCAAGCGCGCGGATCTCGTCGCCTCCGCCAATGCGCTGTTCAAGATGGTCGAGAGCGGCAAGGTCAAGATCGAGATCAACCAGACCTATCCCTTGTCGAAGGTCGCCGACGCGCACCGCGATCTCGAGGCCCGCAAGACGACGGGCTCGACGGTCCTGCTGCCGGGTTGAGGAGAAAGACATGCCGACGCTGCAACCTGCTCGCGGGCTCGCCTTCCGTTTGGCGAAGGGCCAGGGCCTCAAGCTCACGAATACCTTCGGCACCCAGGTGGTCGACACCTGGGCGCTCAATGCGCACGACACGTCCGAGGTCAGCTCGGTCGAGCAGACGCGGCGAATGCTCGGCAAGCTGTTTCCCGAGAAGGGCGACGCGCTCTATTCCGATCGCCGCACGAAGATGCTGATGCTCGAGGAGGACACCTCGCCCGGCCAGCACGACATGCTGTTTGCGAGCTGCACGCCGTGGATCTATCAGAGCTACGGCTGCCCGCCCGGCCATCGCAATTGCCGCGACAATTTCTATGAGGCGCTCGACGAGATCGGCGTGCCGCGCGTGCCGCTGCCAAATCCTCTGAACCTCTGGATGAACATTCCGGTCACGAACAATCGCGAGGTATCGATTTCGACACCCTTGAGCAAACCGGGCGACTGGCTCGTGCTGCGCGCGTTGATGGACACCATCGTCGTGCTCTCGTCCTGCCCGATGGATGTGACGCCGATCAACGGCCCCGACAAGACGCCGAAGCCGGTCGAGTGCGAGGTGGTGTGAGATTTACCTCCCCATAGGCTGGAGGAGGCAAAGGTTGCTCGACAGGAACTCGGTTCTACCCGATCAACATCGCCTCTCACCCGCCCACCAGCCATCCCAGCCCGAACACACCCGGTGCCAGGAACACACCGGCCCAGATGAGGGAGGAAAGCAGGCTCGCCGGCACGAATTTCCAGACCGGCATCTCGACGACCCCGGCGATGAGGGGCAACGCCGAGCGCAAGGGCCCGAGAAACTTGCCCGCGAAGATCCCGAGCATGCCCCATCGCTCCGAGAACGCATGCGCGGTTTTCCACCAGTCGGGATGCCGCGCCAGCAGCGGGAAGTGCATGATGCGATGCTCGAAGACGCGCCCGAGCGTGTAGACAAGGCAGTCGCCGGCAAAGGCTCCGCCTGCCGCCGCCATCCAAACCAGCCAGAAGCCCTGCCCGGTCGCGCCCTGTGCCGCGCCGATCCCGAGCAGAATGATCGAGGAGGGGGCGAAGAAGGCGAGGATCGGGATCGACTCGGCGAAGCCGAGGATGAACACCAGCGGCGGCGCCAGGGCCTCGTGGGCCTGCACGAAGGCGAGTAAGGCGTCCGTGTACCCCTTGATCGTCTCTGTAAGACTGTCGAGCACGCCGCCCTGCCTGACCTGTGACGGCCTGCGGGGGCTGACCGTTCCTCTCGCTTAGCAAACGGCGGTGACATCCGAAAGGCTGTCGGGGACGCATGCGCCCGGTAAGCTTGTTTCGCCCGAGGTGACACTGGGTCGGCTTGCCTTCCCGAGCGTCTTGCCTAGAACTGGCCTCGACAGAGTTCACAGGAGCCCGCCCATGTCCGATCTCCCAACCCATGCCCGCGTCGTCATCGTCGGCGGCGGAATTGTCGGTGTCGGGCTGCTCTATCACCTGGCGCTGGAAGGCTGGACGGATGTCGTGCTCGTCGAGAAGGGGGAGTTGACCTCGGGCTCGACCTGGCATGCGGCCGGCCAGTGCCCGCACTTCAACGGCTCCTACTCGCTAACCAAAATGCACGTTTACGGCACAGAGCTTTACCCCAAGCTCCCCGAGCTGACAGGCCACGAGGTTTCTTGGCACGGTTGCGGCGGCATTCGGCTGGCGATCTACGATGCCGAGGTCGACTGGTTCAAGCGCGTGCACGCGATGAGCAAGCTGCTCAACTATGAAGCGCATCTGATCTCTCCGGAAGAGATCAAGAAATTCCACCCCTATCTCGAGACCTTCGGCGTCAAGATGGGCTACCTGACCGTGACCGACGGCCACGTGGCACCGGCCGACGTCACGAACGCCATGGCGGCGGGGGCGCGCAAGCTCGGCGCCAAGATCTCGCGCCGCAATCGCGTCACCGACATCAAGCGGCTGGCGACCGGCGAATGGAAGGTCACGACCGAGCAGGGCGAGATCGTCTGCCAGCACGTCGTCAACGCGGCCGGCAGCTATGCCGATGTCGTCGGCAGCTGGACCGGCCACAACGTGCCGATCGCCAACATGCTGCATCACTACGTCATCACTGAGCCGATCCAGGAGTTGATCGATCTGAAGATGGAGCTGCCGGTCGTCCGCGATCCCTATTGCCATTCCTACCTGCGCGAGGAGACCAACGGCATCCTCATCGGTCCCTATGAGCAGGAGACCGCGCACACCTGTTTCGACGACGGCCTTGCATGGGACTTCGAGAGCGAGCTGGTCGCGCCCGAGCTCGATCGGTTGACTCCGTGGCTCGAGCGCGCGACCGAGCGTCTGCCGCTGTTCGGCAAGGCCGGCTTGAAGTCGGTGATCTCCGGCGCCATAACGCATACGCCCGATGGCAACTTCCTGCTCGGGCCGGCGCCCGGCGCTCCGAATTATTGGATGGCGGCGGGCGTCTCGATCGGTGTCTGCCAGGGTGCCGGCATGGGCAAGTACATGGCCCAATGGATGGTGCACGGCGCCAGCGAGATCAACATGGCCGAGTTCGACCCGCGCCGCTTCGGCGATTGGGCGACGCTCGACTTCGCCAAGATCACCTCCGTCAACGACTATCAGCACATGTACACCTGCATGCCGCCCGGCATGCAGCACGACGTCGGCCGCAAAATCCGCGTCTCCTCGCTCTACGACCGCCTCGAGAAAGAGGGCGCGCAGTTCGCGCAAATCGCCGGCTGGGAGCGGGCGCGCTGGTACGACACGACGGGCAAGGGCGAGGCCTACAGCTACCGCCGCTCGAACTGGTTCGAGCCGGTGCGCGCCGAATGCAAGGCCGTGCGCGAGGCCGTCGGGCTCATGGATCTGTCGACCTTCTCGAAATACGACGTCACCGGCCCCGACGCCTACGCCTTCCTCGATCGCGTGCTCGCCAACCGCATTCCGAAGAAGGACGGCGGTATCGTGCTCGCGCATCTGCTCACCGAGTCCGGCCGCATCGAGAGCGAGATGACAGTGACGCGGCTTGGTCCCGAGCGCTTCTACGTGCTGTCGGCAGCCGTCGCGCAGATGCATGATCTCTCGCTACTCCGCAATGCCATCCGTCCCGGCGAGCGCGTCACCGTCACTGATCTCACCGAGGCATATGGCACGCTCGTGCTTGCGGGGCCGAGATCGCGCGAGGTGCTGGCTCAGTGTACGAAAGCCGATGTCACGAACGCCGGCCTCAAGTGGCTGAACGGCCGTGAGATCGAGGTCGCGGGCGTGCAAGCGCGCGTGCTGCGCGTCGGCTATGTCGGCGAGCTCGGCTACGAGCTGCACGCGCCGATGCCGGGCCTGCCCGCGATCTACGATGCGCTCCGCGCGGCCGGCAAGGCGCACGGCCTGAAGCTCTTCGGCACCTATGCGATGAACGCGCTGCGCATCGAGAAGGCCTATCGCGGCATGGGCGCGGAGCTGACGAACGAAATCTCCATGATCGAAGGCGATATGGAGCGCTTCGTCGATTTCTCCAAACCTGACTTCATCGGCAAGGCGGCGACGCTGTCGTCGAAGCAGCAGGGCCCGCGCACGCGGCTCGTTTACATGTCGGTCGATGCGAAGGATGCCGACTGCCTCGGCGCCGAGACGGTCTACAGCGGCGGCAAGCCGGTCGGCGTCACGACCTCGGGCGGCTACGGCTACACATCCGGCAAATCGCTCGCCTTCGCCTATGTCGATCCCACGCTCACCGCGCCCGGCACCAAGCTCGAGATCGATATCCTCGGCGAGCGTCGCGCGGCCCGCATCGAGGCGGAGCCGGTGTACGATCCGGAGAATCTGCGCCTCCGGGGCTAGCGATGGCCGCCCTCGACATCCTGCTCGAGCCCTTCTTGATCAAAGGGCTCGAGCTGAAGAACCGGATCGTCAGCACAAGTCATGCCCCCGCCTTTGCCGAGGGCGGGAATCCGACCGAGCGCTATCAGGCCTATCATGAGGAGAAGGCCAAGGGCGGTATCGCGCTGACCATGTTCGGCGGCTCCTCGATCGTCTCGGGTGAGGTCAGCCCGATCTACAACCAGATCGACGTCAGCACCGAGGATGTGATCCCGTATTTCAGGCGGTTCGCGGCGCGCATCCATCGCCACGGCACGAAGCTCATGTGCCAAATCTCACATATGGGCCGCCGTACCGCGTGGGATGCCGGCGACTGGATCGTGCCGATCGCGCCGTCGAGCGTGCGCGATCCGGCCCACCATGCCGTGCCGCGCGCGATGCAGATCGAGGACATCGACCGGATCGTGAAGGCTTATGGCGCCGCCGCGCGCCGCTGTGCGGAGGGTGATCTCGACGGCGTCGAGGTGCTCATCTCCTCGCACCTGCCGGGGCAGTTTCTGTCATCCGAGGCGAACCTTCGTGAGGATGAGTATGGCGGATCGCTCGAGAACCGCATGCGGTTTCTGGTTCGGGTGCTGACGCAAATCCGCCGCGAGATACCGTCGCGGATGATCGTGTCGCTGCGCATGGCCGTCGACGAGGCGAGCGAGGGCGGGCCGGATGCGCAGGAGTGCCTCGCGGTGGCCAAGCGCCTCTACGCAGATGACCTCTACGACGTCCTCAACCTCAACGGCCTCGGCGCCATGACCACGCGCGGCCTCGCCGATCTCATCGGCAATATGGCGAAGCCCATGGCCCCCTATCTCGATGCCGTCAGGCGCTTTCGGGCAGCGGTCGGCGCACCGGTCATTCATGCTGGCAGGATCGCCGATCTCGCGAGCGCGGCGCATGCGATCAAGAGTGGCGCCGTAGATCTCGTCGGCATGACGCGCGCGCACATGGCCGATCCGCATATCGTGCGGAAGCTGGTTGCCGGGCAGGCCGATCGCATCCGTCCGTGCGTCGGCGCGGCCTATTGCATCGACCGCGTCTACGCTGGCCGTGAGGCCTTCTGCCTGCACAATCCAGCGACGGGGCGGGAACAGATTCTGCCGCAGTCGGTGGAGCGCAGCGCAGGACCGCAACGAAAGGTCGTCGTGGTCGGTGGTGGGCCAGCGGGCCTGGAGGCGGCGCGGGTCGCTGCTGCGCGCGGCCATCGGGTTGTTCTGTTCGAGGCGAGTGGTGCGCTCGGCGGCCAGGTGCGGCTCGCCGCCCGTGCCATGTCTCGTCGCGATATGATCGGCATCGCCGACTGGCTTGCTGCCGAGGTCGCCGTGCTCGGCGTCGATATCCGCTTCAATACCGTGGCGGAAGAGAACGATATTCTCGCCGAGCATCCCGACGTCGTCGTGCTCGCGACCGGTGGCATCCCCCGGCATGCCGAGATCCCGGGCGGGCTGCTCGCCGTGCCGGGCGTCGAAATTCTGTCGGAGGCCGTGCGTCCGGAGGGGACGGTCCTCATCTATGACGAGGAGGGTGGGCACACGGCGATCGCGCTCGCCGAGCATCTTGCCCGCCAGGGCCGGGCGGTGACACTGGCAACGCCCGATCGGATGATCGGCAGGTCGCTCGGCGGGTCGAGCTATCCGAACTATCTTGCGGCCCTCGCCAAGGCGAAGGCTGTCCTCATGACGGATCGAAGACTCACGGGGCTCTCGCGGGCGGGGAACCGGATCCGAGCGACCTTTACGCACGAGTATGGCGACATCGTCGAGGAGCTCGAGGCCGATTGCGTGGTCGCCGAGCTCGGCACGGCGCCTGATGAGACGCTCTTCGAGGCATTGAAACCCATGTCGCGCAATCGCGGCGAGACCGACCTCGATGCCCTGCGATCGGGCAAGCCGCAGTCGTCGCTGGCGGAGTCGGGGCCCGGCTTCGCTCTGTTCCGCGTCGGCGATGCGGTCGCCTCGCGTGATGTCCACGCGGCGATCCTCGATTCGTTGCGGGTCATGAAAGACGTTTAAGTCACTCATACGCCGATGGCGCGATCCGGCCCTGGCGCTCGGCTCGCATCTTGACGACGCGGGGGCTCGGCTGGGGCGTGGCGCCGTCGATGTCCTTGAGGCCATAGCGCGCGGCGACATCCGAGATGATCTGCACCTTGCCGGTATAGCGCATGATGTCCGGATCGGCGGCGAGGCGGGCGATGATGGCCCCATGCAGCTCCGGACTGTCGGCGTCGCGCATCGGATTAAAGCCGCTGCCAACGTTGAAACCGAGATCCTGGCCCTGCGCCGCCATCATCACGCGCTCGGTCCTTACGAGCCGCGGCCAGAGCGAGACGGCGGCGACGCTCGAACCGCGCATCTCCTCGGCGAACCCTTGCACGACGCGATCGGTCGCGACGCACGAGATGCCGAAGGCCGTCGAGTAGCCCGAGCCTTCCGCGCCGACGGAGGCCGAGACGGCGACGAAGAGACCCGAACGTTGCTTCATCAGCTGCGGGGCAGCCGCACGCGCGAGCAGATAGGCCGAGCGCGGGCCGATTGCCATGGCCTCGTCGTAGGCGGCGACATCGAGGTCCCACGCGGAGCCAGCGACCGGGCTCTGCGGCGCGGCGTTGGCGACAAGAATGTCGATCCTGCCGGCTGACTTGATGGCCTCGTTGACGAGACGCTCGATCGCAGCCGCGTCGGAGAGATCGCAGGCGACCGCGGTCGCCTCGGCGCCGAGGGCCTTCAGCTCGGCAACCGTCTCGGCGAGCGATCCAGGCAACGGTTTGCCGTCGGGATCGCGGGTCGCGGTGCTGCGGTCGAGGCTGCGGGCTGAGACGAAGAGCCGTGCGCCCTCCTTGGCGAGCCCGATGGCGACACCCTTGCCGATGCCGCGGCTCGCGCCAGTGACGAGCGCGACTTTGCCGGTAACGAGACCCATATGATCCTCCATGCCTTCGCCGCCAGCATACAGGGCGATGTCGAGGTCGGGTACCTCGCTCCGGAACCAGCCGCCATGCAGCGCATTGCAGTTGAAAGAGAGGCGTTCCGATGGAGCATCCCCGCGCTTATGGCCGGCTCGCGGCCATGGCCGGACTCTCGTTCGTGTCGATGTACATTCTGATGTACGCGATGGTCGATCGGCCGGGCTACGTCTATGCGAGCCTCAACCAGGCCTATATGGCCGGCTTGATGACGGCGCCGATGATCCTGTTCGAGCTCTGGCTGATGCGGAGCATGTATGCCAACCGCAGGCTGAACGCCGCCCTGATCGTGCTGTCGGTCGTCGCTGGTGTTGGCTGCTTCCTGCTCATCCGCGATCAGACGGCCATCGGCGATAGAGAGTTCATCCGATCGATGATCCCGCATCACTCGGGCGCGATCCTGATGTGCCGGGAGGCGCCGCTCCAGGCTCCGGATTTGCGGAGTCTCTGCGAGCAGATCATCCGCAGCCAGCAACAGGAGATCGATCAGATGCAGGCCCTGCTGCGCCGATGAGGTTAGTGCCGCCGGTCAAGCTCCGCGCGAGGCGCGTTTGAGAAGCTCCATCAGCTCCGCGACTTTCGTGCGCTGCTCCTCGGCATCGCCGGATGTGATGGCGTGCTCGACGCAGTGCTCGATGTGCTGCTTAAGCACTTCCTCCTCGACCTTGCGCAAGGCGGCGCGCACGGCCGAGATCTGCGTCACGATGTCGACGCAGTAGCGGTCCTCCTCGACCATGCGCGAGATGCCGCGCACTTGGCCTTCGATGCGGCTGAGGCGTTTCAGCCGTTCGGCTCTGGGAGCGTGTTTCATGGGTTGACGAATACCCCCTGCGGGTATATCTGTCAAACCGAATGATACCCCCGGGCGGTATGCCTTGGCGGCGATGCGGAGTTTCCGATGGCCCACGAGCACAAAGCGCACGAGACGAGCGGCAAGTCTTGCTGTGGCGGCAAGTATGGTGCCGCGCCCACCGCCGCGAGCCCCGCGATAACCAAGAGCGGCTGTGGCTGCGGCCACGGCGCCGCGGGCGGCGCTCAGGGCTGCTGTGGCGGACATGCGGGAGGTGCGGCGGCGGAGACGACGGGCGCAATCGATCCCGTCTGCGGCATGACCGTCGACCCGGCGACCGCCGAGGAGAGCCACGTCCGCGACGGGCAGACGTATTACTTTTGCTGCGCGGGCTGCCGCGAGACGTTCGCTGCCGATCCCGCCAAGTATCTGCAGGACAAATCGCACGCCCACGCCGCAGCGCCCGTCACACACGGCGTGAAGGATCTCGTTTGCGGCATGACGGTCGATCCGCACACCGCCAAGCACCGGCACACGCACGAGGGGCATCCCTATTATTTCTGCTCGGCCAAGTGCCGCGAGCGTTTCATCGCCGATCCCGTCAAATACTTGAACCCCGAGGCGCGAGCGCCTGAGCCCGTGGTGCCGGGCGCCATCTACACGTGCCCGATGCATCCGGAGGTGAGGCAAGTCGGCCCCGGCTCATGCCCGATCTGCGGCATGGCGCTCGAGCCCGAGCTCGTCACCGCCGATTCAGGGCCGAACCCCGAGCTCGCCGATATGACACGGCGGTTCTGGATCGCCCTCGCGATGGCGCTCCCCGTGTTCCTGCTCGAGATGGGCGGGCATCTGACCGGCCTCCACCTGTGGCTCGGACAGCAAACGTCGAACTGGATCCAGCTTCTCCTCGCAACGCCCGTGGTGCTGTGGGCGGGTTGGCCGTTTTTCGAGCGGGGCTGGGCTTCGCTCAAGACCATGAACCTCAACATGTTCACGCTGATCGCCATGGGCACCGGCGTGGCGTGGACCTATAGCGTCGTCGCGACGCTCGCCCCGGACCTGTTCCCGGCCTCGATGCGCAATCACGACGGTTCTGTCGCCATCTACTTCGAGGCGGCGGCCGTGATCACGGTTCTCGTCCTGCTCGGCCAAGTGCTCGAGCTCAGGGCCCGCGAGCGGACCAGTGGCGCGATCAAGGCGCTGCTCGATTTGACGCCAAAGACCGCACGCCGAATCGGCGCCGACGAGAGCGAAACGGATGTTGGCCTCGATCAGGTCATGGCCGGCGACCGGTTGCGCGTGCGTCCCGGCGAGCGCGTGCCGGTCGACGGGGCCATCATCGAGGGCCGCAGCGCCATCGATGAATCCATGGTCACCGGCGAGAGCATGCCCGTGACGAAGGCGGCCGGCGACAAGGTGATCGGCGGCACGATGAACCAGTCCGGCAGCTTCGTCATGACCGTGGAGAAGGTCGGACACGAGACGATGCTGTCGCAAATCGTGCAGATGGTGGCGCAGGCGCAGCGCAGCCGCGCACCGATCCAACGACTGGCCGATCGCGTCTCCGGCTGGTTCGTACCGGCGGTGCTCGCCGTGGCCGTGCTCGCTTTCGCCGCCTGGGCGATCTGGGGGCCGGAGCCCCGCCTGACTTACGGGCTGATCGCGGCCGTCTCCGTGCTCATCATCGCGTGCCCGTGCGCACTGGGGCTGGCAACGCCGATGTCGATTATGGTCGGTGTCGGACGAGGCGCGCACTCGGGCGTGCTCATCAAGAATGCCGAGGCGCTCGAGCGCATGGAGGCGATCGACACGCTTGTCGTCGACAAGACCGGGACGCTGACGGAAGGACGGCCGAGTGTCGTCGCCATCCGCACGGCGGGCAACATCGAGGAGGCGGCGCTGCTGCGTCTGACGGCGAGCCTCGAAAAGTCGAGCGAGCATCCGCTCGCCGCGGCGATCGTGAGGGCCGCGACCGAGCGCGGCATCTCGCTCGCGACGCCGACGAGCTTCGAGGCGCCGGCCGGCAAGGGTGTCACGGGTGTCGTGCGTGGCCGCCGCCTCGTCATCGGCAACGCGCGCATCATGAGCGAGGCCGGCATCGACATCGCGGCCCTCGCCACCGAGGCCGACGCGTTGCGCAAGGACGGCGCGACGGCAATCTTCGTCGCCCTCGACGGCAAGGCTGCCGGCCTCATCGCCATCGCCGATCCCATCAAGGCGTCGACCGCCCCAGCAATCGCCGCGCTCAAGGTGGCAGGCATCCGCGTGGTCATGCTGACCGGCGACAACCGCACGACGGCTCAAGCGGTCGCCGATAAGCTCGGCATCACCGAGGTCGAGGCCGACGTGCTGCCGGAGGATAAGAGCCGGATCGTCGCCAAGCTGCGTGGAGAGGGGCGTGCCGTCGCGATGGCGGGCGATGGCGTCAACGATGCCCCCGCGCTCGCCGCCGCCGATGTCGGCATCGCCATGGGGACCGGCACGGACGTCGCCATGGAGAGCGCCGGCGTGACGCTGCTCAAGGGCGATCTCATGGGGCTCGTTCGCGCCCGCCGCCTGTCGGAAGCGACCATGTCCAACATCCGGCAGAACCTGCTGTTCGCCTTCCTCTACAACGCGGCCGGTGTGCCGATTGCGGCGGGCATCCTCTACCCGGCATTCGGGCTGCTGCTGTCCCCGATCATCGCGGCCGCCGCCATGGCGCTGTCGTCGGTGAGCGTCATCGGCAACGCGCTGCGGCTGGGCAACGTGAAGCTCTAAGCCTCGATCGGGCATCCGGGCTTGCGGCGGCCGGCGAGATACTCGTCGATGACGGTCTTGAGCCGGCGGCCGTCGAAGCTCGGGAAGTGCCCGCCGTGCACGGTCGCGATCGGCATGGCCATCAGCCGCCGGAGCGAGGTCTCGTAGTCGCCGAGATCGGAATGGTAGGCATCGTCGATGAGCGGCCCGTCGTAGACGATGTCGCCCGAAAGCAGCGTGCGCGTCCGCTTCTCCCAGAGCGCGATGCCGCCCGGCGAATGTCCCGGCGTGTGGACGACCTCGAAGACCCGGTCGCCGAGATCAATCTCGTCGCCATCTTTGAGGAGGCGCGTCGGCGGCGCGGGCTTCACGTGATAGCTCGCTGCGTCCCAACCCTTGGGCAGGCCGTCGAACATCTCGTCGGTCGCATAGAGATCTGCGAGCGTCCAATCGTTGCGGGGATCGGCGAGGATATGCGCCTCCGCATCGTGGATGCAGCGCGTCTCGAACTCGTGATGGCAGCCGATGTGATCGAAGTGGGCGTGGCTTGCGACGCAGATGATCGGGCGCTCGCGCAGTGGGGCGAGCGTGCTGCGAAGCGGAAAGTGCCCGAGACCGGTGTCGACCAGAATGTCCGCGTCGCGCCCCTGGACATGCCACATGTTGCAGCGGAAGAACGGCTTGATCCACGGCTCGTGGATGAGCGAGATGCCGTCGGCCTTCTTGTCGACCTCGTACCAGCGATCCTGGCCGATCACAGGCAGCTCCATTTCGCGTCTCCAGCTCGAGCTTTCGTTTCTCCGGCGAGTATGCTGGGTGGCAACGGTTTCGCCAAACATGAAGAGCGATTGACGACTGGGCCAAAGCCCGTGATAGCTGCCTCATACGTGGCGAGGTGACGCGATGAGGCAAACGCAATCGTGAGTGGGCGAGCCGACAACCGAACTGGATGGGCTGCCGTTTCGCCTGCGGTGCTCTGGACCGTGCTGTTCTTCGTCGTGCCGTTCGTCGCGATGGCGTTGTCGAGCGTCTATCCGAAGGACGGCACTGGATTCTCGCTGGCGAACTATCAGCAATTCTTTGCCAACGAGAGCTACTGGCGAGCGATGACGAATTCGCTCGAGGTGACGGCGATCGTCACCGTGGTCTCGGTGCTGATCGCCTATCCGTTCGCGTGGGTGCTCGCCTTCGTCGTGCCGGAGCGGTTCCAGCGGCTCGCCCTCATGCTGGCCATTCTCCCGTTCTGGACCTCCTACGTCGTACGCTCCTACGCCTGGCTGCTGGTGCTCGCCGAGAAGGGGATCGTCAATTCCGCACTGGTTGGCTCGGGGCTGCTTTCCGAGCCCATGCAACTCGCCAACACACGGGCGGCGACCGTCATCGGTTTCGTGCACTTCTTCGTCATGCTGCTGACGCTGACGATCTACGCGAACCTGAAGCA
>JAXMDB010000017.1:0-36936 GCA_046348995.1 Hyphomicrobiaceae bacterium
CAGCACGGTGTCGTGTCCGAAGGTCAGACTGTTCTGGCCGCCATCGAGGAAATCGTTGCCTATCTGAGCCGCCGAGACACCCGCGCCATCGCCGACGAGACTATCGTCGCCCGCCATGCCTTGCAGCACGTCACTGCCGCCGCCACCCGTCAGACGGTCGTTGCCGGCGAACGCACCCAACCCCGTGACGCTGTCGCCCCGAATGATCTCGCGCAGATAGGTGCCCGTGATCGTCTCGACATCGCCGCCACCGAGCAGCGAGCCGTTGTCCGAGCCGTAGAGATATTCGACCGGCGCTTTGTCGGCCGTGACGCCGGCCGCTTGGAATGAGCTCGCAATCCGCAGATAGTCGTCGCGCGTCAGGAGCAGGCCGCCGCCATAGAAACTCTCGGTATCGAATACAGTGGCAATCCCGATCAAAACCTGAGCGCCCGTCTCGGGATCGATGGTCCAGACACCGCTGCCACTTTGACTCGAGTGGATTTCGAGACCACGAAACTCCGCCCCAATTTGTGACGGGTCGCCTGTAGTCAGCGTGTCGGATGTCCTATAGAGTACTTGTCCGGAGTACTCCGCTTCTCCGGCCTGTGTTGATCTCGGGTATCCTGCAGATTCGACCTCCACGCCGCTCCAATGCTCAGCAACTGCGGCATCCGTTCCCCAGGCTATGCCCAGGCTCATCGACGAATCGCTGTGCGTGATCGCGGGCGCGTTCAACACTACGATGTCAGATGGATTGAAGCTGCCTTCGCCTGTCGGCGCGAAGTCCCTGATGAAGTCGAAATATGTTGGCAGGACGAGGTCCGCGCCCACAGGCATCGCCGCCACGTCGAAGGGCGTAGTTGCAGCCGCGCCCATCGCTGCCCCAACGTCGACCTGACCGACGTACGCACGCAGAGCCGGTTCGTTGCCGATCAAATAATATACAATGTGTGCAGCAGTCAGAACTTGATGAGGACCAATGTATGTTCCGGTGCCATCGAGTCCGCGCTCCTGTCCGCTCGGCAACGGGACAATTTTGACAATCTTCGCGATCGACGCGAGATCGGGTGAACTCGGATTGGCAATGGCAAACTCGGACATCGTCCGCTCCTAACTATTTCAATCCCACTTCGTCTTCATGCATTGGCCGGGATAGCGATGTTCAGGCGGCAAACCGGGGCCCGGTGTGCCGGAGTAATACTCCTCGAGACTAAGTGAGTTCGGACTGGGATTGGGAAACGGCAGTGTACCGGTCCACCATAGTATGCACCACCTTGGGATCGAATGAGAGCCGCAGCTAACCCGGCGGATTGAATTGCCTTCGCCATTCCGACGCTGCCAGCATCGGGCTCGCGCGCTGCTCCGCTCGTCCCAGGTGCCTTGGGGCTGCATGGCCACGAACTCTTCGAAGTCTGCACTCTCTGCTCGGGTACGACAAAACCACCGTTTATCCGTCCAAGCCGTGCACCACGGATGATCGAACGCGAGCAGGTCCTCGATCGTCGGATCGGCCGGGTTCGGCCACGGTCCGCTCTGTTTCCAGTACTGAGCCCAGGCGTACCAGTATCCTTCGACCAGCGGGCTATAGGCGATCGCCCCCACAAGCGTTAAGACGCTCAGCACGACGGGCCGGCGTGCGGTTAAGATGCCGAACCGATCCGCGATCAACGCCACGAAGATGAGCACACCTGCCGCAACATAGTATGCCGCGTCGTCGTCGATCTGGGGCCGGTTGATCAGCGCGAGCACTCCGAGCGCGACAGTCGCCGCGACGCAGAGCACGAGGCCCCAGCTCAGGCCCTGGGGCTTGAGGTCGGCAGCGGCACGGAGCACATATTCGGCGCGGCCTGCGGCAGCAGCCACCTTCGCGAGCTTGCCCGAGGATGATGGCGCGGCGGCGCTTCGACGGCCGAACGCCGGACTCTCCGAGCGCTGCGCATTCTCCCCGCCTTCCCGGGCCTCGTCCTCACCCGCCATCGGTGTCTAAATCACCTCTGTGTACATACTGTGTTTGACATTAGCCTGCATTCTGTCACCCGCAACCACAAATTGGTTGCGCGCAAAGTCGTCCACAGGTCGCATTGGGCCGCAACTCGTTCGGCGCCCGACGTGACGAGGCTGCTGGTCTCGACGATCCACGAAATCGGTGCCGCCCGTGCCTTCGAACAATCGCGACGCCGGTGATTGCCCCACCGGTAAACTGCCGCGTCCAAGGGCCCCTGATGGCGGACGGATCACCGCCGATGCGCGCTCGACGCCAGTGAGGACTGTGCTGATCTCGAAAGTCTTCGAACCGCCACGAGCGCCCCCGCCCGCATGCACATAGCCTGGCGGCATCGACTACGGTTCGCTTTGAGGTCGCGATCGATCCGTGAGCCCGTTGGATGCAACTAGATCGAGTTCAGCTCAAATGGAATCGACAACCCGATCTAGGCTATTGGTTTTGAGCACGTTCTTACGGCGAACCGGTTTCCACTTCGCCTAAACGTGCTCTAAGGCCCGATGTCGCTCGACATGAGCTCGCGCATCTCCGCCTCGTGCTTGCGGATCAGCTCGACGTTTTCCGGCAAGGCAGCCGGAGTCGGCGCCGAGAGCTCCTCCTCGACGCCCTTGACCGCTTCCGCCTTGGCCTCGGCCGTCATCGTCGTGTCGGCGTTGATGGCGGCGATCTCGTCGGCCGCCTCCTTCTTGCGCGCCTCGCTCGTCCAATCGATGACGGCGAAGGCCTGCACCGCACTCTCGTAGGCCGCGCCGTAGGCTTCCGCATCGGTGAAGCCGTGCTTCTTGGCCACTGCATCCATCTGCGCATCGAGCTCGGTCGTGTTGGCGCTTTCGTCCGACGCGGACTGATCGCCGGGGTCGAGCGCCTGCATCTCCTTGGTGGCATCGATGACGGACTTCAGCGTCTCCTCGGTGAGCTTCACCTCGGCCGGCTGAGCGTCGTCCGATTGCGCGTCGGTGGCGGCGGGCGGCGTCGCCGGTGCCGTCTCCTCCGCTCGAGCAGGCCCGGCCGCAACAGCCGCGAGCACCGCCAGCGCCAGCAGAGTCTTCGTCCGATATCTCATGTCGTTCTCCCTGCGCGAAGCAAAACGCGCCACTTCGGGACTCGCTTGCGCCGCGACTGTGGCAGATTGTGGCCGAACCGCGCAGTGCTCCTCATCCGGGTTGCCTCGGCCGGGCGACCGCGCTGCCCTTGAGCTCGGCACGGAACTCGTCGCGGCGCTCGTGGATCGAGGCGATGACGGGCCCCATCGCGATGCCGAGCGCGACCAGCGCCGCCTCCGAGAGCTGCAGGCTCGCCTCGATCGTCTCCGGCACCGCATCGCTCACGCCGAGCGTGTAGAGGCCGCGCGCGTGCGACGCATCACGGGCACGCGAGACGATCGTGACGCCCGGTCGCAACCGCCGCACCGCATCGACAACGTCGTCGATCTCGCTGCGGTTGCTTACCGTGACGATGACCGTCTTCACCTCCTTGAGACCGGTATGCTCGAGCAGAAGCGCGTTGCGCGCGTCGCCGAAGTAGACGGGCTTGCCCGCCTGGCGCCAGCGGCTGACCGCACGCACCTCACGATCGACGGCGACGTGGCGGATGCCGTGGCGCTCCAGCATCTCGGAGACGAGTTGCCCGACCCGGCCATAGCCGACGATCAGCGCTTCGGCCGTGAGCGGCTCTGCGCCGAGCGCCAGGGTTTCCGGATCGATGCCGGGCGGCTGCGCTCTTTGGGCGATGCGCCGGGCGAGCTTGGCGATAGCCGGGAGCGCCACCATGCCGAGCGTGACAGCGGCGACGAGATCGCCGTGCGTCTCCCCGGTGAGCAGGCCATCGGCGAGCATCAGGCCCAGAAGCACGGCGGCGAACTCGCCCGCCGGCCCGAGCAGCAACGCCGCCTCCGCCGCTGCCGGCCGCGACACCGAGAACCAGCGGGCGAGACCATAGACGACAGCCGCTTTGGCCGCAGCAATGAGCACGGCTGCGGCGAGGATCGGTAGCGGGTGCGACACGAGACGCCCGAGGTCGAGCCCCATACCGACCGTAAAGAAGAAGATGCCGAGCAGGATGCCCTTGAAGGGCTCGATCAAGGCCTCGATCGCCCGGCGGTATTCCGTCTCGGCGAGGAGAAGCCCGGCCGCGAAGGCGCCGACCGCCATCGACATGCCGGCGGATGCCGTCAGAATTCCGCTGACGGCGACGACGAGTAGCGTCGCCGCCATCAAGAGGTCGGCGCTCCCGGTGTCCGCGACCAAGTGAAAGAGCGGCCTCAGAACGAGGCGCCCGGCGCCGAAAACCAGCGCGAGCACGATCAGCGCCTCACCCAGCGCCTGCACGACCGAGACGAGAACGGAGGCGTCGCTGGCGCGTGCGAGGCCGCCGATGAGCAGGATCAGTGGCACGACCGCGAGATCCTGGAGGATGAGCACGGAGAAGCTCACGCGCCCGGCCTCCGTGGCGAGCCGGCGCGCACCCGACAAAAGCTCGACGACGATCGCGGTCGATGACAAGGCGAGCGCCGCTCCCACCAGCAGCGCCACGTGCGGCGCGATGCCGAAGGCATAGAGGCCAGCCCCGAGGATTGCGCTCGAGATCAGCACCTGCAGCGCACCCAGCCCGAAGACCAGCCGTCGCAACGTCATCATACGGCTGATCGACAGCTCGAGGCCGATGGCGAAGAGCAGGAAGACGACGCCGAGCTCGGCGAAGAAAGCCAGATCCGATATGGCCTGCACGGTGACGAGGCGCAGCCAGGGATGGTCACCGGCGAGCGCGCCCAAGCCAAAGGGGCCAAGCGCCGCACCCGCGGCGAGAAAGCCGACGATCGGGCTGATTTTCAAACGATGCATGAGGGGCACGACGACACCTGCCGTCGCCAGCACGATCAGCGCATCTTTGAACTCGGTGATATGCGTTGTCTCGACCGTCACGGCCTGGCCCCCGACACGGCTCGAAGTCTGCATGGGTTCGGGCAGCCGTTAAAGCGCGGTTTGAGGTATTATCTTACCTTTCTTTTATCTAGCTGAAATTGTTGCGTTTTATTTGATATCCGTGCATTGACGGGACGCGTGATCGCACGTACAAGGTCGCCATCGCGCGAGCGGCCTGCCGGCTGCTCCGCAAACTCCCGCAAGCGAGCCCAAACGAGCGGCCGTTTCGACCGCCTCACCAAGAGCGAGCCCATGAAGACTTTCAACCTGAAACCCGCTGACGTGCAGAAGAAGTGGGTGCTGATCGACGCCGAGGGTCTCGTCGTCGGCCGGCTGGCGACTGTCGTCGCCCGCATCCTGCGCGGCAAGCACAAGCCGAGCTACACGCCCCACGTCGACTGTGGTGACAACGTCATCGTCATCAACGCCGCGAAAGTCGCGCTGACCGGCCGCAAGCGCCAGCAGGCGAAGTTCTACTGGCACACGGGCTTCCCCGGCGGCATCAAGGACCAGACGGCCGGCAAGACGCTCGAGGGCAAGTTCCCCGGCCGCGTCGTCGAGCGGGCCGTGAAGCGCATGCTGGACGAGGGCCCGCTCGCCCGCCAGCAGATGAGCAACCTGCGCGTCTATCCTGGCGCCGAGCATCCCCACGAGGCTCAGCAGCCCGAGAAGGTCGATGTCGCCGCCATGAACAGCAAGAACAAGAGGAGCGCGTAACGGCCATGTCGATGACAGACCAGCCCCGGACGCTCGAGGATCTGAGCCAGCTCAAGGGCGGCGCCCGTACGGCCTCAGCCGAGGCCCCGGCCCGCGAGAAGAAGATCGATGCACAGGGTCGCGCCTATGCCACCGGCAAGCGCAAGGACGCCATCGCGCGCGTCTGGGTGAAGCGCGGTCACGGCCGCATCACCGTCAACGGCAAGGACCACGCGGCTTATTTCGCACGGCCCGTGCTGCAGATGCTGCTGCGTCAGCCGCTCGTCACGGCCAATCGTGCCGATCAGTTCGACGTGGTCGCGACTGTCACCGGCGGCGGCTTGTCGGGACAGGCCGGCGCGTTGCGTCACGGTCTCTCGAAGGCGCTCACCTATTACGAGCCCGAGCTGCGCGGCGTGCTCAAGAAAGCGGGCTTCCTCACCCGCGACAGCCGCACGGTCGAGCGTAAGAAGTACGGCCGCGCAAAGGCTCGCCGCAGCTTCCAGTTCTCGAAGCGCTGATCTCAGCGCTTCGACCTCGGACCAGAATGCGAAACGGCCCGCCATCGGCGGGCCGTTTTGATTCGCAGAGCGCGGCGGAAGCCGTCAGCCGCCGGCGAAGCACTGATTGCGGCAGGAGTTGAGCTCGTCGGTGCAGGCGTTACGGTCGCCCGAGTCCTTCATGCACTGCTGGAAGCGCACCTGACAGGTCTGCGTGCAGGCATTTGCGGCTTTCGCCGGCTCGCTGCCGATCGGCGCGGAGAGCCCGAAAGCCAGCGCCAACCCGAGCCCTGCCGCGACGACTGCGATTTTGATTTTGTGCCGCATCGCGAATTCCATTGCGCTTTCCAGTGCCGTAGCCGGCGAGTTGTCGATACTTGCATAGTTGGAGCAGGCAATCCACGCCGGCAGACAGGTCAGCGCAGAGCCTTGCTTGGGAGGGACCCTATCGCCACCGAGATGAATGTCGACTGAACGATGACGGAACGCCTGCGTCACGGCGTCCAGGCGCCGGGCTTTCGGTCACGCTCGCGCTCCATCAACACGCTTGCTGGGCCTGCCGCGAGCCTCTAGCATCCTCGGCAACGGGGATTCATTCACTCAGCATCGGCGATAGCACTCTCTATGCCCTCTCCCAAGCGCACCCAGGAGAACTGGCGGCTTCGTGTCGTCAACTTGCCGCGATATCCCAAGCGCCTGCTCCTCATCGTCAACGATTTCCTGCTGCTGACGCTGTCGCTGTGGGCCGGCTTCTCGCTGAGACTCAACGAGCTTTATGTTCCCCCCGACCTCCCGTTCTCGCTCGTGCTCCTCGCGGGTCCCATCATCGGCCTCGCGACCTTCCAGAGCCTCGGGCTGTATCGGCTCGTCACCCGCTTCATCGGCCCGCAGGGCGCGACGCGCATCTTCTTGGCCGTCGCGCTCGGCGTGTTGATCTGGGTGCTGTTCGTCCAGCTCTCGGGCGTCAAAGGCCTGCTGCCGCGCTCGACCATCGTCATGTACGGGGTGCTCGCCGCAGGTCTCGTCTGGTCGAGCCGGCAGATTGCGGGCGTCATCCTGCGCGGCGTTCCCAACGCGACACCTGCCCGCTTCGACCAGGAGCGCAAGAACGTCATCATCTACGGCGCCGGGGTCACCGGCGTGCAGCTCGTGCAGGCGCTGCGTCTCTCGCACGACTATCTGCCGATCGGCTTCATCGACGAGAACCAGAACCTTTGGGGACAGATGGTCGGCGGCTTGAAGGTCTACCGGCCGCAGAAGATCGCCAAGCTCATCCAGCGCGAAGGCGCGCAGGAGGTGCTGCTCGCGGTGCCGGAGGCCACGCGCGCGCATCGTCGCACGATCATCAAGCAACTCGAGCCCTATCCCGTCCGCGTCCGCACGCTGCCCGCCATTGCCGATATCGCGACGGGCAAAGTACGGATCAGCGACCTGCGCGAGATCAGCGCCGACGATCTCTTGGGCCGCGATCCGGTGCCGCCCGATCCCGAGCTCATCGAGCGCACGATCCGCGACAAGGCCGTGCTGGTCACGGGCGCCGGCGGCTCGATCGGCTCGGAGCTTGCGCGGCAGATTCTGAAGCAACGTCCCGCACGTCTCGTCCTCCTCGACGTATCGGAGGCCGCGCTCTACCAAATCGACGCCGAGATCCGCACGAGCCAGCTGCAGGCGCTCGCCGCGATCGCGAGCGAGGAGGCGGCACCCCCGCCGGTCGAGGTCGTCTCCGTGCTCGGCTCCGTGCTGGACGACAGTCTCATCCGCCGCACGATCCGGCAGCACCGCGTCTGCACGATCTTCCACGCCGCCGCCTACAAACACGTGCCGATCGTCGAGCACAACCCGATCACCGGCATCCGCAACAACACCTACGGCACGCGCGCCATCACGGAAGCGGCGCGCGAGCAGGGCGTCGAGCGCGTCGTGCTCGTCTCGACCGACAAGGCCGTCCGGCCGACGAATATCATGGGCGCGAGCAAGCGTCTCGCCGAGCAGATCCTTCAGGCCCATGCCGGCGAGACGAGCTGCCGGACCATCTTCACGATGGTCCGCTTCGGCAACGTGCTCGATTCCTCGGGCTCGGTCGTCAAGCTGTTCCGCCGTCAGATCGAGGATGGCGGCCCGGTGACCGTCACGCATCCCGAGATGATCCGCTACTTCATGTCGATCCCGGAGGCGGCCGAGCTCGTCATCCAGGCCGGCGCCATGGCCAAGGGCGGCGAGGTCTTCGTCCTCGACATGGGGGAGCCGGTCAAGATCGACACGCTCGCCCGCTCGATGATCCGCCTCATGGGTCTCGAGGTGCGCGACGAGCAGAACCCGAACGGCGACATCGCCATCGAGTACACGGGTCTGCGCCACGGCGAGAAGCTCTACGAGGAGTTGCTGATCTCCGAGAACACGACCGGCACTTTGCATCCGCGAATCAAGCGGAGCTGGGAGCCAACGATGACCCTGCAAGAGGTCGAGCGCGAGCTCGAGTCGCTCAATCGGGCGATGGGGCTCGAGGATGTGCAGGCGATCCATGCCGTCTTGAAACGGACTGTCGAAGGCTACACGCCGGAGACGCGCCACCTTGCGACCGCCGAGGGCGAAGCGCCGCAAAGCGGGCGGCGGCTGCTGCATTGACCGATATGCCGGCGGCTGCATCGCGCGCGCCCCAGCGCTTCGCCATCGTGGCGTCCTACGCGCCATCGCTCATCAATTTCCGCTTCCAGCTCTTGAAAGACATCCGCGCCGCGGGCCACGCCGTGCTGTGCCTTGCGCCCGACTTCGACAAAGCCGTCGTCGCCGAGCTCACCGCCGCCGGCTTCGAGACCGCACCGATCCCGCTTCAACGCACCGGCCTCAATCCGCTCGCCGATGTCGCGACGGTGAAGGCGCTCACCGCAAAATTCCGCGCCTGGAAGCCCGACGTCGTCACCGGCTATACGCCGAAGGCCGCGATCTACAGCGCGATCGCCGGGCGTGCCGCCGGCGTTCCACGCCGCGTGCCGATGGTAACGGGCTTGGGCTACGCCTTCCTCAAATCCCGCAGCCCCAAGATCGTCGCCGTCCGCCAAGTCACGAAGATGCTCTACAGGCGCGCCTTTCGCGCCGCCACGGGGGCGATTTTCCAGAACAAGGACGACTTGGCCCAGCTCGAGGGCCTGAAGCTCCTGCCGAAGGGCTTGCCGATCAGCATCGTCGGCGGCTCTGGCGTCGACATGGAGCAGTTCGCGGCGAGGCCGCTGCCGCCGCTCGACGACGGCCTCACCTTCCTGCTGATCGCCCGCCTCGTCCGCTACAAGGGCATCTTCGAGTATTGCGAGGCGGCACGGATGCTCGCCCTGCAAGGCAAGCGCGCGCGCTTCCTCCTCGTCGGGCCGACGGAAGGCGGGCCGGCCGGATTTTCGGCGGCCGAGCTCGAGCACTATAAGGACGACGTCACGTATCTCGGCCCCAAGGACGATGTCCGGCCGCTCATTAAAGAGGCCCATGTCTACGTGCTGCCGTCCTACGGCGAGGGCATGCCGCGCACCGTGCTCGAAGCGCTTTCGATCGGACGGCCGATCGTGACGACGAACGCCAACGGATGCCGCGACACGGTGGACGAAGGCGTCAACGGTTTCATGGTGCCCGTGGCCGATGCTACGGCGCTCGCCACCGCCATGGCCCGCTTCATCGACGAGCCCCGCCTCCTCGCCCCCATGGCGGATGCGAGCCGGGCGAAGTGCACCCGCCAATTCGATGTGCGTGTGGTGAACAATGGAACCCGGCGCGCCCTCGGCTTGGACTAGTCTTGCCGCGCGACGCTTGCTAAGCCTTGGCGCTGTGGGAGGGAGGGACGCCCCTTGTCGTTGAGCCCGCTGCCGAAACGATCCGACGAGCCTGCTGTCGCGCCGCGTGCGGCAAGCGGTGCCTGGCCCTTCTATGACGCCGACGAGGTTGCCGCCGTCACCGAGGTGCTGACGTCGGGACGCGTCAACCAGTGGACGGGCGAGAAGGTCAAAGCTTTCGAGACAGCCTTCGCCAGCTACATCGGACAACCGCATGCGGTCGCCGTCTTCAATGGCACGGTCGCTCTCGAGCTCGCGCTCAAAGCCCTGGGCGTTGGACCGGGCGACGAGGTCATCGTCACGCCGAGGAGCTTCATGGCCTCGGCCTCCGCCGTGTCCATCGTCGGCGCGACGCCGATCTTCGCCGACGTCGATGCCGACAGCGGCAACATCACGGCCGAGACCATCGCGCCGATGCTGACGGAGCACACGCGGGCCATCCTGCCCGTGCACTTGGCCGGCTGGCCCGCGGACATGCCGGCGATCATGACGCTCGCACGGAAGCATGGCCTCAAGGTCATCGAGGATTGCGCGCAATCGCACGGCGCGACCATCGGCGGCCGCCAGACCGGCAGCTTCGGCGACGCTGCGGCCTTCTCGTTCTGCCAGGACAAGATCATGACTACCGGCGGCGAAGGCGGCATGGTGCTGTTCCGCGACCACGACGCCTGGGAGCGCGCCTGGAGCTTCAAGGATCACGGCAAGAGCTACGAGCGAATGATGGCGCCCGCAGCGAAACCGACGTTCCGCTTTGTCCACGACAGCATCGGCACCAACTGGCGCATGATCGAGATGCAGGCGGCGTTGGGGCTCGTGCAGTTGGGCAAGCTCGATCGCTGGGTCGCCGAGCGAACCAAACGCGCGGAGATCTGGCACGAGGCGCTCGGCAATCTGCCCAATCTCAGGCTGCCCGCGCCGGCTGCCGGCCTGCGGCACGCCTACTACAAGCTGCACGCGTTTCTGAAGCCCGTCGCGATGAGGCCCGGCACGACGCGCGACGATGTCCTGACCGCGCTCGTCGCCCAAGGCATCCGCGCCTTCTCCGGTGGCTGCTCGGAGATCTACCGCGAGCGCGCGTTCGCAGATCGCCACGAGCCCACGCGCCCGATCGCCCAGAGACTGGGCGAGACGAACCTCATGTTCGAGGTGCACCCGACGCTGGATGAAGCCACGCTCGCCGCGACGGCCCGCCGCGCCGCCGTCGTCATCGCCTCCTTCGCCGCACGATAGCCTGCACAGCCGATGTCGCGCGACCGCAAGCCCCGGCTGACGATCGTGACGCTGACGCTCGACCTCGGCGGCACCGAGCGGCACATCGCGCAAATTGCCCCAAAGCTCGCCGCGAGCGGTTTCGACGTCACCGTCGCCTGCCTCGGGCGCAAAGGCGCGCAGGCCGAGGCCGTGACGGGCCAGGGGGTTCGCGTCATCGGGCCGGAGCGCACGGGTGCGCGGTTCGGCGCCTCGAGACAAGGCACGGCACGTGCGATCGCGGCGGGGCTCGCGATCCTGGCGAAGGACTTTGCTGCACATCGCCCCGACATCGCGCACGCCTTCCTGCCGCTGCCCTATCTCGCGGGCTCTCGAGTCGCGCGCCTGTTTCGTGTGCCGCATCTCGTCATGAGCCGGCGCAGCCAGAACGACTATCAGAAGAAGCGCCCGGGACTCGCCAAGCGCGAGCACAAGTTGCATCGGCGCATGGACATGATCCTCGCCAACTCGCGCCGCGTCTACGACGAGCTTCTCGCCGAGGGCGCCGATCCCGAGCGGACCGGTCTCATCTATAACGGCCTGGATCTCGATGTCTTTCGCGAGCCGCCCGACAGGAGCACGGCGCGGCAACGCCTCGGCATACCTCCCGATGCGCTCGTCCTCGCGATCGTCGCCAATCTGATCCCGTACAAAGGCCACGCCGATCTGATCGAAGGACTGGCGAAAGCGCAGCTCCCCGAGCCGTGGCGCCTCCTCGTCATCGGCCGCGACGACGGCATCGGCGACCACCTGAAATCGCAGAGCCACACGCTCGGTATCGCAAACAACATCCTCTGGCTCGGGGCACGCACCGACGTGGCCGAGCTGCTCGGTCTCTCCGACATCGGCCTCAACGTCAGTCACGAGGAAGGCTTCTCTAACGCGGTCATCGAAGGCATGGCGGCCGGGTTGCCGATGCTCGTCAGCGATGTGGGCGGCAATGCCGAGGCGGTCGGCGACAGCGGATTGGTCGTGCCGCCGCGATCGCCGGATGCAATCGCCGCGGCGCTCGCACGTCTCGCGGGTGATTCGCCATTGCGCGACCGGATGGGGCGGGCGGCGCGTGCCCGAGCCGCCGGTCTCTTCAGCCTCGAGGCCTGCATCGATCGCTACATTCAGGCTTATCGGGCGGTGCTCGACGGCCAACCCCTGCCGACCGCCATCGATCCGCGCCAGACGCGGTTGGCCCGCGGCGGCGACACGGGCTAGAGTGGCGCGCCGCTCCTTCGGACGGCGAGCGGGGATCCTATGTGCGGCATCACGGGCTTCATCGATCTGAAGCGGCAGACCTCGGGTCCCGAGCTCGAAGCCACTGCGCGCCGCATGGCCGACAGCATGGTGCATCGCGGCCCCGACGATAGCGGCACCTGGGCTGATCCCAAAGCCGGCATCGCCTTCGGATTCCGCCGGCTCTCGATCATCGATCTCTCGCCGGCGGGGCACCAGCCGATGGTGTCGGCCGGGGGCCGTCATGTCCTCTGCTACAACGGCGAGGTCTACAACGCCGAGGAGCTTCGGCGCGAGCTCGGCTCCAGATCACCCAACTGGCGCGGCCACTCCGACACCGAGGTGATGCTCGAGTGTTTCGCTGCATGGGGCATCGAGAAGAGCGTGAACAAGCTCATCGGCATGTTCGCCTTCGCCTTCTGGGAGGAAGATGCGCAACGGCTCTGGCTCGTCCGCGACAGGCTCGGCATCAAGCCGCTCTATTGGGCGCAAATGGGCTCGGCGTTCCTGTTCGGCTCGGAGATGAGGGCACTGCGCGCGCATCCGGCCTTCGCGGCCGAGATCGATCGCGATGCGGCCGCGCTCTTCATCCGGCACAACTACTATCCCAATCCACGCACGGTGTTCTCCGGCGTGCAGCAACTGCCACCTGGGCACATGCTGTGCCTCGAGCCGGGGAAAGCAGCGCGCATCGCGCCTTATTGGTCGCTCGCCGATGTCGCGCGCCAAGGTCGCCAAGAGCTGTTCAAGGGCGATGAGACCGAAGCCTCCGCCGCTCTTGAAACGCTGCTCGCCGATGCCGTGAAGCGCCGCATGGTCGCCGACGTGCCGCTCGGGGCCTTCCTCTCCGGCGGCTACGATTCCTCGACCGTCGTCGCCCTCATGCAGGCGCAATCGACGCGCCCCGTGAAGACCTTCTCGATCGGCTTCAACGAGGAGGGTTACAATGAGGCGCAGCATGCCGCCGCCGTCGCCAAGCATCTCGGCACCGACCACACGGAGCTCTACGTCACGGCCGAGGAAGCGCAGGCCGTCATCCCGCGGCTTCCCGACATCTACGACGAGCCCTTCGCGGACGCGTCGCAAATCCCGACCTATCTCGTCTCCCAGCTCGCCAAGCGGCACGTCACGGTTTCGCTCTCGGGCGACGGAGGTGACGAGATCTTCGCCGGATACAATCGCTATACGCATGCGAGCCGGTTCAACGACACGATCGCCCGCGTTCCCGGCAGCCTCAGGCGGCTCGGTGCCCGCGCCCTCAAGGCGACGCCAGCGGGACTGTGGGATACCGGCGCCCGCCTCATCCCCGATCGCAAGCGGCCACGCGCCCTCGCCGACAAGATGCAGAAGTTCGCCGACATCGTCGCCGAGGATGGCGACGGCTTCTACGCCAAGCTCACCAGCCATTGGCCCGATCCGCAAGCGATCGTCATCGGCGCGAGGGAGCCTGCGACCATCGTCTCCGATCCCGCCGTCAAGGACATCGTTCCGCAGTTCATCGAGCGCATGCAGTACCGAGATACGCTGACTTATTTGCCGGACGACATCCTGACGAAGGTCGATCGCGCTAGCATGGCCGTGTCTCTGGAAGCGCGCGTGCCGCTGCTGGATCATCGCGTCGTCGCGCTCGCCTGGTCGATGCCGCTCGCGTTCAAGCTCGACGGCGCGTCCAGCAAACGTGTGCTGCGCTCCGTTCTCTACCGCTACGTGCCGCGCGCGCTTCTCGATCGGCCGAAGATGGGCTTCGGCGTGCCGATCGATACGTGGCTGCGGGGTCCGATCCGCGATTGGGCCGAGGATCTGCTCTCCGAGAAGAGCCTCAAATCGGGCGGTATCTTCGTGACCGCGCCGATCCGCCGCCGCTGGAGCGAGCACCTCTCCGGCCGCCGCAACTGGCAGCACTCCTTGTGGAACGTGCTCATGTTCGAAGCCTGGCGCCGGCGGTGGGCCTGACACATGCGGATCGTCGGTGGCACGCTGCGCGGCCGTAAGCTTTCGACGCCTGAGGGCTCGGCCATCCGCCCGACCTCCGATCGGGTTCGCGAAGCCGTCTTCAACATTCTCTTGCACGGCATCGACGGCCTCGACATCGAGGGCGCGCGCGTCATCGATCTCTTTGCGGGAACGGGCGCGCTCGGTCTCGAGGCTCTGTCGCGCGGCGCGAGCTTCTGCCTTTTCGTCGACGACGGCGTGGAAGCCCGCGGGCTTATTCGCGACAACGCGGAAGCCCTCGGGATGACCGGCCAGACACGCATCTTCCGACGCGATGCCTCCAAGCTCGGCGCAAGCGCGGCCGGCCGCTTCTCGCTCGCCTTCCTCGACCCCCCCTACGGCAAGGGCCTCGCGGAGCTCGCGCTCGCCGAGCTTGCGAAAGGCGACTGGCTCGAGCCCGGCGCTGTCGTCATCGTCGAAGAGAGCGCCGGCATGTTCAGCGACGTTCCCGCCGGCTTCTCCCTTCTCGATCGCCGCAGCTACGGCGACACGGACGTCACTTTCCTGCGCTTCGCTCCCGAAGGCATGTCCCCGTGAAGCGCCTCCTCGCGCCCTATCTCGCGGCCATCCACGACGGCAACGGCGAGAGCCTGTGGCCGGTCTTCGGCTTCGGCGTATCGATGATCGTGGACTACGGCGCGCTCTACTACTCTTTCACGATCCTCGCACCCCACATCGGCCGCGATCTCGGCTGGGGATCGAGCTTCACCTACGGCGCGATCTCGGCGGCCTTCTTCTGCTCTGGATTGCTCGCCCCGTTGACCGGCCGGCTGCTCGACCGCCACGGCGGCCGCCTCGTCATGTCGGCGGGCACGGTGATCGCCGCCGCAGCGCTCGCGGCACTCTCGATGGCTGAAGGCCGGGTGAGCTTCGTCGCGGCGCTCATTGTCGCCGAGGTTGCCGGCACCGCCGCGCTCTACAATGCCGCCTTCACGATGCTGACCCAGATCTACGGCCGGGGCGCGCGCCGGGCCATCACCTTCACGACGCTCGTCGCAGCCTTCTCCTCGACGCTCATTTGGCCGCTGACGAATGCGCTGCTCGGCGTGCTCGATTGGCGCGGGGTGATACTGGTTCTCGCGGGTCTCGTGCTCTGCGTCTCGCTGCCGATCCATCTCATGATGCCGGTCACGGGCAGCAACAATGCTCCCGAGCGGTCGCGCGACGGCCTCACATCGCGACCGCCCGATGCGCCCGTGCTCACCGGCAGGGATCGCAAGCGCGCTTTCGTGCTGCTGGTGTTCTCGTTCAGCATGACGAGCTTCGTGCTCGCCGCGCTGCCGATCCATTTCGTGCCGTTGCTCGAAAGTCTCGGCTACACGAATGCCACCGCGGTGCTGCTCGGCACGCTCATCGGGCCGAGCCAGTTCCTCATCCGCTTTCTCGAGATGATCGCGGGGCAGCGGCTTTCCGCCGTCAGTGTTGGCCTGATCGCCGCCGTCCTCGTGCCGGCCGGCCTTATCGTGCTGATGCTCGGGGGCTCTTTGCTCGTCGCAGGATTTCTGTTCGCCGTCATCTACGGCATGGGCCAGGGCCTCGAAAGCATCGCCAAGGGCATCGTGCCGCTGGCACTGTTCGGCACCGAAGGCTACGGCGCGATCCTCGGCAAGATCGCGATGGGCGGCCTCTTCGTCTCCTCGGGCTCGCCCTTCGTCTTTGCGCTCGTGCGTGACAGCTGGGGCCCGATGGCGGGCCTCGCGCTCATGACCGCAACGAGCACGCTCGCCGCCCTCGCCTATCTCGGTATTCCGCGGCCTCCTCATGGAGCCACCGCATGAGCGATGTCGCCGCGCAAGCCTTCTGGCCGCTGCAACGCCGCGCCGCGGGCCTCTATGCGGCAAGCGCGCTCTATGGCTTCACGAACGGCGGTCTTTTTCCACTCATCGCCATCGCGCTGGCGCAGTCGGGCGTCGACGAGCTTCGCATCGGCTGGATCGCGTCGGCCTACTATGCCGGCGCGTTTCTCGCCGCGCTGACCTTTGCTCCTGTCGTGCGCCTCATCGGCTATCGCGTCTCCATGCTGCTCATCGCCGTCGTCGGCGCGGCGAGCGCGGCGGCCGCCGTCCTGCCGCTGCCACTCATCGGCTGGATCGCGGTGCGCATGGCGTTCGGCTATGCGGCGGCCGGGGTTTACGTCGTGATCGACAGCTGGCTCGGCAATCTCTCGGGTCTCGCCAATCGCGGGCGAATGCTCGGCATCAACGAGGGCTTGCGCACGGGGCTCGCCTCGGCGGGGCAGTTCCTCGTGGCGCTCGCCAATGGCAGCACTGGCATCCTGATCGCCGCATCCGCCATGCTGCTGGCGGGGCTGCCCGTTCTGACGACGCCGGAGCCCCGCATACCGCGCGAGGCTCGTCAGCACCGCAGCAACGGCCTCGTCATCCTTCTGCGCAACTGGCCGGTGTTCCTCATCATCCTGCTCTCCGGCCTCACGATCTCGGTGCTCTATGCGATGCCGGCGCTCTATGCGCGCGAGATCGGCATGACGCCATCGCAAACCGCCGTCTATCTGGTGACCGCCATGATCGTCGGCGCGATCTCGCAGAATTTTCTCGGCGCGCTCACCGATCTCTTCGGCCGCGCCATCGTGCTCTCCGGCGCAACGGCGATCGGCTTCGTCGCGGCGGCGGCGCTGACGCTCGGCTACGTCGAGGGCGCGGTGGCCGTGACGGCCGTCGGCGCGGTCGTGGCGGCGGCGACGTTTCCGATCTACTCGCTGTCGCTCACCCGAATGATCGACCTCGTCCGCCCGAGCGAGGTCGTCTCGGCGACCAGCGTCTCGCTCATCGGATATACGAGCGGCGCCTGCTTCGGGCCGACGCTCTCCGGCCTCGCGATGGGTGAGTTCGGCGCGACCGGCTTCTACGGCTTCATGGCGGCGGGGCTCTGGCTCACCTCCGCGCTCGCGCTCGCCGAAGCGTTCCGCCGTCCGCGGGTATAGCGAACGCGCTACGACCTCCCGAAGAGTTTCTCGATGTCGGTGAGCTTGAGCTCGACGTAGGTGGGGCGGCCATGGTTGCATTGGCCGGAATTCGGCGTCGCCTCCATCTCACGCAGCAGCGCATTCATCTCCGGCCCCGTGAGGCGCCGCCCAGCGCGCACGCTGCCGTGACAGGCCATCAGCGAGGCAACGCGCTCGAGCCGCGTCTTCAAACCGCCCGACACGCCGCTCCGCAACTCGTCGGCCAGATCGCGGACCGCACCCTTGATGTCCATCTCGCCGAGCATCGCCGGCGTTTCGCGCACGAGCACGGCCGACGGCCCGAAGCGCTCGACAGCGAGCCCGAGCTCGGCAAGCTCCCTTGCATTCGCCTCGATCTCGGCGGCGGCCTCCGTGTCGAGCTCGACGACCTCGGGGATGAGGAGGAGTTGCCCCGCGACGCCACCCTCCTCCAAGCCCTTCTTCATGCGCTCGTAGACGAGACGCTCGTGCGCCGCATGCTGGTCGACGATGATGATAGAGCCCGGAGTTTGTGAAACGATATACGTGTCGTGCAGCTGCGCGCGGGCGGCGCCCAACGGAAACGACGAGATGTCGACCACCGGCGCCGAGGGTAGCGTCTCGACCGCCGCCATGACCGGAGCGCTCGGCATGCTCAAGCCCTCGAGCGGCGCCTGCATCGCTTCCGCGAAACCGGCCGCGCCGCCGCTGCGAAGCGGGCGCGCGTAGGCCGCCGCCGCCGTGGCCGAGACGGGCGTCATGCGCGCAAGCGTTGCGCCGCCCCGCTCGCCCGTGACGCGCTGGCCGGCCGACATCAGCGTCTCGCGCAAGGCGCCGACGATGAGCCCGCGCACGAGCCCGGGGTCGCGGAACCGCACCTCGGCCTTCGTCGGATGCACATTGACGTCGACTTCGGATGCCGGCAGCGAGACGAACAGCGCCACCATCGGAAAGCGCCCCCTGGGCACGAGGTCGCCGTAGCCGGCTTTCAGCGCGCCGACGAGCAGGCGGTCGCGCACCGGCCTTCCGTTGACGAACAGATGCTGCATCTCTGAGGTGGCCCGGCTCAGCGTCGGCAGGCCGATATAGCCTTCGAGCACGACGCCGTCGCGCTCGGCCATGACCGGCACGGCGTCGGCGAGGAAATCGCGGCCCATGACGGCGCCGAGCCGTTGCAGACGACCGTCTGCCGTTGCGGCGGCCGCGGGGTAGAGCATGGGCCCGCGCTCGCCGAGCGCGAGCTCGAAGGCGACGGCGGGATGCGCCATCGCCAGCCGCTTGACGATATCGGCGATGGCCGCGGTCTCCGACCGCTCCGACTTCATGAATTTGAGACGTGCAGGCGTCGCCGAGAAGAGATCCTCGACCTCGACCGTGGTGCCGGCGTTCAGCGACGCCGGACCGATGCCGCTCTTCTCGCCGCGATCGACGCGAATGGCATACGCTGTATCGCCCCCTGCCGTGCGGCTCTTGATCGTGAGCCGCGCGATCGAGCCGATCGACGGCAAGGCCTCGCCACGAAAGCCCAGCGTCGCGATCGCCATGAGATCCTCGGCGTCGAGCTTCGACGTCGCATGCCGCTCGACGGCGAGCGCGAGATCGGCCGGCGGCATGCCGTGACCGTCGTCGGACACCCGGATCAGGGAGAGACCACCGGAAACCGCAACGATCTCGATGCGCCGCGCGCCGGCATCGAGCGCATTCTCGACCAGCTCCTTGACGACGCTCGCCGGGCGCTCGATCACCTCGCCAGCCGCGATGCGGTTGATAGTCGAGGGTGAGAGTTGGCGGATCGGCATCGGTGGCTCCTCGGGCCATCGCACACAGGCGATTCGGGTGTACGCGCATCCTAGCACGCGCGCCTGCCTCGGTCGCCGGAGGCGAGGCATAGCTCCGCCCGCTTCCGGCGGGGTTTCCACCAGGTTGCGTGGCAATCGAGGGGCGCGGGGCGATCGAAAGCCGCGACCTAATTTTTGTACAGGCGACCTTGCGATCGCCCCGCCGGCGTTTTCGAAGCTGGCTTTGCCCACCTTGAACAGCCGAGCTGCATCGGAGGTGGGAGTCTCACCCCACCCGGGACAAAGTGCATCCCCTACCGTCAGGCCTGCGTAGGCCGTCGAGCAGACGCCGGTCACTCCGCACTGACGAAACGCCTCTCGAGCAGCGCCCCTCGCCGGGTGACGGAAACAGTATCTGCGAGGTTTTTGGGGGCGGGGATAACTTTGCGGATGATTGTTGCGGACATGGTGAACGGCGTATGGCGGATACTGTAGGGGCGAGCGGCGCTCGCCCCTCTTGCTTCATGCCGATACGACGAAGTGGGGCGACCGCCGGTCGCCCCTACGGCGGAGACGGCGTGCGTCCCTGACACAAGGAGAGCACGGCGCCTGCCTCCTCTCTCCGTCGCAGCCATTGCTGCGTACGGGGAGAGGGAAGGGTGAGGGGCAGCCACATAGGAGATCGTTGCCACCGTCGGGCGACCGGCCGGGCGCCCCTACGAGCGAGGCGTGCTGCCATCGCAGCGGGCTTCGCCCCCGCCTAACCCGCCGCCTTGAGCCGCTTCAGCGCCGCCTCGAGCTTTTCGATCTGGCTCGAGAAATCGGCCTTGCGCTGATGGTTCTCCTCGATGACGGCGGGCGGTGCCTTGGCGACGAACTCGGCGTTTGCCATGCGGCCGTCGACCTTGGCGATCTCGGCCTTCGCCTTATCGATCTCCTTCTGCAACCGTACGCTTTCGGCGGCGATGTCGACGACGCCCGCGAGCGGCAGCGCCAGCGTCGCCTCGCCGACGACGATCTGCACCGAGCCTTTCGGTGGCTCGGCGGCGAAACCGATCGTCTTCAGACGCGCCAGCCGCCGGATGAGATCGCCGTGCCGCTCTGCGCGCGCTTTCGTGCCGGTGCTCGCACCCGTGATGGCGAGATCGAGCTCGGCCGCCGCCGGCACGTTCATCTCCGAGCGCACGGAGCGGATCTCGGTGATGAGCCCGATCAGCCAGCCGATCTCCTCGTCGGCTGCGGCATTCGCAAGGCCACGCGCCTCGGGCCACGGCGTCAACACGAGCATGCCGTCGCGCGCGGGGCCGACCTCGGCCGTCTTCGCCCACAATTCCTCGGTGAGGAAGGGCATGAAGGGATGCAGCAGCTTCAAGATCTCGTCGAGCACCCAGGCGGCGGTGGCGCGCGTCTCGTCCTTTGCTTGGCCATCGGCGCCATTCAAGATCGGCTTGATGAGCTCGAGATACCAATCGCAGAACGTGCCCCAGACGAATTGATAGGCGGCAGCCGCCGCCTCGTTGAAGCGATAGCCCTCGATCTCGGTGGTGATCGCTTTCGCCGTGCGTTCGACCTCGCCCGCGATCCAGCGGTTGACGGTCTCCGTCGCCCGCGCCGGATCAAAGCTCGCGACCCGCGCGCAGCCGTTCATCTCGGCGAAGCGGGCCGCGTTCCAGAGCTTCGTCGCAAAATTGCGATACCCCTCGACGCGCGACTTTGCGAGCTTAATGTCGCGGCCCTGCGCGGCCATCGCCGTCAGCGTGAAGCGCAACGCATCCGCGCCATAGGCATCGACGAGCTCGAGCGGATCGATGACGTTGCCTTTCGACTTCGACATCTTCTGCCCCTTCTCGTCGCGCACGAGGGCATGGATGTACACGGTGTCGAAGGGGATCTCGTGCATGAACTCGAGGCCGAGCATCATCATGCGCGCGACCCAGAAGAAGATGATGTCGAATCCGGTGACGAGCGTCGATGTCGGGTAATAGCGCTTGAGCTCCGGCGTCGCGTCCGGCCAGCCGAGCGTCGAAAAGGCCCACAGGCCCGAGGAGAACCACGTGTCGAGCACGTCCTCGTCGCGGGTGAGCTTGATATTTGCAGGATCTAATCGGTGAGGGACAGCCCCTTGCGCAGGCGACTGCCGCTGCCCCTCACCTTTTCCGTCTCCCCGCTGAGGGTGAGAACGGTCCGAATGAGCGTAGTGCGCTCTTGCCTTTTGATACGCCTCGTCCTCGCTCATCGCAACGAAGATTGCGCCGTCGGGGCCGTACCACGCCGGGATCTGATGCCCCCACCAGAGCTGGCGCGAGATGCACCAAGGCTCGATGTTGTGCATCCACTCGTAGTAGGTCTTCGTCCAATTCTCCGGCACGAAGCGAGTCTTGCCCGTCTCGACCGCTGCGATCGCCGGCTTCGCCAGCGTCTTGGCATCGACGTACCACTGGTCCGTCAGCCACGGCTCGATCGGCACGCCGGAGCGATCGCCGTGCGGCACGGTGTGGGCCGTCGGCTCGATCTTGGCGAGGAGGCCCAGCGCCGCCATGTCGGCGACGATGCGCTCACGCGCAACGAACCGGTCGAGACCGCGATAGGCAACAGGGGCGCTCTCGTCGATCTTGGCGAACTGATCGAGCACGTTGATGCGGGCGAGGTTGTGCCGGTTGCCGACCTCGAAATCGTTGAAGTCGTGCGCCGGCGTGATCTTCACCGCACCGGTTCCCTTCTCGGGATCGGAGTACTCATCCGCGACGATCGGGATCTCGCGCCCCACCAGCGGCAGCACGACGAGCTTGCCGACGAGCGCCGTGTAACGCTCGTCCTCGGGATGCACCGCGATGCCGCTATCGCCGAGCATCGTCTCGGGACGGGTGGTCGCGACCGTCACGAAGCGCTTGGGGTCGTCCTTCAACGGATAGCGGAAGTAATAGAGGTGACCGCTCGGGTCTTTCTTCAGCGCCTTGGCGAGTGCCGCCGCATCGAACGGCTTCTCGGGGTCGCCGTCGACCCAGGTGAGCGATCCCTTCTTGTCGACTTGCTGCACCTCCAGATCCGAGATGGCCGTCTGGAACTTCGGGTCCCAGTTGACGAGGCGCTTGTCCTTGTAGATGAGGCCCTTCTCGTAGAGGCCGACGAACACCTTCAGAACCGCGCGCGACAGACCTTCGTCCATCGTGAAGCGGTCGCGACTCCAATCGCAGGAGGCGCCGAGGCGTTTCAGCTGGTTCGTGATCGTGCCGCCGGATTCGGCCTTCCAGCGCCAGACCTCTTCGAGGAATGCGGTCCGGCCCATCGTGCGGCGGTCGGTCTTGTTCTCCGCGCTAAGCTTCCGCTCGACCACCATCTGCGTCGCGATGCCGGCATGATCGGTGCCCGGCTGCCAAAGCACGTCGCGGCCGCGCATGCGCTCGAAGCGCACGAGCACGTCCTGCAGCGTGTTGTTGAGCGCGTGGCCCATGTGCAGCGAGCCGGTGACGTTGGGCGGCGGAATGACGATGCAATACGGCTTTGCATCCCCGCGTTTGCCGGCGCCGGCGGCGAAGGCGCCCGCCTCCTCCCACATGCGATAGATCCGGCCCTCGATCTCGGCCGGCTGGTAGGTTTTCTCGAGCATGGTTTCTCGGGCCCGTCAGTGACTGTTGCGGGTCATAAGCCGCATGCCCGCGAGGGCTGTCAACGGGCAGGCTTCAGGCAGCGGTCGTGCGGATCAGCCGACTTGCGGTGTATCGGCGTCCGGCTTGCCACCCTCGCCCATCGCCTTGGCGACGATGCGGGGCATGTTGGCGTCGAGCCACTCTTTCAGCATCGGCTTCAAGAGCTGAGCCATCACCTCCTCGGAGACGGCGGGCGCGGCGGCAACCGGCGGAGAGTCCATGATCGCGGGCGCGCCCGGATCGGCCACGGGTGACGCCTCGGCTGAGGCGACGGGCTCGACCGGCGTTTCGACCATGGCCGGTGGGTCATCCGCGCCGGTGGACGCGAGCGTGGGATCGGTGATCTCAGGTAAGCTCGCCGGCGCTGCCTCGACGGACTGGGCCTCGTCGCTGACGAGCGGCGCGACGTCCATAGTCTCGGCGACCGCTGGCGGCTCGGAGGCGACGGCCATCTCGGAGACCGGCAGATCGGCAGGCGCCATCGTTTCCGCCGGCGGAACAGGGTCGATCGGCGCCTGCGCCTCGACCGGAGCCGCGGCCTCGACAGGGGGAAGCTCGTCGATCGCGGGGCCTGCCTCGACGCTGACGGGAGGCGGCGGCGGTGGCGGCGGGGCGAGCGCCTTGCTCACGGCCGGCGATGCCACCGGCATTTCCGCCACGGCGGATGGCGCGGCGCCCGTCTCCGCAGGCGCAGCTTGCTCTAAGTCGCTGGCATCCACGGCCTCGACAACCTCATCGACCAGCTCGATCTCCGGTCCGAGCGAAATCGGATCGTCGAGCTCGGCGACAACCTCTTCCTCGTCCTCGCGTACCGTCTCGATGGCGATCTCAAGGGCCTCGATCGGCTCGGCCTCCTCGGGCTCCTCAGCAGGCCCGGTCCCCGCCTCGAAGAGATCGGCATCGTCGTCGACCGGCTCGGGTACGAAGACAGGCGCGGGCGCCATCTGGGGCGCCTGGATCGCCTCGGCCAGCGCCTCGCTCATACGGCGGGCATAGCCCGGCGCGGGAGGCGCCTCGTCGAAGATATCGTCGTCGGCAGGGCGGGGGGCAGGATCGGAGGCCAGGGCGCGTGTCAGGTCGCCCATATAGCTTTCAGGCGCGCGTGCCGCAGCACCAGAATAACCGTCGAGGGCCGCGTTCAGAATATCGGCGTCGGGCGACTCGGGCTCGTCGTCGGAAATGATCTTGCGGATGGACGCCAGGATCTCGTCCATGCTCGAATCCTGGGACTGCTCCGACCGGCTCATCCTCTCGCCCTTTCCAGCCTCGAGCTCCGTCGCGTGCGGACCCTCGATCATCCGTTCCCCGCTGGATAGCGCTCTCTTAGCACCGAATTGGGGCAAGTTCAGAGCCTCGTCTGGACGAATCGATGAATGACTGGCCGTACGCTACAGCAGATGGCGCCCGATCGGACGAGCGCCGCATGCTTTACACCTACAGCAAAACCGCCTGCGAACACCGCGCAAGGTCAGGGCGTACCGCCGCCATCGCTGCCCCGCGAATCGCCGTGCGCGTCCGGTCCCTCGGTCGGGCTGATGGCCGCCTGCCAATCGGTCGACGTCGAGGTGCCTTCGAAGCCTTCCTCGCGCTCGATGGTCGTGCCCCACCACTGGCCGTTGGCCTGGTCGTAATTCTCCTCGACGTCATATTGCTGCGCCGGAACCGAGAGGTCGGCAACCGTCATGCGGCCCATCGAGGCGATCAACGAGTACGAGGCGACGATCAGATTTCGCTGGTTGGTGACGGCGGTCACCCGGGCATTCAGCAGCTCTTGCTCGGCATCGAGGACGTCGAGCAGCGTGCGCTGACCGACCTTCTCCTCCTCGCGCACGCCCTGCAGAGCAATTTGCGCGGCCTCGACAGCAACTTGATCGGATTCGATCTGCGCCCGTGCCGCCACGTATTGCGACCAAGCCGAGCTGACCTGAGCCCTGATCTCCACGCGGGCTTGCTCGATGTCCTCGAGCCGGCCGACGCGCTCTTCCTTGGCCTGCCGGACCCGCGCCGCCACCTCGCCCGCCTGATAGATCGGCACCGTCAAGCGGGCAACGATCTGGCCGGTCTCTTGGCGCTCGACCGTCCGTGTCGGGTCGACGCGATCGGTATAGGTCGCCTCGAGGCGGAGATCGGGCAGAAGCTCGCCCTCGATCACGTTGACGTTGTAGCCGGCAGCGCGCTCGAAAAAGGCAGCGGCAACGACGTCCGGATGCTGCGTCTCGCCGATCCGGATGGCCTCCTCGAGGTCCGTCGGGATCAGATCGGCACGCACCGAGGGCTCCTCCAGCGAGGCCGGCGGATGACCGGTGACGCGCTCGTAATCGGCGATCGAGGATCTCAGATTGGCCTTGGCCAGATCGAGCGCCGACACCGAGGCCGCCCGCCGGGCCCGGGCCTGGGCGACGTCGGTCTTCGTCACCTCACCGACCGCGAAGCGCTCCTCCGTCGCCTTGAGCTCCTTCGACAGGACCTCGACGTTGGATTGCCGGAGCCGGAAAATCTCCTGGTCGCGGATTACGTTCACGTAAGCCGTCACGCCGTCGATGAACAGCTGCTGCTCGACGCCGCGCAGCTGCTCGCGGGAGGCCATAATGACCTGGTCGGCCTGCCGGACCGCGTTGACGGTACGGCCACCCGAATAGAGCGGCTGCTGGAAATTCAGCGAGAGATTCTTGGGCGACGTGATGCCGTCGTTGAAGCTGTTCGGCTGCGTCTCCGTCCGTTGGTACATGAAGTAATCGGCGGTGCCGAAGATCGTCGGCCGGTAGCCGGATTGTGCCCTCGCCAGCTCCTGATCGGTCGCGCGCAGGCGCGCCCGCTCCGCGTTGAGACGCGGGTTGTTCGAATAGGCCGACGCGAGGGCCTCGCCGAGCGATTCCGACCAGGCCGGCAGCGATGCCGTGGTTGCGCCCATCGCCAGCACGAAAGCAAAGCCCAAGGCGTGCCGCTTCGTGCGCCGGCTGGCGACTTTTGCGACGACTGCCCCCGCTGCGAACATGCGCGCACTTTCCTTCCGGCATCGGTCCATAACGAACCGTATCACTCCGCGACTAAGGTTAGATTCGCGTTAAACAAACAACCGTCCCACACCTTATCAACCGATTGGGCGGCGGCGTCTGTGCCCAAACGGACACAGGCGGTTGATATGCTTTCGAGAGGAAAATCAGCAGGCTTCGTGATGCCAAACCTCAAAAGACGAAGCTCGCCACGCGGTCGAACCCCGGCAGGCGGGCGAGCGGCGTGTCGTAGTATGCAAAGCCGCTCAAGCCGTTGGCGGTGCGGGTGAAGACGGTGATGCGCGCCGGCGCCTTTTCGCCGACGATTGCCACCAGCCGCCCCGACTGCGACAGCTGCGACGCGAGGCGGGCAGGCACCTCCGGCACGCTGCCGCTCAGGATGATCGCCTCGTAGGGAGCGTCGGCGGCATGCCCAGCCTCGAGCGCCCCCTCGACGACCTTCACGGTCGCACCCGCGAGAGCCGTTTTGGCCCGCGCCGCCAGACCTGCGTCCGACTCGAGCGCCACGACCTTGGCTCCCAGCCGCGCCATGACGGCGCTCGCATAGCCGGTGCCGCAGCCGATCTCGAGCACCGCCTGACCCGGCTCGATGCGGGCGAGCTGCAGCATGCGCGCGACGACCATCGGCGGCAGCATCAGCCGGCCGCCGCCCAGCTTCAGCGCCTCGTCGATATAGGCGACCGGCTTCTGCGCCTCGGCGACGAAGTCCTCCCGCGCCACATCGGCCATGGCGCGCAGCAGCCGCCGGTCGGTCACGTCGCTCGGCGCGACCTGTGAGTCGACCATATTGCGGCGCAGCGCAGCGAAATCGGTCATGTCGGAGCTCCGGAAGGCGGGACTGCGGCGCCTTGAGGCGAGCCGCGAAGCGGTGTCGAGCTTAACCGATCCGCCCGCCGCGTCGCTAGGGGCGCCCCCAAGCAAATCGCCGCAACGTCCGATCATATTTCACTCCATATACGACCGCGCCATCCGCAACGAGCCAGGTATGTAGGGCGGACTGAGCGCACGCCGGCGCCCGCGGGCAGGATCACGTAGGTCTTGCCATCCACGGCCCAAACCTCTTGGCCGAGCGTGCGATAGGCGGCGTAGCTGCCGATCCATAGCGCCAACAGCACTCCGAGCCAGCGTCCGATCATGTTTCGCTCCAACCCTGGCCGAGCCATCCAAAACGAACCCGATCGTAGGGCGGACTGAGCCTTCGCGAAGTCCGCCGCCGCATCGTCGGTGCGCGATACGGCGGGCTTCGCCTACGGCTCAACCCGCCCTACGAGTCGAGCCCATCGGTCGCCACGCGCCTTAACGAACTTCGCCGCTTCCTCATCCCTCCCCTCAACCCGTTTGCAGTCCGGCCCGGCTCTTGCTACAAGCCCCTCGACACCCCGCATCGATTGCCCGATGCGGCCGGGGCGAAACCCTCTCCGGCGCATGGGCGCGTGTTGGCCACGTGGCGGAGTGGTTACGCAGCGGACTGCAAATCCGTATACCCCGGTTCGATTCCGGGCGTGGCCTCCACCCTTTCTCCTCGCATAGGTCGCTACTGCCCGGTGCCCGCGCGGTCCTTACCGTTGCCGTTCCGGCCGTTGCGCCAGCGGCCTATTCTGACCTCGCCGCGCCGCCGCCAACGCCGGATGATCGCGATGTCGACGGAGAGCACGAGCAGCCCGAGCGGAATCATCCAGATGCCGAGGATCGGCAGGAACCAGAGAAGGCCGCCGAACATCAGCAGCGTCCCGATCGTGAGCCGGAGCGCCTTTGATTCGGGAAGCGAGATCGTCCGGCCGGCGAACTTGATCTGACGGGCCATCGGCACTTGTCTCCACGCGGGAAAGCCCCGCAAACGGCCCGGCGACGCCTTGCCGCTCGGGCCTTGAACACATCATATGGATTTGCCCAGCCGATTGCGCTATAGCAGTCCGCGTCGCGGCGCCCCCCGGGTGCCGATGGACGGGTTTTCCGGGATAGCTCAGCGGTAGAGCAGCCGGCTGTTAACCGGCTGGTCGTAGGTTCGAATCCTACTCCCGGAGCCATTTTCTTGACGGACACCAGCCTCGATCCCGACACTCTCCGAAGTTTGGCATTCCCCGACGCGCTCGATCGCCTCGGCGGACTCCACGATTGCACGGTGACCCGCGTTGAATGGGTGCCATCCGCCGGCTCTCTGCGACTCCACATCGAGGACATGTTCTGGAACGCAGAGGGATTTCCGAGTGCTCCGGCGCCATCGAGCTCGAAGGCATTCCGTGCTCAACCGGCCTCGGCGAGTTCCTCGTGCCACGCATCTGGCTCCTCGATGTGTCCTCCCGTGCCGTCGGCGAAGGTTATGAGGTGTCGATCGACGCAAATGTCGGTCCGCGCAGTGACTTCAAGCGCATCACTATCGCCTGCCGGCATGCCCGACCTCCGTTTTCGGCGAACGCTGACGTGCGTCATTCACTCGGGCGTCTCCGGCGGCTGCCATCTCGTCGTCCGGTGAGGACGCGAGCCTCGGCCAAGATCCGGCGCGTCGCTGCCGGCATTGGAATTGGCGGCGAGCCCCAATGCCGCTATGCCGTGAACTTGATGTCCAGCAGCTCTGACCAAAGAACGATCCACCCAACGCCAGATCATCTGGCTGTAGGGGCGGGTTCCATCCAACATCTGTAGCCACGCCTCTTGACGATCTGTGGCTCGAGTGGTGTGACGCGCCCCGCTCGGCCCTCCTCCAGAACGCCCAATATTGAGTTTCCGGATTTCTTCAACCAGTCGAACTCGGGGACAGTAAAACCGATCTTGTCGCGGCGATCGAGAATGCTGTCGGGCACGAGACCACGCATCGCCGACCGAAATACACGCTTGCGCTCGGCATTCGAGCCCAGAATGTGAGCTTCGGGCAGAGAAAGCACGCAACTGACCATCGGAACGCACTCAAGAAGGGAACCCTGCTCTCGATCGAGAACGCCATGGAGTTGCGGTCGGCGATCGGAGCAATTCCGGCAGGCCTGCGTGATCGACCATCGCAAGCTCTCGTGCAGAACCCGGGGGCTTCTGGAGACGAACGTGCCGGCCGTACGGCCTCGTGCTCCCTGAAGTAGTCCGCGCGCCCGCCGAGGGGCAACGACGCCGCTTCAGCGCGCTCTCCGACGTCGTCAGAACCTTTGCGCTATGGCAATGAGCCGCGAAACGCGGCTCCGGCCCTCCCTGGCTGCGCCATGGCGAGCCCCTCAGTCCTCGCCACACATCTCCGCTCTGAATTGCGCTCGCCAACGCCATGACATGATACCTGTCGTAACCGGCGAGATATTCGTCGGCGCCTTGCCCATCGAGCGTGACCTTTATTCCGTTTTCGTGCGCCAGCTGGAACACCCGATACTGGGCATACGGCGAGATCGATCCGATCGGCTCGTCCTGCGCCGCGAGCAATTTGCTCATATCGCCGATCAATTCCCCGGTATCGGGGCGTACCTTGTGGACCTGCGCGCCGGCGGCTTTGCCGACGATGTCGATCCACTTCTCTTCGCTCAGAAACGCCTCGTCGGCGATGAAGCTGAAGGCGTGGATGGGGACGTCGCGCCCCAGCGTTTTCCGCGCTGCCATCAGGACCGATGACGAATCCACGCCCCCCGAGACGTTGACTGCAACCGGAACGTCCGCACGAAGATGCAGACGAATGCTCTGCAGAAAGGTCTCGCGCACCTCCTCGACGGCCGCCGCATAGGTGATCTCCCGAGGCTCGATCTCGTCGACGGACCAGTATGCTCTGACATCGAGGTTCGATTCCGAAATTGCATCGTTGTGCAAATCGACGATGGCAACGTGACCGGGCGGGACCTGTCTGATACCGCGGACCAATGCGCGATCGTCCAAACCCGGTCGCCCGTGTGTGAGGTAGCTTCGAAGCGCCGATGGATCCACCACGCGCGGCACCAACCCGGATGCCAGCAGAGACTTCAGCTCCGAGCCGAACACGAGCCTCTGATCGGCGAACGACAAGTACAACGGCTTGATACCGAATTGATCCCGGGCAAGAACGAGCTTTCGCTCTCGTACATCCCAGATCGCCACAGCCCACATGCCGACAAATCGGCGAAAGCAATCGACACCCCAATGCTGGTAGGCTGCCAACAGCACTTCGCTGTCTGATGTGCTTCGGAACTGAAAACCGGCCGATTTCAGAGTGTCCGACAGTTCCCGATGATTATAGATCTCGCCGTTGAACACCATCCAATAGGCACCGTTCCCCCTCTCCATAGGTTGATGACCAGCTTCGGAGAGATCGACGATCGATAGACGCCGGAAGCAGAATCCCATGTTGAACGCCGCGCCCGAGGCCTCAGCCAACCTCGGTAGGATCACTCCCTGCTGCGAGTCCGGACCGCCGAAGGCCTGAAACTCTCCAGTATCGGAGTTTGCCAACAGATAGCCTTCGTCGTCCGGGCCGCGATGACGGAGAGCTTTGCCCGCCGCCTCAAATCCCGCGAGGTCGATCGGCCGTCCAGGCGGCCTCAGAATTCCGAACAATCCGCACATTGGCTCAAACCCCGATCCGAGGCCTCATGAGGAGGACATTACGGAGGGTGCAAGCAGCTCGGCGTATAGCCGGTCGAGAACGGCCATCTGCTGTTCCCAACCGATCAGCTCCGCTGCGGCCAGCGCTTCGCACGACAGGACGCGCGCCAGGACGGGTCCTTGCACCGCGACAATCCGCTCGATGAACGGCAGCATGTCGATGCTCAGGGTCAGCTGGGAAATATGACACCCTCCCCATACCTCTCGAGCATGGACCGCCTTTGAGGCATATCCGCCATCAGTACCGGCAATCCAGCGAACATCATTTCGAATAGCTTGCCCGGCGCCGCGACGATCTGACTCTCCGAGGCCGCCACGGCAGGAACCACTCCGAAACTAGCGCTGGATATGTACGGCGAAACGTCATCGTATGGCACAGGCGGAACGAAATGAACGCGCGCGGAGATATCCAGCTCTAGCCAATTTCCCAACCGCGCGGCCATCCTCTTGTTGGCCATGCCCACCAGCGCAAAATGCAGATCGGGGACACGTGGCATTTGATGGAGGAATCGCTCGATGTCGCGGCTCGATGCTATCTGTCCGGTATGCACAGCGAGCGGCGTCTCCGGGCCGAGTTTCAGGTCGTCACGCACATGCCTGCCGGCGGGAGCGAGGCATTCGCTGCGCGGAGTATTGTAGATCACGAGCGGGCGCACCCCGTAAATTTCGTTCAAACGCGATGCGAGCTGATCTGAAACTGTGACGACTGCGCTCGACTTGCGGATATAGGCAACCTCGAGCTTCGCCGCAGGCGTCCGCCACTCCCTCGCCCTTACCCACTTGCCTGCCGGTCTCCAGCTCGTGAACATCATAGATGAACGGACATCCTATGACGGCGCTCAACTCGGCCGCGGCCTCAAGACAGTCGAGATCATGGCTGTGGATGAGAGATGGGCCGAACACACGTACGGCAGCTCCATACCTGTCGAGTATGGACTCGTACCCACCGTGGCCATCCGAGCGACCGGGCTCTGCAGAAAGTCTCGAATTCGGCTTGCGGCGGCTCTTGGTCGAGGACCGTGCCGAAGCTTCGATGAGCGATACGATCCCAGCGCGTTGATCCTCAGGCGGGAGACTTCCGACATCACTCCGCCGGATCCGCCACAGCAGTGTGGCAAGACTCCAGAGTGAACGGGCATCGTCGATCGCATCATCGAGCTGCTTCCTGATCGTCACCGGCTCAGCTTTATGGAAGATGCTCGTTCTGCAACAAGGCTGTTCGCTCTTGATGCTTGCGCTTGGGGATCCGTCGATATCTGACACCGTTTCGTTCCGACAGGCCCTCGGCACCGGCATTCGATTGAGCAAAAACCATGACGTCGAAGCCCCTGGCCGCGAGGGACTCGGCGCCCTTGATGACGCGACCGTCGTTTTCGCATTTGCCGCTCACGAGGATAGCAATCCTGCTTCTGGCGCTCGCCTTCGGCGCGTCGCCCATCTCCCCCTCCCGACCCGACGTGCGCCCGCCCGCGTATACCCTACGACCGGCGACGCTGCTTCTCATCTGCACGCTCACTCCCAAAACCACCTATCGTGACATCTGCGTCAATACGGACGGCTCGAGCACACAACGGAAGCCGAATGACACCTCGCACGTGGGTGAACCCATTTTCTTTCACCCCTTACCGAGCTCATTCCTGTGCCCTGGAGCTCTCTTAGCTGCGAGCGTCTTGTAGATCGGCCGTGTCAGTTTCCGTGCCCTCCTACCCCCACGCCCGCTCCACAATCCCCACCCGATCCGCCCTCTGTAGCCCCTGCCCGTACGTCCGCTTGACGCCGCCTTCGAGCCGCGTGCCTAAGAACGCATCGCCCACGGCCGACGGCGCATTTACACGCAGCAGCGCCGCCGCTGCCACCATCGCCAGGCCCTCCACCAGCGCGCGCAGGTTGATTTCCAGATCGCGCGGCTTGTGCAGGAGGTCGCGCACCACCGCGAGTTGTGCCGACAAGCGCTTGTCGGAGGAGATCGCCTTGCTCAGGCCCTCCAAAATCGTGTCGGCGACCTCGGGCTCCTTCATCAGGACGCGCAGCACGTCGAGCGCCATGACGTTGCCCGAGCCCTCCCAGATCGCGTTCACCGGCGCCTCGCGATAGAGGCGCGATACGCGCCCCTCCTCGACGTAGCCGTTGCCGCCCAAGCACTCCATCGCCTCAGTGATGAAGCCGGGCGCGACCTTGCAGATCCAATATTTCGTCACGGGCGTCATCAGGCGGCGCCAGGCCTGCTCGATCTCGGAGTGCGGATTGTCGAAGGAGCGCGCGAGACGAAACGCGAGCGCGGTCGCGGCCTCGACCTCGAGCGCCAGATCCGCCAGCACCGCCGACATCAGCGGCTGATCGGTGAGCAGCTTGCCGAACACGCGGCGGTGGCGGCAGTGATGGATCGCCTCGGAGAGCGCCGCGCGCATCAAGCCCGCCGACGACACCGCGCAATCGAGCCGCGTGTAGGTCACCATCTCGATGATCGAGGGCACGCCGCGCCCCTCCTCGCCGACGAGCCAGGCCTGCGCGTTACGGAACTCGACCTCGGAGGAGGCGTTCGAGCGGTTGCCGAGCTTGTCCTTGAGCCGGGCGATGTGGATCGGGTTGACGGCGCCGTCGGGGGTGAGCCTCGGCACGAAGAAGCACGACAGCCCCTTCGGCGTCTGTGCCAGCATGAGGAACGCGTCCGACATCGGCGCCGACATGAACCACTTGTGGCCGGTCAGCAGATAGAGCCCCGGCTCGCCGGGGATGGGCTCGGCCCGGCTCGTGTTGGCGCGCACGTCGGTGCCGCCCTGCTTCTCCGTCATCCCCATGCCGATGGTGATCGCCCGCTTCTCGGGGATCGGCTTGAAGGCCGGGTCGTAGTCGCGGACGAGAATTTTCGGCAGCAGATCCTGCGCCAGCGCCGGCTCGAGCAAGAGCGAGGCCACCGCCGCGTTCGTCATGGTGATCGGGCAACAGTGCCCGGCCTCCGTCTGCGCGGCCATGAAGCTTCCCGCCGCGCGCGCGACATTGGCGCCGGGGGCGGGCGCATTGGCACCGCTGATCAGATGATCCCACGAGCCCATGTGCAGGCCTTGCGCCGTGCTCATCGTCATCAGCGCGTGGTAGGCCGGATGGTACTCGACCTTGTCGATGCGGTGGCCCTTGAGATCGTGGCTCTTGAGTCGAGGCGGGTTCTCGTTGGCGAGGCGCCCCTGCTCGAGCATCTGGGCACTGCCCGTCAGCGCGCCGAACCGGGCGAGGCTCTCGGCGGCGTGCCCCGCGCCCTCCCGCTCGACCGCCTCCTGCAACGCAGCGTCGCCCGTGAACAGGTTCACGTCGCCGAAGGGGGGGCTCTGGTTCAGCACCGTGTGCGTCTCGAAAGTCTCATCCGGCTGCATCGGCGACTCCTTGTCCCCAGGAGCATAGCAGACCGCCCCTTGCCCCCTAAACCGATTGCCTCTATAGACCGCGCTTTAATGGTTGCCGCACAAAAGCTTGACAGCGCTCACTTTCCCCATCGCCACCTGTTGTCCGTCGAGGACCTGACAGCCGGCGAGATCACCGGCCTATTGGACATGGCGGAGGAGGCGGCGACGATCAGCCGCCAGGTCACCAAAAAGCGGGACCAGCTCTCCGGCCGCACCCTGGTCAACCTGTTCTTCGAGGCGTCCACCCGCACTCAGAGCTCGTTCGAGCTCGCCGGCAAGCGCCTCGGCGCCGACGTCATGAACATGCAGGTCTCGACCTCGTCGGTGAACAAGGGGGAGACGCTAATCGATACGGCCATCACCCTCAACGCCATGCGGCCGGATATCCTGGTCGTGCGCCACAATCAGGCGGGCGCGGTGGCACTGCTCGCGCAGAAGGTCGACTGCTCGGTGGTGAACGCCGGCGACGGCAGCCATCAGCACCCGACGCAGGCCCTCCTCGACGCGCTGACGATCCGCCGCAACAAGGGCCGGATCGAGGGGCTCGTCGTCGCGATCTGCGGCGATATCCTGCATTCGCGCGTGGCGCGCTCGAACATCGGCTTGCTGTCCCGGCTTGGCGCCGAGGTCCGCATCGTCGCGCCGTCGACACTGCTGCCGCCCAATGCCGACCGGCTCGGCGTGCGCGTCTTCAACCGCATGCAGGACGGCATCGCGGACGCCGACATCGTCATGATGCTGCGCCTCCAGCAGGAGCGCATGTCGGGCTCGTTCATTCCCTCGACCCGCGAGTTCTACCACTTCTTCGGCCTCGACCACGAGAAGCTCAAATGGGCGAAACCCGATGCGCTCGTCATGCATCCGGGGCCGATGAACCGCGGCGTCGAGATCTCCTCCGCCGTCGCCGACGACTCCCGCAGCGTCATCCGCGAGCAGGTCGAGATGGGCGTCGCCGTGCGCATGGCGGTGCTCGCGGCCCTGGCCCGTCACCTGCCCAACCGGTGAGCGACATGAACGCGCGCAAGACAGCCGAGACGACCGGGACGAAGCGCACGGCGCTGATCAACGCCCGCCTGCTCGATCCGGCATCGGGCCGGGACGAGGCCGGCGGGCTCTTGATCGAGGCCGGCGTGATCGCCGATTTGGGCCCGCATCTGCGCCGCAGCGCACCGCGCGATGCCGCCGTCGTCAATTGCGAGGATAGGCTCGTCATTCCGGGCCTGGTCGACATGCAGGTGTTCACCGGCGAGCCGGGCCTCGAGCATCGCGAGACACTCGCTTCGGCGAGCCGCGCGGCGGCGGCCGGCGGGGTCACGACGATGATCGTCATGCCCTCGACCGATCCGGTCATCGACGACATGGCGCTGGTCGATTTTGTCAACCGCCGTGCGCGCGATACGGCGATCGTCAACGTGCACACGATGGCGGCGCTGACGAAGGGCCTGCTCGGCAAGGAAATGAGCGAGCTCGGCCTGTTGAAAATGGCCGGCGCCGTCGCCTTCTCGAACGGCCGGCGCAGCGTCGCGAGCGCCAAGGTGATGCGGCGCGCGCTGACCTACGCGAAGGATTTCGACGCGCTGGTCGTGCATCACACCGAGGACGACGATCTCGCCGACGTCGGCGTCGTCAACGAGGGCGAGATTTCGGCGCGGCTCGGGTTGCCGGGCATTCCCAAGGCCACCGAGATCGTCATGGTCGAGCGCGACATTCGCTTAGCCGAGCTTTCCGGCGGGCGCTATCACGCCGCGACGATCTCCTGCCGCGAAAGCCTGGATGCGATCCGCGCTGCCAAGAAGCGCAAGCTCCGCGTCTCCTGCGGCGTCTCGATCAATCATCTGACGCTCAACGAGAACGACATCGGCTCCTACCGCACCTTCCACAAGATGCGCCCGCCGCTCCGCTCGGAGGACGACCGACGCGCGATGGTCGAAGGCATCGCCGACGGCTCGATCGACGTCATCGTCTCGGCGCACGATCCGCAAGGCACCGACGGCAAGCGGCGCCCGTTCGCGGATGCGGCCGAAGGCGCGGTCGGGTTGGAGACTTTGCTCCCGGCGGCGCTCCGCCTGGTACATGCAGGCGATGTCACCCTCAAGGATTTGTTTGCCGCCCTGACCTGCCGTCCGGCGGCGTTGCTCGGCTTGCCAGCCGGCAAAATCGAGAAAGGCGCCCCCGCCGATCTCACCATCGTCGATCTCGGCACCCCCTGGATGCTCGACCGCGACGTGCTCCGCTCCAAAGCCAAGAACTCGCCCTTCGACGAGGCGAAATTCCAGGGCCGGGTGGTGCGGACGCTGGTTGCGGGCGAGACGGTATTTCCGTTCGGGGGGTGAGGGGGTGGTAGATTAATGAGGGATTTACTTGAGACTATAATCCCAATCTTGATGACCGTTCGGAAAGCTCAGAAAGGTGGCGCACCCCTTTCGGATGCATTGAAACTCATGCCGTGGGGCGCCGGTCACAAATGGTCTCCTGATGGTGAACTCCCTGGACATACAGGCGACTCCATAGTTGGTGCCGCCATCTTAAAACTACTTTCCGGGCGATTCATTCAACTCTCGCCTCAAACAACAGACATCGGCTTTAAGCGCTTTGTAAAAAGCAACGAACTACGTGCGATAGAGTCAATTGAAAAACTATCCAGAAACAATAGAAATGATGACAGCTGGATGTTCATGCAGGGATACAAATGCGCTCAACGAATTAAGGGGCATGAGAATGCGATCAGAGTCTCCCTAGCCGATGGCTTCTTCGCGGCGCAAGACACTTTGGGTTTTAGCCTGTCAGAACTATCAAGGCGAAACGAAAGAAGTGTAATTGCTACCCCACTTTTCTCACCCCCGACAACGAAACGATTTGATGTCTTTGTAATAATGCCATTCGACCCCGCATTCCGGACGATTTACGACCAGACAATTGCAGTATCTGCCCTAAGTGCAGGTCGGTCGGTTGGGAGAGGGGACGATTTCTTCGGATCCAACTATGTGATCGACGACATATGGTCTTCTATTTACAATGCCGAGTTCATCATTGCAGACTGCACAAGCCGGAATGCAAATGTGTTTTACGAGCTAGGGATTTCGCATACCTTGGGGCGCAATACGTTGATTATAACTCAGAGCGAGGTTGATATACCCTTTGACCTTCGCCACTGGCGATACCACGTATACCAAACCAACTCGGACGGCTTGAGCAGGCTATCCATCAAGGTTAGAGAATTCTTGTGCTAG